>MKUO01000012.1 GCA_001897855.1 Bacteroidetes bacterium 43-93
CAGTCTTAGCCTTTACCCTTTCTTCTGCAATGTTTAATTTACTCTATACTTGTCTGTTTGCAAACATAGGATGACGGGGTGGGGGATGCTTTGCCCACGCTTGCCCACGTGCCCACGATGCTCACAGTGTGGGCGTGGGCAGATTAAAATTGAATGTCGCTTTTAACATCCAAAACAAGTTTCACCCATGGACTCATTTGAAACGCATTAACTATGGAAGGTAAATTATTAGGGCTGAAGCATATTATATGAATTATAAACTCTTTGCGCCTAATTTTTTTTACATCTAAAATACCTATCGACAACCCACTTTTTTCGCTTACCAAATCAATTAATTTTAATTCCACGTTATTGACAGTATATTCTTCATCAGTAATAATCGTCAAAAAGACCCTATCACTTGTTTTAAAAAGAGAATTAGAATTATAAGCATTTTCAAAGCTACTCTCATTCGAAAGCTTTCTGTCTATTTCATCTAACCTGTCAAGTATATACCTCTCGGTATCAGTACTTTTAGCAACCGCAACCTCCCGCATAATACTATCCTCAATTGCATTATATATTGGATTATCAGGATTCTCATCTTCTAATGCTTTTTCAATGGCAGCTTTCAATTTTGGCTTTAATAATTCTACGCCTAACATATCATTTGTATAAAACAATGTTCTTTCCTGTGCTATATCAAAAGGTAGATTAGTACCGTTCTCTGCAACCACAACAACCGGCTTGCGTTTGGCATGGCGTACCGCCAATTCATACATCACATTGGGGTTAAGTTCTGTAAGGTTTGCAATCACCAGGTCATCATTTACTATACGCTGTATCACCTGCTTTGTAATAGATCCCGATGCTTCAATGTGATGCGCTGCATGCCCTTCAATGTCCAATTCTTTAAGTACGGGTAATATCACAGCTTGAATTAGCCCTTCTGCTCTTAATCTTGTGTTAGAACTGTCTCCACCGATAGGCGTAATGATAAAACACTTTTTCTTTTCAGGTTGAGGTTTGGTCTTGGTAGTTGTCATCTTTAAAATTACCAAATATTCAGATTCGTAACTCCTTCATAATGTGAGATTGCTTCGTTCCTCGCAATGACTGTGGTTGTTTTGCCCACGCCCACACTATGGGCATCGTGGGCACGTGGGCAAACGTGGGCAAGATTAGATCCCGAGGTATTTACTTACCGTTCCCTTCCCTATCCCCAATTCCGCTGCTATCTCCCGTTGCGTCATACCCTCACCACTCAATCTTTTCACCTCGGCTATTAAGAAGTCGCGGTCTTTGGTGTCTTGCTCCCGCAGATGCTCCCGCTCCGTACCATTACCGGCATGGGTAAAGCCCAGGAAGTTGAAGGGCTTTTCTATACGGCAGAGGCATACATTGTCGCCATCGTAGATGTGCTCTGTGTTGCGGGCTTTTATCTGCTTCAGGTAGCGCAGGCTTTTATCGCGGCTGCTCTCGCCTATACAAAAAGCACTGTCTGCAAAGTTGATGAGCATCTTACTGCCCTGTAGATCGTTGCGGGTAAGGGGTTTGCTCATATCGCGCTTCGGGGTGTGTGCCAGTGCCAGTATGCTCAGCTCAAATTTCTTCTTGATGTCCTTCAGGTGCTTCATCAGGGGCAGGGCATCTTTGGCACGTTCGGTCTCGCTTTTTAGGTAGGTTACGTTGTCTATCACCAGTACACGGGTCTTGGTCTCCAGTATCGTTTTCTCCAGCGAGAAGTAGAGGTATTCCTCAAAGGTCTCAAACTCTTTGGGCATATCCATATCATTACTCAGCTCACTGCGGTACATGTTCTTGTCGAAACAATAATGTTGTGTAAAATTGTTACTATACCGTGCTTCAAATTGTTTGTCGAACAGCTCGAAGTCGAAGTACACCACCGTTTGTGGCTGTGCCGTTATCTTAAACCCCGGTATAGGTATCCCCCTGCTGATGCTGTCTGCTATCTGCACGGCAAGGATGCTCTTGCCCGTGTTGGTGTCTGCGAAGAGCATACACAGCTCTCCCTCGTACCAAAACTCGCTGAAGAGCATATTGGGTATCGGCCTTCTGCTGGCTTGCTCCATCCATTCATTACAGCTCATTACGGTAAACAGTCCTTTCTCTTTGGGCTTGGGCAGGCTCAGGATCCATTCTGCTTCTTTTAGTAATGCCTCCAGGTTTATCTTCGGGTTGACGGTGATGGGCAGTGGCAGTTTGCGTTCAAAGTCAAAGTTCTCTTCGCTGTCGGGTTTTACAGGTTTGGGATTTTCGCCATTGTTTTGGGAGTTACCCTCATGGTTCGGATCTTCGTGCGGGACGTAGTTGTCCCCTGTCAAATTTGTCATAAATTGGTGATAGGTATTTTATAATTACAAACATTTGGACAAATTTACAGAACATTTGGACAATTATCCAAAATATATTTTTCGACATAAAACGAATAGCTGATTTTACGTTAATTAGTTTACCTAAATGATAGCAACATTAATATTGGGACTTGTTTTTTTGCCGGTTATAGCCTGGTATTTGGTCGGCATTCCATTATCGCGTATTGGCATGAAGTATGGTCGTAATACTTTGCTTTTCGGGTTGGTATTATTGGGCCTGCGTGCATTAGATACAGGCTTTAAGGAGCCTGCTATATCAATTGCTCTATGTACACTGGCAATTGTAGCCTGTGCCGATCTGCTGTATGCAATATTTATGCAATGGCAACAGATAGCAGGTGTGATGGAGAAGATATATAATCTGTTGGCTGCCTATATACCCGTAATATCTTTTCTGTTATTCGTGCCGGTATCTATATTGCTGGATACATATCAATACCCTGATCGCCCTTTTATTGCCCTGATGTATGCAGCTAACCTGGCATCTGCGGTGCATAACAGCCGAAACAGAAAAGAAGATACTGCCGCAGCCCCGCTATTGGTACTGTTGTCACTTGTAGTAATGGGTATCGCTGTGTTGCTGGAAGCGTTTCAGGATTTTACATTGCCATTGTAACAGATCGGATGCTGATTTTAAGCTGTTTATAAAATAATACTATTAACTTATTTACCGGGCGTTTGTCCCGGCATTTTATTTTCTTATTTTTCACCCGGAGAAAACCCGATATGCATAAGATAGCATTGCTGCTGCTATTGTGTTGTATGCCTGTTTGGGCATCGGCACAAAGCCAGGCCATTATAGATTCACTAAAGGGAAACCTGGCTAATAGCCCGAAAGCCGATACCAACCGGGTAAAGAATCTGTATGATCTATCCTATGCCTTTTATAATGTAGATCCCGCACAGGGCATCATCTATGCACAGCAGGCACTATCGCTGGCGCAGCAACTGCATTGGGAAAAAGGTATTGCCACCTCTTACACCATGCTGGGCATCAACTACGGCACGCGGTCAGAGCATCAGCAGGCATTGAGTAATTACTTTAAGGCTGTCACATCTTACGAGCATCAGAAGAATAAAAAAGGGATAGCCTCGGTATATGCCAATATATCGCTGGTGTACCAGGTGCAGGGCGATTACCCCAAAGCGCTGGATTACGATTTCCGCGCACTACATGCCCACGAAGAGCTGCACGATAGCGGCAGTATTGCGGTGATAGAAGAGAATATAGGTTCGCTATACTTTGAAAGGAAGGATTTTACCACTGCTATGCAGTACTATAATGCAGCAATGCAGGTATATCGCCGGCTGCAGGATACTGCCTCTGTAGCAAGGAACCTGGGCAATATAGGTATGGTGCATGATGCCATGGGCAATTATAAAGAGGCATTAAGTTATCATCAGCAGGCGCGGGACATCAACCAAAGGCATGGCTTTAAGAAATCAGAGCAGGTAAATATAGAGAACATAGGCTATGTATATAGCCATATGCACGATTACCCGAGGGCTATAGCATATCAGCGCCTGGCACTGGATATGAGCGTGCAGCAAAAGATCGATAACGCTATTGCAATAAGCGTGGGCAATCTCGGCGAAACCTATTATGCCATGGTTACCGATACCATCTATAAGCCTGCCGTCAATAAAAAACAATACCTGGATAGCGCCATCAGCTACCTGCACTGTGCCATCAGTATATGCGAAAAGACCAGTTTTACCGGCCCTATGATGGAGTTTGAGCAATACCTGTCGGACGCATACCTGGCAGCAGGTAAGTATAAAGAGGCATTGGTACATTATAAAGACTATGTAGCCCTGCACGATACTTTATTTTCGCTGGAGCATAAAGTGCGCATAGCCCAGCTGGAAACCGACAGGCAACTGAAGCTGCGCGATAAGCAGATTATCATTGAGCAACTGCAGGAACGCAACAAGCGAAATGAACGCAAGCTGTTCTACACCGGTATAGCGCTGCTGGTAGTCATTACACTAGTGGTACTGAGGCTGGCATGGTACTACCGACGGTCTAGCAAGGTATTGCTGCGCGAAAAGAAGGCCTTGCTGACACGTATAGAGATACAGGTAGAGCGCATCAAAGAACAATCGGATATGCTGGATGATATAGCGCATACACAATCGCACGATATACGTGGCCCGGTAGCTACTATACTGGGGCTTTCGCAGCTATTCAATCCCGATAACCCGCAGGATCCTGCCAATAAAGTAACCATGCAGGGCATCAAATCCATGGCAGAGAAACTGGATAGAGTGGTGAAGGATATTGTTGACAAAGAGAATAAGCTATAACGTACGAAATGTATAAAAACACAAAAAAAGGGTAGCAATAGGGGGCTATCCTTTTTCCTTGTGTGTAGTTTCTCATAGCAAGTTAGCTATAACGAAAGGGTACATAAGGGCGGCATCGGCGGTTAATGTAAGGGTAGTTAATAGGGCCGGGCTTATAGCTGGTGTTTGTATAGATCAAAGGTATAACTCCCTGATACTGTGGGCAAGACATGTTTAATTAACGGTAGAAATACTTAACTAACGGGTAATAAGTTGCCAAAATGGGCATAAAAACGGATAGAAACCCTTGCGCCGGAGGTGCCTTCTGTTGCCTGCCTGTCGGTAATATCCAGCTTGTATTGCACTTTATAGAATTCAGATAGCTTCTGCAGCCTGCGCCTGGTGGCATCTACACCAATGGATGTTTTATCTTTGAGCACCTGCCGTGCCTGTTTGGGTTTGTTTAGCCCCAGCCCGTTATCTGTGATGTTGATAGATACATAATCCTTGCCGTCGGGGTGTAGATCTATAGTGATGGTAAAGTCTTTGATATCGGGAGAGAAGCCATGCACTACAGAGTTCTCTACAAAGGTATGTATCAGCAACGGTGGCAGGCATAGCTTATCTGTATCGGCAGTGTTGTTTATCTGCAAGTGTATCTTATCGCCAAAGCGCAGGTTTTGCAGGTAGATGTAGTTGCGTATCAGGCTTAGTTCTTTATCTGCTGTAATGAGGTTGAACTGCAGGTTCTCTATATTCTGCCGTATCAGCCTGCTGAGGCGTGCAAGGTATTCATTGGCATCATCTACGCGGTACTTGTTTACCAGGTTTTGTATGTTGTTGATGGCATTAAACACAAAGTGGGGATTGAGCAGGGAGTTGATGGCTTTATGCTCCAGCTGCAACTGATCCATTTCTTTTTCGAATTTAAGCTTCCTTCTCTGGTTATTTAAATACACCATATACACTATCAGCGCAACAAACAACAAACCAATAATAGTAAAGAACCACCAGGTGAGATAGAAGGGCGGAGGCCAGCTTACATACAAGAATTGTGATGCGGAAGTATTATTATTATCAGCAACGGCAGCGAATTCTATCTTGTAGTCTCCGTATGAGGGTAGGGACAAGTTGAACTCCCCGCCATCGCTATGGAACCATTGGCTACTATTATTGTCTTTAATAAAACGGTATTTGTAGCTGATATTGGGGTTGCCAAAGTATAGGGCATTGAGAGATATAGTAATGTTGCTATTGCCTTTGTCGTTGATGGTAATATGCCGGCTGGTGTCTTTAACATTATTCACCAGTACATTATTAATGAAAAACACAGGCCTGGTAATATGTGTATTAATGAGTTTTGGATCTACTTTATACAGGTTATTATTAACCGCCATTAGCAGGTTAGTGCCACAGATATATACCTGGTTTATTTCAGCGCTGTTAAAGGGATAGGTAATGGATTGCATTGAAATATTCTTCGTTGCGTCGGTGAGTGTAAGTATCTTGTATTCTTTGTTTGTAACAACGATGAGCTTGTTCCTGCTAAGAGAAATGATATTGCTTATTCCCTTACCGTTAAAATCATAAATGGCCCTTTTGCGGGAACCAAGGGTGTACAAGATCATTTTACCGGCAGAAGATGTAACTGCAATATGATTGTCAAAACAAAAGAGATCAGAAGGTAAATAGTGATTGTAAAAAGAATCGATCTTTATTGTTTTATTAGTTGCAGGGTCAAACTCCAGCAAGTCAACAGCAGAAAGAACGTAAATACGGCCGTTCGATGCACATTTTTTTGGGCATAACAACTTGGCTTCATGCGTAAGGAAGTCGGCATCCCAGTAAGCATAATTATTCTCGATGCGAGCGCAATAGTATTGTACATTTCCCGAAAAGAACAGCTTGTTTTTATCAACCGGTATGAAGTACCCGGCTACCGGCCTTACAAGTTCCTTATCATCCTTCCATGGTTTTGCTTTTTCCCACACTTTGTCATAGATAATTCCGGTTTTCTTGTCAATAAGAATGGTATTTGTGTTGGTTGCGCAAACCAGGTAATGGCCGTTTTCCCCGAGTATCTTCCAGGCACTGTTATATTTTACCCTGATCGGTTCTTGCCGGAGTGTTGATGTATTGAAACTATAAACACTGTCTGTAGTGACACGGTACAGGTTGTCATTTTTTTGTAGCAGATCGCTTTCTGCAATATTAGTGATAGGTTCTATGCTGGTGAGCTCCCTGTTTAGTTTGTAAATTCCTTTGTTTAATGCAGTTGCCCAATAGTTGCCGGATATACTTTGGCAAATACTGGAGATTTTCAGGTCTTTTAGAAGCCAGGTTTGAGTGTGGTTGATAAAATCTACCAGCAGGAGCCCATTATGGGTGCATGCGAAAAAGCTATGCGCATCGCGAGTAACTATTTTAATGATTTTTGAGTATCCTATGTTTTTGCTGCTATAAGAAGCTACCCGGCGATTGTCTTTATTAATAAAAACTGTATCATCATGTACTATGTATTGCGTCTGCCCGTCAATAAAAGTCATGGAAAGAGGCATCGATATAGATCCGGCGTATTTATCATGATATAGCTTAGTGCAAGAATTTGTCTGATCATACACATATAGCGTATCTTTTGCGTATTGCAACGCGCAGAGTGCCGGCTGAGGTTTGCCTCTTGCAACATGGTACATCATTAGTGTGCTTATGGTGGTATCCGTTACTTTTAAAAGTGGGGTATTGGTGTAAGCGATATATAGAGAAGAATCGGCCCCGTTGCACATAACCCGTTGGAATGATACTGCCGGCATTTTAGCAAGCAACCTGTCGTTACCGGCATTGTGCACCTTATTGTTATATATATAGCATCCGCCACCATTGAAGCAATAAAGCCATAATCTTCCTTTAATATCTTCAAAGAAGTCTATAACAGAATTATCGGGCAGGCCATCTTCTGTAGCATAGATTTTAAAGTTCTTACCATCAAATCTGCAAGCACCCTTGTCCGTACCAAACCAAATATAACCCTTGCTATCACGAAAAGAATTGTAAACAGTATTGCTTGGCAACCCGTTGGCGGTAGTGTAGTGCTGCTGTGCCCGTACGAAAGTGCAAGACAGAATTGCTATGAATGAGATCAGAAATATTTTATACCTCTTTCGCATTTTAGTTAACGGGTAATAAGTTGCCAAAATGAGCATAAAAACGGATAGAAACCCTTGCGCCGGAGGTGCCTTCTGTCGCCTGCCTGTCGGTAATATCCAGCTTGTATTGCACTTTATAGAATTCAGATAGCTTCTGCAGCCTGCGCCTGGTGGCATCTACGCCAATGGATGTTTTGTCTTTGAGCACCTGCTGTGCCTGTGTAGGTTTGTTTAGCCCCAGCCCGTTATCTGTGATGTTGATAGATACATAATCCTTACCATCGGGGTGTATATCTATAGTGATGGTAAAGTCTTTGATATCGGGAGAGAATCCATGCACTACAGAGTTCTCTACAAAGGTATGTATCAGCAGTGGTGGCAGGCATAGCTTATCTGCATCGGCAGTGTTGTTTATCTGCAAGTGTATCTTATCATTAAAGCGCAGGTTTTGCAGGTAGATATAGTTGCGTATCAGGCTTAGTTCTTTGTCTGCGGTAATGAGGTTGAACTGGAGGTTCTCTATATTCTGCCGTATCAGCCTGCTGAGGCGTGCCAGGTATTCATTGGCATCATCTACCCGGTATTTGTTTACCAGGTTTTGTATGTTGTTGATGGCATTAAACACAAAGTGCGGATTGAGCAGTGAGTTGATGGCTTTATGCTCCAACTGCAACTGATCCATTTCTTTTTCAAATTTAAGCTTCCTTCTCTCGTTATTTAAATACACCATGTACACTATCAGTGCAACAAACAACAAACCAATAATGGTAAAGAACCACCAGGTGAGATAAAAGGGCGGAGGCCAGCTTACGTACAGGAATTGTGATGCAGAGGTATTGTTATTATCAGCAACGGCAGCGAATTCTATCTTGTAATCTCCGTATGATGGCAGCGACAAGTTGAACTCCCCGCCATCGCTATAGAACCATTGGCTGTTATTGTGATCTTTAATAAAACGGTACTTATAGCTGATATTGGGATTGCCAAAGTATAGTGGACTGAGCGATATAAAGATGTTATTGCCGCCGGTATTGTTAAGAATAATATGCCGGCTGGTGTCTTTGATATTATTTACCAGTACATTATTAATGAAAAACACTGGCCTGGTAATATGTGTATTAATGATTGTAGGATCTACCTTGTACAGGTTGCTATTAACATTCATGAGCAGATGGGGGCCGCAATTATATACATAGCTGATATCGGAACTGTTAAAAGGCGAAACAATGTGCTCATATATAAGTTTGGCGGGAGTATCTAAGAACGTTAAAAGCTGGTAGCCGGTGTTGGTAGCTGCAACGAACTTATTGCCCGATGCACGTACTATATTTGATAAGCCAAGCCCGTTAAGACTGTATATAGTCCTCTTTTTTGTTCCCTGCGTGTACACAATGATCTTATCAGCAGCGGTAACCATGATATGGTTGTTAAAACAGAATATATCCAGCGGAGCCAGGTCTGTATATCTATCTATGGTTTTCTCATTATTGCCATTTGCGTCAATTTCACGGAGGATATTGCTGGTAAGCATGTAAAGATGCCTGTTAAACAGGCATCCTTTTACTCTTTGTCCGTTTCTTTCGGCTAAGTAATGGTCAAACGTATAATGGGCTTTCCCATTTGTTATGAACAGGTTTGCATAGTCAAAGGGAGTCGCAACGTAGTATTGGCCATTATCGTGCGGAATACAAACAGAATATGCCGGTAATCGCCCGGCAATAGTTGGAGTAAATGAATTTTTGTAGGCTATGCCCGTTTTTCTATTGAGGAAAACAGTATTGTTATATTGATTGTAAATAAGATAATCATCGTCTTCTGCCGCAATATTCCATGATGTTTCATATTTGCATTTAATAGCTTCCTGTGCCAGGGATGTTCTGTCAAAAGAATAAAGGCTATCATTATGCACTCTTAGGAGATGATCGTTGCATTGTAACAGGTCATCTTCACCCAGCTCTGCTATAAGAGGCACATCAAATATTTGCCTGTTTAGCTGGTATATTCCTTTGTCCAATGTAGTAACCCAATAATTGCCGGAAATACTCTGAGAGATGCTGGTAACTTTTATCCCTGTCCATATCGGTCTTTTCCGGTGATGGGTATAATCTACCAAAAACAGCCCATCTCGTGTACAGGAAAAAAAACTGTTATTATCATACGGGACAATCTTTATAACAGTCTGCATAGTGGGGTGGTCTACCGAGGCTACCAGCGTAGCGTTTTTATAGACATCTGTTTTAGTTCCGTATGTCGTAAATCGGGTAATACCATAGCAGGAACTGATATTCACGCGATCATTATTTATGCTAATGATCTTATCGTGATAGTATTTAATGCAACCATTCCATGTATCATAAACGTATAAGGTATCATGCATGTATTGCATGGCCGGTATCACTACTGCCGTGTCAGGAGTGATATCTGTAACGGCTCCGTTATTTAAATTGAGTTTTATTAACGGACCCCTTGAGTAGCCTATGTACATTGTAGAATCATCTCCATCGCACATCGTACGCTGAAAAGCTACCACAGGAAGGTTAGCGAGTACTTTGCTGTTGGATGCTGTGAATACTTTTTCGTGGTAGATGTAGCAACTGGCGCCATTTACACAAAACAACCATAACCTGCCTGCCCTGTCTTCAAAAAAATTTACGATAGAATTATCCGGTATGCCATCAGCAGTGGTATAGTTTTTAAAATTCTTACCATCAAAACGGCTCACACCTTTGTCAGTACAAAACCAAATATAGCCCCTGCTATCGCGGAAGGAGTTATAAACGGTATTGCTTAGTAACCCGTTTGATTTGGTATAGTGTTGCTGTGCGTGTATAGTGCTGCAATACAATGTCCATGTCAACAAAAAAAACAGTATCCTATACACGTCTTGGTATTATTGAGTTTCGAGGAAAGTAAAGAATTCTCGGGTTCTGCGTTTGGCAACAGGTATCCAAAGATCGTCGCCAATGCGTACGGTTACAATATCTGATTTGTTGATCTCTGCTATCTTGTTCAGGTTAATGATGTACGATTTATGTACTCTGAAGAAAAAAGAGTGGCCGTATTCCTTTTCCAGGTCGCCAATGGGTTTGCTGATAGTAATACTTTTTATCTTGCCCGCGTGCTCAAAAGCTATTTGTGTATATACGCCACTCGCTTTCAGGTATATCACATCCTCATACTTTATTACATAGACTTTCTCGCCATTACGCAATACCAGGTTGCTGGCATCTGGGTTTCCTGTTTGCTGGGTGTTTTTTTTATCGGCAAAGCGTCTTAGTATCTTTTTATAGCATTCCAGCACGTCCGCCTTCAGCAATGGCTTCATCAGGTAATCAAATGCCTGCACCTTAAATGCCTTTACCGCATAGCTTTCGTAGGCCGTAACAAATACTATATCAAAATTGTGTTCCTTGTTATCGTTAAATAGCGAAAAGATATTTTCATTCATCAGCTCAATATCCAGGAAAGCTAGGTCAAAGGTTTTTGTTTTGATGATGTTTTTAGCATCAGTAACGGTGTAGCCTTCAGAAACAATATTTATTTCCGGGCAGTATTTGCCCAGGTAATACTTCAGGTTAGATACACAACCGGGTTCGTCGTCAATAATAATTACGTCTATCATTTTATAGCAAAGGTTTGTTTAGGTGAGGTAAAAATAGCAAACCGGCTGTATCTATTGCAATATTGTATTACAAAAAAGCCACCTTTTACAAGGTGGCCGCTATTATAATGGGGGTAATCAGGCTTATTTTTCCTGTTTTGGCTTCATTTGAGCTTTGGTAATGTATTGGTGGTGGCCTTTTTTATCTACATAGTAATATTTACTATGGTTGTCTATATAGATCTTTTCTCCGTTGGGCCCTACTTTATCTTTGTATACCTGGTCTGTAACGGTAGCAGCAGTCTTAGAAGCTACCTCTGCTGTTTTATTACCTACAGCATTAGCGTCTTTTTTGATCTCTTTTTTTACTTCCTGTGCACTGGCAGACAATGTTGCAATAGCCAGTGCAAATACGGGAATAAGCTTTTTCATAACAGTATCTTTTATTGCAGATAATATAAAATAATGCCATGATAACCTATTGTATTCTAAATAATTATGTGGGTATGCTGGCTCGATTTTTGTCTAATTGACTTTTAAAATATAGGGATATGAAAAAAATAGCAATTGTAGCGGCTATTGCTTTAGCTGCTTTCAGTACATCGTGCAAGAAATCGGATAACAATAACGGCACGACCAATTCCAATGGTACAGCACAGGTAAACATGCATCTTACAGATGGTCCTGCAATTTACGATCACATTTATCTGGATGTTCAGCAGATAGAAGTGACGATGAATGGGAGCGCGGCCGTTACACTTACGCCTGTAAGGCAGGGCATATACGATATATTGCAATTTAGAAATGGCCTGGATACGCTGCTTGCAAGGGCATCTGTTCCTGCCGGCACTGTAGCACAGATAAGATTGATATTGGGTAGCAATAACTCAATAGTGGTAAATGGAACCAGTTATCCTCTAAACACACCATCTGCACAGGAAAGCGGTCTCAAACTAAATTTGAACCAAACATTCACAGCCGGTGGCTCTTATGACATCTGGCTTGATTTTGATGCCGCAAAATCTATCGTACAAACAGGTAACGGCTCCTATAAGCTGAAGCCTGTAGTGCGTGCATATAGCGCAGTTACCAATGGCCGTATTAAAGGGTATGTGCTTCCTTTAAATGCTATGGCTACTGTTTATGCAATACAAGGTACGGATACGATGGCGGCGATACCCAATGCTGTTGACGGGTATTTTATGTTTAGCGGCCTTGCCGATGGCACCTATACCATCATGGTAGATCCCGGCATTAGTACTTTGAAGATTTATACTAAAACCAATGTAGCAGTAAGCTATGGTGTTGTTACAGACATTGGCACTATTACCCTGGTACCTTAATAAATATAAAGATGCTATTTGCGAAGGCTCGGCTAATTGCCGGGTCTTTTCTTTTTGCGATTCGAACTAAGAATAAAAAAACACCCACAAGACTATGGGTGTTTCCAATCAACAATCTTTCATTGTCAAATGGTAGGACTAGAAATCAATATACAATATACTAAAAACCTGTGGTTTCAAAAGGCGGTAAGCTGGTAATCGTTTCGGTATTCAGAGTTCAGCCAATTTCGTAGCTTAGTTTTTCAAGGCACATTATGATATTCGATTTCAGATTGCAGGTTTTTAATGCCGTAGCCCGCAGGCTTAGTTATACAAGGGCTGCAGAAGAGTTGTACATCACACAGCCTGCTGTTACCAAGCATATAAAAACATTGGAGGAATATTATAAGACACGTTTGTTTGAACGTAGAGGTAATAGCATCATCCTGACCGATGCGGGCAAAACTTTATATAAATACACTACCCGGATGGCACAGCTACAGGAGGAGTTAGAGCAGAACATGGGTACCGCAGATAATGAATGGAAGGGTACATTGCACGTTGGTGCAAGCACCACTATTATGCAGTACGTATTGCCTAAAATAATAGCCGCATTTAAAATTGCTTATCCTGATGTGGTGCTGAAAATTGACAGCGGCAATACTGAGCATGTAGAAGCTGCTTTATTGAACGGAAGTATTGATATTGGTTTTATTGAAGGCTTTACCCGCAACAGGCTAATAAAATACATACCCTTTGCTAATGATGAATTGGTATTGACAGGCAGGAAAGCTAATCCCGCTTTAAATAGAAAGACTACCACCATTGCCGATCTCTATAAGATGTCATGGGTAATGAGGGAACCAGGTTCGGGTACGCTCGAGGTCATCATGCAGGCACTTAAAAAAGCCAAAGTATCATCGAAGGATCTTATGATAGACATCCAGCTGGATAGTACAGAAGCTATCAAGTCCTATATACTTCATTCTGATAGTGTTTCTTTTATATCGCGTTATGCCATAACACAGCACGAAGAAGGCCTTTATAATATAGCCGGGGTGAAAGGCATAAATATAACAAGGCCATTGTATGCTATTCATCCTCATGGGCAACCATCACGCCTCGTTGCCCTTTTCTTGAAGTTCGCAAAGTCACATAACTAAAAGTTATTTGTCAGTACCAATAGTAATTAGTATAGGTTATGTATAATGCAGACCTTTGTATGCATAAATATAAAGGATATGCAAACCATCAATAGCGATCACCAGGTTCATCAAAAGCTGCTTCGTATAGATCCGTCTGCACGTAAAGCTATTTTCATTTTAGCCGCAGCTATCTGTCTTACTCCGTTTATGTCTGCACCACTCGCATTGGCATTAGGGATAGTTTTTGCCAATACTTTAGGGCACCCATACCTGTACCTCAATGGCAAGGCTACAAAGATATTGTTGCAGGTTTCCGTGGTAGGGCTTGGTTTCGGTATGAATGTACATAGCGCATTAAAGGCAGGTAAGGAAGGCATCATGTTTACCATTGTGTCGATTGCAACCACCCTGTTGCTGGGTTTTATATTAGGCAGGCTTTTTAAGATAGATCGTAAGACATCCATACTAATATCGTCGGGCACGGCAATTTGCGGCGGTAGTGCTATCGCAGCCATATCGCCTGTTATCAAGGCAGGGGAGAAACAGATATCAGTCGCATTAGGAACCGTATTTATCCTTAACTCTATAGCACTTTTTCTTTTCCCTGTTATTGGTCACTATCTACATCTTTCAGAAACACAATTTGGGCTTTGGGCTGCAATAGCTATACACGATACCAGCTCGGTAGTGGGTGCGGCAGGTAAGTACGGACCTCATGCTTTAGAAGTGGCTACAACCGTAAAGCTTGCACGTGCCCTCTGGATCATCCCGGTATCATTAGGCATGGCATTCCTGTTTAAGACAGGCAAAGGGAAAGTGAAGATACCCTGGTTCATCTTCCTGTTCATCATAGCAATGGTAGCTAATACTTACCTGCCTGCTATAGCCATGGTGGATGCATATATTGTTACTGTTGCAAAAGCAGGCCTAACGCTTACCTTATTTCTTATAGGTAGTGGTTTGTCCTTTGCTGCTCTCAGGTCGGTAGGTATAAAGCCATTATTACAGGGGATATTACTCTGGATATTTATTTCATCAGTGGCATTATGGGTCATTACAACTATTTCCTGATGATGATATGCCCGGGACATATAACAAGTAAAATTTTTTGAGAAAGGTTTTGGAGAAATCATAAAGCTGCCTATCTTTGCAATCCTTTCTGAAAGGAACGGAAGCATAGCTCAGCTGGTTCAGAGCACCTGCCTTACAAGCAGGGGGTCCGCGGTTCGATCCCGTGTGCTTCCACAGAATAAGCCCCGCACAATTCGCGGGGTTTTTTATTTTAACCCGGCCCGAAAGACTTTAGCCGCTTTTTACTCCGGGCTTTCTTATTTTCGCGCCAAAATATACAAACTATATGCAGGCAAATTTGCACCAGATGATAGAGGCTGCTTATCAAAACAGGGAACTTCTCAAAGACGAACAATACAAAGATGCCGTTCGTGCAGTGATAGAAGAGGTAGATAAAGGCCGCCTGCGTGTAGCGCAGCCCGGTGCTAACGGCTGGGAAGTTAACCAATGGGTAAAACAGGCTATCCTGCTTTATTTCGGCATTCAGCAAATGCAAACCTGGTCGGTAGAGCCTTTCGAGTTTTATGATAAGATGCTGCTGAAGAAGGATTATGCTTCTCTTGGTGTGCGTGCCGTTCCTCATGCTGTGGCCCGTTATGGCGCTTATATAGCTAAGAATGTGGTATTGATGCCGTCTTATGTAAACATTGGTGCTTTTGTTGATGAGGGAACGATGGTAGATACATGGGCTACTGTAGGCTCCTGCGCGCAAATAGGCAAAGGGGTGCACCTAAGCGGTGGTGTAGGCATTGGCGGTGTGTTAGAACCGTTACAGGCTTCTCCTGTAGTGATAGAAGATGGCTGCTTTATAGGTTCCCGTTGTATAGTGGTAGAGGGCGTAGTGGTAGAAAAAGAAGCGGTACTGGGTGCCAATGTAGTACTTACGCAAAGTACCAAGATCATAGATGTAAGCGGTGCAGAACCGGTAGAATATAAAGGCAGGGTGCCGGCACGTAGCGTGGTAATACCGGGTAGCTATACTAAGAAGTTTCCTGCCGGGGAATACCAGGTAAGCTGCGCATTGATCATCGGCCAGCGCAAGGCATCAACAGACCTGAAGACCAGTCTCAATGATGCATTACGAGAGTTTAACGTTTCAGTATAACTTTATAACGGAATTTAGCCGTTGTAAATGAACACATTGCTGCAAATAGATTGGAGTAATCTCCAGACAAGAATAGGAGGGGAGCGTTTATCGAATCTCCTCCTATGTGTTGTTATCATACTGGCTACATTACTGGTCAAGAAACCTCTTGCAAAATTGATAGCGAGGTTCATAGCCAGGATCACCAACAAGTTTACAGATCAGAATCACGGTAAGGTATTCAGCGATATGCTGCAAAAGCCTTTTGAGGCCTTATTGCAGGTGATATTGTTTTACATTGCCATCAACCAGCTTAATGTATTGCTAGGCAGCTTCCTGCTGCATCGTATCAAGAACAAGCATGAAGAACTGGCAGTACGCTTTGGCGATATTGTAGACCATGTTTTTCTTTTCCTTATTATCGTCTACACCACTATACTACTGTCGCGAATTGTAGATTTTGTATATCACGTTCAAAAACAGAAAGCTACCGACGATGATAATAAGGAGCGGATGCAGTTATTGCCCATCGTTAAGGATGTAGTAAAAGTATTGCTGTGGACCATTGGCATATTCTGGATACTGGGCAGCGTATTTCATGTCAACATACCGGCACTGATCACCGGGCTGGGTATTGGTGGTGTAGCCATAGCCCTGGCAGCAAAAGAAAGCGTAGAAAACCTGTTCGCTGCTTTTACTATTCTCACAGACAAGCCATTCCAGGTAGGCGATAGTATACGACTGGGCACGCTGGAGGGCAAGATAGAACGTATTGGCTTCCGCAGTACCCGCCTTCGTACACCTGATGGGTCTGCATTCATCATTCCCAATAAAAAGCTGGTATATGAAAACCTGGAGAACCTCAGCAATCGTTTTTCAAGGCGGGTGAAACTGGTGGTAAATATCAAATATGGGGTTGCACATGCAGATCTGCAGGCATTAAATAAGCAATTGCGCGATGCCATGCTTCATACCCTATATGTGATAGAGCCTATAGAAATACTGTTAGATGGTTTTGCGGAGAATGTATTTCAGCTATCTGTTAGCTATTATGTGCAGGAGCCCCTGCCATCTGGTGCACATCTTAATGAGATAAAGCACGAGGTGAATATGAACATCTATAAAATAGTGTCCAACTATACTTCTGCCGCCCAAATAACCACTCCACCGCCTCCGCAGTTGGATGTTAACGATGCTGATGATGAAGGGTAAATGATAAGTCGCCAAATATTTGAAAAGCTTGTATGGTAAGGCATACAGGCTTTTTTTATGCCTTGGAGGCTTGTTAATTGCTCGTTAACCGATTGCTAATCAGGGGTTAAGCTGCCTTGAAAATTTCTGTATGCGGCCGCCATACCCCCATCTTTGCATCATCAAACGAACAAACAACACAAACAAACAACAAACAAAATGAAAAAGTTAATCGCAATCGCAGCTATCCTTACTTCAACTTACGCAGCAAACGCACAGGTTTCTTCTACAGCTACGCAAACTGTTAACCTGAACCTGTCTAACGCTATCGAACTTACCTTCACAGGAAGCGGTAATGCAAACGGAGCAGAT
>MKUO01000013.1 GCA_001897855.1 Bacteroidetes bacterium 43-93
ACTGAAAGTACGTTCTAACAAAAACTTCAGCGTAACGGTAAAGACCAGCTCTGCTAACTTTTCTTATACAGGTTCTACCACTCCTGCTCCTACTATGCCAGTAAGCGGTGTATTAGCTCTTAAAGTAAGTGCAAACGCTACCAGCGGAACAGTAGCTACACCGTTCTCTACTACAGCTTATGCAGGCTTAACAAGCGCTAACCAAAACCTGATCACCAACGGTAGCCGCGGTGGTAACCAAACCTTCAGCGTAATGTACCAGGCAACACCTGGCTTCAGCTACCCTGCAGGTACTTATACTACAGATGTAGTGTACACTGCTACTCAACTGTAAGTTGAATAGCGGTGGCAACAAAAAATTTAAAACATAACACATAGAGCGATGGAACCCGAAATAGCGATTAAACTTTATGAACTAAAATACAAAGCCATCTTAAGCTTCGAAAGATATCATGAATTGCTGCAGAAAGGCTTAGATCTGATAAAAGAGAATGGCCTCCGTAAGAAATGTAACCCTATTGAGCAAAATGCACTTGAAATAGGTCTCGACTACATTACAGAGGCAATGTTACAACACTAATTAAGAGCGGGCTTAGCCCGCTCTTTTCGTATATATCTTCTATTATAAAACATTATTATTTTTTCATACATTAGCGAATTCTAAATGAAGAGAATAAGGGCTCTTCGTTATAAATCGTTCTATAATTTATGAATTTCCGTCAAACCATCCTGGTGGGCATTGGCATTTTCTTGTCCATGCTTGTTGCAGATGGCATTTATACTTATTACCATCCTGCCATTGTGCAAAGCGGCCTTTATCTTTTATCTAAGGTAATATTGAGCGTTTCGTTTTGCATTGGGGGATTTTATACCGTCTGGGCATTAAAGAAAAATATCACGACAAAAATAAAAGCAGAGCAACGGGCTATTGTGCAGGAGGGCCGCTACCGAAAAATTGTTGAAGAATCAGGCATTACTACCATCGCTACTGATATAGACGGCGTCATAAAATTCGTTAGTAAAAATGTAGAGCGTTTATCTGGACACACCCCGCAGGAAATGACAGGGTTATCAGTAACTGATTGTATGCCACTTGAGTTTAGAGACAGTGTTGCTATGCTTATCGAAAACGCGTCATCAGATAGCGAATACAATACAACTATTGAGATACAAATTTTCACTAAGGATCAGAAGAACAAATGGGTGGGTTGCAGACTCTATAACATCAGCGACGAGGAAGGCAGATTAAAAGAATTACAATTCATGATCTGGGATAATGACTACAGCAAACTATTAGAACTGGAATTAAGGAGTTTGGAACAGGAACGCATCAAGCAACAAAATTTGCTGCAAGCCGTTGTCGATACCAATCCTAATATCATCTACATAAAAAATCTAAAAGGAGAATACGTGCTCACCAATAAAAAGATGCGTGAGCTTACAGAATACATTGAACACGAAAACAAAGTCACCGAAAAGGAAGTATTCAGATCTAATGACAGATTATTTGAGTATCAGACATACGATAAAGACGTAATCGAAAATAAAAAAATTGTTGCCTTCGAAGACAGCTTTCCATATCACGATGATATAAAGCATCTGTATGTAATGAAGTTTCCAATGTTCGATGAGAATGGAAATGTGGAGTATATATGTGGGGTATCTGTTGACATTACAGAGTTGAAGAATACGCAAATACAAATGCTGGAGGCCAGGGAAGAAGCAATGCAGGCAAAGGAGGCACAGGAAAACTTTCTGGCAAATATGAGTCACGAGATACGGACTCCCATGAATGGCGTGATGGGTATGAGCAATTTGTTATTAGAAACGTCCCTCAACTCCGACCAAAAAGAATATGTCCAATCAATAAAAGAATCTGCAGAAAACCTCTTAAGCATTATCAATGATCTGCTTGACTTTTCTAAGATCAAATCGGGCAAATTCCATATTGATGAACATGATTTTGATGTAGCCGATACGGTACGAAAAGCTATCTACCCATTACAGGTAAAGGCACAGGAAAAAAATCTTTCATTTCATTGCTTTATTGACACAACAGTGCCCGAAAATGTTGTTGGCGATGCGCTCCGTCTTCAGCAAATGCTTATCAACCTTGTAGCTAATGCTATTAAGTTTACTACAAGGGGTAGTATTAACATCAAGGTATTTCCTATCGAACAAAGCAAAGAAGAAGTACTGCTATGCCTGGAAGTTGCAGATACAGGCATTGGTATTGAAGCAAGTAAGCTGGACCAAGTTTTTGAACTATACACGCAAAGTGATAAAAATACGTCCCGGATATATGGCGGTACCGGCCTCGGTCTGGCTATCGTAAAACAACTGGCCGAACTTCAAAATGGTAAGGTGAATGTACGAAGCAAACCGGGAGAAGGCTCCGTCTTTACTATACACATCCCATATAGGATCAAGTACGTTACCGGTAAGGCAAAACCATCAGCACCTAAAAATCTGTATTCAAATGGCCTGTTACAAGGTCTGAAGATATTAGTTGCAGAAGACAACTTAATAAATCAGAAGGTGGTCTTGTACACACTAAAAAATCAGGGTGCTGAAGTTTCTATGGCAAATAATGGAAAGGAAGCTGTATCTATATTGAATGACGGCATCTATGACCTTATCCTAATGGATCTGCAAATGCCGGAAATGGATGGATACCAGGCTACTAAATACATTCGTAGCTCATTAAACATGCAAACCCCTATCATCGCAATGACGGCGGACGCAATGAAAGGCGAATCGGAAAAATGTATTGCGGCAGGTATGCAGGATTATGTATCCAAACCTTTTGAACCTGATGAGCTTTTTGCCAAAATACTCTCTCATACCAACAGGTCTTAACCTGGCAAAATAAAAAAGAGAGCAGACTTAGGCCTGCTCTCTTTTTATTTTCAGATCTGTGATTTACAACAATAATATCGACAATACATAATCGCCTAAAAGAATCAGGATACAACTAACTATTACTGAGGTTGTCGACGCCCTGCCAATTTCAAGGGCTCCGCCTTTTACATAATATCCATAATAAGCTGGCACTATAGAAATGATCAGGGCAAACGTCAAAGATTTAGCCATAGCAAAGAAAAGGTTATATGGCTTAAAATCCTGTGTTAGTCCCTGGTAAAATTGCTCTTCGGTAATAATGCTGGAGAATTTGCCTGCAGTGTAACCGCCACCAATGCTTATGGCAATAGACAACACGATAAGGCATGGCACCATTATCGCTGCCGCGATGATCTTTGGCAATACCAGGTAGGTCTTGGTATTAATACCCATAATTTCCAATGCATCTATTTGTTCGCTTACCCTCATGTTTCCCAGCTCAGATGCGATCTTTGACCCAACAACGCCGGCCAATACAATACATATCACGGTTGGTGATAGTTCCAATATAGTGGAATCACGGTTGATCTGGGCAATAACAGGTTTAGGCACCAGTGGGCTTATTAACTGGTAAGCTGTTTGTATGGTTAGTACAGCGCCAAGAAAGAACGAGATAACAATAACAATAGGTAAAGAACGGATTCCCATATCATTGCACTGTTCTATAAACTCCTTCCAATAAACCCTAAAATTTTCCGGCCTGCTGATAGATTCCTTCAGCATTATCGCTATCCTACCAAGGTGCTCTAAAAATTGCTTCAGCATATTTTACAAATGTAGTATCAATTACAACAAAAATCCCGTTCCATGAGAACGGGATTTTTTATTCAATTAAAATCAGATCCTTAAGCAAGTTTCTTCAATTCTTCAATTTGGGCTTCACGATCCACTTCATTCTTCAGCTTATCACCTTTATCCATATCAACCAATATCGGCGCAGCTACAAAAATAGAAGAGTATGTACCGGTAACAACACCTATCAGCATTGCAAACGCAAAGCCACGTGTTACCTCGCCACCAAATATAAATAGTATCAGCACTGACAGGAATACAGTAAGGGATGTCATTACGGTACGGCTCAATGTATCATTAATAGCCCTATTAATAACACTATCCTTACCTTCCTTAGGACTCTTACGGAAGTATTCACGGATGCGGTCAAACACAATCACAGTATCGTTCATCGAGAAACCTATCACCGTTAAGACGGCGGCAATAAAGTGCTGGTCGATCTCCAGGGCGAAAGGAACTACACCTTTCAGGAAAGAGAATACCGCTAACGTTACGCATACGTCGTGCAGCAATGCCACAATAGTACCTAACGAGTATTGCCATTTACGGAAACGCATTAAGATGTATATAAATATCGCTATGATAGAGAAAACTGTTGCTTTAATAGCACCTGCCTTCAGGTCGTCAGAAATGGTAGGTAAAACCGTCTGAGAACTTTGGATATACTTTGTTACAAAAGTTTCCTCATCAACTGACGCCGATAAGAGGTTTGATTCCTTCAGACCTGTGTATAACTGATGCTGCACTTTTTTCTCTACCTCCAGACCTGGTTCTTTTATCAGGTAAGCAGTAGTGATATTTAGCTGGTTATCCTGACCTATAGTTTTCACCACAGGATATTCGCCATTAAAATATGGCTTCAGTTTTTCGCGTATCTCAGATACTTTATGCTGCTGATCAAACTTAACCGTATAGCTACGTCCACCATCAAATTCTACACCATAGTCAAAACCGTTGATAAAGGAGCCGATACCTGCCAGCAATACTACTACAGATATACCATAAGCTATTTTACGGGCACCAACAAAGTTGAAGTGAGCTTTACGGAATATAGATTTAGAAAGACCTGTAAAGTATTTAAAGTGGCGTTCGCGCCTTGTATATATATCTGTTACCAACCTTGATACAAGGATACCACAGAACAATGACAACAGGATACTTATGATCTGCGTTGTAGCAAAACCTAATACAGGACCTAAGCCAAAAGTAAACAGAATCACAGATGTGATCAGGATAGTAACGTGACCATCAAGCACAGGCGCTAAAGAGTTAGTATAACCTTTTTTAATGGCGTCTGCATAACTGCTGCCACCGGCAAGCTCTTCTTTTATCCGCTCAAAGATGATAACGTTTGTATCCACGGCCATACCGATACCTAGTACCAAACCTGCTATACCAGGCATCGTCAATGTAGCGTGCAGTGCAGAAAGGATACCAATTGTAAACAGTACGTTTAATACCAATGAAATGTTAGCTACAATACCGCCTGTGTTATAATAAACAAGCATTAGTATGAATATAACGATGAACGAAATCACCAGTGAATTCATACCGGCTGCAATCGACTCAGCACCAAGTGTAGGACCTACCACTTGCTCTTGTACTATATGAGCAGGGGCAGGCAATTTACCCGACTTCAGGATATTTGCAAGGTCGGTCGCCTGTTCTACAGAAAAATTACCGCTGATAGATGTACTACCATTAGGTATTTCACCATTCACCAAAGGAGCAGAATAAACCTTATCATCAAGTACTACCGCTACATATTTACCTACATTATCACCGGTCATTTTCTTCCACACACGGGCACCGGTCACATCCATATTCATAGACACTTCAGGCTTACCTGTCAGCGGGCTATAATCCATACGCGCATCTGTCACGTGGTCTCCTTCCAGCTTAGATTCACTTTCGCCCGGCGCTGTTTTCAGTGCATACAAATAAAGAGGTGCATTAGGATTGCGGCCATCCTTTTTGTCTTGCGCACCATATACAAACTTCACATTGTTAGGAAATTTATTACGTACCACATCCAATGAAAGATAGTGGTTCAATTTGGCTGTATCTTTTTTTGCAACGATACCTACAACCGGCCCCTGGTTAACATTACCTTGTTGGCTTATGTTTGGATACCACACAGAAAACAAAGGATTTTTCTTTTGAGCATCCTTCATTGCATTTGCTGCAGAATCACCTCCGTTTGCAGTTTTTGTACCGTCTGTCTTACCTCCTGCAAGCAGCGAAGACAAGCTGGCAGTATCATTATCATTCGCCTTTGGAGCTTCTGTTGCTGCAACAGCAGTTTGTTTAGCAGTATCTGCAGTTGTATCTTCTTTTACACCAGACAGGTATGATGCTAATGCATCATTGGCAGGCTTTATGCTATTAATAATTTCCTGATTGCTGTATGTTTCAAAAAATTGCAGTTTTGCTGTAGATTGCAAGTAGTTGCGCACACGTTCAGGATCACGTACACCGGCCAGTTCTACAGTGATGATACCTTTGTTATCATCCAGGTTAATGTTTGGAGAGGCAACACCGAATTTATCTATACGCGTCAACAATACATTATAGGTACGCTTGATGGCATCTTTAGCTTCTTTATTGATCTTGGCAAGCACCTCATCATTAGTAGATTGCAGTGTTAGGGTCTTTTCAGAAGGTTTAGTAAACAGATATGCCAGTTTAGCATTAGGATTATCTTTTTTAAACGCTTCACCGAACAGGGTCACAAAGTTAGCCTGGCTGTTTGCTTTAGCCTTGTTGGCATCGGCAATAGCCTGGTTCAGCATCGGGTCCTTCGGATTATTTGACATGGAACGTACCAGCTCATCAAGGCTTACCTCAAGGGTAACGTTCATACCCCCCTGAAGATCAAGGCCCAAATTTAATTCCTGTTCTTTGGCCTCCATGTAGGTATATTTTTTCAGCAGAGGTACATTCATTACTGTTTCTCCCTGCATGCTATCTACGATAGCATCATACCTTTCGTTGGTAAGCTTTTCCAGTTCTTTTCCCGCAATCTGCGGATCTATTTGCTTCGCCTGTATTGCGGCTTTACTGCGCTGCTTCTTCTCAAAATTTCGTACCACAAATGTGAACGACAACTGGTACAAAGAGATAAGGATAAGCGCTACGGTAAAAAATCTTACCAACCCTTTTAATTGCATAGGTCTTTCTAATTAATACTTATATAGTTTTTTCAGAGTGGGCAAAGATAGGATTTAATATAAAAAATAAAAGCCCATTTAAAACACACATTAATCAAAGGTTAATATAAAATATATATTAAAATATGACAATTCATATTATTGTAAATCTTTTAGTTTTTTATTAACGAAAATGTTATTTTTACGACAAGAGTAAACATAACAACTAAATTAATTATCTGAAGCATGACACGAAAAGTTACGCTATTAGTAGTGGCATTGTTGGCTTTCCATTTAGCGGCCCTGGCTCAGTGTGGTTTTATGGGCAAACAGTCGCAAAGAATTGCCACAGACCCTAGATACGCCCAGTCTGTTGCTAATTTTGAGGCAAAGTGGCAGAATTTTGTAAATAACATGCCGCCCTCTATGAACGCAATGAAGGTGAATCTACCCGGTGGTGACACTGTCTTCGAGATACCGGTTGTTGTGCATGTAATGGATACCGGCATCACTTCTATCGGTTCACCAACCAACCCCTCCGCTGCATCAATTTCAGCTTTTATAGATTATATTAATCAAACTTTTGCTGCAACCTATTCTTACTACCCTTCTACCAGCTCCGGCGGCACAAGGATCCCTATCAGGTTTACCTTAGCAAAAAGGGATACTAATTGCAACGCCTCTACAGGTATAACACGCGCTAATGCCGGTAGTATATATCCTTTATATAAAACCTCCGGTGTAAATTATCTCGGCTCGAGCGGTGTTCCGGAATCAAATATCAAGGCTATCAGTACCTGGAATCTGGGTATGTATTACAACATATGGATAGTAAATAAGATAGATGGTGATGGCACAAGCAGCGCCCCAACAAGGGCTTTTGCGCAAGCACCTGCAGACTACTATGATCCGTTAGACGGACTGGTGATCCTGGCAAATGAAATCAACAGTTTCACTTCCGCTCCCGGATCCACCATCGGTTATGACGAGGTAATACACGCTTTAGGTCATGCTTTTAACTTGTTAGATGTTTATGATCCCTCGCCAAACTCCTCTGGTTGTCCCCCAAGCACCAACTGTGCTTCTACCGGCGACCGCGTTTGCGATACAGAACCAATGACGTCTTCTAACGGCGGCTGCTCCAGCGGTACCAACCCATGTACCGGAACAACATATGGCACTACCCCTCACAATTTCATGAACAATTCCAGCTGCCGTAGCTTGTTCACCCCGGGCCAACGCACCCGTATGCTATATACTATGAAGTCTTTGGTTAGCAGGGCTTGCTTCCTTACTTCTTTAGGCGCTACGCCAATAGGCGCTTCTGTAGTTTCAGCGTGTATCCCGCCTACACATGCCTACCAGAATTACGATATCGGGCCTAAAAATATAATCATTGCTGACCCTTCTTCCGTTGCGGCTTCTGCAAGAGACACTTTTATGTATGTAACATCAGCAGGCTATTCAGGCGATGGCAATGTGGACTATATAGATAATACGTGCCGTCACCAGGTAAATCTTATTACCGGCCGTACCTACTCGCTGGTTGTTTTCGCGGCGCAACCTAATGGCACATCAAACGCACGCGCTACTGCTTATATAGACTTTAACAATAACGGTAATTTTACGGATCCAGGCGAGATGGTGTTAGATGTTCGTGCTCCTTTTACGGGCCCTACAGACAGGAGGCAGGCAAATTTCACTGTTCCTACCGGAGCTGTTTTGTGCGCACCACTACGCATGCGCGTTATTGTTGATCCCAGCGGAACCACACTCGGAGCTTGTAGCGCCACCTCCTACGGGCAAACCGAAGATTATACCGTATATCTTCACAATAATCATCCTCCGGTATTTGGTTCCGTTACTATTTCTGATCCTCCAATCGGTGGCAACCCATCTTGTTTCATAACACAGTTGAAATTCTATGCTGTACCAAGCTCGGGCATTACAGTTACAGGCTATAAATGGTACAAAAATCATACAGTAATAAGCGGTGCTACTACCGATACACTGGTTACCAGCACCTTAGCTAATAACGACACTATTTTTGCGAGAGTGTTCTTCGTTTCGCCTTGCGGTATTGACAGCGCCCAGTCAAACCAGGATACCATCCATCGCGCAGCGACTGTTGCACCTGCAGTGTCTATAGCTCTAACAGGTGGTGCTATTCCGGGATGTGTAGATGATACACTTACATTTACGGTTAGTAAAACAACTAACCCAGGTACAGCACCATCTTATACATGGCAGTATAATAATGGGGCGCTTGCTCTGTCGTCCTCCAACAGCATTATCAGCAATGGCGGTACGGTCCTTAAAGCTTTCAATCTGCCCGCGGGTACCACTATTCGTGTACAAATGATGAATACAACAGGATGTGCGGTTCCGACAACTGCAACATCAAACTCTTTTACCACTTCCTATACTCAGAAGCCGCCTACTGTAAACATTGCAGTAACAACTGGTACCAACCCGGGTTGCGCAGGTTCTACAATAACAATTACAGCAACTCCTGTATCTGGCGGTACAGCACCCGTATATAAATGGTATGTTAATAATATTTTACAAACGGCAGTAACAGGTAACTCCATAACACAGGCGTTTAACAACGGCGATCAGGTGTACGCAGTATTGACATCAAATTCACCTTGCGCGTCCGTGCCAACGGCTACTTCTAATACTATTACTATAGTACATCAGCAAATCACCGCTTCTGTTACTGTAGCCGTTACTAATCCTACGCCTCTTTGCGATGGTCATAAGCTGCAGTTCACGGCAACACCTGTTAATCCTGGTGTAAATCCACCACCAACTTATCAATGGAGAATAAACGGTGTAAACGTTGGTTCGCCACAAGGAACAGTTGCTGACCTGGTGATCCATAATAATGATACAGTATCTACTATCCTGATATCTACAGACCCTTGCGTTGCTAATCCAAGGGATACTTCTGATTCTGTGATTGTAGCAACAACGCCTAGCTTAATACCTGGCCTTAAAGTAGATCTTACAACCGGTAAAAATCCAGGTTGTCTTGATTCCTTGCTTGAGTTTACCGCTTCGGTAACAGACATGGGTACAGGCCCGGCATTTGATTGGTTTGTAAATGGCTTCCCGGTAGCTACCGGAAATGTATTCAGCTCTGCTACATTGCTCGACGGTGATATTGTAAAAGTACGTGCTCACCAGACAGATGGACAGTGTTATCTGCCTGATACGCTGATGTCAGAACCGGATACTATGGTACGTTCAATTACTTTAGATCCACCTGTCATACACCTGATTGGCAACATGATCATTACAGACCGGATAGGCACATTTGTATGGTTTGGCCCTTATGGAGAAGTAAACGGCGAAACAGGCCAAACTTACTACCCTAACCTGCCAGGACAGTATTATGCATACACTAACAACCGTGGCTGCTGGTCAAGGCCATCTAACGTATTGGATATCCTATTGCTCGATATCAATACTGCAGAACTGACTCAGGACGTTAAGGTTTACCCTAACCCAACATCAGGACAACTGAACATGGATTGGCATGGTAAAGCTGTAAATGTAGATATTACGGTATTCAACCACGCAGGCCAGATGGTGATGAGTGATAACGCTCACGGTGTATCCCAAAAGTCCATCAACCTGGGCAACCTGGCAGCAGGAATCTATTATATCCAGATCAAAGATGACAATAACAAATCAGGTACAATAAAAGTATCTGTTACCAAGTAGTTGACTATAACATCAAAACAAAAGAGAAGAGGCCAGCTTTCAAGCGGCCTCTTTTGTTTTTTGGCACCATATTACCAACCTGAGCCTTATAATATATTTAACGTCAAATCCTCTAAATTTGCATCTCTAAAAACAGCATTTCACATGCCAGTAACACAATTAAAAAACTACGCCGAGGGTAAATGGGTAACTTCAAAATCCGAAGGGGATGCGCTATATAATGCCGTGACAGGCGATGTTATATTCACCGCTAGCAGCGAAGGGCTAGATTTTGGTGCCATGATGGACTACGCGCGTAAAGTGGGTGGCCCTGCATTACGCAAGCTTACCTTTCACCAGCGTGGCCGGATGCTCAAGGCATTGGCAATGCATCTGCTCGAAAAGAAAGAATATTTCTATCAAATCAGTACTTATACCGGTGCCACCCGTGTAGATAGCTGGGTAGATATTGAAGGTGGTATTGGCAACCTGTTTGCTAACGCAAGCCTGCGCCGGCAGTTTCCTGATGAGCGCTTCTATGTAGATGGGGAAGCCGCAAAACTTTCTAAAAACGGTACTTTTATAGGCCATCATATCATGGTGCCCCGCGAAGGTGTGGCCATACATATTAATGCGTTCAACTTCCCCGTATGGGGTATGCTTGAAAAAATAGCGGTAAACTTGTTGGCAGGTGTCCCAGCTATTGTAAAGCCGGCTACATTAACATCCTTCCTTACAGAAGCTGTTTTTGAAGAGATTATCAAATCAAATATCCTGCCCGAGGGTTCGCTGCAATTAATATGCGGTAGTGCCCGCGGCATTATGGACTATATACAAACAGAGGATGTAGTCACCTTCACAGGAAGTGCGGAAACAGGGCGCAAGCTAAAATCGCACCCACGTGTAGTTTCTGAGGCTGTTCCGTTCAATCTTGAGGCTGACTCATTAAACGCATGTGTACTTGGCCCTGATGTAAAAGCTGATATGCCTGAATTTGACATTTTCATAAAGGAAGTGGCCCGGGAAATCACCACCAAAGCAGGACAAAAATGTACGGCTATTCGTCGCGTGATCGTACCTGCAGACATGGTAGAAGATGTCCAAATAGCTTTAGGGAAACGCTTGAAGAGTACAACACTTGGTGATCCATCTGTGGATGGCGTACGCATGGGGCCTCTGGCAGGTAATTCTCAGCGTACAGAGGTTCGCGAAAAAGTAGAACAGCTTGCTAAATCGCAAAAAATAGTGATAGGCGACCTGGATAACTTTGATGTGGTGGGTGCAGATAAGAACAAAGGAGCATTCATGTCACCGATTGTATTCCTCAATACAGATCCATTCAAAAATACCGATGTTCATAATATTGAGGCTTTTGGGCCCGTATCTACGATTATGCCCTATGATACAATAGACGATGCTATAGCATTGGCAAGAATGGGTAAGGGTTCGCTGGTATGCTCTGTTGTAACAGCTGACGACGATGTTGCTAAAGAATTTGTCCTTGGCACAGCAAGTATGCATGGCCGCATTCTGGTGTTGAATGCTGACTGTGCAAAAGAAAGCACAGGCCACGGTTCCCCAATGCCTTTACTGGTACATGGCGGGCCCGGCCGCGCTGGTGGTGGTGAAGAAATGGGTGGTAAACGTGGCGTATTACATTATCTGCATCGCACAGCCATACAAGGCTCTCCTACAACGATCACACGCATTACCGATGTTTACCAGCAAGGCGGTAAGCAAAACGAAACCGAAATACATCCTTTCCGCCAGCATTTCGAAGATCTGCGAATAGGTGATACGCTTGTTACTGCAAAGCACACAGTTACAGAAGCAGATATCACCAACTTTGCCAACGTCAGCGGCGACAACTTCTATGCACATATGGATGCCACTTCGTTAGAGGGTACTATATTCACCGGCCGTGTAGCTCATGGGTACTTCGTCCTTTCTAAAGCAGCAGGATTATTTGTTGATGCTAAAAAAGGGCCTGTATTGCTTAACTATGGCATAGATGAGGCACGGTTCACCAAGCCGGTATATCCCGGCATGACCATTGGTGTAAAACTTACGGTTAAGGAAAAGGTAGACCAGGAAAAACGCACCGAAGATAATATTGCGAAGGGCATCGTTAAATGGCTGGTAGACGTGTATGACGAAACCGGCGAAACCGTGGCTATAGCTACCATTCTCACTATGGTAAAAAAGCGTAACCAGGATTAACAGACTTATCAAAAACTAAAAATTCCATATCCTGTCCCTTTTGAGGGATAGGATATTATCTTTGTAACATCAAACACACTATATGCAACACGCAGAAGGCTACGTCCGTAGCGAAATAGATCATGGAATTGCAACCATTGAATTTTTCCATCCGCAAAGCAACTCATTACCCGGCGCCATATTAAACGACCTCGCAAAAACGATCAATGACATCGGTATCGATCAGCATGTAAAAGTGATCATCCTGCGAAGTGCCGGCGAAAAGGCTTTTTGCGCAGGTGCATCCTTTGATGAGCTGGTGGCCATCACCAATGAAGCACAGGGCAAAGAGTTCTTCAGTGGATTTGCCAAAGTGATCAATGCTATGCGCAAATGCCATAAACTGATTATTGGCCGCATACATGGTAAAGCCGTAGGTGGTGGTGTAGGGCTTGCGTCCGCAGTAGATTATGCTATTGCTACAGAAGATGCTTCTATCAAACTAAGCGAACTTGCTGTTGGCATTGGCCCCTTTGTTGTAGGCCCTGCCGTAGAACGTAAACTCGGCTTATCTTGTTTCTCACAATTAGCTATAGACGCTACAGAATGGCGCTCTGCAGAATGGGCTAAAAAACATGGATTATATGCAGAGATCCACAGCAACGTACAAGAGATGGACGATGCCATGATCAGCCTTGCAGATAAGCTGGCACATAGCAGCCCGGAAGCAATGTCTCAATTGAAAAAAATATTCTGGCATGGCACCGAGCATTGGGATACGCTTCTTTCCGAAAGGGCTGCAATAAGCGGGCGCCTTGTATTAAGCGATTTCACTCGCAATGCAATCAATAAGTTTAAAGCAAAAACTGCTAAATAATTATTTAACGCAGCTAAGCATCAAAGACTCATACTCATCCACAATACGCGGCCAGGTATATTGGTCGCGTATTTTTTTAAGGTTGGTGTCAATATAGTTTTGATAGTCCTTTTTTGCTTGCACTGAACTGATGACCCCGGCAACATCTTGTTCATTACTAAAGTAAAAAGCATCGTCCCCAAGTACTGCTTTGTTAAAAACATTATCATGTGCAGCTATCAACGCACTGCTACCCATAGCTTCCAACAATGATGGATTGGTTCCACCTACAGTATGTCCATGAAAATACAATTGCGAAAAATAACGCAAATTATTTACTGCCTCAATATTATATATTCCACCAGTGAAACGGACACCCGGCATATTGCCATACGTATTCACAAGGTAAGTCCCAAAAGCGTTTTCAGTTTTGCCAACTACAAGTAGTGGCTTATTATCCCCACTCTGCAAGTATCCTTTAATGATCATCTCAATGTTATTCTCCGGCTCCATCCTGGCCATGAGCATGTGATAATCATTCGGAGCAACATTATATTTATGGACTATCTCCGAATCAGGCGTTTCAAAAACATCTGATCCGTAAGCAATAAAACAGGAATCCTTATTATACTTCTCTTTCAGATATTGTTGTATCCCAACAGAGTCTGCAACTAAAGCATCTGCATGCATTGCCGCCCACTTTTCTGCATGTTTCAAAAACCACTGCACTTTACTGCTATATTTGGTTCGCTTCCATTCCAGCCCATCCATGTTTACAATATTGCTGCAATGTTTTGGCCAGCGCCAGTACCATATACTATTGCTTGTGTATCCCAGCTGTAGTAATACGTCAAAGTCTCTTCGACGGGCATCGTTGATGCAGTTAAGGTCATAAAGGAATTGCCCTGCAGTACCCATCTTGTCTTCCGGATCTTTGCAGTGTACAATATGCACATCGTTCCACTTTTTATCCTGGTATTCATGCGTATGAGAATTATACACCCACACTTCATGGCCGCGCTGTGTCAGCCCCAATGCCAGGTATTCTGCACATTGCTCAAATCCACCGTATCTGTTGGGGATTCCCCTGGTACCTAATATGCCTATCCTTAGTGATCTCTTCATTCAGATTGCAAAAGAACATTAAAGTTTCAAAACCTGCTTATACGCATCCAAAGTTTCTTCTGCTGCCCGCCTCCAGGTATAGTTGGCCAATATTCTTTCTCTGAACTTTTCATTATAGGGCGCGTTATAGGCCTCATCGATAGCCCTCTTAATAGACGCAGGATCTTCCGGCTCGCAATACCAGGCATCAGTTCCAAAATAATTCCTGGTATCTCCCCTGTCGGTTACCACAATATTACATCCCATAACAGCTGCCTCTAAAGATGATAATCCTGTAGTTTCAAAATAGCTCGGCAGTACATGCACACGCGCGTTGGCGTAGGCTGTATAAAGCATTTCTTCTCCCAGGTGGCCTTCTATATGTATGTTGGCAGCAGCTTCTAGTTTACACTGTTCATAATAAGCCATGTTATTAGGCGATGGCTTGCCATGTATGTACACCTGGTATTGAGTATTGTTTAAAGCTCTTATCAGGTTTAGCTGATTTTTCCTGCTTTCAATACGCCCCATGCATATGACGGCGTTTTTATATTGAGATGATTCAGGAAACTGTTTGTTCAGCATCCGCTCTTCTATACCATTGGGCACTACATGATAAGGGGTAGCTACTTTATATTTTGAGATAAACCTTCTATACTCACTTTCTGAATTTGGGAGCAACATTCCCGCGTGGCTAGCTACATATTTTATGGAGTGGTTATGCCCCCATAATATATACTCCTTGCTAACAATCTTCTCGCCATTCTTCACTGCTCTTGCAATGGTCTTAATATATTCAAATGTACTTTCAGAGAACATCTTCTTTATCGTCCCTACAATGCCTGTTCTGCCTTCTTCTTTAACATTACCATATTCCACAAAAATAGTCGACACTACATAAGGCTTGCGCGATTTCCGTATATGGTGTATGACATCAGCGGGTCGGATGATGTTGAAAAAATGCAGCAAATCATATTTCGCATAATCAATTATAGCATTGCTGAGAAACACATCTACCTGCACTCCCAAATTTCGCAACTCACGTGCTGTTTCCTCCAATTGTTTGGTGTCACCTCCGGGAGAGGCATATAATGTAGCACGCGAAATAAAAGCAACGCTTATCATCAGCTATTTTTTTTTGAGGCTTTTATAAAGACGTACTCTAAGCCCTGCCGGAATGAAGGAAAACAGATAAAGCAGGTAGGAAGCCACATTCTTGGGATAATGTTTTATCGCCTGTCCGAAATGGTGCCTGGCCTTAACTCCATCAGGTTTATTCCATAAATATTTTTTGCCTACCATGGCATAGTACGACGCCTGCTTGTAACTGCTAAAGTTTTGATTTGCAATCAATTCCTTCAAAGCCACAGCATCTTCTTCAGAAACATAACCGTTATGTACCGAGCGCCTTCTTATTTCTATAAATTCCGGGCCACGCCATTTTTCGTCTATAGTTACAGATTCAGGATTAAACCGTACTTTAAATAGGACTTGCTTTAAATTGCATACTTTGCCTATAGATAACATTTTCTTCCAAAGCAAATGATCTTCAAAGGTCAATGCGTTTTTGGGATATAACCCTGCTTTTATAGCCATATCCTTTTTTAGCATCACGCAAGGATGAATGAAAGGGCACTTCCTGTCAATTTGCTCAACTATCTCTTCATGACTATGCCCAACCGGTACAAGATGCGTTAAAAAGTTACCGTCTTTATCTACCACGTCAGATTCGCAACCGACCATATCATAGTCCGGATGGGTAATAAGAAAATTATACTGCACCTCAAGTCTTTCAGGTAAGCACATATCATCCGCATCCATACGGGCGATATATTCGCCTCTCGACATTTTTATCCCGTCGTTCAACGTATCAATAAGCCCTCTGTTTTTCTGGCTTTTTACAATGATCCTTGGGTCGCTATACTGTTTAAGTATTTCTGCAGTATTATCTGTTGATCCGTCGTTGATAATAATAAACTCAAAATCAGTGAACGTTTGCTGCAAAACACTGTCTATAGCCTCTGCAATATATGGGCCGGCATTGTATGCAGGCATCAATACCGTTACGCTTGGGTTATGCTGTTCTTCCATCTTCAAAGCCAAAAATATCTAACATAATGATGAGTTCTACAAAAATTGTTAATGACAGCATCTCAAACCAATATTCAAATCCGAAAAACAGCATAGCCATAAATGCTATATACCTACCAACATGCATTTTTTTGAAATTGCGTATCATATAACCCACATAGAAAAGCATAAACGCGGTAATTCCTAGCAAACCGTACTCACCACCTATCTGGTTGTATACGGTATCGGGCATATTAATAACCGAATGCTCTGATATAGGCATCGAAAAAACATACAACAAACTATATAAATGATAACGCAAAAAATCGGGGTTCACATAAATATATTTTTGCGGATAACTACCCTGTAATCCCAGGCCGGTACTCTTGATTGCTTGCTTTGATGAGAAATTTCCCATACCAGCGCCAAAAATCAAGTGCTTTTTACTCTGCGCCAGGTAATACAAGGTTTGTTTTATCGTAAATATCTTTACCAACCCAGCATCTTTCGATAATGGTGTTCTTTCGTATGGCAATCCATACCATCTTGTTATCAACTTTTTTAGGGAATCAGGCTCCATGTGCACGTTGCTGTTGCTGCGGGATTCTACGCTGCCAAATGCACCAATGTATTTAAGCTCATCTTTATAGCTTAGCAAAATTGTATCATTCAGTGGCAAGCGGTACTTATATGCCCCTGATTGATAGAGAGCTTGGTTGGCTTTGTTATTAAAATTGAGATAATCTATCACCCGTCCGCTGACATTTATTTTTTGTTTTTGCTGGGCCTCAAATTGCTCTTTTTTTGCCTCTTCCTTCTTCTCCAGTTCTACATCATATACCCGGGCTACGTATTTAATATTATTCAAACTCAAAAAAGGGTAAACAAGACCGATGATTAACAAAGCAATCAGAATATTTTTCCTGATAATTCCTGACCTTACTAAAAGGATCATTATAGCCAGCAATGCTATCAGTAAAATGAGGGTCACATTACTGGTACAAAGCAACAGTATTAACACACATAACGACGCCCATTTTATTTCGTTTATATATACAAAGAATACCACCCCAACGGCATTGACCATTGCATTGGTTATGGAGATATTATTAAAGATTCCCTTCACATGGTCGCCTGTCGATCCACCGAAGTACTCAGTTGGTTCCCAATACCAATAAGGTACCAGTTGTCCTGATTGCACCATCATAACGGCTAGGTCTCCAAAACTCACTAACGCGTTCAGCAAAAAAAATAGTTTGACAGATGCTATAAGCCTGCTTCTGGGAATATTTATTATAGTGATAAACAACAGGTACGAACCAACACCGGCAAGCAACCATCCTAAAACACTATTAACATAACTAAACCAGTAATTATCTGTTTGAAATGAACCATTGACGAATGCAGATATCGTTCCTAACAATGGCATCAGGAAATAAAACTTACTGAATCCTTGTAGCTTACCGGCTGCGTACTTATTATAAATAACATAAACTATATAGAATACGAACGCAGCGAGTTTCACATACAGTTTCACATGGGTAATACCCGTCAGATATATAAAAAAAGCCCAGTCAGCCTCTGAAAAGATATTTTTTTTTGCTCTTGCTGACATTCTATTTTTTTAGAAAAGAGAATAAAATATCCAAATGCTTTCTTTGCAACTGTTTTGATAACAAACTAACCGCAAGGTATATTACTATAGCTACCAACAACTGCAGCAACACTACTTTGGTGACGGCCACAGCAACCAAATATGCAGCAATACTAATAGCAAAAAATACTACAAATGCTTTGGAGGAAAATTCCATGATGTGCTTTTTCACATTATGATAGTACATCAGCAATTGTATGACCGATGTCAGCAAGAACGCCACTGCGGCTCCATTACCACCATACAGTGGTATAAAAATCAAATTCAGCACCACATTTATTACAGCAGTTGTAGCAATGATGCGGGTTGTCTCTTTATATCGTTTTGCAGCGAAGCCCAGTGTCCAAAGTATATTGATATAAAACTGGAACGGTAAACATAATGACAAGATCATGAACTCCGAAGAGTTGGCACTTCCATATTTACCGTGATAAAAATGGTCCAGCAAAGGGCTCCACAGCATATTTAAAAGTAAAGGAATCCCGCAGGCAAAGAACATTTCTACAGTAAACAAGCCTTGCACTTGTTTTTTTCCCTCATCTGATAATTTAGAGTTGCCGATAAATATTTTGGCAAACCTTGCCAGTATGATCGGGCTGATAATCACCACAGGCAATTTTGCGATCTCATATGCCCTGTATGCAAAACCGTAGTCGCCTGATGCTATTGCGGTACTTAACAAAAGCAGCAATATCCTATCGGCATACGCAAGGCACGAATCAAACAATATAGCTATATATTGTGGAAAGGCTTCTTTTAACAACTTAAAATACGCTACTTTCTTAAAGTAGAATGTGAAATATCCTTTTGCGATCACATAAAAAAGGACACATGCAAATTCAAAAGCCGCACATCCAATCAATATTCCTAAAACGGCTTGTATAGATAGTGAATTTGCACTGATAAACAGGTAAACGGCAAGCAATTTTATTATATTACTAATAATGGCAATAATGCCATAAGGAGCAAACTTTTGCTTGGCATTTAATAGCTGTTTCAAAGGGCCTGCGGAAAATAACAAGGCCTGCGCTGCAAAAAGCCAAGGTAATATCTCGATCTTATAATTATGATCGTTGGAGAGGGCTTTAAATGCAAATAATATAACAAATGTTACACAAGATCCTAAAAATGAATGGAATAAATATGCGGCAGATGCCCAGTCCGAACTCTCAGATGCTGCTATTCTCCGTACCACTACCTGGTCCATGCCAAAGCTTAATATCATAGTTAGCACTACCGACATGGCATTGGCCCAGTTGATAAAGCCCATCTCCTCTTTTGACAAGTAGGCAGCTATTACCAGAAAGAAAACCCCACCTAGCACCTGCACGGCAATAGCCTGGAGACCGGAGGATAGCAATTTGCCGAAAAAGGTATTTTTCACTAAGGTGTTAATTCTATATAAACAGGAAGGTAAAATTACTATTTAATCAGCTACTTTTGTAAGGATGCTAAAAGGTAAATGGCCGGAAATAACATTGCAGTATCTGCTTTGCGTCCTTGCGTTTCTCATCCCCTTCCCATACATATTTTCGGCTATTTGCATTGGGATAATACTAATACTTTGGCTACTTGCAGTTAATTATAAGGATTTAGTCGCCAATCTCAGCAAAAGAAGAGTGATATGGGCGTGGATAGTATACTTTTTATTGCATGTTGTCAGCTATTCTTATAGCCGCAACAAGGCACAGTCGGCTTTCGACCTTCAATCAAAATTGAGTATTTTCTTTCTGCCGGTGGTAATAGGTGCCGGCACCAGGCTGAACAGGCGTATAATTGAAAGAATATTCTTCTATTTCAATATTAGTGTTACCGTTATTGGACTCTACTGTATTTATCATGCGACGGAAAGGACCTTGAACGAAGGATATATATATAAACCTTTCTTTTTTTATAATGATTTGGTGGATGGGCTGGATGCAAGCGCAGTTTATATGGCGTGGTATACATTGATTTCCATGTCAGCTATGTTCTTTATAGACTGGAAATATTATTACAAAAACAATTATAAGTGGCTAAAAATTCTATTGCTAATTTTTCAAATAATATTTTTCATATTATTATCAGCCCGTACGTTGCTTCTTGTATTTTTTGTAGTTGTTGTTCCTTATTACATATATATCACTTTTAAACATACCAGGCTCCGCCTTTGGCAAAAACTATCTGCCGGTGCTATTTTTTTGATCCTGGCTACCGCATTGCTGGTAACTAATAACCCTGTTAAAAAAAGATTTGGCGACCTCTACCAGAAAAATCTCGATATCGCCTGGCAAAATGATTATTCCCATATCCCGCAAAAGGAGTTCAGTAACCTTACCCTCAGGCTGATGGTTTGGCGCATGGGTATAGAGAATATGAATGAGCATCATCTTTGGCTCACAGGTGCAGGTAATGGAGACGTGCAAGATCTGCAAAACCAAAAAATGGCTGCTTATGGCATTGATGTATATAACCCGGATGCATCTAAAAGATCTGAATTCTATAATTTAAATCTTCATAATATGGCTTTAGAAAGCCTGATGATGTTAGGAATACCGGGCTTAATATTGTTTTTATTTATTATTTTTGCGCCGTTCTTTTTAATTCGAAAAATAGAACTAAAAAATATATTTATACTATTCAACGTTATTGCATTTAGCTTCTTCTTTCAGGAGGCAGCTTTTCAAACGCAGGCAGGAATAATATATTATACATTTTTTACAGCAATTTTAATTAACATATACTATACACATAGCGATAGAGAACTTAATGAACCCGAGCAGCTTATGTTAATGAAAACAAAAAATATATGACAAACTCCGGCAAAAAGAAAAATTTGACACGATTTTTGCTACAATAATTCAGAATTCGAAAGAGAGGTATATAATATTTAATGGAACAACCCTTTGTAATAAAATTTCAGGCCGCACCAAAGCTAAGGCAGGCAGAGCCACAAACTGAGGTAGCTGAACTTCGCGAAATGTTTCGCGAAATAAACCATAGATATATGGTTTATCAGCCATCTTCGTACTATGCCTTTGTAAAGCGTGCTATGGATATAATGGTTTCGCTCACGTTTATAGCACTGGTGATGTCCTGGGTATATCCAATAGTTGCACTCCTTATAAAACTAACTTCAAAAGGTCCTGTTTTCTTTATACAAAAACGTACAGGTTATAAAGGGATAGAATTTGATTGCTTCAAGTTCCGTACGATGTATATCAATGCTGATGCCGACACCAAACAGGCAACTACAGGAGATAAGCGTATCACCACGGTTGGCAAGTTCTTACGTCTTACTCACCTTGACGAAACACCCCAATTCTTCAATGTGCTTCTTGGCGATATGAGTATTGTAGGCCCTCGCCCGCATATGCTATATCATACACATTACTATGCTCAGTTCATACCTTATTATAACCTGCGTCACGAGGCGGTTCCGGGAATGACGGGTATGGCACAGATAAAAGGTTATATTGGTGAGATCACTGTTGAACGCGAACTTCGCAAACGGGTGCAATGGGATGTATATTACCTAAAGAATCGCAGCATTGGCCTTGATATCAAAATCATCTTTACAACCTTTGCGCAAGTTATCGGCAAAGCTTTAGGCAGCTTCTTCAAGAAGAAATAGCAACGCTGTTATTTCCATCTTAATTTATACGCATTTACTTTTAAGTTCCCGATATTTCATTTAACTTTTCAATGAAATATCGGGAATATGTCTTTAATAATAACCGCCACAGATTTTTCTACCATCGCCAATGATGCTGTGCACTATGCATGCCGGTTAGCTCATGCCTATAACGCAACAGTTACAGTTGTACACGCATACAATATCCCGGTAACTTTTAACGAAAACCCCATGCCTGTTATGCCCATTGAAGAAAGCCGGGCAATAGCGCAAAAGAGCCTGGATGAGATGGTTGCATCTTTATCAAAAACGTATCCGGGGTTACAGATAAATAGCCACCTTACTTTTGGTGATATCACCGAAGGCATGATTGATTTTGCAAAGAATAATAAGCCCTGGATGGCCGTTGTAGGTAATAGCCTGAGTGAAGATGATACCTATTGGTTTGGTGGTAATTTGCTACAATTGATGCGTGATACTCCATTCCCGGTACTGGCGATACCACATGGCATTGAATTCAAAACGCCACATAAAATATGCCTGGCATGTGATTATAAAAAGGTAATAGGCCATCTTCCGGCTCAAAACCTCGTAAATGTGGTCGCCATCACAGGCGCATCCTTGCAAGTGTTAAATATCGATCACGATAACCGGTCATTCGGTACAGATACACCGCTGGAGTCAACTGAACTGCATAAAATGATTGGCGAGGCTGATCCTACGTACAATTATATTGATAACGAGGATATCGATGAGGGAATCCGAAACTTTATTGAACAAAACAGTATAGACTGGCTGGTGGTTACCCCACACAAGCATGGGTTTATAGAAGGGCTATTCCATAAAAGCAGGACCAAGTCAATTGCGCGTCATACACACATCCCTATACTGGCACTGCACGAATTATAAACTACGCTTCTGCAGCTTTTTTTTCAGCCTTCTTCTTCTTACGTGACTTAATGTAGGATCTCGCTGCTTTAAAACCTATCTCCACAGCTTTCCATTTTGCGTAGCCGCCGATAAACTCTTTCGTAAACCGGAGCAGATACTTTTTCCTTATTTTTTCACCTGCCATAGATAGCAATGGCATCGCTAAAGAACCGACAGTTCCGGCCGTCGAAGGGGAAGAAATTATTTCTGTAAGGGCAGTCAAAAGGTTAGGGCTACCAGTTGCGTTTTCCCTAGTTATATTTGCCGGTGCGCTAAATAATTGAGTTTCGTTAAGCTTATTTTTAAGCCTCCGTTTCTCCTTCTTTAGCTCCTCAAGGCTGTTTAGTTGTTTTTTGTATAGCTTCATGATGCGTGTGCTAATAAATTAATGACTATTTAGACGTTTCTTCCTCATCATCATCATTATTATCTGTCATCACACCAATAAATAATCCCTCAAATTTCTTGATAAAGAATTTTCTTCCGGCGTACAGAATTAACAACAATACCAAATAAATGCCAGCCATTATCAGGTAGCCGCCACCGCGTGAGTCGATAGCTTCTGCAATAAATTCAGCGCCCCCCATACCTGCAAATAATAGTATGGGCATCAGCAACAATACGCAAATGATGGTGAACGTAAAAAAACTGAGCACCTGCGATACCCGCTCTACAACTTCAAGTTTCACAAGTTGTACGCGGGTATCTACATAATCAGCTATTTTGTCTTTCCACTTACCTATAAAATCCAGCATAGGTCCGTATTAACTATGATAAATATCATGTTCCAGGTCCTCTGCCTTCTTGGCCAGTTTATCCTTCAGATCATTAAAACGGCCTTTTATCTTGCCAAGATCTTCTGTACGTTTTTCTTTGTCTGTAGCTAATATATAGCCTACTGCAACGCCAATAGCTGCGCCCAGTAATAATGTAGAGATAGTTTTTCCAGTTTTTGCCATATTTCTGTGTTTTGATATAGCGATAATTCGCTTACCCAAAATTAAGAAATAATCGTGCCATGATTATTTTATCGGTACATAATTTTATATAATTTAATAATTATTTGGCATTTTACGTATTCTTGCATCTATGCGGAACGACGTTATCAAACAAATCCTGCTGGCTGGCTTTATACTGCTGTTGGTATTCATCATAGGCAGCCAGCTATATGTGTTTTTTCCGGGTATGCTGGGAGCTGTTACCTTGTACATAATACTCAGGCAATATTATTTTAAGCTAACTGTCATTCGTAAGTGGAACAAAACCGGTACAGCACTTCTGTTTGTGTTTGGTGCAATGATACTTATTGCGCTGCCTGTAGCCGGCTTAATACAGATTCTGCTGCCAAAGCTCACTTCCGTGCTTGACAATCAAAAAAACCTTGCTGCTACCCTTAACAGCCTTACACTAAAACTGCAAAATATATCACCGCGTTTTCAGATCAATGAGCAACAAATTGCGGGTGCCATACAAAAGCTCACCGGTATGCTTCCGGGGCTGTTAAATGCCACCGCAAATATGCTCACCAACATGGTATTGGCTTTTTTTATTTTATATTTTATGCTGGTAGACGGACGTAAGATGGAACAGGTGATACAACGGTATATGCCTCTACAGGATGCCAATATCGATAGTGTATGGCTGGCTACACGCACGATGGTAATATCCAATGCTATAGGCATACCCATTGTAGCTGCTTCTCAGGGCCTGGCTGCCATGCTGGGGTACTATATATTTGGCATCAGCGACTACCTGCTGTGGGGTGTTTTAACGGGTATTGTATCGGTAGTCCCTTTGGTAGGTTGTATGATCATCTGGGGGCCGCTTTGCATCTACTTATATGCTACCGGGCACAGCGGTGCGGCATTAGGCCTGGCATTGTATTCTTTTATTGTAACAGGTAGTATAGATAATGTATTGCGTTTTACAATACTCAAGCGCGTTGGGGATGTCCACCCTATCATCACCGCCTTAGGCATCATAGTAGGCATCCCATTATTCGGCTTTATGGGTTTTATTTTCGGCCCATTGCTGATATCTTATCTTCTGCTGATGATCACTATCTACCGCACAGAATTTTCCGGCAACAATACCTGACGGCTATTTATAATAGTTACTATCTTCTATATACTGCATTACCTTGTCGGGAACCAGGTAGCGTATGCTTCTATGTTCCTTTATCTGCTTACGGATGTAGGTAGATGATACTTCCAGCAAAGGGGCCTGCAACCGGGTGATCTTTGCACCAAATGTATCATTGATCTCAAAACCGGGGCGTTCATAAACGATCATTTGATAATTGGCAAGCAGTTGCTCATAATTCTTCCATCGCTGTATGTTCTGAAAACTGTCGGCCCCCATAATAACGGAAAACTGCTCTAAGGGAAATTTCTCTTTTAGATAGGTCAGCGTATCTATGGTATAAGACGGCTTCGGCAGATGAAACTCTACGTTACTGGCCCTGAATTTATTGTTGCCTTCAATAGCCAAATTTACCAGGTGTAGCCTGTCGTATTCATTGAGCAGAGAATGCGCTTCTTTTAATGGATTATGCGGAGATACTACAAACCATATCTTGTCTATATCTGCGTTCTCAACTATGTGGTTAGCGATGATCAAATGGCCTATGTGGATCGGATTAAAGCTGCCGAAATACAACCCTATATGCATGGGTCAAAGGTAATTAAAACAATAGCCTTCTACAGGAACGGGATTTATATAAATATTAATTCCCTATAACTGCTTATCTGATACAGACACCCATATTTTGTCGGCATCAGCCTTACGGATGCTCAGGTAATAGCCTGCAATTTGTATAGCCATCGGGTCACCCATCGGGGCAATCATCTCTATCCAGATCGGCTCTCCGGGAATGCAGCCCATCTCCATCAGCGTAAGCTTAAAATCGCTCTGATCGTGTTCTTCTATCACTGCGCGCTGCCCTTTGGGAAGTTCTGAAAGGCGCATTTTCCTTGCTGCTATGGCATCCATTACATGCAAAATTACGGTAATAATAAAGGCACTGCCAAAAATATGCGACCTTTGCACAAATTTTATTATGCCTGCAAGGTTTTACGAACAGGAAGTAAAAGCGAATCTTAAAGACAAAAGGAGGCTCTCAGCCTTCCTGGATACGCTTGTACATAAACACCTAAAAAAGGTCAAGAACAGCAGCCTCACATATATTCTTTGTAATGATGAATATTTATTAAATATCAATCAGCAGTTTCTGAATCATGATACATTTACTGATATTGTTACGTTCGACCTGAGCGATAGCAATGAGGTTTTAGTTGGAGAAATATACGTGAGCATAGACCGGGTCAGGGAAAATGCAGATAAATTCAATACTTCTTATAACGATGAGCTGCACCGGGTGATCTTTCACGGCGCACTGCACCTTTGCGGGTTTAAGGATAAAACCAAAGCTGACAAGGAGACAATGCGAGCAATGGAGGATAAATGTTTAAAACAATATTTTAAAGGTTAAGATGCAGATAGAGATATTATACCAGGACGATGATATGGTAGTGGTGAATAAACCAGCCGGGGTGTTGGTTATCCCTGATAGGTTTAATGATGCCCTGCCGTCGCTTAATAAAATGCTGGAAGATAAACTAGGCACTAAAATATGGGTAGTCCATCGTCTAGACCGCGACACAAGCGGGGTTATTTGCTTTGCTAAAAATGAAGAAACGCACAAATACCTTTCCGGCTTGTTCGAGAATCATGATGTAGGCAAGTTTTACGCCGGCCTGGTGGTGGGCCGCGTAGTGCCAGAGGAAGGACGCATAGAAGCGCCTATTGCTGCACATCCTGCCATCAAAGGCAAAATGGTAGTGGCAAAGAAGGGGAAACCATCTGTTACGGATTATAAGGTAGTAAGTCAATGGGCGCTGTATTCTTTGGTTCAATTCCAGATACATACCGGGCGCACTCACCAGATCCGTGTCCATATGCAGTCTATAGGGCACCCCATAGTTTGTGATGAGCTGTATGGCGACGGGCAGCCTTTTTTACTATCAAATATCAAAAAGAAATACAAACTCTCTGAAAAGGAAGAAACAGAACGTCCGTTGCTTAGCCGCCTGGCATTGCATTCTTACCGTCTTACCCTCGTAAAGCAGGATGGCACAGAAATATCGGTCGAGGCCCCTTTGCCCAAGGATATAGCTGCGACCGTTAGGCAGTTGGACAAATGGAGTAAATGATAGGGGCGAAACAGTAACGGCTGCGGTTAGCAGTTTACAATTGGATCAGCAATTAGCATTTAGTTTTTTTACTTTTGGCTTTTGAACTTTGAATTAGCAATATGAAATCGAATATCAATATACAAGTAGAGCTGGATAATGAAAAAATGCCGGAAACCATAGAGTGGAATGCTCCTGATGGCGGTGTGGAAGAACCTCAAAAAGCAAAGGCTATATTATTAGGCCTTTGGGATGGTGAGGAGAAATCTGCACTCAGGATAGACCTCTGGACAAAAAAAATGATGGTGGATGAAATGAATGATTTCTTTTATCAAACCATTCACGGTATGGCAGATACTTATCTGCGCGCAACTAAGAATGAAGCTCTTGCCAGCGAATTGAAGACTTTCGCCAAAGACTTTCTGAAGAAAGCCAGCGACGCTTTGGAGCAGTCAGAGAAACAACAGTAAAACCTTATTATTTCACCCATTTAACCGATAAAAATGGCATTAGAACAAAAAATCATGGAGCAGATGAAGGATGCAATGAAGTCTAAAGATGAGGCTGCATTGCGTACCCTCCGTGCTATTAAAGCGGCAATACTTATTGAGAAAACCTCCGGGTCCGGCACAGAGATCACCGAGGCTGACGAGATTAAGATGCTGCAAAAGATGGCCAAACAACGCCGCGATTCGCTCGACATTTTTACGCAACAAAACCGCGAGGATCTTGCGGCAAAAGAACGCGAAGAGCTGGAGATCATAGAACGCTTCCTACCTAAGCAAATGAGCCCTGAGGAATTGCAGGCAGAACTGAAACAGATCATCACCCAGGTAGGTGCTACGTCACCGGCAGATATGGGCAAAGTGATGGGCGTCGCTACCAAACAACTGGCAGGCAAAGCAGATGGCAAGCTGGTATCTGAAACGGTAAAACAACTCCTGGCGCAGGCTTAGGCTTATGATGCTCGATATCATCGGCATTGCATTAATAGTACTATTTTTTGTACGCGGCTACATGAAAGGCATCATTGTAGCCGCTTTTTCTATTCTCGCAATTATCCTCGGCATCGTTTGTTCACTGAAGCTATCAGAACGGTTTGCTACCTTTCTTGCAGATCAACATATCATCACTTCAGGCTGGTGTCAACTGGTAAGTTACCTTGCAATTTTTATCGGTATTGTATTAATAGTACGTCTTATAGCAAAGGCAATAGAATCTTCACTGGAAATGGCAATGCTGGGCTGGGTAAACAGGGGGATCGGTGGCCTTTTATATGCCTTTATGATAAGTGTAGTATGGAGCACTTTTTTATGGATAGGCACTAAAATGCACATCATCAATGAAACAACCATTATAAATTCTAAAACCTATCCGTATTTGTCCCAATTAGCACCCTGGCTATTTCAGCGTATCGGTAAAATCTGGCCTATGGTCACAAGTATTTTTCATGATCTTGAATTGTTTTTCGGAAAAGTAAATACGCATGTGGATACTGCTCGATAATTACGACTCTTTTACTTACATACTTCATCATTACCTGCTGCAAACGGGTAATGAATGTATTGTATATAGAAATGATGAGATCACTGTAGACCAACTCAAAGCTTTGCAACCATCCCGGCTAATAATATCCCCCGGTCCGGAAACGCCATTGCAAGCCGGTATAACTATGGATGCTATTGCTCATTTCCATAATCGTATTCCTGTTCTTGGTGTGTGTCTTGGCCACCAGGGTTTAGGCATGTTTTTTGGCGCGCAGTTACAACACGCGCCTTCCCCGATGCATGGCAAAACCAGCGAGGTGCAGCACTACAGCCATCCCCTGTTCAATAACATCAATAATATTTTCACTGTGATGAGATATCACTCTCTTACATTAGGCGATCTTGATGGCACAGGCTTAATTCCCTTAGCGCACAGCACAGATGATAAATGCATTATGGCGCTTGCTCATGAAAAATACCCTTGCATAGGTATACAGTTCCATCCGGAATCGATAGGAACGCCGGAAGGGCTGCAGTTATTGAAAAACTGGGCTAAACTTTTTTAGGCTTCTTTGCTTTGCCCATTCCATGATAGTAATATTACCTAACAGTAACAGCAGGCCGTAAAAAGTATCTTCTACCGGTATAGTGTACATTCTTACTCCAAGGTTTTCCGTATCGTTATACATCACTACCGGTAATGATGTAAGCAGGCCATTAACTATAAAGAATGGAATAAGGCTGAAAAGGTAAGAGACATAAAATCGCTCCATCTTCAGGTATCTAAGTCTTGCTCGATAAGCATGCAGCAATATCAATACAAATCCGCAAATACTAAAACTGGTAAAAGTGTATGCCTTTTGCGCAAAAATCATCCCTGTTATTAATAGCAAAATACCAAGAGGCCTTGTAACTTTCCAGCCCCAGGCTTGGCCATCCAGGCCCGGTATATAATATTGCAGGCATTGATAAATAAAGACACAGCTATAAGGTATTGCTAGAAAGAACAACCATTCTTCTATTGGCAGGCCTAGAAGCCCGGCACCAAGAGTATATTTGTCATTAAAAGACCAGACACCCTGTTTTGTAAACAATACATCCCAGGCAATGAAAAATGTTCCGGTTAACACCAAACCCGGCAGCAGCCATTTCCAGTATTTGTAAAACCCTACCCTTTTGTCAAAGCTGAAAAGGAAAGGGAATAGAATACTAAGTACATCTATAAGCAAATATGTATAATGGCTATTCATATTACCTCTGTATCGGCAGGCATGTTCATTTTCTCGTCGCGCTTCACCTTCTCCCAGTATTTTAGTGGCACAATGAGGAGCCCAAAAGATTCTCCATCCTCTTTTTGCCTGTGTTTATGATGCATTTTATGCGCCCAGCGTATCACTTTTACATACCTGCTATTGCTGCGCTTGAACCATTTAAAGCGCTGGTGTATGATCACATCATGAACCAGGAAATAGCACCAGCCATACAGGAAAATGCCAATTCCAACGGCCACCAGCCAGCCAATATGGTATAGCCCACCAAACATAAGGGACAACCAGCACGGCACAGCGAAAATTAAAAAGAAGGCATCATTTTTTTGAAACGGGTGATACCCGCCGTCATGATGGTCTTTATGTAAGGACCATAGAAACCCATGCATCACATATTTATGAGATGCCCAGGCCACAAATTCCATCACCAGGAATGCCCCTATTGTTGTTAATATATATCCTATCCAGGCCATGATTTTTTTAAACAATCAAAGTAATTAATTGTTCATTAATCGTTGCAGTATTTGATCAATGCTGCCTCAGCTTCCCTGTAATGAAGGTTCCTTGCCATATTCAGGTCGTGGCATGGTTCCAGTCCTATTTGCTCTTTTGCCAATCCTCTCCAATACCATGCCTGCCCGCTTTTAGGGTTGTGGTCAATCACATGCCCCATATCCGTAATAGCATCTTGCGCATTGCCGGATTTCACCTCTGCTATCCCCCTGCCCAGGTAAAATATCGGATCTCCATCGCCATATTCTATGGCTTTGTTAAAGCTGCCTATCGCTTGCTGGTAATCGCCATCCTCATCTTCGCAGCTACCCTTTACATAATAAGCACGAGCATTATTAGGTTCTTTCTCTAATACTTTATTAATATCATTCAACGCCCTTAGGTATTGTCCGGTTTGCTGAAAAAGTAATGCGCGTGAAAACAAAGCTTTAGAATATTCATTGATGGCAATACATCGGTCCAGGGCGTCTTCTGCCTCTTTATACTTTCCTCTTCTTAGATGCAACACTCCCAGATTATACCATGCTTTATAGTTTTTGTCGTCTAGCGTTACTGCTTTTTGTATGTGCTCCAGCGCTACATCGTAGTCCCCTTGCTTCATATAAACACCCCCAACACTACTCTGTGCTACGGCAGATTCCGGGAATGTATCTGTAACAGATTGCCAGAATGCCAATTCTGAAAGCCAGATATTGTTTCTTTTCTGGGTGGCAAAAAGAAAAACTAACGCAACCACACATAGAATAATTGAAACCACAATTTCCTTTCCTTTTTGTCCTATGGCCTCGTAAAGATAATATACCATCGGTAGCCATATACCAAGGCAGGGAATGTACAAATACCGGTCTGCCATCAGCACTTCGCCAAACTGCACAAATTGCAGCACTAAGGCGATATTCACCGTGTAGAAAAGTATTCCGCCTGATAAGATGTACCATTTTTTCTTATAGGCAATTACGCCCAATACCATTATGCCTGCAGCTATCAGTGTATATACTGTTTGTATTGCCCCGGCACTCTGCGGGTAAGGATAAAGCACAGACAGTTTTACCGGCGCAAAAAGGTTAATGATGTATTGTACATAAGCGTAGCCTGCAAATAATATAGTGTCTAATATTCCGAACTCAGGATGCTGATCCAGAAAGTTTCCTTGTTTTTGCGCTTTGAGGGCTATAAGGCCAAAGACGATAGACAATACCAGGAAAGGAACTTTCTGTAACCATACCTTAGGGGAAGAAATATTCCGGTGCATCCACACATCTACCGCTATTAATGCCAATGGCAATGTTACAGCTGCCGGTTTGCATAGCATCGACGCCAATCCTAATATAAATGCCGCCACCAATAATTTTCGTCTGTCTTCTATTATATAACCCGCATAGCAGATAAGGCTACCTAGGAAGAACAAAGCATACAATACATTCTTTCGTTCCGCAACCCATGATACTGTTTCTGTTTGCACAGGATGTAAGGCAAACAATAGCGCAACAAAAAAACCAACCCACTTATTTTGTTGTATCCGGTTTACAAATACATAAACGAGCCCCGCATTTATGATATGCAACAAAATATTGGTGAGGTGGTATGTAAATGGCTCCTGTTTTCCTACCAGGTAGTCAATGGCATACGATAATAAGGTCAACGGGTGGTAGTTACCTATATAAAAATGAGTAAACCAGTTTTTAATAGCATCCGCCGTAATGTTTTGTATATCAGCATTATGCAACACATATTCTGGGTCGTCCCAGCTCATAAAACCAGCGCCAAAAACCGAACTATAAGCTATAAGTATCGCCATCGCCAATAGCGACAGGTGAATAATGGGTAGATATTTTGCTTTGGCTACTTGCATTTCAGGCCGTCTAAAACTACGTTAAGTTCTTTTATTTATTCCCATTTCCAGTTAGCTACTCCGTGTACATACCCTGTTATTGACCCATCGGCCAATTGTACCCGTAGCAACCCTTTGTCAGAAACGTCTATTACCCTTGCCTTCCACTCCCGCCCCGTGGCGTCAACAAATGCCTGGTCTTGCCCTTTGTGAAACAGGTAATTGTTATAGCGTTTCATTATATCTATTTTACTATCAATAGTATATATATTCTTTAGTATTTCTGTACGTAACTGTCCAGCAAGTTCGTACACAGGATAGTTTATCCCTGACTCTATTTTCAGCGAGGTGCCATAAACAAGGCTTTCATCGAGCTTAGGCTGCAGCACATTTAATCCTATCCCTATTATACTGTAAGACCAGTTACTCCCCCGCAATACGTTCTCTATCAATACTCCCCCTGCCTTTTTGTCATTGACAATTATGTCATTGGGCCATTTGATGCGTATATCCCAGTTTTCGTTTAGGCCTTGTAACACATCAGCAATTCCTGTAATAACACATGCGTTAAATATAAATTGTTCGTCCAGTTTATGCATCGGAACGCAAATTATGCTCATTAGGATGCTTTGGCCGGGTATGTCCAGCCAGGTTCTGCCACGCTGGCCCTTACCTCCCGTTTGCTGCTGCGCAAGAATTGTCATACCCGGTTGTGCCGTATCGGCATCGATTAACCGCATGGCATAGTTATTGGTACTGTCTATGGTATCAAGTTCTATGATCGGGGCATCCAGAATAGTTTGTAGGATTAGTGCCAAAAAGATTATTTAATTTTGAATGATTATACTGATATTGCCTAACAAAAATAGACTTTTAGGAATTTGGAGAAAATAATCACCACATTACAGGGACGGAAGAAATCTGTAACCCGCCTCACAAAAAACAGCAAACTCATCAAAGCTGTAATCAAAGCCATAAAAGAAAAGAAAGGGGAAAACATTGTATCGCTCGATCTAAGAAAAATTGACGAAGCAGTTGCCGACTTCTTCATTATATGTGAGGCTCAATCCCGTACACAGGTGAACGCAATAGCCGATTTTATTGAAGAAACTGTGCAAAAGGAATGCGATGAGAAACCTTATCATATAGAACGCAGTGATTTATGGACTTTGGTGGATTATGTGAATCTTGTAGTACATATTTTCCAAAAAGAACATAGAAAATTTTACGATCTCGAAAGCCTTTGGGCTGATGCAGAAAGAGAGGAGCATAACGAACAATAACAGATTTATATCGCTTTAAAGAACAAATGGAAGACAATAAACAACGCCCGATACCGGGCAACGATAATAAACCCCAGAAAAAAGGCCCAAGATTCAATATCTATTGGGTGTATGGCCTTATGGTATTAATACTGCTGGGATTACAATTTTATAGTGGCAATATTTACAATACTACCCAGGAAATAGGTTTCCAGGACTTTAAAACACAATACCTCGACAAGGGTATTGTTGATGAAGTGATCATTGTAAATAAAAGCGAAGCTGAAGTTTATACTAAACAGCCTCAGGCTAACACCAATGACAAATCTCTCTTCAGCAATCGGGCTAAAGAACCGGCTGTAAGGTTCACTATTGGTAGCGTAGAGCAGTTTGAGAATAACCTGAAAGATGCACAGGCAAATATTCCTGAAGATCAGCGCATACGTGTTAAATACCAGGATCGCATTAGCCTTTTCCGCGAAATATCAGGCTTCTTATTGCCCGCTATCCTGCTGGTAGCTATGTGGTTCCTTATTATGCGCAAGATGGGCGGCGGCGCAGGTGGCGGCGCAGGCGCAGGTGGCATATTCAACATCGGCAAATCCAAAGCGCAGCTATTTGAAAAGGGCACAAGGGTTAATATCACGTTCAACGATGTAGCAGGTTTGGATGAAGCCAAAGTAGAGGTAATGGAAATTGTTGACTTTCTGAAAAATCCTAAAAAATATACGGCTCTTGGTGGTAAGATACCTAAAGGTGCATTATTGGTAGGCCCTCCGGGTACCGGTAAAACCTTGCTTGCAAAAGCTGTTGCGGGCGAAGCCCAGGTACCTTTCTTCTCTATGTCCGGTTCCGATTTCGTGGAGCTGTTTGTAGGTGTGGGTGCCAGCCGTGTTCGCGACCTGTTCAAGCAGGCCCGTGAAAAAGCACCTTGTATCGTATTCATCGACGAAATAGATGCTATCGGCCGTGCGCGTGGTAAGAACGTGGTAATGAGCAATGACGAACGCGAAAATACGCTCAATCAGTTACTGGTAGAAATGGACGGATTTAGTGGTGATACTGGTATCATTGTATTGGCTGCGACTAACCGCCCCGATGTATTGGATAGCGCGTTATTACGCCCGGGCCGTTTCGATAGGCAGATATCTATAGACATTCCGGATGTTAAAGGCCGTGAAAAGATATTCGATGTTCACCTGAAACCTATTAAGAAATCATCAGACCTGGATATACATAAACTGGCTGTGCAAACCCCTGGCTTTGCAGGCGCAGATATCGCTAATATATGTAATGAAGCTGCCCTGATCGCTGCCCGTAAAGGCAAGACAGAGGTAGATATGGAAGATTTCAATGACGCCATAGATCGTGTGATTGGTGGACTGGAAAAGAAAAATAAGATCATACTTCCCGAAGAGAAAAAAGTGATTGCATATCACGAAGCGGGTCACGCGGTGTCAGGCTGGTTCCTGGAGCATGCCCATCCATTGGTAAAGGTAACGATCGTGCCGCGTGGTGTAGCTGCATTGGGCTACGCTCAATACCTGCCAAAGGAAATGTATATACGCAATACAGACCATCTGGAAGATGATATGTGTATGTCTTTAGGCGGCCGTGCCGTAGAAGAACTGGTATTTCATAAAATATCTACAGGTGCGCTGAGCGATCTGCAACACGTAACACGCATGGCGTATGCGATGGTTTCTATGTACGGTATGAACGATAAGATCGGTAACATATCATTCTACGATCCGCAGAACGATACTACCATGACGAAGCCATACTCTGAAGAGACCGGCAAGATCATCGACGATGAGGTTCGCAAACTCGTAGATAATGTTTATCAAAAAACGAAAGCTTTGCTTACAGAGAAAATGGATGCTGTGAAACTGATTGCTGAAGAGCTCCTGAAAAAAGAAGTGTTATATAAAGACGATATGGAACGCCTCATAGGCAAGCGACCATTTGAAGATGCGATTGCATTAGAGGGCGTAGTAACACCGCCACCGGTAATGGGATCCACATCGGTAGAAAGTTAATTTTTAAAGAAGGGCAGCTAAGCTGCCCTTCTTTATTTTATCCACTTCCTCCAATAATTTGGCCTTAAATTTCGTTTGCTATTGGCTATCTTGCCATTGTTTATGCAGGCCAATACAAGTAATCAAAAAAAAGAACGTCTCTTCAAATTTTTGATGCTCCTGATCATCGTCGGGGGAATAGGGTTAAGGCTGGTAGTGTACCTGCAAAATCGCAACCTTATCATCGATGAAGCTAATGTTGCCCGCAATATTTACGAGCGAGGCTTTATTGACCTGGTAAAGCCGCTAAGCTACGAACAGTATGCACCGCCACTATTTTTATGGCTAATCAAGTTATCTTCTATAATTTTTGGTTTTAGCGAGTACGCCTTAAAGCTATATCCATTCATCAGCGGCATAATAGCCCTCTATTTATTCTATCTGGTGTTAAAGAAACTACTATCTCCTCAAAGCATATGGCTTCCGCTTGCTTTGTTTGCTTCCGGTTATTTCTTTATCCGCTACGCTACAGAGCTCAAACAATATAATAATGATGTCTTAGTAATGCTTGCGTTGATGCTGCTCGCTTTACGAAATAACATAATGACGTCCGAATCCAGAAAATTCTTCATCATATGGGCTATTGCAGGTAGCATTGCCATTTGGTTTAGCATGCCCTCTGTGTTTGTTCTGGCTGGCGTTGGTTTTTATTATGGCTTTCAATTGATACGGCAGAAGGAATTAAAGAAACTTACTGCACTCCTACTTGCATCAGCCATCTGGATGATACAATTTCTTGCCTACTACATTATCATCCTTCGGCCTCAGGCTAATTCTAATTATCTGCAAAGCTTTCATCACGACTATTTCCTATATCTCACCCCTACCTCAGTTAACGAAATATTATTTAACCTCAGCCGGCTAGAAATCCTCATTGGCACTATTAGCGGCGATACTGTAGTGGCTGTTGCTTTTCTATCTCTCACCATAGTAGCAGGCATTATAAGATTGCTGAGGAAGGATTTTAATCATGCTGTGTTAATACTTACCCCCCTTGCTGCTTTAATGCTGGCAGCGGGCTTAAAGCAGTTTTCACTGATACCTCGTGTATCCTTGTTTGGGATCGTCCTTTTGCTTATCCTGGCTGGTTATGGTTTCGATTACCTGTTGAGCATATCCGGCAGGGTTGTAAAAATGATCATCATTTTACCTGCCATTTATATTTTAAGTACCACCCTGTTCAATACAACTATTGAACCCTTTAAATACGAGGAACTGACGGAGGGAATGCAATATGTAATAGATAAAAAAATCCCGGGTGATTATTTAAGTCTATATCATTCCTGCGCCCCTGCATTTATTTACTACACAGAAATACATCCTGACAAGAATAAATGGGTGTCTTTGAAAAACGCAGATATTCTGAAATATGATACGCCTTACGGCACCTTGTCCTGGCAAATGCATTACGTATGGAGCAGTAAAGGGCCGTTTGCCTTTATATTTACTAATGAAACACAAGAGGAATTTGCCGTACGTAGGGCAGCTCTCGATAAGAATCTAAAAGAAGCTGCATTTCTGGACAAGCCAGAGGTAAAAGTGCTTATCATGCAGGAAGATTAGTTCCATATAAGTACAGTAATTGCTTATTTTTGTCCCTTGTTATGCATACAATCAAAACCTCTAAAGCAAGGGAAAACATCCTAAGCCGCATCCGAAAAGGATTAGGTAACGAGGCTAAATCTATGCCTTTTGCCGAAGCGGAAAAAGCGCAGGTTCCACAGGCTTTTGCCAAGGCAGATATTTCGCCTGAAGAACAATTTGCCCAAAACTTTATTGCGTTGGGTGGAAAATTTGTGTTCTGCGATAATGAAAAAGAGTTCCTGGAATCCGTTCACGACCTTTACGATAGCAGAGGCTGGCAAGAATTGTATTGCGCAGACGATCGTTTATTACACCTTTTTCAGAACAACAAGCTAAACATTGTTCAGCCTGTCAATATTCAAAATGATAAGGCAGATGCCTGCATAACAGCCTGCGAGTTCCTGGTAGCACGTACGGGCTCCGTGTTGCTTAGCAGTAAGCAGCCAATGGGCCGCACATCTACGGTATTCTACCCGGTGCATATCATGGTAGCCTACACAAACCAGGTGCTTCCTGACATCGCCAATGCGCTTGATGCTGTAAAAAAGAAATATACAAATGGCCTGCCATCAATGATCAATCTTAATACGGGCCCCAGCAGAACTGCAGATATCGAAAAAACATTGGTAGTAGGGGTACACGGTCCCGGTGAGGTATTTTGCTTTCTGATAAATGCTTAAAAACATAAAGGGAAAATCTTTCGATTTTCCCTTTTTAATATGTCTATAGGAGTGTGTGCGTATTGGGTAACAATTTAGGGGACATAAGGGCTGGCGTAGCGCTGTAATGATAAAGTAAATAGTAAATAGTGGGTTTGTAGCTCTGGTACAAAGAAACTATTATTATTGCGCCCTATATCTTTCAATTAAACTAACATACCACTTCATCAGACGAAAGCTATGTTTCATTTGACGAACGGTTAATGATAAACTCTATTTTTTCAACCCGGCAGTGCGGCTTATTTTACTGAATGCGGCCAAGAACTCACTCTTTACGTTCTTGGAAACTGGTATTTGCATATTATCTGCCATTATCAATGTACCTGAGGTTTCAAACCTCTTAACATGTCGCAAATTTACTATATATGATCTGTGCGCTTGAAAAAATATATCCCCGTCAATGATCTTTTTAAATTCCCCGAGGTTATAAGAACTCATAATACTATAATCACTCGTCACTACCTTGGTATATTTATTGACGCTTTCAAAGTATAATATATCGTCAGAGTTCAGATAATCTACGCCTTTAATATTCGGTATGCCTATTTTTATCGTGGTATTGGCAGGCTGGTTATCAACTGTCTTATGGCTGATGTTCTCAATTGCTTTGTTGACAGCAAAAGACAACTCCAGGTCATCTATAGGTTTTAGAACATACCCTGCTGCCGAAAATTTAATTGCCTGCAAGGCAAATTCACTGTGCGCCGTGATAAAGATCACCTGGAAGGGTATAGATGGAAATAACTTCAAAAAATCAACACCGGACTTTCCGGGCATAGACACATCTATAAACAGGATATTCAATGGCAAACTACGCACTGCTTCCAGGCCGGCTTCCCAATTAGTATAAGTACCCAAAATCGTCATATCCGGATACAATATTTTTAATCGCGACCTCAACAGCTCAATGGCCTTGGGCTCATCATCAATAATAATACTCCTAAGTTCAGGCATCGTATTTTACATTTCTGATAGTCAATGTTACAATCGTTCCGGTATCCGGAGCCAGCTTATCTGTATATTGAAGATAAATATTCATATGCTCATATTCCCTGAATATCTCAATAAGTTTACGGGTAAGTTGCGTTCCATAAGATTCTCTTTTAAAGATATTGCTCTTATTTATTTCAGAGGCTTTTAATCTGCCAATACCATTATCTTCTATTACAACGATCAGGTCATCGCTGGTAGTACCTTGTAAAAATTTAAGACTTAATGTTCCCCGGCCTTTTTTATGAAACAATCCGTGATTAATGGCGTTTTCAACCAGTGGCTGCAGCAATAGAGAGGGTATCTTAACATTGTCAGCCGGTATTTTATTATCTACTTCAATTGTATAATCCAGCTTTTCTTCGAATCTTATTTGTTGTAGTTCTATATAGTTCCGCAACATAGATATCTCTTCTGCCACACTTATATAACGCTCCTGCGATGATTTAAGGTATGATCTCAATAACCTCGAAAACTTGCTGACATGGGAATACGCTTCGGTAAACTGTCTTCTGTTAATAAAAAACAATGCCGAACTAAGGGTATTAAATATAAAATGCGGATTGATCTGGGAATAAATAGCTCTCAGTTCCAGGTCTACTAATCTGCTCTTCTTTTTATTAGACTGGTTTACGTAGTACCGTGTTATCAATATAATAAAGGCCACCAGTGCGCCCGCTAACATTACGCCACCAACCCAAAAAAGCCTCACCCAAAAAAGGGTTTCATACCAGCGCGGTTCTTTATAAATATAAAAGGAATACAATTTACTCTTCCACATATCATCCACTACATAGCAAAGTACCTTATAGGTGATGCCCGGTTTTACGTCCGTCAATAGGGCTTCCCCGCTTACACTTTTCTGCCAATCATTGATCCCTTCAATTTTATAAACAAAATACCTGCTGCCCTTGGCATAAATATTAATACAGTCAAAAGTGATCTTATCCGTACGTGCCGGAAAAAACAAGGTATCGCCACTAAATATTCGTTTTGGATAAGGATTGGTGATAGTAATTTTCATAAAATTATTATCATGATCGTTCATCAGCTTATCCGAATGGACTAAATCACTTACTGTAGTATTGAAGATGCCATTGTCTGTGGCCACAAATATTTTGCCGTAATTATCTACCACAATATCCTTTACATTATCGTATATATTGGTATTAACATTAGGAGCTACCTTAAATGAAGACAGCTTGCAGCTTCCTAAAATATTTGCGTATGCCAGTCCAAATTTTCCTGCAAGGATCAGCTTATCGCCAGAAACGGCCATTTTTAAGTTGGCAAAATTCACGTTCAGATTTACATGCACGATATTTCTTGTGCTAAGATTGAAAAGAACAAGATTCTTATCTTCAGCAATGATCAAATCTCCATATTTATCAACCGCCATGCTGGATATTACATCTATATCCAGCAGCTTTAACACATGCTTTTTTACCTCTACAGTTTTTATACTATCCGGCCGAACAATTAAAAACCCCTCCCTATTGTAATACACAATTCTGTTAAGGGCAGAATCATACAGCGACGTAGTGTACCTGTTAAAAGCAATAACATCCAGCAATATCTTTCCGGTATCGATATCTATCACTTTAATATTTCCATAATTGGAAAGAAAAAATCTGCCGTTCCTGTATTTCTGAATATTAATGATGCTGTAAAATTCATTGCTCTTTAGTGCTTCCGTATAAATACTATGAGTTGGTTTAATATAGGTACCAACGGTTTTCGGCCCCAGTTCTATATATCGTCCTTCCTGTATAAAATGCAATAACCCGTTTTCTTTCTCGCAAACAAACAAACCATCCGGAGCACTGATCAGCATGTTATTATTGTCGTAATCAGCCACACGCTTGACGATCTTATCAGTCCAGTAATAATTAACTTTATTATCAGCCGATATCGCAATGATAGTTTTCTTTAGCTTGCTCCACCAACAGGTAGTTCCGTCGGCCAGGCTGCCAACATAAGTTTCATCACCGGCTTCATTCAAAACATTATCCTTCTGCAGTTGCAGAAATTTGGCAGGAAACATATAACCACCCACACTGTTGGTAGCAAACCATTCGTTGCCAATATCATCTACTGTCCAGTAAGCTATTTGTGGTTTTCCCGGCAATAATTTATTTACCTCTATTCGTCTTAGCAGCTTCAATCCATTGCCCAGAACATATACCGCACTTTGTGTAACGATAATGAATTTATCTTCTATTACATCAAAATTATAAATGATCTCTTCCTCCGTAGCACCGTATTTTTTTAATGATATGGTATCCGTTGTACAATTCTTTAAATCATAGCAACTAAGAAAGTTTTCACCGTTTTTAAAATTTAAACACAGGTTGTCGCTGGTAACTACCATGTTTGAATTATCATGCCGCATCTTCTTTGCCAGTATGGTATCGCAAAATGGCTTTGCCTTTACTTTCCCATTGGCAAACTCCATCTCGCACAATATGTTATACGGCTGCAACATGCTGATAAACCTATGATCTCCGCTAAGCATGATGCCGGAAAAACCCGGGAACTTTTGAATGGATATCTTGTCGGCAGAATCAAAAGACAGCAAGGTTGTTACAGAAGGCATGCCATAGGTAAAATATGGTATCCCCCTTTTATCGAGGAATATACTCGTATTATAAATCCTTGGCAGGTTAAAATCTATTGTCTTGAAAACATCTTGTTTGAAATAACCTAACTGGGTAGAATGATAATTTGCCCACAATCGTCCATACCTATCTTCAGTAAGTTTCCATACCTCGGGCGATGGCATTCCATCATTTGTATTAAACGTCCGGAAAGTATATCCATTGTATTTTACTACACCATTCTCCGTAGCAAACCACATATAACCATATCTATCCTGCAGAAAGGTGTAAAGATTGTTACTCGGCAATCCATTATGAACATCAAAATGCACGCGGCTTAGTGTATCTATTCCCGCAGCCACACTAAAGGAACACAACAGCAATAGCGCAGCAATACATAATTTAACACGATTCATTCAGTTCCTTATCTAAGATATTCAACCATTAAGATAGTTCATCTCCTCAATTATACAGCTATTCATTCGTAATTTAGCACTATACCGATTTGTCTATACATGAATGACATACAATCAATACAGGACATAAAACTGCTTGTCGATAATTTTTATAAAGATGTAAGAAAAGATGCCACAATAGGCTATATTTTCAACGAGATCATAGGCGACGATTGGTCGCATCATCTCCCTATCATGTATAGCTTCTGGGAAATGGTACTGTTGGATGCACATGAATATAAAGGCAACCCTATCCAAACCCATATACAGGTCGATAAGAAAGTTTCGTTGCTGCCAGAGCACTATACTACGTGGCTACAACTTTGGGCTAAAACTGTTCATTCCTTATTTCATGGCCCTACCGCTGAAAAAGCCATTAAGCGTGCAGAAGCAATGCTGGGGCTTATCCGGATGAAGGTCGATGCTGCAAGGGACGGAAAATCTTTGATCTAAAAAGACTGAATCATGCAATCAATTACTGGAAAGCTAATAGATATCTTTTCGCGGGATATATACTCCGCGAAAATCACCATTTTGAATGGCATTATTCATTCCGTTGAACGGACAATGGAAGATGCTGAAAATTATATACTCCCCGGGTTCATCGATGCCCATGTGCATATAGAAAGCAGTATGCTGGTGCCTACCTCATTTGCGCAACTTGCGGTAATACATGGCACAGTCGCTACCGTTTCAGATCCGCATGAGATAGCCAATGTATGCGGCATACCGGGCGTGCAGTATATGATAGATAACAGCAGGCATACTCCTTTCAAATTCTTCTTCGGTGCGCCTTCCTGCGTACCTGCAACGAACTTCGAAACCGCCGGCGCTGTAATAGGTGCAGAAGACATCTACACATTGCTCCACAATCCTGATATATGGTACCTGGCAGAGATGATGAATTACCCCGGTGTATTGTTTAAGGATCCGCAGGTAATGGCAAAGCTCGATGCAGCCCAAAAAGCAGGCAAGCCAATTGACGGCCACGCACCCGGATTGAGAGGTAATGATGTGATCAACTATGCAGGCGCAGGCATTACCACAGATCACGAATGTTTTACACTGGATGAAGCACTGGACAAACTGGCTGCCGGCATGAAGATATTGATACGCGAGGGAAGCGCAGCCCGCAACTACGAAGCCCTGCATCCTTTGCTATCATCTCATCCCGGAAAAATAATGTTTTGCAGCGACGACAAGCACCCTGACGAATTGGTATTGAATCATATCGATAACCTCGTGAAACGTTCACTACAAAAAGGATACAACCTGTTCGATATTTTGCATGCTGCATGCGTATTGCCGGTGCAGCACTACAACTTACCGGTAGGATTGCTCAGAGAAGGCGATGCTGCAGATTTTATTGTTATAGATAATATAACCGCCAACTTCCGGGTATTGCAAACCTATATTAATGGCGAACTGACGGCGGAGAATGGCAAATCATTATTACCATTCAAAGAGGTGAAGCCTATCAACAACTTTAACACTAATGCAAGAAAGCCAAAAGACTTCGCTATACCGGCCATTGATGACCATACTGTAATGCATGTTATAGAAGCAATAGATGGCCAGCTGATAACGAATGACCTGCGCATGGATGCGATAATTAAAAATGGCTATGCAATGCCTGATGTCTCTCAGGATATTTTAAAGATAGCTGTGGTTAACCGTTACACACCCAATGCACCTGTCGCTACTGCATTTATTAAAAACTTTGGCCTTACACATGGGGCCTTAGCATCTACAGTTGCGCACGACTGCCATAATATAATAGCGGTTGGTGCAGATGATGCTTCTATATGCGCCGCTGTAAATGAACTGATAAAACACAAGGGAGGTATTGCTGTTGCAACTGATGAACACAACGTACAAAGTATGCCGTTGTCTGTTGCCGGGCTCATGTCCGATGCAAATGGTCACGATGTGGCCGCTGCCTATACAGCTATTGACGCAAAAGCAAAAGAATTGGGTACCAAACTCAGATCACCATTCATGACTTTATCGTTTATGGCATTACTGGTAATACCATCGTTAAAACTAAGTGATAAAGGATTGTTTAACGGTAAGGACTTTAAGTTTGTACCTGTTATCGTATAATAAAAAACGCCCCTTTCAAGGCGTTTTTTATTCTTATTTATTGTATTCTTTCAGTGCCGCTTCCAGGCAATCCATCGCTTTATTAATGTCTTCCTTGTTCAGCACATAAGCAAGTCGCACTTCATTGCGGCCTTTACCCGGCGTAGCATAGAATCCCGCAGCAGGTGCCATCATTACAGTTTGTCCTTCGTGAGAGAACTCTTCCAGTAACCACTGGCAGAAACGCTCACTGTCATCTACCGGCAGCTTAGCCATGGCATAGAATGCCCCGCCGGGCAGCGGACAGGTTACACCCTCAATAGCTTGCAACCTTTCTACCAGCACATCCCTGCGCGATGTATATTCTGCATGTACTGCATCAAAGTAATTGGCGGGCAAATCTACTGCTGCCTCGCCGAGTATTTGCTCAAAAGATGGTGGGCTCAAACGCGCCTGTGCAAATTTCATAGCTGCGTCTATTACTTGTGCATTGCGCGTCACGAAGGCGCCGATACGGGCACCACATGCGCTATACCTTTTAGAAATGGTATCTAACAATATGGCATGTTCTTCCAATCCTTCCATCGATAAGGCAGAAATATGCTTCTTACCATCGTAACAAAATTCACGATAGGCCTCATCGCTGAAGAGGAACAGGTCATGCTTCAGGCATATCTCCTTCAGCACTTCCAGTTCTGCTTCGCTATACAAATAACCTGTTGGGTTATTGGGGTTGCATATCATAATGGCCTTGGTACGGGTGGTCACCGCTTTCTCAAAAGCCTCAATAGGTGGCAGGGAAAAACCATCTTCTATTGCAGATGGGATAGATACTATCTTTACACCAGCACTTGTAGAAAATCCGTTGTAGTTAGCATAGAACGGCTCCGGTATAATGATCTCATCCCCTGGATCCAGGCAGCTCATCACAGCAAACAGTATAGCTTCAGAGCCACCGGTTGTGATGATGATCTGGTTGTGATTTACTTCTATATTATTCCGCTTATAGTATTCTACCAGCTTCCTGCGATAGCTTTCATTACCTGCACTATGGCTATACTCTAGCACTTTTATGTCTGCATGCTTTACTGCATCCAGGATAGCTTTAGGAGTTTCAATATCGGGCTGGCCTATATTTAAGTGATATACTTTAGTTCCTCTTTTCTTTGCTGCTTCTGCATACGGTACCAATTTACGTATGGGCGATGGGGGCATCTGCGCCCCGCGATGAGATATTACTGGCATGGCGCAAAATTATATAATGGATGGTTTATAATATCACTTATAAAATAAAATAGCCCCGGTTAGGGGGCTATTTTAATATCTATACTGGTTTGAACTTAGTTTTTACCAACTTCCGGTTCTTTGGCAGCTACCACAGTACCTTTAATGGTCAGTTCATAACGTTCTTTTTCTCCCGGAACCTTCGCATTAGATTTTACATAAATATGCTTATTGAACGGAGATACGTGCCCTTGGGTAGTGTATCGAACAGTAATAGCTGCAGATTTACCCGGCAGTATCGGCTGTTTAGGCCAGTCGGGCGTTGTACATCCGCAATCAGCTTTAGCATCTACTATTATCAGCGGTTCTTTACCTACATTGGTAAATTCAAACGCATATTCAGCAACAGGCCCTTCTTTAATAGTACCAAAGTCGTGAACATCTCCATTCTTAAACTTAAATTCAGCTCCACCTTGCGCATTTGCACTAAATGCAGCTACTGCCAGGGCCAACGTTACAAACAACTGTTTCATACCTTCTATATCTTATTTTATTAGTTCATTTTAACCATAGACTTGTTGGTAGGCACCGAATTTTCAGGTGCTTTTTCTACAGTTCCTTTGATAGTGATCACTTTTGTGCCTGCGTTAGACATCACAGTGATTGGCTTATTGAACTGGCCTACCCTACCCTGAGTATGGTAGGTTACAGGTATAATACCTTTTTTGCCTGGCAATACAGGGTCTTTAGACCATGACGGGCTGGTACAACCGCAGGATACATTTACAGACTGGATGATGATCGGCTCCTTGCCTGTGTTTTTAAATACAAATTCAGTGTTAATGTCACCACCTTCGGCAACGGTTCCAAAATCATGAATTTCTTCGTTAAATGAAAGATTTTCTGGTTTCAATGATGATGCAGGCGCTGCGGTGGCGGGTGCAGCTGTAGTAGTTGCAGTTGGTTGTCCGTCATGGCTCTGGGCATATGATACACCAGATACGGCCAAAACAACGCTTAAGGAAAGCAATAGTTTTTTCATTTCGTAGATTTTTTACAATGATAAGTACAAATTTAATACCTAAGACAAACGACATGCCCTCAATGGTTTGTTAAACCCCTGTTAAGTATGCTATTTTTGTCCCGATATTCTCAAATTTAGCTATAAAAACCGACTTTCCGCCAAAATATGATGGATTTTGAATATGACATAAAACAGTGTATTGATACGCTCTCCAAAGGCGGTACTATCCTGTATCCTACAGATACGGTATGGGGCATCGGCTGTGACGCACTAAATGAAAATGCCATTAAAAAAGTGTACGATGTCAAACATCGGCCTGCAAATAAGAGCTTTATCATTCTTTTGGCCGATAGCAGGGATATTCTTCAGTATGTAGCTGCGCCGCCGCCTGATATCATCGCAATGCTCGACGATTTTGACAGGCCAACAACGGTGATATATGATGGAGCCCTTGGCTTTCCTGAAATATTGACAGGCGAACAGGGCTCGGTCGCTATCCGTGTTACATCAGATCCTTTTTGCAAGGCGCTCATAAAACGCTTCCGCAAACCTATAGTATCTACTTCTGCCAATATTAGCGGCGAGCCCACGCCGGCTATATATAACCAGGTCTCAGAAGAAATACGCTCCGGCGTTGATTATATTGTCCAATACCGCCGCGATGATGAGGCTATCAGCCCGCCATCCAGGCTTATAAAAATTACGGATGATGGCGAAATAACTATTCTCCGTCCCTGATACTTATCATAGCTTTGCCGCCTCATGGATATTGCCTGCACACCGGAAGAACTGAAATTATTTGAACGTATCGGCAGGGTAGCACAACAGATGAACCTGGAATGCTACCTGATAGGTGGGTTTGTCCGCGATAAATTACTAAATCGTCCTACAAAGGATGCTGATATTGTTTGCGTGGGTGATGGTATCGCTTTAGCACATGCTGTGGCAGAAAGCTTTCCGCACAAGCCAACGGTAAGCTTCTTCAAAAACTTCGGCACAGCACATTTCAAATTGCATGGCTTTGATGTAGAATTTGTGGGTGCTCGTAAGGAGTCTTATCTAGCACATTCCCGCAAACCCGAAGTAACAACAGGTTCTTTAGTGGATGATCAGCGCAGGCGCGATTTTACGGTTAATGCGCTTGCCATCAGCCTCAACAAAAGCAATTTTGGTACACTGGTAGATCCTTTCAATGGCATGCAGGATTTGCAGGATAAAATACTCCGTACGCCGCTTGATCCTGATATTACCTTTTCCGACGATCCTTTGCGCATGATGCGCGGCATACGCTTCGCTAATCAGCTTGGTTTTGATCTGCTTCCCGAAACCTTTGAAGCCATTCAAAGAAATAAGGAACGGATCAAGATTGTGTCAGCAGAACGGATCACGGATGAGCTAAATAAGATCATGCTTACCCCTAAACCATCTGTTGGGTTAGATCTGTTGTACCGTTCTGGTTTGCTGAAGGAATTCTTCTGGCAGTTTACTGCCCTGGCAGGCGCTGAGATAGTGGATGGCAAAGGGCATAAAGACAACTTTTACCATACGCTGCAGGTGATAGACAATGTTGCTGCAAGAAGCAATGATCTGTGGCTACGTTGGGCTGCATTGTTGCACGATATCGGCAAGCCAGCTACCAAACGTTTTGAAGAGGGCCACGGCTGGACTTTCCACGGTCATGATGCGGTGGGAGAAAGAATGGTACCGAAGATATTCAAACAATTGAAGTTGCCGCTAAATGATCGTATGAAGTATGTAGCGAAGCTTGTAGCATTACATCTCCGGCCCATTAGCCTGAGCAAAGAAGACATTACAGACTCTGCCATGCGCAGACTATTATTTGATGCCGGTGACGATCTGGATGATCTGATGATACTCTGTGAAAGTGACATTACCTCCAAGAACAAACAAAAGGTTAAACGCTTTCTTGAAAACTTCGAACTGGTAAAGCAAAGGCTCCGCGAGGTAGAAGAGAAAGACCGCATCCGCAACTGGCAGCCACCCATCACAGGTGAAGAGATCATGAGCATGTTCCACCTGCAGCCTTCCCGCGATGTAGGTACCTTGAAGACTGCAGTACGCGAAGCCATATTAGATGGTATTATACCCAACAATTATGAAGCGGCTCATGCCTTCCTGCTCGAGAAGGCAAAAGAACTGGGCCTAATCGACAATAAATCGACTCACGACTCATGACTTACGACTTACGACTCACGACTCATGACTAAAAAATAAGCAACATGAACCTTCGTAGTTTATTTCTGCAGCACAATGCACAAACATCTCCTGCACCAATCGGGTTAAATATCGTTTCAGCAACAGGTTGTTACCTGCATGATGTTGATGGTAAAAAATACCTGGATCTTATTGGTGGTATCAGCGTTTGCAATATCGGGCATGGTCATCCCGTAGTGAAGGAGGCTATAAAACAGCAGGTTGATAAATACACCCATATAATGGTGTATGGCGAATTAATACAGAGTCCGCAAGTGCTGTATGCGCAAATGCTAACACAGCATCTTCCTGAAAATCTCAATACCGTTTATTTTACCAACTCGGGTACAGAGGCTACAGAAGGGGCATTAAAACTAGCTCGTCGCGTTACCGGGAAGACGGATATTATCAGTTGCAACAATAGCTATCATGGTAGTACACTGGGTGCTTTGAGTATCATGGGCGATGAATATTGGCGCAATGCATACAGGCCATTGCTGCCGGGCGTCTGGCACTACAACTATAACGACGACCTGCTGATTGATGCGATCAACGAAAATACTGCCTGCGTCATCATAGAAACGGTGCAGGCAGAGGCAGGTGTAATAGAACCTCGAAAAGAATGGTTGCTGCAATTAAAAAAGAAATGTACGGAAACCGGCTGCTTACTTATTTTCGACGAGATACAATGTGGCTTTGGGCGTACCGGCAAACTTTGGGGTTTTGAACATTATGAAGTTATCCCTGATATCATTTTGCTCGGTAAGGCTTTGGGCGGTGGCATGCCATTAGGCGCTTTCATCTCTTCTAACCAAAATATGCTTTCCTTTACCGATAACCCCGTATTGGGACATATCACCACATTTGGCGGGCACCCGGTAAGTTGCGCCGCGGGTATGGCCGCTATGCAGGTACTATTAAGTGAACAATTGATACCACAGGTACAGGAAAAAGAAACTCTATTTAACAGTCTCCTGGTCCATCCTGCTATTCGCGCTGTCCGCAGCAAAGGGCTCCTGATGGCTATAGAACTGGAAAGCCCGGAGAAAGTGCTGGACACTTTACATAAATGCCTGGCGCACGGCTTATTTTCAGACTGGTTTCTCTTTGCCGCCAATTGTATTCGTATGGCGCCCCCGCTTACAATAACCAACGACGAAATAAAGCAAGCGGTTGCTATTCTGCTTGACTGCTTATAATGATAAAAGGCTCCAAAAGGAGCCTTTCTTTATATCAGGTGTTTGAGATAAAATTACTTAAGGGTTATTGTGCGTGACGCGCCACTGGTAGCAACGGTCGCCTGGTCATCACAAGGAGCATTACCATCTTTTCCAAAATATATGGTGGTTGTAATGCCATCGTAACGGTATTCAATAACACCATCAGTTATCCAGCTGCACGAAACTGCTTTTCTTAATGGTGCCTTCACAGTTGAAAGATATGTTTTACCTACAGCATTCGTGTAAACGCCGCTACCTGTGATCTGGAATACATCGTCAGTAGCAATAACTGTACTTGCACCCTCTACTTGCGTGCGTACTCTTGAACCAACTGTGCTGATAGTACCCTGGTTATTTGCCAGCACTATTTTACCGTCTACTTCAATGTCCACGTATGGTTGGCCTATAATTGAACTACCTCTGTTGGTGATGGTTTTTGAACCCATTACCTGGTTATTATTTACAAAATACTCAGAGAAACCTATGGTATGTACGGATCCGCTATCCTTATACTTCTTCGTGTAAGAGATGGTAACAATACCTCTCCTGGTCCTGCCATCCCTGCAAAGACAGTCATTTTTGCCAAAATCTATTACTATAGTCTTTTTTGCAGTATCTAAAGTGATAGCTGCGCAACTGCCCCCAAGTACAGACTCTCCTTTCAAAGCCGCGTTCCCATCAAATGCCTGGTCAGCAAAAGATTCTACTTCCTCAAATTGCTGCTCCAGCATGGCATCATTCAGTGCAAAATTATCATCCTGCAATATGGCAGGGGTATTATTGTTATTATTATCTTTTTTACATGCCATAAAGCCTACAACAGTAGCCATAAAAGCAGCTGCAGTGTACGTGATCAGTTTTTTACCGCCCATAATAGTTTAAAAATTTAAAATACAACTTTGTACCTCTTTCAAAGTTTACCGTAATGCTACACAAATTTTTCAAAATAAGCTAATATGAAGCGCCCCAAAATCCCCCGTTTGGATAAAATATAGCTACATTTGCCGCAAAATTTCTATAACTATTATGCAATTAGCAATAATTGGAACAGGATATGTTGGCCTGGTTTCCGGTACCTGCTTCGCAGAAACCGGCAATAATGTAGTTTGTATCGATATTAACGAGGATAAGATACAACAACTCCAGAATGGCAAATCCCCTATTTATGAGCCCGGCCTGGATGTACTCCTGGAACGCAACATCAAAGAAAAACGCATCACCTTCACTACTTCTCTCAAAGAAGGCATCAAAAACGCCCAGATCATATTCCTGGCACTGCCGACACCTCCTGGTGAAGATGGCGCTGCCGACCTTAGGTATGTGTTAGGCGTTGCTGCTGAACTCAGCACCATAATTGATTCTTATAAAGTAATTGTAAATAAAAGTACAGTACCTGTTGGCACTGCTGAAAAAGTAACTGCTGTATTGGCGCAGAAACTCGATCGCAGCCTGTTCGATGTGGTTTCTAACCCAGAATTCCTGCGCGAAGGTGTTGCTGTAGAAGATTTTCTGAAGCCCGACCGTGTAGTGGTGGGTACATCTTCAGAAAGAGCGCGCAAGCTGATGGATGAGCTGTATCAGCCTTATGTTCGCCAGGGCAATCCTATCTATTTCATGGACGAGCGTTCTTCTGAAATGACAAAATATGCTGCCAACTCTTACCTGGCTATGCGTATTTCCTTCATGAACGAGATGGCCAACCTCTGCGAAAAAGCCGGTGCTAATGTAGACCATGTACGCGTAGGTATGGGTAGCGATAGCCGCATCGGTAAGCGCTTCCTGTTCTCAGGTGTTGGCTACGGTGGTAGCTGCTTCCCTAAAGACGTTCAGGCTCTTGGGCAAACAGCACGCGAACTGGATTACGATTTCCAACTGGTAAACACAGTGATCCGCGTGAACGAACGCCAGAAAACTCGCCTTGGTAAAAAGATAAAAGAATGTTTTGGCAGCGACCTAAGTGGCCGCACATTCGCTGTTTGGGGCCTTGCCTTCAAACCGGAAACTGATGATATCCGCGAAGCTCCGGCCCTGGAACTGATAGATGAATTGCTGGAAGCCGGTGCATCCGTACGCACTTACGATCCGGAAGCTATGGCCAATGTACAAAAGATCTATGGCGACAAGTTATACTTCGCAAAAGATCAGTACGATGCACTTACAGGCACAGATGCTTTGGTAATAGTTACAGAATGGAGCGAGTTCCGCAATCCTGATTTCAACCGTATCAATGAATCGCTGAAACAGCCATTTATCTTCGATGGCCGTAATGTATATACGCTGGAAAAAATGCAGGAACTGGGCTTCTACTACGAGAGCATAGGCCGCAAAACAGTTCATGAGCAAATCAGGAATACCCTGCAGATACCCGAAGAGCAAATGGTAAGGCAGCGTGGCAACCTCGACTAATTAAGATTCATTACAACCACTATAAATAATAGATGAGTAACAAACGTATACTGATAACAGGCGCAGCCGGATTCCTCGGCTCTCACCTGTGCGACAGGTTCCTGAAAGAAGGTTATACCGTTGTAGGTATGGATAACCTGCTTACCGGCAACATCAAGAACATTGAACATTTATTCCCGGTAAAAGAATTTGAATTCTATCATCATGATGTGACCAAATTCGTACACGTACCGGGCAATATAGATTACATACTGCACTTTGCATCACCTGCCAGCCCGATAGACTATCTGAAGATGCCTATCCAAACGCTGAAGGTCGGCGCTATGGGTACGCACAACCTGCTGGGCCTTGCAAAAGCAAAAGGCGCACGCATCCTCGTAGCTTCTACATCAGAAGTATATGGAGATCCATTGGTACACCCGCAAACAGAAGAATATTGGGGTAATGTAAACCCGATAGGCCCTCGCGGTGTGTATGACGAAGCAAAACGCTATATGGAAAGCATCACAATGGCTTACCATAATTTCCACGGCCTTGAAACACGCATCATTCGTATATTCAACACTTATGGCCCGCGTATGCGACTCGATGATGGCCGTGCACTGCCAACATTTATGAGCCAGGCGCTGCGTGGCGAAGACGTTACAGTTTACGGTGATGGTTCTCAGACCCGTTCTTTCTGCTATTGCGACGACCTGGTAGAAGGTATCTATCGCCTATTGCTGTCAGACTATCATATGCCTGTAAACATAGGCAACCCGGTAGAGATCAGCCTGCTGCAATTTGCAGAAGAAGTGATCGCGCTGACAGGTTCTAAATCTAAGATCGTTTACGAACCGTTGCCACAAGACGATCCTAAACAACGCCAGCCAAATATTACCAAGGCAAAAGAGATACTGGGATGGCAACCAACTATCGACCGTAGCGAAGGCCTGAAACGCACGCTGGAATACTTTAAGAAGCATATTTAACTTATACATAGCACATTAATGAAGAAGCCACTCATATGAGTGGCTTCTTCATTAAGTACCGATAAACCCTACTGTATCAACTTATTCTCCAGCTCCAGCACTATCGTCTCATTCACCTTCAGGTTGTAGCCTGCGGTATATAGTGCTTCCAGTGCGGTTACATAATCATTCTCGGCCTGCCTTGTTTCTATGGTTGTGGCAATACCTACTCTAAAGCGCGCCAATTGTACATCAAGGTTTTCTTTGGCATACTGTATATTTTCCTGTTGCAGCTTGTAGGCCGCCACAGCAACCTGGTAGCTGCGCCATGCGTTGCGGTACTTGTTAGTAGTAGATGACATCTGCTTTTCATAAAGCAGTTCATCACGCGTAGCCTGTAAAGACGCTATCTTCACCTGCCTTCTTAAATTCCCCCCCTGGAATAAAGGCATAGAGATAGTGGCACCAGCATTCGGACCATAGCTTCTGCTGAAGAAAGAAAAACCAGCGTCGCTTTTGGTACGCGAATAGTTATAAGCGCCATTCACAGCCAGCCACGGGTATTGATAAGCCCTTGTTGCGCCAACATTCAATCTTGATACTCTCGCGTTCCGCCTCGCTACATCTATTGTATAGTTAATATCCTGCAACGCTTCTTTATCCATTGGCTCTAATTTTGTATTCAATGGCAGGCTATCATCCAGAATATAGGTGTTATAAATATCCGCGCCCATTAATACATTTAGCGTATCAAAAGACTGGGTAAGCAAAGCCTGCTGGGTCAATGAGTCTGCTCTTCGTCCATTGTAGTCTACCCTCGCCTGCAGATAATCTACCTTGGGTGCCGATCCGTTGTCATACTTCACTTTCGATATATTCATTCGTGTTACTGCCAGTACCAGTGCAGTATCTATCGCCAGCAGTTGTCGCTGTTGAAGCACAGCCTGTGCATATACTTGTATGATGCGCGATACGGTGTTCTGCAACTGTGCCTTAAATTGCTGCTCGCCCATTTTATCCAGTTCATTCAGTTGCTTTTTTACGATGAACATCCTGCCACCATCAAAAAGGGTCCAGTTAAGCGCGGCGCTGCCGTTTACATTTATGGTGCGGGCATGTGGATTATCCTGCACGGTTCCGTTTACCAGCTCGTTATGCGTATTATAGTTGCTTGCAGTTACACCTCCGTTCAGCCCCACAGATGGTGAAAATCCTGCATTACCAAGAGTATTGTTCGCTGCTGCTTGCCTTGCCGCCGCTTTTGCTATACGCACATCATAGTTATACTGCAATGCGGTTTGTATGGCATCTTCCAGCGTCAGCCGTTCCTGGGCTTTTACGCCAATGGTTGCAAATAAGAATATTATTAAAAACTTGTTCATTACAATTTTACAACGTTTAGTCTTAATCAGCCAGTTTATCAATTGCAGTTGCTTCTTCCACTTTCCTCCTGGATAGGAAGGTATAGATTACAGGTATAATAAGCAACGACAGGAATAAAGAGAACAATACACCGCCCACAATTACAATACCCAAAGGCATACGGCTGGTAGATGCTGCCCCAAGCGATAGTGCCAGCGGCAACGCACCAAATATCATAGCCAGGCTGGTCATCAATATCGGCCGCAAACGCATAGATGCGGCATCAATGGCCGCCTGTGTTTTGCTCGCTCCCCTGTCTCTTATATGGTTGGCATATTCTACTATCAGGATACCATTTTTCGTCACAAGCCCTATCAGCATGATCATACCTATCTGCGAGAATATATTCAGCGTTTGCCCAAACAGCCACAACGATAATACGGCACCGGCTATTGCCAATGGCACCGTCAGCATGATGATCAACGGATCAATAAAGCTTTCAAACTGCGCTGCAAGTATCAGGTATATCAGTACCAGAGCCAGCAAAAAGGCAAATAAGGTGTTTGAAGAGCTTTCTACATAGTCTTTTGAAGAACCACCAAGAGATGTGGTAAAGGATTCGTCAAATACTTTTTTCTGCCTCAGCTCATCATATATTTTTTGCATCTCGGCAATGCCATCGCCAATAGTTTTACCGGGCGCAAGACCGGCAGAGATGGTGGCAGATTTATAGCGGTTGTAGTGATATATCTGCGATGGGCTGGTGGTTTCTGTCATGGTAACAAAATTATCCAGCGGCATCAATTGTCCCGATGTACTTCTCACATAAAAAGTATTCAGGTCCAGCGGGGCTTCCCTGTTTTGTCTGTCCACCTGTCCTATTACCTGGTACTGCTTACCATTCTTTGTAAAGTAACCAAACCTGCCGGCGCTCAATGCCAGTTGCAGCGTTTGAGATATGTCGGCTATCGACACACCTAACTGGGATGCCTTCGCGCGATCGATATTCACAGTAAGCTCCGGCTTGTTAAATTTCAGGTCTATATCCGTACCCTGGAACATTGGATCCTGCATTACTGCATCGAGAAATTCAGGCACTGCCTTGGCCAGCTTATCAAAATTGATATTCTGAAGGATGAATACTACCGGGTATGCACTACCACCACGTTGCACAGATATGGTCTGTTCCTGTATCGCAAAGGCCCGCCCAAAATTATACTTCTGCAGGTTGCGGTTTACCATTTGCACTATTTGATCCTGGCTGCGCGTGCGGTCTTCAGGGTCCTTTAATCGCACGCTCAATATACCTGTATTCACCGCGCCCGATCCTGAGAAACTCGGCGCAGTAACAGAAAGTAAAACTTCACTTTCTGGCACAGAATCCACCACCATCTTTATCAGCTTGTCCATATAGGCATCCATCGCGTCATAAGATGTTCCTTCGGGTGCAGATATTTGAGCTCTGAAGCGCGACCTGTCTTCCAGCGGTGCTAACTCACTTTGCAGCGTACGCCCTATAAAATAGATGAGGCCAAAACATACTACCATGCCTGTCAGCGCTATCCATTTACGCCTCATGATCCATACAAGCCCCTTTTTGTAGGTTGCTTCCATCCATTCGAAAAATGGTTCAGACTTCACATAGAATTTAGATGGCTTATGCACTTTACGGGTCATTAGTACGTTTAGTACCGGCGTCAGCGATAACGATACAAATGCCGATATCAATACGGCGCCGGCCACTACAATACCAAATTCCCGGAATAGCCTTCCTGTAAACCCTTGCAGGAATACAATCGGCAAAAACACTACGGCCAGGGTGATGGAGGTAGAAATTACGGCAAAGTATATCTCCTCGCTACCTTCTTTGGCAGCGCGGTGTTTCTCCATCCCCTTCTCTATTTTTTTAAAGATATTTTCCGTCACCACTATACCATCATCCACAACAAGGCCGGTTGCCAGCACTATAGCAAGCAGGGTCAGGATGTTGATGGTAAAGCCCATGATATACATGATAAAGAAAGCGCCTATCAGGCTCACAGGTATATCAATCAATGGCCGGAAGGCGATCAGCCAATCCCTGAAGAACAGGTAGATAATAAGGATTACCAGCGCAAAGGCAATGAACAAGGTTTCTTCTACCTCTGCGATCGACTTCTTGATGTTCACCGTGGTATCCAGCGCTATATTTACCTTAAAGTCAGCAGGTATATCTTTTTTTAATGCTTCATATCGTTTGTAAAATTCATCGGCAATAGCCACATAATTGGCTCCCGGCTGTGGTGATAATGCCAAAGCTATCATTGGTGTACCGCTTTCCTTAAGCACGGTTTCTTCCACTTCCGGGCCCAGTACAGCTTCCCCTACATCTCTCAGGTGTATATCGGTACTATTAGCGTTTTTCAATATCAGGTTATTGAAGTCTTCCTCTGAAAACAATCGCCCAAAAGCCCTTACAGTTAATTCCGTATTATAACCGGATACTTTACCCGACGGCAGATCCACGTTTTGCTTATTCAAGGCATCCTGCACATCCTGGAAGGTGATTCCATAACCGGCCATCTTCAGCGGATCCAGCCATAGTCGCATGGCATAGCGCTTTTCGCCCCATATACGTATACTACTTACGCCCGGTATGGTTTGCAGGCGCTCTACGAGTACGTTTTCGGCATATTCGGTAAGTTCCAGTTGGTTTTTGGTATCGCTTTGCACCGTCATTGATATGATGGGCTGTGCATTGGCGTCTGCCTTGGTCACTACAGGGGGCGCGTCAATATCCTGCGGCAGGCTGCGTACTGCCTGCGATACTTTGTCACGCACATCATTGGCAGCAGCTTCCAGGTCTACCCCAAGATCAAATTCTACTGTAATATTACTGGTTCCTAATGCACTGGTAGAAGATATATTCTTAATACCTGCTATACCGTTAATAGATTTTTCGAGTGGTTCGGTTATTTGTGATTCAATGATATCAGGATTGGCACCGGCATAACTGGTACGCACACTGATGATCGGTGGGTCTATTGATGGGTAATCGCGTACACCCAAAAATTTAAACCCTATAAAACCAAATACAATAATTATGATACTAAATACGATAGCCATTACGGGCCGTCGCAAGGATATAGAAGGAAGACTCATGCAGTTTAGGTTCGAAAAATCATTCAAATATACATAGCAACGCTATTACAAACCCTTTCAAAAAGTTAAGAATTTTACTATTACCTATACATTAAATGGCAATTTATTGGCATGATATTATACTCTTTAATTACTTTTTTACTGGTACTCCGTTCTAAATCAGCATATAGTCTATAAGCCTATTTTAATTTATTATTATCAGGGTTTATTGTTTGGGGCATTAATGGAGGGCGGTTAACTTTGGCTTTTATTTTTTAAAACTTACAATTATGGCACATACTTTACCGGCATTACCGTATGCCTTCGATGCTCTGGAACCGCATATAGATGCGCAGACAATGCAAATACACCACGACAAGCACCACCAGGCTTATGTCGACAACCTGAATAAAGCTTTGGCAGGTACAGAAGGCGAAAGCAAAACGCTGGAAGAACTGATGGCCGATATCTCTAAATACCCAATGGCTGTTCGCAACAACGGTGGTGGACACTTTAACCATACCCTGTTCTGGACAGTTTTAGGCCCTAACGCAGGCGGCGCACCAACAAGCGATCTCGCTGAAGCTATCAATAGCGCATTCGGCTCTTTTGATGCTCTGAAAGAAAAAATGAACAATGCTGGTGCTACGCGTTTTGGGAGCGGCTGGGCATGGCTGATCGTAAAAGATGGCAAACTGGATGTATGCTCTACCCCAAACCAGGACAATCCACTGATGGATATTGCTGAAGTAAAAGGCACTCCGATCCTCGGTATCGATGTTTGGGAACACGCTTATTACCTGAAGTATCAAAACAGGCGCCCTGAATACCTGTCAACTATATGGAACGTGATCAATTGGGACGAGGTAAACAAACGTTTCAAAGCAGCACGCTAGATATTTATTTCCAAACGATTTACATAAACCACTCCAAATGGAGTGGTTTATGTTTTGTTGCCGGCTGTCGTTTTCGACTTTTTCCACACTCGCGATAGATATATAATACATATTTCTTTTAAATACCGTGTTCTAAACCCTGTCACTTAGCGTTAATCAGTTAAATTTGCACCATGATTTATCATTTTGTTGTGGGCGATATGGCAGCCCAACCCCTTATAGAAGCTGTTGCTAATGAACCTTCTTTACAGGGAGAAGTGATCGTTTTAAAAGATATCCTCCATGTAGGCCCGTTACAAAAGCAAAATGGCGATGGTTTCAGTGCATTGCGTGGTGCCTTCTGGCAGCAGGTTACCGGTAGTGAAAAAGCACCGGAGCTGAATGATATGGAAAGGCTGCTGGAGGTTTCAAAGAATATGTTCAATAATCCGGATGCGCAGACCTGGCTTTGGATGGCCCCATGGCCGGCAGATGTTACTGCCTATCACTGGATGCTCCCTTATATGAGCAAACACCCGGGCCGTTTCTACCTGGTGAATATTGCAGGCTTACCGTTCCTTAATGAAGATGGCAAAGTATATTTTCCTAAAAACCTGAGCGAAATACTACCGAAAGAATTGGTAAAGGCGCGCAGGCTGGCAAGACAGGTAACACCGGCGGAGTTTGAAGTGGATGGTGAAGAATGGTACAAGATGGAGCAGGAAGATGCCCCGATACGCACACACGAAGGCGGCAAAAAGATCGCAGCCCGCAAAGAAGATCATTACGATAATATCCTGCTAAGTTTTTGCTCTCATCAGTTCCAGAAAGCACATAAGATCATTAACCAGTCTATTAGCAAATACAATGTACCGACTGGCGATGTGTATCTTGGCTGGCGCTTGAGGCAACTCGCAGCAGAAGGCAAACTGCAGTTGCAGGGAGATGTTACAAAGACCTTAAAGGATTTTGAGGTAAAGCTACCGGGTGGCGACAGTGTGACCGCAGAAGCAGCAACAACAGAAGCACAGGAAAACCAGAACTAATTCAGCACATGACCTTTGAATTACCACTTACAGAAGAAAGAGTAAAGTCTCACCAGGTAACTGCTCTGCACTTGTTTATCTCCTTTATATTGGTGATAACGGGCGCAGTTGTGCTGGCCGGTTATTATGGCGTTTCCAAAATGCCTATAGATAAGGCACTGCAATATCGTAGTGTATTATACTATGGCCAGGCAGTAGGCATTGGCGTATTGGTACTGGGGCTTGGTTTATTGCTGCTGATATTACTAAAGAATAAAACGCTCATGCGCAATCCCTTTTTCAACTTTGTACTAAGGGTATTGGAGTTTATGGTGATGATTGCACTCACAATACTGGCTATAAGAAGCCACGTTACAGTGCCGGCAGTTACCTATGGTTTGCTGGCCGCAACAATATGCTTTGCTATTTATTGGGAACGCCTTTCAGACAAACCTTTAGTAATAAAAGTAGATCAAACAGGCATCCGACTGCCGGTAAATTCCCGCAAACGATTTATCGACTGGCGCGATGTGGATCATGTATTGCTTCGTTTTGGTACACTTACGTTGAATATGCATGACAACAGTATGATGCAATGGAGTGTCGGCAACCTGGCATTTGAAAAAGAATTGTTTGATGTTTACTGCATCAGGCAAATAGAAAAAGCAAAAGAAAGAAGAGTTAAGAACGACTGGTAGTACTGCCGGTTTTATTATTTATAAATCAGAGGAGAAGGGAATGACACCTTATTTATTATATTCTGACGGGAACGGAAACATCTTTGAAGACACATCTCTGTATGCGATAGGCCGTATGGGCTGGGATGCTATGCCTGTAGATGAAGAGGATTGGATAGAACTGCCCGATGGTGGTTCTTTGTATGAACTGCCGGAAAGAAGAGGCATTGGTATTGACGTAAAAACAGGTGAGATGCGCCTGTGCGAAAAAGGATGGGCTGTAGCGGCATTCATTCCGCCTGCGCATACCGGCCTTTATATGGCGGCTTTCGAGGCATTGCCGGAAGCGCAAACGCTGCCTTTATTTTGTTATACCGCTGTAGGCTGGTACAACGAAAAATTCTACGTGACTGCCGTACGCATAGAAAGAGATATACGCCAGGAAGCGAAGGGCTATAACGAGGATAAAATAAAATTGGGTGTAGAACACATGCTGGAAGCATACCCGCATAACCGACTGGTAGAGCATCTTGCGAATAACTGCACACTCACCTATCATTGCCCTGCCGCACGTAATTATTTTATAGGCCGTTGGGAATGTCCAATTCCTATTTCACCGGCTTGTAATGCTAACTGCATTGGCTGTATATCTTTCCAACCTCAGGAAGAAACCATCTACTCTGCCCAGGATAGGCTGACCTTCAAGCCTACAGCGGCAGAGGTTGTAGAGTATACCGTTCCCCACCTCGAAACAGCGCCTTATCCTATTGTCAGCTTTGGGCAAGGTTGCGAAGGTGAGCCTTTGCTTATGTGGGAGACAATTCGCGAAGCCATCATAGAGATACGCAAGCATACACAAAAGGGCAGCATCAATATCAATACCAATGGTAGCAAACCGGACGCAGTTGAAGAACTAATGAAAGCCGGTTTGAACAGCATCAGGGTGAGCCTTAACTCAGTTCGGCCAGAGATCTATACCAAATACTATCTGCCTAATAACTACAAGTTTGAAGACATCCGCGAAAGCGCCCGCATTGTAAGGCAATATGGCGGCTGGGCATCTATCAACTATTTTGTATTCCCCGGCATGACGGATAGTGTTGCCGAATATGAAGCCTTGCGCGAATTCATCAAATACACGGATATCTCCATGATCCAATGGCGCAACTTCAATATTGATCCCGATTGGTATCTCGGCAGGCTTGGTGTTACAGACACAGGCGAATGTCTTGGCGTACGTCAGTTGATGGACCTGGTACACGAAGAGTTTCCGCATATAAAATTCGGATATTACAATCCGCCTGTAGAGCGTATGCGCAACTACGATACAGATTTTGCACATTAACGTTATTCTTGCAATTCTTTAGTTATTTTAGATGCAAATGGATGCCACAGTAGAACAAAAGATCAATGTAAAGGCCGCAGCATGGACTGCAGGAGTACACATTGTACTGCTGTTATTATTCCTGCTTTTAAAATACAGTTCGCCAGCTATCGAAAAACCGGTTCAGGAACTGGGCATGGAAGTAAACCTAGGCACCAGTGATGAAGGCAGCGGCACAGATCAGCCGATGGCGGTAGAAGAACCGGCACCGGACAATGCATCCGCTAAAAATGCCGCTACTGCCTCACAGGCAAACAATGCTAAAGAAATATTACAGTCGGATGAGGCAGATGCTCCGGTGATCAACACTCCGCCGGTTAATAATAAGCCCAACAACAACGCTGCTGCCACTCCGCGCAAGCCTGCTAAAACAAACACGAACACTGATAACGCTAATACTACCCGCCCCCAACGTCCTCGGTATGTGTACAATGGAGGTACAGGAAAAGGCGGTAATAACGCAATGAGCAATGCGCCCGGCACAAGTGAAGGCAATACTCATGGCAATGGCGACAGGGGCGTTCCCGGTGGCACGCCCGGTGCAAGCAACTATAGCGGTATTCCCGGCAGTGGTAACGGCATCAGCCACAATTTAAGCGGGCGCTCCATAGTTGCCTTTCCCCCACCGGATGCCGATTTCCGAGAAGGGGGCCGTGTGGTGATTCGTATCACGGTAAACCGTCAGGGCGTGATCGTGAATAAACAGGTCCGTTCTGCTACCAATTCAGAGATCAGGGCCATTGCATTAAGAAAAGCAGATAAAGTAAGGTTCAATAAAAGTGAAAATGCTCCTGAAGAACAATTCGGGGATATTACCTTTGTATTCAAAACACGTTCGTGACCAATAATCCAGATATACAGCGCGATTATGAGAAAACTCTCAGTTTTCTGTACGATCAGCTGCCAATGTTTTCAAAGATCGGCAAGGATGCCATTAAAAAAGATCTGACCAATACATTAAAGCTATGCGAAGTAGCAGGTAATCCTCACGAAAAATTCAAGTCCATACACATAGCCGGCACCAACGGCAAAGGCAGCACCAGCCATATGCTGGCAGCTATACTCCAGGAAAGTGGTTACAAAGTAGGTTTATACACTTCGCCACACCTGGTAGATTTCAGGGAGCGTATACGTATCAATGGCACACCTGTTGGCAAGCAGTGGGTAGTCGATTTTGTTGCAAAATATCAACGCGAGATCGAAGACATCGAACCTTCGTTTTTCGAGATCACAGTCGCGATGGCTTTCGCTTGTTTTGCAGAAGAACAGGTAGACATCGCTGTGATTGAAACAGGCCTCGGTGGCAGGCTGGACAGCACAAATATCATTACGCCTGTACTCTCTGTAATAACCAACATTGATTTCGATCACATGGATATGCTGGGCAATACATTGCCGCTCATCGCGGGCGAAAAAGCAGGCATCATCAAACCGAAAATTCCTGTAGTGATCGGCCAGCAGCACCCCGAAACCGAAAAAGTTTTTTTCGAGCACGCCATACATAAACAGAGCACCATCTATTATGCCGATGCTATGTGGGATATGGTGCGCACAGGTAACAATGGTACCCACCAATTCTATAAGGCAGTGAACAGGGCCAAACGCGAGATGCACGATATTGATACGGATCTGCAAGGCAGCTATCAATACCATAATCTAAAAACTGTGTTCGCTTCAGTAGATGTACTTGCCGCCGGTGGGTGGAATATTCCTTTCGCATCGGTTCAGCGGGCGCTTTCAAAAGTAAAAAGGCTCACTGGTCTTCATGGGCGCTGGGATGTGCTGCAAACCACACCAATGATAGTGGCAGATGTAGCGCACAACCCTGCGGGACTAACACAGGTGATGAAACAATGGGAAAATGTCCAGGCTACGCAAAAGCATATAGTAGTAGGCTTTGTAAAAGATAAGGACGTTGATGAAGCACTAAGCCTTTTCCCTAAAGACAATATCTATTATTTCTGCAATGCTAACATTCCACGCGCATTACCTGCGTCAGAGTTAAAGAAACGTGCGGAAGCAAAAGGCCTCAATGGAAATCTTTACAAATCAGTCGCCGATGCTGTGGCATCTGCCCGCAATGCAGTTACACAGCATGATGCCATATTGGTTACCGGGAGTTTCTTTATCGTAGGTGAGGCAATAGAATACATGCACATCAATAACGGCAAGTTATTTCCCTCTTCCCTGGAAGATCACCATTAGTGTATAGAGCATGATCTTTACATCGAGCGCTAACGAGCAGTTCTCTATGTACAGCAGATCATACTTCATACGCTCCATCATCTGGTTCACATTTTCTGCATAGCCATATTGTACCATGCCCCATGATGTGAGTCCGGGTTTTACTTTATGCAGGTACTTATAGTGCGGATGTGTCTGGCTAATTATATCAATAAAGTGTTTACGTTCAGGCCTAGGCCCTACAAGCGACATATCGCCCTTTATAATGTTCACAAATTGCGGCAGCTCGTCTATCCGCCACTTCCTCATGATCTTGCCCCAGTTGGTAATGCGGCTATCTTCCTTGCTAGATAGTGCGGGTCCGGTTGCTTCCGCATCCACATACATAGATCTGAACTTGTATATACTAAAAGGCCGTCCAAACAATCCGATCCTTTGCTGGCTATAGATAATTGGCCCCGGCGAAGATAGCTTCACCTTTATCGCTGCAAACAGGTATACGGGAGAGAGTATGATAATCGCAAGTAACGATGCCGTAATATCTATAGTACGTTTACAAACTCTTTGCCAATCAGGCATCAGGTCCGGATGTATATGTATCAGTACGGCATCATACACATTGCTTGTTTTTACGGAGCCCGATATGATATCATACAGGTCGGGTAATACTTTTATTACCACAGGCCTGTAGCTCAGCCGTGTCAGTATATTTTCAAGCAAATGGTGTTCTGATGAATCCACTGCCACTACTACTTCTTCTATATTGTGCCGGTCAATAATATCCTCGAGCTCTGCAAGGTTGCCCAGTTGCGGCAGGTACTTACTCATACCATTAGCAGATTCAAGATTGGAGTAAATAAATCCCTTGAAGGTATTGCCAAGCACCTTCGGGCTATCCTTCATCTGGTTATAGATGTCTATAGCTTTTTGATTACCACCAATGATCAGTGTATTGAAACCTACTCTCCCTTCAATGATATGGTGTTTTACCCTGTTCAATATCAGTAATCTAACCACTAATGTAAAGGCAGTATGTATCAGCAGGTAACGTCCCGTCATCCTGATGAAATAAGAATAATCCCGGGCATCATTTGCAAATACAAACAGCGCCAGGAATATGCTGCCTATAATGCAGGATATGAGTGTTCGATTGATCTCATTAAGCCTCGATTTTCTATACAGGTCAAAATAAGTGCCCGATAAGGTGTACAGGAATAGCCAGCCTGCAGGTATCACTAGCAGGGCAAACAGGTAATCTCTTTGCTGCAGCCCTTTTAAGGAGTCGAGAAAGCTTACATTGTCTAGCAAACTGTGCCGATACGCAAAAAATACTACCCACGAGATCATTGCCGTGATATAATCAGCTACGATCAGGGATTTTATAGCATTCTTTTTTGCAGGGCTCAACATCAGTTTCCTTAGTACGATACTATTTTAATATTATCTACCAGCACATAACCGGTAGCTTGCCCATCAGGCAACGTTGCTTTTAGCATAATTCTGTAGGCAGAGCTGTTGAACGTACCCACCAGGCTTTCCAGCCCTATATACATTTTGTTCCAGGTATCGCTTGCTTTTATCACTACAGGGTATTCATATACAACAGTTCCGCTCTGGCTACCTTGTAATCCCACCTGGAAATCGACATCCGATTTGTAGTTGATCTCTATATAAGATTTCCCTGTCGGTATGGTATAGTAGTTATCAGGGGTGTTGATGTTTTCTGATTCCGGGTGGCTGGCATCCAGGTATATTAATCCTGAACCACCACCTTCAAATACTTTCGATTTATCTGCGGTTCTTACAATGGTAGTATCTGATGTATTATCTGCGTTCGTTTTGCGAAAGGTATTACCCGTTTCAAAATCGCAAACAATCTGTATCCTCGCCGCCGGTGTGTATTCTACAGTTGATGTGTGGCGTACCTGCACTCCCGGCTGTGGTTGCAATGTAAAAGTGTCAAATGTGTAGAAGTCATATTGATCCTGGAAGTTCCTAAGGCCATCCAGGCTTACTCCCGGTAATATCTTGATAGTCGCAGCCTTTTCCAGCGGTATAGGTATGCTCGATGGTACTCCAAACACACCCACCAGGTTGTTATCCTGGTACACCCATGCACTGGTAACCTTACTGTTGGTAGAGCCGGTTCGGCTTAGTTCTTTACTGGTAACACGCACAGAATCCAGGTACACAAACGTAGGTACTTTCTCTGCCGGGTTAATAATATTACAACTGCACATATAGCTGCAGAGTGCAATTGCTGCAACCGGTATAATACTTTTCATCATTAATAAACTTCAGGTACCTTTCTATCAATAAGCAATAATTGTGCTAAACATTATGCAATTCATTGTGCAGGCTCATCTTCTTTAGTATCTGGTGCGCTACATCCATCGCCTGGTATCCGTCGTATACACTGACTCTCACCGGCTTATCGTTCATTACAGCATCGGCAAAATCTGCCAGTTCGCTGCGTATAGCATTAGAGGGCACTACTTCCGGCAGCTGCACGGAAAGTATTTTCTTATCACCATTGGGCATATCTATGGGGAAGTCAAACATCCCTTTATTGGCATCACTGTCTTTTATCCTTACTACCTCGGTCTTCTTTTCCAGGAAATCCAGGCTTATATAGGCATCCCGTTGAAAAATGCGCAGTTTCCGCATTTTTTTCAATGATATACGGCTTGCGGTCAGGTTGGCGACACAGCCGTTATCAAATTCTATACGGGCATTGGCTATATCGGCTGTTTCACTGATAACAGATACGCCGCTGGCAGATATCCTGCGCACCGGCGATTTTACCAGGTGCATCACAATATCAATATCATGTATCATCAGGTCCAGTATCACCGATACATCTGTACCACGTGGGTTGAACTGCGCCAGCCTGTGCCCTTCTATGAACATGGGCTTCAATGACTCTTCTGCCAGCGCGAGATATGCGGGGTTATAGCGCTCTACGTGGCCTACCTGGCATTTGATATTGGCTTCTTTTACCAGCTTCACTAATTCCCTGCCTTGTTCCAGGGTATTGGCAAGAGGCTTCTCAATAAACAAATGCCTGGAATTGAGCAGGCATTTTTTTGCAATATCATAATGGGTACTGGTGGTTGATACGATGTCTAATGCCTGGCACGCTTGTATAAGCGCATCGGCGGTATCATATCTGGTTACATTATATTGCTCGATTGCAGATGCGGCATTGGCATCATCCGGATCGAAAAAACCTACTAATTCAACATTTGGAATCTCCTTCCACTGCTGCATGTGGATTTTACCCAAATGTCCGGCTCCAAATACGCCTACTTTTAACATGAATTCCGCGCTTAATATGAAGGCTAATAAAATATAAGAGCAATACTCCTGCTCTTATTCAAAAAAGTGTTGCAATATAATGATAAACAGCCACTATAAGATGCCCTCATCTGCCATACTAAGGTAATTTGTGCCTGCCACTATCAAATGGTCTAATAATTTAATATCCATCCATTCTACAGCTTCTTTCATCTTTTTTGTCAGTTCCTTGTCAGCATGGCTGGGTTGCAGGTTGCCTGAGGGGTGGTTATGCGCCACAATCAACTTATTGGCATTTTGCAGCACTGCATTTTTTAATATGATCCGGATGTCGGCAACCGTACCTGTTAATCCGCCGCTGCTGATGATCTCATGTCTTATTACCCGGTTGGCCTGGTTCAGGTATAGCACGCAAAAAACTTCGTGGTTCAGATCCCGCATCAGGGGTATGGCAATTTCTGCCGCATCCGCACTTTGTGTTATTGCTGCGCGTTGCAGTGCTTCCCCCATTTGTCTTCGCCTGCCTAGCTCCAGCGCTGCAGCTATCGTGATAGCTCTTGCCTCCCCAATGCCTTTTGTCTTCTGCAATTCCGGCACGCTTAGCCTGCCCAGTTCATGCAGGTTATTATGCGCAAGGCTCAGTATATCACGCGCCAGGTCTAATGCAGATTTCTCCTTCGTGCCGCTGGATATTAGTATGGCCAGCAACTCCGCGTCTGTCAGCGCAGTAGTGCCTTTCTGCATCATCTTTTCCCGCGGGCGTTCGTCTTCAGACCAGTTTTTTATACTGTTCGACTGATTCATAAGTATCGTGAAAGTAGCAAAGCTTCGCATTATTTACGGTTATCGAGTTTACTTATTTCTAAATAGTTGAACTATACAACAGGACTGCTACCTTTACCCCACAAAAAAATCCGGCGATCGTGGATATCGACTGTACATACTTACCATACAACGAAACAGCCTATTTTACTGACCTCGTTCTGGACTACCTCGATGGTAGCGATGCTCTGAAAAATTACTACAAATACACTCCGGACAAAGCCGGCATCAAACAAGCTATAGAGCAGAGGCCGGGTTTTCCTGTGAACAGGCAATTGCTGGTAAACACTTTACAGAAACAATATGAAGGCCTGCAGGCAGATGAAAAAGTGACAAGAAATATCCAGTTGCTGTCTGAAGAAAATACTTTCACTATTTGCACGGCGCATCAGCCCAATCTACTGACCGGCTATCTGTATTTCATATACAAAATCGTTCATGCCATAAAACTGGCAGATGAACTCAATAGTGAATACCCCGGTAAGCACTTTGTACCTGTGTACTACATGGGCAGCGAGGATAATGACCTTGAAGAACTGGGTACATTCCGATATGCAGGGCAAAAGTTTGTTTGGGATGCACGGGGGCAAACCGGTGCTGTCGGCCGTATGAAAACCGACAGCCTGAAACTATTATTAGGTGATCTGTTTAAACTGCTTGGCCCTCCCGGTACAAATGCAGAGCAATTACAAAAAACAATTACGGAAGCGTATCTGAAGCATAACACCATTGCCGATGCAACGCAATATTTAGTAAATGAACTGTTCGGGCGTTTTGGCCTTGTGATTCTAAATCCCGACGATGCAGAACTGAAGCGAGCAATCCTCCCGATACTGCAGGACGACCTCGAGAATCATATCGCATACGCCATAGTTAACGAAACTACGGACAACCTTGGCGAACAGTATAAAATACAGGCCCATCCTCGTTATATCAATCTCTTCTATATGAAGGATAATATACGCGAGCGCATTGAAAAGAAAGGCGGACAATGGATAGTGCTCAATACAGATATTAAATGGACCGCTGGTGAATTGAAGGCAGAATTAGAGCAACACCCCGACCGCTTCAGCCCCAACGTTATATTGCGGGGCATCTTCCAGGAAAGTATTTTACCCGATATAGCTTTTATTGGCGGCGGCGCGGAAGTAGCTTATTGGCTCGAGCTAAAAGATCTGTTTCACCATTATAAAGTTTTCTACCCGACAATCTTGTTAAGGCAATCTGTTCAATGGATCACACCCCAACAGGATGCATTGCGTAAAAAACTGGGCTTCTCGGTTGCAGATATGTTTAAATCTGAGTCTTCGCTTATCAGGTACTATATAGCTCATCATGGTACTAACAACTGGCAGACTGCAGACGAGATGAATGCCATAGAAGAAGTATTGATGCAGTTAAAGCAAAAAGCTAATGCATTGGATGTTACACTGAATGCCTCCGCCGAGGCTGTCCTCGCGCGCATCCGCAAACAGCTTGTCAACCTGGAAAAGAAAATGCTCCGTGCCGAAAAAAGAAAAATGCAGGATCAGGTACAACGCATCATCAACCTCAAAAACAGTATTTTCCCGGACTATAAATTACAGGAGCGCCAGGACAATTTCGTCGGTTATTACGCAGCTTTAGGCCCGCAATATTTAGATGTATTGTACAATAACATAGCCGCTCTACGCAATCAGTTTTTGGTGATATCTCAACAAGCCTGATTGTAGGCACGTTTTTTGTCGAGCCTTTAATAAATTTGTTTTCACAAAATCAAAACAACATATAGATGAGACGTATTCAATTACTTGTAGCCATTATTTTACTGCCGGTACTTTCCTTTGCACAGGGCCCTGCTTCTAAGGTGTTGCCCGTAAAAATAGATTTGGGTATTAAGGTAGGTGCCAACTTCGCAAACCTCGATGGTAAACAATGGGAAAGCGGATACAAACCGGGCTTCGTTGGTGGAATTTTTGGTGGTGTCAGCGGCAAGCGTTTTGGTGTTACTGCCGAGCTGCTTTTCAGCCAGGTAAAGTATACCGGTAACGGACTTGATTTTTATTATCGTAATGGTTCTGCAGCCGCAAGTGATTACAACAATCCCGCTGACTCTGCTAAAAAAGGAGATTTCGCTGTTTCTTACCTTAACATACCAATTTTACTGAATGTCAAGATCGTTGGGCCGTTGTGGTTCCAGGTTGGTCCTCAATACAGTGGTGTGCTGAGCATCAATGATAAATCAAACCTGCTGAAAGATACCAAAGGCCTGCTCAAATCCGGCGATATAGCTGGCGTGTTAGGACTTCAGCTTAACCTGCCAATGGGTCTTCGTGCCAGTGCCCGTTACATCATTGGCCTTGGCGATATGAATGCTTCTTCTGTATCTGACTCATGGAAAACACGCACTATACAATTAGGTGTTGGCTATAGCTTCCTGTAACGAAATATATGATATAAAAAAAGCAGCCTTTCTGATGGCTGCTTTTTTTATTGCCGTTACTAAATAACAAGAGGTTGACAGTTACCTGCCAACCATCTTTAATAATGACTTATTTAATAAACTAGCGTAAAGACAATGAAATGCTTAAATGGTTAGGACAACCATATTTTTTGCTACCACTATTGCACGAAGCCATCAACACTAATGCCGCTATAGCTGCTATAGGTACTATACGACGAAAAACAGAAACAAATTGCATAATCAATCAGACTTATAAATAGTTAAAAACTGTAATTTACATTTGTACGAAGATAACTAAAAATATTTAATGAAGAATATTCACTTTATAGCCATCGGCGGTGCCGTAATGCACCAGTTAGCCCTGGCTCTAAAAAAGGCAGGAAATCATATTACAGGCAGCGATGACGAAATAAATGACCCAGCAAAAACCAACCTGGCAAGTGCCGGAATTCTCCCGCCGGCACACGGCTGGTTCCCCGAAAAAATATCTAACCAATTAGATGCCATTGTGTTAGGAATGCATGCAAAAGCAGACAATCCCGAACTGCTGGAAGCACAAAAACTCGGCATTCCCATTTTTTCTTTTCCGGAGTATATATATGAAGTAAGTAAAGAGAAGAAACGTGTAGTGGTAGCCGGTAGCCATGGCAAGACCACCATCACTTCCATGATCATGCACATACTTCGTCACCAGGGTATCGATTTCGATTACATGGTAGGCGCAAAGGTCGCCGGGTTCGATCAATCCGTAAAACTAAGCGATGCACCTGTTATCGTACTGGAGGGGGATGAATATCCCGCTTCTGTTGTTGAGAAGAAACCTAAGATATTCTTCTACCATCCGCATATTACAGTGTTAAGTGGTATAGCCTGGGATCATATCAATGTATTCCCTACTTACGACAATTATCGTGGCCAGTTTGAGCAATATCTGCAGGGTATTGAGAAAGATGTTCCCGTTATTTATAACAATGAGGATCCGGAAGTGAGATACGTAGTGGAGGTTGCAGGTAAACATCTTAAATGGATGCCATACAATATGCCAGCGTTTCATTATGACAATGGCCAGGCAGTACTCGATACTGAAATGGGTTCGATACCTGTTTCTGTTTTCGGCCGCCACAACCTGCTCAATACACAGGCCGCCATCGCAGTTTGCATGGAATTAGGCGTTAGCAAAGCTGACTGCTATGAAGCAATAGCTGACTTTACCGGCGCAGCGCGTCGCCTTGAAAAATTAAGCGAAACTGATACGCTCGTGGTTTACCGTGATTTTGCACATGCGCCATCTAAACTAAAAGCAACTTTAGATGCAGTCCGCGAAGGTTACCCTGATCGTAGGTTGATTGCTTGTTTTGAACTCCATACTTATAGCAGCCTCAACGAACAATTTCTTAGCGAATACACTAATAGTATGGATGCAGCAGACGAGGCCATCGTTTTCTTCAGCAAACACGCGCTGGACTTAAAAGGATTGCCCGATCTGGACATTAATACGGTACAAAAGCACTTCGGTCGCGACAACTTGTCTGTTATCAACGACAAAACCCAACTTGCCGAAAAAGTGAGCGGTCTGTTAAAGAATACAGATAAACCGGTCTGTCTTTTACTGATGAGCTCAGGTACTTTTGATGGAATTGATTGGAATACTGTAAGTTCGCAGCAAAATTGACAAAAAGTAAATGGCACAGCTAAGTTTAAAACGGCCCATTATTTTCTTTGACCTGGAGACGACTGGTACTGATCACGTGAAGGACCGTATCATCGAACTGGCTTTTATAAAAATAAACCCTGATGGCAGCAGGCATCGTTATGTAAAACGCATCAATCCCGGTATGCCTATCCCAGCTAGCAGTACAGCCATACATGGCATCAAAGACGAAGATGTGAAAGACGCGCCTCCTTTCAAACAGATAGCGCATGAGTTGTACAACTGGATGAAGGGCTGCGACCTTGGCGGATACAACTCTAACAAGTTTGATATCCCAATGCTTGCAGAAGAATTATTGCGTGCCGGCGTGCCTGTTGATTTCACAGAGCGCAGCATGATAGATGTGCAGCAGATATTTTTCAAAATGGAAGCCCGCACACTTGCGGCCGCTTATAGCTTTTATTGCGGCAAGCAGATGGAGAATGCCCACAGTGCAGAAGCAGATATATTGGCAACCATTGAGGTACTGGAGTCGCAATTAGATAAATACAATCACCTGGGTACTGAGGTAAAGCAGCTACATGATTTTACGAGTGGCGAAGAAATGGTGGATTATGCCCGCCGCATGGTGATGAAAGATGGCCACCCTGTTTTTAATTTCGGCAAACATAAAGGACGTAAAGTAGAGGATATATTTACTGAAGAACCTCAATACTATGATTGGATGATGCAGGCTGATTTCCCGTTACATACCAAGCAAAAGATCTCTGAGATTCTAAATGCTATGAAGCTCAAAAGGTTAACCAAATAAGGGCTTAAACATTTATTATCCTGTTGATTATCCATATTTTCTTATTTTCGGCATTCCATTAGCACATTTTGGACAAATTAGTCATAATACCAACATATAAAGAAAAGGAAAATATCGAGCGTATTATCCTTAAAGTCTTATCCCTGCCCGGTAGTTTCCATATTTTGGTAATTGACGATGGCTCACCGGATGGCACAGCCGATATTGTAAAATCCCTGATCAAACTGTACCCCGAACAAGTTCATATTATTGAACGTTCCGGTAAACTCGGATTAGGCACTGCCTATATCGCCGGCTTCAAATGGGCACTGGAACATGGCTATGAGTACATCTTTGAGATGGATGCTGATTTCTCACACAATCCCGAAGACCTGCAGCGGCTCTACCAGGCCTGTGTCAATGGTGCCGATGTTGCCGTAGGCTCCCGCTATGTAACGGGTGGCAAAGTAGTAAACTGGCCTTGGGACAGGATATTTATTTCCAAAGGTGGCGCCATGTATACGCGCATCATCACCTGGATGCCGGTAAAAGATCCTACTGCCGGCTTCGTATGCTATAAAAAAGATGTGCTTAAAGCTATTCCATTAGATAAAGTACGTTTCATTGGTTACGCTTTCCAGATAGAAATGAAATTCCGCGCATGGAAGCTGGGCTATCATATTACAGAAGTGCCTATCACATTCATCGATCGAACGGAAGGACAATCTAAAATGACCAAAGGCATTGTCAAAGAAGCCATGTATGGCGTATGGAAAATGAGAAAAGGTGACTGATCTCTTTTTTTATTTTTTAGCCCATCCTTTTATTAAAGCCATATTATTATGCACCCACTGCATCGCATGGGGGCCTTCAGCAAACAGCAGGTCTAGTATGCTCAGGTTGGGCAAAAAACCATTGCGGTCGCTAAACAGCTGGTAATATGGTTCCGTGTCTTTTGTTGCTTCGTGCTCAATGCCCGGCTTCAGGGAATGACGCAGGTCTGTATCAGCTTCCGCGTAAGATGGTTTATATATGGTAGCCATTTCTTCTTCAAACTTTAGCCCCAATTGCTTTTTCAGCCATAGTACCGATGCCAGGTTAAAGTCCGCCAGCTTCCCATATTCTTGCTCAAATAACGGCTGCAGCAATGGTTCATAATGCTCAAAATAAGCTGATCTTTTATATACCGACACCAGCGTGCGCCAATGCTGCACCTGCCATCGCTGGCTATTATCTATCTCCACCTCTCCCATAGGGGTTCTCTGTCCTCTTCCCTTCTTTAGGGGTATGCTCAATTGTATCCCTCCATTCGCTCCTGTAATAAAGTATTTATTACGATAAGTCATTTTTTCAAAATGCTCCGCCAGGTCAAATGCTACCTTATCTGCCTCTGCTACTTGTAGCCACCAGTATATATTAGGAAACGGTATTACAGCCGATACGATCACACTTCTGTTTTTTTAAATCTTAAATGTCAAATAATAGTCACTACCCCGCACATTAGTACCCCCATACGCCTCAAAAGGCATAGTTTTGCGCAAAATAACAAAAATGACAAGATGGCTCTGGCTTATATTATTGCTGTTAGGTATTGGCTTTAAGGCAAATGCTTTAAATGCTGTTTTATCACACAGTATTTTTTATATGTCGGCAGCTGATAGTCATACGCCCTATGCCGAGGTCTACTGGCAGATAGAACCTGAAAGCATTGTCTTCAAAGAGTTATCTGCCGGACAGTTTACCGGTCGTATCAAAACAGAGGTCAGGCTGCTTAGCGATACAGGCGTCGTCGCTTCAGATCGTTATATCCTGCAGACAGATCCTTTTCCAAATGTACAGGCAGCGCAGCGTCAAAGCATTATAGAACTGCATCGCTACAAACTTCCTGCTGGTAAAATACTCGTGCAGCTCTATCTGTCAGACCTTGCCGATCCTGCCAATACACTCTCGCTCACAGATTCTTTTACAGTAGAAAAAATGGCGGATAAACCTATGTACAGCACTATCCAGATGCTCGATACCAGTTACACATCCGTCATCAACTCCGTATTCAGTAAAAACAATCGCCAGCAGATACCTTTAAGTGCCAATTTCCTCGATAAGTGGCGCCACACACTCCATTTTTATATGGAACTCTATAACACTACCCATCTTACCAAAGAAGATACGCCACTTATCCAAACCACCTATATTTCTAAAAAAGAGCGCTCCTCGCCAATATATGACCTGAAGCAAACAGATACCATTCGCCGTGGCGATGTAAGGCCGCTATTGGGTAGCTTTGACGTTTCTAAACTACCTACCGGCAACTATTATATTAATGCCGTATTACAAAGCAAAGACAAGCAGCGTCTTGCCGAAAAATCTTCGTTCTTCCAGGTGGTGAATGAATTGCCGGAGGATACCATCAGCAACGCTAATATGGCCGACAGCAATTTCGAGAAACTCAATTTCGTAGATCTCAGTACTACGTTCGTCGGCAAGTTTACCTTAAAACAGGTAATGGCAATACTCGTGATGATACGGCCGATAGCCAGCGCTATAGAACGCGACGCTATAGATAATTTTGAGGTTCGGCCCGATGACAACTACATGCGCTATTTCGTTTACAATTTCTGGAAAGAACGCAATCCTAAAGACCCTAAAAAAGCGTGGGATGCATATACCGATAAGATCAAGGAAGTAAATAAAATGTTCCGTGGAGAGCTTTATCCCGGTTACCAGACCGATCGCGGACAAGTGTACCTGCGCTATGGCAAGCCCAACGATATCATAACCGTAAATAACGAACAGGGCGTATTGCCTTACGAAATATGGGTCTATAACGCCTTGCCCGAGCAAAGCCTCGGCGGCTTATTCCTCTTCTACCGTCCTGCAGATTATGTTAGCGGGTATAGATTACTGCACTCCAATGTACGCGGAGAATTGCGCAATCCATCGTGGCGTAACTATTTATATACTGTTAGTGGCAGCAGCAGCGGCAATACCAATGCGCGTGCCGAACAATATTTCTCCGGTAACAAGTAACTTTGCATCATGAAGCTGCATTTTCATAAATACCAGGGCACCGGCAACGATTTCGTACTGATCGACAATCGGGATAACCATGTAAAGCTTACCAATGCACAGGTGGCCTTCTTGTGCAACAGGCACATGGGTATTGGTGCAGATGGACTCATGCTTTTAGAGCAGGCAAGCGGCTACGACTTCCGTATGGTATATTATAATGCAGATGGCAACGAAAGCACTATGTGCGGCAATGGAGGCCGCTGCATCACTGCGTTTGCGCAAAAGCTGGACATTATTAAAGACAAGGCCGGCTTTGTTGCCGTTGATGGCCCGCATCATGCGCTCATCAATAAAGATGGCACCATCAGCCTGCACATGCAGGATGTTAAAGAGATCAGGGAAGAAGAAGATTATACGGAACTTAATACGGGCTCACCACACTATGTAACTTTCGTTAGCGATGTACAGCAGCACGATGTGGTAAACCGCGGTCGTATCATACGCAACCTCGAGCGTTATCAGCCTAAAGGAATCAACGTAAATTTTGTAGAGCGCATTTCAGACAATAGCATACGTGTACGTACTTATGAGCGTGGCGTAGAAGACGAAACGCTTAGTTGCGGTACAGGTGTTACGGCATCTGCCATAGCAGCAACAAAACATAATAAAGGAGTGTTCGATATCCAGATCATTACTCCCGGTGGCGACCTGCGTGTTTCTTTCATCAAGAACTCACCCACCACCGTTCATGATGTTATCCTCACTGGTCCCGCAACATGGGTGTTTGAGGGCGATGTAGAGGTATAATTGATTTGATTACGTATTCCGGATACTTACATAATTCTCAATAGGCAATCGTTTGGCTATACTCCGTGCCAGCGTCATTTCATCTGCATACTCCAATTCACCGCCAAAGGCTATGCCCCTTGCTATAGTAGTGATCTTTACTGGCAAGCCTGCCACTTGTTTAGCGATATAGTACACAGTAGTATCGCCTTCTATAGTAGGGCTTAGCGCCATTATCAGTTCTTCCACACCATCTTTAACACGGGCTTGCAGGCTGGCAATATTTAGCTGCTCAGGCCCAATGCCATCCAGCGGTGACAAGATACCCCCTAACAGGTGATAGAGGCCATTATACTGTTGCGTACTTTCAATAGCTATTACATCCCGTATAGTCTCTACTACACACACCTGTGCCTTATTGCGTCCTGGGCTGCTGCAGATAGTACAGGTATCTCCATCCGATACATTATGACATTGCTTGCAAAATTGTATCTCGTTCCTCATGCGGGATATAGCAGTAGTAAAGGAATCTACACTTTCCGTTTCCATTTTCAGCAATTGCAGCACCATACGCAATGCCGTTTTTTTACCAATACCCGGTAGTTTGGAAAACTCCTGAACCGCATCCTCTATCAACTTCGACGAAAAAACCATGTATTATTAATATAGAGCATCAAAGATACTTAGAGATAAGAATAACTAAGCTTGGTTAAACTAAAAGCAATAATTGTGATATATAAATCATTCACTTGTCAAAAAACCAAACAAATCTTATCATTATCGCCGGGTTTTTAGGCAAATTCCCCTATATTAGCCAAAATTATCTCTTTGTATGAAAAAAATATTACTTCTCTCTATTGCTTCTGCGATTACAGCATTCAGTGCTTCCGCGCAGGATCGAATTTCTCTTAGCACTACCAGTGAGCATTCGTTTATACCTGAGGCAAGCAATCCGTTAACAGGTGGTAAAGTAACAGCTACTGGCGATACATTGTATTTTGCAACATTGTCACAAATGCTAATTGACACAAACCTGAATAACATCAATGCAGATTTTGCAACACCGTTCGACAGTGGCAAATTCTTTGGTATTAACAAATATGGCTTTACAGGTTGTGCTGAACTTTTCAGCTACGCATACATTAATAGTGATGCTACTAAAGATACTACCTACAAAGTTATTGGTTTTGTATCATGGTGGCATGGCCATTGCGGTACCAGTAGCGCAATTAACATTAACCTGAACATTTGGAATAGAGGTACTAATAAGGATCAGTTACCTGGATTTGGCGGTAAAGGCTATATCTATGGTACCCCTAACACCAGTAAGGCTTCAGTAACCGTAACAGCAGGTACTTTGGTAGCACCAAGTATTAGCAACAATAAGCCTCAGGTTACATACCTTGCTAGTCCGCTTTCCGGTGTTAATTATGACATCTATGCAGGTTTCACTACGAGTTATACATGGGGTAGTACCGGCACTGACACCTTCGGCCTTCGCTCTACAGACCTGCGTTTTACACCAACTTATACTGTAGAATCAAGCACAAAAGACACTTTGATTAATGCTTACAACGTGGTTCAGTCTTCAAATGTATGGAAGTCTCCACGCTGGAATTTATTCAGTAACATTCAAATTGCTATTGGTGAAATCTCTTTATTCCCAATCATTCAAAGAGAATGTGGCAACTGCTTCCCTAGCTCTGTAGCAGGTTTCACAAACCAAAATCTTACCTTCTACGGCAGCTATCCAAACCCTGCTGTTAATAGTACTAACATCAAGTTTGGTTTGAACCAGTCAGCAGACGTTACAGTTACTATACTGGACAATACGGGTCGCATTATCAACACCATAACTAAGAACGGCCTGTCTAAAGGTGAAAACACAATCGCTATAGAAACTGCTAACCTGCCTGCTGGTAATTATGTGTACACTTTGCAAGCAAGCAACGGTGGCCACGTAGCCAGCCAGTTCACAGTAGTTAAGTAATGTAGTCTTAATTAGAACATACTTTAAAGGCTCCCAATGGGAGCCTTTATTTATTAAATGCGTTTAGGCTAGAATCACTTCAACTTCTCATTCTCTCGGTGCCTTTCCGCATCCCGTATATTTTTCTTCTCAAAATTCTTTCGCAATGCCTCGGTCAGGTCCACCCCCGTTTGGTTGGCAAGGCATAGCAATACCCATAGCACATCAGCCATCTCATCGGCAAGGTCTTTTCCTTTATCGGATTCCTTAAAAGATTGCTCCCCGTATTTCCGCACCATGATCCTTGCCAACTCCCCGGTCTCTTCCATCAGTATCCCCAGGTTGGTCAGTTCGTTAAAGTAACGCACTCCTACCGTGCGTATCCATTCATCTGTTTTCTGCTGTGCTTCCTGTATGGTCATGTATGGTTCTTTTCCGCAAAATACTCAATCTGTGCCACCGCTGTGTTTCCATCTTATTTTTCGCCATCCGGCGCTTATTTTGTAATTTACATCTACCTGCAAAAGCAGCTCATGAAAACAACAGAAAAAATAAAAACATCAAAAAGACTAGCAAAAACTAGCATTTTCTAACATTTCCCTTCACCTCCCAAATGAACATCCCCTTCATATTTTCACAAAATAATAGCACTACTCTGTTTATATTTATTTGATTATCGGCAATTTGCCGCTATCATAAATCTATTACTGCATTCTACAAATGAACTATAATACTGATATTGAAGCTGCCGATGCACTCAAGGGCAAATTCGAGGTAATTCGCAAGGCCATAGGCAAGGTGATCGTTGGGCAGGACGATGTAGTGAACAAGCTCATCACTTCTATCCTGTGCAATGGCCACAGCCTGCTGGTAGGTGTGCCCGGCCTGGCTAAGACGCTGCTGGTAAAGACAGTGTCTGATGTGCTGGATCTTTCCTTCAAGCGCATACAGTTCACCCCAGACCTGATGCCCAGCGATATTGTGGGCGCGGAGATACTGGACGAGAGCCGCCAGTTCCGTTTTGTAAAAGGCCCAATATTCGCCAATATCGTCCTCGCAGACGAGATCAACCGTACACCTCCTAAAACGCAGTCGGCCCTGCTGGAAGCTATGCAGGAACGCAATGTTACTGCGGGCGGTACTATTTATAAACTGCCCGCCCCGTTCTTTGTGCTGGCTACGCAGAACCCTATAGAGCAGGAAGGCACTTATCCGTTACCGGAAGCTCAGTTAGACCGCTTCATGTTCCAGATATGGCTCGATTACCCCGACTTCGCGGAGGAGGTAATGATCGTACGCAATACTACCGGCGCTACTACGCCTCAGCTCGATAAAGTGCTTACCGGCGAAGACATCCTCTATTTCCAGGATCTGATCCGCCGCGTTCCCGTGCCCGATAACGTGCTGGAATATGCAGTTCGCCTCGTTCACAAAACACGTCCGTCTAATGCTACCGCACCTGATATTACCAAACAGTATGTGGCATACGGGGCGGGCCCGCGCGCGTCTCAATACCTGGTACTGGGCGCCAAATGCAATGCTTTGCTTACAGGCAAGTACTCTCCTGATATTGAAGATGTGCAGGCAATGGCATTATCGGTACTCCGCCATCGCGTAGTGCGCAATTACAAGGCCGAAGCCGAAGGCATTTCGCAGGAACAACTGATCAGGCAATTATTATAACTACTATTAAATAGATCGATATTTTATGGAAAACCTCGGCACCAAAGCTACTTTCCTGAGGAATGATTTTGTTAAACTGCTGGCAACGATAGATCCGGCAACAAAACCATTGTGGGGCAAAATGAATCCACAGCAAATGATAGAGCATATGAGCTATGCCATGCGGCAGGCAAGCGGCAAAGATCCCTATACTATCGTTACAGCAGAAGAGCACCTGCCTAAGATGCAAGCCTTCTTAATGAGCGAGAAGCCATTTAGGGAGAATACTCCTAATCAGTTATTGCCCGACGAGCCTGCCCCGACAAAGCATGAGTCCATGCAGGATGCGTTGAATGATCTCCAGGCCGAGATCGATCACTTCTTCCATGTATTTGGTACAGATCCTCAAAAGACAATAACTAATCCCTTCTTCGGCGAGTTGAACTATGACATGCAAGTACAGTTGTTACATAAACATGCCTGGCACCACTTGCGCCAGTTCGGAATTACGGAATAATACAAGGCTTGCTTCATCGCAAGCCTTCGGTTTCTTTAATACTTAACATTAAAGACACTTTAGTGAAGGTAATTTGCAGATAAAGTATTAGTAGTCATCACCATGAGCAGGATATGCAAGTATTATTTATACTGTCTTTTTGTACTCTTAGGTACATCCTGTCATCATGCGCGCTACATTCAGCAACATACTGCTTCGCTATATACGGTAGATACAACTGCAGGTAAAGAACAGCAATATGTTCAAATGCTGCAACCCTATCGCAAAACAATGGATAGTATTATGAATGTGCCTATAGGCATTGCAGATACAATACTATACAAAGCACAGCCCGAGGGTACCCTTGGAGATTTTATGGCCGATGCTTTACTGCAGGCAGCTCAGTTACAAGATAGCCATGTAGAAGCTGCTATTCTTAACTATGGTGGCATCCGTCTGCCATACATTGCCAGTGGCGTCATTACTGTAGGCAAGATATATGAGTTGATGCCTTTTGATAATCAGCTAACTGTTATAGAAATCCCTGGAGATACCTTGATCAGGTTTTGTGATTACATGGCTCTCGCAAAAGGATGGCCGGTAAGCGGCATCAGTTTTGCAATAAAGGATAAGAAGGCGATCAACATACTGGTGAATGGCCGGGCTATTGATGCGGGCAAGGTCTATAAAATAGCTACCAACGATTACCTGGCCAATGGTGGTGATTATTGCAGTTTCCTTACACAGCTGAAACGATCGACAACATCACTGTTAATACGTGATGTATGTATCGATTATGTTAAAGACCTGGCAAAACAGGGCAAGCACCTTCATCCGTATATAGATAAAAGGGTTTACAATGCTGAATAGAAGAAGCTTTATAAAACACACTGCTCTTGGTAGCGGGCTACTGCTCGCGGGTGGCTTCCCTTTTGATAGCCTTGCCGGCGAACGAATTACGAAGCTGACCATATTACATACCAATGATGTGCATAGCAGGCTCGATCCTTTTCCTATGGATGGGGGCAAATACCAGGGCCAGGGCGGCGTTGCTGCAAGGGCTGCATTGGTAAGCAAAATAAGAGCGGAAGAAGAAAATGTACTGTTGCTGGATGCGGGTGATATCTTCCAGGGTACTCCGTACTTTAACCTATACAAAGGCGAACCGGAGATCAGGGCGATGAGCATGATGGGGTATGACGCCTGCACTATGGGCAATCACGATTTTGATGCAGGTGTAGAAGGCTTTGCTAAACAACTGCCTCATGCCAACTTTCCGGTTTTAGTTGCTAACTACGAGTTTACCGGTACGGAACTGGAACACAAAACCCAGCCTTATACCGTTGTCAAAAAAGCTGGCATCAAAATTGGCATTATGGGATTAGGCATCGAGTTGCAAGGTTTGGTATCTCCGTCATCATTTGGCAATACTAAATACAACGATCCCTTACCTGTTGCCAAACAGGTTTCGGAGATGCTGGTAAAGGATAAAAAATGTGATATGGTCATTTGCCTGTCACATCTCGGTTATAAATACGATGGCAATAAAATATGCGATATGGATATAGCGAAAGAAACGGAATATATAAATCTCATTATTGGCGGGCATACACACACATTCCTGGATGCACCGGTGTCTGTAATCAATAAAGCGGGCAGGGAAACCATTGTAAACCAGGTAGGATGGGCAGGTGTTAGGTTAGGCAGGCTTGATTATATTTTTTCAAGCAAAAAAGATGCTAATCTCACAAGCGCACAATCTGTAATCATCAACAAATAAACAATAGCACTTTGATTTTTTTTTTCAACAAATTGTTAGCAATTTCGTCCTCCCGCTAATAAAAAACCTGGCGAGGAAACCCCTGGTGCAGATGGACAATTGTGATAAAAAATCAGTTATAGAATAAGGCAAAAAACGATCTATGCGTGAAATATGATATTTCACAGTAGTAAAATCATCGCTTTAACTATGGCTTTTTAAAAAATAGGTATTAACTTGAGGAACGAGTAACCGAAATGGATAAAAACCTTTACGATACATCTTCTAATAAAATTTACAACGAAGCGGAAGCTGCGTGGGAAAAATGCCTGAACATTATCAAGGATAATGTCAACTGGCGTACGTATCAGACATGGTTCGAACCCATTAAAGCTGTCGCTTTAGATAATAATATTCTCACACTGCAGGTGCCCAGCCAGTTCTTCTACGAATGGCTGGAAGAACACTATGTAGAATTATTGGGTAAAACAATAAAAAGGATACTTGGCAAAGATGGCCGCCTGGAATATCGCATACTGATGGAAAGCAGCGCGGCACAACGCAACCCTGCATCTATCAATATGCCGGGCAGCACATACAACAAGCCACCCAAGGAGAACAACTATGTAGATATGCCCCTGAAGTGGGACGATCCGCATAACATCAAAACGCCGTACGCCATACCTGGCCTCAAGCGCATGCAGATAGACCCGCAGCTGAATCCCAACTATACATTTGAAAATTATGTAGAGGGCGATTGCAACCGCGTAGCCCGTTCGGCAGGTTTACACGTAGCTCAAAAGCCTGCTGCTACAGCTTTCAACCCGCTGGTAATATTTGGTGGCGTGGGCTGGGGTAAAACCCACCTGGTACAGGCTATTGGCAATGAAGTACGCAGGATGCATCCTAATAAGGCTGTGCTGTATGTAAGTGCTGAAAAATTCATCAACCAGTTTATAGAGCACGCCAAGAATAACGAGATCAACGATTTCATACATTTCTATCAATTGATAGATGTTTTGATCCTGGATGATATTCACCTGTTTGTGCCTGCCGTAAAAACGCAGGACGCGTTCTTTGCGATCTTCAACCACCTGCATCAGAGTGGTAAACAGATCATACTTACGAGCGATACCCCTCCGAAAGACCTGGACGGTATGCAAGAGCGCCTGCTGAGCCGTTTCCGCTGGGGCCTGAATACAGACATTCAATCTCCCGACTTTGAAACACGCCAGCAGATACTGCACATGAAAATGAAGCAGGAAGGCCTGGATATACCTGAAGATGTAGTGAAGTATGTCGCCTATAATGTTCAAAGCAATGTACGTGAACTGGAAGGCGCACTGATAGCATTGTTTGCACAGGCTACGCTGAACAAGAAAGAGATAGACCTGGAGCTGGCTAAACGTGTAATGAAGAACTTCGTGAAGACGTCTGCACGCGAGGTTACTATTGAGAATATTCAGAAAATGGTATGTGATTACTTCCACCTGCCGTACGACAGGTTGCTGGCAAAGACCCGTAAACGTGAAGTAGTGCAGGCCCGCCAGATAACCATGTACCTGGCCAAGAAATTCACTAAGAGCTCTCTCAAGAACATCGGTGAGCACTTTGGCGGCTTCGATCATACTACCGTAATACACTCTTGCCAAACGGTAGAAAACCTGATGGATACCGACGCTGAATATAAAGAGCACATGCTGGAACTGCAGCAAAAGGTGCAGCTGGCAAGCATTTAAGAATACGCATCAACCTCTTCATAATACCCCGGACTAGTTTCGGGGTTTATTTTTTTGAAAAAAGTCAGATTTACCGCCAAGGTTTATTCCCGGCACTTCGTCTATTCTTATATACGAACATTAACCACCTAAATGTTACCTTATGAAGAATAGCATTGTTTTCATCACGCTGATAGGCGCTTGTTTATGGTTTGGCTGTTCCAAACCTAAGAATGTGGAACCATTAGACGATAACAGCTTCACCGGCATTTGCCAGGTTATAGAAATGCCTCCCTGCGACAGTGTAATGTGCACCATGAATGTTGTAGCAATTGCATTATCTGTTGTTGATTCATCAAACACCCCTGTTATCCTCGATTCCTTTTACACTACTGATATGGCCGGGCATAAACTGCCGGCCGCGCTGTATAGCTATGATACCTACAGCCAGAACTACATAGTACTAACAGACGGCTGGGTACAAGGTCATCAAAGAACCAATGTTCATTTGTTGTTTCAAGGTTATAAAAATGGTACTAAAATAGTTGATGAGCCCTATAGTGTAAATGCAGATTGCTGCCATATCCAAAAAGTGTCAGGAAAAGACTCCGTTATTATACGATAAGATAAGGATATCCGTTAGAATGGGCAGGCTACTGAAGTGGCAGCTTGCCCATTCAGGTGAACTGAAATGAAGTTATTGACAGAAAAGGACCTGATAGAAGGTTGCAAAAACCGGGACAGGAAGATACAAGCCTTCCTGTATCGTCGTTATTATAGCGACTTTCTAAAGGTATGCTTTAGATATTCTGCCAATCAACAAGACGCGGAGCAATGGATGAACGATGGCTTTTATAAGATCTTCACCAGGATCGATCAATTTGAATACAAGGGCTCCTTCGAAGGATGGATGAGACGAATAGTCGTACATACCTGCCTCGATAATTTACGATCGGCCATATATAAGCACAGCAGCCAGTTAGATGAAATCGACGAACAAAAAGCGGCAGAGCTAAAAGATAATGACTTACATAGCCCTATACAAAACCTAAGCTATAAAGAACTTATCATGCTGATACACAGCTTACCTACTATGCACAAAACTGTCTTTAACCTATATGTATTTGATGGGTACAGCCATAAAGAGATCGCTGAGCGACTGAACATAAAGGAAGGCACTTCTCAATGGTATGTAAACCAAGCCAGGGCACTATTAAAAGAACGAATACCAATGCATATTTCTAAAACGATGCGTTATGACAAATAAGGAGTTTGACCTTGCGTTGCAGCAAATTGAGGCTTCGGAGACATTCCCGTTTGATGAACATAACTGGGATTCTTTGAATAAGCGCCTGGATAATAAAGAAAGGCGAAAGCTGCTACTGTTACCATTTCTAAACGCAAAGCAATTGGCAGCGGCTGCATTTGCGGGCAGCCTTATTGTCATTACTTCATTATATATTCATTACGCGGTTAGTCATCACAAGAATAACCCCAACCATAGCATTGCAGAAAGTATAGCCAGCAATACATCAGTTAAGCCAACGGCACATAACACCGCCCCAAAAACAAGGACGGCGGCAAAGTTAAACGCCTATACAGCCCGGAATGCTGCTCCTATTACAAGACAGCTAATATCAAAACAAGAACCGGAAAACGCTATAAACAACGAGGCTACCAACATCATTGATACATCAAAGGATCTACCTGTTGCTGATTCAAAAAAACAGATAACGGACGCCTTCAAAAAAACAGAACCTAGACCTTATTATTTTATGGAAGAATCACCATCCCACACGCATAAGATGGGGCTCTCTCTGAACGGCGGGATTGGTGTATCCGGCGGAGGTGCAATTGCAGCAGGCGTTATCTTTCGCAATAGGCTATCCCGCACTATTTCTTTAGAAACCAGCATCGGGTATGCGCAAGGCAGCCAAAATGTATTGGTGAAAAATGAGGGACTGACATTCGACCCCGGAAATTCCGTCCATGATACATCGCATGTTATGAGTGCAACTTCAGAAGAAAGTAAAACTTGGTATGAACAACACAAAAGAACACTACCCTACCTGCAATTCTCGCCTGCACTTAGTATTAAGCTGCATCAAAAAATCAGGGCTACCATTGGCGTAGACCTGCAACGTTTATTAATTGATGCCCGCAAGCTTGATGATATCAACGATGAGCTACGCAGTAGTAATAAAAAACTGCCCCACTTAGATCCGGGAGTAACTGCAGGCCTTAGCTATGCTATTACAAAACGAATAGGCGCAGGTATTGCTTATAGGCAAAGTGTAGTGAACATTACAAGTGGCAAAGACTACATCAGCAGGAATTATTTTCTTGTACAAGTACAGTATTCAATCATAAAATAAAGCCTTAGCAATTGCTAAGGCTCTCAAAAAAGCGTATTCAGAAATTATTGTACAACAGTTTTTATAGTAACCGCTCCATCCAATCCACCAATCTTCACCATATAAACTCCTTTAGCAACACCGGAAATATCTAATGCATGATTATTATTACCTGCATTAACTTTCCAGTCAAAGCTTGCAACTACGCCGCCTGTTACATTCGTAACTGTAACCGTTAGCACTTCAGCTTTGTTTCCAGAATATTCTAACATAAAATTACCGTTACCCGGGTTAGGATATAATATGCAATCCAATTTGTTGCCGGTGAATTGATAGATGCTATTTTGTTGCAATGCCATTTTCACGGCACCATAAGCATTGATCTTACCATGGCCCCATTTATTATCTCCACTAGCCGGCAAAGGGTGCGTATAGCTATCCATAATAGCTGTTGTTGCAATAATATCGTGCACCTGCTGCGGGGTAAGCCTCGGATTCGCCTGCAGCATTAACGCAACAATGCCAGACGCAGCCGGGCCGGATGCCGAAGTCCCGGAAAACTCTCCAAAATAATAAGTTCTGCCATCTTTAGCGCTGGTATATTTTTGTACAAGAAATTTCTCGCTTGCTCCACCCGGGAGATAATCCGTATTGTAGGAGCTCATAGATGTAGCTATAAAAACACCAGGTGCCGTAATATCCGGTTTAATGCGCCCGTCAATCATAGGCCCTCGGCTTGAAAAACCAGCCAGACCATTAACGCCGTAGTAGAATGAATAGTCAGCATTTTGATTCTGTAAATTAGTGAATTTGACTTTTGTACAATAAGCACCAACTAACAATACAGACTGGGCAGCCCCCATATCACTTACAGTAGATGTACTGTTGCCAGCTGTGGCCCATGGTTCACCACCTGTCTGGAAATCGCTCTGATAGCCTTTATCATAGCCGTAATAATAATACTCGTCCCACATGTGTATCGTACCATCGGTAGCTTTTACAGTAACAAAAAAGCTATCTACAGTCTTGTCAAATACATTTACAGTAATGCGAGGCTTACCATTAAACTCTGCACTTGACGTAATAAACTGTACAAAGCAAGTATCATTACCCGAAGAGCCTATCAGGGTATCATTATGTATCATATCATCGAGACAGACATAGCCGGTAGTATTACCGATAACACCATGTTTATACATGGTTACCTTGGCACAGAAAGATTTACCGGCATCACCCCATACATCTACCCAAGTGCGTTTATAAGACGGCCCACCTCCATAATTATTAAATAAAGGGAACGTGCTTATAAGGCTATCTGTAGCAGTGAATGTTTTTGAAAGGTGTATATTTTCCTGGCCTTCGTTACCTGCGCTCATCACAACTATCTTACCCGAACCCGAAAGATTATCACATGCCTGGTTCATCAATGTAGTACCATCATGCGGACCGGACTGTGAACCCCAACTGATGTTAACAACAGCAGGGCGATTTACTGAAGCCGCATAATCAAATATATATTTGATACCGTCTACAAAATCTGAGAAGCCACTTTGCATCCATTGGCCACCAATAGAATCGCGGCGAACACCTACTAATACAATATCTGAGTTAAATGCCATACCGCGCAACTGCCTGTTATCTGTACTGCCATAACCGGAACCTGCAGCCATACCCGTTGTTGCAGTACCGTGTGTTTGCTTCACGTTATCTGTCTGCGCAGCTTGTATGATCGCATCACCAACCAGTTCACGCCCGTAAGTATAACCTGCGGGTGGTGTACCAGTACCGTTCATTTCCCAAACCCTTTTGATCCTGTATTGACTATAGGAAGTATCAAAGAAGGTGGGATGCGTATAATCGAAACCAAAATCAATAACCCCCACTACTACTTCAGCTCCTGAAAAGATATAAGGCAATCCATACCCTGCATGTACGGAATCTACCCTGGTAGTTTTGCGCGCTACATCCAATGTTGGCTGAACAGGTTCATCGAGCTGAATATAGCCGATACCCGTAATAGCCGCGAATTGAGACATTTTTTCATAAGGCACTTGTACTGTCCATATATTCCCTGCTTTAGTACCTATTTGTGCCCCTAATGCTGTTATTTTGGCTTCTGCCTGAGCAGGGTTATCCACCTTGATCATTCCGGAGACATATATATTACCATCAGCATGTTTTTTGTAAACATAGCCCGCGGGTAGCACGTCTTTTTGTTTGGCTATTTGCAGATCCTGCAAAAACATACGGGTAACAGGAGATAATTTTTGTTGCTGCGCAGAGGCCGAAACAGATAACACAAAAACGCATATTAGGCTTAGAATAGAGCTTTTCCTCATCTCAAATAATTTGATATTCCAATAAAGTTAAGCCTGATAGCCATAACTGCGAAAAGGAACTGAAAAAACTTTTTGAATTGTTGTTAATAACACTATCTTTGCAATCCCCAAAACGGGGAAAGAATCGGCTAATACCCTTTGTAGGCTTTGCTTACAAGACATATACGGTGAGGTGGGTGAGAGGCCGAAACCAACAGTTTGCTAAACTGTCGTACGAGTCAAATCGTACCGAGGGTTCGAATCCCTCCCTCACCGCCAGGAAGAAATTGACAGCAATGTCGATAAGGTTCGGGGAGTAGCGCAGGCCGGTAGCGCATCTGGTTTGGGACCAGGGGGTCGCAGGTTCGAATCCTGTCTCCCCGACTTGACGGGACAAAGTAGAAAAATCTACTTTTGTCCCGTTTTTATTTTG
>MKUO01000014.1 GCA_001897855.1 Bacteroidetes bacterium 43-93
TTAGCTGTTTATTTAAAGCAATCTTGGCATCAATGGCAGATAGTATCGAAACTATTTTTTTCTGTTCATTTCCTTCCGGAGAAAAACTTACAAAAGTATTGAACAATCTTTGTTTGTCAAATTCACCCTGGCCAGTACTTCCATCCATAAATGTTTGCAACATTTTTTCAAAGGAAAACAAACTATAATTCAGACACTTTGATTCATAATAGTTGGTGGTTCTGATAACAAGAATATGCGAATCCGTAATTACTCTTTTGTTTTGTGGAATCGAATCTACAATTGCAACCCTACCTGCAGTGCCTTGACCAGTAGAATTGATTAATACATCTCCAAGCTTGAGAAATTTATCATTACTGTAATTTTTACTATCATCAGTGTATTGAGCCAATGAATAGTCAATTTGGTTGTTTCTGATACATTTTTGATTCAGAACTACTATTGAACTCTCAGCCACATATTTCGGTGTTATTCCCTTACCGTAATATATGAGTAGTGTTTTTATTTTTCTCATATTGCCCATCTTTACCCTATAAATTTTCTATGAGCAATTTTAACATTGGTCTGGTTTACCATCGCATAATGCAGTGTGGTATCTATTTTTACATGACCGAGCAGTTTTTGTACCTGCTCAATGGGCATTCCTTTGTCAATAGCCATAGTAGCCAGCGTTCTTCGGAATTTGTGCGGATGGACCTTCGATATTTTAGACTTTATGCCAAGCTTTCGTAATACAGATTCAACGCCTCCAATGGAAAGGCGTAAATGAGGTTTCGACAACGAAACAAAAAGGGCTTTATCATCATCGGTTCTGCTATTGAGATATTGCTTTAAATGGAGCTTTGTTCTTGCGTCAAAATATACTTCCCGTTCTTTATTTCCCTTACCGGTTACAATACAGGAGCGTTCGTGAAAATCAATGTCTTCCTTGTTTATTTTTACCAGTTCACCTACCCTGATGCCTGTTGAGCTTAATATTTCTACCAAGGCAAGGTCCCGTATTTCTTTGCAATTATCCCTTAATACTTCCAGTTCTTCATCGCTTAAAATTTCTTTTATAGTCTTAGCAGATTTTACTTTATGTATCCTTCTTACAGGAGATTTTAAAATATAATCCTCGTCCTCAAGCCAGGAAAAAAAGCTTGAAAAAATCCGGCGGATATTATCAATTGTGACCTTACTTGAATTCTTTTTTTCCTGGTATTCTGACAGGTAACATCTTAGATCATTGGTAGAAATCTCGGAAATTCTTTTACTCAGTTCATTAAGCAATGCTTCAATAGTACTGTGATAATACTTTAATGACTTTTCTGAACAGCCCTCTACTTTTTTTGCAGAAATGAACAGCGCAAGTAATTCTCCATTTTTTTCAGTTAATGATACTTGTTCGTTGGGTTTGTAACTGATTTCAATACCACGGAAACACTGGTGAAGAACTTTCTCAAGCAGTTGCAGTTGTTGAAAATTTAAAACTGTAGCCATTTCATTGATAATTCCTTGCCTTACAATCTCTTGCATTGGGATATTTTTATTGATGAAAACCCCAAAGGAACGAAAACAAAAATAGCTACTGATTTAGTTAAATGATA
>MKUO01000015.1 GCA_001897855.1 Bacteroidetes bacterium 43-93
CAATTTGCAACTGTTTCTGATGGACGGGATAACGTGTACCTGGGGGGAGATTTTTCAACAACTATAACTATAGCTGGAAATACTTTATCTAAGATCGGAGGTGAAACAGACTGGTATTTTGCCAAATATGGGCAAGCGAACTGCAATTGCACAAATGTTCCTGAACCCCTATTTTCGATGACAGCAAACGGTAAAAATGCAAATTTCAACTATGCGGGCAGCACTGGCATTACAACCTATCGCTGGGATTTTGGAGATGGCGATACTGCAATTACTGCCAATCCTGCACATAGCTTTAAAGACAGCGGCAGCTATATTGTATGTCTGAAAGTAACGAACAGTTGCGGCGATAATACCTATTGTTCGCAAGTTTATATTTACCCAACAGATGTACCGAATATTATTCAGGTTGGCGATGTAAGCATATACCCTAATCCTGTGAACACGGAATTTACGATAGACGGAATGGAGCCTGGAACAGTGATAACAATTTACACGCTTATGGGACAAAATATATACTCAAGCATATCAACTAAGAGCAAAGAAACTATTGATGTTTCAAAATACGCTGCGGATAACTATATTATTCAGCTTACAGATAAAAATGGCAATCGCATTACAAAGAAGATAGTTAAGGAATAATGCGATATATGTAACTATGAACAGAGGCACACTTTCTCTTCTATGCATTTTTGCCGGTATATTTCTATTGGCTGATAAAACCAATGCTCAAAGTTTTCAATGGGGCAAACGTGCCGGAAGTGCACAAAGTGTCAGTGAATCGAACTGGGAGCATGTCAACAGCATGGCAGTGGACGTTCATGGCAATGTATATGCATTGGGGCATGTTGCGCAAGACGGTATTAATGTTGATGGCGATGTAAAAACCGGCAATGGTGATTGGGACGTGGTGTTGGCAAGCTTTACCTGTTCCGGCTCACTTCGCTGGTGGAAAGTTATCGGAGGACCATCCAGGGATTTTAGCTATACATTATGCACAGACAAGCTGGACGGTGTTTATTTAAGTTGCTACTTAGATCGATCCCAGAGTGGCAATACAATTCATATAGATTCCGACACTACATTTTCAGGAAATTCACTTCGAGCAGTGTCATTGATCAAATATGACACAGGGGGACATTATAAATGGTTCAGAGCTCCCCAGGCAGATACCATCGGATCAAATTCTTATGGTTCATCCTATGAATTAGGCATGACCGTAGATAGTGCCGGAACTGTTTATTGGATGTGGCAAATGGGACCAAGCGTTTATTTCAACGGCACATTTACTGTTCCTGTCACAAACGATTATATTATTAAGTATGACAGATTTGGAGCTTTTCTAGGAACTATTGATTTGAAATCACTGGTACATGACGGACATCTTGTATTGAACAAAGCAAACGGCCAGTTTTACTATGCTGGGGTAGGTACGAATAGCATGTTGGTAAACGGTACGACTCTGACTAGTAGCAAGTTTATTGCTGCGTTTGATAAAAACGGCAATTTGAAGTGGCTGAAGCAGGGCGAGGCTAGATTCAATACAGATGGATTT
>MKUO01000016.1 GCA_001897855.1 Bacteroidetes bacterium 43-93
ATACTTTTTCCAGGATAACCCCGCTGTCTTCCAAAGGGTATTTTATACTATAGTCCTGTACAAACGGAATGTCCTGGTATGTGGCAACTGAGGATGCGGGATCACCTGACCGGAGCTGGCGGCAACAGCTAAGCACAGATATCAACACTATTGCCGCAATACTCCTGGTCATACGTAGGGATTAAGGGTTAATTAAAGGGGCGGGTTAATGATTTGTTTCAGGGGCGCTGATCACACCAAGATAACGACCCATCCAGTAAGGCAGCAGCCAGATATCTCCTGCGCTGTTTTCTTCCCTGCCGTTATCACCCCCGTCAAGGGTAAAGCGATTGGCATTGTGCCGGGCGATACGCAATTCATCAGGAGGCAGTACTTCCCTGGTAGTTTGTCCCCTGAAATCCGGTGTTATCAATTCAATGTCTTTTCTCCGGCTGTTCGTTACCCTCCAGGTGATCATGTCAAGCGGGTATTCCTGCAGGTACCATACAGCTTCTTTCAGGTCAAACTCCTTTGTGCCGGTCAATGCAGTAAATATATCCCACGCACCTTCTTTTTCCGGTCTCTCTATTTTCCAGTGATCTATAATAGCGTCTTTAAATTTCGTTTTGAGGGTATCATTAAATGCATAGCGGTAGAGTCCCCAATACCCGAGAAAATACATCTCGTCATCGGAGTGATTCCAGCTTTCTGAAAGCATTTTGCTCCACTCATCCGCATGATCAGGCGCCTTGCCTATTTTTTCCATGGGCAACATCAGGTTTTCAAGATAACCGTACTTGTTCATCAGCTCAAAAGCCTTATCCTTATATATTTCTTTTTTAGTAAAATGATATGCTGTCTGCAGCATGGCAACGATATTGGAAGAATTGATCTTCCTGTCGCCAACGCCGGGGGGATGAGCATTAACATAGTCCGGGTTCCATTTACCCCAAAGGGTGGGCTTACCGTCCCAGTCTACCAGGTACATATCGTGATCTATAATATGCTGCATCAGGGAATCAATCAATCCTATTGCTTTTTTCCTGATCCCTTCATCATCTACAAGCTCTGCCAGCACGCCAAATACAAAAATATGCCCGATAGCCTCATCGCTGCTGGTAGTGGATTTCCAGTCCCATTCGGGGTCGGGGGCGGCCAGCCATTTATCTTTATCGTGCAGTGCGAAACCATGGCGCTCGAATGACCTGGCCGGAAAGCCTTTTACCGGGTTAACAGAATATAATCTTTCCATTGCATCAAGCGATTCCCGGCAATTTTGAAGCGCTTCGGGAGATTTGGTAACCGCATACCTGAACGCTTCGGCGCCGAGGTACATGGAAGTCCACAAGCCGTCATTATCAGAATCTTCCATAAAGCCTGAGGAAAGGTTGCCCTCTTTCATCCCGGCAAGCGTTGCATTGAACCCGTTGCGAATATGCCTGAGCCTTACCTGCCTGTCGTAAAAGGCAGCCTTCTCTGCCAGGGTCATTTCCTTAAAGCATAT
>MKUO01000017.1 GCA_001897855.1 Bacteroidetes bacterium 43-93
ATCTGCTCCGTTTGCATTACCGCTTCCTGTGAAGGTAAGTTCGATAGCGTTAGACAGGTTCAGGTTAACAGTCTGTGTTGCTGTAGAAGAAACCTGGGCATTAGCTGCGTAAGCTGAAGTAAGGATAGCTGCGATGGCGATTAACTTTTTCATTTTGTTTGTTGTTTGTTTGAGTTGTTGTTTGTTCGTTTGATGATGCAAATATGGGGGTATGACAGCCGCATACAGAAATTTTCAAGCTCCCTTAACCCCTGATTAGCAACTGGTTAACAAGCGGTTAACACTCATGGCGTAATTATTTAGGTGGTTTGCTTTTACGTCTACTGCATACTTAACATTTCCTTGTGAAAAACGGGAACCTGATTTGAACTATACTGATTATCAAACGTAGAAACAATGAAAAGTCTATTTAAAAGCGTAATAGGATTAATGGCACTGGGATGGCTCCTTGTCTTTTCCATGCCTGCTGCTAAAGCGCAGCCCGGCGCTACTGTAACAATGCAAACCTTTTATGATGAACTATCACCATACGGCGAATGGATAAATGATCCTTCTTATGGCTATGTGTGGAGGCCCGATATGGGCGGCGATTTTCGTCCATATTACACCGGCGGACACTGGGCATTAACAGAATATGGTAACACATGGGTATCAGACTACGATTGGGGTTGGGCGCCATTCCACTACGGTCGCTGGACCTATGACGATTATTATGGCTGGATATGGATACCCGATACAGAATGGGGTCCTGCGTGGGTAACGTGGCGAGATGGTGGTGGCTACTACGGCTGGGCGCCAATGGGTCCTAATATATCAGTCTCCCTGTCATTTGGCTCCGGTTATGTTGCTCCCTATACATGGTGGACGTTTATCCCGTATAACTATGTCTACAGTCCAACATTCTACAGGCATTATAGAGGTCCGAGGTACAACCAGACGATCATCAATCAAACGACGATCATTAATAATAGCTACCACAACAGGTATGTTTATGGTCCCAGGTCTTCAGATTTTCAACGCCGCGTAGGCCGTGCACCGCAAGTATATAATATTACCAATATAAACAGACCGCAACGAACCAATATCCGTGGTAATAATGTGAACATCTATCGTCCTGAAGTGACATCAAACAGGGGTACGGCTCGCCCTCAAAGAGTGGTGAACGCACCCGGTAACAGGGATAATGGTGGCAGGTTTGTACAACCCGGTAGCAATCAAGGGCAAATGCAGGGTCGCGGTATTGACAGGCAGCGTGCACAACAAGTACAACAGCAACAGCGTAGCCAGCAGGCCATCGAAAACAACAGACAGCAGCAATGGGATCGCCAGCGTGCACAACAGGTAGAACAAAGCCGCCAGCAGCAATTGCAGCAACAGCAAGTACAAAGACAACAGGTAGAACAAAGCCGCCAGCAGCAAATGCAGCAGCAACAAATGCAAAGGCAACAGATGGAACAGCAACGCCAACAGCAAATGCAACAGCAGCAACAACAAGTGCAAAGACAACAAATGGAACAACGTCAGCAGCAAATGCAGCAGCAACAAATGCAAAGGCAACAGCAGCAACAACAGGTGCAAAGACAACAAATGGAACAACGTCAGCAGCAAATGCAGCAACAACAGATGCAAAGGCAGCAGATTCAAAGACAAGAAATACAACAACAGCGAATGGAGCAACGCCCGCAAATGCAACCGCAGCGTATGGAGCAAAGAGCCCCCGAAGGCGGCGGCCATCAGGGGTTTAGAAGATAGTAAGTGTTGGTTAATGGTGAATAGGAGTCCCGATTTCTCGGGGCTCTTTTTTTATTCTTCGGTTTCTTGCGGCGGCGCTCCATGGTGCCATACCAATGCAGCTGCCCCTAAAATAGCAGCGTCCGCATCAGGCAAAGAAGACACAAGAAGCTTAACTTTATTTTTATATACATGGAGCAGGTTTTGTTCCATGTATTTCTTTGCAGGGCTCAATAATATATCTCCCGCTTTGGCCAGCCCTCCAAAAAACACAAATGCTTCCGGCGAAGTCATCGCTACAGCATCTGCCAGCACCTGCCCCAGTATTATCGCGGTGTAATCAAATATTTCCAACGCCAGGGCATCGCCTCCACGTGCAGCTTCAGTTACAATTCTGCCGGTGATCATTCCTTTATGCCGCCTTAATACACTCTCATCGGTTCTTACATTCAACCATTTTTCAGCGGTAAGCGCTATGCCTGTTGCAGAGGCATATTGCTCCAGGCACCCGTATCTGCCGCAACTGCATTCTCTCCCACCCTCTCTTACGGCCGTAATATGACCCATTTCTCCGGCGAAACTATCATGTCCATATATCAATTGGCCATTTGCTACAATACCACTTCCCAACCCGGTACCAAGCGTCAGCATAATGAAATCTTTCATGCCTTTGGCGCTTCCATAACGCATTTCCCCCAGCGCCGCAGCATTGGCATCATTAGTAAGCCATACCGGCAATTGCAGCATATCACTTACCAGTTTACATATTGGTATTACACCGTGCCATTCCAGGTTAGTAGCATTATCTATTTCCCCGGTATAGTGGTTGGCAAGCGGCGCGCCGATGCCTATACCGAGTATGTTATCTTTACCCACTTTTTTCAAAAGAGGTGATAGTTCTTTTTTTAATGCTTTTAAATAGAGGTTAATGGTAGCAAAGCCTTTTGTTGGCATACTCCCCTGTTCCAGTATATTGCCCTCTTCATCTACTATACCAAAAGCTGTATTTGTTCCACCTATATCAATGCCCAGAGCCAATGGTTGCGTCATAATCTATTCCTTGTTTTTGTAATATACGTTTTGCTGTAAAGCCGTACCATGCAAGGTAAATAAATCCTGCCACAGGTACCCAATACGAGGCATGGATGCCAACTGATGGCATGTCTGCCAGCGCGCCTTGTATTGGCGGTATCACAGCCCCGCCTAATATCATCATAATAAGCAATGCAGAACCCTGGTTAGTGTATTTGCCTAATCCTGCTATGGCCAGGTTAAAAATGCAAGGCCACATCACACTTAAAAACAGGCCGCCACTCATGATCGAATATAAGGCCAGGTCGCCATTCGTAAACAGGCCAACCAGCAGCAGTAAGATAGCAGTAATACTAAATAGCACCAGCGTCTTAGCAGGCTTTTCCTGCCCTATGAACTTAATAATAACAAACAGTACTATCCATACTGAATAAAGCAAGAGGTCATTTACCTCGGCTCCCCTCAACACACTAAAACCAAGCACAATGCCGAATATTGCAAACGGTATTATAAACGAGAGCACGCCATATAAAGCACCTTTTACGTTGAAAATACGCAGCGTACTGGTCATACGTCCTATCATCAGGCTGCCCCAATACAGGGATATGTATTTATCTACCTGCGTATGATCGATTCCCTTTATTTCTGCTTTGCCTAGCAGGGCCCCAAGGTTGCTTGGTATCGTTACTTCCGTGCCTACATAAACAAATATTGCTATCATACCCAGCACCAGTTGCGGATATTGCAGTGCGCCGATCTTTTTTTCCATGCTATCATCCGCAGCAATTTTGGGCAGTTTTACAACTGCCATTAATATGGCTAACCCAATGAGCAAAACAGATAAGACTACATATGGTGCTTTTACATTATCCAGTCCTATTACTTCATCTTGCCCCGGTGTTATCTTACCATACAGTGCATAAGCCAATAACACAGGCCCCAATGTGGTGCCTAATGAGTTGATCCCGCCGGCTAAATTCAGCCGGTGAGAGCCTTTTGATGCATCTCCCAGGTTGATGACAAAAGGATTGGCTACGATCTGCAGCAACGCAAATCCAAGAGCGATAATAAATAATCCTACAAGAAAGTATATATAGGACGATGTATTTACAGCAGGTATAAACAATAATGCTCCGCATGCAGATATCAAAAGCCCGAGTATGAGGCCCTTCTTATACCCGATCTTATTGAGCGGATCGCCTGAAGTTAGGGACACCAGGAAGTAAATCAGCGACCCGACGAAATATGCCAGGTAAAATGCAGAGTCAACCAATTGGGATTGAAACTGTGTAAGCGAAAAGTTTTTCTTGAACATTGGTATCAGCACGCCGTTCGATGCGGCGACAAATCCCCAGAAGAAAAAAAGCAATATGATGGCAATAAAGGCTGGTCTTTGTTGGTTTTGATTAGCCATAGATAAGTATTGGTGAAGAAAGATAATGCATTTGCTCTTATTGGCACACCATTGAACATTTTTTGGTATTCGACAACAACTTGTAACGCTGTTTGCATGATTATCTCCTTACTTTTGCGCACGAAGCACAACCGATAAGAGATGTACACGAACCTGAACGATTTTTTTGATATATACGCAACCGCACTTTCTAATTATGATACCAAAGGGATGGCTTTTTTATATGCCTCTCCCTGCATTTTTATTTCTAACGAAAAGTCAACCGTGTTCTCCGAGCCCAGCCAGTTAGAAGGTTTGTTCAACCAGGGCATTGGGTTTTATAAGCAGTATGGCATTACAAACGTTGTTGCCGAGCTGCGCAGCTGGCGCCATATTACAGATAAGATCATTATAGCAAAACTGCGTTGGAAGTATTGCGATGAAAACAATACACTTTTATACGACTGCGATTACGAATATATCATCAAAGCTGATAAACATGGCAAATGGAAAATAGAAATGGCTATATCCATTAACGAGAAAGAACGCATGGAGGCCTGGCTGAAGAATAAATAATTAAGGCTGCTTATTAATTAAATAGCCCTGCCAATGGCAGGGCTATTTAATTTTCTTCTATACAACTTAGCCCGGTATTCTGGCCATGTACTTAGTCATTTCTTTTATCTGGCTTACTACCTGGTCATTGGTAGCCTTCGCACTTTTAGCTTTATTAAAGTAAAGTTTCGCACTTTTAAAATCGCGTCTTTGCAGGTACAGGCTCGATAATTGTAAAAATGCAGTCGCTTTACTGTCTTCATCGGGTAGCCCTATTTTTACTGCCTTGCGCAAATGTTCCAGTGCGCCCTTTGTATCCCCTTTTTTATAAGCTATGCTTCCCAGTTGCAGGTAGGCTGTTCCCTCATATTCCTTTTCGGGCATACCTGCTTCCAGGCCTTTTTTCAGATCTGCCTCTGCTTTATCCAGGTCTTCACCCATTGTACTGAAATTAGCCCTGAGCATATAGTAAGATGATCGGATGGGTTTATACAACAGGTTAGGATATTTTACTTTATCAAGAAATTTCTGCGCGCCTTCCATATCGCCGTTCTCTACATACCCTTGTATCAAGGTCATAGGCCCTACCATAAAGTGGGCGGTCACCATAATGATTGCCACTAAGAACGGTATCCATGCTATCCACCAGGTTACTGCAAAGCCTGTCCAAAAACCAAGGCCAATTAGTACTGCGGCAAGTAATAAACGGTTATTAACTAAAAAACGGCGAAGCGTACTTTTCATTCTTCTTAAAAATTGGCTGCAAAGGTAGCATTAATTTGTTCATTGCCTCGGCCAATCAAATAATAAACACAAACAATATAATGTACCTACAATAGAATATACCTTTGCATTCAATTTTTGCTGATTACTTTTGCATTTGATTATGGAACAGAAAGATTGGTACGAAAGCTGGTTTGGCTCTCCTTACTATAAGATATTGTACCAAAACCGTGACGAATCTGAAGCACGTGCATTTGTAGAAACCCTGCTTCAATACTTACAGCCAAAGCCGGGCTGCAAAATGGTAGATATTGCCTGCGGCGATGGAAGATATGCTGTGCAGCTTGCCGATCATGGTTATGATGTTACCGGCATCGATCTCAGCCATTTAAGTATCGAGATGGCTAAGGCCCACGAGAACGACCATATGCATTTCTACGTGCAGGATATGCGCTTTCCCTTTTACATTAATTATTTTGATTACGCTTTCAACTTCTTCACCAGTTTCGGGTATTTCGCCAGCAACCGCGATCATATGATGGCGGCAAAAGCGTTTGCTGCCGGCTTAAAGAAAGATGGTTTACTGATTGTAGATTACCTTAACCCCGATGCCATACTCAAATGCCTGGTGCCGGAATCAACCGTCACTCGTGGCAGTTATACTTTCCATATTAAAAAGCGCCTGGAACGTAACCATATCATTAAAGACATAGCGTTTGTAGATGCAGATAACAAACAGAGGCATTATACAGAAAGCGTAGCCACCTTTGGCCTGGGCGATTTTGAAAGTATGTTCGGCGCAGCAAAGTTATCTTTGATCGCTACCTTTGGCGATTATAAGCTGAATGCTTATGATGCTGCCACATCGCCAAGAATGATAATGATATTTAAAAAACAGTAGTGCAATCTATATTCGAACGGTTAATTGCCTGGGACTATAAAGTATGGTTCTATATGAACACGGTTTGGCACAATTCCGTGCTCGATGCTATTGTACCCTATCTGCGCAATCCTTTTACATGGGCGCCTCTCTACCTGTTTCTGCTCATGTTCATAACCATCAATTTTGGCCGCAAAGGGTGGATGTGGTGTGTGTTCTTCCTACTCACTTTTGCCTGTAGCGACCAGTTGAGCGCACACCTGATGAAACCTTATTTTCACAGGATACGCCCCTGCAACAATCCTTACCTGATGCAGCTGGTACACAGGCTGGTTGATTGTGGCAGCGGATTTAGTTTCCCTTCTTCACATGCGGCCAACCATTTTGCCTTAGCTGTTTTCGGCAGCCTTACATTAAGTAAAAGGATCAAACATATATGGCCGGTAGCTATTACATGGGCTGTATTAGTAGCCTATTCACAAGTGTATGTTGGGGTGCATTTTCCTCTTGACGTTACTGCCGGCGGCATAGTAGGTATAGTTGTTGGCAGTATAACAGGCATGTTATTCAACAGGTTTTATGATTTGAGCAAACCTTCAGCTAAACCTGTACCAAACATCACTTCTGCGAGCCAATAAACGCATTGAACTGATCTTTTGATTCCTGCTGAGAAAATTCTGATTGCAGATCCCGATAGTTACTCTTATCCGACACATTTTTGTAAGCCCATTTCGCAAAGTCCAGTTTAGTATCTTCAAAGTTCAGCCAGCCTAGCATACTGCGAACCTGTGCGGTGTTATAGGTACGTGTTTCCAATATGGTCTTCAATACTTTTGCTTTATCCAAATCGCCTGGCTTTGCCTCTACTTTAGATTCCAGGTCATTCATATCAGACTTGCTTAGCCGCCCATTGCTATAGATATCATCCGTATGAGACTTTCTGTTTTCCTTGTAGGTATCGTCATTAAAGCCACCATTATTACCCTCAGCATAAGCTTCTTCACCGGTGTTGCCATCTAAGTATTCAGTCCCGAGGCTAATGGTATGTGCACCCATATCATACACAAGGGTTACAATGCTGCCTGCAGGCACTTTAATATTGGCACCGTAAATCAGCCGTGCTTTGCCTGCATCACCATCCCGATAGGCATAAAAGCGGTATATCCGCAGGTAATGTTTACCCGGCGGCAAGTCTCCTATCGTCAAAGACGCTCCCGCTTTCCTGTAATGCCTCGAATCTATAGCTACTGTAATAGGGGCATTATCAGCCAGGCGCACTTTCAATATGCTTGGTGTGTGGCTTTTTGAGAATCCACTCACCGATGCCAGCAGCAACATTAACAGACTAAGTAAGTTTTTCATAAGATATCTCTGCTATGAATTTAGTAATATTAATCTGCTGTTAGATGTACGGACAGGTTGAAATGATTAATCCCTATTATTTTTTAACCCTCTGTTAACAGTGCACAAATAATTCCGGCAGATACTGCTGCATTCAGGCTTTCCGCACCACCTTTCCCGGGGATTGTGATTCGTTTTGTAGCCTTGCTTAGCAACTCGTCAGAAATCCCCTTCGATTCATTACCTATAAGGATAAACCCCGGCGTCTTTTCCTTGAGTTGATAAATATTCTCTCCCCCTAATGTTGCAGCATATACCGGCGATTTAATTTTACCGAACATTGTATCAAGCTCCTCTTTATGCAGGCTCACCCTTAAATGCCCGCCCATTGCGGATTGTACTACTTTAGGGTTATAAAAATCCACACTACCCGGGGAAGCAACAACATGTCTAATACCAAACCAATCGGCAATACGGATGATGGTTCCCATATTTCCCGGATCCTGCAGCGTATCAAGCGCAATGCACCACTCCCCTGCAACAATGGGTTCCGGCGTTTTATCAGCATAGGCAACTAATATTACCTGGTTAGCTGTTTGCAGCCCGGTAATAGACTCCAGGTGGTGCTGCTCTGCATGGATCACCTCTGCTTCCGGGTGTTTTGCAAGCAGGTCTGTATGCATTTTTATCCACTCCGTAAGCGCTACTACCATCTGTATTTTACAGTCCGACGCCAGCCATTCTTCTGCTAGTTTTTCTCCTTCCACCACATAGGTGCCGTGTTCATTACGATTTTTTTGCTGGGATAGTGCCCGAATATATTTATTTTGCGCCTTGGTTAACATCAATAGCAAATCTAAATAATTGTCCCAAGCCGAAACATGAATCTGAGAAGAATTGCCAACTTACCGGTTTACATATGGGCTTTTATTGGACTAACCTTATTTAGCTGCAATGTCACCAAAAATGTCCCCGATGGTAAATATCTCTTAAAGTCGAATACACTTCACTTTAAAGTAGACCTGCCGCTTACAAAGAAAGGTGAACTCAAAAGCAATATTGAAAAGATAATCGTTCAGAAACCCAATAGTGCTTTCCTGGGTATTCCAGTTAAATTGATTCGTTATAATACGGGCTATAAAAAATTCAGCGAAGACCCTCAAAACTACCAGATCAAAAACAAAACAGTCGAGCCACCGGTCATTTACGATAGTACTTTAAAAAAACGCACGGCCTTAAATATTCGCTCTTTCCTCTTTAACAAAGGCTTCTTTTATGCCACTGTTACAGACACTACTATTCTCAAAAACAAGCGGGCATACACTACTTACAATGTAGATGCGGGCACCAACTACCTCATCAACAAGGTAACCATTGATGTGGATGATAAGATTGCCGAAAAACTGGTGAATGAAAGTATGGACCTTACCATTCTTGCCGAGGGTGCCGATTTCTCATACGACCTTTGTGAGCAGGAAAAAAGCCGTATTACCAACCTGCTGAGAGATTACGGATTTTACAATTTCACTTCAGACAACGTAAGTTTTGTGCTTGATACGGTTAACAAGCAGTATTTCAGGGATATTGAAAACCCTTTTGAAAGCGCCATTAACTTTGTTGCCTTTCAAAAAAACAACAAAAAGCCTACGCTCGACATCAATGTTGTCATTCGTGATAATGACGGTAATGCTTATAAACGGTATGGAATAAAGAGGGTTCGTGTAATGCCCGATTTCCAGACAGGAAAGGACTTCCGGGATCCTAAAATGATACAAACTACTGTTGATAGTGTCCAGTTCAGATACCATAATCGTTATGTACATGAGAATGTGATTTTGCAACACATGGTGGTGAAGCCCGGCAGGTATTATTCTCAAACAGAATACGACCAAACCCTTAGCCACATGAACGACCTGGGAGTTTTCTCATCTGTGCGTATGACTTACAGGCCGGATACCACCATTGACCCATACTACGGCTATTGGCTGAACGCCAACCTGCTGATGTCACCCGCTGATAAATATAACTATAATACCAGCTGGGAATTATCTAACGGCACCACATACACAGCAGGCACCAACCTTACACTCAGCCTGCGCAACAATAATTTTGGCAAAGGAGCGAATCTCCTTACCATGTCTGTAACTGGTGGTTTAGAAAGTTATTTTGATTCTTCTGATGCACCTTTTTTCCAGCACTTCAAACTGCTTACCAAAACTGTGGGTGCTAACATCAGCCTCGATCTTCCTAAATTCCTATTCCCGATCAGCCACGAAAAAGTAAGCAGCGCAAATTTACCACGCACTATTGTTAGCGTAGGCGCCAACCTGCTGGACAGGATCAACTATTTTAGGTTGCTAAATGTTTCTACCAGTTTTATGTATAAATGGAGGGAAACTCAAACCAAAACATGGGAGATATCACCCATTTTCGTCAACAACATTACGGTTTCTCACATAACCCCTACTTTCCAGGAACGCCTCAATTCCAACTCCTTTCTACGAAATACTTACAGCACTACACTTATCGAAGGGGAGAATATTGCATTCACCTACTCCGATAAAGAAAAGAAACATAGCCTCAACTATAATTATCTGCGTGCCGGCGTAGAAGAAGCCGGGGGATTGCTTAAAACCATAGGGTCTGCATTACCGCTCGAAAATGTTGCGCAGTATCTTAAGTTCGATCTCGATGCACAACACTTTTTTACTTACGCGCATTCTACAATAGCCACCCGTTTTCTTGCAGGTGTCGGTATCCCTTATGGAAAGGAAACCAGTACGCTTCCCTATATCAAACAATATTTTGTAGGCGGTGCATACAGCTTGAGAGGGTTTCGTATACGCACGCTCGGTCCTGGAAGTAGCTACATCCCTCCCAGCACTATTGGCACTTCTGTTATAGACCGCACCGGTGATATTAAAATGGAAGCAACAACTGAATATCGTTTCGATATAGTAAAACTCTTTTCCGGTGCCATTAAAATGAATGGTGCTGCTTTTGCTGATGCGGGCAACATCTGGCTTGCGGAACCGTCAGCGGGTTTTCCGAACGGCAATTTCGATCTCAAATATCTGGGTCGCGATCTGGCAGTCGATGCAGGTGTCGGTATCAGGCTCGATCTTTCAGGCTTCTTCATTTTCAGGATAGATGCGGCTTTCCCTGTTAAGAAGCCCGGAGGCTATTTCAATTCTGAAGAAGAAGCTACCCAAAATGGCTATAATTTCTACGGCAAGGGCGGTTGGGTACTTGACAAAATAGACCCTGCTTCGAGCGAGTGGCGGAAAAAGGAATTAGTGATCAATTTCGCCATCGGTTATCCTTTCTAAGGACTGTTTTGCCCATACGCGGCCCTTTTAATACCTTTGGCTTATATGCGTAATATCAAGATAATAGAAGTACGATCGGAAATAGGCGCAGGTACCCGTGGCGCCAGCCTGGGTGTGGATGCTATAAAAATTGCTGCTCTTGACTTCATGAGTAGCTTTTTTGTAAACTTCCCTACAGAACAGATAGAGAATGAGAATAAATTATTATACGAACCTGTAGCCTCCCCTTATGCTAAGCGTATACAAGGCGTTTATACCATGTACGACCGTGTGGCAAAGGCAGTGTCAGACACTTTAAAATCAGGATTATTCCCCGTTGTTCTTGCAGGTGACCACAGCACTGCCGGCGGTACTATTGCTGGCATTAAAATGGCTAAGCCTAAAAATCGTCTTGGGGTAATATGGATTGATGCCCATGCAGATATGCATACGCCGTTCACCACGCCATCCGGCAATTTACATGGCATGCCTTTAGCAGCTGCTCTTGCTATGGATAATATCGAAAACCAGGTACATCATCCGGATGCAACTACTATCGATACCTGGAATAAATTAAAAAGCCTTGGAAAGATACAGCCGAAGATAAACCCCGAAGACATTGTATTCATCGCCCTCCGCGATTACGAAAAGGAAGAAGAATACCTGATAAAGAAACACAACATAAAGGTAATACCCGTGCAGGAAGTACGCCGTAAGGGTGTTGAGAACGTGGTACGTCAAACATTACTACATCTGAGCGGTTGCGATGATATCTATGTTTCTTTTGATGTAGATAGCCTGGATAGTTCTATATCCCGTGGTACAGGCACACCCGTTAGCAATGGGCTAAAAGAACGCGAGGCAGAAGATCTTATGGCCTCTTTCATGCAGAACCATAAAATATGCTGCTTTGAGATCACAGAAGTAAATCCTACACTCGACAAAGAAAACCTGATGGCGGAGATAGCTTTCAATATCCTGCAGCGCAGTGTAAACTTGTTGTTAGTCAACTAAGCAATTCACATAAACTTCAAAATAAAAGGTGGCAATTGCCACCTTTTATTTTCTTATTCTTTTATAAATCTCATATAATATGGTTCCGCGCCATCCTGCCTGATGACGACGGTATATACCCCTTTGACAAATAACCTGGTGTTTACGACAGCCTCATTGCTGTTATTAATAACCTGTTTTGCTACGCTCCTGCCTGTCACATCTATAATATTCATTACTGCGTGGGTAATCAGATGATCAAAACTCACATTTAAAAGATCAGTAACAGGATTTGGGTAAAGTACAGCCAACATTTCTTGAACATCTTTGATACCTGTAACCTTATAGCTATGACAATAACTGGTATCCAGACAGCCATCCACCGAAATAGCGACTGCATAATTACCTGTTACAGTCGGCTTGAAAGTAGATTTTGTAGCACCTGTTATGGCATTAAAATGATTATCACAGTCAAGCCACTGCAATCTCGCGCCCGACAGTGCTTTCACAAAATAACCATTGATCAGAGAAACCGCTGTGTCTACTGCTTCGTTTTTTATGGTAAATCTAAATGTATCTACCTGTCCCCATTTATCTTGTACCCGTACCCAGTAACTACCTGTTACAAGATTATTTTTATAAGCCCAATAATTAGTCTGAAGTGTATTATTAAAATAAGAAGTGTCTCCGGTTGACCATAATAAACTAACTGGCGGATATCCTGAAACGGCTAGTTTAACATTTCCCAACCTGTTTTTTGTACACCCCTGGAATATTGAATCGATCTTTACGTTAAGAGGAAACATGTGCCAATAAGGGATAGCCAATGTACTGATGCCATTCGTATTAACGTAGGTAGATGGGGTTGTCGAATGTGTAAATGCACCGCCCAAAAATATTTTGTTCTTAAACCTAACCATACAATAAACAGTACTGTCTGCAACGAAATTAATACAGCGTAGGTAAACACGAGGTGGATATACAAACAGAGAACTTATATCAACCATATTGCGAACATCAGTCCCCGCTACCGTTGGGTAATAATGAAAGTCACCACCCGCTATGAAAGTATCTCTGTTTGCGCAAATAGCGTTCACAGAAAGCACAAGGTCAGCATCAAGGTTTACCTGCCTGCTGGTATCCCATGTTCCATTTATAAGTCTTGATATCAGATGATGGTCATTTGTAGATGTGAATTTGCAGGAAGCATAGAGCGTATCCAGGTACACCTCAAAATCCGTCACTTCATTATTAAGATGTGTGGCAAACGTATCAAAGCCTAATGAGCGATGCCAGCAGACTACATTTGCCACTTTACCCTTGTAACTAAACCTACCTCCTATATACAGCAAGCTGTCTTTTATGATCATAGTGTTTAAGTCCCCGGCAAGCGATCCTATTTGCCGCCAACCTGTAGCCGGGCCCGTCCATACAGCAAAGTTTCCGGCATTTTGTGCCGGGCATACACCGAACGTACCACATGCGTACAATGAATCCTTATATACGATCATATCGCGCACTACTCCATTCAGGCAACCGGCCGCATGCCAGTTGCTCCCATCATAATATGCGATATTGGTTACAGCAGTACCGCCAGCACTGTCTATGACGCCACCAACAAACACATTACTACCAAAGTTGCAAATAGCTTTAACGGTTCCGTGCACACCACTACCCATTGCATGCCAGGTATATGTTCCACCCGATTCTGTTATATAGGCTATGTTATTCGCAGTAATAGAGCTATCAGCCATATTAAAGTAGCCCCCTGCATAAAGACGCTGCGCAGCGCTATCTGCAAATAGTTCGTACACTACTCCATTTACACCTTTTGCCACTTCGCTTGCAGCTCCGCAGGGCGAATAGGTAGGTTGTATCCATTCCAGCTCAGCGATCGTAAAACCATATTCTTTTGCCCATGCAAACAGTTCAGGGTACTGCATATCTTTCACATAGGCCAGGTTCGTTTTTGACGCTATCATTCGGGAAACCCGTTCGTAACCGGTAGCCTTTACCAGATAACCAACCGCACAGAAGTTATCATGCCTATCTATAAAAATCGGCGTCTTGTACGAATATTCGTCATTAATTGGAAAATTTCCAGCTTCCCAATATTGGTGCAAATGATCAAGGGCTCTTTGCCGGTTTGCTCTTTGTGCAACCGTCAATCTGCTAACATCCCGGGCACGCAATATCTTTTCTACCAGCGAAAGATGCACTTTGATCCATTCCCTGTCAGTAATATTTTCGTTTACCGGGTATTGGATCGACGCTACATCGGGTTGCTCTTTCCAATAACTATTTACGGCTACAAGCCGGTCAAAAACCGGGTTCGCAATACAATGGAGGGAAATTGTTATACACAACAATAGTAGATGGGCAGTCTTCATATAGGTTATTTGTCGTTTAGACAAGCAAATCAATGTATAAGGTTGGGGGAATACCTCAAAAGCCAAAGGGTGGCGATTGCCACCCTTTATCTTTATTTTGTCAATACAAATTTCATAAACTTCCCTGATGCCCCTTTCCCCTCGGGTGATACAACGGTTATCTGGTCAAATATCACAGTATCGCCCGCCTTGCTGCGTTCGGGTACGTTTTTTTTCAAAAACGTGGTCAGCGTATCACCATTACAAAACTCTGAAAGATAATCTACCAATATCATAGGGTTGCCAATGGAATCTTCATACAGGTTACGTTCACCGTAAGTAAACAGGAAGTTGGCTACTTTATACGGCCTGCCGGCGGAGTCTTTTGATGTAACACCTTGCATCAATAAAGAGTCGAACAGTTCTTTTGATATCATGCCCGACGACAGATCACTATTACCCAGGTATGTAGGTATAGGTTTAGCCTTCGGCTTCATTTTAGATTTATCTTCTGCCTTGGCCTCTTCCTTTTTCTGCGACTGGGCTACCAGCGATGCGGTTGCGGCCATACAAAATACTGTTAGTGCAATTCTGGATACGTACTTGTTCATTATTCCCAATTTACAATAAACTAAGACTTTCTTCTATCGCCTTTATTTTATCTTCCGCATCTTGCTTTTTCTTTCGCTCCACGTTTATGATCTCCGGCTTTGCATTTTGCACAAAACGTTCGTTACCCAGCTTCTTTTCTACGCTTTGTAGAAACCCTTTAAGATAATCCAGCTCTTTTTGCAATTGCTCACGTTGCATTCCGCTATCTATAGCGGCAGTCTCAGCTTGTATATATAGCTTATCGGTCTGTACTACAATCGAAATGGATCCTTGCTTTGGTTCATTGGTAAAACCTACCTCTGCAGCATTCACTTGCTTTCTCAATAAGCCTTGTGTCAACTCATAAAATGCATGGTGTTTCGTATCAATCCAAAGCTTAATAGTATCTTTTGGTTTTACCTGGTTTTTGTTACGGGTATCGCGTACTGCGGTGATCAGTTCCTGCAGCATACTGCCATATTTTAGGGTATCCACGTTTGGTGTTCCCTGCACTTGCAGCATTTGCGTCAGCAAGTCATTACCCAGCGGCCTTTCTCTTAGCTGGTGATATATTTCTTCTGTTACAAAAGGCATGTATGGATGTAGCAATTGCAGCAATTGCTCATAGATTGCAACGGTACGCTCGTAAACATGTTGCGACATAGGCTGCTCAAATCCCGGCTTCACCCATTCCAGGTACCACGAACAGAAATCGTCCCATATCAATGAATAAATATTCTTCAGTCCTTCGCTAAGCCTGAAGTCCTTCATCAGTTCGTCCACTTGCTGTGCCACTTGTGCCAGCCTGTTTTCCATCCAGTCTATGGCAAAATGCACTTCGCTGTCACTTACATTTTCCGCTACACGCGCCTCCCAGCTTTTTACTAGCTTCAGCGCATTCCACATTTTATTGCAGAAGTTGCGGCCTTGCTCCAATGCACTTTCATCAAATAAAAGATCATTGCCTGCAGGTGCAGATATCATTACACTAAAGCGCACTGCATCGGCTCCAAAATCATCTATCAGCTGCAGCAGGTCAGGCGAATTACCAAGGGACTTACTCATTTTACGGCCCTGCTTATCGCGTACAACACCGGTAAAGTAAACCTTATCAAATGGTTTTTCTCCCATGAACTCATACCCGGCCATCACCATCCGTGCTACCCAGAAGAAGATAATATCCGGAGCGGTTACCAGCACACTGGTAGGGTAGTAATATTTCAGTTCGGCATTGTTTGCAGATTCATTCCAGCCAAATACTTCCATTGGCCACAGCCAGCTGCTAAACCATGTATCTAAAACGTCTTCATCTTGTTTTAGTTTACCTGCAGAAGCCTGCTCCGGTTTCTTCTGGTAATATGTTTCGTATGCTTTTTCTTCTGTTTCTGCTATATACATATCCCCGTCTGTATCATACCATGCAGGTATACGCTGGCCCCACCATAGCTGGCGGCTGATGCACCAGTCTTTGATGTTTTCCATCCAATGGCGATACAGGTTTTTGAATTTCGAAGGATGAAATTCAATATTGTCATTGAGTACATTTTCTAATGCTGGCTTCGCCAATTCAGGCATATTACACCACCACTGCATACTCAGTCTTGGCTCTATTACTACATGCGTGCGTTCAGAAAAACCTACCTGGTTGGTATAGTCTTCTTCTTTCACCAAATTACCCGCAGCTTCCAGGTCTTTCACTATTTTTTTACGCACCGCAAACCTGTCCTCGCCAACATACAACTGCGCTGCTTCGCTCATCGTACCGTCTGCGTTTAGTGTATCTATAACCTGCAATTTGTGTTTCAGGCCCAGGTTATAGTCATTAATGTCGTGTGCAGGTGTTACTTTCAATGCACCGGTACCAAATTCTATATCAATATAATCATCGGTAATGATTGGTATACGACGGTTGATCAACGGTACAAAGCAATACTTTCCATGTAAATGTTTGTATCGTTCGTCATCAGGGTGTACGCATATAGCAGTATCCCCAAGAATTGTTTCCGGACGAACAGTTGCAATGGTGATATATTCATCGGTATCGCCATCTACCCTATAACGTACATAATATAGCTTTGAGTTCGTCTGCTTATATACTACTTCTTCATCACTGAGTGCGGTCTTTGCTTGCGGATCCCAGTTGATCATCTTTACACCACGGTAGATATAGCCTTTGTTATATAGCTCTACGAATACACGTATTACCGAAGCATAATACTTATCCTCCATTGTAAACGCGGTCCTGTCCCAATCCAGCGAGCAGCCCAGCCTTTTCAATTGTTGCAGGATGATGCCGCCATACTTATCTTTCCACTCCCAGGCATATTTCAAAAACTCGTCGCGCGATAGCTTGTTTTTATCAATGCCACGTTCTTTCAGCATGTTCACCACCTTGGCTTCCGTAGCAATAGACGCGTGGTCGGTGCCGGGCACCCACGATGTATTATAGCCGAGCATTTTGGCGCGGCGTATCAGTATATCCTGTACAGTATTATTCAGTGCATGGCCCATGTGCAGTACACCGGTAACGTTAGGTGGCGGCATCACAATTGTGTATGCCGGCCTGTCATCCGGTTTTGATGCGAAATATCCCGATTGGTTCCAGTGCTCGTACCAATGCTGCTCCGATGCTTTAAAGTCAAAATTCTTACTCAGTTCCATGTGCTATGCTGTAAACATGCAAATATAATATCTTATGCGGCTTCGCCTTTCAATAGACCGCATTCATTTAAGGTTTACTTGAACATACATTAAATATTTTAAGTATTTTTATTCAAATTCGATTGATGAATAGAGCTTTACTTTTCATTACATGCATATTATCATCCTCCGTGGCAATTGCGCAATCGCCTGTATGGAGTACAGACATTGCCCCTGTATTATATAACAATTGCGTGAGTTGCCACAGGACGGGCGGCATTGCACCATTTGAACTGATGACCTACCAGGGTGCGGTTAACAATGCTTTCGGCATGAAGTCGGCCACGCAAAAAAAGATAATGCCCCCGTGGCCACCTGATCCTGCATATAACAGGCTGGCACATGAACGGTTATTATCTCAGGAGGACATCAACAAGATTGCTGCATGGGCCGATGCCGGCGCACCTGCGGGAGATCTATCAAAGGCTCCGCCACCGCCCACATTCAGCAACAATGGTGATATACAAGGTACTCCCGACCTGGTTGCAAAAATACCTACATACACATCTGCTGCTGTCAATGGCGATATTTATCAGTGCTTTGTGATACCCAGCGGATTATCTGCCACAAAATATATTGCCGCCCTGGAAGCTGTACCCGGCAACAGGAGTATCGTACATCATGTTCTGATATATGCAGACACAACAGGTACTTGCGCTGCGTTAGATGCTGCAGATCCTGCCCCGGGGTATACCAACTTTGGTGGCGTAGGCACAGATAAAGCTATCATGCTGGGAGGATGGGTTCCGGGCACAGCGCCATTAGTGTTTCCTAATGGATTTGGCGTGCAACTACCGAAGAATGCAGACATTGTTCTTCAAATCCACTATCCCGGTGGTACAGTCGGGCAGGTAGACAGCACCCAAATACGGTTTTTCTTTACTAGTGCTTCTAATGTCCGTAATGTGCATATCGACCCTATTTTAAATCACTTACTTAACATATCGCCTACATTGTTTATACCGGCCAATCAAACGAAAACATTTACAGAACATCAGCTTATCCCGATAGATGTTACTTTATTGGGAGTAGCCCCTCACATGCACCTATTGGGCAAAAACATCACAACCTTTGGGGTAACCAGCACAGGTGATACCCAGAAATATATTCGCATCAATAATTGGGATTTCCACTGGCAGGGATTTTATCTTCTGCGCAGAATGATGAAGATACCGGCCTTCACAACCGGTTACTCAGTAGCCTTATATGATAATACAAATGCCAACCTAAGTAACCCTAACAGCCCGCCAAAAGATGTAAGTGCCGGTGAGGCAACCACCGATGAAATGATGATCAACTATTTTATCTGGACGCCTTATAAAACAGGTGATGAGAACATTGTAATTGATTCTACCTTTCCGGTAAGTATTAAAACACAGGGACCGCTTTATGGCAGCATTGAACTGTTTGAACCTTACCCAAATCCTGCAACACAACTAGTCAATATAAAATTCTATCTACAGGATCCCGGCAATATATCTATTGGCCTCTACGACCTTACCGGTAAAATGGTACGACAATGGCTGAAGAATGAATGGGTAACGCAAGGCTATCATGTACCTACCTATAGCCTCTCAGGACTTATTCCTGGTAGTTATACCGTGCGGCTTAATACGGTGGATAAATCACTTATTCAAAAGCTGGTAATACAATAAAAAAGCAAAGCGCGGGCCACGAACCTGCGCTTTGTCATTTAACCAAAACAACTACAAACCCTTATAAGCCGGATTCTGTAATTCCGCCAGGCGGCGAAACGGTTATCATTTATCTTGCCTTACCATTGCTGGTAAGATCTAGCTGCCAACCCACGTACATCGGGCGAGCAGCCCTCAATCGTACGCCTATTTGGCATTACAGTGCGCAAGGTTTACCCCATATTGCAGTTGCCTGCCTTATGCGTAGGCTCTTACCCTACGTTTTCACCCTTACCTCCGTTTCCAGCGGCGGTTATTTTCTGTGGCACTCTCTGTAGACGGTTGCCCATCCCCCACCCGTTAAGTGGTGCGCTGCTCTATACTGTCCGGACTTTCCTCTCCTGCATGTGCAGCAGCGATAACCCGTGTTTGTAGTCAATACAAAATTAACGAAAAAAAACGCAGATATAAAAGTGAAAATCTATGTATAAGTATGAGAAACAATAGTATGCATAAAGTTAAACAAGCTTTAAGTAAACATGTCTATTTGCATAGTGCGTCCGCTATGTTTTGCCTCATGTTCCAATAGCCACTTTTTCTTTGGTAATCCGCCGCCATAGCCTACCAGGCTGCCCTTATCGCCTATTACCCGGTGGCAGGGCACAATGATGGCAATACCATTCTGCCCATTTGCTGTCCCTACTGCCCTGATGGCTTTTACATCGCCTAGAAACAAGGATTGCTGCTTATAGGACCTTGTTTCACCATAAGGAATATCTAATAAGCCGTTCCAGACCTTTTGCTGAAAGGGAGTTCCGATAAAATGCAGAGGCAGATCAAACACCTGCCGTTGGCCCGCAAAATATTCAGTCACCTGTTTCTCCAGTTCGGCAATGTGTGGATGCTCGCCTTCTATAATATCCGCATTGCCGAGGCCATCGATTATTCTCTTTTGTATGGCGTCCATCATACGGCGATATACAAAATCAAACAGGCAAATGCCCTCATCCGTTGCACCGGCACGCATTAGCCCCAGGGGTGTTTCAATGTGCTTTATAACTAACTCTGCCATGCATGTACAATTCATTATTGATGATAGAGGAAACTTCCTTTGCCTTGCTATAGACCATCATATGGCTGCCCCCCTCAATCCAGTAGTTGGGCGTTACATTCTGGGGCAGTATCATTTGGTCTGCTGTACCATGTATATGCAATACGTTGTCCGGCACTATATCGTTTTTCCAGAGTTGTATTTCCTTCATCGCCCACCGTACAAATTTGCCGTCAGAGCGTTTCATAATGCCACGCAATAGCTCGCGCTCGTCATCTGTGGTGGCGCCAAATCGATCAAACAATACCTTATTAGGCATTTTGTAAAGGAATGCCGGCGCTACCTCTGAAACAACAATCGCTTTGACTATAGTACCAAAATGCGCAACTTCTTTGTAGCCCTTGGCGCTAGATACCAGGATGATTCTTTTTACAGGAACTAATTTGGCAATCTCTATTGCAAGCATACCACCGAAAGAAACACCCATTATTGTAGGGTTCTCTTCCTTGATACATTGCAGCATTCTTTTGGCATAATTTGGCAGGTCATCCTGCTCACTATATTCCACCCATGGCAAGTGTATCAGGCGCGCGTTATTGATCTCCAGCTTTCTGAAGATCTGTTCGTCTGCTCCCAGTCCGCTCAGGCAATAAATATTTATCATACTGTGTATTAAAGTTAGGTTATACCAGACTTAAATACAGTATGCCACGATGTGATATCGTGTTAAAAAAAACGGAAAAAATCAGGAAAACTATTCTGTTATCGGCTGTGCAAAATGCGCTTTGAACACATTCATCAGGTCGGCATCTACTATACGCGCTGCAACATTCAACATGTTTTTAAACGCCAGCGCATGAGAAACACCATGACCAATAACTACAGGTTTGTTGATACCCAGGATAGGTGTACCACCGTACACCTCGAAATTGTATGTATCCAGCAGTTCATCATCTACCTTGCGCTCTACCCTGAAGATGTCATAGATAGATTCTGCAGCCTTAAGAAGCACATTGCCTACAAAGCCTTCACAAACCACTACTTCAGCCTTGTATTTAAATACATCGCGCCCCTCTATATTACCTACGAAGTTCAGGCCTTCTACACTATTTAATAATGGATAGGTAGCCTGGCACAGGATATTGCCTTTACCTTCTTCTTCACCAATATTCAGCAGGCCCACCTTAGGATTTTCCACACCATATACTTTTTGCATATACAGTGATCCCAGTTGTGCAAACTGAACCAGGTTTTCAGGCTTGCAATCGGCATTAATACCTACGTCCAGCAGCAGGTTCCATTTACCGTCCGCCCTTGGTATAGGAGACGCAATGGTGGGCCTTAATATACCTTCAATATTCTTTACGGTGTACATAGCGCCAACCATCATGGCACCGGTATTGCCCGCACTGCAGAAAGCATCTATTTTTTGCATCTGCAGCATACCAAAGCCTATAGCGATGCTGGAATTTTGTTTTTCCTTCAACGCCTTGGTAGGATGCTCATGCATACCAATAGTTTCAGGGGCATCTACTAATGTATAACGCCCCTGAAACGGTTCTAAAACTGACAAATAGGAAGCAGCCGCTTTCAGGTCACCTATCAGTACCAGGTGCACTGATGGATCCACATCTTGCTGAAAGAACTGATGAACGCCTGCAATCGTCTCAGATGGCGCATAATCGCCACCCATGAAGTCAAACCCTATCTTCATTCAGTAACGAATATTGTTTATGAATTTTGTTCGCCCTCAGCAGCCGCAGGAGTTTTGTCTACAACAACCTGTCCACGGTAGTACAATTTGCCTTCTGACCAGTGAGCACGATGACGCAGGTGGCTTTCACCTGTTGCTGTATCCACGCTCCATGTTTCAGCAGTCGCTTTGTAGTGCGTACGGCGCTTTGCGCTGCGCTGTTGTGAGTGGCGTCTTTTCGGATTAGGCATTTTATTTAGATTTTATTTCGTTTTACGTTTATTGTCTTTGTTTTTCTCTTTCAGGGCTTCCAAACCTTTCCATATAGCATTCTTAGGTTCGTCTGCTTCTGACAGCTTATTCAATAGTTTCAGGGTTTCAGGGTCACATCCCGGTGTGCCATCAGGCTTATCGGGGTGTATTCTTTGCAGTGGAATGCTGAGCATAATAAACTCATATATCCAGTTTGCAAAATCTATCACGGTTTCATTTCTCGGAATGAAGATGACATCAGCATCATCATCCGGCATTTCCGCCTCTTCAGCTCCCGTTAGTTTTATAACAAGGTCAAACTCATCCCACAGCCTCAGCTTGAATTCATCTCCACACCTGTCGCACGCAACTGTTACACTGCCGTCGATATCAAAATGACAAAGAAAAAAATTGGTTTCCTTATCAAATTTCAGGTTCACCTGTGCGTCCAGGTCTTTAAAATCACGCTCATTTGCACCATGCTCTTCTAAAAACCTATCACCAAGCTCGTACTGGAATGTATGAACACCGGGTTTTAAACCCTGCCACGCTATTTCAAATTCTCTATTATGTTTCATTAGCCGGCTTCTTACATCTTGGTTTTGAACTTACAACCCGATGCTTATTTTATGCAAATAATTAAAAATCAACTATTTACAACCAAAAACAATACACCTTCCTTTCAAAAAACTTCAATGGGGTGCAAAGTTAACGAAAAACTTTGTATTTACAGCATTTTATTTCGCTTCAGTAAAAAGGCATTCAACACCTGGTCTACAGGTTCTGTAAGGTCTGCTTTTACAAGATCTATATGATATTGATGACATTTATTCTCTATCTCCTGTAGATAGTCTGCCATCCTGTTAATATAGGTATCTTTTACTTGGTGCGGTTGCAGCTTTATGCGTTCACCGCTTTCCATATCTACAAACTCATAGGGCCTGTTCTCAAACTCAAATCCTATTTCTTTTGCCCCGTCCATCACATGAAATAAGATCACTTCATGCTTATTATATTTCAAATGCTGTAATGCCGAAAACAATTCTTCAAGGTCTTCTGCCCCATCCATCATATCACTAAATACTACTATCAGTGATCTTTTGTGCATTTGGTCGGCCACCTGGTGCAGCGCTTTCGCTGCATTGGTTGGGCGGTTCTCGGCCGGTTTTTTCAATAGCTTCTCCAACTCATATACCAATTGCCTGTAATGACTATGCGCTGATCTGCATTCTGAAAAATAGTACAGGTTATCATCAAAGAACGCCAGTGATGCGGCATCCAGCTGCCTTTTCGTTAGCTGCAACAGGCAAGCGGCTGCAAGGCACGAAAAGTCAAGCTTACTCATCTTGCCCTCTTCTTTAGGAAAATACATGGATGAGGATGTATCCAGTACTATACAGCAGCGGAGATTTGTCTCTTCCTCATATTTCTTAACAAATAGCTTATCGGTACGGCCAAACACTTTCCAGTCCACATGCCGCAATGCATCACCCTGGTTGTATAGTCGATGTTCAGCAAATTCTACCGAGAAACCATGAAAAGGACTTTTATGCAGGCCTATAATAAAACCCTCCACCACCTGTTTAGCTATCAGCTCCAGGTTGTCCTGTAAAGGGTTTTGAGGTATATCCATTAAGGTCTTGATTTATTGCTTATAAAGTTAAGGCAAAAGCCTGTTGACAAAAAAATAAGATTACAAATGCATTTAGTTAGCGATGTGTTGCTGTTTTGAAAATTTACTTTTATCTTCAACCGTTAAATATTACTTACATGAAATTACGCCCGGGCACTTTATTGGTACTAGGACTGTTCATAATGATGGGGATGAGTTCCTGCGTTCACGACTATATCTGCCAATGTAAAATATCATATAGTGGCCAGCCAGGTTTGCCTGAGGATAAGGTGAATAAGTACAATGTTTCTGATACTAAGAAAAAAGCTAAGTCTGCCTGCCAGGACCTTTCCAAGACTTATGAAAAAGACGGCATTAAGGCTACAGAAACCTGCGATCTTTACTAAAGCTTTTCTTAAAACGTATTCGCTTATTTTTGTGCCGTACTTTTAGATATGGCAGATACAATAAAGCAAGAAAGGAATACGGCATTTTATATAAAACGAATTTTCGGATCAATACTGCTGCTGGCATTAGCAGCAGTATTTTTCTTTTCAGCCTTCAGCAAACTCGATAATATTGAGCCCTTCGAGTGGACTTTCATCGACCTTGGCATAGGTAGCAATATGCTGGCTTCCGTCATTGCCCGCCTGTTTATTGGTATTGAACTCCTCATAGGGATATTCCTGCTTTTTCATATATACCTGAAGCAGGTTACTTATCCTGCTACTATTGGCCTTCTTGTATTGCTCACAGGATACCTGGTCATGCTTATCATCCAGAAGGGTAATACCGGCAATTGCGGGTGCTTCGGCAATTGGCTTTATATGAATCCGCTCCAGGCAATATGGAAGAATCTGGCTATGATCGCAGCAGTTGTTCTTCTGATATTTATTTACCCCATCAAACCATATAAAAACCAGGAATGGATTGCAGCACTTCTTGGCATGGCCGGAATTGTGGCGACCTTTATCACCGCTCCGCTGAATGTAAATAACAAACCGAAAGCGGTAAACGAAGCCATCAACCTCGATCCTCTATATGCCGATCCGCACAATGCACCTGTGCTGGAATTAAGGCAGGGTAAACACATCATAGCCTTTATGAGCCTTACCTGCCCGCACTGTCGCAAAGCTGCTTATATGCTACACGTGCTGAAGGAAAAAAATCCTAACATACCCATTTATGCTGTATTATCAGGCCATCCTGATAACCTGGCACCTTTCTTTAAAGAAACCAACGCTACAAACCTCCCTTACCTGTTGTTTAAGAATACACAGGCATTTACCGACATGGCCGGCCCCGGCGTGCCTGCCATATATTGGGTTAACAATGGCATCAAGGAATATGAGAGCACTTACCTGCAATTAGACCCGGCTGCGATAAAAAACTGGCTGAATCAGTAACTTTGCATCCGAAATGACACAAATCAACGATACAGAGGATATTTGGGATGAGGATGATCCGGAACAGGAAGAAGGCACGGAGCCTAATGAGCCTATAGAACGCGCACGCTTTACTGCACAAAAAGGTATAGAACCTCTAAGGGTAGATAAATTCCTGATGATAAGACTGGAGAATGCCACCCGCAACAAGGTGCAGCAAGCTCTTGAGGAAGGTCTTATACTAGTAAACGACAAAGCAGTAAAAGCTAATTATAAAGTAAAGCCGGGTGATGTTGTCGTAGTGTTTGATAATAGGCGCCCGGAATCATTGGAGGTAATACCCGAAGAACTTCCGCTGGATATTGTCTATGAAGATGATGCCCTGATGATCATCAATAAGCCCGCTGGCATGGTAGTACATCCCGGTTGCGGCAATTATACCGGTACGCTGGTAAACGGCCTTGCCTATTATTTAAAGGTGCCTGATATCGAAAACGCTGCACTGCCACGTGTTGGTTTGGTTCACAGGATAGATAAGGATACCAGCGGCCTGCTGGTAGTAGCAAAGACGGACGAGGCTATGAGCAACCTCGCAGCGCAATTTAAAAAGCACACCGTACACCGCCGTTATATCGCCCTGGTTTGGGGTAACCTGGAAGAAGACGAAGGCACCATACATGTTAACGTGGGCCGCAACTTACGCTTCCGCAAGATAATGGATACTTTCCCGGATGGCGATCATGGCAAGGATGCAATTACACATTACAAGGTGCTGGAGCGTTTCAATTATGTTACGCTAATAGAATTAAGGTTGGAAACCGGACGCACCCACCAGATACGCGTACACATGAAATCTAAGGGGCATCCGCTCTTCAATGATGCTACCTATGGTGGCGATTATATAGTAAAGGGCACTGTCTTCACCAAGTACAAGCAATTTGTGGAAAACTGCTTTAAAATTTTACCCAGGCATGCGTTGCACGCTAAAGAACTGGGTTTCACCCATCCGGTAACCAAAGAATGGATACAGTTCAATTCCGAATTACCTGTTGAAATGCAGCAGGTTATAGATCGATGGCGTACTTATACGGGCGGAATGACCACTCAACTTCGTCAGCAATTAAATGGGTGAGAATAGTTGCATAACGATTTTATCTAATTATTTATTTAAAAATAAATTTATAAATTAACACTCATAGTTAATGTTATTAGGGAATTTAACGCGCCTTAATGATTTTTTAACCTTATTTTTGTAGCATACTTTATTATTCAAATTTTTAATTATGGCTTTATTAGCTATCAATCCGCAGTTATTGTGGTCTGCTCCAAGTGGTGCTGAATGGATTATTATCCTGTTAGTGGTTGTTATCTTCTTTGGCGGCAAAAAAATACCTGAGCTGGCGCGTGGCCTTGGACAAGGTATCCGCGAGTTTAACAACGCTAAGGAAAATGTGAAGAGTGAGATTGAAGCGGGAATGAAAGAAAAGCCTAAGGCTGAGTAATTCTGCTACTCTCCTACTCCCTTGATCCATCCCTGATTATTTTATTAATAGCTTCCCTTTGGGTTGCATGGTTTAACCGCTTAAAAAACGATAAATACATGCGATACAAAAGCTTTTTGCTCGTATCAATTTTTTGCTTTTCTGCCGCTGCATTGTCTGCGCAGGTACATAAAACAGGTTCTTCACACAAAAAGGAACATGTTGATACGATTGTTATACGCAAAGGCCATACGGCCACACCGGCCCTTCCTATTGCGCTCAGTATGCCAAAAGCTTACAAAGTAGAACCTAAGGTTTACAAACCGGTTCCTCTTGCAGATTCAAAATCTTACTATGGCGATAAAAGCGATTTTATTAACGCTTTTGTAATGAAGTACCTGAATGCGCACAATAAAACATTGAATGCTGTGCAAAACAAGAGCGAAAAAGATTTTCCGCTTATTGATAATGTACTGCAGAAAAATTCTGTGCCAAAGGAACTCAAGTACCTTGCTGTGATAGAGTCGGCCTTAAACCATAATGCCGTATCCCGTGTAGGTGCGGTTGGCCCCTGGCAGTTTATGGCTCCTACCGCCCGCCTGATGGGACTTACAGTAAATAAAAAACGCGACGACCGTAAGGATATTTACAAGTCCACCAACGCAGCGGCCAAGTATCTTACCAATTTGTATGAAGATCTTAATGACTGGCTGCTCGTAATTGCTGCCTACAATAGCGGCCCCGCTCCGGTAAAAAGGGCTATGGAACGCACCGGCAGTAATAATTTCTGGGACATAAAGCAATACCTCCCAAAAGAAACCCAGGGGCACGTCCTTGCTTTTATTGCAACAGCTACCATTTTCGAAAACCTGAGCAAATTAATAGGCAAGCCTGTTACAGACGAACTGGATGACAACAGCAATGCGGAGGAATTGGCAAAAGAGGCGAAGGATATAAAAACTGCTAAAAAAAGCATTTTTACTCCTGAAGAGCTATCTAATATGGCAATTATTAAACTGTCAGATCCTATTAGCATGGACTTGCTGGTGCAGGAACTGGGACTAAACCGCGACCAGATGGATAAATGGAATCAGGATTATGACTTATTCGAAATGAGTGCCTATTCTTCAGATTCTTACAATCTGCGCCTGCCTAAAGATAAGCTTGATAAATTCCTGGAAAAGAAAGAATACTTGTCTAAAAGGACTAAAACGGTATTCAGCGCACAAAACATGTAATTTTTACATGCAAAATATTTTTTGAAGTTCAATTTTTTAATTTACCTTTGCAGTCCTAATTTAAACAAGTAAGATAAATGGCAAATCATAAAGCAACGAAAAAGGATGTCCGCCAGAGTGAGAAACGTCGCGACCGTAACCGTTATTATGGTAAAACAACTCGTAATGCTATCCGCGGCCTTTTAGCCATTACAGATAAAAAAGAAGCTACAGAAAACCTGCCTAAGATCATTGCTATGATTGATAAGCTGGCTAAACGTAATGTTATTCATAAAAACAAAGCAAGCAACCTGAAATCAGGTATTGCCAAGAAAGTGAACGCAATGGCTTAATTAAAGCCTTTAATAATATTTCAAAGCCCGGTACACGTTACCGGGCTTTATCATTTATATTCCCTTCTTTGACAGTTTCTTTACAATTACTTAAAGTCCGGCCTTTAGTTTGGCTTAATATTTGTTTTTATCTTACCGGAACGTTACGTTGATACCTATTATTTTCAACAGGTTACACAATAAAATTAAAACGTGAACGTTTTGTTAAAAAGAGATACTAGAACAATATTTCCAAAGTTAATTTTAGTAGAGAGATGTCTTACAAAATGCCCCTTAAACAATCAGGTCCTAGATCAAAATGGATGACAGTTGCTTTGATATGCATTTACGTTGTAGTTGGCATATTCATAGCAATGAAGAGTTAATAAGCGCAGCTTATCTAAAATACTTCTTCAGTTTTAGAAACTGCTTTTCAAATAAATGATAGGAAGCAATGCTGCATACCAGTGTAGCAGCAAAAGTCACAACAACAAACGTAGTAGCCCATTTTCCCTCCTCCAGGCTCCAGTGTTCCCTGATAAATATTTTATTAATAAGATTAATGACCAAGGTGTGATATAGATAAAAGCCATAGGTATAGATACCCAATCTGCTTAGTATATTCCCGTCGCTAATCCTAAACTTGCTCCGTTCGGGAATGATGAGGATAATAAGTGTACTGAATAATATTCCTAAGATTGAACTAAGCCAAATGAACGGCCGTTCATTTCCTGCCAATTGTGAGCTCACAAATACTACTGAGATCAGTATTATTGTAAATAGCCATTTCGCCCACATAGGTATTGCTAAAACCTTAGCTTCTAGTTGTGCAGGATATTGAACCAGCAGGTAAGCAGGTATAGCACCATAGGCAAACAGGTCAATGTTTGTAAGTATATCGCTGGTTGACCAGTTATTAGCTACAAATATTATTCTTGCAATAACAGACAATACAAGACAAAAAGCAATGATCTTTGGAATTGTTTTAATTCTTACTGCATAAAGCAACAGCCCCCAGATAATGTAAAAATGCTCTTCTACACACAAAGACCACATTACCGCTAACGGCGACACGTTGGGATTGGTATGCGATGCGATCATTTTATAATTCTCCAGGAAGAGTAACGACATCCACCAGTTAGGCTCATAACCAGCTGCAGAGCTTTGCATATGCAATTTGGCAAGAACATGTGGGGTTATAAAGGCCACTCCTATCATCAGGTAAAACAGAGGCCATATCCTTAAAACTCTTCTTACAAAGAAATTCTTAAGGTTTACTGTGCCGGTCTGTTTCTTCTCTTCGCATATTATATAGGTAATAAGGAATCCACTAAGCACAAAGAAGAATTCAACTCCTATTCCCCCACCCTGCATCACCGCATAAAACCACGGAAACGCAAATATGGGCAGGTGCTGAAGGAACACCTTCAGGTAGGCAAAAAAACGCAAAGCATCAAACGTATGAAAGTGACGTCTTCTTACCTTATTCATGCTGTTATCAAGTGTTATTCCGCCTCTTCCTGCGGTGGTTGTTGCTGCATGATAAGTTCATCCCTTGTTCCTGTCGCTTGCTGGGCAGCCTGCATATTCCCTGTTGCTTTATACAACTGTATCAGCACATCATAAAACTCAGCTCTCGATGGGTCTAGCTTTATCGCGTGATTTACCTGCGCGATAGCACCATTCATATCTCCAACGCTCGCTAATGAAATACCGTAATACAAATACGCAAATTCATCGGTTGTATCCGTGGCAAGAAACTCTTTAAACTTAGCTATTGCTGTCGGATAATCCTTTTTTGAATAAGCATCAAATGCATCAATACCTGCCGTGCTCTTCCTTTGCACTATTACACAAAGCGGTACCCCGCCAATACTTACAGTATGTACCGTATTAGAGAGTTTCCATTCGTTATTTTGCATCATTTCCGGGTTCAGGTAACGGGGGTATGCTACATAATAATCCCAGTCTTTAGAAAAACGTTCAGTATATCTTCCATAGTCATAAACTATCCACGATGTATCTTTTCCGAAATAATTATTGAAGCCCAGCATATTCGAGCGAACAAGCGTTTTTCTTCCGGGTATAGGTTTCAGGTTTTTCAGCATCCAGTTAGCCGCCTGCCTGCCACTGTTCTGATAATAATCGAGATCATAATAACCATAAGCTCCTTTGGCCCCACCTTCCAGTTCGTTGAAATAAACATATTGATTGGGATGGCTGCGTACGGTCCACACTATTGCTGGTAACAATCCTGCAATGGCAATCGCAATGGGTATCCATCTTTTCTTTTCCTCTTTAATAAATCCGGTAATTGCATCTACAGACAAAGCTGCACCTACTACCCAAAATGGATATACAAAGAACACATGCCTCCATGTATCATATACGGTAGAATGCTTGTATATCATATACAACAGAGGAAACAGAGCACACCATAAAACAACTATCACAGGAAACCAGCCATGCTTTTTCTTTACCGTAGTGACAAGTGGTATAAAAGCCACAAATAAAGCCAGCACTATTAATGGGTTGGATATAAATATCCATTTAAACTCGTAATAGGATGGTAGATAATGGCTCCAGTAATATACACCGTCAAACAGCACCCGGATATCCGTTTCGCGATTGGTCATTCCCTTCAGCGCTATGAGAGGATTGGACAAGGGTGATTGCAGCCCCCATGGCCATGTACTGATGCCTATTACATACCCTATTACTATACATATCAGCAATGTAACGGCCAGCTTTTTTATTCCTTTATTCTGCTCCGAGCGCAGTTCTGCTAACATTGGCCTATGCAATGCCAGGTACACAACGGTAAAGAAACCAAAATAAACCATGAGCAACATACCACCCGCAGGACGCACACCAAATGCCAGGCCTACCCCCAATGCCATTCCTATAATGTGCTTCCATGATCGTTTAGGCAGATCCTGCAATATGGCAATAAGAAAATAAATACCTACAACAAAACCGCTGGCAAAAGGAATATCCTTCGGATTATTCATGCTTTCACCAAATAATCGTGGCGAAAATGCAATGAACAGCAATGCCAGCAAACCAATAGACCATTTACCACTAAGCCTGCGTGCTATCATACCGGTAAATACCATCATCAATGCGCCTAACAGTGCATTAAAAAAATGCCTGATAAAAAGGATCTGTATAGACGGGAACCAGCGGTGCAATACTTCCATTCCAAAATCAAACGTTCCTCCATAATACTCCAGCCCTACGTATTGTGTGCCCAGGTTAGTATAGTCGAGCGCTTGTTTGTCTCCTTTGGTAAAATAATCCCAGATATTTTGCCCATAGATCATTTGCACCCATTCATCACCACTTTGTCCATAATCTTTGCTCAAAAAAAGCATGATTACTACCAGCAATATACTTGAGATTATAAATGCAGTTTTCCACTGCCTTGACTCAATGCCATCGTTTAATGGTTTCACAACCATGAATATTAATTTGCAGTTTTAATAAAAGAGAACCAGTTGCTAAAATAGGACGCTTAAGTTAATACTTAATGCCTATAGTTGTTATTTTCTTCCAAATATGCTCCCATTCTTTGTTATATTCGCGGGAATTACTTTAAAAACTATTTATTCCATTCATGACGAAGGATAATAAGGACAACATTGAAGAATTGCTCGAACGTGAAGAAGCGTTTCATGATGAGTGGGCGATGTCCGAAAATATAGATGAGATAGATGTAGTCGCATTGTTTGAAAGCTTTGTTGCCGATGAAAATAAATACATCATGTCTCAACTGGGAGATATTAGAGGAAAGAAAATTCTGGATGTAGGTGCAGGCCTCGGAGAAAGTTCTGTGTACTTTGCCATGCAGGGTGCTGAAGTTTACTACAACGATGTATCGCCTAAAATGGGTGAATTTGCAGAAAAAGTAGCGGCTAAATATAATGTAAAGCTAAACCTGCTAATAGCTCCTATTGAGAAATTAGAGATACACGAGAATTTCTTTGATATTATCTACTGTGCAAACCTGATGCACCATGTACCACCTGAGGACCACGATTACTGGATAAAAACCATGCATGGCGCTCTTAAGGATAAGGGTGTACTCATCACGTGGGATCCTCTGAAGTACAATCCGGTTATTAATGTATATCGCCGCATGGCTATGGATGTACGTACGATTGACGAAATGCCCCTGGGCTTTGATATTCTGAAATTGTACCGCAAATACTTCCCTAAGGTAGAGCACAGGGAATTTTGGCTCGCTACATTATGGATATTTATTCATTATTATCTCATCCGCCGATACAAGCCTAATGAAGTACGTTATTGGAAAAAGATATTTAAAGAAAAGAAGTCGCAGATAGGCTGGTGGTTTATACCGCTGCAAAAGCTGGACAAATTATTGTTACGCATTCCCGGCCTGCAAAAACTCGCCTGGAACATGATAGTGGTTGCCCGCAAATAAGCATTTTAAAATATAGCACATAAAAAAAGAGGTTGAAATTCAACCTCTTTTTCGCTTTAATAACATTTTGCTTATTCAGCAGAAGTTTCAGCTTCAGGAGTTGCTTCATCTTCAGCACCATCCTGTTCAGCTTCTGCAACTTGTGCAGCTGCACGAGCAGCCATTTTTTCTTCAACTTTACGCACAGACTCAGACATAGCAGCATGACGTTTGTCAGCTTTATGCTTGCGGTGAGCTTCTTCACGTTTCACAACCAGTTCTTCGTGAGAAGAGTTCCATGTTTCGAATTTTTCCCAGGCAGCTTTTTCATCAAACAGGCCAAGGCTTACACCACGCATCAGGTGCTTCAGGTACAGTACACCTTTGAATGACAGGATACGACGACAAGTGTTAGTTGGTTGCGCACCGTTTTGCATCCAGTGTAAAGCACGCTCGCGGTTCAGGCGAACAGTCGCAGGAACCGTTAATGGGTTGTAAGTACCGATCTTTTCAATGAATTTACCATCACGGGGAGCTGCGCTGTTAGCAGCAACAATGAAGTAAAAAGGACGCTTTTTAGAGCCGTGGCGTTGCAGGCGGATTTTAACTGACATAAATAATAGAAATTATTTGTGTAAACAATAAATTTTAAGGACTGCGAAACTACATTAAAAACTGCAAAAATTAAAACATTCTATGCAAAAATTTCGCATGGGGCATAACCCTGCACTAAGAATATATACAAATTAATGATTAACAATGCATTACCTCTTCCCAAATGGCATTCCTGCTCCCATACCCGGCATCATGCCCCGCATTTTATTCATCTGCCCCATCATCTGGCGCATTTGGTCAAATTGCTTCATAAACGCGTTAACTTCAGCTATATCCTTGCCACTACCCTTAGCTATGCGCTTACGGCGGTTACCATCGATACTATCCGGGTTTGCACGCTCGTACGGTGTCATAGAATTAATAATAGCTTCGATGCCTTTAAATGCATCGTCAGATATGTCAATATCTTTAATGGCTTTACCAACTCCAGGTATCATTGCCAGCAGGTCCTTAATATTACCCATTTTCTTTATCTGGCCAAGTTGTTCTTTAAAGTCTTCAAAGTCAAACTTGTTAGCGCGGATCTTTTTCTCCAGCTTTTTAGCCTGCGCCTCATCAAACTGGGCCTGTGCACGCTCTACCAGGGTGGTGATATCACCCATACCCAATATACGCTGGGCCATACGCTCCGGATAAAACACATCCAGCGTATCCAGCTTTTCACCCATACTCACAAACTTGATGGGCTTATTTACTGTGTATTTAATGGTTAAAGCTGCACCACCACGTGTGTCACCATCCAGCTTCGTTAACACTACACCAGTAAAGTCCAGCCTATCGTTAAAGGCTTTCGCAGTGTTAACAGCATCCTGACCGGTCATAGAATCCACAACAAACAATACTTCCTGTGGCTGCACTGCCGCTTTCACATTTGCCACCTCCTTCATCATCGCCTCGTCAATGGCAAGACGGCCTGCAGTATCTATAATTACAACGCTATTACCATTTTTCTTAGCTTCTGCAATAGCATTCTGTGCTATGGCAACAGCATCTTTGTTTTCAGGCTCGCTATATACAGGCACCTTGATCTGTTCGCCCAATACTTTCAGCTGATCTATCGCTGCCGGGCGGTAGATATCAGCAGCTACCAGCAAGGGGTTACGGCCTTTCTTTGTTTTAAGAAAGTTCGCCAGCTTGCCGCTAAAGGTAGTCTTACCCGAACCTTGCAAACCCGCTATTAGTATGACCGTTGGCTTATTGTTCAGGTTCAGTTCCTCTTCAGTGCCTCCCATCAGTTCGGCCAGCTCATCCTTCACGATCTTTACCATTAACTGGCCAGGCGATACTGCAGTAAGCACTTTTTCACCAAGTGCCTTATCCTTTACCCTGTCGGTAAATTCCTTAGCAATTTTATAGTTCACATCGGCATCTACCAACGCACGGCGAATTTCTTTTACAGTACTGGCAATATTTATTTCACTGATCCTGCCTTCACCTTTTAACTGCTTAAATGCACCTTCGAGGCGCTCACTAAGATTTTCAAACATATACTTCTTCTTTCAGAAAGGGATGCAAATTTAAGTTTTTAAAGCTTATATAAACAGAAAAAAGCATTTTATCTCTTTGAAGTACTATTTCACATTTCCCCATGTATTTTCAAATGCGCTAAAGGCTTAATTTTAGACCTGTTATGACACTTTTAGCAATACTATTACCATGGTTGTCCTTTTTATTAAGAGGTAGAATACTTAGAGGCATACTATGCCTTATTTTACAAATTACGCTTACCGGCTGGATTCCGGCTGCAGTTTGGGCAGTATTAGATTTACAAAATGTCCGTGCCGACCGACGTACCAAACGCATTATAAAGGCTATGCGAAGTAATTAAAACTAAACGCAGCTTGCTTTTTTAAACTTGTAATGATATTTTTACTAAAATCTAAATTCCAGCTTGTGAAAAAGACAATTACAATATCCATTGCCTCTGTTATAATCATGGGTGCATTCTCTTCTTGCAAAAAAGACTATAACTGCAGGTGCGACATTGAGTATCAGGTTAACGGGCAAGTTGTGGGAAAAGATAATACACTAAACACTATAAGCGCTACGACAAAAGATCAGGCTAAGAGCCAATGCGTGAATTATGAAACTGACGCATCTTACCTTCAGCAGAAGACAGTAGAAAAACACTACTGCAGCATCGAATAACAACTTTTTATTTATAACCTCCTAAAACAACTTCAATGAAATTTCTACTGCTACCCTTAACAGCACTATTGATCTTCTCAGCTTGCAAGAAAGACTACAATTGCACTTGCAAGGCCACCGCAACTATTCCCGGGTTAGCGTCTGTGGATAGTACCTATGTTATTAAGCTAACTAAACAAAAGAAAAAGGACGCAGAAAAAACCTGCAGTGCTAACAATGCATCCGCATCTGTGACAGACCCTTCTTCCGGTTTTAGCTATACCGAATCGGTAAACTGCACACTTAACTAGAACAATCAAATGATGTATAAGCCCCTGTTTCTCAACAGGGGCTTTTTTTTGTAAATTGTGTAGCTTAAGATGTATGAAAACAAGGCTACTGAAATATAGCATACCACTGCTCTTCAACATAGGGGCCTACCGCAGTTTTCACTATACCGGTATTATTGCATGGCTGCCTGTTATACTGGCTTTCGCGATCATCCCTCTGCTAGAGCTAATGATCTCACCTGACCACTCCAACTTATCAGCTGCAGAAGAAGAAATGGCCCGGCACGACAAGTTCTATGACTGGATACTGTATGCCATCGTTCCTATACAGTATATAGTTCTATACCAGTTTCTCACGCACATAACCGATCCGGGGTTATCCGGTTGGGATATTGCAGGACGGGTAACCGTGATGGGACTGATGTGCGGAGTAATGGGCATCAATGTAGGGCATGAACTGGGGCACAGAGTTAATAAGACAGAACAAACACTGGCACGAGCATTGCTCCTGACATCCCTGTACATGCACTTCTTCATAGAGCACAACAGGGGACATCACAAGAATGTAGGTACACCTGAAGATTCGAGCAGTGCCCGCTGCAATGAACCTCTCTACTTCTTCTGGTTCAGGAGCATTACCGGTGTATATAGGAAGGCGTGGCAGATAGCCATCAACGAACAACACAAGAAAGGTCACAACTTCCTGCGGAATGAGATGCTGCATTACCAACTGATAGAGCTGGCATTCTGCCTGTTGATAGGCTTCTACTTCGGCTGGGGCGTACTTGGCTATTTCCTGATAGCTGCATTGATAGGCATACTGCTTTTAGAGACCGTTAACTACATAGAACACTATGGCTTGATGCGTAAGCCCCTTGGTAATGGCAAGTATGAACGTGCCATGCCGGTACATAGCTGGAACAGCGACCATACCATCGGACGCATCATGCTGTTTGAACTGAGCCGGCATAGCGACCATCACTACCTAGCCAGCCGCAAGTACCAGTTGCTTCGCCATCACGACGATTCGCCACAGCTACCAACAGGCTACCCCGGCAGTATGCTGCTGGCAATGGTGCCGCCTCTATGGTTCCGGGTGATGAACAGGAGGGTGGCAGAAGTACAACAATAATACAACAGAAGTAAGAAAAGAGAAGAGCCGGTTCAGGCCGGCTCTTTCATATATACTTACTAACAATATATCTACTACAGGTGTTGCTGAATCTTTTTATCGAATACACCCTTTGGTGCAGCACCAACTTGCTTATCTACCACCTGGCCGTTCTTAATGAACAGTACCGCAGGGATGCTGGTAATACCATAGTTGATAGAAAGATTAGGATTCTCATCCACGTTAACCTTACCAACGTTTACTTTGCCATCGTATTCTTTGGCAAGAGCTTCGATGGTTGGGCCTAAAGCCAAACATGGACCACACCAGGGAGCCCAGAAATCTATAACACTTAATTTATCGCCTTTAAGTACTTCTGCTTCAAAATTCGCATCAGTGAATACAGCTGCCATTCTTTTTATTGTTTTTTATGATTAATTATTAAAGTCAATCTGCAAATTTACTATCTATTTTCCAGTGAACGGTATAGGCGGACTAAATACACATATAAGCCCATTACATATTTTGCTTTATTTTCTTTTCCAGCGCACTACGCGAGGCAAGGCCTACCTGCTTGTCTACCAATTTGCCACCTTTGAAAAACAAGACACAAGGCAAGCCTGTAACACCATATTCAATACACACTTCCGGGTTTTCATCGGCATTCAGCTTACCAATATTTACCTGACCGGCATATTCGGTAGCCAAAGCCTCTATGGACGGCCCCATTGCCAGACATGGGCCGCACCATTGCGCCCAGAAATCTACAACAGTTAATTTATCTGAATCGAGCACTTCTGCTTTGAAGTTTGCGTCTGTATATGTTGCTGCCATTTATTTGTTTTTAGATTGTAAACTTAAAATCATTGTGGCTTAAATGTCTAACCGGTTTACTATAGCGCAATAAACAAATAACATATTAATTGTTCACTATTTCCAGCGAATAACGAATGTTGCCATTGTCATTCAGGAAGTTTACCAGTTCGTCATTTATCTCTAACCTAAGCCCTGCCGATTTTAGCTTCGTTTGCATACCATCTTCCTCGTCAAAGATCTGTATAAACACATCGGTATTACCCGGATGCGTTCTCAGGTTATTAGTAAGAAAAGCTACTGTTTCGTCCGTTAATGAACCTAGAGGCATCAGCAAATGCAGCTTGCGCGTCATTAGTTTGCGAACCTCATCTAAGAGTACAATAGACTGAACCAGGAATTCCATTACACCCGGCCTGAACCTGTGCTCCTGGTACACACCGGTTATCATCAGCTTCTGACCATTATCTATGTACTTCGCGTACTCTACATAATTTTTCTCCCAAAAGACGATCTCCTGGTTACCGGTATAGTCGTTGATGACCATCTTGCCGAACTTGCTACCCTTTTTGGTAGTCATGTGGGCAGCATCTGTGATAAAGCCTGCTATACGTACGGTACGGCCTTTATTATTTTCAATTTCCGAGATAGGCGTAAAGTTGTAATTCTGTATCTCGAACTTATAACCATCCAGCGGATGGGCACTGAGGTAGATACCGATCACATCTTTTTCCTTATCCAGCAATTCAGGCAATGTCCACGTATCACATTCCGGTATAGCAGGAGGCTTTATATCCGGCATTACAGCCTCACCAAAGAGGCTATTGCTGGCCATAGAGCTGCTTGCCTGTACCTGGTTGCCAAACCTCACCAATCTTTCCATACCCGTAACCGGATCGGTTGGCGGGGCATAGAAATATTGTGCGCGGTGCATTTCTTTAAAGCTATCCATAGCCCCTGCCAGCACCAGGCTTTCCAGCGACTTTTTATTTACAGTGCGCTGATTGACACGCGATATAAAATCAAATACAGTAGTGTAAGGCCCGTTGGCTTCACGCTCGGTAATAATATCTTCTACGGCGGCTTCACCCACACCTTTGATAGCATTCATACCAAAGCGAATGACGCTTTCTTTACTTACTGAGAAACCTTTTAGGCTCTCGTTCACGTCAGGCCCCAATACTGATAAGCCCATACGCTGGCACTCTTCCATGTAGAACTTTATCTTATCGATATTGCCTTGGTTATTGAGTACCGCAGCCATGAACTCTGCAGGATAGTGTGCTTTTAAATATGCTGTCTGGTATGCAACGAAGGCATAGCAGGTAGAGTGCGATTTATTGAACGCATACTGGGCAAAGGCTTCCCAGTCGGTCCATATCTTGTTCAGTTTATCTTCAGGATGGCCTTTTTTAGTAGCCCCTTCGATAAACTGGCTTTTCATTTTATTCAGTACGGCGATCTGCTTTTTACCCATCGCCTTACGCAGTACGTCGGCATCGCCCTTGCTAAAGCCTGCCAGTTTCTGCGATAGCAGCATCACCTGTTCCTGGTACACGGTAATACCGTAAGTTTCCTCCAGGTATTCCTGCATATCCGGAAGATCATATACGATCTCCTCTTCCCCTTGCTTACGCTTGATAAAGTTGGGTATATATTCCAGCGGACCCGGACGATACAAGGCGTTCATTGCGATCAGGTCATCGAACTTATCCGGCTTCAGTTCGCGCAGGTATTTTTGCATACCCGGACTTTCGAACTGGAACGTGGCGTTGGTTTCACCACGCTGGTATAGCTCATAAGTCTGTAAGTCGTCGAGCGGAATGGTGTCGATGTCTATTTCCAAGCCATAGTTACGCCTGATAAGCTCTAAGGCATCTTTGATGATGGTGAGGGTCTTCAGACCCAGGAAGTCCATCTTGATAACACCGGCGTTCTCGATCACATTACCCTCGAACTGCGTTATCAACAGATCTACATCCTTTACCGCAGAAACCGGGATTAGTTCCGTAAGATCTTTAGGAGCGATGATGATGCCCGCAGCGTGGATACCTGTATTACGAACAGAGCCTTCCAGTTTTTCCGCAGAACGTAACACGTCACCATGAAGCGTTTTGCTTGCGTATATCTCACGTATCTTATTTACATTTTCTATTTCTTCGCTACCAAGCCCTTCTTTTGATTCGAGGCTCTTCTCCCCTTTTATTGGTGCATGCAGTATGCGCTTCAATTCGATACCGGGACGTTCCGGCACCAGCTTGGCAAGGGCGTTGGAATCGGGCAAAGGCAGATCCAATGCGCGGGCAACGTCTTTGATACTCATCTTGGCAGCCATAGTACCATAGGTAACGATATGCGCTACCTGGTTCTTGCCATACTTATCCACCACATAGTCGATCACCTTCTGGCGCCCCACATCATCAAAGTCGGTATCTATATCGGGCATGCTCTTACGTTCCGGATTCAGGAAACGCTCAAACAGCAGCTTATACTTAATAGGATCGATATTGGTAATGCCGATGCAATAGGCTACCACCGAACCGGCAGCCGAACCACGGCCGGGGCCAACGAACACACCCAGATCGCGACCGGCCTTGATAAAGTCGGACACGATAAGGAAGTAACCCGCGAAACCCATGGTCTTAATCGTGAACAGTTCGAAACGAAGCCGCTCATCTATCTCAGGTGTAATATCAACATACCGGCGTTTAGCACCCTCCCAGGTAAGATGCTCGAGATAAGCATCCTGGTCGTCATTAAACTCTGGCGGCACCTTGAAGTGCGGGAGCAATATTTCGCGCTCCAGCTTCATTGGCTTGATCTTGTCAACAATCAAACCGGTATTGTCTATAGCTTCAGGAATATCACTGAAGAGCTTAGACATCTCGTCGGTGGTCTTAAAGTAGAACTGATCGTTATAGAAAGCGAAACGGGTATCCTTTGGCTTTGCCTCATCATCGTCAGAGAACTCCTTCATACTCGGAGTACTCTGTTTCTCGCCCGTGTTAATACAAAGCAGGATATCGTGCGCATTGGCATCTTCCTGCTCTACATAATGCGAATCGTTCGATGCGATAATAGGCACATTGTATTTGCGGGCAAACTTCAGCAGTACTTCATTTACCTTTAACTGCTCCGGGATATCGTGGCGCTGCATCTCTACGTAGTAGTCCTCACCAAACAAATCCAGCCACCATTTAAATACCTTCTCCCCTTCTTCCTCGCCTTTGCGCAGAATAGTACGCGGCACCTGTGCGCCGAGGCAGCAGGTAGTTGCTATCAGCCCTTCGTGGTGCTGTAGCACCAATTCTTTATCAATACGGGGATATTTACCATACAAGCCTTCCATGTAACCCAGTGAGCAAAGCTTTACCAGGTTACGATACCCCACCTCGTTCTTAGCCAGGAATAACTGGTGGTAGCGCGTGTCCTTTTCATCGCGGGAGAACTGGCGCTTCAGCCTATTCTCTACCAGGTAAAATTCGCAACCGATGACGGGTTTTACCACAGGTTCCAGAATATCTTTACCCTCGGGTGTAGTACCTACAACCTTGGTCTTTTTCCATGCCTCTGCAACAAACTGGAATACGCCGAACATATTACCGTGATCGGTAATAGCCATGGCCGGCATTTCGTCTTTAGCGGCCTTCTCGTAAAGCCTGCTGATAGACGAAGCACCGTCTAATAAAGAGAACTGGGTATGATTATGTAAATGGGAAAATTTCATAAAAGCACTTATCCAAACTACGTCTTACAAAGTAACGAAAATAGCACCGGCCGATGGGTTAGTCTTATCCACAGGAGGTGCATAAAATAAATAATAAAAACTACGAATATGAGGCCAAAATGTTAGAAAATGCTAGTTTTTGCTAGTGATTTTGGCGTTTTTGATTTTTATTAGGAGTTGAGAGTGAAACAAAAAAAATGCGGTATAATTAGAATAATTTCTCACAACGCGATAGGTTTCGGTAAAGTTCGGAAAATTAGTACACGTACCGAAATATTTATATTTTGTAATTGACAACAAAAGGCTATGAAACTATTCTGTACAACTCTCTTATTCTTAATTGCGGTATTAATCTCCACACAATGTTGTAGCCAAATTACCCATATGAGGTTTGGTAATGGCCATGTAGTATCATGGTTTACTAATAGTCTAATTGACAGAGACGGACACGTTATATTACATGGCGTGGTTGATGACACTTGCTCGCTAGGTTCTACCGTGATGCTCAAAACGGATAAGAAGGGAAATATTCTATGGGAAAACAGATCTGACATGGGCGATCTTGCAGCATTGAAACAGGACAAAGACGGAAACTATATAGAACTTGCTAACACTGAAGACTTCATACGAACTACAAGCGATTCTTCGAACGAGGTGATTTTTATAATGAGAACAACCGGGTATACAAAGATTGAACTTCCGATAACTGAAGACCTTCTTCTATTACCTTCTGGCAGCAAAGTTTCTTGCGGCCACTTAGGTATCTCTACGATACACGACTTTGATCCTCCGCTTACCCATGTCAGCTATCTGACTTTCTCAGGAGACTACCGACCAGGACCTCCTCCGATAGCCAAAGTTTATTCATATTTCTACCCAAAGTTTAAAGGATTAGCTTTATTAAACAACGCTATATATGCTGTTGGCAATTACGATTTTGGAAGAGTACACTCAGCAATATTTAAGCTGGACACACTGGGGAATGTTCTTGCAAATTATGGATATTGGTCTGACTTTGTTATAGGCAACGATACGTTCAACTATGACGAGTTTACGAAGACAGAAGTTGTAAACAATAAGCTGTTTGTATGCGGATGGGCAACTTGTATAAATTTCGATGCGGGTAATCACGCAGTTATCACCGGCTATTTCGACACTTCGACAGGTGCATTCTCGGGAACGGCAATCACAATCCCTTCATACGACTATATAGATGCTATGGATGCAAAGGCTATAGATTCCAACGAATATTTCCTGACGCTTAGTTCAAAAAATAGAACTTTTTATGCAAGAATTAAGGATAGCACAGTAGAATGGTGTAAGAAGCTGGACTATGATTCGGGGACGGTTTGCAACAGTTTGCAGTATCAGCACGACACTTTGATCTTGGCCGGCTGGACCATAGAGAAGGGACTACAGACAGCTTATTGTAGTTACATTAATACGAAAGACAGTACGTTTTCCTGTATTTCGGATACTATAATACAATTACAAACTTTCAAACTGTACCCCGACACAAACAGGTTTATACAAGAGGATAAATATATGGTTCTTGAAATACCTCCAAGACCAGTCGGAGATAATATCCTGAGAATGACAGGTACAATACTATGCAACGATACCCCCGCTACTGTAAAGCAAGTTGGCATTAACGAAAATAGGCTTCTTATTTACCCCAACCCTTGTACAGACTATGTCACAATACAGAACACCAACCACTACAGAGTTAACAATATATCCATTGTCTCGCCTCAGGGGGCAACAATAATACAATTACATCTTAACAATAGCACGGAAGGCAAAATTCCCATCACTTTGTCAAGCAACTATAAAGGAGTTGCATTTTGTATCGTAACAACTGACGTCGGAACCTTTACGCAAAAACTATTTATGGAATAAATAATGCTATTGCGTCAACGTGGCGGACCTCTTGATGGTATACCTCAGTTTAATAACACCTTCTGAATCTCCGTCTTTATTATCCAAAGGCGTATCCTTATCGCGAACCACGGTGATGTTCAGATTTCCGGGTTTCAGTTTCTGCAAGTCTGCTGATGAAAATGACAGGGAATTGGAAGAGTTAGCACTGGTGATATCCTTTTGAATAGTACCCGAGTCGCTGGCAATGGTAATAGTCATGGTCTCAGAACCGCTTAAGGCATCTCCAGTCCATGTAAAATTGAAACCTGCAGCTTTAGAGATTGTAGCAGGAAAAGAGGGAGCAAAATCAATATTGCTAATATCAGATGGCATAGCATTGTTGGCTATTTGCGCGCCGGAATTCTTAGTCAACAAAAAATCAACTTCAGGCATACCATTAAAGTGCCAGCGATAAATAGCCTTGTCGAATAAGTCTATAGACGGCGCTGTACCGTTTGCTTTAAAACCTGCTCCATTGTTAAACTCTACCTTAGATCCACCGCCATTCCGTACGCGGCAATAGGCGGAAGCATCTGTTGACCCGGTACTTTTGTCGTAACCAACATAATAATACTGTGCATAAGGCACATCGTCCTTCAGATCATTGGAATCTACTTTTTTGCAACTGTAAACTAATAGCAGGGGGCTAAACAATAATAGCAGTTTTTTCATCTCTTATCTGTTTTTGGGAAGATGCTATTATCTAAGCAAAAAACATGCCTTTATCATGGCATGGTTTTATGCTACCGGGCTACAATCCTGCTATATAAGCCCGCACCTCCGGAGCTACCTCTGTTGCAAATAAGTCTATAGAATGCATGATCTTTTCATGCGGCAGATCGCCGGCAATAACCTGCGCGAGAAAGCGTGTATTATGAAACAGCCGGTGCTGATACTTTAATTTACTAGCCACCTCTTCAGGACTGCCTACAAGCAATGAGCCTTCCGGCGAACGCATATATTCGAACTGATCCCTGGTGATAGGCGACCACCCACGCTCGCGGCCAATGCGGTTCATCATCTTTTCATAGATAGGCCAAAACTCATCTGATGCCTGCTGCGAACTATCGGCCACATAAGTATGGCAGTTAATAGCCAATTGCAATTTGGACGCATCGTGCCCGGCCTCGGTGGCCGACCGGCGATATAGCTCTACAAGCGGCGCAAAGCGATAGGGCTCTGAGCCGAGTATCGCAATGGTTAATGGCAAATTAAGATTACCGGCACGCGCTACAGAGCCGGGTGTGCCACCAACTGCGATCCATACAGGCAGACGTTGCTGGTAAGAACGCGGGTACACACCCAGGCCGCTAATGCCTGCGCGGTGTTTACCATTCCAGGTTACCTTTTCGTTTTCTATGATCTTCAGCAGCAATTCCAGCTTCTCAGTAAACAGTGTATTATAATCCTGCAGATCGTAACCGAACAAAGGGAAGGATTCAATAAAAGAACCACGGCCGGCCATAATCTCGGCCCTGCCGCCGGAAATAAGATCGAGTGTAGCAAAATTCTGAAAAGTACGCACAGGATCTGCAGAACTTAAAACCGTAACCGCGCTGGACAACCTTATGTTTTTGGTAACCGCAGCTATAGCAGCCAAGACCAATTCCGGAGCAGATACTACATAATCTGGCCGGTGATGCTCGCCGAGGGCAAACACATCGAGTCCTTTTTCGTCTGCCAGCTTCGCTTCCGCGATCAATTGCTGTACACGGGTATATGCATTCATTGCACCACCTGCAACATTATCCGCTTTTATCTCCCCGAATGTGCTGATACCAAGTTCCATAATTATTTATTTGCTGCGAAAGTAAAATCAACTGCTGAGACTAACTTAAGTACAACGGATAATTGTTTCTATACCCTTATAACCGGCAGTACTGAATTAGTTGTACCAATTACAACACCAACTGCGCGAACAGATCATTCAAAGTAACTGCAGGATCCTCGCAAAACCCCGGGTGCACTTTAGAGGTTTGCACTACAGTGCTGCGCGTAGCCGTTAACCACCGAAAACGTTCCGGAACGGGTAATCGCGCAACGGGACCCGCATCGTTACTGCCCCGGCAAATATTTCTGAATGCATCCATATAACATTGCAGATCTGCCATATCTAATTTACCTGATAGCTTTAGCAAGCGATCTGCATCGAGGCGATACAATACATCCAGGTATTTCTTATCTGCGCAATAAAGCACCACGCCTACATTCATGAATTCTTCACGCTCCACCATAGGCACAATGCGAATAACCGCATACTCGTACAAATGACCCTTACCTTGCATCTTTCGCCTCCTTTACAAAGTAATCAGAATTGGCTACCCTTAGCTTCAGGAAAGTAGCATACGCCTGTCTCTGCGCTTCTTTAGACTCGAAGGGCGCATCATCGCTCAGCCATTCACCAGGTACAAGCGCCACGATCTCAACTATTTGATCATCGGTAAGTATCTTTTTAAACTCCGCATCTACAGCATCCAGCTCTGTTGCAAAGGGCAGCAATACATGATCTTTAATAAGCGGAAAAGGTTTTTGCGGTGCATCCCAATTGAGCCAGGAATGGTGGAAATAAAGAGAGGCTCCATGATCTATAAGCCACAACTCTTTGTGCCACCAAAGCATATTTGTATTCTTGAAAGTCCTGTCTACATTCATCAATAAGCAATCCAGCCAAACGATCTGTGATGCCAGAAGCGAGTCTATTTTAACAGCTGCAGGATCGAATGTAATAGAACCGGAGAGATAATGAACACCGAGGTTGAGACCCACACTTGCCTTCAGCAAATCCTGTATCTCTTCGTCAGGTTCTGTTCTGCCAAAATCAGGTTCCAGCTGAGCAAAGACTATTTCGGGTGTTTTAAACCCTAAAGTGCGCGCTATCTCTCCGCCGATAAGGTCAGCGATCAGCGCTTTAGTGCCCTGTCCCGCCCCCCTGAATTTGAGGACATATAAAAATCCGTCGTCGGCCTCTGCAATAGCCGGCAGCGAGCCACCCTCCCTTAAAGGGGTAACATAACGTGTAACCTTAACTTGTCTTATCTCCGGATGCCTTGCCATCTTTGCTGAATTGACGACAAATTAAAACAAAAATATCGGGGTTTACTGTTACAGGGAATTGATGTATACCGCAAGCTGCTGCACATTCATAATATGATGCACTACATGGTTGTTAATGGCGTGCTCCGGCATATAGCTGATCTCAGCCGTATCTGGGTCTTGCGCTATAGTAACCCCACCCAGTTCGCCGATTACTTTCAGCCCGTGCGTACCATCTGCATTGGCACCGGAAAGCAATATACCTGTGAGGCCGTCGCTATATACCTCTGCAGCAGATTCAAAAGCGACATCTATACTGGGGCGGCTATAATTCACCTTTTCAGAAACATCCAGTGAAAATGTGTGATCGGCCTCAAACAGAAGATGATAATCTGCAGGGGCAATGTAAATGTGCCCGTTTTTTACAGGTTCTTTTTCTTCGACCTCGCATACAGGTAAAGAAGACTTTATAGCCAATACATCTACCAATGGCGAACCAGGAGCAGTTTTGCGATGCATTACGATCACAATCGGAATATCGAGATCAACACGCAATGCAGGAAGCAGATCCAGCAATGCCTCGAGGCTGCCGGCAGAGCCGCCAATCACTACTATTTTACTATTTAGCTGATCTTGCGCCATATCTTCATTTTATCTAACTGCCGAAAGCGGCCAATGAATGGAGAGAACCTAAGCGTTTCTTTAGTACCTAATGCGAGGAAGCCGAGCGAATCAAGACTTTTATCAAAGAGATCGAACACTTTTTGCTGCAGATCTTTATCAAAGTAAATGAGCACATTTCTACATAGTATCAATTGAAACTCGTTAAAAGAGCCATCAGAAACCAGGTTATGCGTAGCGAATATCATTCGCTTTTTCAGCTCCTCGTTAAAAATAACCCGATCATACTTTGCCGTGTAGTAGGATGAAAAGTCGGCCTTGCCACCGGAAGCAATATAATTTTCAGAATACTGCTTCATTCTGTCGAGCTGAAAGATGCCGGACTTTGCTTTTTCCACTACATCGGGGTTGAGGTCTGTTGCATAGATCAATGTTTTATGCAGCATATTAGCTTCCTTCAGGAGTATAGCTGTAGAATATACCTCTTCGCCTGTAGAACAGCCGGCATGCCATATCCGGATAAAAGGCTTTGTGGCGATGGCCGGCAGTACCTCTGTTCGCAATGCAGTAAAGAACGCCGGATCGCGAAACATCTCTGTAACGTTGACCGTAATCTCTTCTACAAACCGATGAAAATAATTTTTATCGGTACGGATGCGATACCTGAATTCTGTAAAACTGGGAAACTTATCAATAGCTATAAGACGATTGATGCGCCGATGCATAGAAGCCTTTGCATAAGATTTAAAATCGTATCCGTAGACGTCGAAGACATCTTCCAGCACTTCATCCAACTGCTTATCCGTTATCAGTATCTCCACTATGCGCGTTTATATGAGTATCAATTAGGCGGAAGAGTTTATCAACGTTTATTGGTTTGGAAACATATTCATCTGCGCCCGCAGCAAGGCATCTTTCCCGATCGCCGGTCATAGCCTGCGCTGTGACGGCTATTATATATACATTACGGATATCCTTTAGCTTACCAATAGCCTCATAGCCATCCATTTCGGGCATCATCATATCCAGGAGTATTATGCTAATAGCAGGATCATTCTTTAAGAATGCCAATCCCTGTATAGCACTGCCTGCAGCCATACTCCTGTACCCCGCAGCCTTTAATGTAGCTGTAAGTGCAAAAATATTGCGCGCGTCGTCGTCAATGATCAATATCTTATCTGTGGCTGCCATTTGTTAAACCCTTTCGTATAACCAAACCCGGAGTAAAGATAATAACTGATCGATATCAACAGGCTTGGATATATAATCAGAAGCACCTGCCTGTATACATTTTTCCCGGTCACCAACCATAGCTTTTGCAGTAACAGCAATTACAGGCAGATCTTTCCATTTCTTGTTTTGCCTGATGGCAGTGGCGGTTTCGTAACCATCCATTTCGGGCATCATCATATCGAGCAAAACAAGATCTATATTATTATGTTCGTGCAATTTGGCCATGGCTTCTTTACCGTCCACAGCAGTTACCACCTGCATATTCAATTTTTCCAGAGCCTTGGTGAGGGAAAAGATATTGCGGACGTCGTCATCTACTACCAATACCGTTTTATTGACCAGAACATCGTTGAGGGCTCCGAGCTTTTTATAGCTCTTTTGAGCCACCTTTGCCTTACTTTCCTGCATCAGGTGAAGGAAGATGGAAACCTCATCGAGTATGCGCTGGTATGAGTGGGCAGTCTTCAGTACCACAGAATCTGCATATTGCTTAATACGCTGCTCTTCCGAGAAAGAAAGGCTTTTACCCGTAAAGATGATGATAGGCAGGTTTTCGAGGTTCGCATCCTTTTTTAATTCTTCCAGGGTATCGTAAGCCTTCTGATCGGGGATGCCCATGTCGAGTATGACACATTGTACATTATTCTTTAATGCTTCTACGCCATCTACCACATTGTGCTTAATCTCTGAATTTATATTGCAGGTTTCGAGGAAGTATGCCAACGCTTTGGCATGTTTGGGGTTTTCTTCAACAATCAGCACATGCTTGGATTCGTTATTCAATGCGTGCTCGATCTTTTTAAAGACTTCCTGCATTTTCTCAAACGCAAAAGGCTTGTTTATAAAATCAACAGCACCCTTTACCAGGCTCTCGCGCTTCACCTCGTAGGACGACATGACGTGTACCGGGATATGACGCGTTGCAGGATCTTTTTTCAACACTTCCATAACATCCCAGCCGCTCATGACTGGCAACTGTATATCTAACAATATACCTGCAGGTAAGTATTGGCGAGCCAGTTCTACCCCTTCATCACCGCGAACAGCAACAATACCTTTATAATTACGGCTGCGACTATAATCGAGCAACGAGCGTGCAAAATTCACATCGTCCTCGACAATAAGAACCACATTGTCATTCTCCTGTATATTATTCCTGTCGTCGGGAATATTTTCGGGGATGGTCTCGGATATATATCGGGGTGTTGTGGATTCAGCGACGGCCGGGATCTCATTTGATTCCTGCGGTATTTCGGGCAACCCACCCTGCTGTACCATCTGCCTTTTGACAGGGAGGCATATCGTAAAGGTACTACCCTCACCCGGCTGGCTTTTCAGTTCTATATTACCACCCAGTAATTTAATCAGTTCTTTACTGATAGACAAGCCGAGACCGGTACCCCCGTATTTTCTGCGAGTGGAACCATCTGCCTGCTGGAAGGCCTCAAATATCATATTCTGCTTTTCCTGCGGAATACCAATGCCTGTATCCCTGACTGATAAGCATATAGCATTTTCATATCGGGGATTATTGCACACGTTGATAAATACACCTCCGTTTGTAGTAAACTTCAGCGCATTCGATATCAAGTTCTTGATTACTTGCTCCAGCCTTAGCTTATCGGTTTCTATGATTTTGGGGATATCCTTTTCCTGCGTGAATTCGAATGTGAGCCCTTTGTCTTTAGCTACCGGTTCGAAGAGCGCTTTCATATCATTTCCTACTTCATCGATACTTACCTTATCAAATTCGAGGCTCATTTTACCGGCCTCTATTTTTGAAAGATCTAATATTTCATCGATCAATGTTAGCAACCCATTGCCAGAGCTTAATATCACCTTTGCATACTCGACTTGATCCGTACTAAGATTCTGTTCTGAGTTTTCTGCCAGCAACCTGCCCAATAACAAAATAGAATTCAGAGGTGTCCTTAATTCGTGGGACATGTTTGCCAGGAATTCTGACTTATAACGTGTCGTCAATTCCAGTTCGTCGGCTTTGCGTTTCACCTCCACATTTTGTTCGGCAATACGCTGATAGCTTTCTTCCAGCAATCGTGACCGTTCTTCCAGCTCTACATTCGCTTCCTGCAATTCTTCCTGCTGCACTTTCAGTTCTTCTTCAGAAGCCTGCAATTTTTCAGATTGCGCCTCCAGTTCTGTATTAATGCTTTCCAACTCGTTATGCTGTGCCTGCAACTCTTCTGCCTGTGCCTGGGTTTCCTCCAGCAGATTGAGCATACGATCATAATTGATAGCGCCATTCATTGCAATAGCGATCGCTTCAGCGTTATTATTCAGGTATTGAAGTTCCAGTTCTGTTGCAGACCTGAGCATGGCTACTTCTATTACGCCTATCACATCGTGCCCATATACCAGTGGTAAAATGATCAGTTGTGCCGGCTTTATATTTCCTAAAGACGAGCTGACTTTAATATAATTATCCGGCACATTTTCGAGGATAATCATTTTTTTGTCAGTGATGGCTTGTCCTATAAGTCCGTCCCCTATTTTTATTTCTTCAGGCACATTTGCTACCCCGTAGCCCCCCGAATACCTCAGCTTCATATCCTGATCAACCACATAAACAGTTCCCAAAGGTGTAGCCAGATGACCTGCAATACTGCTCATTACCTTCGATGCAATATTTTTCACATACCGTTCGCCGCGCATAGCAGCGCTTATCTCCATAGATCCCGCCTGCAACCAGTTTCTCGCCTGTAATTCGTTAAAGTTGGCTTGTAAGGCTGCAGCCATTTCATTTAATGCACGGGAAATAAGCCCTAATTCGTCGTCTTTTTTATCATGGCTACGAGCAGCGAAATTGCCATCTGCAAGCTGTTTGGTAACACCCTGCATCGTTGCAATGCGGGTAATTGTTTCCTTGTATTGCGCTTCATCTTCCAACTGCTTTCTATAGCGTGTATCCAGATCGGCCTTGATACGCAGGTATGCCATTATTGAAATAAGAATGGATAAGATAGCAGCAACCAGTACTAATATAGGTGTGAATACTATGAATGTCTTTTGCTCATCTTCCCTCATCCGCAATAACCTTCTCTCCTCATTCTGTATTTGTTGTAAGAGGTTAATAAAGTCATCCATGATCGCTTTCCCACGGGCTATCTCAGCGTTGTCTGTGAAAATAGTGGCTCTGTCTGCCGGGCTTTTATCCGTAGCGGCTTGCAGCAATTTATCAAACTGCCTGAAGCGCTCATCTATAATAACTTTTATTTTCTTCAGGTTATTTTGCTGTAATGCATTATCCCGGGTCAACTCCCGTAGTTTCTCGTAACTAATAAGTGCCTTTTGATAACTGCCATTATAGCCGCTTAAAAACGCCGCATTATTAGAGATCAGGTATCCACGCTGATTATTTTCTGCAGTCTTGACAATATTACCCAGGTTACTGCCTTCAGAAATCACCTGGTTTGTATGGTTTACCCATTTTGAAGTGTCAATAAGCCGCTGATTGCTATAAAACGAAGCACCGGAACTGACCAACAAAATAAAGATGGAAACGGCAAATACAAATTGCAATTGCCGGGTAATGGAATTTTGGATTTTGCTATTTGGCATAAGAGGCTGTATGGTTAATTTGGAATATTGGTTTGGTGAACAGGCAGTATTATAATAAACTCCGTTCCCTGGTTTTCTTTACTTTCTACGTGTATGCTGCCATTGTGTTTCTCTACAATCTTTTTGACGATGGCAAGCCCGATGCCATTGCCTTCATATTCTTCCTTACCGTGTAAGCGCTGAAATATGGTAAATATTTTATCTGAAAACGTGGAATTGAAACCAATACCATTATCTGACAACAGAATGCGACAGTACGGGCCTTTTTCTGTCGGCAATGCATCCAACGTATCCGCCTCGACTCTTTCAGCAGCAATGGTAATTTGCGGTGGGACACCCTCGCGGGAAAATTTGAGGGAATTGCTGATGAGGTTTTGAAATACCTGCCTCATTTGACCGGGTATCGCATCAATTATCGGTATAGATGTAATGTCTATCGTAGCCCTTTTTTCTTCAATGATCAGTTCCAGATCGGGTAAAATGTCGGCGATGATGTCGTTCAGGTTAACGGGCTGATAAAAGGATTCTTTCGACAAGCGGGAGTAATCTAACAGATCATTGATAAGATTGCCCATGCGGCGTGAGGATTTAATGATCCGCGACAGGTGGTCCTGTAAATCCGGATCCTTATCTTCATACTTATCTTTGAGAATAGAACTAAAAATCTGCACCTTACGCAATGGTTCCTTCAGATCATGAGATGCCACATAGGCAAACTGTTGTAACTCATGATTGCTGGATTCCAGTTCCTTATTCTTAGACATTAGTTCCCTGGTCCGTTCGTTGATCTTGTTCTCCAGGTATTCATTCGCCGATTTTTGTTCATGGATATCTGTAAACGTCCCTACCCACTTAACTATAGAAGCCCGTTGCCTTATGGGCATCAACTTCAGCAGATGATAACGATACTCGTTATTGGCAATATTGCGGATACGCACCTCGCAAACCAAAGGCTTACCTAACTGTATTGATTCTTTCCATTTATCATATATCCACGCATCCTGCTCATGGATCTGTGGAAGTTTGCCTGCTTCATTTGAATACAGGAACCAATATTCATTTACAAACTCTATAGAGCCGTCGGGCTTTAAGGTAAATGCTGCCTGTGGAATCACCTCGAGGATGGATCGCAATTCCTCGACTTTTGCATTCAAAGACTCCTCCGCACGAGTTCTTACCTCTACCTCTTTTTTTAGTTCGATGTGTATTTTATTCAATTCCCTGTTCTGCTCATATAACCTGTCCAGTGTTTTTACCTTGAGCATGAAGATATCCGGATCTACGGGCTTGGTTACATAATCGACCCCGCCGGAAGTATAACCTTTGGCAATAAACTTTTTATCGGTATTTACGGCAGAAAGAAAAATGATTGGTATATCCTTCGCCTTGCTGTAGCCTGAAATAGCATCTGCTACTTCAAAACCATCCATACCGGGCATCTGGACATCCAGAATAATAAGAGAATAGTCGTTATTCTTCAGTATTTTTTTTAATGCATCCTCTCCTGATTCTGCTGTATCTACATTAAATCCATTCAGTTCGAGCGTGCGCTTTAAAGAGAAAATATTTTCGGGTTTATCATCGACAATTAATATCATGATAGTTAATGTCCTATGTATATTTAAAGGTTACAAAAATCCACTAAATGGCAAAGCCTTAAAAAATCATGCCAACACAAAAATATATTGCCGGCTATGCGTCTACACGGACAAACTCGTACTTGTCTTTGATAAACTCGTTGAAATAAATTCCCTTTGATTTGGCCGCCTTCATCTTCTCATATACTTTAGCCGGAACATGCAGATATTCATAAACAGTATCAGAAACGAATACAATGGTTAGCCTTTGCTTATCTTCATTATAATGATATGACCTTATAACAGACGATGGCATAATGCTTCATTTTACTTCTCCCTGCTCCACTTTTTCTTCCAGCTTTTCCGCAATTTCATTTTCGATACGCTCGTGCTTAACATTCAGGCGTATCAAAACATATAAACTCATATAGGTATTGGCAACCCACACAAGTGCAAAACCGGCAATAATATAACCCCGCCAGTCATCCAGCAAAAGTTTAAAATTGGTAAGCAACAGGAATGCGATAGTAACATAATGGCTAAAACAATATTCGCAGGTAAACAGGTAAAAAAACTTCCGTGCGAATAGTGTTTTACAATCTGTGCTACGGGCCTTGCAATAGGTAACCAGTTCGCTGAAAATAGCCTCATGCGTAACCGTCCACGCAATACAAGCTATAGGAATAGCCAGCAAAAACAACCATGCGGTCTGCATCCCTAAACTCATAGTTAACTTTTAATCAGAGAATATTTAATAAATGATTGTAATGCACGAAGTATCCGCTTCCGGAATAATAATGTCAATAAAAACAGCAAAAGATAAGCTATCATCAATACCGCATACACATCTATATAATCGAGTAAAACGCCAAAAAGAACAATACTTAATGAAATATTGAGCATTACAAAGACACTCGCCGCTAATAGAAAATAAAACACGTATACAGACGCCCCTGATTCGGACACAGCCACTTTATGGAACAATGTATCCTTCCCGCGATAAAAAAAACGCTTCAACTTCATTAACATAGCGAACGATTTATATTTTTAGACATAAAATTTCGTACCGTCATCAACATAAAAGCCTGCGGTACGGTTTTTTATATCACCATAAGACATCGCATGCGCAAAGTTTTACGTATATTCCTATATATCATCAGTGGCATTTTTGCTCTGCTATTGATCGTGGTCATCTGGTTAAATACCATGCCCGGCAAACGATTTGTTAAGAATAAGATCGTTGCATTTTTACATAATAAGCTAAAAACCGAAGTACATATTGGGGAACTGGGCTATGGCCTGCCCAAATTTGTAAACCTGAAAGACGTGCTCTTTCGCGACCAGGCAAACGACACACTGCTATATGCGGGTAACCTGCAGGTGGATATAAACATGCTGAAATTGATCAGTGGTAAGGTAGATGTACAACAACTGACCCTGGAGAAAATACACTCGCATGTGTATCGCATAGCACCCGACACTAATTTCAATTTCACTTATATCATCAAAGCCTTTGCGGGAAATGATAAAAAGAAAACGACAGATAAGCCCAAAGACACCAGCAAGTCCTCCCTATCCATTAGCGTAAAAAAGGTTTTACTAAACGATATACATGCAAGATTTGACGATGCAACGGGCGGCACAAGGCTGGCAGTAAACCTTGACCACCTGGAACTGGGCATGAGAAAGATAGACCTGGACGAAATGAATTTCCATGTAAGAAAGCTGGAAGTCGCAGGATTACAAACCACCTTCTACCAGGACACATCTTATTTGCCACCAAAGCCCGATACTTCCACCACCCCAACGCAGTTTAAGCTTACGGCCGATGATGTGAACCTAAAGAACATCGCATTTACCTATGGAAATACAGTTAGCAAATTTCTTTTCAACATTTCGCTTGGCAATCTGAAAACCAAAGCGAAAAACTTTGACCTGGCAAGGCAAAAAGTAGTTGTTGACAATTTTGAACTTGGCAACACCAATGTGAAGATAATGATGGGTAAACATTCGCCCGTGCCGGAAAAAGCAAAGGTAATAGTAGATACATTACCGCAGTCGTATTGGCATGTGACCGTAAACACACTGAACCTGGGCAATGTGAACTTTGTGATGGATGATGAGAACAAGCCCCGCCAGCAATATGGCATGGACTATGCACATCTTGATGTGCAACAGCTTAACCTGAGATCAAAAAATATTTTATATACCGGTGATTCTATCGGCGGTAACATTCAGCACCTTGCAGTACGGGAAAAAAGCGGGCTTGACCTGCAGGAATTAAGAACCCGGTTTATTTATCATCCGCAAGGCGCAACGCTGAACGACCTATATCTCCAGACACCTAATACGGTATTGCAAAATTACCTCGCTGTGGCTTATCCATCGCTTGATAGCCTGAAAACGCAGATGCAACGGATGCAGATAAATACAAACCTGCGCAATAGTATGGTAGGACTGTACGATGTATTGCTATTTGTTCCGGATCTGCGTAAACAGGAATTTTTCAACAAGCACAGGAACGAAAAAATGAAGCTGGAAGCCGTTTTGAAAGGTTATTTGGCAGACCTAAACATAAACAACTTTTACGTAGCGGGATTACATAATACCATCATACACATTAACGGGAAGCTTGGCGGACTGCCGGACGCTCAAAAGATAAACTATGCCTTAAATGTTCAAAGAATTCAATCTTCGAATGCAGACCTTACCACGCTGCTTCCATTAAGCGTACGTCAACAGATACAGATCCCTGCAAGCTTTAACCTCATAGGCAAAGTGAGTGGTACCGTAAAAGATTACAATACTAATCTTGTAATGACCAGCACAGACGGTGCCGCTACATTGAAAGGCTATGTGCATATGTCGCCCGGAAAAGGCAGGGAAAAGTATGACCTTTATGTAAACACCAAACAGCTAAATGTAGGCAGGATATTGCGAAAAGACAGCCTGGTAGGCGCGATAACAACAGTTATTACCGCCAAGGGACAAAGTTTTGACATCAATACTATGAATGCCATGCTGCAGGGGGATATTTACGCAGCAACATTAATGGGTTACAACTACCAGGATATAAACTTTCATGGAAACATTGCCCAAAAACTAGGCGAACTGAAACTGATATCTGCAGACCCTAATGCCGTGCTACAGTTAATGGCCAATGCCGACCTAAGGCAAAAAGACCCTGCTATAGTTGCCAAATTGAATATTGACAGCGCAGACCTGCAGGCGTTGAAACTATACAAAGATCCATTGCGCATACGCGCGGCTATAGATGCGAATATTCCAAAACTGAATGCTGATTATCCCGAAGGAGACGTAACCATCAATAAACCACTAATGACTACGGCTACAGAGCGCTATTTCCTCGATACGCTGCTTATCAGCTCGCATCCCTCGGGAGATAGCCAGCATATCGTTATCAATGCCGAAGCACTAAATGCAATAGTAACCGGGCAGATACCGTTATCTCAAATAGGCAATGTGATACAGGAGCACATTAGCAGACATTACAATATAAGCGGTGATTCTACCACGAAACCGAAACAAAAAACACCTGCCAACTATAACCTGGCGCTGGATGCTACCATTACAGACAAGCCGCTGCTGCATGTTGTAATGCCGGGTTTACAATCGATGGACACAATAGGCATTCATGCCACTGTTGACCCAAACAACCTATACCTTGCTGCTGATGCACCACACATTGTATACAATAACAATTCCATAGACAGCGCGAGGATAAGAGTAAACGGGGCTGATTCGGCACTGACCTATACAGCATCGGTAGAGCGTGTATCTATGCCCAGCCTGCAACTGTGGTACACTAACGCGAGCGGCAGGCTGCAGGGGCAGGAAATAACTGCGAACGTAAGTATTGCAGACTCAGTACGCAAGCAACGTTTTGCACTAAATGCCTCCCTTTTGCAGAAGCCTAACGAACAGGAATTGCAACTACGCGATGGCCTGGTATTAAACTATAAAACATGGCAGGTATCGCAGCCCAACAAAATAGTATTTAGCAAAGAAGGTTTCTATGCACAAAACTTTGGATTCAGTAATGGCAATGAGTCTATCAATATCAACAGCACGGCGCAAAACGCAAATGCGCCATTGAACCTCAATATCAACAACTTCCTGATCTCGAACATTACCGAGATCGTGCAGAAAGACACCTTGCTGGCAAACGGTATATTAAATACCAAACTGGTGGCAGAAAACCTGAATACTAACCCTCAGGCAAAGGGCAGCCTGCAGATACAGGACCTCTCCGTGAAAAATGATACTATCGGCAACCTGGATGTTCAATTAACAGATGCATCTGCAAATGAGATCACTGCGAAAATAATAGTTAACGGGCGCGGCAATGACATAGCCGTAAATGGCAGCTATTATCCTAAACCTGTCAATAACAACAGCTTTGACCTGCGGGTGCTGATCAACTCACTCAACCTGCGCAGCATGGAGGGATTGACCGCGAACCAAATAAAAAATAGCACAGGAAATATTAAAGGAGACCTTACCGTAAAAGGCACTGCGAGCGCACCTAATGTGAATGGATCTATACAAACGGATAACCTTACCACTACAGTGACCATGCTTGGCACCCCTTATAAGATGCCGCATGAAAAGATCATTTTGTCTTCGGAGGGAATAGAGTTTGACAACTTCAATATTATTGATACAATAGGTAATAAGGCTACTATTGACGGAGGTATCCGCACCCGCGACTATCGCAATATGGACCTGGATATGCACGTGCGTGCAAGGAAATGGCAGGCGTTGAATTCGACCCCTAAAGACAATAAGCTGTTTTATGGAAGACTGGTGCTTAGCACCGACCTGAACCTGAAGGGCACACCGCAAGCACCTGTTCTTGACGGCACTTTAAAGATACATGACACCACTAAGCTGACCGTGGTAATACCACAAACGCAACCCGGTGTAGAAGAACGTAAGGGCATAGTAGAATTTGTAGATATGCAGCATCCGGAAATGAATTCCATGCTGTTGCCTAAAGACACTATGCCAAAACTGGCGATGCGTACGGGTGCCAAACTGGATGTAAACGTGGGCATTGAAAAGAATGCAGAATTCAATGTGATCATAGACCAGGCTACGGGAGACTTCCTGCGCGTGCGTGGCGAAGCTGCATTGAATACGGCAGTTAACCCCGACGGTACTATTGGCCTTACAGGTACTTACGAATTGAAAAGCGGATCCTATGAATTGAACTATAATTTAATCAAGCGCCGCTTTAATATCCAGAATGGAAGTACCATCACCTTTACCGGTGATCCGTTACGGGCGCAGGTAGATATTACAGCGGTATATACAGCAAATGTACCCCCATACGACCTTGTAGAAAAACAAGTATCGGACCCTGCACAGCTTAATTATTATAAACAAAGACTGCCATTTGATGTACAACTGAAATTGAATGGCCCGTTGATGAAACCAGCTATTGCTTTTGATGTGGTATTGCCGGAAGAAAAGAAATATCGGGTAAGCTCAGATGTGCTCACCCTGGTACAGGGCAAGCTGGCTGAGATGCGGAACAACCCTTCTGAATTGAACAAGCAGGTTTTTGCACTATTGCTACTAAACAGGTTCGTATCTGATAATCCGTTTGAATCGGGGGCCGGTGGTACCAGTGCAGAATTCATAGCACGCCAGAGTGCCAGCCGTTTCCTGAGTGAGCAACTGAACCAATATGCCAGCCAATTGATCAATGGTTTTGAACTGAATGTGGACCTGGAGAGTACTGAAGACTATACTACAGGGGAAAAGCGCAACCAAACTAACCTTAATGTATCTGCATCTAAAAGATTGCTCAACGACCGCCTGACGGTAACTGTAGGTAATGATTTCGGCATAGAGGGCCAGAATCAGAACACCAACCAAAACAGCAGCCTGGTGCCGGGCAACCTTGCGGCAGACTATCAATTAACGCAGGACGGGCGGTATATGGTACGCATCTACCGCAGGGATGAACTGCAGGACATTGTAGAAGGCTATGTAGTAGAAACGGGGGTTAGCTTTATTGTAACCGTTGAATACAACAAATTCAAAAACCTATTTATCAGTAAAAAGAAACGGAAGGAACTAAGACAAAGAAGAAGAGAACAGGAAATGGACGATAACGATAACAAAACAAAAGGCGCTGCGAATTAATTTATGATCGGTAAAAGACCACAAATAGCATTGTTCCTATGTTGCGCACTTATACTGGCTGCCTGCAGCAATACCAAACATCTGCCGGCAGGTGAGTCTCTTTTCCTGGGAGCTAAAGTAGATATAAAGGACAGGCAAACAAGTAAACGTGAACGCAAGACCATACAAGGCGACCTCGAAAAATCTGTTCGCCCGACGCCCAACAAGACCATACTGGGCATGCGCCTGAAGCTGACTATATATAACCTTGCAGGTGAACCTAAAAAACCAAAAGGGCTAAGACACTGGCTGAGGACAAAGGTGGGCGAACCACCAGCACTAACGAGCCAGTTTTACATGAGCAAGTCGACCCAATTGATGCAAAACATATTGGAGAACCGGGGCTTTTTCTACCCTACCGTTACCGGCACTACCAAAACAAGAAACCAAAAGACCAAAGCATATTTTGATGTAACCACAGGTTATCAATATAAAATGCGCAAAGTGGAATTTGTAGCAGACAGCAGCCAGGTATCAAAAGATGTAGCTGCTACAAAAGAAAAATCATTACTACAGCCGGAAGCACCCTACAACCTGGACCTGATAAAAGGTGAAAGGGAGCGCATTGATAAGCAACTAAAACAGAAAGGGTACTTTTATTTCAAAAGCGACTACCTGCTGGCAAAGGTGGATAGCAATATAGGAAACCACCAGGTAGACATCTACATGACGGTAAAGCCAGACATCCCGGAAGAAGCAACCATACAATACACCATCAATAAAGTATTTATATTTCCTGACCTGAGAAGGAAGTACAATAAACATAACAAAGCAAAAGGACTGGTATCTACCGACTCATCCACCAAGCAGTTAGATACATTATTTTATGAACGCTACTATATAGTAGGACATACAAAAAAATATAAGCCTACTGTATTTACACAAGCGATGCAATTTCAGCCGGGTGAGTTGTATAACCGCCGCGACCAAAACATATCGCTGAACAGGCTGGTAAATATGGGTACATTCAAATTTGTAAAAAATGATTTTGAGAAAGTAGGTACGGACAGGCTCAATGCATTCTATTATCTTACTTCCTACCCAAAAAAATCATTACGTACAGAGCTTGGTGGTCTTACAAAGAACGATAGCCGCGTAGGCTCGCAGATAAGTATCAGCTGGAGAAACAGGAATACATTCAGAGGTGCCGAACTACTTGCAATAAAAGGTACGGCAGGTTTTGAAACACAGGTGGGCGGTAATATAACGAGGCCCGGTACTTACGAATTTGGATTTGAGCCCAGCCTTACCTTCCCAAGATTCATCGTTCCATTTATACACCCTTCCTCGTCAAGCGTATTTGTGCCACATACCGTTATCAGGCTAAAATATGACGACCTGTTGCGGACCAAACTTTATGCAATACAGTCCTTCAGCGCAGGATATGGGTTTGTATGGAAGGAAGATATACGGAAACAACACCAGTTCTTCCCGATAAACATCACGTATGTAAAAACAGATACGCTGAATAAGGATACGGTGTTGCAGATCAACTATAGCAACCTGGTATTTAATGGTCTTATCATTGGGCCTACTTACCAGTTTACTTACAATTCGCGAGGTAATGGCGCGCCGCATCACGATGATATTTATTTTGATGGGCTGGCTGATCTTTCAGGTAATATTTTAGGATTAGCACAAGGCGCTGATGTAAATAAAAATCCGGCTGACGGTCCCAAGAAAATATTTGGAGCCGCATATGCACAATATGTAAAGCTGCAGGCTGACTTTAGATATTACATGAATTATAATAACAATCCAAATTCCATTTGGGCTAACCGTATATTAATAGGGTATGGATTTCCTTATGGCAACTCTATGCAGTTGCCGAACGTGAAACAGTTTTTCAGCGGCGGTAACAGTAGTTTACGAGGCTTCCCGTCGCGCTTGCTGGGGCCGGGCCGGTTCTATTATAAACAAGACGGCACGCAAACTTATATTGAAACCTCGGGGGACATTAAACTTGAATTGAACACAGAGCTGAGAGCACAGCTTATCAACTTTGTGCATGGGGCGATATTTATAGATGCAGGTAATGTGTGGACGTATAGAAAAAATCCACTTTACCCTAATGGCGAATTCAGGAGTGATTTTTATAAAGATATAGCGGTGAGTGTAGGTGCAGGTTTGCGCTTTGATTTTAAGATATTGGTATTGCGGTTGGACCTCGGCATCCCGATGCGTAAGCCCTGGTTGCCGGATGGTCAGCAATGGGTGTATAATGACCTCCGATTCGGAGACCCGTCGTGGAGAAAGGATAACCTGATATTGAACCTGGGTATTGGTTACCCATTTTAGGCGGGAACAATCCGTTCGTCATATTGTTATGATACTATGGTTAGTTTTGATGATAACGGTATTTATTGCGCGCAGGCAGATGTTTACATCGACCCATGGAGGCCTGTAAATAAAGCTATTATTACACATGCTCATTCAGACCACGCACGGTGGGGCATGGGCTCTTACCTCGCACATCGTGACAGCGTACCTGTTTTGCGTTACAGGCTGGGGCAAGATATCAATGTACAGGGAATAAACTATGGTGAGTCGATAGATATAAATGGCGTACGGATCAGCCTGCATCCTGCTGGACATATATGGGGTTCGGCTCAAATACGACTGGAATATAAAGGGGAGATATGGGTAGTGAGCGGTGATTATAAATTACAGCAGGATGGCATATCAAAACCTTTTGAGCCCATCCAATGTCATAGCTTTATTACAGAAAGCACCTTCGGATTGCCGACATATAATTTCCCCGATCCGCTGACCGTACATGACGATATCAATAGCTGGTGGCGGCAAAACAAAGAGGACGGAAAGAATACCATCATCATAGCCTATGCCCTTGGCAAAGCTCAAAGAATACTGAAACACCTGGACACTTCCATTGGCAATATTTTCACGCATGGCGCTGTAGACAACATCAATAAGTTATATGAACAAACTATTGGCCCATTACCACCCGCGAGGCGTATAGATGCTACAATAGATAAAAAAGAAATAGAAGGCAGCGTTATCATTGCTCCACCATCGGCAATGAGCACACCGTGGCTACGCAAATTGAATCCATATAAGCTGGGTATATGCAGCGGATGGATGCAGTTGCGTGGTGCACGCAGAAGAAGAGGAGCGGACAGAGGATTTATATTATCGGACCATTGCGACTGGGAACAACTTAATACGGCAATAAAAGAAACGGGCGCATCTAATATATATGTAACGCATGGTTACAAATCCATCTATGCAAAATGGGTGCAGGATGAATTTGGAGTAAACGCTACGGAAGTGGAAACATTATATACCGGTGAGCAAGTAGATGATGCTACTGATAACCCGGAAAAAGGAGATGTAAGCAATGAAGGACTTTAGCCGCCTGTTTACCGAAATAGATCAAACAACATCTACCAACGACAAAATAGATGCGCTTGCCCGCTATTTTGAAATTGCCGCGCCTGAAGATGCCACCTGGTGCGTGGCACTGTTAACAGGCAAAAGACCTAAGCGTACGATACGATCCGGAGAACTTCGCGACTGGTGTTCTCAACTGATAAATATACCTGTGTGGCTGATGGAAGAATCTTACCATGTGGTAGGCGATCTTGCTGAAACGATCACTCTACTGTTACCTGAACCAGAGGAGACCACCGAATACCGCCTTAGCAATATCATCACCGACCTGATGGCCTTACAGGACAAAGCAGAAGATGTACGGCACGCATTTATCGTAAACATGTGGATGCAGTTGGACAAGCAGGAGCTATTCATCTTCAACAAACTGATTACCGGCAACTTCAGAATGGGCGTGTCCGATAAAATTGTAATGAAAGCACTGGCCAAGGCTTTTGCTATTGACGAGAACATAGTAGCACACAGGCTGTCGGGCAACTGGGACCCATTAACAACAAGACTGGATCAATTATTGGGTGCAGCAGACACAACGGACGATATCTCACGCCCCTACCCTTTTTATCTTGCTTATCCTTTAGAAACAGAACTACAGGAACTTGGTGCGGTAGAAGACTGGTATATAGAACGAAAATACGACGGTATCCGCGGCCAGATCATTATACGTGACAGTCAGCTATTTGTATGGAGTCGCGGCGAAGACCTGATGACAGAAAAATTTCCCGAGTTTCACGCACTGGTGAATATGCTGCCCAATGGTACAGTGATAGATGGCGAGATCATCCCCCTTAAAGATGAACAGCTGCTCCCCTTTCACCTGATGCAAACGCGTATAGGAAGAAAGAACCTTACTAAAAAAGCACTGCAGGACGCGCCGCTGGTCATGATATGCTATGACCTTGTGGAATATAAAGGAGAGGACATCAGGGAAAAACCATTAACAGAGCGACGTCTATTGCTGACGGAGATGCTCAGCCAGTTACAGGAAAAATTTCCGACCGTCCCGCTGCAAATATCTCCTTTGGTTATTTGTGAAAACTGGGAAGAGGCAGCCGCTGAACGGCTCAATGCACGAGACCATGGCTGCGAGGGCCTGATGCTAAAAAGAAAGGACAGCGTTTATAAGACCGGCCGCAAAAGAGGTGACTGGTGGAAATGGAAAGTAGATCCATTATCTATAGACGGAGTGTTAATATATGCCCAACGCGGGCATGGCAGACGCGCTAATTTATATACAGACTTTACCTTTGCAGTGTGGAACGGGGATGAACTGGTGCCTTTTGCCAAAGCATATTCCGGCCTCACAGATAAAGAACTGGTGGAAGTCGACAACTGGATAAAGAAAAATACGCTCGATAAATTTGGCCCTGTGCGCAGCGTTACTCCCGAGCTGGTGTTTGAGATAGGCTTTGAAGGCATTAACCCATCACCACGACACAAATCAGGAATTGCATTGCGTTTTCCTCGTATCTTAAGGTGGCGAAAAGATAAAAGCGCAGACCAGGCTAATACAAGGCAGGACCTGCAGGATATGTTAAAAGCACAGCACTGAGTAAAGAACATTACATAGCGAACGAATGGTTTTCCCGTAATGACTGGACCCCACACGATTTTCAGAAACAATGCTGGGATGCCATCACAAGCGGCTATTCAGGTATGCTGAATGCCCCTACGGGCTTTGGTAAAACCTACGCCTTATGGTTTGGAATACTGGAAAGCTATTTTGCCAAACAAAAACGCAAAAAGGGGCTGCACTGTCTTTGGATCACACCACTGCGCGCATTATCTAAAGAAATACACTATGCCACCCAACGTGTAAGCGACGAACTGGGAATAGATTATACCATTGGGCTGCGCACAGGCGACACCTCTGCCAAAGAACGGGCGCAACAAAAGAAATCAAGCCCGGAAGCGTTGATCACTACGCCGGAGAGCATACATATACTACTTGCGCAAAAGGGTTATGCTGATTTCTTCAAAACCCTGGAGTTTGTGGTTATCGATGAGTGGCATGAATTGCTGGGCAGTAAGCGGCAAGTGTTGGTAGAGTTAGCGCTGGCACATCTGAAAGCATTGAACCCTAAACTGAAAGTGTGGGGTATATCTGCTACCATAGGCAATCTTGAAGAAGCGAAAGAAATATTACTCGGTACCGACCCGGGAAAAAATAAACTCATCAAGACCAAGCTTGATAAGAAGATAGAAGTACATACCATACTGCCTGACGTAATAGAAGAATACCCATGGTCTGGGCACATGGGCATAAAACTGCTGGATAAGGTATTGCCGATTATACATAATAGCCGATCATGCCTGATATTTACGAATACAAGATCGCAGTGCGAGATTTGGTACCAGCGTTTGCTGGACCGCGACCCTGACCTTGCAGGGATCATAGCCTTACACCATGGGTCATTAGGCGAAGAAATAAGGCTATGGGTAGAAGATGCGCTGCATGAAGGCATACTAAAAGTAGTGGTGTGCACCAGCAGCCTGGATCTTGGTGTAGACTTCCGCCCTGTAGATACGGTTATACAAATAGGATCTCCCAGAGGGGTTGCGAGGTTTATGCAGCGAGCCGGCCGCAGTGGTCACCAGCCCGGCGCAACCAGCACCATACACTTCCTGCCTACGCATTCGCTGGAGATCATCGAAGGGAGCGCTTTGCGCCATGCTATCAGGCATCAGCATATAGAACAGCGCATACCTTATATCCGCTCGTTTGATGTATTGATTCAATTTTTAGTAACGCTTGCAGTGTCTGACGGGTTTACACCCGATGATATTTATAAAGAGATCATCACTACCTACTCTTTTGCATCTGTAACGCGCGAGGAATTTGAATGGTGCCTTTCCTTCATAACCGTGGGTGGTACTACACTCGATAACTACGATGAGTTTCATAAGGTAGTTATTATTGACGGCGTATATAGAGTTACGAGCAAGAAAGTGGCTATGCGGCACAGGCTGAGCATCGGCGCAATTGTTAGTGATAGCATGATGAATATTAAGTTCCTTGGCGGCGCAAGGTTGGGCACTGTGGAAGAAGGATTTATATCAAGGCTAAACGTTGGTGATGTATTCTGGTTTGCCGGGCGCAACCTGGAAGTTGTACGCATCAGCGGTATGGATGTATTTGTAAAAAAGAGCAATAGCAATAAAGCGCAGTTCCCGTCGTGGCAGGGCGGACGTATGTCCTTATCTAACGAGCTCACCACCACTATACGCCTGAAACTGGACGAAGCCTATAAGCCAGGAAAGAAAGATCCGGAACTGGAAAAAATGATGCCTTTGTTTGAAGAGCAGGAACAACGATCACACATCCCCCACCTGAGCGAATTACTCATAGAAAAAGCACAAACAAGAGAAGGCTACCATGTATTTATGTACCCGTTTGAAGGGCGCAATGTACACGAGGGGTTAGGCGCTATCCTCGCTTATCGCATAGCACAGATAAAACCACTTAGCTTTTCTATAGCAGTAAATGACTACGGACTTGAACTGCTCAGCGACCAGGAAATACCCATAGAAGAAGCATTGGAAAATAACCTTTTCTCTACCGAGAATCTCTCCGATGATATCTTCCGCAGTGTGAATATCACGGAAATGGCCAAGCGAAAGTTTAGGGATATTGCCAGTATTGCAGGCCTGGTGTTTAACGGCTATCCCGGCAAACAATTGAAAACGAGGCATGTTCAAGCTTCGTCGCAACTATTCTTTTCGGTATTCTCCGATTTTGACCAGGACAACCTATTGCTGCGACAAGCGTTTGATGAGGTTATGACCTTCCAGATGGAGCAGATACGTATGCGTGAAGGGCTGGAACGTATACAAAAATTAAAAGTAGTGATCACAGAACTGGAAAGGTTAAGTCCGTTTTCTTTCCCGATATTTGCAGAACACCTGCAACGAAACAAACTGAGCAACGAGCAGTTTGAAGATAAGGTGAACAAATTGATAAGCAGGTTGAAGAAATAGATGCAGATAAGGCTTCGCAATTCAGACTTCACATTATTACCGGAAAAAGCGATCTACAAAGAAGATGAAGGATTGCTGATACTCGCTGATGTGCACCTTGGTAAGGGATCGCATTTCAGAAAAGCGGGCCTGCCCATACCTGTCAACGCGCAAAAAAACGATTATGAGAACCTGCGCAAGCTATTTATCAAAGTAGCGCCTAAGAAAGTGTATTTTCTTGGCGACCTGTTTCACAGTTCCATTAACAACGACTGGGTATATTTTGCGCAGCTGATCAATGAATTCCCCCACATAGCCTTTACACTCATTAAAGGCAATCACGATATCATCCATACAGAACTGTTCCGCGAATTGGATATTACGGTGATAGATGACTGTATAGAAACCCAAGACTTTATCTACTCCCATGAACCATTAGAGCCGGGCGACAAGATCAATTTTGTTGGGCATATTCACCCAGGCATTTGCCTGTCGGGACAAGGGCGGCAAAGTGTTACCATACCCTGCTTTCACCTGGAACGTAATGTAATGGTACTGCCAGCCTTCGGTGTACTAACCGGGCTATACAGAATGCCAGTGAACAATAGTAACAGGGTGTTTGCTGTATTGCCTACCAGCATCAGGGAGCTATAACAGTTTCTCCACATACCCACATTACGTTGCCGTATATAAAATATCCTGCTTTCTATATAAGTGGTATTTACCTATTTTTGCCCACCTGCTGTTACATTTATAACAATAAACACGCATATAAATAACATGAGCAAAATAAAAGTAGCCAATCCCGTAGTGGAACTTGATGGTGATGAAATGACACGCATCATCTGGAAATTCATCAAAGACAAACTGATCACTCCGTATGTGGAAGTGGACATTAAATATTATGACCTGGGCATAGAGCATCGCGATGCTACTAACGACCAGGTAACTGTTGACGCGGCTAATGCGATCAAAGAATATGGCGTAGGTATCAAATGTGCTACCATCACACCTGATGAGGCAAGGGTAAAGGAATTCAGCCTGAAACAAATGTGGAAGAGCCCGAACGGTACTATCCGTAACATACTGGATGGCACTGTATTCCGCGAGCCTATCGTTATCAATAATATTCCCCGCCTGGTTACTAACTGGGATGCTCCTATCATCGTTGGCCGTCACGCTTTTGGCGACCAATATCGTGCAACCGATTTCGTAGTAAAGGGCAAAGGAAAACTAACCATCAAATTTGAAGGTGAAAATGGCGAAACCATCGAGCATGAAGTATACAACTTTAAAGGCGATGGTGTAGCTATGGCTATGTACAATACAGATGAGTCTATCAAAGGCTTTGCACGCTCTTGCTTCAACATGGCGCTGCAAAAGAAATGGCCGCTGTACCTTTCTACAAAAAACACCATCCTGAAAAAATATGATGGCCGCTTCAAAGATATTTTTGAAGATATCTATCAAAACGAATTCAAAGCAGCGTTTGACCAGGCTGGCATCACTTATGAGCACCGCCTGATAGATGACATGGTTGCCAGCGCGCTGAAGTGGAACGGTAACTTTGTATGGGCTTGTAAAAACTATGATGGTGATGTACAAAGCGATACAGTAGCACAAGGTTTCGGTTCACTTGGCTTAATGACCTCTGTACTGGTTACCCCTGATGGTAAAACAATGGAGGCAGAAGCTGCGCACGGTACGGTAACACGTCACTACCGCGATCATCAGCAAGGCAAACCAACATCTACCAACCCGATAGCCTCCATCTTTGCATGGACCAGAGGCCTGGCTTTCCGCGGTAAACTGGATAACAACCAGGAATTAGTTGATTTCTGTAACGCACTGGAAGCAGTATGTATAGAAACTGTAGAAAGTGGTAAAATGACCAAAGACCTGGCAGTATGTATCCACGGCAATAAAGTAAGCCATGGCGAACATTACCTGTACACGGAAGAATTCCTGGATGCACTGGACCAAAACCTGAAAAAGAAGCTGGGCAAATAGATCACATATAAATTATAACTCTTACAAAACCGGCTCATTATAGCCGGTTTTTATATTTAAAAAAGCCCGAAAATGCTAAAACATTTAGGTTTTTATTATCTAAAAAAATCAACTTAAAATAAGTATTTTCGCGCTTCAATATAGGTTAACACATCATTAAATAATTCATATTCGAGATTGTGGCTACTACAATTATCGATCAAGGTTTTTTTGTAATAATATTTTGAGGTCGTTTTTTTTATGAATATTTTTTTAACCGGTGCTACTGGTCTTGTAGGTGGTGAATTACTCGTTACGCTTTCGCAGCGTAAAGAAGTTAATAAGATATACTGTCTTATCCGCTCTAAATCTGAAGCGGAAGCTACTCAAAGGTTAGAGAAAGTGTTTGCCCTACACAATGATCGTTTTGACCGTGAAAAGATCGTGCCGGTACTGGGCAACCTGTTTGATGATAACCTTACCAATTCCCTGATTGAGAATACCACCATATCAGATACGGATGTGATCATCCACTCTGCTGCCAATACGTCCTTCTCACGTGTAAATGATGACCTTGTTGAAAAAGCGAATATCGGCGGCCTCACCAAGATACTCTTATGGGCAAAGCAATTGCCTCATTTGCAAACCTTCGTGTATATAGGCACGGCTACTATTTGTGGCAAAGACGTAAAAGACCGTGTTGTAAAAGAAGATGAATCTCCGAACCTGAATGCAACGCACCTGGTAAAGTACACTTATACCAAGATGCGCGGTGAGATCATCATCCGCGAGCATTTACCTGAAGATAAAATACTGATCACACGCCCGTCTATCATCATGGGTGATAGCAGGCCTATCATACCGCGTTCGCCGGTAATATTGTGGGCGATGGCTACCATTAACCATCTGCGCCTGATACCTGTAAATGAACATGCCCAACTGGATATGATACCTGTGAACTATGCAGCAGAGGCGATTGTGAACCTGCTGTTTGCTAACAGGAAATACCATGTGTATCACATTTCGGCAGGTGAAGCCGGATCTACTACCGCGCTGAAACTTTCCAAAACGTTGGAATCTTACTTTGATGATATGCCGCCGTTTAACTTCATCAGCAAATCGCTGCTGAACCAGGTGAAGCATTGGACAAAGGGGAAATTACAACCTGAAAGTGAATTATATACGTACAGACAATACCTTGATTATTGGAAGGAAACATTTGAAGACAAGAGTAAGCTGAGGTTGTTGTTCACCGGCCTTGACCCTTACCTGGAGTTTATGGAGCTGGGACACGTGTTTGATAACAGCCGCCTGCTGGAAGATACCGGCATGGCCAATAGCGAACCGGCAGATGTGTACATGAACAATTCAATGAACTTTGTAGAGAAAATAGACATACTGGAAGGCGCTATCGATCCATAGTGGAACGCTTAGTAAAAATATTAAAGGATCAGGCCCCGGCATTGATCCTTTTCTTTTATAGACCAATTAGTTCACTTATAAGATAAACTACCTATAAAACAGTAACTTCGCTGCGCAAGTAAGTTTACCTTTTTACACATTACATAGACTCATGGGGTTATTCGATAAACTCTTTAAACGCAATAAAGAACAACAGGAGCAGAAAGAGGCGCTGGATGAAGGCCTGAAAAAAACCAAAGAAGGTTTTTTCTCGCGCATCACCAAAGCCATTTCAGGTAAAGATAAAGTTGACGAAGAAGTACTCGATCAGCTGGAAGAAGCGCTGATAACTGCCGATGTAGGCCTGGATACTACTGTTGCCATCATCAAACGTATTGAGGAAAGAGTTGCCAGGGATAAATTCGTAGGCACATCTGAGCTAAACAATATACTGCAGGAAGAGATCATGGGTATGCTGACGCAGGCCCCTGACAGTAAGTTTGAAACCTTTGACCTGCCTGCCGATAAGAAACCATATGTACTGCTTGTAGTAGGCGTGAATGGCGTTGGTAAGACCACCACTATAGGCAAGCTGGCCTATAACTTTAAGAAGAATGGCAAGAAAGTAGTACTGGGTGCTGCAGATACCTTCCGTGCTGCGGCGGTTGACCAACTGACCATCTGGAGTGAGCGCGTAGGTGTGGACATAGTAAAGAAAGAAATGGGCAGTGATCCAGGCTCTGTAGCATTTGACGCGGTTCAAAGTGCTATGGCTAAGGATGCCGATATTGTGATCATAGACACAGCGGGCCGCCTGCACAATAAAGCCTACCTGATGGATGAGCTGAGCAAGATACGCAGGGTAATATCCAAGAAAATGCCGGATGCACCGCATGAGGTATTATTGGTATTGGATGGCAGTACAGGGCAAAATGCCATAGAACAAGCCAAACAGTTTACGGCAGCTACAGATGTGACCTCACTAGCTATTACCAAACTGGATGGTACTGCAAAAGGTGGTGTGGTACTGGCGATAGCTAACCAGTTTAAGATACCGGTAAAGTATATAGGCGTAGGCGAAAAAATGGAAGACCTGCAGATCTTTAACAAACGTGAGTTTGTAGATAGCCTGTTCAGCCTGGAAGGATAATTCCTGTACTCGGGTTCTTATTTCATAATTTCTATTGCAATCTGCAACAGGAAATTTATGCTTATCTTTTGGCTTCAATGAAGGCATTTACTGTCATTTCTATATTGTTATTGTCCGTTGCTGTGTCTGCTGCCTTGCATTATAGCAAGTATGCACATGCGGAAGATGAGATAGACATGGTAAACAGCAGCTTAAAAGGCGCAAGGCCATTCATCAGACCAAATTCAAGATTGCAGTTTTCGGGAGAAGAGGAACGGATGGAACTCTTTGCTTGGGCGAGATACCTGCTGGCACCAGCTGTACTAGAAGAACAAACCGGGGACGATACTACCTTATCTATCAAATACCTTAACACTGCAAACGACGATACCACAGGACATGTAATATGGGAAACAAGCGATAAGCTGTATCGCTATAAACTGATAGTGCGATAATCATGCAAAAAAGCAGCATTTACATATTATGCTTTGCTGGCGGTATTGGCATCATCAGCGTATTGTATTTCTTCTCGCTGATATTGCATATCCCTTATGTTGCCTGCACGCTCTTCAGCCTGACCGCTTTGACTTTCTTTTGCAGATGGGCAAATAAACTAAACACGGAAGAACCACCGGCCAATAGTTTTTTATCGCTGCTAATACTATTAACGGGAGTGATCATCATTACTAACGAAACCTATTACCAGGCAACAAAGTATGGCGCATGGGATGCATGGGCCATCTGGGACCTGCATGCACATTACCTTACAGACGCTGATAACTGGAAAAACATGTTCCTCAACAAAGAACATGCACATCCCGACTATCCTTTGGCATTGCCGGGAGTACTCGCATTTTTATATAAGCCCTTCCCGAGAGAAATTCATTATCTCATTTCTTTTATACTGCACTACTCTATTATGCTCTGCATACCTGTTCTATTGCTGTTGCAGACCTATAGAAGGAGTATCCTGCTGGCAAGTATGGCTTTCTTCTACTTGCTTACACGGGATATTTATTTGATACAGGGCACCTATTACCTTGCAGATACATTACTGGCGCTTTTCTTTATGTCTGCATTTATAGCTATGGATGGAGGTGAAGAGGACAATAGATTTATCATATTAACCGGAGCGATGCTCGGTTGCTGTGCATGGACCAAGAATGAAGGCATCGTGCTGGGTATTGTATTCATGCTATTCTATTGGAGAACGCTATTCGCAAAAAAGAATCTTAAATATACAGTCATCGGCTTATCGCCTTTTTTATTGGTGTTACTGATCTTTAAAGGGGTTTATGCCCCGGGAAATGATCTCGTTACATCTCAGCATGGAGATACGCTAAGAAAGCTATTGGATGCTGCACGATACAAAACCGTGTGGCTGGCATTCAGGGAATCTGTAAGTAATTACTATTACCTGCCCGCTTGTGGTGTTGCATTAACCGTATTAATTTCCATTGTGCGTCGAAAAGCATTGCCCAAAGCTATATCGGTAATACTCGTTTGCTGCCTTATATACCTGCTTGTGTACATTGTAACTCCGCTCGACCTGGAATGGCATCTCAAAACCTCCATAGACCGCGTGCTCTATCAATTAATACCTGCAACGCTATATGTATTGGTGATGTATTTAACCGGTGGTTCTCTTATACGCCTTCGAGGAGGATTTTCTTCAATTCGGCCATTCCCTCGGTAGCGTTTTTTTCTATGGCTATTATGTTGCTGTAACGGCTAACCGATGGTATTTTCCTATCGACTATATATTTGGGGACGTGGTGCTCTACATAGTCAACCAATCCTGCTGCCGGGTAAACTACGAGCGAAGTGCCGACCAGTATGAATATATCTGCTGACTGCATCACAGGTATAGCGTGTTCTATCATAGGCACTACTTCTTCGAACCAGACGATGGCTGGCCTTAGCTGTACGCCATGCTTATCTACATCGCCCAATTTCATATCCTCTTTAATAGGGTAAGTAGTATATTCATCCTGTTCGCTACGCATTTTAAATATCTCGCCATGCAAGTGCATCACATTGGCAGAGCCTGCGCGTTCATGTAAATCATCTATATTCTGGGTAATTATGTAGACATCATATTTGTCCTGCAATGCAGCAAGTGCATAATGCGCTTCATTAGGCTCTGCTTCGAGCACATTGCGGCGGCGCATATTATAGAAATCAAGCACTAATTGAGGATTGCGCCTCCAGGCACGCGGTGTAGCTACTTCTTCGATATCATAACCTTCCCATAACCCATCGCTATCCCGAAAAGTCTTTAAGCCACTTTCGGCACTAATTCCGGCCCCTGTTAATACTACGATCCTTTGCCTGTCCATAAAGGCAAAAATACTGACCGAAAACTAAACCGGCTATGAAAAATAAAGGAAATAAACAGGTATGCTCAACAACAGAACAGAACCGGTAACAGCGAATAGTTTCTGCATCTTCTTCCTTCTACGTATACCGTGGTGTTTTTCGAGCTTAACCTGCCTTTCAGATTTTTTACTCTTTTGTTTCATGCTATAAAATTGCAACCCGATAAATGGCTTTACAAGATTTTTTGCGGTTTTAACCAGCGATTAACACCTGTATACTACACTGTTTGCAGTTGCGCTTTCAGATGCAGCAGCATATCTGCAGTCATCTTTTCCAGGTCGAACTCATGCTTCCAGCCCCAGTCGGCCCTTGCTGCGCTGTCGTCTATGCTTTGCGGCCAGCCATCAGCTATCTGCTGGCGGAAATCAGGCGCATAATCGATCTGGAAACCAGGGATGTGTTTCCTGATAGCCTCAGCTATTTCTTTAGGAGAGAAGCTCATGGCGCTGAGATTATATGCCATGCGCGATTTTATCTTTTCTTCCGGCGCTTCCATCAATTCTATAGTAGCACGGATCGCATCATCCATATACATCATAGGCAGGTAAGTACCTTCTGACAGGAATGATGTGTATTTGCCATGTTTCAGTGCTTCGTGATATATCTCTACAGCATAGTCCGTTGTGCCGCCACCCGGTTCAGACTTCCAACTGATAAGGCCGGGATAACGCAGGCTGCGAACATCAAGCCCCCAGCGCTGATTATAATACTGGCACCACAGCTCGCCGGCATATTTGCTTATGCCATATACAGTACGTGGTTCAATGATGGTTTTTTGAGGGGTATCCTGCTTAGGAGTAGTAGTACCAAATACGGCAATAGAACTAGGCCAGTACACTTTGGTCAGCTTTTCCTGCACGGCTATATCCAATACCTGGAGCAGGCTTTGCATGTTGATGTCCCATGCGCGTTTAGGATCTTTTTCGCCCGTGGCAGATAGTAATGCGGCCAACAAGTATACCTGCGTGATATTTTCTTTCTTAATTAAAGCAAGTGTAGCGGTAGCGTCCATAGCATTCAGTGTATAGTATGGACCCGTACCTTCTAACAATGGGTGTTGTGCTTCCCTGATATCACTGGCAATAACATTATCCGCGCCGTACAATTTGCGCAATGCCAATGTCAGTTCCACACCAATTTGCCCGCAGGCGCCCATTATCAGTACTTTTTCTTTTTTCATTTCTTGCTTTAATAGTGGCTTTGTGTCTTTAAATAAACGAGTTGGTTAAGATAGGTTATTCTTCTCCTTTATCATAGCGATAAAGTCATCAAAAAGATAACGGGAATCAAACGGGCCCGGAGTGCTTTCAGGGTGGTATTGAACAGAGAATGCAGGGCTGTTCTTCATACGGATACCTTCTATGGAACCGTCGTTCAGGTTCACGTGAGTGATTTCTATTTTGTCAGAGCTCCTCGCAGCTTCGGGCTCTACACCAAAACCGTGGTTTTGGGTGGTGATCTCGCTTTTACCTGTGATAAGATTTTTTACCGGGTGATTGAGACCACGGTGGCCGTGGTGCATTTTAAACGTAGGAATATCATTAGCCCTTGCCAACAACTGGTGACCAAGGCAAATACCAAACATGGGCTTTTTATCTTCCACAATATCCCTGACTATCGTTACGGCGTAATCCATGGAAGCGGGGTCGCCGGGACCATTGCTTACAAATACGCCATGTGGGTTGAATTGCTTTATTTCTTCGTAGCTGGTCTTTGCGGGGAATACCTTCAGGTATGCGCCTCTATCTGTCATACACTGCAGGATGTTACGCTTTACTCCATAATCCAGCACCGCGATACGCATAGAAGATTCCGGGTTACCATAAGTGTATGGTTCTTTTGTGCTGATCTCGGAAGAAAGTTCCAGGCCATCCATGTTGGGTACTTTTGACAATTCTTTCTTCAATTCTTCAGGATCGCTTATTTCTGTACTAATGATGCAGTTCATTGCTCCTTTGGTACGAATATGCTGCACCAATGAGCGAGTATCCACATCATAGATGGCTACAATATTATTTTGCTGCAGGTAATGCTCCAGGCTATCGTCTGCCGTCATGCGGCTGTAGCGATGAGAGATATTCTTGCAGATCAGCGCTTTGATGGTAACGCGATCGCTTTCTGTATCCTCATTTTTAACGCCATAGTTACCGATATAGACTGTGTTCATGATGAGCACCTGTCCTGTGTACGAAGGATCGGTAAACACCTCCTGGTAGCCCGTCATACCGGTGTTGAAGCATATCTCCCCACCACTGGTTCCTTTGGCACCAAAGGCCTTACCCTTGAAAAATGTACCGTCCTCTAAAAGTAAATAAGCAGTATCAGCTAAAGATTGCGCAGGCATAGAAAAAACAAATTGCGCAAAAGTAAGAAATCAGGAGCATTTTTCGAGGAAAAAATACCAATGATTTTTAAATGGGGATAAAATGTAAATAGCTACTCGTAGAACACAGCGATATCTTTGAGCCCCTTGCGGATGAGCTTGGGTACATAACATTCTTCGCCGGGGTATCCTACAGCTATCACCAGGAAAGGCTCTTCATTTGCCGGGCGGCCCAGCATAGCCTTTATTGTTTGTGGTGATGATATGCCATGTGTCATCGCCACAAGCCCCGCATTGTGTATAGCTGTAAGCAACATACCAGACGCAATACCTAAGCTTTCGGTAACATGAAATATTTCTTGTGGAAGCCCCTTTTGTTTACTTACAACAATGAGCCATGGAGCGGTTTCGAGAAAAGACTTATCTGCAATTGGCTGCAAAGGATACATCTCCTTAAGCCAAACTTCGGCACCGGGATCCTGATGAATTTCTTTTTCTGCTTTTTCAGCTTCGAGCCTGATACCTAATTTAATATCGTTATTGCTGACAGCACAAAATGTCCAGGGCTGTTTATGGCCACCAGAAGGCGCTGTAGATGCCGTTAATACCAGGTTTTCTATCACCTCCCTTGGGACATACTTATCTGAAAAACCGGTTACAGAACGACGTTTTTCCATAAAACGCAGGAAATCTGCGCTTTTTTTGATGACCTGCGGCGTATCGTAGGTATCTTTTTTATATAGCTGGAAAATATACCCGTTAATATTCTTTTCCTTCATTTGTTATCCCTGATACTTTCGGGCAGTAAAATACTAAAGTATCCGCATTTTTCACAGCACACATCATCAGCCGGTTAAATATTTAGCATTTTAAATTAGATTTTAATTAGGCATAGTTTTTTAACCTTTGCACAATATTGGAGTCCTAAAGAGACTTGTTTTATTTTTATTGCTTGACAAAAAGTCGATTATATAGCACCCTGGTTCTTTTATTAGCCTCCTTTGCATTAAGGGCGCAAGACAGCAGGCAAGCAGCTAAGAACATTGATATTGTTGATGTAGGACGTGGTATCTTCTACCATAAACCTCCCCGGGAATTTTCTGATACTTCTAAAAAGAAAGGCGAGACCGAAATATCCGTATTACCAGCATTTGGATATACCTTGCAGACGGGATTTGCCGTAGTGCTTTCGGGAAATGCAACGTTCAAAACCAGTGATGATTCCATAACCAAAACCTCCGTAGTGTTATCTAACATTACCTATTCTCAATACCAGCAGATCATATTTCCTTTTCAGAGTTATATCTGGACCAAAAACAATAAGTATAACCTCAACTCAGATTGGCGGTTTATGAAATATCCGCAGTACACTTACGGACTGGGCGGCAATTCGGATATAGACGGTGGTTACAGGATAGATTACGCCAACATACACCTTTATGAAACTGTGCTGAGGAAAATCTCCCCGGCTGTATATGCAGGACTGGGATACAATTTTGACTACTACTGGGATGTACATGAGGTAGACCCGCCATCAAACACAGCTACCGACTTTCAAACATACGGGTTGTCGAAGACCGTGATCGCATCCGGCATAACAGCAAACCTGCTATTCGATAACCGTGACAACCCTGTTAACGCACAAAAAGGCAGCTTTGCCAGGCTTAGCTACAGACCAAACTTCACATTCCTTGGCAGTGATGCTAACTGGTCGTCTATGACTATAGATCTGCGGCACTATATTCAGCTGCCGGGCCATAGCCATAATGTGCTTGCCATCTGGAACTATGATTGGTTTACCGTTGATGGCACGCCACCCTACCTGATGCTCCCAAGCACGGGATGGGACCCTAACAGCAACACAGGACGTGGATATATACAAGGCCGCTACCGGGGACGCAATATGCTATACCTGGAAACAGAGTACCGCTTTGGCATTACCAACAATGGACTATTAGGTGGCGTAGTATATGGCAATGCACAATCCGTTAGCGAACCCACAAACAATAAATTTATGTATATATCGCCGGGCGCAGGCGTTGGTATCCGCATCAAACTAAATAAGTTCTCTAATACCAATATTGCCGTTGATTATGCCATAGGCAAGGAAGGATCCCGCGGCTTTTGGGTTAACCTTGGAGAGGTATTTTAATCAGCAAGTGTCCATGTAGATGTACGGCCTATAAGAGAGACACCTACATAACCGCGCAGATCAAGCGTATTACCCTTGTATGTGATCTTGCAGGAATAGGTTTTACCGTTTTTAGGATCGTAAATTTTGCCATCGCTATATTCTTTATCGCCATCCTTTTCCAGGCCTCTCAATATTACCAATCCAATAATCGGCACATTGCGCTTTTTCTCATCAGGATTATTATCATCAGTTTTAGGCTTGCCATTCTTAAGAGGTTCTTTCAGCCAAATGATCTTACCATAGAATTTGCCATCGCGGGCTTTATACACCTGTATCTTCGAAGTCTTTTCCTGGTTGTACCATGTTTTTTCTATCTGATCCTGCGCCTTTGCAATATGGGTGGCAACGATCAATATTATGCTTAAGAAAGCAGTTCTTACAGTTGTGTTAAACATAACAGGTTGATTATTTAATTCTAATTTACTAAATAATCAGCCTGCCGCCACTATAGAAAATGTTATTATTTAATCTTCTGCTTCGAGGGAACCTACGCCATTGATATCGGAAGACACCACAGGCTTGCCTTTATACTTTACAGAGCCTGCACCACTTATGTGCACATCCAACTTTTCGCTGGCAGACAAGTTGATATCACCTGCACCGGAAACAACAGTCTTAGCCTGGCGGCATTGCAGATCATAGGCATCTACATCACCGGCGCCGGTTACTTTGTAGCTGGCATAATTTACCGTTCCGCTGTCAATGACAAGGCTGCCTGCGCCTGAAAGTGTAGTTATTAAAGTATTGGTATGAACACTTTGTATTTTCACATCTCCTGCCCCACTTACTTTTAAAATGAATTCGTTCCCGGTAATATCACCATCCAGGTTTGCATCCGCAGCTCCTGATATGGTTAACGAATTCAGGGATGGTACGGTGATGGTTGCTGTAACATCTTTATCAATATCAAAATCAAGAAAACCGTCTTTATCAACTATCAGTGTATTGTTTTTTACCTCTGATTTTATCTTGTGCAAGACATTGCCATAACCATTCAATTGCAGGGAAGGTGACGCATTCGGATCTATTTTTATAGTGGCCGTTAACGGTGCAGAAAGCTGAATTGCTGAGAAGCTGCCTACAGAACGGCTCTCCGTTTTAGTAGCACCTTCGCCTTTTACCTTTACATGTCGGCAAGACGATGCGAAGAAGGTTAGGGAAATTATGCCGGCAAGCACTAGTATCTTATTCATAAAAAGCGATTATAGATTTAGATATGATGCAAAGCTACACAGCACACCCGATGGCAGAAAAACGTATTCGGCTAAATACGAGCGTTTATCGGTAAACGCTTTGAAAACAACGGTAAAGAAAAAATGCTAGGATGCAGTTCTTGTTTTATTGCCGCGCCACCATATAAAGCCTACCGTGCCCATAATACCCAATGGCAACAATGCAAGATACAGAATGCCACCGTTGAGGCCCCTTGCACTCTTCTCATCTAGGCTGTTAGCCGTTTTAGTACACATAGCACAACCTTGTGCATACACTTCTTGTGTAGTAGCAAATGCCAATAATCCAACAAACACCAGCTTCTTCATACTATAAAGTTAACTCTATTTAAACCATTAAGCGTAATACGGAGCTATCAAAATATAAACCAATACCCCTGTAACGCTTACATACAGCCATAAAGGCCATGTATATCTTGCCAATTTCTTATGCTTATCGTACTCGCCGGTAAGGGAGCGATATGCGGTAAACAAAATAAACGGCAGTATTACCGCAGCCAGGAAGATGTGTGTGGCAAGTAGCGTAAAGTAGAAGTAACGGATAGCCCCAACACCGCCAAATTTAGTATCGCCTGCAAGCAAATGGTGGGCTATATAAGACACCAGGAATAATATAGATAATACCATTGCTGTCAACATCAGCCTTTTATGCAGCAAAAATTTTCTTTTTCGTACTGCAGCAAGTGCTAATACCAACAATACAGAAACGGTGGAATTGATCACCGCATTGAATGTAGCAAAGATGTGCTTATTGAAACCCAGATCAACATCCTTTAATTGAAATTTAGGATATCCAAGGGATACTACAATTGCAAATACTACAAATGAAAAAGTAAGTATCAGCAGCCTTGCCTGTTTATCATTCTTTTTAAGTGCAGGAGTAAGCATCTTAATGGTGTTTTCTTTTCTTTTCTACTGTTAGTAAAACAATATCGTCTGCGCAACGTTTAATATCTGCCGTATCCAATCCGTCATAGTATCCGCGAATATTACGATCGAGATCGAGCAGCACCAGCTTCTGGCTATGGATAAAATCATCAGCACCACCATTGGCAGGCTGCATAGAAACATGCAGTTCGTTCCGGGCAAAATTATAGATTTCCCCTCTATCCCCTGTAAAAAAAGACCAGTTATCGTGGTTCACATGAAACCTGTCAGAATACTGACGAAGTACCGGTACGGAATCGTGTACGGGATCTATGCTGATAGACACTATCTGTATGGCTGTATCGAGGGATGCCTCCTTTTTAGGATCGCGGCGGAAGGCCTTCTGCAGCATAGTAAGGTTGCCGGTAAGATTAGGACAAACGGTAGTGCAATTGGCAAAGAAGAAATTAACGATCAGTATCCTATTCTTTAAATCCTTGTTCAGCGATACCTGTTTACCAAATTCGTTGGTAAGTGTTATGTCTGCCGCACGATGATAAATCGTGTCATATTTGTTATTCCCGTCATCACTTTTCACCACCCTATCAGGTATATAATAGCCCGGTAGTTTAATGATCTTCCTGGAGACAGACATCTGCACCTTTATCTCGTAATAGATGAAAAAAGCGAACGGTAGCAATAATGCTACCGTTAAGCCTAGTATAAAAGTTTTATTCGATTTTTTTTGTGCCATTGATATTTACTTAGATTACCTGGTAACCGCTGTGCTATTCATGTGCAACCAGAAACCACCATCTGCAAGGAAAGCAATAACAAACCAAATGAACAGGGTGAGCGGTATCAATACCATTATCAGGAAAGACCTGATCTCGTCGCCCAGGTGCATAAACACCGAAACGATAAAGCTGGCTTTGAAAAGTGTAAGTATCAGGAAGAAGGCATTGGTAAGGCCCCTTGGCATACCCCACTGATAACCATACATACCCAGCAATACTTCTACTACAGTAACGATCAGCAATATCCAGAATACCCTCCAGATACGGCCAACTTGCTTTTTACTTTCAGGAGAGGCGATGTCTGTATGGTGTTGCATAACACCTGAATACAATTTTGACTGGTCGCCTTCGTATAAATGCTGAATGCTATTAGTATTATGATGAGCTGACATTTCTTTAAATGAGTTATTGTGATTAATAGATTTCTTTCAGGATTAAAGCAGGTAGAAACAAGTGAATACGAATACCCAAACCAGATCTACAAAGTGCCAGTAGAGGCCTATTTTTTCCACCATTTCGTAGTGTCCCCTCTGGTCGTAAGTACCATTTACGGTATTGATCAATACCATAATAAGGAACACAACACCGCTGGCAACGTGGCCACCGTGGAAGCCTGTGATCGTAAAGAAATAATTATAGAAGTCGTGCGTAGCCTGCATACCATGTGCCGGTAATGCTGCGGCTACTGCCGGTTCCTTCATGTTAAAGAAGTGCTCGATATGAGAAATAGGTGTAGCAGCATCTGTAAAAGATCCCCACCAGGCACCCTGGCTATGTAAGTGTGTCCATTCCCAGGCCTGGCAGCTAAGGAAGCAGATACCACCTACGATGGTCCACAGCAACCATTTGATAACACCATTGCGATCGCCATAGTGGCCGGCGTGTACCGCAAGCACCATTGTTACAGAGCTCATGATGAGTATGAAGGTCATCAAGCTCACGAACAGCAAAGGCAGGTTTGCCTCGCCCGCGAATGGGAAAGCGTGGAATACGTGGTTGGCATCAGGCCATACAGCGCTGAAAAAACGGGTGGTGCCGTAAGAAATAAGGAAAGCACCGAATGTGAAAGCATCCGATAACAGGAAGAACCACATCATCATCTTACCATAACTCACGTTGAACGGTGACCGTCCACCTCCCCATAATTTTACATCTGCTGTAGTAGCTTGTGACATAGAAGATTTGTTGCTATTTAAGTTTAATTGTTAGTTGTGAATTTGGGTGCAAATTTCGAAACAATTTTATTGATTTACCAGAAAGAACACAAATAAATAAATCCACAATACATCTACGAAATGCCAGTAGCTGGCAACGATTTCGAGACCTGTAGTATTGTAAACCTTTACTCGCTTCCTAAAGGCACGGAAAAATACTATTAAAAGTGCAATTATCCCACCCAATATGTGCAATAAGTGCAAACCTGCTATTATGAATATAAAAGAATCGGCCGGGTTACCATCTATACGGATGTTATTTGCGTATAACTGCACAAAGCCTTCATATTGCAGTATGCCGAACAGGACACCTAATAATAATGTAGTGGTGATAAATGCCCGGTAGGCAGTCATCCTGCGTTCCTTAAATGCTTTGAGCCCAAATATTATGGTAATGCTGCTGGCAAAAATAGCTACGGTAGATACCCAGAAGATGGGAGGAAGTTTAAAATAATGCCAGTTGCCTTGCGCTTCTCTTACCATATAAGCGCTGGTAAGACCTGCAAACATCATCGCTATACTACCCATAGCTATCCACAAAGCGAATTTATGGGGATGTATCTTCCTTCTTTCTTTCACTGGACTCACAATTCCTTCTTGCATAACTAATTAATATTATAGCTTATCAAACAACAAAGACAACAGCACAACGGGCAAATATATAAATGAAGAGAACATTACCCTCTTAGCCGATGGGTAGTCGTTCTTCAGATAAAATGCAAAAGAGGCAACAAAATACATAAAGCCGCAAGCCATGCTTACCCACATGCCAATGTTACCGCTGACACCTATCATCCGGGGCATTACTGCTGCCGGTATCAATACTATGCTATAAAACATGCATTGCAACGCCGTAAACTTAGACGTACGCTCTTGCGATGGCAACATGCTAATGCCTGCCTTTTTATACTCATCGTATCCTACCCACGCAATAGCCCAGTAGTGCGGGAATTGCCAGAAGAATTGCAGGGTGAACAATATCCATCCACCGGCGCTGAGTCCATTAGTAGCAGCGGCCCAACCTAAAAGTGGCGGCATTGCTCCCGGGATAGCACCTATCAATACTGCAATAGGATGTACACGCTTCATAGGCGTGTAGGCAAATGCATATAATAAAAGAGAGATAAGACTGAGAATGCCGGTGAGGGCGTTAAAATAAAGTCCGAGCAGTAAAACACCTGAGAGACCCGCCGCTATGGCAATGATCCAGGCTTCAGTGAGCCCCATACGCTGGTCTGGCAACGGCCGGATCATGGTTCGCTTCATCATGGCATCGCCTTCGCGTTCCAAAATCTGGTTAATGGTATTAGCGCCACCGGTAACAAGGGTGCCACCTATGAAAAGTAATAAGACCTTATCCCACTCAAACACTATACCCGGTGCAAGTAAATAGCCTATAACACTGGAGAAAACTACCATGAAGCTGAGATTGGGCTTCAGGAGTTGGCTATAATCCTTGATCTTAGCAACAAGAAACATGCTTTCCTTTGCCTTGATGGGTTGTTCCCTCAACATTACTTAACAGAAGATTAATGTAAAATTCAGGTGCAAATGTAGGCATTGAAAAGCAAGGATGCTAATTCTGCCTGCAAAAAATTCGGAAGATTTACCAGCTGCCGCTAGCACCGCCGCCACCAAAACTGCCACCGCCGAAACTACCGCCGCCGCCACCGGAACCTCCGCCCCAGCTTCCTCCGCCGAAGCCGCCACCCCAGCCTCCTCCAAAGCCTCCATAGCCGCCCCAGCGGCGATAACCGCGGCCGCTCATGTAATTACCGCCACCACCGCCACCGATCTTGCTTAATATCCAAAGGACTATATATACAATTAAGATAAGAATGATAACGATAGGAGCAGATGGATGTTTCCTCTTCCCCTGGTTATCACTTTCATCAGGCTGGTATTCGCCCTTAGTTGCAGCGATGATAGCATCTGCAGCTTTATTAAAACCTTCGTAATAGTTGCCTTGTTTAAAGCTGGGCACCATTTCGTTACGGATGATACGTCCGCACTGAGCATCCGTCAAGGCGCCTTCGAGCCCATAACCTGTAGAAATATTCAATTTATGATCGTCTAACGAAGCTAAAATCACCACACCGTTATCCTTACCCTTTCGGCCTACGCCCCAGCGATTCCCTAATTCTATTGCATATTGCGCCACTTCATAGGAGCCAATGCTTTTAACCGTAACTACGGTTATTTGTGTAGACGTTTGCTGATCGAATTGCTGAAGCTTGGCTTCCAGTTGTGCATCCTCGGACGCCGACAACATACCAGCAAGGTCATTTACATAACGGATCGGTTCCGGCTTTGGCGGAAAGTCCTTGTCATCCCCTGCACGAACAGTGAAGAAAGTAAGAGAGACAAGCAAAAAAGAAGCAATATATCTGAAAAGCCGGGGCATCATTTTCCAAAAACTATTTCGTCGGGTAATTCATTTTTTGTGATCGTCGGGTCATAGGGAAAATGTGTCGCCATGGCATCTCCAAGCTTATCAACACAACTAACGAGCCCATCAGCGATCTTACCATTTTTCAGGTATTCTTTCAGCGATTCTGCAGCTTTTTCCCAAAAAAGAGGACCACCCGCCCTTTTATATATTTCCTCATCTCCTACCAATGCAAATTGTTTATCCACCGTAGCCAGGTACACCAGCACCGCATTCCGACGTTCGGTAGCAGCCATATTCAGGTTATGGAATACTTCCCACGCACGGTCGATAGCATCAACATAACTGCAATGTGTTTCTACAAACACACGCAATTCACCGGTTGTGCGACTTTCAGCATTTTGGATAGAAGCCACTACCCGTTCCTGGTCTGCAGGATCGAGCAGAGGCTTCTTTTTAGAAAAAGGAAACATTATATCGGTTTCTAGAATTGTACAGTTGGTGCTTTCTGTGCAGAAGCATCTGCCTCAAACATACCTTTAATATGGTAGCCCATCATACCCGCGAAAATATTGTTAGGGAATATTCTCAGTTTGGTATTATAATCCTGTACAGCATCGTTATAATTTTTCCTGGCAACAGTGATACGATTTTCTGTACCCTCCAGCTGAACCTGCAGATCCCTGAAAGCTTCTGTAGCCCTCAATTCCGGATATGCTTCTGATACTACCATTAACCTGCCTAATGCCTGGCTCAGTTCGCCTTGGGCCTGTTGGAATTCTTTCAGCTTTTCAGGGGTTAGGTTATCAGGATTTACCTGTATAGAAGTGGCTTTTGCCCTTGCGTTGATCACATCAGTAAGCGTTTTTTGCTCGAAGTTGGCTGCACCTTTAACCGTATTCACAAGGTTAGGCACCAGGTCAGAACGACGCTGATATTGGTTTTGAACTTCCCCCCATTTGCTCTTGGCATTTTCATCCAGAGTTACGAGGGATCTTTGAACATTACAGGTCATGCAACCGCCGATAAGCAAAATGCCCAGCAATATCACAAGTAGAAGCGAACCTTTTTTCATGCTATTTTGAATTTTAACCAAAAATAGCATTTACTAATAACAAAAAGACACGGCCATTAGGCCAGTGTCTTTTATAAATCGGTAAAGTTCAATTATATGTAGGTGAATGTAGCCCTAGAAATAAAATCGTGCGGCCAGCCCGAACATATTATGGTCAAAAAAGTCAGGTTCTGCAAGGAAGTTTACAGCAGGTTTGATATCTGCGCTCAACCCCAGGGGAATGTGCTTAAACTTATACTCAACACCACCAATGCCATCTATGCCGAAAATACCACGTTTATCATCCATATAACGACCTTCGTCACTTACATAACGGTAACCGCGATCCCATACGCCTGTATGCAAACCTGCACCGAAAAATATCCGCCAGGAAGGATCAGGCAATACAATATGAAACTCTAACAAGCCTACTGCGTTAAAGCTTTGACCCTCCAGGGCAAGGATACCACCTGCATTCAGCTGCCCTTCGAATGCCAGGTAACGGTTGAAGAAACTTTTTACAGTAAAGCCGCCGCCATCAGGTGTAGCCCTTAATCCTATACCTGTCTGGGCGCTCACCTGTGTTGTTAACAGCGCACACATTAAAACGCTTGCTAATAATAAACTCAGCTTTTTCATATCAAAATACATTTGTTCGATTGACAACCAATAAATTCCGTGCCAGCTAATCGTAAAATTGGTACTCATTATGATTGACCTTCATTACTTTTGCGCCATAAACAGAGATCATGCCAACTTCTTACGAAGCAAGTTTATCATACGCACAAAGCCAGGATGAGATAGATATATTATTTCCATTCAGAGAACGTTTTCATTTTCCGAAGCATGAGGGCAAGGACGTAGCCTATTTCTGTGGTAACTCGTTAGGTCTGCAACCCAAAAGTGTAGGCTACCTGATGCAACAGGAACTGGACGACTGGGCTAAATTTGGCGTAGAAGGGCACTTTGAAGCAAGGAACCCATGGTTTTCCTACCATCACCTCTTCAGCGAAAGGCTTGCGAAGATAGTAGGCGCAAAAAAAGAGGAAGTGGTTGCCACCAATACGCTAACGGTAAACCTGCACCTGCTGATGCTGTCATTTTACCGTCCACAAGGCAAACGGTACAAGATACTAATGGAAGCAGGCGCTTTCCCATCTGACCAATATGCTGTAGAAACGCAGGTACGCATGTATGGCTACGAGCCCGAAGATGCCATAATAGAGATAAGCCCTAAGGAAGGCGCATATATTATAGAAGAGGAAGATATCATCAAAAAAATAGAAGAAGCAGGGGAATCGCTGGCATTGGTAATGATCGGTGGTGTAAATTACTATACCGGCCAATTCTTTGACCTGAAAAGGATCACTGAGGCGGCACACAAAGCAGGCGCGTATGCGGGCTTCGACCTGGCACATGCTGTGGGTAATATCCCATTACAGCTACACGACTGGACGGTGGACTTTGCCTGCTGGTGCTCTTATAAATATATGAACTCTGGCCCCGGCGGCATTGGCGGACTGTATGTGCATGAACATCATTACAGCAACCCGAAGATATTTCGCCTTGGCGGCTGGTGGGGCAATGATGAGAAGACCCGCTTTAAAATGGAGAAAGGCTTCATTCCTCAAAACAATGCAGGCAGCTGGCAAATGAGTAACGCCCCGGTATTTAATATGGTGTCGCACAATGCTGCCCTGGATATATTTGACAAAGCAGGCATGGCAGCGCTTCACGAAAAAAGCGAACGCATGACCGGCTATATGGAATGGCTGCTAAAACAAGTGAAGCACCTGCCATTTACAATTATTACCCCCACAGAACCTAAACGCAGAGGTTGCCAGTTATCTATGCTGTTTGGCGACCGCGGGCGTGAAGTATTTGATAAACTGACAGATGCCGGTGTAGTCGCAGACTGGAGGGAGCCTAATGTGATACGCATAGCACCTGTACCCCTGTACAATACTTTTGAGGATTGCTACAGGCTTTACGAAGTTTTGATGAGTATAGAATAAGATACGATATTGCAGGATGGCCATATTTTACGACATTAATAATCTGCCCGCATTTAAGAACCCTGTTATCACCATAGGTACTTTTGACGGGGTACACCTGGGCCATCATGTAATACTGCAGCAGGTAGTAGCACATGCTAAAGAAGTGAAAGGAGAAAGCGTATTACTCACTTTTGAACCACACCCGAGGAAATTGTTGTTTCCTGACCAGCCGCTGAAACTGATAACACCGTTGCAGCAAAAACTGGAGCTCATAACAAGTGCCGGCATAGACCATGTGATCGTAGTGCCTTTTACAAGAGATTTTGCTAACCTGTCTGCGGAAGAATATATACTGGATTTCCTGGTAAAGAAGTTTTGCCCCAATAGCATTATTATAGGATATGACCATCAGTTTGGGCACGACCGCAGAGGAAATATAAAACTGCTGGAAGCACATGCAGACGATTGTAATTATCGTGTGTACGAAATATCTGCCCAGCTGATAGACGAAGCAGCGGTAAGCTCTACTAAGATACGCCACGCTTTGCAGGATGGGCATGTGAAGGAGGCTGCACATATGCTGGGCCGCCCTTACAGCATAAAAGGCAAAGTGGTGAAAGGCGCTCAACTAGGAAGAACAATTGGCTACCCTACTGCCAATATTCAGCCATCAGATCCCGAACAATTAGTACCTGCCAATGGCGTGTACGCGATACGCGCTGAATACGATGGAAAGAATTATGACGGCATGCTCAATATTGGTGTACGGCCAACTGTTAGCAAAGAGCTGACATTACATATTGAAGCTAACCTGTTTGACTTTGCAGGTGATCTTTACGATCATGACCTGGAAATATACTTTATTGACCGGCTTCGAAATGAAGAGAAATTCCCTTCTATTGATGCGCTGAAAGAACAGCTGGGCAAGGACAAGGTTGCAGCACAAAAAGTATTGACCTACATTTAAATACTCTCTAACCTTCCTACTAATTCCTTGAGCAATTCTGTATCTCCGGCAGTATTATCTATGCCAACTGTCTTAGTGCTGTAATTGCCTAATATCATTAAGCTTTCCTCCACTTTGGGCAATGGCCATCGTGCTGCCGTGCTCATTATTTCCCTTACGCGGGATGGATATGTACCTAAGGCCGCTGCCTGTTCTTTTTCGGGCTTGCCATGCAGGAAATGCGCCTGGTATATCCTGTTGAAATGATTGTAGAAAGACCCTATGATCAGCACCATGGGTGCAGACTTAGGATTGGCAACAAAATAGCTGAGCATTCTGTAGAGCTTATCCTTATCCCCATTAGTAAGCGCCTCGGGAAACTCGAATACATTGTATTCGCGACTGATGCCAATATATTTTTGGATGAGATCAGCAGTAAGCCTTGGTTCGTCCGGTACATTGATACGAACCTTCTCAATCTCGTTTACGATCTTTTGCAGATCATTACCGAGGTAGGTGGCCAGTATCTGCGATTCGCGCTCCCCTATCTCGAACTTTATCTCATGGCCATAGCCTTGTATCCAACCTGGCACATGATCGTCCTTTATTTTATCAGACGTGAAATGGAAGCCTTTTTCCTTGGCATACTTCACTACTTTACTGCGGCCATCCGCTTTTTTGAAGCGATGTTCAATCAGTAATACCGTAGTTGGTGAGGGATTTTCAAGATAGCCGGCGAGCTCATTAAAACCACGCATCTGCGCAGCATCTTTTAATATCACTACCTGGCGTTCTGCAAACATGGGAAAGCGGCGACAGCTATTTACCACATCTGCCCATTCTACATCCTTACCATACAACACCATGAGGTTGAAGTCACGCTCATGCGGCGGCAATATCTGCTCCTCAAAATAGTTAGTAATGATATCCAGGTAAAATGCTTCCTCCCCATCTATCAGGTATACAGGTGCGTACTGCTTTGCCTGCAATGCCTGCATCATCTTTTTATATTCCGCCGTCATAAGAATTAGTCGTTCACGTAAACCGGTTGCAAATCTATGTCATGTATTCCTTTTAACCGCAGGAATACACGCGCTGTAGTCAACACATCGAAGGTGCAATATTTGGCAATGCGTGCCAGATCTTTTTCCTGCCAGTACACCTTCCCCACCATGCTGCCATCCATGTCGTCTTTCGGCGAAGGTATGCCTAATATCTCAGCCAGTAAGTTGAGCGAAGTATAATGCTTGTGATCCCCAAATTTCCACAATTCCAGGGTATCGATATGGTTTACCTCCCAGGGCTTTTTGCCACTCAGCTGCAGCATGTTTGGCAGTTCGATACCATTAACTACCATCCTCCGGCAGATGAACGGTATGTCGAACTCCTTGATATTATGACCACAAAAAATGATGTCTGTGTAGTAATATCCAAATTTTACGATCAGCTCTTTAAAATCATTTAACAAAACTTTTTCATCGTCGTTTGCCAACGATTTGAGTCTTAAATTCCACACATCGCCATCTTTTCTCATGCTGCCGACCACGATGCACACTATCTTTCCAAATTCAGAAAAAACCCCTGCATTTTCCGTGAAAAGCATGGAATCTTCAGAATTTTCCTCTATCTTTTTCCTAAGAAAAACAGCTTTGCGTGACCACTCTTTCTGCAAACCTTCTGTTAAAGTATTATAATCATCCGTCAGTGGCACGGTTTCGATGTCGAGGAAAAGAATATGTTTAAGATGTTCCATCAGGGAATTGAATATTGATAATTTGCTTTTATTTGCTTTCTAATCCTAAATTAAAAAACTAACCAATACTACATAAATATGAGCCAGGAATCAAACACTTCTGCTTCAGGAACGCCGCTGCAACCTATGCAGCCGCAGCAGCCAAAAAAGAACAACACGTGGATATACATCGGTATCATCGCTGTGTTACTGGGTACTAACATTTACCTGTTTACCAGCCGCAGCAAAATGTCGTCAGACCTTGCTACATCACAAAGCAATTTTAACACTGCAGACTCCTCCCGCAGAGCTGTGGAAGGAGACTACACCGCAGCGCTTGCACGCCTGGATGACCTGGTGTCTAAAAACACCCAAATGGATAGCGTCATTGCCAACCAGAACGGCGAGATCGCTAACCTGAGAAGGCAGATCGATGCCATTGTGAAGAATAAAAATGCAACAGCGGCAGACCTTGGCAAGGCTAAGCGCCTGATAGCCCAGCTGAACAGTAAAGTAACGAGCTACGAAGAACGCATTGCCCAGTTGGAAAAGGAAAATACAGACCTAACCAATACTAATGCGGTAGTTACACACGAACGCGATTCTGCGGTAACTCAAAACATAGGCCTGCAGCAAAAAGCAAGGCTGGGCGCTGTACTCCATGCATCTAACATACGCATGACGCCCATAGACCTGCGCAGGGGTGGTAAAAAAGAAAAAGAAACCACCAAAGCCGGCAAAGTGGATGAGATGCGCATTAAATTCGACATTGACGAAAACAGGGTTGCCGAGAGCGGTAAAAAAGACATCTACCTGCGTATAACAGGGCCCAACGGCAACATACTGAGCAATGCAGCTTATGGATCCGGTGTAACCGAAACAGCAGACGGCAATTCGCTCAACTATACCTTGCTGAAACAAGTAGACCTGGTAACTGATCAACCGGTGAAGGACGTAACCGTAGACTGGCACCAGGACAGCGAGTTCCAAAAAGGATCGTATAACATAGAGCTGTATAACGAAGGTTATAAAATAGGCGGAGGTACCGTTACATTGAGGTAATTTTTAGCCACCAAAACATTGATAATAAAGGGATGCTGCGTTAGTTGGTAACAATTATATAACGTAGCATTCCTTTTTTGTTCACATAAGCTGATTTAATATTGTGCCGGATTTAGAAGAACATATGGAAGTGCTACCAGGCAAAATACTGATCGTTGATGATGAACCGGATATAGTTGAGTTTATTAGCTATAATCTTAAGGGGAAAGGCTATCTCATCTCTACAGCCCGCGACGGTGTGGAAGCTATAAGGAAGGCGAAAGACTTCAGGCCAGACCTGATATTGCTGGACATTATGATGCCGAACAAAGATGGTATACAAACCATCAAGGAACTACGCCAGATGCCGGAGTTTGAAGATACAGCCATCATCTTTCTCACAGCGCTCAGTGATGAAAAATCAGAAATTGAAGGGTTGAAAATTGGTGCGGACGATTACATTGCCAAGCCCATAAAGCCGGAACTGCTCACTACCCGTATACGTACCGCGCTCCGCAGGCTGCGCAAAGATGATGAACAGGATCAGAAGCTTACTTTTGGTGACCTGGAGATCAACAAGAGCAAGTTTACCGTTAGCTACAAAGGCCAGGAGATCATCCTTGCCAAAAAAGAATTCGAACTGCTTTCCCTTCTTGCTTCAAAACCGGGCCGTGTATTTCTCCGCAACGAGATACTGCAACGTGTATGGGGAACAGAAGTAATTGTAGGTGACCGTACCATCGATGTGCACATCAGGAAGATACGCCAGAAGATAGGTATAGACCTGATCACAACCGTTAAGGGTATAGGTTATAAGTTTGAAATGGCGTAGATTGTACCATGCCTACGGTACTCAACACTAAGTCTACGGTACTCAATACTAAAAACCTTTCCCCAAGGCTTTTATCCTTCATTACAGCGCTGATCATTTCGGTCATTAACGCGCTTATGAGCCTGGTGTTGCAACCGGAATGGTATATCCCCCTCATCGTTTTTGCCATTACTTTCGTAGTCATTTACTGGATATACTATTATACCCTCCAGCGTTTCATCTATCGTAAGATAAAGCTCATCTACAAACTGATATTCCAGACAAAGGCTACCAAAAAAGAAGAGTTTTTCTACAACAATATCCTCCCCCAAAAATCGCTCGATGAAGTAAGCGAAGAAGTTGGCCGCTGGGCACTGCAACGCCGCGACGAGATCAACATGCTGCGCGCCAATGAAAAATTCAGGAAGGAATTCCTGGCCAATCTATCGCATGAATTAAGGACACCGGTATTTACCATACAAGGATATGTTGATACCCTGCTCAACGGCGCATTGGAAGACCCCGCAGTGAACAGGAAGTTCCTTACCAATGCCACCAAAAGCATCGATAGGCTAACAAGGTTGCTGGACGACCTGGACGAGATATCAAAACTGGAATCGGGCAAAATGCCGATCATCCAGGAATCATTCGTGATACAAGACCTCGTAAAGGATGTGTTTGAAGAGCTTTCCCTGCAGGCAAAGGCTAGGAACATAGAAATGCATATTAAAAAAGGGACGGAACGTCCCCTCACCGTATATGCAGATAAGCCCAAGATAAAACAAGTGCTGGTAAACCTGGTGCAGAATGCCCTGAAATACGGTAGCGAAAACGGCAATGTTACAGCCGGCTTTTACGAAGTAGATGACAAGCATGTATATATAGAAATTTCGGACGACGGACCGGGCATTGCAGAAGAGCATCTGCCGCGCATTTTTGAACGTTTTTACCGTGCTGATCGCAGCCGCAGCCGGGAGATTGGCGGCACCGGACTGGGGCTTGCCATTGTAAAACATATTATAGAAGCCCATAATCAGACAGTAACGGCGCGTAGTACGCAGGGTGTTGGCTCTTCATTTGGCTTCACTTTAGAAAAAGGCCGGGGCGAATAAGCCACCGCCCTCCTCATTTTACAGTTGTTTTTAGCATATTGTAAAGCTGTTTTGTGCTAACTTCGCGCGCGTACTAAAAAAACAGCCAGGACAATGTCTTCTCAGAAAATAACCATGGGTGCGAACGGTAAAGTTAATGTACCCGACAATCCAATCATTCCATTTATAGAAGGTGACGGTATAGGGCCCGATGTGTGGAGCGCCAGTAAAAAAGTACTGGATGCAGCCGTAGAAAAATGCTATGGCGGCAAGCGCAAAATTGAATGGAAGGAAATGCTTGCAGGTGAAAAAGCCTTTAAGCAAACCGGAGAATGGTTACCCAAAGAGACGCTGGATATAGCCAAAGAATACCTTGTATCTATAAAAGGCCCATTGACCACACCGGTAGGTGGCGGCATCCGTTCGCTAAACGTAGCACTGCGCCAGGAACTGGATCTGTATGTATGCCTTCGCCCGGTACAATGGTTCCATGGTGTGCCTTCGCCGGTAGTACATCCTGAGAATGTAGACATGGTGATCTTTCGAGAAAATACAGAAGATATATACGCGGGCATCGAATTCAACTACGATACCCCCGAAGCAAAAAAATTACTGGCATTCCTTACCGATGAACTGGGTGCGGGTAAAAAAATACGTTTCCCCGAAACCACTTCATTAGGTATCAAACCCGTTTCCAAAGAAGGTTCTGAACGCCTTGTTCGCGCCGCTATAGCTTATGCACTGGAGCACAAACGTCCTTCTGTTACCCTTGTGCACAAAGGCAATATCATGAAGTTTACCGAAGGTGGCTTCAAAACATGGGGTTATGCTGTGGCAGAAAAAGAGTTTACTGATAAGGTGTACACATGGGATCAATGGGAAAAGACCAAGAAAGAAAAGGGTGAGGAAATTGCCAATGAAGAAATGAAGCATGCTGTTGCAGATGGAAAGCTCATTGTTAAAGATGTAATTGCTGACAACTTCCTCCAACAAATATTGCTGGCACCAAAAGACTATTCTGTGGTTGCCACGCTAAACCTGAATGGTGACTATATTTCCGATGCGCTGGCTGCTGCTGTAGGTGGCATTGGTATAGCGCCGGGCGCCAATATTAACTACCTGACCGGCCATGCTGTATTTGAAGCTACACACGGTACTGCTCCGCGCTTTGCCAATACAGATACCATGAACCCATCGAGCCTGCTGCTGAGCGGTGTAATGATGCTGGAATACATGGGCTGGAAAGAAGCTGCTGATTGCATATTGAACGCGCTTAGTGTTACCATCAAACGCAAACGGGTTACGATAGACTTCTATAACCTGATGCATGATGCCACTTTATTAAAGACCAGCGAATTTGCATTAGAGCTGATCAAAAATCTCTAATGAACGATATTGCCGGTTATATTGACCATACCATATTAAAGCCAACGACAAAGCCGGACGATATCGTTCGGCTTTGTGCAGAAGCTAAAGAGTATGGCTTTGCTGCCGTATGCGTACCACCCTATTATGCAGCTACCGCCAATACGACATTAAAAGGAAGCGGTGTGCATATAGCAACAGTGATAGGATTCCCATTCGGATATAGTACCACTGCCGCCAAGCTGGCCGAAATAAGTGCGGCAATAAATGCAGGTGCCAGGGAGTTAGATATTGTACACAATATTGCGGCATTAAAATCGGGCGATTGGCAGTACTTACAGCATGAGATAACGGCTTGTACCAAGTTAGTTCATAGCCACGGCTGCATCATCAAAGTGATCATAGAATCGGGAGTATTGACAGATGAAGAGATCATAAAATGTTGTGAGGTATATAGTGCTGCGGGTGTTGACTTTATGAAGACGTCCACGGGCTATGCAGAAACCAGCGCTACCACGCATGCTGTTGAATTAATGCGTAAGCATCTTCCCGCAGAGGTTGCGATCAAGGCTTCAGGTGGTATTCGTACCTTTGCATTTGCAGAGGAGTTGATTCGCGCAGGGGCAACCCGCATTGGCACCTCCTCCGGCATTGCTATAGTAAAAGAAAGTAAAGAACCGTAGATTAGCATAAGAGATGAAACAGTTTGCCTGTTATATATTATTTATCTTATCCGCATTTGCCCTTCCGGCAAGAGCCCAGATACATGTAAATGAAAATGCAGGTTCAGCTACTGCCAATACCACGGGTGTAATAATGCATTCAGATCCGCGGCTTGCTATCCTGCTGAAGAAATACAGAAATGTACAATTAGGTGTTATACGGTCAGGCAGAGGCTACCGTGTGCAGATATATAATGGTAATGACCGAGTAAAAGCTAACCAGATACGTGTTGACTTTATGCGGCGATATCCTAATGTAAGAACCTACCTCACTTATGTGCAACCACAGTTCCGCGTTAAAGTGGGCGATTTTGCATCGCGCGGAGAAGCTTATAAGTTTTATGTTGAGGTCAGTAATATCTACGACCCTTGTATGATAGTACCCGACATTGTTGTTATCAATACACTGAAAGATGATTAACCGCATACGCGAAAAAGCAGAACAGCATTTTCCTGAAGTACAGGCAATACGCCACCATATACATACCTACCCCGAGCTTTCTTTTGAAGAACATAACACCGCTGCATTCATATCGCGCCAGCTTACCAGTTGGGGTATAGAACACCAGACAGGCATAGCAGGTACGGGTATTGTGGCACTGATAAAAGGTAAGAATCCGGATAGCAAATGCATAGCACTGCGGGCTGATATGGACGCGCTGCCAATACAGGAAGCAAATGATACCAGCTACCGCTCACAAAACGATGGCGTGATGCATGCATGCGGGCATGATGTACATACCAGTTGCTTACTCGGCACAGCAAAAGTGCTAAATGAGTTGAAAGATGAATTTGAAGGCACTCTGAAGCTGATATTTCAACCGGGTGAAGAAAAACATCCCGGTGGTGCCAGCCTGATGATAGAAGCGGGCGTATTGGAAAACCCTAAACCACAGGCTATATATGCATTACATGTGTACCCACACCTGCCATCAGGAACAGCAGGCTTTCGTGCAGGGCAATATATGGCCAGTGCAGATGAGATATATGTAACCATTGAAGGAAAAGGCGGACATGCTGCCCTGCCCCATCAAACTATTGACCCGATTGCTATTGCTGCGCAAGTGATCACCGGCCTGCAGCAAGTAGTATCACGCAAAAGCAACCCGCTGATGCCAAGCGTATTGACATTTGGTATGATCAAAGGAGGCTTTGCTACCAATGTAGTACCCGATAAAGTAGAAATGATGGGTACACTACGCACCATGGATGAAAAATGGCGCGCTGAAGCCCGTAAGTGGATAAAGGACATCATAGAACAAACCTGTAATGCCTACGGCGCCAAGGCGATAGTAGATATGCCACCGGGGTATCCTTCTCTATACAATGATCCTGCAACATCAGACCAGGCAGAAGATTGGGCTAAAGAATACCTGGGTAAAGAAAAAGTACATACGCTGGATATGCGCATGGCCGGTGAAGACTTCAGCTTTTATACACATCATATGCCGGGCTGCTTTTTTAGGATAGGTACCAATAAAAACAACGAGCAGTTTACCGCACCGGTACATAATGCTAAATTTGACATAGACGAAGAAGCGATGAAAACGGGCGTAGGATTATTTAGCTGGATAGCATACAACGCTCTGAAAAAATAATACTATGGAAAAGTTTCACCTTACAGAACTCGCCAACAAATTATTTATGTACACAGATGCGCAACGCTGGCAGGATCTGCTGGACGAAGTATTTGTGGAAGAGCTCTGGTTTGACATGTCTTCTGCCGGCGGCGGTGAACTAAGGAAACTAAAAGCTGTCGAGCTGTGCGATATGTGGGCTGAAGGATTTAAAGGTTTGGATGAAGTACATCACCAGGCAGGGCACTACCTGATAGATGTAAGGAAAGAGGAAGCTTCCATCTTTGCCTACGCGGTAGCATATCATTATAAGAACAGCGCAGCAAACGGAAAGACAAGAGTATTTGTTGGCAGCTATGATCTCAATGCCATCAATACATCAAAAGGCTGGAGGTTGAACCAGTTTAAATACAACCTAAAGTTCATCGACGGGAATACTAACCTCGAATAATAATCGCTACACCCTTGCCCAGATGGCGGTCGCGTTGCTACCACCAAAACCTGAGGCCGTCTTTAATACATAATTGATCTCTGCCGGCGTTGCAGACGTGGTAATATTTAAAGAAACCGGTACTCCATGTTCTTCATAACCTATAGTCGGTATCAACTCCCGGTGTTGAATACTTTCAATAACCAATACACTTTCTAACACCCCGGCAGCGCCCAGCGTGTGCCCTGTATATCCTTTAGTACTATGAACCGGGGTCGTTGCAAATCCACATAGATCAAAAGCACGCGCTTCCATTTCATCATTGTACTTTGTAGCAGTACCGTGTGCTGATATCATATTGATTTTACCTGCATCAAGCTTTGCTTCGTTCAATGCAGCTTTGATAGCGAGGCCTAATTCTTCGCCTGTACGTGAGGGACCTGAAATATGGTTGGCATCGTTAGAAGAACTACCTGCGATGATCTTTGCCAATGGCATATGCAGATCTTCTGTTGATAATATTACTGTAGCAGCAGCCTCACCAAGATTAATGCCTGACCTGGCTGCATCAAAAGGACGGCATGCCTGCTTATCTATTGCATGGAATGACTGGAAGCCGCTCAGCACAAATCTTGTAAAACGATCGCAGCCGATAACGATGGCATTTTTGTACCGCCCCGATTGCAGCAAGCGCATGGCATAAACGGATGCTAAAACACCGGATACACAGGCATGAGAGATCACCTGCGGTTTCACGCTATTAAACCCTAAAGCATTTGATATAACCTCCGCACTATACGACAACAATACACGCTCGTCATCAATACGATCAAGTAATTCTACATTCCCTTTTGTTGTAGATAATATTACTATAGTTTCACTGGGCTGAAGCGTTTCATCCAGCTGTTCTAATGCCTGCTTTGCAGAAAAAACTGCAAGTTGCTCGAACGGCGTAAGCGATTCGCTGCCTTTAGTACGTTCCTGTATATATTGCCATTGTGCAACATCCAGCTTAGAAGCCCAGAACGGATGCTTACTGAATGCCTCATCGCTATACTCTCTAACACCACGGTTACCGGACATGATCGCCTGCCAATGCGAACGGGTATCTAAACCCAATGCGCTGGTAATATTAGTAGCTATTGCATGTACCGGTTTCCTCACTTGTTCAGCCATTTTTCTTTCCAATCGAGCATGAATTGCGGATAGTTCCACATTAATTCCAGGCTTTCTTTATCCATAAATACCTGTGTAGAAGTGCCTATTGCTACTTTTTCATCAGTATCCAGGTCATATATAGCATAGTGGAAAATAAGCTTTGCAGCCTGGCAATCTTCATAGGTTGTCTGCAACCTTATCTTGTGCCCATATCGCAGTATACGCTTGTAATCGCAACTGATCTTAACAATAGGAACAACTATATTACTTCTATAAAAATCAAGATATCGAAGGCCATAAGCCTCCCCGAAAGCCTCACGGCCATCTTCAAAATACCTAATAAAATGTCCATGCCACACGATACCAAGGGGATCTGCTTCGCTAAACTTCACTACCAGTTCGGTGGTATGGGTCAGAGTTTTATTCAAAATGCTTGTTCCTATTAATTCTTCCAATCATTCCAGTCGTCCTTCACATCTTTCAACACATTATAGAACGTTTTAGCCCAATAATTGCGAAAGCCGAATCCGCCTGCCTTACCTTCCATCTGCTTTGTAAGCAAGACAGTTTTTGATTTCATATCTACAAAGGTAACCCACATAGACGCATGTTCCCTGCCTTTACTCATACCCTCCACAAAGAAGATCATACCAATACCAGTCTTCCCTTTGAAATCATATTTTTTAACAAGCGCAGACACCTTTTGTTCACTTAAAGTCTGGTACAGGCTACCATCATTCTCAAAGAAATTACCCTTCAGACTATTGTTAGCCTTTTCGGTTACATCAATTGCATAATCTACTTCTGTACGCCCCACAGCATCTGCCACTTTATATTTGTCTTTTTCCTTGATGAAAAGCTCATTCCAGGCCGGGAAAAATTTATCCCGGAGTTGACTATTGGTAATCTCTCCTGCATCTTTCCATTGCGTGGCCTCTCCGATGAATTTCATTTGCGAAAAATCTAGGCCTAGCCAGGTTACAGGCTGGTCGGCATCAAACAGGTTTGGTTTCTTCTGAGCGAACGAAGCAGTTGCCATCAACAGGCAGCATATAAAGAACAATAACTTTTTCATATGTGTGATTTTATGATTCCTGTAAGAATATCTTAAGTTCACAATTGGCTATTTCCTTATTGTTAAGATATACCCTGCCCTGTACAATGTGTACGTTCAATACCTGGTTCAGAAAATTCACTTCCGTTTTGATGGTATCGCCCACCTTTGGTAATTCTATTATGTTCAAATTCTTTAAAGCACCAATAAAGCCAACCGGTGCAGTTTTACCCGCAAGCTGCGCATAATATCCGGTACCTGCAGCCGCAGTTTGCGCCATATTCTCTACCAGCCCCGGTTCAGTAAAATAACCTTCCTTCACAAAAAGATGGCCGTTCCTGATATTAAGTGTGGTAACAGATAATTTTTCGTCGGCAGATACAATATCATCTATCATCACGAACGGAGCCCGCTGAGGAATAAAATTTGTTATATCTACAGTTTTCATTTTTTCCAAAAGTCAAAATAATTAAACCACTGTTCCGGGTATTGTTTGAGCATTTTTTCAAGGAGAGCCACATAATCATCCAGCATTCGTTCCATCCCAGTCGTACCTCTGCCTTCATATACCTTGCCCGGATATGCGTAAAAATGGTAATGAAAATTAGTCTCTTTGAAGGCAAAAACAAAGCAAACAGGCGCTTTTAATTTGGATGCCAGTATAAAGGGGCCTGCGGGGAAGAGTGCGTTCTCTCCGAGGAACTCATGTTCCATTGTCCTATTGCCGGGTCTGAACCTATCTGCATGCAGGCAGATCAACTCATTCCTGTTGAGGGCTGCAGACATCTCATAGATATGCGATTGGTCTTCGCGGATGTAAATAATATTAAAAGAGCGTTTGCTGTCAAATTGCTCCATATATGCCTTCATCTGCTCACCTTCCCCATCGTACATTACGATATTAATAGGCGCCTCTACGCGTTTCAATAAATGCCCAGCCACTTCCCAATTACCAAGGTGCGCACTTACCAACACGCCACCTTTACCATCTTTTACCAATTGCTCGATATGCTCTACACCCTCGTGTGCAAAAGTGAGTGGTGTTTGCATACCAGCCAATACTGCAATCTTATCTATCAGGGTTTGTCCGAAGATGATAATATTACGTTTGATATAGCGGTTGGTTGTGCGCTTATCAAAACCCATGCGCTGCCTGTATAGATATTGCAACGGTGCTGTTGCCGACTTTACAAACAGCCTGTAATAAAGAGTAACAAAATGTAATAAAGCATAAGCCGGTCTCAACCCACCGGCTTTTAATAATGCTACAAATATCCTGTAACCTAATGGTGTACCTTTAGAGCGTCCCTGCCAGGTAGCTGTATCAGGCATTTTTTATTTGCAATCGGTTGGAAACGTAATTGTAGAAATCCTGGATGGTTACCATTTGCTGAAAATCTTCGGGCTTTACTTTGAAGCCGAAGTTTTGTTCTATCACCACTACGAGGTCTATATAGTCGAGACTATCCAGATCAAGGGTTTCTTTAAGATCAGCATCAGGTTTAATAGCAGATGCATCTACTTCAAAGTCTTCGACCATGAAATTATTGATACGATCTATTATCTCTTGTTGTTCCATTTTGATGTCAAAAACGCCGGGGTAAACGTTTTGTGTTTTAGTATAAAAAATGCAGTGCCCTAAGCACCCTGCTTAAAGCACTGCAAATTTAATAAAACCCTTGGGATTAATACATTAACAAAATACAATTCTAAAAATGTACGTCGAGGATACTGTTTAGCGGAATATTGGTACCGCCTTTTATCTGTACAAACCTGTCCGTGACCGACCACACCGTGGTGCTGATACTGCGCGCACCTTCTGTTGTTTCAAATGTAATATGCGTTTTGCTCTTAAATTCATTACCCAGGCGGGTAGCATACTGGAGCTCTCGTAACCAGCGGACGGTATTGTCAACAAATGCGGGTACGATCTTGTACAAAGGAACATCTTCCTTTGCAATTAGGGTTGCCATCATATCACTTAAATCTTTATACTAAATATACGACGTTTAATAATAAAAAACACATATAGATAAGCTAAAAATTAAACTATTTGAAACGCAGTGGTACCGACGCCATAATACTGAAGTTACGGCCCATGTTATAGATGCCCGTACGCCCGGTAGCATAGTTGATGTCTGCATATTTCAGACGGTTCAGGTGGTCCTGGTAGGCTACATCGGTGATATTTTGGGCAGAAATCGACAAGGTACATACCGTTCTCTGGGCTTTGTTTACCAGGTCGAACCCAAGCCCTGCGTTAAACAGGGTATAACCCGGGGTTGCTGTTTCCGTGCCGTAGGCACTGAAAATGTCGTTTTGAGCGAATGCGATATTTGTGCCCAATTTTATATAACCATTCCTGATCCATTTACCCAACGATCGTTTTTCGGCTCTAAGTTCTATCTGCCAGCGGGCAGGCGGCATAGATGGCAGGTTTCTTGTGCTGTCCGTACCATTGAATATCACACCGCGAACATAAGAGAACGTATTAGCAAGATGCAGCCAATCGAGCGGGTGAGGATGCAGATCTATATACAATTCCCCGCCATAAAGCCCGGCATTGCTCTGTGCATAGGCATAAGCACCAAAGCCCTGGTCATTGTGCTCTGCAGGAATGGAATCCGAGCCATCAACGCCCAGCAGTTTTTCCAGGTAAATGTAGTTATTGATATAATTATAGAATATGGAGGCATTCAACTCTATATGGTTGGCGTTCCATGCCATTCCCAGGTCTCCCTGTACGCTATTCTCTGCTTTAAGGCCTGGTGTTCCATATTCATAACGTATAGTACCCTCATGCACGCCATTGGCAGCGAGCTCAGCAGCGTTTGGTGAACGGAAACCCGTAGCTACATTAAACTTGAACGTCACCTGCTTTGATGCAGCATAACTGGTACCAAGACTACCTACGAGGTTCGAAAAATTGCGGGTAAAAGGTGTGAATTGCTCAAAACCTCCCGGCAATAGTTGTTCTGCCTTTTTATCGGTAGAATCGAGATAAAGAGACTTCACAGTAAGCGTACGATAGTTGTAGCGCAAACCACCGGATACCGCCCATTGCTTCCATTCTTTCTTAGCTATAGTATAGATACCTGCATCAAACAGGTTATAGTCAGGTATCAGGAATTCTATGCCTTTATTAGCATTGTTCTGCGCCATACCATTGACACCAGTGGTTACCTGCCAGCCGTTCCATACCGGGTAAAAGTATTTTACATCGTAAGTATAGGTGCGGAGCTGGAAATGCAGACCGGGTTCATCCGGGTTCAAAACATCACCAAATTCCTTGCGCGAATTCTGCTGATAACCCAGGATTACACCTACCCTGCTTCCATTGTTCAGGTAAAAGTTATTGTTCAGGACCAGCTTGTGGTGGTCGATACGTTGCGATGGCAATACCCGTGCATAAGATTTACCATCTTCGTCGGTCACCAGTTGTTCCTCTGCAACACCGCCATTATTTACGGTCTTGATAAATTTACCGGTGGCACTATCCCGCTCTCCTTCGGCAAGGCCCAGTGTTTGTCCGAAGGAAGTGTAGGAGAGACGCGAGTAACCCCATTTTTTATTAATACCGATAGTAGCGCCATAGTTCAGATTGTGGAAACGGGTATCGAATACATAACCGTCATTAGCATTATGGTAATCGTGTGATTGCTTACCTGTTGCATAGGCATTCCAGCTAATACCATTAATATAACCGCCAAGATCGCCATGTAAAGCTCCCAGCCCGCTATTGGTCTGATAATTGGCAATAACGTTACCCTGGATTTTGCCTTGTGGCAAAGGTTCATCAGAAACGATATTAATAACACCTGCCAATGCATCTGAGCCGTAAGCAAGGGATGCGGGGCCCTTCAACACTTCTATGCGTGATACATTGTAATCATCTATCTCTATACCATGCTCATCACCCCATTGCTGGCCTTCCTGGCGAACACCATCGTTTAGGGTAATAACGCGGTTATAACCCAATCCGCGTATCACCGGTTTTGATATAGCAGGGCCGGTACTCACCTGGCTTATGCCCGGTAGTTTGGCAATGGCATCTACCACATTGGTAAAGGCATTTTGCCTTAGTTCCTGCATCCGCACCATTTGGATCGGAGTAACACTTCTCCGAACTTCAGTAGCCATACTGGTCCCCGTTACCACCACTTCATTTTTTTCAATGATGCTTTCTTTAAGCATAAAGTTTTGCTCTATGTCATTACTGATATCTATAGTAATGGTAACGGTTTCGAAGCCGAGCATCTTTACTTGCACTAAGAAACGCCCTTTCGGCAGGGAGGATAAACTATAGTCACCTTTTTCATCGGTAACGGTGCCAAGCTTCAGATCCGGAATAGCCACAGTGGCGCCAATAAGGGGATTTTTATTTTCGTCTGTAACAGTCCCTTTTAAAATATTTTGTGGAGCTGCGAATAGCAGCGATGGCAGCATAAATAGTAGTACTGCAATAAATAATGATCTATAATAACGATCCATGGATCTTTAAGTATTATTCATGAAGAAAACCTGCGCATTGCGCAGCAATAAAATCAACGATAGAATAATCAGATCGCAGGAGGGCCGCGGAGATCTGCGGTATATATAGCAGCCACCGCAGGGCTTGTCACATAAACAGCATTATACTGCGGATAAGATACGGGGTCGTGATAAGTAAATACTGGTTGTGCATCGTCTTTGATGAACAGAGGCAATGCATAACTAAGAAAAGTACAGTGGTGGTGTATGGGATCAAATACCAACCCATCCTTCTCATGTGCCGAGTGGACCGTATCTGTGTGGTGGGTAAAAAGGTGTATAAATTCCTTAGGCGTACTGCCGAAGAACAATACTACTGCCAGCCACAACGAAAGGATGATATGTGATATCCGCTTCAGCACAATACTGCAAATATATAATTATTACTGCTGCATTGCCGCTTTCTCCTTCATGCGGCGTTTATAGCTATACTTACGGAAGTTGACATCAAACCCAAATGTACCGATGATCTCACCGAACCAGAAGTGATGATGTATCCTTCCACCATCAGCAACGGTAAGTACATTCAGGTAATTGGCAAACCCGCCCTTACCGGTGGCCTCGAAGAAGAAGTTACGGAAAGGATATATTCTCAGTCCGCCTTCTATACCTGCTATGTAACCCGCTACATGAAACTTATTATCCAGGTGCTGACCCATAAGGAATATGTCCGACTTAGGAACTACAATGCCTGCACCGGCCTTCCAGATTACGGAGGCACGCATAAAATCGCGTTTCTTGTCGTGCAGCAGCTCTTGCTGGCCTACATAATTAATATGATAGAAATTAGCGCCATTGGTATGTTCCATGTGTACGAAATAAGGATATAGGATAGTATCCTGCCTGTCAAATGTTTCGCCCCCTATTTGCCCTTTGATATGTACTTTCTGATAATCGGTGACTACATACTTAGCATGGTCGAAGTTGATCTCTATTGCATGGGTATGCTTTTTGTTTAAGTAGAATCCTATGCGATAAACATTCTGCGGTATGGTGATATCTATAGGATTGGTACGGAAGCCGGAGAAATCGGGTTGGTCGTGCGCCTTTGCTCCGTAAATGGTGAAGTTGTAATCATTACCATTCACAAAATGCAGATCGCTTTTAGAATAGATATCCCTGTTGTACCCCCATTGAAAATACATACCTGTAAAAACAACATTTCGGATCTTCAGCTTAGCTTGTGCGTCGGTGATCATCAAACAAGCCATCAATAGCAGTAAAAAGGAGCGCATAGAATTTGTTTAGGGATAATGAGTAATTATTCTTCCTTGCCTTTATTCTTGTTGGGTAATTTATAACGGTACTTACCAAAGTTAATATCATAACCAATAGTAAATACGCCTTCTGCATAACCAAAGTTGTGATGAATACAGCCACCGTCAGCAACCGTAAGCACATTCAGGTAATCGGCAAAGCCACCTTTGCCGGTTAATTCCAGGAACAGGTTTCTTGCAGGATAGAACCGAACACCTGCCTCTCCGCTCACTACAAAGCCTGCTACATGGAATACATTATCGAGGTGCTTACCAAACAGGAATATATCGGACTTAGGCACTACAACACCTGCACCAGCTTTCCATACAGCAGTAAGCCTCGGGCTGTATCTTTTCTTGCTTTTCACTATTTCATACTGCCCTACATAGTTTAGGTGAAAGAAGTTGGCACCGTTGGTATGCTCCACATGCAGATATTGCGGATTAAGGAGCGTATCCTTCCAGTTGATCGATTGTCCGCCTATTTGCCCGGTGATATTATACGGCTGATAATCGGTAACAATATACTTGGTATGATCGAAATTGATCTCTATAGCGTGTGTATGCTTCTTGTTAAGATAAAACCCAATGCGATAATTATACTGCGGGATGGAGATATCCAACGGGTTCGTACGCCATCCTGAAAAGTCGGGCTGATCGTTGGACTTTACTTTATGAACCGTGAAATTGTATTGATCGCCGTTTACAAAGTGCAGGTCGCTTTTGGTATACCCAACACGGTTATACCCCCACTGCAGGTACATACCTGTAAGGATGTGTTTCTTGAACAACTGAGCCTGAACGGGGAGAGCTGCAAGGGCTGAACCCAAAAGGGTCAACAATATTTTGCGCATGAAGAAATATTCTTAGACGCCGCAAAATTAGGGGATTCCTGATATAAAAAGCTGGTTTACAATCTTTCTATGATACCGGCAATACCTTGCCCTCCGCCTACGCAGGCAGTAACCATACCGTATTTCTTACCCAGGCGCTCCAGGTCGTGCAGTATCTGAACGGTAAGTTTAGCACCGGTACAGCCTAATGGGTGCCCCAGGGAAATGGCGCCGCCGTTGATATTCACCTTTTCTTCATCAAGGCCCAGTTCACGTATCACAGCGAGCGACTGGGAGGCGAATGCTTCATTTAATTCTACCAGGTCTATATCGCCAACAGACATATTTACCTGTTTCAACGCTTTTGGCACAGCAGCAACAGGGCCTATACCCATAATGCGGGGATCTACACCGGCACTGGCACACGCTATCAAACGGCCCCACGGTTTCAGTCCCAGTTGGTTCATCAGCTTTTCGCTCATTACGATCACAAAAGCAGCACCGTCAGATGTCTGCGAGCTATTGCCTGCGGTAACGGAGCCTCCTGCTGCAAACACCGCGGGAAGCTTAGCTAATACCTCCATAGAAGTATCCGCACGAGGCCCTTCGTCGGTATCAAAAACTACTTCGCGTTCCGCACGTTTGCTTTTAGCATCGAGGTACACCTCTTTTATGGTAACCGGCAATATGCCTTTTTTGAAATATCCTTTTTCAATCGCATTCAAAGCACGCTGATGAGAACGCAGGGAAAAAGCATCCTGGTCTTCACGCGATACTTTAAAATCCTTTGCTACCTGCTCAGCAGTAAGGCCCATGCTCAGGTAGTAATCGCCATTATCTTTTACCAACTCGTAGTTCGGCATGGTGCGCCATCCGGCAGTAGGTACCAGGCTCATGCTCTCTGTACCACCTGCTACAATACAATCAGCAAGGCCCATACGTATTTTGGCAGTTGCAGTTGCAATAGCGTCGAGGCCCGATGCGCAATAGCGGTTGAGTGTAACACCTGCTACACCCTCGCCTAACGCACGGTTGGCAATGATACGGCCCACCTGCAGCCCCTGCTCTGCTTCGGGCACGGCATTCCCTACGATCACATCATCTATCAGCTTCACATCCAACTGCGGCACACTGGCCACCACTCCCCTGATCACATCTACGGCAAGATCGTCAGGACGATAAAAACGTAATGCGCCTCTTTTTGCCTTTCCTACTGCTGAACGGTAACCTGCTATGATATATGCTTCCTGCATGAGTATGATTTAAACGACCAACTAAAGTTAATCAATCCGCATTAAAAATAACCGTCAACAAATTGTGAAATAGCATAAATAGCCGTTATGGCGGCATTAGTTTTATGATATCAATAGAACACGGTATCATTTGTAAATTTGCGATATGAGTAAGAAGACAGTAATATTAGGCGCATCAGAAAACCCATCCCGATATAGCTACCTGGCTTTAAACCGCCTGAGAAGCAAAGGACATCCCGTAATTGCCATTGGGAACCGGGCAGGACAAGTTGGCGATACGCCTATTATTACCGAACACCCAGAAATGGATGATGTTGATACGGTTACCCTTTACCTGAACCCTACCAATCAGAAACCATATTACGATTATATCCTTTCTTTAAAACCAAAGCGTGTAATCTTTAACCCCGGCACAGAAAACCCGGAGCTGGAACGCATGGTAGAGGGACAAGGTGGCGATGCAATGGAAGCATGTACACTTGTGTTGCTGAGTACGGGACAGTACTAATACACACCCCTACACATTAAATATTTACTTTTTTGTGGAAATTCTCTGACGGGTGCATCTTACCTTAGTAGAACTATTTACTATGAGTAAGCCGATACAGATATCCATCCCCCATCCTTGCCACGAGGATTGGAACAAGATGACACCAATCGAGCGGGGCAGGTTCTGTAACAACTGTCAAAAGGCGGTTATAGACTTCAGAGCTTACAGCGATACACAGTTATACAATTATTTGCAGCAACACAAAGGAGTCTCTATATGCGGCAGGGTATATTCCTCGCAACTTAATAGGAGCATTCACATTCCACATCAGCCGCATAGCCGACTGTACTTATACTTTCTGGGACTTAGCCTGATACTAGTATTCTCCTCAATACCAAACAATCAAATCTTTGCGCAAAAGCCCGTTTCTGTTCTGACAAAAAAACTGGATCAACAGACCCAAAACAAAGAATCTAAATCCCACCTTGTTGTTACGATAAAAGATGAAACCTTTCGACCTGTACCTAATGCTATATACACGGTTACCCGATATAAACAAATAACTACTTCCGGACGAACAGATAGTACCGGGATGTTCGAAATTACGGACCCTTCTCCGGGAGTTTATTTAGTTAACATTCAAGCCTGGGGGCTCGAGTTTTCAAGAAGCTTACATTACACTGCAGCATATAACAATCATTTTGATATCATACTTGATGATTTGTTTGGGGAAGATTTAGGTAGGATCGTAATAATGCCCGATGCAAGCACAACAAACACCTTTATCACAAAGCCTCAAAAATAACTATTCCTATGCTCAAGAACCCATCGATACAGATATCCATCCCCAATCCCTGCCACGAGGATTGGAATAAGATGACACCGGTGGAACAAGGCAGGTTTTGCAGCCATTGCCAAAAGGTAGTGACCGATTTTACCAACTACACCGATGCACAGCTATATAGCTTCTTCAGCAAGCGGACAGAAGAGATATGCGGTAGATTTTACAATCATCAACTCAACAGGAAAATACACATACCCCCACAGCCGCATAGCAGGCTGTACCGATACTTTATTGGATTGGGGCTTACACTGCTATTTACACATATCCCTGAAACACACTCACGGGCGCAAACTCCTTATACCTACTCCAACCCATACGATACTGACAATACTACAGATGATAGCACAGATAATAAAGCTTTTATTAAGGGAAAGGTAATTGACGAGCACAAGGAACCAATGATTGGCGCTGTGGTACAGGCTAGTATTGACAACAAACCTGTTGGTGGATGTATTACTGACGAGCGGGGCAATTATTCTATACCTGTCATAACCAGTACACCTGTACGTTGCAAGGTTGTGTTTAAATACTCATCTTACGTCCCCAAGACGGTAGAAGATATCCTTGTTAGCCCCGGACAAACCGTGACAGTAAATGCACGAATGAAACTAGACACCACCGGCTTAAATGACGTTGCGGTATTTAGCGGAGGTAAAGTTCCACTTCTGCCGGACACTACAAGACTCAACATTCCCCGTGATGACACAGCCCACGTGCCATTAATAGACCCTTTTGAACCCAATAAGACAATTATCGACAGCAAGGAAATAGAACATAGAACGCATTAAGTGCAGAACGCAATGAAGATATCTAAAGCCATACAAATATCCATTCCCAATCCCTGTCATGAGGACTGGAACAAGATGACACCGGCAGAGCAAGGCAGGTTTTGCAGCCAGTGCCAAAAAGTAGTAACTGATTTTACCAACTATACCGATGCACAGCTCTACCAATTCTTTAGCGACCGTAACAAGCAAGTTTGTGGCAGGTTTTATAATCACCAACTTAACACGTCCATATCAATACCACCACAACCACATAGCAGGCTGTATAGATACTTTATTGGTTTGGGGCTTACTTTAATATTTACGCAATTGCCAGAGACAGGGTTAAGGGCACAAACACCGTATGCACAAGTAGCCCTCCAAAGTGATAAAAAAAACAAGGACGAAAATGATACTGCCATAATTATTAATGGAAAAGTAATTGACGAACTGAAAGAACCAATGTTTGGAGCAATTGTAGCCGCGTATTGCAATGGTACAATGGTGGCAGGTGCTGTAACCGATTACGATGGCAATTATAAGTTATACATCTATAACAGCTCACCGAAAAAATATGATGTTGTGCTAAAGCATACAGGTTATAAATCTAAAAATGTGCAAGATTTGAGTTTAAGCCCAGGTACTGCAATTGTTATTGATGTCCAGATGCAAACAGATACTTTTATAAACAAAAATGTCATCATTACCACCGGCCTACCAATAATAATAATGCCCGTAGAACCTAAAAGTTCTATTATCATGCGTGATAGCAAAAATCAGCCACCACTGGTCGATCCTTTTGAGCCTAACAAGAAAGCAATAACTGATAAAGAGATAGAACACAACGCACATTAATTGGCCAAGTCATGAAGAAATCAAAACCGACTGAGTTGATGTTTACTTTTTTTCTACTTAACCTGGCATTATTATTCTTCGTAAGTAGTACCATACCTGCTTTTGCCCGAAAAAAGAACAACAAAAGCACGCGCATTGTTAGTATATCTATAGCCTTCGGAGACAATACTCCTGCATCTGACCTGAAGCTTATAATAACAAAGGATAATAAACTTTTTGCCTCCGGCAGAACCAACGGAAATGGAATATTTAACTTGCATGACCCGTCAAGTGGCACTTACCTGATTGAGCAAAAAGACCCTGATTTTGTTGGTTACTTTGATCCATTCTTTAGGTTGGTGGTAACCGACACAACGAAAAACGCAATATTCTACCTACAGCCGTTATTTGAATTACCGGCGCATTTGGTGAAACCAAATTGTATAGACAGCGATTTGATATTTAAAAAAAGAAAGATCCCGGCTTATCCAATAGCAGAAAAACACTAATAGCTATGCCCCATCCAGAGTGCGCCGCCAATACTATCGCGGGATGCGCCTGTGGTGTTAGCCTCTACATTGGTTTCTTCGCGCCAGCGTAGTGTACCTATTAATGCCATTACCAATGCTTCCTTGAATTTAATGGTTGTTTCATCAGGCAACTGCACCACTACATTGTAAGGTTCTAATGCCGTCTGTATCTTATGTACCAGGTAAGTATTAAATGCTCCTCCACCTGTGATAAGCATCGTAGCTGTTTCTTTACCTGCCGGGTATTGCTTCACAGCTGCAGCTACCTGGTCTGCAATATGCTGCGCATAGGTATGCAACATATCATTCACGCTATGCGGACTTTCCAGCAGCGACGGAAATGCAAGTTGCATAGCAGCTTCGTTGCTCAAAGATTTGGGTGCCTGTTGCTGATAGTATGATTGCCCGTTCAGGTCTGATAATACATCGAGCAATATATTTCCCTGTGATGCCAGCTCACCATTTTCATCCATTTCTTTATCTGCCTTAGCAGCCAATGCATTCAGCGCCTGGTTGGCAGGGCATACATCAAACGCTATCATATTGCCATTATGCGGTACGGTGATGTTGGCAATGCCGCCAATATTCAGTTTATAATCGTATTGGCTAAAAAGTAGCTTGTCGCCAATAGGTACTATAGGCGCTCCCTGCCCGCCCAGCGCCACATCTACAGAGCGTAGATCTGTGATGACGGGCAAAGAAGTAACGGCAGCTATGGTAGCACCATCTCCTATTTGGGTAGATGTATGGTTTGCAGGATCGTGAAACACAGTATGCCCGTGCGATGCTATAAAATGCACTTTATGATCCAGGCTGTGGGTGGTGATAAATTCATTGATGGCTTCCCCAATGTACCTTCCATAAGCAGTATTCAGCTTCAGGTATTCAGGCACGGATACCTGCGATGCGTGCTTCAGTTGCTGATGCCAGTCTGCAGGGTAAGGTATACAAGCTGCATTCAGTATTTGGTAAGTCCAGTTGCCCCTTATCTCATCCAGTTGTACAAAAGCTATATCCAGTCCATCCAGCGAACTGCCGGACATAATACCGATCACGTTATAAACCATGCGGCAAAAGTAGCACTTTTGAGTTGTGAGTGGAGAGTCGTAAGTTATGAGTGTTAAGAGTAATTAATTATACCTAACCAACCCGACTCAAGACTTACGACTCATGCCTCAAGACTTATAACTATATTTAACACATGTACAAAATGCCTCATTTTACAGAGCAGGATCATGCAGCAGTGGTTGCATTCATGCACGCACATCCTTTTGTTACCCTTGTTGCAACTGCTAATGATATACCGGTCGCTACACAGATACCGGTACTGATAAACGAAGCAGATGGACGCATTGTATTGCGCGGACATATCATGCGAAAGACAGACCATCACCTTGCCATAGAGCAAAACCCGAATGCATTGATACTATTTACAGGGCCACATTGCTATGTAAGCGCCAGCTGGTACACAGAACGCGGTCATGGCAGCACATGGAACTACATGACCGTGCATGCAAAGGGGCAGGTAAGATTAATGGATGATACTTTTACATTACAACTACTTACCGATCTCACCCATAAATACGAAGACACACAAGCTAACCCTGAGTTGCTGGAACACATGAGTATGGAACATTATGTGCAGCCATTGTTAAAGGCAATTGTCGGCTTTGAGATGGAAGTAACATCACTCTACCCCATCTTTAAACTTAGCCAAAACAGGGACGCAGAAAGCCATGCCAATATTATCACCCAACTACGTGATCGTGGAGATTGTGGCAGCATAGAAATAGCGAAGGAAATGGAGAAACGAAAGGTTAGATAATTGTTTTGCCCACGGTTGCCCACGCTGCCCATACCGTGGGCGTGGGCAAGACCACTGATATCTCAATACAAAAAAGTGTTCGCAATGTTCGGGATGTTCGACATGTTCGTACTTGTTCGCGAACGAACAGAACAATAAGACTATGGGAAAACCTATAGTCATGCTGAACTTGATTCAGCATCTACTATTACCCGTTAGGGTAAATACGTTACAATACTTAATTCAACCCACATCCATGTTAATAGTGTATTATATGCATTGTTTAATACTTGACTGCGTCAATCGTAGATTGCGGGTCAGGCCCGCAATGACGAGAAAACTTATTGTCATGCTGAACTTGATTCAGTATCTACGATTACCAGTTACGGTAAATACGTTATAATACTTAATTCATTTACTTATGTAATTCTTAATAAGTACGGTCAATATGCAGGTGTGAGTTCATATTCGAGTTCTGTTCGTTCGCGAACAAGTACGAACATGTCGAACATGCGAACAGGGTCCTGCCCATTTTGCCCACGCCCACGGTATGGGCAACGTGGGCACATGGGCAAGCGTGGGCAAAAAATAAAGGCTGCCCAAACGGACAGCCCTGTTGTGTGTTTTTGTAATCAGTTATAATTAAGCAGTAGCTAATTTCTTGCTCATTGCTTCTGCCATTGTTTTACCAATATCTGCAGGGCTAGCTACTACGCTAATGCCGCATTCGCCCATGATCTTCATTTTTGCAGCTGCAGTATCATCAGCACCGCCAATGATAGCACCTGCGTGGCCCATACGGCGTCCCGGAGGTGCAGTTTGTCCTGCGATGAAACCTACAACCGGTTTACGCATGTTGTTCTTCAGCCAGTTAGCAGCTTCTGCTTCCATGTTACCACCGATCTCACCGATCATGATGATACCATCAGTTTCAGGGTCGTTCATCAGCAATTCTACCGCTTCTTTGGTAGTAGTACCGATGATCGGGTCGCCACCGATACCGATAGCTGTAGAGATACCCAATCCTGCTTTTACCACCTGATCTGCAGCCTCATAAGTAAGCGTACCTGATTTTGATACGATACCAATGCGGCCCGGCTTGAAGATAAAGCCCGGCATGATACCTACCTTAGCCTCACCGGCAGTGATGACACCAGGGCAGTTAGGGCCTATCAGGCGGCAATCCTTACCACGTAAGAAGTCGCGAGCCTTGACCATATCCTGCACAGGAATACCTTCTGTGATGCAGATGATCACTTTAACGCCTGCGTCCGCAGCTTCCATAATAGCATCTGCAGCAAATGCTGGTGGTACGAAGATGATAGACACGTCAGCACCTGTTTTATCAACCGCATCCTTTACAGTGTTGAATACAGGACGATCGAGGTGCGTAGAACCACCTTTACCCGGTGTGATACCGCCAACTACGTTGGTACCGTATTCTATCATCTGTGTAGCGTGGAAAGTTCCTTCAGTACCGGTAAAACCCTGTACTATGATCTTAGAATTCTTATTAACTAAAACAGCCATCAGCTATAATATTTTATTTGAAAAGACGGGCAAAAATAAACTTTAATTGCTAAAAAGGGTAATTAAGTTGCTAAGGTTACCTGCTGTGGCCATCACATATATGAAATTATCATGACAATATTTTTTATGGTAGTTACCAACCTTTTGTTTCAACACCCAGTCTATTAATGCATAACAAGAGAAATTATCGCTTATAGATATAGAAAGTACTAAAGTTTGTAATGGGTAATCAATTCTAGATTTCGAAGTCCGGTGTCCACCGGGCTTCTTTATTTATTGACACTTCAAACATCAAATAACAATAATATATCTATTATTTAGCCTTTCCTTCTGCCTCCATACGGCTCATTTCCTTAGCCTTGGCCAGGAACTCAGATGCGAAAATGAAAGAGTTGAGCTTCTCATCTTCACTAAAGATGATGTCTTTACTGCTACCCTGCCATTGCTTATTGCCCTGGTACATATACACGATATTATCCCCGCTTTCCATTACGGTATTCATATCGTGTGTATTCACTATGGTGGTAATATTATATTCCGTAGTGATCTCCTTAATCAGTTTATCAATTACCAGCGATGTTTGCGGATCGAGGCCGGAGTTAGGTTCATCGCAAAACAGGTATTTGGGGTTCAGCACTATAGCTCTTGCCAATGCCACACGTTTTTTCATACCCCCACTCAGTTCCGCAGGAAATTTCTTGTTTACCCCCTCCAGGTTTACACGCGCCAGTACCTCATCCACCCGCTTACGTTTCTCCTCCGAGGTGTTTTTGGTGAACATATCAAGCGGAAAGCGGATGTTATGGGCTACATCCATACTATCAAACAAAGCACTACCCTGGAAGAGCATACCTATCTGCATACGCAGCTCTTTTAGCTCTTTGTCGTCCATCTTACCTAATTCCTTGCCTTCATAAAGTACAGTACCCGAATCTGGCTTTATCAGCCCTATCATGCATTTCATAAGAACAGTTTTGCCGCTGCCACTGGACCCGATGATCAAGTTGGTCTTACCCGTCTGCATTACCGCCGAAACGTCCTGTAGCACTACTTTATCGCCAAAACTCTTTTTAATGTTCTTCACCTCGATCATATGCCAAATGTAGTAAAAAGCCTATAACGCATTTACAAATCCTACTGAGTAAAAAATAAACGCTGCATTTTTTCGCAGCGTCTGTTATACCTTTCTACTTCAGCGCCTCATGGGCATCCCTGTATTTCTTTATCAGGTCGTGCGATAGCTTCAGCGATCTCTGCTGGTCTTCTATGAGCGTGGCGGCTTCAGCGGTCAATTCTTCCCTACGGCTAAGACTTTCTTCATAAACACGCTGTGCGGCATCTTCGCCATATTCACAGTTTTCCAGTATGGCACGCCTGTCTGCTCCGGTAAAGGTAGCCTTCAGATCCATCCATACACGGTATATTTTACCTGCAAGTGTATTATCCTTAGGAACAGTACCGCCATAACGTGTAACCAGATCAGCTAGTTCGCTTCTATACTTTTCGCTCTCTCCAATCATATTGTTGAAGGTGGCCTTCAGGTCGATGTCCAGGTCTTTTGTTTCATTGATGGCACGCTGATAACCTGCTATACGATCGTTGTTGATGCGTATCAGGTCATTCAGGATATTTACTGACAATTCATTGGGTTCCATAACAGTTAGTTTTACTAATAGATGTAATAAAACTATGCCTGCAACTGTTAAGGGAGTTTTATCAATTCGTTTCTATGATCTTGCGATAAGTAGGATCTGGATGCACCTTGAAACCGTTCTTAATATATACAGGCTCACCCTCTTTGGTAGCATGTAGTTCGAAGGAATTGAGCCCTATTTCTTTACCCGTCGTTACCAAATGATTGAGTATAGTACTGCAAATACCCATTTTACGATAGGCAGGTAGCGTGTACATACTCATGATGTACCCCACTCTTCCGCTTGGGTTTTTAAAGTTTCCCGGGTGTTGCCTCACTGTTAATCCACCGGCAGCTACTACGGTTTCTCCATCCTTTGCCAGCCAGCATATGTACAGTTGCGATGGTAATGCATCACGCAAAAAAGCTTCTGTATTTATACGGAACGCAGCGATCGCTTCATCAGATTCTCTGCCAAAGAGATCGGTCAGAAAAGCTATCCGCATATCAATAACATCCTTGATATCTTCAATACCGGCTCGTATATATTCTATGTTCGGTAAGAGTTGCATCAGGTTATCATATTGCCTTCAAACGCCAGGTAGCCTGCATCTTTGGTAAGGGCCTGCTTTCGTAATCGGGAGGTAAAAGAGGCATAATATGTTTTACGGCGCTCATTTGCGTATAGTCTATCACTGCTTCTTTATCCAGCTCAAAACCTTGCTCTCTAAAAAATACTTCCGCCTGCTCATAGCTTTCAAACTTATTTTCTTCAATATTATGCGCTGCAAAAAACTGCTCTTCCCTTGCAGATGAGGTAACTGCTCTACGCTGTTCATCCAGCCCTTTCACATATACATCTGCCGTTATCCAGTACCCTCCGTGCTCTTTCAGCAACTTATGAACATTCGCGCACAATTTTTTCTTCTCTTCGGTATCCAGGTACATCATCAGCCCCTCGTTTACCACCGTTACCGGGCCTTCTGCAAACCTGCTTGTCACTTCTTCAAATTCTTTTTTATCCACTGCATTCATGGGCAAGGTTTCCAATATTCCTTTTTGTGCCGCAGGGTCGGGTAACATATCTGCAATGAAAGCGGCTTTTGTTTCGATGACACCGGGCAGGTCTGTATCTATGTAATGTACGGGATGATGCAACACCATATCCAGGCCTCTAAAGGAAAAGCCAGAGGATATCTCCAATACACTTTTGGTATCAATATCCTGCATCAGCATATCTATACTTTTATAACGCCCCTCAAAATGCAATACCCTTACCCAGTAGCCTAATGCATTGCTGTTATCTTCAATACCGGCAGTACCTTCTTTAGGTAACATGGCAGCAGCCTCTTCAGCAAACGGAATATCAGTATGTGCTTTCATGATGAGCAAAGACCTTGCGGAAGGACTAATGCTGTCGTAGTTCTTATTCATAGCATAATGTTGCAGCAAATTTATGGTTATAATGCTATCAAACTAATTATTCATGCAGACCTATGATACCTTTTATCAGGCTTTTCCACTGAACATCTGAAAACCCCAGCCTCGCGGTGGTGGCTACAACTGTATTACGTACCTGGTCTATCAATACATCTGCTTCCTTATTGGCCACTTCATTGCGGCCGGCATACTTTATGGAGATCACATTGCCAACACGTTTCAGTATAAATGTACTGGTAGCCTTGTCGCTAAAAAAATGCATAATGGTTGCACCTGCTTTATCCGGTGCCGCCGACGGGCGTACCCTTATCGCCGCATATTCCTCATCATCATTTAATTTCCCGGAGATGACATGCTCTATTTGCACCCAATCGTTACCTCCTGATGCAGTGGGGCCCGGCCCCGGAACATCTATCTTAACATACTGGCCTGCAGTAGCTTTTATATGCAATTCCTTGCCGTAGTTGTCAGTGATCTTAAAAATGGCACTGGATGCTCCACCTATCTTATGCCAGTTATTAACGTCCATCAGGCGGTCTTTGCATCTTTGAAAGTACCGTGCTGCTTCCTCTGCAGACGGGCAGGTATATTCATATTCAAAATCCTTCTGGCCGCCCTCCGCCTGGGCAGGTATTAATGCTTCCGGGTTTCTCATGCTGATAAAAACTATAAGATTATGCCATTAAGGTCTGCCAATTAATTCTGCTTATGTATCTTACAATCCGCTTAATTTTTTATGAAAACTATACTCACGCTGCTTTTAACGTTATGTTCCACGTTATCTTATAGTCAAACCCAATACGAAATGAATATGGAAGCATATCATTCATTTCAACAGGCTGACAGCGAACTAAATTCCGTCTATAAAAAGATCTTGCGAATATATAGTCGCGACACCATATTCATAAGCAATCTAAAAAAGTCGCAGAGAATATGGATACAGTTTAGAGATGCAGAGATGGAAGTAAAGTATCCTAACTATGGATATGATTTCCCATATGGCACTGTACATCCTATGTGCTGGAGCTATTATAAAGAACAACTAACCAGGATTAGGATAGATTTCTTAAAAGACTGGATCAAAGGTGATGACGACGGCGATGTTTGCAGAGGTTCTATGCTAACCCCTTATGAAATTAAACACCCGGATGAGGCTTTCGAGTACTTGGAATATGTTCACCCAAAAGAAAAAAAGAGCAGCAAGTAATATTGCTGCTCTTTTGCTTTTGACTTTTTACTTTTGAATTATCTTACCATCCCAGCAGGTACGCAAATATCAACGGCGCCACAATTGTAGCATCGCTTTCCACAATGTACTTTGGTGTATTGATATCGAGCTTACCCCAGGTAATTTTTTCGTTAGGTACGGCACCACTGTAAGAGCCATAAGATGTAGTGCTATCGCTTATCTGGCAGAAATAACTCCAGAAAGGTACATCATGCCATTCCAGGTCCTGGTACATCATTGGCACTACGCATATCGGGAAGTCGCCCGCTATACCACCACCTATCTGGAAGAAACCTACACCTTTACCGGCTGAATTGTTACGATACCAATCGGCCAGCCATACCATGTATTCTATACCACTCTTCATGGTGCTTGCTTTCAGTTCCCCCTTAATGCAGTAAGAAGCGAAGATGTTACCCATCGTACTATCTTCCCAGCCCGGCACTACTATTGGCAGGTTTTTCTCTGCCGCGGCGATCATCCAGCTATGTTTAGGATCGATCTCATAATCAGGCTTCATTACTTCGCTTAGCAACAGTTTGTACATATACTCATGCGGGAAATAACGCTCACCTTTATCCTCTGCATCTTTCCATATTTTATGAATATGGCGTTGTATGCGGCGGAATGCTTCTTCTTCAGGAATACAAGTATCTGTAACGCGGTTAAAGCCACCTTCCAGCAGTTCCCATTCGTCCTGCGGGCTCAGATCGCGATAGTTAGGTACGCGTTTGTAGTGTGTATGTGCTACCAGGTTCATGATGTCTTCTTCCAGGTTGGCACCGGTACAGCTAATGATCGCAATTTTATCCTGGCGGATCATCTCTGCCAGTGAAATGCCCAATTCGGCAGTACTCATAGCACCTGCAAGTGATACCAGCATTTTACCCCCTTCCAGCAAATGGGTTTCATAACCTTTTGCTGCATCTACCAGCGCCGCAGCGTTGAAGTGGCGGTAATGATGTTGTATAAACTGTGATATTGGCCCTTTGTTCATGTTTTTATTTTTGAGACTCTATTTAGAAACCTGATTTTAAAATGAAAGAGCAAACAGTATTGCTGAATGCTCTTTGTATAATATTAATTTTGGCCGACAGCCTGCTTCCTAATTAAGCAACTGTCTGGTTTTTAGCGATGAATTTCTGAATCCATTCTGTGGTCATAGACTTAGGACGCTCAATTGGGAATCCTAATGCCCTGTCCCAGCAGAGGCTTGCCAGTACACCCAGTGCACGGCTTACACCAAACAGTACGGTATAGAAATCTTCTTCTACCAGGCCGTAGTGTTTCAGCAATGCGCCTGAGTGCGCATCTACGTTAGGCCAAGGATTTTTGATCTTACCGGTGCTTTCCAGTATAGCAGGCGCTACTTCATACACATTCCATACTGTTTTTACAGTAGGGTCGTCAGGACAATGCGTTTTCGCAAATTCCATCTGTGCAGTGAAGCGGGGGTCTGTCTTACGCAATACAGCGTGGCCATAACCCGGCACTACTTTACCTGCTGCCAGTGTATCTTTTATGTATTGTGCAATTTGTTCTTTTGTTGGTTCCAGTGTACCCAGGTTTTCCTGCAGTTCTTCTATCCAGCGGATCACTTCCTGGTTGGCCAGTCCGTGCAGCGGACCTGCGAGGCCGGTCATACCTGCTGTGAAGGCAAGGTAAGGATCGCTCAGTGCAGAACCTACCAGGTGCGTTGCGTGTGCAGATACATTACCACCTTCGTGGTCTGCATGGATGGTCAGATAGAGACGTATCAGCGCCCAGAAGCCTTTATCTTCAAAGCCCAGCATGTGCGCAAAGTTTGCACCCCAGTCCAGCATACCATCCGGCTGAATATGTTCGCCATTCTTGTATTTACGACGATAAATATAAGCAGCAATGCGTGGCAGGCGGGCGATGAGGGTCATCGTGTCTTCGTACACATAATCCCAATGCTCTTTTTTGCTGATACCCTCAGTATATGCTTTTGCAAATTTTGATTCTGTCTGCAATGCCAGTACTGCAACGCAGAACTGTGTCATTGGGTGTGTAGATACCGGCAGCGCTTCGATGGTATCAAACACATGGTTTGGTACGTGCGAGCGGCGTGCCCATGTAGCAGAGATATGTTCAGCATCTTCCTGTGAAGGGACTGTGCCGGTAAGCATCAGGTAGAAAAGGCCTTCAGGCAGTGGTTCTGTACCACCCGGTGCTTTGGGCAGTTTCTCCCTCAGTTCCGGTATCGAGTAACCGCGGAAACGGATACCTTCATTACTGTCTAACAGGGAGGTTTCGGTGATCAGGCCCGGTATACCGCGCATACCCTGGTATGCTTGTGCAATAGTTACCTTGTCCAATACCATTTCGCCATGTTCAGCGATCAGGTTTTTGATCTCTTTTTGTTGCTCTTCGGCAACTGCCTTAAACTTATCTTTTACGTAGCCCATGATAATTACAGTGCATTAAGTGGTGAACACCCAATTTTTTTACGGGCATAAAGGTAAGAAATGTGCAACTTATACCGTGTGAAAATATTATTAGCTTCTAAGGCAGGCAGGGCTTACTTATTAATAAAATAGATAATCTATTTATTGCTGTTACCAATCAATTGTTTTCTAATCCCCTGCAGCAGATCATAGTGTTCAGCCAGCCAGTAACGTGCTTCATTGATGCAATGCAATTCTATATCATCAAGTGTAGCATCGGACCAATCATAGCTAAATGGCTCTCCTCTATCCAGCTCCTCCCAGGCAGACTGTATGTACATAAGGTCTCCAATCGACTCATAACCATGCATTTTCTTTAGTCTGAAGAGGCCACTTTTTACATTAAAACCATTAGCAATTTGCTTCACATAAAAGCAGTTATAACAAAGTTCTGCGTCATCATAAGTCAATATCGGATAACCTAATTCTTTTAGTGCATCTTCAAAATAAGGCTGCAAATAATAATAGGATCTGGGCTTCGATATTCCTGCAACTATTGTAAGGTTAGGCGTATCATAGCCTAGAAGCATCATTTCATAGGCCCAGGTTGACACTTCTTCTAAAGCAAATCCGTACTTCGCTCCCAGCACCTTCCATGTTAGCGGGCTAAAGCCAATATCTTCCCATTCTGCAGGGTCATAAGGAACCGGCTCAATTTCTTGCTTGTAAGAATACGACGGAATAAACTCTGGCCTCGGAGTAAATTGTTCAACAGGCTTATCACCGCCAAACAGTTTTCGCAGGTAATTCTTCAGGGCATTTATCATAGTAGCGGGTAATTAAGGCAACGAAATTACATCATCTCCTTTACCAGCCCACCCAGCTTCTTAAGTGCCCTATCTACCTGCGGCGTCCATTGCATACCATAGCTGAGGCGCATACAATTACGATACCTGTCTTGCAGGGTAAACATACTACCAGGTGCTATGCTTATCTTATGCAGCATTGCCTCCTGGTATAGGTGATAAGCATCTATCTTTTTATCCATCTCCATCCAAAGTATAAAACCACCTTTAGGATTGCTCATCTTCACACCTTCAGGGAAATACTCCCCTATAGCACGAATAAACTGCAGGCTATTGGAATGCAGCGTCTGGCGCATCTTACGCAAATGGTGTTCGTACCTGCCGGTGGATAGGAAATTAGCAATAGCTGCTTGTTGCGTGGTAGCGGAGGTGATGCTGTGATACAGCTTCAGGCGTTTTATCTTCTCTAAATATTTGCCGGGCGCTACCCAGCCCACTCTATACCCGGGCGCCAATGTTTTAGATATAGAACTACACCAGAGCACATTACCTTCTTCATCAAAGCTCTTGCAGGGTTTAGGCCTTTGCTTACCAAAAAACACATCACCATACAAATCATCCTCAATTAACGGTATCCCGTGTTTTGACAACAACTTCACCATTGCTTCTTTTTGCTCATCAGGCATACAGTAGCCAAGTGGGTTACTAAAGTTGCTAACGAAGAATACCGCTTTAATATTATGCTTCTGTAATGCCTTCTTCACATCATCCGGATCCACACCTGTTTCAGGATCTGTCGGTAGTTCTATCACCTTTAGCCCTATGCTCTGCGCAAACCGCAGCATACCAAAATATACGGGGCTTTCTACGGCTATAGTGTCTCCCGGCTTTGTAATAGCCATCAGGCAATAAGATATCGCATTCATACAACCTGCCGTTGTAACCAGGTCATCAGCGGTAAGGTCACCATTCCATTGTCTTGTCCAGCGTGCTACCTGTGTACGTAATACAGTATTCCCCTGCACATGTTCATAGGCTGTGCCACCGCCGGGCAGGTCTTTCATGGCTTGCACCATCGACTTGTTCAGCTTGGCAAGTGGCAGTATCTCGGGGGCAGGCACACTCAATGAAAAACGTACAATACCCGGCATCACAAAATCGTCATACACTTCTGATATAATGGCTTCCACATTTTTGTTCTTTGCCGTTAGCGGTGGATTACTTTTTTCCAATCTATCGGGGAAACGCGATGGATTGAACCGCACATAATAACCGCTTTGCGGCCGGGATTCTATCAAGCCTTTTCCTTCCAAATGATAGTATGCCTGCAAAGTGGTGCTGATGCTTACACCATGCTGCTTACTTAGTACTCTAACAGAGGGAAGTTTATCGCCGATGGTCAGCACATTGTCCATTATTTGCTGCTCAATATTTCCGGCAACATGCAGGTACATATGTTCTTCTCGTCCTTTTACGTTCTTTTTCATGAAAGCATTTGTTAAAACTGTTCTGCAACAACTGTTATGGTCGAAATTACAAAAATTGTATCTGTTTTGTTCCGGTGAATCTCCTGAATTTTGTTACATCCATTAGGTACTAAGTTTTTATGAGAGGCAATACAAAGGCATATTTAGCACTGGTTTTTATTTGCATAGTCTGGGGCACTACGTATTTATCATTACGTGTTGCGGTGCAGCACTACCCTTCTATATTATTTGCTGCCATCAGGCAAACTGTTTCGGCTGTTATCATTATGCTCATCGGCTACCTGGTGAACCGTAAAACAGATTTATCTATTGCCAACCTGAAACACCAGGCCATTGTTGGCTTCTGCCTGATAACAGTTGGTAACGGATTGGTGTCATGGGGCGAGCGTGTGATACCCAGTGGTGTGGCTGCGCTTATCTGCTCTATGATGCCTATGTGTGCGGTCATCATCAACCTCGCATCTTCAAAACGGGAAAAGGTAAATCCACAGATCATCATAGGTATGTTGATCGGCTTCTGCGGTGTAGGCCTTATATTTAAAGACAATCTTGCAGATCTTGGCAATAGTGCTTACCTAACGGGCATCCTTAGCATATTTGCCGCCACCAGTACCTGGGCTTTTGGCAGTGTGTATAACAAGAAAGGTAAATCGACCATTAACCCAATCTTCAACGCTGGCCTGCAACTGGCATTTGGTGGCACATTCCTTTACATTTTAAGTCCGTTCATCGACGATTACAGTTCTATGGACTTCTTTAATCCCGATGTGATCTGGCCAATGCTGTACCTGGTTACATTCGGATCTGTAATGGCCTATACCGCATATATGTACACACTGAAAGAACTACCGGTAGGCATTGTATCGCTGTATGCTTATGTAAACCCTTTGGTAGCAGTAGTATTAGGATACCTGGTATTGAATGAACAATTGACATGGCTGACAGCAGCGGCTTTTATAACTATAGCCCTTGGCGTATATATAGTAAATGCGGGCTACCGCAAACAACATAAGACAACACAACGGGAACTGGCTGCATTGCAAACAGTACCTGAGGCAGAATAACCATAAAATTTAAATTCATGGAGTACTCAATCTCTATTTCCGTACAAACGGAAAGGCAAGTAAAGGACACAAAATCTATTCCATTTGGCATGCAGCCAACAGAACACATGTTCATAGCGGCGTACAGGGACGGACAATGGCAGGATAGCCGCATTATGCCGTTTACCAACCTGTCAATGAGCCCTTTGGCCCTGTGCCTGCATTACGGACAGACTGTGTTTGAAGGTATGAAGGCATTTATGATGGAAGATGGCAGTGTCAATATCTTCCGCCCCGATAAACACTACGACCGTTTTACAAAATCGCTGGATAGGATGTGTATGCCCCAGGTCCCTAAAGATCTGTTTATGGAAGCATTGCATCAGCTGGTCCAGCTGGATGCAAGCTGGGTACCTGCAGAAAGTGATGGGTCTTTGTATATACGCCCCTTCATGATAGCTACAGAAGACCGGATAGGCGTAAAAATATCGGATGAATATTTGTTCATGATTGTTTGCACACCGGCATACCAATACTATTCTAAACCATTGAAAGTAAAGGTGGAAGATAAATACGTCCGCGCCGCGGAAGGTGGCACCGGCTTCGCCAAATGTGGTGGTAACTATGGCGCATCCTTCTACCCTACCAAACTGGCTAAGGAGCAAGGCTATGACCAGGTATTATGGACAGACAGTAAGAACCATGAATTCATCGAGGAATCAGGCACGATGAATGTTATGTTTGTAATAGACGGCACATTACTTACACCGCCATTATCCGGCACGATACTCGATGGCATTACGCGCGATTCGTTACTGGCCATTGCACAAGAAAAAGGTATTAAAACAGAAGTGCGCCCCATAAGGCACAAAGAAATCATTGATGCATTGGCAGCGGGCAAGCGTGTGGAAGCCTTTGGCGCCGGCACTGCTGCCGTAATAGCGCCAATAGAAGTGATAGCGGTTGGCGGTAAAGAATATACTTGTTATCTTGGAGAAGATGCGCTTATGTATCAGTTAGCTAACGATCTGCTGGCTATACGCAAGGGGCACCGGCCTGATAATCATAACTGGAATTATATCGTTTAGCAATGCACCCCATAAACATACACTACAAAGACTACCTGCTAACAACAGATAAATCAAAAATGCAGCCGGAAGCTATACATCATTGGCTGGCTACGGAATCTTACTGGTCTAAGAATATCCCTTACGACCTTGTAAAGAAGGCATTTGACAATTCATTTTGTGTAGGTGTATTAAAAGATGGAAAACAGGTCGGCTATGCAAGGCTTATAACGGACTACACAACATTCGCCTACCTGGCAGATGTGTATGTAGAAGAAGAGCACAGGGGCAATGGCCTGAGCAAGCAGATGATGCAGATACTTATGGACCTGGACTGGACAAAACAACTCAGGCGCCTGATGCTGGCAACACTCGATGCGCATAGGCTGTATGAGCAGTTTGGCTTTAAGTCGGTAGCATTACCTGAAAGACTAATGGAAGTGAATCGCCCTGTTATCTATGGTGACAATAATAATCCATGTAAATAAAGATTGATAGTATGGCAAACATAGAATATTTACAAAGCGCGCTTCGCCAGTTCAGGATGTATAAGAAGCTGGGCGACGGAGCTATGCAGCAGGTAGATGATAAAGGCCTGTTCCTGCAGCCAAATGAAGAAAGCAACAGCATTGCTACCATCGTAAAGCACATGCACGGCAACATGCTCAGCCGCTGGACGGATTTTATGACCACAGATGGCGAAAAACCCTGGCGCCAACGCGACGCAGAATTTGACAATGATCTGCAGACACGCGAAAGTGTATTACAAAAATGGGAAGAAGGCTGGCAATGTTTATTTAATGCATTGGAAAGCATTACCGATGATGACCTGAACAAGATCATCTATATACGCAACGAAGGACATACAGTGCTTGAAGCTACTAACCGGCAGATAGCACACTACTCTTACCACGTAGGACAGATAGTATATATTGCCAAAATGCTAAAAAACGACGGTTGGCAAAGCCTTTCCATACCAAGGAACAAATCGAACGAGTATAACGAGAAGAAATTCTCTGAAGAGAAAGGCAAAAGGCATTTCACAGACGAATGGCTAAACAAGTGAAACGAGAGCCCGCATAATGCGGGCTTTTTTTATTCCTTGTTCAGATACTTTTGCATCTCTTTCTTTTCTATATTGTATGAGAGTACCAATCCTATACCTGCACAAATAGGGATTAGAGAAAAATATAAAGCCGGATGCTGAGGACCTACACCAAAACCACGTGTTACCATATTTATATCTATGAGGTACGCTATCAATAAACCAATACCGGCACCAATCATCATCAGTGCGTATTTAAGATATGCCAGTGAGCCAAATTTCCTGTAGCTCTCCCGTGGATTGATACCGCGTTCTATCAATGCCATATTTTCTTTGTTACGCAGGTAAAAGATACCAAACAGTGTTGTTGCTGCACAAATAAATAGCACAATCGGGATCATCGCTCTCGTTGCTTCCATAAATATTGTTTTTTGAAGTAATGATTTTGTTGATACTCCTTTGACGAGGATCGGGGTAAACAGGTTACACGAAAAATAAAAATATTTTCCTGTAACCTTGCCACTGCATATTACGTCTTATAAATTCCTGATGCACGGCCAACAACATGATAATGATATTGTGCAATCAGTATTGGATGGCAATAAATCAGCCTATTCCATACTGGTTGATCGTTATCGTGACTATGTATTTACCATTATCAATCGCCTTGTACCGCAACGCGAGGAAGCGGAAGACATTGGACAGGAAGTATTTGTCAAGGCATATTTATCGCTGGCAGGCTTTAAAGGTATCAGTAAATTCAGCACCTGGCTGTATAGCATTGCGCATACAACTGCCATATCACATCTCAGGAAGAAATTGCCCAGAACCGTATTTGCGGAAGATGAAGACCTTGCTTCTTATCTCGACCGCAAAATAGCAGGTAACGTGGCAGAAAATAAAAACACAACCAGGAATGCCGTCAATGAGGCCATAAAGCAACTTGCTCCCGCTGATGCAGAGATCATTACACTCTTCTACCTGGCAGAGCAAACTATCGAAGAAATCGCTGTCATCATTAATATGGAACAGGGCGCTATTAAGGTAAGGCTGCACAGGGCAAGGCAAAGACTTCGGGCTATTATCGAACAGTCCTACGGTGCGGAAGCAAAATTTCTTTATAAGAATTAAATTGAACTAACTTTATATAGTATGGTACGCAACGAAGAAAAAGAATATAAAGACTTGTTCAGCTCCCTGGAGCCGGAACAACCTTCTATGCGCTTTACAAAAAACGTAATGGATGCGATTGACGGAGTGGAAGTTGCCAAACCTTCTAAAAAATATGTCAGCAATTCTGTAATAAGGATATTGTTTGCGATACCCATTATTTCTGTGGCGTTTATCTGTATCTATATTTTTAGAAACTCCATCCCCGCGAATAACTATATACCGGGAATCAAAAATATAGCGTTGCTGAGCGCGGGTGCTTTATTAGCAAACCTGTTTTTGATCTTCATCCTTATAGATGAGTTAGCACACCGCAAAAGAAGAATGCAATTTCTGTCTGATCTTAACCGGTCCGGCCTTTAGTGTAGCCTTTTGACCACATCCATATCCAGGTCTTCCATACTGCTCAGTTTCGCATCTGCCAAAGAAAATCTCGGGTCATCAAAATGTATCGGCTCAGGTATGGCTATTACTTTCATACGCGCTGCTTTACCACTTATCATTCCGTTTACAGAATCCTCCAGCACCACACAGTTAATAGGTTTAGCGTCTAATTGTTTTGCACAGTGCATAAATACTGCCGGATGAGGTTTGCCTAATTCCACTTCGTCTGCCGATGTCAGGCAATCAAAATATTCCCTTATTCCAAAATGTTCTACTAATGCTTCTATCATTCTTGTAGGCGATGAAGAAGCCAACCCTATTTTAAAACCCTCTGCTTTAAACATCTTCAGGGCATTCAACACACCTGGCATGATCCTGCCTTCTATTTTAGTAAGCGCTATGATATCATCCAGTATCTCTTCGGCTACTTCCTGCGATGATTTACCTTCCCACGGATACTTTACCGACCAAAACTCTGTCACCTCATATATATGAAAGCCTCTTGTATCTTTAAAGCGTTCCCTTGTTATGGGGATCCCATGTTTCTCTGCCACCCGCAGCATACTTACGCCCCAGAGAGGTTCCGTATCAAACAGCAATCCATCCATATCAAACAACGCGGTATTGATCATTTTTCATTCAATTTGCCCGCAAATATCATACAGATTGGGGGAAATTTCGGGGGATATACTTATGAAACCAGTTAATTAACGTTAATTAAAATACATCAAAACAGATTTTACGGGTATTTTTGCCCACAAATAATTTTTTTATCTATGAAGCTGAATGCTTTCTATGCCTCGTTGCTGGGTGCATCGCTCCTTGCAACGGGTGCACGCGCAGAGGGTAATATCAAATTTACTGAGTTCGACCTGCCAAACGGGTTACATGTTATCCTCCATGAAGATCATGCCACACCTATTGTTGCTGTTTCTGTAATGTATCATGTTGGTTCTAAGAACGAAGATCCGCAGCGTACAGGTTTTGCACACTTCTTTGAGCACTTGTTGTTCGAAGGCAGTGAAAACATTGGCCGTGGTGAATATATGAAGATGGTGCAGGCAAATGGTGGCCAGTTAAACGCCAACACATCCCAGGATCGTACTTATTATTACGAAGTGCTGCCATCTAACCAATTAGAACTGGGCCTGTGGATGGAATCTGAGCGTATGCTGCACGCCAAGATCGATATGACGGGTGTGGAAACACAACGCAAAGTTGTAAAAGAAGAAAAGAAACAACGCTATGACAATACGCCCTATGGCCAGTTGCTGAACGTTGTTTATGAAAATGCTTTCACCAAGCACCCTTACCGCTGGTCTCCTATAGGTAAAGAACAATATATAGACCAGGCCAAGCTGGATGAGTTCATGAACTTCTATAAAACATTCTATGTGCCTAACAATGCTGTATTGTCTATCGCAGGCGATCTGGATGTGAACCAGGCAAAAGAATGGATCACCAAATATTTTGGCGATATCCCTAAAGGAACAGGCGCTATTCCACGCCCTACAGATGTAGAGCCGGAACAAAAAGCAGAAAAACGTGTTGAATTCTACGATAACGTACAACTTCCTGCTGTGATCGTGGCTTATCACACACCTAAAATGGGTACAGATGATTGGTATGCGTTACAATTGCTGACACAAATGCTGTCACAAGGTAAAAGCTCACGTTTCCAGAAAGAGATCGTAGAGCAACAACAAAAAGGACTTGCCATAGGTGCTTTCATGATCCCTAACGAAGATCCGGGTGTTGCCTTTATGTACGGTATCACCAACTCAGGCGTAAAACCTGCTGAACTGGAAAAATCTATGCTGGCAGAAGTGGAGAAAGTAAAAACAGGCACTATCAGTGATGAGGAGTATCAGAAACTGATGAACCAGGCAGAAAATGATTTCGTTACTCAAAACCAAAGGGTATCAGGCATTGCCGAAAACCTGGCCACGTACTACACTTACTTCCATAATGCTGACCTCATTAATACTGAGTTGTCGCATTATACCAAGATCACTAAAGAAGATCTGAAGCGTGTAGCCAACAAGTACTTCACTAAAGAAAACAGGCTGGTAGTTTATTATCTGCCTAAATCTGAACAGAAAAAAGGATAATAACGCTGTTTTACAAGCCTCAACAATTTTATTAAACAATGAAAAAGATAACAATCTCCATATTAACGATAGCGCTGGCACTAAGTGCATCAGCGCAAAAACTGGATCGCAGTATCCGTCCTAAAGCAGGCCCTGCTCCTGAAATAAAACTGGGCGACGCTGCAACATTTACGCTGCCTAACGGCCTTAAAGTATTCGTTGTATCCAAACACAAGCTGCCTGTAGTTACCTGCAGCATACAGTTAGATATCAAACCGGAACTGGAAGGCTCTACCGCCGGTGTTCGCGATATGATGTCTGACCTCCTGACCAGCGGCACTAAAACCCGCTCTATGGAGCAACTGAATAAAGAGATCGACTATATAGGCGCTAATATCTCTGCATCCAGCGATAACCTTAATGGTACCAGCCTGAAAAAACACTTTTTGAAGACAATGGAACTGATGAGCGACATCGCCATCAATTCCGACTTCAAACAAACAGAACTGGATAAGATCAAGAAACGGACAATATCAGGTCTGGAAGCAGGCAAGAACGAACCTGATGCTATGTTGCAAAACGTTAGTGCTGTAGTAAACTTCGGCACACAGCATCCTTACGGTGAAGTAACTACTGAAACTACAGTTAGTAAAATAACCCTGGCCGATTGTAAGAAATACTACAACACCTATTTCCACCCTAATGTTGCCTACATGGCCCTGGTGGGTGATATAGATGAAGCAGAAGCAAAAGAACTGGTAACCAAGTTCTTTGGCAAATGGGAAAAAGCAAACGTACCTGTAGCAACTTATAGCAACCCTGCTGCGCCATCTTCTACAAACGTAGCATTCGTACCACGCGAAGGCGCTGTACAAAGCGTTATCAATGTTACTTACCCGATCGACCTGGCACCCGGTACTCCTGATGTGATCAAGGCAAGGGTGGCTAACTCTATACTCGGTGGTGGTTCTAACGGACGCTTATTCCTGAACCTGCGCGAAAAACATGGCTGGACTTATGGCTCTTACTCTTCTGTTGTTCAGGACGAGTTGAAAGGCCATTTTACTGCGTATGCAAAATGCCGCAATGTTGTTAGCGATAGCTCTGTTGGCGAGATCATCGCAGAAATGAAAAAACTGAGTTCTGAAAAAGTGCCTCAGGATGAACTGCAAAACCACCTGAATAACATGGCAGGTACTTTTGCTATGTCATTAGAAAATCCTCAGACGATTGCCCAATACGCCATCAATATCGAGCGTTATCACATGCCAAAGGATTATTACAAAAACTACCTGAAGAATCTGAATGCGGTAACTACAGATGATGTACTGGCAATGGCAAAGCAATACATTAACCCGGAACATGCTAATATCGTAGTAGTGGGTAGCAAAGGCGATGTTGATAAAACATTAACGCGATTTGACGCTGATGGCAAACTGGATTATTACGATAACTACGGCCATATTATCATTCCGGGAGAAGCAAAGGCTGTTCCTGCGAATATTACGGTGGATGCTGTTATGAAAAAATACATTGCAGCTATCGGTGGCGAAAAAGCTGTAAAAGGTATCAAAAGCATCAAAACCGTTAGCACAAGCAAAATCAATAACGGCGGACATGAAATGACGCTTACTATTACCGAAGAAAAGGCAAATGGTAAATTTAAATCTACGGTAGAAACCTCCGGTATGACTGTTCAAAAGCAAGTTTTTGATGGCACTAAAGGCTACCAGGAACAAATGGGCCAGAAAAAAGAAATGGATGCTGATGATATAGCTGATGCTAAAAACCAGGCAGACATTGTTGCCAACTCCAATTACGAGAAAGACGGTGTTAAACGCACGCTGAAAGGCATGGATAAAGTTGGTGATGCTGATGCTTATGTGATTGAATGTGTAGATGCAAAAGGTAAAAAGAGTACTGAGTACTACGATGCGAAAACCGGATTTTTAGTAAAAAATCTTCATGTAGAGGAAGGACAAGGCCAAACGTTTACTGTTACGGAAGAGTATAGTAACTACAAAGAAGTTCCGGGTGGTAATGGCTTCAAAAAAGCATATACTGTGAAGCAATCTGCTGCAGGACAAGATATGACTGCAAATATTGAATCAATCGAGATTAACAAACCAATCCCTGATTCAGAATTCAATTAATCAAAACCCTTATTTGATACTAAGCCCCTCAAATGAGGGGCTTTTTTCATGCACCGAATAAACATATTAGCGAAATTTTGTCATGTATCTTTATTATAACATTATCAATAATACATACTATACAATCGGGCTTTCTTCTTAACTTTGCAGCTTTGAAACTGAAATTATGGCAGAAATCCTGCACAAGGTGGTGAATGAAGAAAGGCAAGGCGAAGCCTTCGCCCCTTTCACTGAAGACCCCAATACATACAACAAGAAATTTTATATAGAAAGCTATGGTTGCCAGATGAACTTCAGCGATAGCGAGATCGTAGCATCCATCCTGCAGGAGCAGGGTTTTGGCGCTACCCGCAATTTTGAGGAAGCCAGCCTAGTGCTCATCAATACTTGCTCCATACGCGAAAAAGCGGAGCAGACAGTACGCAATCGCCTACAAACCTTCAAGTCGATCAAAGACAACAGGCCAGGTATGCTCATCGGCGTACTGGGTTGTATGGCAGAGCGTTTGAAGGCTAAATTCTTGGAAGAAGAAAAACTGGTAGATATTGTCGTAGGCCCGGACGCTTACCGCAGCCTTCCTGGGCTTATTAACGAGGCTGAAGGCGGACAAAAAACCGTCAACGTACTTTTGAGTCGTGAAGAAACATACGCAGATATCGCACCGGTTAGGCTCGATAGCAACGGCGTTACCGCTTTTGTAAGCATTATGCGTGGTTGTAACAATATGTGTACTTTCTGCGTAGTGCCATTCACCCGCGGCCGTGAAAGAAGCCGCGATGCCGTAAGCATAGTAAACGAATGTAAAGACCTGTTTGAAAGGGGCTATCGCGAAGTAACGCTGCTTGGCCAGAATGTAGATAGCTATCATTTTGTAAATGCCGAAGGTGAAGAGATCACATTCGACAAACTGTTAGAAATGGTAGCTTTGGTATCTCCCCTGCTGCGTGTACGTTTCAGCACATCGCACCCTAAGGATATTACAGATGATGTACTGCACACCATGGCTAAGTACGATAATATTTGTGAATACATTCACCTGCCGGTGCAAAGCGGTAATACCCGCATCCTGCAGCAGATGAACCGTACTTATACCCGCGAATGGTACCTGAACAAAGTAAAACGCATCCGCGAGATCATGCCCGATTGTGGTTTGAGCACAGACGTCATCAGCGGCTTCTGCAGCGAAACGGAGGAAGAACACCGGGATACACTAAGCCTGATGGAAATGTGCCGTTTTGATATGGCATATATGTTCTCCTATAGCGAACGCCCCGGTACACTTGCTGCCCGCCGTTACGAAGATGATGTACCTGAAGATGTGAAAAAACGCAGGCTCGAGGAGATCATCACATTACAAAACGGACACTCCCGCGAAAGTTATAAGAACGATATAGGCAAGACTTTTAAAGTATTGATAGAAGGGAACAGTAAGCGTAGTGAAGCAGACTGGTGTGGCCGCAATTCGCAAAATAAAATGGTGGTATTCCCTAAAGGCAACCACAATTTGCAAAAGGGTGATTATGCGACTGTAAAGATCAACAGCGCCACTTCAGCCACGCTGATTGGTGAAATAGTATAAATAAACCGGGGCCGAAATTCAAAAAGTTAGCTTTTGAATTTTGACTTTTGAATTTTGACTTAGAACAATGGATCTGCAAAGTATAAAAAACAGGTTTGGCATCATTGGCAACTCGGCAACATTAAACCATGCGCTGAGCACAGCTATACAGGTAGCCTCTACCGACCTGTCTGTATTGATAGTGGGTGAAAGTGGTGTGGGTAAGGAAGCCTTCGCCAATATCATACATTCGCTCTCATCACGAAAACACAATCCTTTCATTGCCGTAAACTGCGGTGCGATACCAGAAGGCACTATCGATAGTGAATTATTCGGCCACGAAAAGGGCTCTTTTACGGGTGCCGCCGATACCCGCAAAGGATATTTCGAAACAGTTAATGGCGGTACCATATTCCTGGATGAAATAGGCGAAATGCCGCTTGGTACACAGGCCCGCTTATTGCGTGTACTGGAAACGGGTGAGTTCATTCGCGTTGGTTCTTCTAAAGTACAAAAGACAGATGTGCGGGTAATAGCCGCTACTAACCGCGACTTGCTGGAACGCACACAACAAGGCAAGTTTCGTGAAGATCTTTATTACAGGCTTAGTACCGTACCTATCCGTGTACCGGCCCTCCGCGATCGTAAAGAAGATATTCCGCTGCTATTCCGCAAATTCACTTCCGATTTTGCAGAACGCTACAGGACACAATCCGTACAGCTCGATAACGCTGCGCAACAATTACTGGTTAATTATCACTGGCAAGGCAATGTACGCGAGTTAAAAAATATTGCAGAACAGATCTCTGTGCTAAGTACGGATAAATTGGTTACTGCCGATACGCTGCAAAGCTTCCTGCCGCAGGTAGCGGGAAACAGGTCGCTGGCCCTGGTACAACAGGCGGGCGTACCTATTCCAAGTCCGGGCGGTTCATCAGCAGAGCAATTTGGCAATACCGAAAGAGATATACTATACAAGTTGTTTTTCGAGTTAAAGAAAGACATGAATGATATCAAACAGTTGCTGTTCGAATTCACGCATCAGCCAGGCGCTGCCTACTCCCCTGCCCCAATACAAGATGGTGGTATGATGCCTGCTTTCAATAACGCTCCTTATAATAATATCACTGAGCCCATTGTTTCTTCATCGCCTATTATTACGGTAGAGCATATGGATCATCACGAGGATGTAGAGGAATCTTTAATGCTTGCAGACAGGGAAAAGGAATTCATCATCAAATCTCTGAAAAAGCATAAAGGCCGCCGCCGCGATGCAGCTAACGAACTGGGCATATCAGAACGTACCTTATACCGCAAGATCAAAGAATACGACATTAAAGAGTAACTTCAGCACCATGCGCAGGCTTCTATTATTAGTACCCATATTTTTACTGTTTTGCAGCGGATGTGGCGTGTATAGCTTCACCGGGGCTACCATTGATGGCAAAACCCTGAATATGCACATGCTGGATAACAGGGCACGTAATGTGGTGCCTACGCTTAGCCAGAATCTTACATCTATGATACGCCAGCGTATCCTTACGCAAACGGGCCTTACTTCTGTTAATACCGAAAATGCCGATTACGATATTAGTGGTTATATTACAGGGTATGAAGTAACGGTATCCGGCGTACAGAACACGCAAACCGCCAGCCAGAACAGGTTGACAATATCGGTGACTATAGTATTTAAGAACAGGAAGAACAGTAAAGCAGATTTTACACAATCGTTTAGCAGGTTTGCAGATTTCAGTGCCAGCCAAACGGTACAAAGTGTAGAAGGCACCCTGATAGAAACGATAGGAAATTTGCTGGCACAAGACATATTTAATAAAGCATTTGTAAATTGGTAGTAGTTTTACGGTAATTCATGATCACTTCTTCTTCCATACCATACATATCACAGGTTTTGAGCGAACCGCAAAATATATCTGCGGTCGATAAGGAAAGTATTGATGCGCTTATCCAAACTTACCCTTATTTTGTGCCTGCACGTTATATGGAAGCTGCTAACGAACATAAAAAACAACCATTCAATCCGCCTATGATGGCGATGATGCAGTTGTATATGGGCAACTGGCTGCTGTTCAACGAGTTTCTTAAAGCCGCTTCAGGTGTCGCAACTGCCGAAACACCTAAACCAGCCCCTCAGCAAGCTGCGCCTCAGCCGGAAGCACAGCAGGAAGAACCTGCGCAACCTGAATGGGATGCTACGGCTACAGTAGAAACACCTATTGCAGAAGTAGTAGCAGAACCGAAAGCAAACGAGGTTGTTACCGAAACATTTGTTGTACCCGAGGTATTAGAAGAACCCCAGGTTATAGAAGAAGCTCCTAAGCAAGCAGAACCTGCCACCAAACATCACGAGCCATTATATAAAGATTTCAATATTGTTGCAGACGTTCCCGGATCAGATGAATCTTTTATACTACCTGTATATACAGAAGATTACTTTCTGCACCAGGGTATGAATGTGTCTAATAAGATACCTGCAGACATCCAGAAAGAGGGAGATACCACAGACGAAGATAAACAGCTTATGGTGGTAATGAGCTTCTCTGAATGGCTGGTGTTCTTTAAAAACCGCAAGGCGCGCGAGGCTGAAGAAGCAGAAGACCAGAAAGCGGTGAAAACCATGTGGCAAAAGGAAAAACTGGCGGCCGCACTGGAAGAAGAAAATGAGGAAATACCGGAAAAAGTATTCGAAATGGCAGTGAATTCCATTACCAAGGAAGATGACCTCGCCAGCGAAAGCCTTGCAGAGATACACGCCAAGCAGGGACGGTATGACAAGGCAATAGAAATGTATCGCAAATTAAGTTTGCGCAATCCCCAAAAAAAGGCTTATTTTGCCCGGAAAATCGAAATTCTCCAAAAAGAAAAAGGATCATGATAGGATTAATAACCATATTGATATTATTGGCTTGTTTAGTGCTGGCTTTCTTTGTACTTATTCAAAACCCTAAAGGTGGCGGCCTTTCCGGCACATTCGGCAGCATCAGCAGCCAGGTAATGGGCGTGAAGCAATCTACCGATGTTATGGAAAAAGGCACATGGATATCTATGGCTGTAGTTGCAATACTGTGCATCTTCTCCGTTTCTTTATACGAATCTCCTAAGATGGATGATGGCAGCAGCAAACAAACCAAACAGCGTTCTTCTGCCCCTGCACAGCAACAAAAAGCACCTGCCGGTAAAAAATAAACTTTAGTTCATTTTATTATAACGTACCTACTCTGTAATTTGAGTAGGTATTTTTTTGCGATACATGTCTGCCAAACGCACAAGGAAAAGTAAAGCACCCGCAATACTGGGTATGGTATTGCTGCTGATAGCAGCTATTGCCGTTTACAAAACATTCGGCCCTAACACAGGAAGTCTGTCCAGGGGAGAATTTCTATATATCCATACCAATGCCCGTTTTGATGAAGTGCAAAAGGAGTTGGAAGAAGGTGGTTATATCAGCGATATGTTCAGCTTCAACCTGCTGGCAAAAGCCGCTAAATACCCCGATCGTGTTCATGCAGGCAAGTATAAGATCAGCCGGGGAATGAGCAATTTCAACATCATCCGTATGTTACGTTCCGGCCGCCAAACCCCTGTGAAACTGGTCATTAATAAACTGCGCACTAAGCACGATCTCACACACCTGATAGGTACGCACCTCGAGGCCGACTCAAACCAGGTATTCTCTTTATTGACAGACAGCACCTTCCTCGCCGGCTACGGACTGGATACCAACACTGCTATGTGCGCTATTATGCCCGATACATATGAGTTCTTCTGGAATACTGATGCAGAACATGCCTTTGAGAAAATAGCAAAAACTTTCAATGCCTTTTGGACAGACGAACGCAGGCAGCAGGCGCAGGCAAAAAAACTGACCGTGCCGCAAGTGGTAACGGTAGCGTCCATTGTGGAAGAAGAAACCAATAAGAATGATGAAAAGCCTTTGATAGCGAGTGTATATCTCAACCGGTATAACAAGGGTATGCTCTTACAGGCCGACCCTACAGTTAAGTTCGCTGTAGGCGACTTCACTATCAAAAGGATCACAGGCGCTTATTTAGGCATCGCTTCACCCTATAATACCTATAGAGTAAAAGGATTACCACCGGGGCCTATCTGTACACCATCGAAGAAAAGTATAGAAGCCGTGCTGATGGCACCGGAAAACAATTACTTGTACTTCTGCGCCAGGGAAGATTTCAGTGGGTACCACAACTTCGCCACTAACCTGGCAGACCATATGAAGAATGCACGTGCCTACCAGCAGGCGCTGGATGCGAGGGGTATACATTAACTTTCTTCCAGCTCCAGTTTATACGTCTGCCTGTCTTTTCTAAAAAATAACAGGTAATAACTTAATAATATCAGTAAGCCAATGCAGAAAATACCTACTGCATAAGGCCTCGCTTCTATATTAAAGAACTCCCCTACCATCCATACAGAATTAGCCATGATCCACAGGCAAACGGCCAGGTTATGAAATAATTCCGCACGTACATGCCTCGTCTTCCAGAGTATATAAAATGCCACAGAAAGCGTGGGGAGGATCATAAATATCCCCCCGGGTCGCCAAACCATAGCCCAGCAGGTATCTTTTATCAGCCACAGGAATATATGTCCGTTTTCTATCCATCGGAAGGAGGGCGTTACCTGTATGGCTTTCTCAGTAGTTTTATTTTCAGGCATGGCGCAAGATTAGTGTGTAAATAGCAAATCGCCAAGTTTCTTATAACACTTAATCCACATGCGTAATAGCGAAGATTTTATATTATCCGCTAATGAACGTACCTTTGCACCCAAATTTTATTAATCTGTTTCAAATAATTTAATAAACTAAGCAATGAGTAAAGTTAAAGTTGCCATTAATGGTTTCGGCCGCATCGGCCGCCTGGCTTTCCGCCAGATCTACAACATGGATGGTATTGAAGTTGTTGCTATCAATGATCTTACAAAGCCCGAAGTACTGGCTCATCTTCTGAAATACGATACTGCACAGGGCCGTTTCGGTGTAGAAGTAAAGCACACTGAAGATTCCATCGTTGTTAATGGCAATACCATTAAAATATATGCTCAGAAAGATCCTGCTCAAATTCCTTGGGGCCAGCACGATGTAGATGTGGTTCTGGAATGTACAGGTTTCTTCACCGATGCTGAAAAAGCAAAAGCACATATCACAGCAGGCGCTAAACGCGTTGTGATCTCTGCTCCTGCTACAGGCGAACTGAAAACCGTAGTATTCAACGTTAACCACAACATCCTGGATGGTAGCGAAACTGTTATCAGCTGCGCTTCATGTACTACCAACTGCCTGGCTCCTATGGCTAAGGCGCTGAACGATAACTTCGGTATCGTTACCGGTATTATGAGCACTATCCACGCTTATACAAACGACCAGAACACGCTGGACGCTCCACACCCGAAAGGTGACCTCCGCCGCGCACGTGCCGCTGCTGCCAACATCGTTCCTAACTCTACAGGTGCTGCTAAGGCTATCGGCCTGGTGCTTCCTGAACTGAAAGGCAAACTGGACGGCGGTGCTCAACGTGTGCCTACCATCACTGGTTCTTTAACTGAACTGGTTACCGTACTGAGCAAGAAAACAACTGCTGAAGAGATCAACGCTGCTATGAAAGCTGCTGCTAACGAAAGCTTCGGATACAACGAAGACGAGATCGTTTCCAGCGATATCATTGGTACACACTTCGGTTCTTTGTTTGACGCTACACAAACTAAAGTAATGACTGTAGGCGATCAGCAACTGGTAAAAACCGTTAGCTGGTACGATAACGAAATGAGCTATGTTTCTCAGTTGGTTCGTACTGTTAAATATTTCGCGGGACTGATCAGCAAATAATCCTAACCTGCTTACAAAATATAAAGCCTTTCTTCGGAAAGGCTTTTTTCTTGGCATTATTCTACTGTGTGTGCAGGAAAACATAACCTTATGAATAACCACACCGTCAGTAAAACGATACGGATAAATGCCCCCAAAGCAGCAGTTTGGGACGTGCTTACCAACCCTGAAAAAACAAAAGAGTACTTTTTTCACTGCGAGGTACTATCTGATTGGCAAAAAGGAAGTCCTATTACCTTCAAAGGAAAAATGTTCTGGGTAGTAAATATCGAGATGAATGGGACTATTGTAGATATAGATCCCGGCAACATGCTAAAATACACCTTGAAGAATGGACACAAAAAAGAGGAGGATCCCGATAACTTTAGTACCGTTACAGATATACTTACCGAAGAAAATGGCATTACAACCCTTAGTATTACAGACGATGTTGGCAGTGCAGAAGGCTACGAGGAAAGAGTAGAGAAATCCGAAAAAGGTTGGGATAAAGTGCTTAACGGGTTAAAAAAGCTGGTAGAAGAAGGTTCCTAAAAAAGCCATTCATATTACAAGCTTCATTGATTATTTTTGCTGCTCGGCTGTACAAATGGCTAACTATACTACAATTATTATGAGCAAATTCAACAGTTTCAATTTCAACGGTAAAAAGGCACTGGTGCGTGTAGATTTCAACGTACCTATCAAAGACGGCACTATCACAGACGATACCCGTATAAAGGCGGCACTGCCTACCATAAAAAAGATACTGGCAGATGGCGGCAGCATTGTGCTGATGAGCCACTTTGGCCGCCCGCATAAGGACATTGAAAAAAAGCCGCATCTTACGCTGGCCGATTTCAGCTTAAAGCCTGTAGCTAAGCACCTCGCTACACTGTTGGGTACAGAAGTGCAGTTTGCAGAGGACTGCATCAGTGAAGATGCTCAACAAAAAGCTGCTGCATTACAACCGGGGCAGATATTGCTGCTGGAGAACCTGCGCTACTATAAGCAGGAGGAAAAAGGCGATGCCGGTTTTGCAGAGACCTTATCTAAACTAGGCGATGTATATGTAAATGACGCCTTTGGTACTGCACACCGCGCACATGCCTCTACAGCTGTTATAGCTCAATACTTCCCTGTAGATAAGAAAATGTTCGGACTGCTGATGGAAGGCGAGGTAAGCGCTGCTGAAAAAGTACTGCACAACGCACAAAAACCTTTCACCGCTATCATTGGCGGCGCCAAGGTTTCTGATAAAATATTGATCATCGAAAACCTGCTGGAAAAAGCAACCGATATCATCATTGGTGGCGGTATGGCTTATACTTTCTTTAAAGCACAGGGTGGCCACATTGGCAATTCTCTATGCGAAGACGACCGCCTGGATACAGCAAGGGAGTTATTGAAGAAAGCAGAGACAAAAGGTGTATGCATTCACCTGCCGCAAGACAGCATCCTTGCCGATAAATTTGCTGCTGATGCCAATACTGCATCTGCCATCAATACAGAGATACCCGAAGGCTGGATGGGCCTCGACATAGGCCAGATGGCTTGTGATATGTTCTGCAAAGTAATTAAGGATTCAAAGACCATATTGTGGAATGGCCCGATGGGTGTATTCGAGATGGAGAAATTCCAGCACGGTACCAAATGCGTGGCTGACGCAGTTAAAGAAGCAACAGAAGCCGGCGCTTACTCATTGGTAGGCGGCGGCGATAGCGTAGCAGCAGTAAACAAGTTCGGCTATGCTGACAAAGTAAGTTATGTATCTACAGGCGGCGGAGCTATGCTAGAGTTCTTCGAAGGTAAGGAGTTACCGGGGATAGCTGCTATTAAGAACTAATCTTTTACGTATTGACATATGAAAGCCCACTAATGGTGGGCTTTCCCTTTTTACTTATCTGTTATTGCATTTCTAACTGAAAACTTTCACTTTAGCATCAAATACCCCTTGCATGAACACCATAAGCATAAAACGCTGGATCTGGTCAACATCCCTGGGCTGGCTGCTGAGTGTTGTATTCATCATACTTCTTTCCGGCATCTTTGATTCCGTGGGCATACACGGTTACCAATGTTATGTAGGCATAGGTGTTGGTATGGGTGTTGGTTTTATGCAGTGGGTTACATTAAAAAAACGTGCAGGCTTTGGCAACAAATGGTTATGGTACACCATTATAGGTGTAGGTACGCCTTTTCTGCTATTCGATCTGCTAAAGCACCTCGGCCATTACGATTTCGGCGATCATCATCTTTTATATAGCGTTAGCCTTGCGGGCTTATCAGTAGGCATCATGCAATCTCTTATACTCAGGCGCTATACTTCAAAAGCTGTTATTTGGATACCTGTAAACTTCATTGCATGGATAGCGGCAGGACTTACCGTATTAGCAATAGATCATACGCGCGAACTTATTAAACCGCCTTTATGGGGCTTTATAGCTAACCTTTCCCTGATACTTGCCGGCGGTGTGGTACTGGGTATTATTACAGGACTGGCATTGAAGAGAATAAAGTAAATTCACTACATAAATACTTCCACCATGCCATACTCTGAAAAACTTGCAGATCGTATTCGCGAAGCGTTATCCGTCGCCAAAAAGCTGGAAGAAAAGAAAATGTTCACCGGACTATGCTTCATGGTGAATGATAAGATGTGCATAGCTGTTCATACGGACGATATCATGGTACGTATAGATCCCGACAGGGCAGATGAATTATGCGCTATGCCGGGTGTGCAACCGATGGTCATGAAGGGGAAACCGCTTAAAGGTTATGTATTGGTAGATGCTGCTGTTATCAGCAAGAAATCAACCCTGCAGTTCTGGACAGATCATGCGCTCAAATTCAATAAAAAAGCCAAATCAAGTAAAAAGAAAAAATAGCAACGCTCCCAACATCTTCACTGGCACGCTCCTTTTCAGTAATTTTATATACATCAACAAACAGTTATGGCTGATTTTATTGATTACTATAAAATACTCGGGGTAGATAAAAATGCCTCTACCGATGATATAAAGAAAGCATACCGCAAGCTGGCTCGTAAATACCATCCTGATCTTAATCCCAACAATGCAGAAGCGCATAAGAAGTTCCAACAGATAAATGAGGCCAACGAAGTATTAAGCGATCCCGAGAAGCGCAAGAAATACGATCAATACGGCGAGCATTGGAAACATGCCGATCAGTTTGAGCAGGCACGTCAGCAGCAGGGAGGGCAGAGTTATGGAGGGGGACAGTGGCAAGGACAGGGCAGCGGCTTTGAAGGGTTTAGTGGCTTCGGTGGCGGCGAGGGCGAATTCTCGGATTTCTTTGAGCAAATGTTTGGCAGCAGGCAGGGGCGCCGCAGTAATGTAAAATATCGTGGCGAGGATTTTAATGCAGAGCTGGCGATGGACTTAACGGACGCTGCCACTACGCGTCAGCAGATATTAAATGTAAATGGCAAGCAGGTACGCATTACCATACCCGCCGGTGTAGAAGACGGCCAGGTCATTAAGCTGAAAGGTTATGGCAGCCCGGGCATCAATGGCGGACCTGCGGGAGATCTGTATATCAAATTTGTAATACACAACAATACTCATTTCAAACGTACAGGCAACGATTTGCACGCCACTGTCGATTTGCCCTTGTACACCGCAGTATTAGGTGGCGAATTGCTGATAGATACGCTGGGCGGTGGTAAGATAAAACTGAAGGTGGCACCGGAAACGCAGAACGGCACCAAAACGCGCATCAAGGGCAAAGGCTTCCCCGTCTACAAACAGGATGGTGTATTTGGCGATCTGTATATAACCTACAACATACAGATACCCACGCACCTCACCGACCAGGAAAAAGAACTCTTCACCCAATTAGCTAATCTAATAAAATAAAGATCATGGAAAAACGCGAGATCATACCTGCCAGCGAGTTTTGCATATACCACAGTATATCCTGGTCTTTTATTGCCGGCCTGCAGGAAGCAGGATTGGTAGAAATAGATACTGTAGAGAATGAACACTATTTGTATGTAGATCAGTTAAAAACCATTGAACCGTTGGTACGTATGCATACAGAGCTCGAAATTAATATAGAAGGTATCGAGGCAATTGCCCACCTGTTACAGCGCGTAGAAAACATGCAGCACGAAATGCAACTGTTAAAACAGCGTCTGGGGCTATATGAAGATGATATCTGATATAATATAATCAGCATTGATGCGTTATTGCTATTAGCAACGCACCTATGATATCATTGCAAACCCTCCATGACCTGGATATACTACCCTCATCCAAACAAAAGTCTTCTTTGTTTGACAAGCTGAACCATTGTAAAACAAAGGGTGGTGAAACTGTCCTGAAAGATTACTTCCTGCTTAAGAATACTACTACAGAAACTATACAGCAACGCCAGGATGCCATTAAGCATATCGTAACCAAATGGAACAAAGCATTACCAACTATTGCCGAGAACGATATCTACTACGCTGAGCAATACCTCAATTCATCCATAGGCATCATAAAAGCAGAGAACACACTGTTACGCATGCTGTTTACGCGCTACACAACTCTGTTCCGCGCCTATCAATACCATTTTGTACTCAGCGGCGTACGTCAGGTATTGCATATCATCAGGCAACTGAACATTGCCTATAACAATCTATACAGCTCTGATCTACCGCATCCGCTGAAGCAGATTTTTGAAGAAATGAACGCAAGATTACTTGAACTTAAGATCACCGAAAAACAATTCGCAGCCATCGCAGATACAAATCCCCCAACCGGGCTTTTGTTTAGTATAGACGAACGCCTTCGTGTCATCCACCGCTCATCTGTAAACACACTGCTCGACCTTTACTATCGTCTCGATGCATTTATAGCCCTTGCTGAAGCGCATAAACACTGGAACTTAGTCTTCCCTCTACTCAACACATCCCATTTACGTCTTCAATCTTTTTACCATCCATTGGTTAAAGATTGCATCACTAATGATGTTGAAATGGCAAATGGCACTAACCTTCTTATCATCACCGGCCCTAATATGGCGGGCAAGAGCACGCTAATGAAAAGCATTGGCCTGTCTTTCTTTATGGCCTACCTCGGCATAGGAGTAGTTGCCGCTTTAGCAGAGATACCATGGGTCGATAATATCACTACCAGCATCAATATTGAAGATAATATTACAGCCGGCTATAGCTATTTCTTTAGCGAAGTGCAGAACATAAAGCATACGATCAACATGCTGCATGGGCGAAAGAGATTACTGGTGATAGCAGATGAACTGTTTAAAGGCACCAATGTGCGGGATGCTTATGATTGCAGCAAAATGGTATTGCATCATTTCCTATCCCATCGCGATAGCTTTTTCATCTTTTCTACACACCTGGCCGAATTGACTACAGAATTTGATGGGGATGCCCGTTGCGATCTTCGTTTTGTTGATGCTGCAATAGAAGGTAATGACATCCGCTTTGATTACAAATTGAAACCTGGAATTTCAAAGCAACGCCTCGGAGTGAACATCCTGCAACGCCAGGTTCCGGAACTACGACCAGTTTAGCGTTCCATTATTTTATAATGGAGGTGCAGCAGCTTAAAACCCATAAACCAAAACACATGGTCTGTCCTTAGTACGCCATAATTATCTTCAAATACATGGATGCTCTCAGTCAATGGTATATGCCGCACCTTTACGCTGTCCGGATTATGCCTGCGTACACGGTAATATCCCGCATCACCAAAATGTCTCCCTTTAGATATCAGTTTCACAGAACCATCTTCCTGCACTATCGCCTTCAGCAATACGGTTACATTCCCGTCCGGCAAGGGGAATATCACTCTTACAAACTTTTCATCATTGATCAGGCAGGCAGAATAGAAACCTGCATATACTACCCTGCCCGATAATATTGATTTTCTGAGCCAGCAGGCATATAATAGATCATCTGTAACCTTGTCTTTGATATGGAGCACCTCGTTGCTCATGCCACGGCTTGTTTCCAGCGGCTCCAGCGGAATGTTCATCTGGTTCATCCGGGTACTGATGGTGCGTATCAATATTTTGGCAAAAAAACTCATGGGCTTATACCATTGCGACCATACTTCTAGTTTATACTGTACTGTATGCTCGTAGAAATGAATGATGCGTTTATTGAGTTTATCCGCTGCGATATCTTTATCACTCAATACGGCCTTGAAATCACGCAATAGTCCGCCGTCAGTAGTATTAGTTACGTTATAGCCGTTTGCAGCTGCAAATGTATCGTAGTATTTATCGCCAATGGTCTTACCATCACCAACAGGTCCCCTAAGCCAGGGATGGTCTGTAAACCTGCGTACTCTTCCGGTTATGGCAAGCCATACATTGATCAACCATTGCAGCAACTGACCTATCATGTAGGGAAATTAAAGAAAAATGACAGGATATCTGGGTACAACAAGCTTTCTGTTCATCTTATCTGCCTTTATGACGCATTGTGTGAGGCGGCATACCGTTTGAGTCACCTAACTATACACATCCGTGATATGGAATTAATAACCGTCGCCGTTTTTCCCACCTCATTCGCCGCCAACCTGGTGCAGGGACGATTACAGGCAGACGGGATAGAATGTTACATCAAAGATGAACACTCCGTGCATTTAAACCCATATTTCAACAATGCATTAGGCGGCATTAAATTGCAGGTAAAAGAAGAAAATGTAGGTGTAGCCGTCTTTATACTGCGACAGCTTGGCTACCGTACAGTTTTCGACCAGCTACCCGTATCAGAAAAAAAGCCTCCGCATATGGCGGTTAGGTTTGTCAAGTTTCTAGCAGCTACAGCTGTTGTATTAGGTTGGCTATATTTTACAGAGTTCGGGGCTACCCTACCGTGGTAATTACTTTTTGTTCCACTTAGGCTTTTCTTTCAGTACCTTTTTGTGTACCGGGCAATCTTCTGAATGCGCGCCTTTTAGGTAGCCAATACTCATCAGGAATTCACCCACTATTTCGCCGCCTGTAAACCGGAATGTCTTTTTAAAAAGCTTCACCCATTCCTCTTTTGTTTTAGGGTGATGGTGTTCCAGCCACTTTTCAAATGATCCATACTCTTTTTGCAAAGCTTGTATGGTCTTAGCATTTTCAATAGCTGCGTTTATCTTCAGGCGGTTGCGTATAATGCCTGCGTCCGACATTAGGCGCTCCATATCAGCTTCGGTATATTTCGCTACTTTTTTGATGTTGAAATTATGATATGCCTTTCGGAAGGATGCTTCTTTCTTCAATATAGTTTCCCAACTAAGGCCGGCCTGGTTTATTTCCATGATCAGCCTGCCGAATAGTTCATCATCATTATGTATGGGAAATCCATAATGGTTGTCGTGGTAGTTCTTGTGGAGATTTTTTCTTTCCTCCGTCATGGTTTCTATAACCCTGCAATAAGACATCTGCTATTTATTTACCTGATAAATTTTGATTCATTCTCTTTACGATAGCTGCAAACTTTGGATCGCTGTGAAGCGGTGCAAACATTTCTTCCGATAGAATATCGGCCACATTATTATAGGCAAGATCAACGGCTTTATTTAATGCTATCAATGTGCCTTGCACATCCTGCAACTTCATGCATTGTATTGCTTTCAGGTAGCTCACATCAGGATTAGCGGGATCCACCATTTGAAAGACATTCAAATAATGGCCTGAAGATCTTGCATCTCCCTGTTTTATCACGCCATCTGCGTAGAGGTAACATACAAGGCCCAAATAATTAAGTAGCCGTTGCTTCATCCTGGCTACCACTACAGGCGACGAAGATATTTCTTTTTTCATGGAGGCTATTTTATCTGCCCACCATTTATCATCATGCGCTGCTATCTCTTTAGCAAGTTCTTGCTGGCCGGCAAGCTCCTGTTGTTGCAAAGCACCCTCATTTGCTATTGCTTTTTTATATTCGGCACTCTGTTGCAGTGTAGCCAGTTTCTTTTCCTCAGAAGAAACATCACTTAAGCTATTCAACACACTCACCATCCCACTAAGTAATTGCTCCTGTGCAATAATATCCTTTGCTTTTTCAGCGCTAGTTATCTGTTTATTATATAGGCTCTTCAATAAATCAACTACATCATCAGTCTTTGGTTGTTTACGGGCCTTCATAGCATTTACCTGCAACCATAGCATAGCCATCTCCAAATTTTCTGCAGGAGGCCATCCATGTATGCCGGGGAAGGTAAACAACTGGTGAACAAAGCCGTGCGCCTGCAATTGCTGATCTAATGCTTCCATTTCCAGCAGGTTAAAATCCTGCTCACCTGCAAAGCCTACATAATCAAACTTACTGCCACCTTGCCCATTGCCGCTAAAGCCCGCTGAGCAACCTATCACGCCGGACACATTCCCGTCCTTCATAGCCACATCGCCTGCCACACGTGATCCTCCTGAAAAACCTGCAGTATACACTCTCGCAGGATCAGTATTAAAACGAGTACGGGCTTCCGCCAGCAATGCTGCGGCATATTTCCCTGTTACTTCCGGAGAAAGGCCGTTTTTGCTATTATCAGAAGCTAATAGTATATAACCGTATTTTTCTGCGAGGTCTTTATACTTATTCAACGGCAATACACCTCTTGCATGTGCATCAAAAAGTACAATACAGGGGAAATTGAGATTTGGAGAATAATTAGTAGGCAGGTATAATGCAAAATACTGTGCACCATCACTGGTGCAGCGTATGCTATCTATTACCTGTCCTTTCTTAAATTCATCAATGGTTACCTGATGCGTGGTTATGCTATCTTTCGATGCAGTTGTATCGCCTGCTTTTTCTCCTGCCGACGTACAGGAGATAAACATCGATACTGCAAACAAGGCCGATGATAACTGTGAAACAAATAAACGTTTGATATAGTCAATTTTGTTGGTAAATGTAATGATTCGAATCTGGTTTAATATCACCACCACATTTTTTGCATTCTTTGGCAGACTGATATACTTTTGTATAACATATGGAGGGAAGCAATCAGGCAAGAGAGATTGCAATTCAAACGCTTAGGCAGTTTTCATTCCTGGTATTTGAGATCTCTGCCGACGAAATCATTACAGGCGTCTGGTCAAAAGATTCGGCTGAAGACGCCTCCTACCAACACAGATACCTAAATACCCCACTCGCTGATATCGCAAATGATAAAATTGTGGACATCAGCAGGCAATACCTGCGTCATGCCTTAGAAACAGGCGAATCAAAAGTCATAGAGTATCATACCGTCTTTAACGATACACCTTCCAGGTTGCTGATACGCGTAATGCCCGCTTCTTACGATCTTAAGCGTGTATTATCAGTGATCGAAGTAATAAAAGACGAAGAGAAAACAGATATAATTGAGGATAAATGGCGCATAGCCCTTGATGCTACCGGCGACGGTATGTGGGACTTCAATACATTGACAGGAAAAATATTCTTTTCTCAAAAATGGCATGAGATATTCGGTTATTCCGAAACGGATATTACAGAGATGGATCAGTGGAATAAACTGATCCACCCGGATGATCTGCCGGCAGCTAAAAAACAGTTCGACCTGTACCTGCAGGGGCTGGAACCCGTCTATACTGCCGAGATGCGCTACCTGTGCAAGGATGGAAGTTATAAATGGATCCTCAGCCGCGGGGTTATTGCTGCCTATACCGATGATGGCAAACCTTACCGCTTCATAGGTACACACAAAGACATCAACATCCGCAAATTACAGGAGAAGCTGGTTGAGGAAAGCGAAAAGAAATATAAGATACTTTTTTCTTACAGTGAGGCGATGATCTGCACACACGATTTGGAGGGCAAGCTCACCACTGTAAATCCGTTTATTAATAAAGCCTTGGGTTACACACCTGAAGATCTTTTGGGGAAAAGTCTCGCCGATATCATGCCTGCCGGCGTACGGCACAAGTTTTACGATGAATACCTGCCGGCGATAAAAACTAAAGGAACAGCAGAAGGCATCATGCACATTCTTACTAAAACTCAGGAACCTAAAACGCTCCTTTATAAAAATTACCTGTTTAGCGATACTGAAAATCAACCATATATCATTGGCTTTGCCCAGGATATTACAGAACGTATTGCCGCAGAGGAAGAATTGAAGAAAAGTGTGGATACTTTTTCCAGCGCCTTCAACCATTCCGGCGTAGGCATGGCGCTGGTAAGTCCCGATGGTAAATGGCTGCAGGTAAATGATGCCCTTTGCGATATCACGGGCTATTCGAAAAATGAATTAATGGATCTTACCTTCCAGGAGATAACGCATCCCGATGATCTGGAAGCCGATCTCGACATGGTAAACCGGATACTAAACAGGGAGATGGACAAATACACCCTGGAAAAACGGTACATCGCAAAAGATGGCAAGGTAGTATGGATATCCCTTACGGTTTCACTGGTGTGGAATAAAAACAACACACCAAGGTTCTTCATATCGCAGATGGTCGATATCACATCCCGCAAAACGCTTACCAATGAGTTGTTTAAAAAGAACAGCGAACTCGAAGCAGCTCAGCAAAGCCTTATTAATAAAATCGGCCAGCTCGAAGAGCTGAGCTATATCATCGCCCATAACCTCAGGGGACCTGTGAATAATATCAATATGCTCACCGAGATATTGAAGGTAAAAAACGGTGGCAACTCCACAGACGAGAATGCTTTATTAAGCAGCGGCGCCTTTACATTAGACGAAGTAGTAAACCTGATTTCAGATGCGGGTTCCTCCCTTAATGCCAGCCTGGAATCGTTATTGAACATAGCCCAGATAAGGATCAATAAAGATATTCCGCTGGACGATTGCGATTTTGTTTGGGTATTGGAGCACGTGATTGCTCAACTCAAGGGAGATATTGTAGAGAAAAATGTAACGATACTAAAGGATATAGAGATCGCTGAGGTTAAATATCCACGTCCTTACCTCGAAAGCATCTTGTACAATCTCATAAGCAATGCCATCAAATACCGCGATCCCGAAAAGCAACCGGTTATCACTGTTACCACCGGTATGGACAAAGGCCGGGTATTTCTTTCTGTGAAAGATAATGGCCTTGGTATAGATTTGGATCGCTATGGCAACCGCATCTTTAAACTCAACCAGGTCTTCCACAATCACCACGACAGTAAAGGCATTGGCCTGTATATGATCAAAACGCAGATAGAAGCGCTGGGCGGACAGATAGACATCCGTAGCAAGGAACATGAAGGCACTGAATTTATCGTTACCTTCTAACTATTCTTTTTGATGTACATCGTCGTTAGCGTGCGTGCCCAGTAGCGCGGCACGTTGTATTCCTTTTGCAGGTAAGCTACCACGTCGTTCGATTTTTGCTCCATCGCCTGGTAGGCGTCGAGTATTTTCATCCACTCGGCAGACTTCTTACCCGTCTTTTCTATTACCTGCTCATCAGGTACATTCCAGTAATCCTGTTTCATGCCGGCAAATTAAGCATTATTGCCTTGCTGTCTTTATATTTGATCGCCCATATGTCTGATGCACTTAAACAACACGTCCGGAAGTTCATCTCTATAAGTGATGATGAACTGACTGCGGTATGCAATTATTTTACGAAGCTGTCTGTGTCTAAAAAACATCATCTCCTTACAGAGGGCAAAGTATGTGGCTACAATTATTTTGTAGAGAAGGGTTTGCTGCGCATGTACTTCGTAAAAGAAAACGGCGTAGAGCAAACAACAGAGTTTGCCATGGAGAACTGGTGGCTGTCAGACTATACCTCTTTTACTACCGGGCAGCCATCAGAGTTTTATATACAGTCTGTAGAAAGATCTGAGATACTGGCGATAGACAAGCAATCGCAAGACGAAATGCTGCGTCAGCACCCTGCTATGGAAGCATATTACCGACAGGTACATCTGCGTGCACACGCTGCTGCACAGTTTCGTGTTAAAATGCTGTACACCTTATCGCGCGAAGAACATTACTATCTTTTTGCCGACAACTACCCTGCTTTTGTGCAGCGTGTACCACAATACCTGCTGGCTTCTTTTCTCGGTTTTACGCCAGAATACCTGAGCGAAATTCGTGCGAAAAGAAAATCTTAAACCAGTTTAAGCAATTCCCTTTCCCTGCCAGCATAGCTTTGCTGCGTAAATTATTTAAACAATGGAACAACGTATCAATATCCAGGAAGTATTCCCTGAAGGCTACAAAGGAATGTATGCCCTTGTACATGCACTGTCAAAGATCAATATCACTCCTATCCAAAAAGAATTGATGAAAATACGCGCATCGCAGATCAATGGTTGCGCTTTTTGTCTCGACATGCACACGAAGGATGCTCTAAAAGCAGGCGAAACTCCGCAAAGGATATTCCTGCTGGCTGCATGGCGCGAAAGTGGTTTGTTTACAGAAGAAGAAAAAGTATTGCTGGCAATGACCGAGGAGATCACGCTCATTCATCAGCATGGACTTTCTGATGCCACCTATAGCCTGGCGAAACAATATTTTACAGAGGAGACCATCGGGCAGATCATTATGTCTATCGTCCTCATCAATGCATGGAACAGGATAGCCATCAGCACACACCTGCCTATAGGCGCGTAATAAGCTAGCTTGATATTTATATAAGGCCGCGCAATGCGGCTTTATTCATTTCTTGCATAGCTTTGAGCCATCTTGCACTACGAACCGATCATATATACCATTGACATTTCCGCATCCGCTGCGACGATTTGGGAAGCATTAACCGAGCCAACGCAATTGCAGCAATGGATGACCGAAAACAGGCTGGATATCACCACCACATGGCAACCGGGCACACCGATCATTATCCGCGGCACCTCTCCCGATCATAGTTTTGAAAACAGGGGAACTATTATGCAGTTTCAACCAGAAGCTGTATTGGAATATACACACCTCAGCTCTTTATCGCAATTACAGGATGCAGTGGAGAATTATACTTCTATCAAATTTCAATTATCACCGACAGAGAACGGTACACACCTGCAGATCACCCTCAGCAATTTCCCCACAGAAAGCATCTACAGGCATTTTGCTTTTTATTGGAGGATAGCGATCCATTCCCTTAAAAAGTACGTAGAGAATAATAACTTTTGATAGCTTTATATCAAGTAATCCTAGCATTTAACAATTTATGCCCTTCCTTGATTTTATAAAATATAACAAAAAGAAAATTGCCGCCTACACTTTAGTACAAGTTTCGATTTGCATTTTAATTTCTTTACCAAGAAAAGATTTAATGATCAATATTATAGGATTGGGTTTCATCGTTTTGTCATTAATCTGTTTTGTGCCAGGATACACTACATTCTTGGTTATTCAACGCCTTACTAATGACACATCCGATTATTCAGTAATGCCACTATTTGATTCAGGTTACACTATCGAACTGGAAAACGAAAAGAGTTGGCCTTTCTTTACAAGACCTTTTATAAGCGCAACAATTTCCGGACTGCCGGTTAAAGTCTATTATACACCAGGAGGCAAAACAACCAGCCCTCGAATCCATATTACATTTACTCCATTAATGAAAGCGGGCAGTAAACGTATCTACTCAACAGGTACATCCTTCAAAGTTCGCTTATACACATTGCTTACAAAAGATGTCAAACCGGATATTTTAAAATGCGTTGAAGAAGCAAAAGCTAAAGGCTATACTTCGGGCGTAAGCAGGCCAGTAGCCAAAAATCATTTCGATCTTTACTCCGAATAGCCTATTCTACCTCCACTCCATCTTCTGCGCGGCAGGCACATCATTGATATGTCCCATCTTATGCTCACGGTAATCGCGGTATAGCCTGATGATATCTTCCTGTGTATCACCAATAAAAGGACCATAAGAAACGATATGATCTCCCGTGGGCAATCCGGCATACAGTACTAACCTCGCACCAGTGGCACCTGCTGTAATACTCAGCTCACTGCTTGCATCTTCCGTATATCGGTCCAGCCAGCCTATTTGCGCATCATGCAATGCAGTTTTATCTGCACCTACTTCTATATCACCATCTATCACGTAGAGGAATGTATTGAAAGCCGCAGGCAATTCCTGCTTCATCTTTGCACCGGGTTGTAATTGTATATCCGCAATAATAACAGGCACATAATTGTTTACCGGAGAACTCACACCTGCAAACGATCCGCTATATACCCTCGCCTTCCAGCCATCACCCGTAGCAACCGGCGCCTTATCTACAGATATATCCTGTAGGCGCGGTGTTGTCCACCTGTCTTTCTTAGGCAGGTTCAGCCATAGCTGCAGTATGCGGAATCTATTGATCGTGTCTATCGTTTCTGTATGCACAATGCCACTGCCTGCTGTCATCATCTGCATATCGCCCTGCTTCATCTCCCCCAGTTCGCCTTCCAGCAGCAGGGTAACGGTCTCGAAGCCGGCATGTGGATGCGGACCGCCCGCTGGTTCGGTATCTTTCTTATCCAGCATATCATCCATCAGTATAATGAAGGGATCACTTTGCGAAAAATCCTCGCCTACCACCATACGCGCGGTATGGCCATTACCAAGGAAGCCCGGCTTAGTCTCCGGTGTTTGTATATCGGCTATCGCTCTTTGTATCGGCATTACATCTGTTTTATCCTGTACGCTCATATGCTTTTCTTTTCTCTATGCAAAGGTACGCCTGTTTACACCGCGGCGGAGAGCTGGTATACTTTGGGAAACCTACCCTGACAAATGCATTGCTGCAAAGTGCATTAAAATAATTTCGTATATTTATACATACCTGCGTACCGAACTATCAAATCAGCTTATATGCACACCAAGATGATCTTTCTCGCATTGATTTTAGCTACTGCGATCAGTTGCAAAAAGAATAAAATCGTCACTTTATCAAACAACCCAAATTATTTAAGCTGCAAAATAAACGGTACGATCCACACCTATTCGGGCATATTAAACACAAGCGGGTTTACTTCTGGTGTTTTTAGCCAGGATAAAGGCATTGCGATAGATTCTCTAAATGAAGGTTATTGGAGGGTAGCCATAACTGCCAGCGACAAAGAGAAATATCAGGATGATCTCTTTATTTACATCGCTACTGAAAATTATTCGGGGCCATCGTTTCAAACTCCGCAATTAAATAAGCCTTACCCACTGACAAACCACCTCGCCAATTCTCAATATGTACTTGACAATGGCGATCAAATCCCATCTTACCAGGCAGATACAACTCGTTCATGGGTTAGCTTTACCCGCTACGATAGCAAAGTAATATCGGGCAATTTCGAATTTTACGGTTCTAAACAGGCTAATAAAACGGTCGCCATAACAGAAGGTGAATTCAAAGTATCCCATTGATGGAACCTCGTCCTCGTTTGCAACGAGGATGCAATGGCAAGCGTTTGCAACGCTACCCCACCAAACTATCCTGCACCTGCCTTAAGTGATGCGTGGCATGGTACGTCATCAGGAAGAACAACTCCCGCAGAGACAGCATCCCTAAAAACGGGTGTGGCAATACCAGCGTATCCAGTTCTTCCTCTGTATAATCTTCCAGTTGTTTTTGTACAGTAGCGGTGATACCCATCAGGTCTTGTGATACCTGCACCCTGCTATCCAGTACAACAGCTTCGGGCAGGAAGCGCTCCGGTGCTTTACCGCCCGCGTTCAATCCTTCTTTGTAATAAGCGATCAGCTCCTCGTAATTCCTTGTGGGCCGGTTGAGCGCGCCAAACTTTTCTTTGATATACTCTTTCGACTGCAGCGCCTTGTGTATCGGCAGCAGGCATAGATGTACATGTGCCAGTTGCTGTCCTGCCGTCCACTTTTCGTTTACGGATAGCAGGTAGGCATCTTCATCCAGCGCATCTACATAATCCACCAACTCTTTATGGTTATCGTAAAACCTGGCGAGCAATTCTTCTTTTGTGGTCATGGTTTATATCTTTTATGGTTTTAAAGAAAATGGATTAGATCAAAAACCATAGTTGCAATACACTTTTACAGCCTTGCCCGCATCGTTCAGTTCAAACACTTCCGCTGCCAGCCTGTTGTTAACAGAGGTATAGTACACTACTACCGTGTTAACGCCGGCAAAGCAATTATGGTACTGAAAGTGCAGATCAGGGAAGCGATTAAGCCCTATCTCAAAATACGCCTTTAGGTCGGCTTTGTTGGTGATGATGCCGGTATCGTTAAACTGCAATTGTGATACCAGCGGCGAATAGAATACCAGCTCATCTGCGTAATGATGCAATATGGCCTCTATATCATGCGCGTTCCATGCGCCGATCCATTCCTTTGCAAATTGCTGTGCTTTTGCTGCATCCATAGGATTACTTTATTGTATGTAAAACTGCGGAAAAACCGGCAACCGAAACAGATACAATTTTACGATTTTCGACCGTAACAGTTTGGGGTGATGCAGAAGTAAAAAAAGAATTCCTGATCTATTCAGGATCGCCGATGATCTCGGCAACACGGCCTATCTGGCCATCTGTAAGCCGCACTTTAATGCCCCTTGAATGATAAGGCGCGCTGGTGAGCAGATCCTGCACAATGCCAATAGTACGCTTACCGCTCCGCTGGTCTTTCTTTAGAATAATAGCCACCTCCAGCCCCCGGTATATATCTGCTCTTGTTCTGCCGTCCATGAGGGCAAAGGTAGTTTGATTACGCTAAGCATAAAAAAGGGTGTTTTCCACGTTGTTAATTAATAAGTCGAATAGTATTTTTAAAACCACAAATCCAACATTTCCTTGTATGGAAGATACAAATCCCACATATTTAAACTTTGCATTAGACACTTGTAAAGCTTATGTTAATAGACATAATGTACAGGCATCCATTTTCTTAGCTTTCATTATCGTCATCCCACTTTTTACAGCATCTTACTTTTTCATAAATAACAACAGGGAATATAGATCACATTTGGGATTATCTGAGGAAATAAACAATAAAAGTAGTCCTTTAAGCCAATCACAGATAGATGCCTTACTAAAATTAACTGCGACAGGTACTACAAAAATTGATTATATCTTGTATGGATTTTTAATTGTGGCATTTGGAATATTCACGTCTTTTTACCGGTTTCATTTAAAAGAGGTCGCTAAGTATGAACATTTCCTATTGGGCTTCGCTAGAATTCAAATTGCAGCATCAAACTCACAAGATAGTTATGAAACAGAAGTCAGACAATCCTTAACACATGATGCCTTTCACTATGAAACAAAATCATCGTTCATTACTAATGAAAAAAGAATTAAAAGTCCGTTGCCAGGCGTTCCAAGTTCAGATATTGCGTCTGCTATAATAAATAAAGTCTTAGATTCAGTTGAAATTATTGGGAAAAAGAATTCTAAATGATTAGATAAGGCATGGATATCCAAAAATATTTTGAAAAAATAAATTCTGAATCTCAACAGATATTTGCTTACACAATAGCTACTTACGCAGAAGATTTAGGTAAAGCACATCATTTATCAACGTGCATTTTCGAATTTTCAGAATATCTTTTTGACAAGAAAGAAATTGAACTGCTTAATACGGTTTCCACACAAATAGAATCTTCTACTTTGAATCTGACTCTGGGTTTATATAGGCAAGCATTTTCATCATTACGGTTAGCCTTTGAAATGGCATTGGGGGCAGTATATTTTTCAATTAATAAGCTAGAACATTTTGAATGGCTAAAAGGAACAACTGATATTAAATGGGCAAAGTTAATAGACAAGGACAATGGAGTACTATCAACAAGGTTTAGCAATGCTTTTTTTCCAGAATTATCGCCATTTATAGCTGATTATAATTCGAAAGCATCTAATGTTTATCGTCTTTTATCAGAATATGTACACGGCAACAATGAAACTTGGTCTAAAAGTGGTATTCAAATAAAGTTAAATGATGATTTGATCAACCATTTTTTTTCTAAGCTTGTAGAAATTACCGAAATAATTTTATTTGCATTGTCATGTAGGTATTTAAAGTCAATCCCTCAAAGGGAAAGAGATGGCTTGGAATTCCTTTCTTCACAACTCAATCATGTCGAACCCATCAGGGTTTTACTTGGTGGCCCCAAAGAATAGCTTATGCCAAATTTTTATCTAAGGACTGAAAGTATTAAACCGGAAGACATCTTAACTCTTTCCGTGCTCAATGAAAATGACAATGACATCATATCTGCTCTAATATCTCCAGAACCTTGTTTGCTTGAAGGATCAAGGGGTACTGGCAAATCTTTTTTGATGCGAGTAGCCGAATTGAAAATAGAAAATGAGAAGAAAAATTCAGTAGCGGTTTTTGTATCCTTCAATATCAGTTCCTTAATAAACACATCGGACTTACTTCAGTTCTATCATTGGATGTTGGCAAAGACACTCAAAGCATTATTAAATACGTTAAGAAAAAGGGGTCTTGTAGTTTCAAAACATTCAGCTAATCTTTTAAGCAACGACGAAAGTGAAAATGAGAATGATATTGAAAAAGATCTAAAAGATATAGTAAAGGCATTTGAAAGCTCCTATAAAGGAAGTTCTAATATTAATTTAGAAACATTGCCAGATATTGAAGATGTTAAAGATGCAATTGAGCATATTTGTAGGGACAATAAATTAGAAAGGATATACATTTTTTTTGACGAAGCTGCACACGTTTTTCGACCAGAACAACAAAGGCAATTCTTTAGCTTGTATAAAGATTTGAGATCACCTTACATTACTTGTAATGCGGCCATTTATCCTGGAGTAACTTATTTCGGCGACTCCTTCGAGCCAATTCATGACTGTATATTTAAAAAATTAGATAGAAGCATTAAGGACTCTGATTACATTCAATATTTTAGAGACATCGTTTTTAACCAAGCTGAAAGCGGTCTAAAAGAGGCTATAAATAACAATTTTTCTCTTTTTATAACTCTAACACTTTCTTGTGGAGGTAACCCTCGAATTTTATTAAAAACGGTACAAGATTTGCAAAAATTCAATCAGCAATCTGTTAATCAATTAATAAAGGAATTTTATCGAGGGCAAATATGGGCAGAACACACTGAACTAGGCGAAAAATATAAAGGCCATAAAATACTTATTGATTGGGGCCGTGACTTTCTAGAAAATACTGTAATTCCTGCAATAGAGAGATACAACGATTCTAGGAAGCAAAAGAACATAAAAGAGTCTAGTATATATTTCTGGATACACAAAGATGCTCCAGAAACGGTCAAAGAATCACTTCGCCTTTTGACCTACACTGGAATAATTAGAAAAATCGATTCCAGCGTTAGGGCTACGAGGGCGGAATTAGGCAATAGATTCGAGGTAAAATATGGCTGTATCATTGCATTGCAAAGTAGCCCAACAGCAGATTCCGAAGATTTTTTCAATTCTTTATCATTAAAGAAATTTCCCGAATTTGGCAAGAATCACCCTTCATATAGTTCAATCGCTGAATTAACTGATACTGTTGAAAATGAAAGTACATTTAAGGAATCTTTAGAAAACATGCTTAAAAAACCAATATCGGTCTTACAACTTTTGACCGATTGGCAAAAGGAAAAGCTGAGTGATGCTGGCATAAAAACATTAGAGGATTTACATGCAAATACCGAAACGGACTTAATTGAAAAGATATACAATGTTGGTCCTGTTCGCGCGCGCCTAATTAAGAATGCTGCAAATGCTGAACTTCTGGAATATCTATCTGGATAATATTTATCCCCTTGTTGGCGCAAGCATGCAGCAAAGCCTCTGAGCACAGCCCCACCTTCGTCCTGCGTTTGCAACGCTTTATACCCCTCGTCCTCGTTTGCAACGAGGATGTCCTATCCGGCGTTTATAAAGCCACTAATAAAATCTGCGCGACACAGTCGCTAACCAAAAGTATCCTCGTTACAAACAAGGACAAGTATTAACGCTCCATCATTCCCCTCTCACCCTTAACTTTATACCTATGGATTTTGGTAAAATACCTGAGAGCGAACTCAACAGTATAGACTTCACCCTGCCCAAAGACCCTAAGGAAACCACCGAGGTGCTAAAGAAGGGCAAGGGCAAAACAAAGTTCTACATTGGCTGTGCCAAATGGGGCCGTAAAGACTGGGTGGGCAAGCTCTATCCCGTAGGCTCTAAAGAAAAGGATTTCCTGGAGCTATACGCAAAGCTGTTCAACTGTATAGAGTTCAACGCTACATTTTATAAATCGCCCTCCCCCGCAGATGTCCTCCGCTGGAAGGCCAAGGTACCCAAGGGCTTTAAGTTCTTCCCCAAGTTCCCGCAAACCATCACGCACCTCAAGCGGTTAAAGAATACCGGCGTAGAGGTCGGTGCTTTCCTCGAGGCGGTGTCAGAGTTTGGCAACAACCTCGGTCCCATCTTCCTGATGCCGCACCCGCAACTGGGCCCTAAGCAGATGGAATCGGTTGAGAACTTCATAACAGACTTCCCTAAAGATATAGACCTGTTCCTGGAGCTGCGCCACCCCGATTGGTATGCCACCGATGGCTACAACCCCGAACTTTACCAGTTCCTCCGCAAGCAAAAGCGCGGTACTATTATTACAGACGCGGCAGGCCGCCGCGATTGCGTGCATATGTACCTCAGCACGCCTGAATGCTTCATTCGCTTTGTGGGCAACTCCCTGCACAAAACAGATTATGAGCGCATCGATGACTGGGTGCAGCGCATCAAAAAATGGATGAACGAGGGACTGGAGCATTGCTACTTCTTCATGCACCAGCACGAGGAGCTACACTCGCCCGAATTAATAAAATATTTAATAGAACAGCTCAATAAGCATTGCGGCACGAAGCTGGATCCGCCACACATGCTGGATCAGGGAAACTTATTTTAAGTTTTAATATTTGTCAAATTTCCATAGGTCATATATTTAAATAGCTGACCGAATTGAATTATCTTCGCCCCGTATTTTTAAATTTTTTGCAGTCATGAATTTGCATGAATACCAAGCTAAAGAATTACTGAAGCGCTATAACGTGCCTACACAGCAAGGTGTAGCGGTTGATAACGTTAACGATGCGCTGAACGCATACAAACAAATAACCGCTGAAACAGGCTCTAAATTTGCCGTTGTAAAGGCACAGATACACGCCGGTGGCCGTGGTAAGGGTACCATGAAGGAAGTACCTTCTCAGAATGGTGTAAAAGTGGTAAAGAGTGCAGATGATGTGGAAACAGTTGCAAAGAACATTTTAGGCAATACACTGGTTACCATCCAAACAGGTGCTGCCGGTAAGGTGGTAAACAAAATACTCATCGCGCAGGACATGTATTATGATGGTCCAAGCGAGCGTAAAGAATTCTACCTGTCTATCCTGCTGGATCGCGCTAAGAAACAAAACGTGGTGATGTACAGCACCGAAGGTGGTATGGACATTGAAGAAGTAGCACACAGCACTCCTGATAAAATATTCAAGGAATGGGTAGCGCCCAATATGCCACTGCAACCGTTCCAGGCTCGTAAAATAGCCTTCAACTTTGGCCTGAGCGGCGAAGCATTCAAAAACATGGTGAAGTTCGTTACCAACCTGTATAATGCTTATGTAGGCCTCGATTGCTCTATGCTCGAGATCAACCCGCTGTTCAAAAGCGCTGATGATAAGATCATCGCGGTTGACTGTAAAATGAACCTGGATGATAACGCCCTGATGCGCCATGCCGACCTGGCTGATATGCGCGATAAGAGCGAAGAAGACCCTACAGAAGTAGAAGCGGGCGAGCACAACCTGAACTATGTAAAACTGGACGGTAACGTTGGTTGCATGGTAAACGGTGCAGGCCTTGCAATGGCTACTATGGATATGATCAAACTGGCGGGTGGTGAGCCTGCTAACTTCCTGGACGTAGGTGGTACTGCAAACGCACAAACTGTAGAAGCCGGTTTCCGCATCATCATGAAGGATCCTAACGTTAAAGCTATCCTCATCAACATCTTTGGTGGTATCGTTCGTTGCGATCGTGTTGCTGCAGGCGTTATCGAGGCTTATAACAACATGGGCAATATCAACATTCCTATCATCGTTCGTCTGCAAGGTACCAATGCCGAAGTAGCGAAAGAACTGATAGAGAACAGTGGCCTGAAAGTACAATCTGCCATCTTGCTGAGCGAGGCTGCAGACCTGGTACAGAAAGCTGTTTCTGCTGCATAATACACAGTAACTATATCATATTGTTAAAAGCTACCCTTCGGGGTAGCTTTTCTTATTTTATTGAGATAATTTCAGAGTCTCAATTTTACCCTCATATGCAGGAGGCTTTCTGGAGCAATACTCCCGGCGACTGGTTCCAAAAACTACACAGCTCAGAAAAGGGGCTTTCGCAGGCGCAGGCAGAGCAAATATTAAATGCTCATAAAAAAGTAAAAACACAGCCACAGTTCTTCAAGGATGTGATCGCTTTTCTCAATCAGCTTAAGAGTCCACTGGTGCTTATGCTGATAGCAGCCGTCATTCTATCTGCATTCCTGGGCCAGGCATCCGATGCCATCATTATTTCGTTTATTATACTCTCCTCCTCCACCCTCAGCTTTTTACAGGAGCGCCGTGCCGGCAAGGTGGTAGAAAAGCTGCAATCGCTGATAGCACATACCTGCACAGTATTGCGTGATGATACGGAAAAAGAGATTCCCTCATCAACGGTAGTGCCAGGTGACATCATCCTCTTTCGCGCCGGTGATATAGTACCTGCAGATTGCCTGCTTATAGAGTCGACAGACTTGCAGGCAAATGAAGCCAGCCTAACGGGCGAATCTTTCCCAGTTACCAAGGACATTAAGCCTGTAGATTCCAACACGCCACTGGCCAAACGCAGCAATTGCCTGTGGAGCGGTTCTAATATTGTAAGCGGCACGGCCAAGGCCATTGTGATAGCTACAGGAGCAGATACGGTACTGGGGTCTATCAGCAAGAGCGCAGCAACGATCACAGAAACGCAGTTCGAAAAAGGTATCCGCCAGTTTGGCTACTTCCTGATGCGTATTACTATCATGCTTTCTGTCTTTATTCTTGCGGTAAACCTGCTATTTCATCGCCCTTTAATAGATTCCTTATTGTTTGCCCTGGCACTCGCGGTAGGTATGGCCCCAGAACTATTGCCCGCCATCAATACCATTGCCATGTCGGCAGGCGCCAAGCGCATGTTAGATAAAAAAGTGATCGTAAAGAAGCTGCCATCTATCCAGAATTTTGGCGAGATCAATCTCCTCTGCACCGATAAAACAGGCACCATTACAGAGGGCGCTATCACAGTAGAGGGCGTTTACGATTACAACAATAAACCATCTGATTTTGCAAAAAACCTTGCATTCATCAATGCCTCTCTTGAATCCGGTTATGCCAATCCCATTGACGATGCCTTAAAGCAACTGAAGCTAACCATCGCATTACCTGAAAAGACAGAAGAGATCCCGTACGACTTCACACGCAAGCGCCTGGGCATAGCCGTTAAAAAAGATGGCGGGCAGATGCTCATCTGTAAGGGTGCATACAATAACATACTCTCCATCTGTTCTTCCGTTCGCATAGATGACAATAATACGCAATCAATAGACGCTTATAAAGATGTAATAGAAAAACAGTACACAGAGTACGGCAATAATGGCTTACGTGTAATAGCACTTTGCTATAAGCAACTGCCCTCGGGCAATATCACAGTCGCAGATGAAAAGGATATGATCTTTGCGGGCTTTATCACCCTGCAGGACCCGGTAAAGAAAGGCATACCCGAAACCATACAGGAACTAAACCAGCTACAGGTAGATCTCAAGATCATTACAGGCGATAACAAGAACGTGGCGGTACACATCGCGAAGGCTATAGGCATACAAGATCCCAAAGTAATGTCGAGCAACGAGATGGAGGCCATCAGTGAAAATGAGCTTGCAGGTAAACTGAAAGACATCCACATCTTTGCCGAAGTGGAACCGCATGAAAAGGAACGTATCATCACCTTGCTGCGCAAGACCTACACCGTTGCCTATATTGGCGATGGTATTAACGATGTAGGCGCCATCAATGCCGCAGACGCAGGTATCTCTGTTTCCAACGCGGTAGATATTGCCAAGGATGCAGCCGACTTTGTATTAATGGAGAATGACCTGATGGTGCTTTGTGATGGCATTAAAGAAGGACGCAAGACTTTCACCAATACACTCAAGTATATCTTCATCAATACCGGCGCTACCTTCGGCAATATGTTCAGTGTGTCTATTGCCTCATTAATACTTCCCTTCCTGCCCATGCTGCCGAAGCAAATATTACTGACCAACTTCCTTACTGACTTCCCCTATCTCGCTGTCGCGTCTGATAATGTAGATGAGGAACAGGTAAACAATCCCGGCAAGTGGGATCTGAAGCTTATCCGTCGCTACATGGTCTACTTCGGCATCCATAGCTCCCTGTTCGATGTGGCAACTTTTATCTGGCTTTATTTTATACTCCACGCAAATGAATCCGCCTTTCAAACGGGCTGGTTCCTTGAGTCTATTCTTACAGAGTTATTCATCCTTTTTATCATCCGCACCCGGCGCTCTTTTATAAAGAGCATTCCGGGCAAATGGCTGGTGATATTGAGCATCCTGGCCTTTGCCATTACTACAGCATTACCATTCCTGCCATTCGCTGCAGATCTCGGCCTTATCCTGCTGCCAATGCAAATGATCCTTGCCGTAGCAACAATTATATTCTTTTACATTGTTACTGCAGACCTTTTGAAAATATGGTTCTTTAGAAAATACGCTCAGAAGTAAAGGCGTATCCTTAATTTTAATGTATCAAACACACAAATCATGAAAGACTTTTTGAATAAAATGAGCGAGAAGGCATCTGATATGAAGGATGCTGTTAGCGAAAGCTTTAGTATGGATAAATTGTCGGAGAAAATTGCCTCGGTTTCCGACGGCGCAAAAGACAAAATAACCAACACCACGAACGACCTGATCTCATTATCACCGATCATTGAAGAGATGGGTTATAAAACTACCAGCATATCTGTAACGGTAGGTTTACCGCCCGATGTTACTTTCCACTTTCAAAAGACTGCCGATGTATCTGCAGAGCGCCGCGCAGAGATCATGGCACAGCACAAGGATAAAGCGTTGCTGGGTACAGTGGTAAAAATGCTGGTAGCCACTGACGAGTACCGCGATAAGCTGAAACTCGGTGCATTCAAATTCAATAACATTGACGTCTGCATCGGACTTACCCCCGGCATGACCATCCAGCTTGTTCCTGAAGAAAATTAATAATAAAAGCCCGGCGATGCAGTGCCGGGCTTTTTTATTTGATAGCATATTGTTTCACTACTCTTTTTCAAAGACACCTCGCCATACCAAAGCGGCCAATATCGCGCCAACAACCGGCGCTATCATAAACAGCCATAATTGCTGAAGGGCTTTACCACCTGCAAATATTGCCGGACCAAAACTGCGTGCAGGATTTACAGAAGTGCCGGTAATGGGTATCGCCACCAGGTGAATCAACACTAAGGTTAAACCTATCGCCAAACCTGCCATTGTACTATTACCCGATTTAGACGTGGTTGCAAATATTACAAACAGGAAAATGAAGGTTAATAACGTTTCTGCTAAAAAAGCCGACGTGGTATTATAAGCCCCTAAATAAGCTTCTCCCCAGCCGTTGGAACCCAGTGCCCATTCACCCATCTTAAATCCCGGCATCCCACTCTGTATCGCATATATTGCACCGGCTGCGGCAGTAGCCCCGGCAAACTGCGATATAATATACCCTACACCTTCATTTAATTTCAGCTTGCCGTTTATCATCATAGCTATGGAAATGGCCGGATTGATATGGCATCCGGATATTGGGCCGATCGCATAAGCCATTACCACTACAGCCAGTCCAAAAGCTAATGAAATACCCAACAGGCCAATACCCACAGGGGCGTCACTAATAGCGGCCGGTATCGTTTTTCCTGATAGCACAGCAGCACCGCAGCCAAACAGAACAAGGCAGAATGTACCGATAAACTCAGCGAGATTTTTCTTCATATAGATGCATATTTAGGTGAATTGAATACAACAAAGTAGAATAGATGCATCACAAATACAACTATTACCCATATAATTAACCTAAATCTTACAGATACTTCACGGCAGTTTCCGCACATCGCTCTCCATCAATAGCTGCACTTACTATGCCACCAGCGTATCCTGCGCCTTCTGCGCAAGGATACAGCCCTTTTATCCGGGTATGCTGCAATGTGTCTTTTTCTCTGGGTATGCGCACAGGCGAGCTGGTCCTTGATTCCGTAGCTACGAGTAATGCGTCATTAGTATAATAACCTTTCATCTTTTTACCAAAGTCCTGCACTGCTTGCTTCAACGCCTGCGATACTTCTTTAGGCAACACATCTTTTATAGCGGCGCTGTGCACACCGGGCAGGTAAGAACAGTCAGGCAATGTTGACGAAAGCTTATCGTTTACAAAGTCGGTCATTCTTTGAGCAGGTGCTACGAGTTTGCCGCCTCCTATTTTGTATGCCTGCTGTTCTACCATTCTTTGGTAATGCATGGCTGCCAGCGGCCCTTTAAAACCATACCTGGCAAAGTCTTTTTCATCTACTGCTACTACAGTGCCCGAATTTGCATACGGGTTATTGCGCTTAGATGGCGACCATCCATTCACCACTATCTCCCCATGATCTGTTGCCGCAGGTGCTATGATACCACCCGGGCACATACAAAAAGAGAACACACCCCTGCCATATTCCTGCGCTACAAGGCTGTAGGATGCCGGCGGCAGGTATTCACCTCTTATATTACAATGGTATTGTGCCTGGTCTATTAGTTGTTGCGGGTGCTCTATGCGTACACCCAATGCAAATGGCTTAGCTTCGATCTCAATTCCTTTATCATGCAGCAATGTGAAGATATCGCGTGCCGAATGCCCCGTCGCCAGGATCACTGCCGATGCCTCTACAATAGTTCCATCCGAAGTCTTAACCCCTTTCACAGCATCGCCTGCCAGCAATATATCCGTTACTTTTTGTCCAAACAGCACTTCCCCCCCACAGGCTATGATCTGCTCGCGCATAGCAGTAATGATATGTGGCAGTTTATTAGTACCTATATGTGGATGTGCTTCGTATAATATCTGTTCATCCGCACCAAAATGGTGGAACAGTTGCAGTATTCGCTTCACGTCTCCTCGCTTGGTGCTGCGTGTATATAGCTTACCATCGCTATAAGTGCCTGCACCACCTTCACCGAAGCAATAGTTTGATTCCGGGTTTACTATACCCTCTTTGTTCATGGCTGCAAGATCGCGTCTTCGGCTGCGCACATCTTTGCCTCTTTCCAGTATCACAGGTTTGTAGCCCAGTGTTATCAGTTTTAGTGCAGCGAATAACCCCGCCGGGCCTGCACCAATAATAATTACGATAGGTTTATTACTTACATTTTGCAGTTGCGGATCAAATACCGGCAATGGCTGTACAGGTTCGTCTATAAACACATCCAGTTGCATTACCACACGTGGCTGCCTGCTACGCGCGTCAATAGATCGTTTGGTAATATGAAACCCTGTAATTCGTTTTGCCTGAACGCCGGCTTCTTCAGCTATATACCTTTTATAGCTGCGTTCTTCTGCTGCTTCTGATGGCAGCACAGAGATGGTTATATTTTTGATCATACTGCGTTAGGTTTTTATCCTAAAAGCAGAAAGGGCCTCAGCCCTTTCAAATATTATGGATGTAGTTCTTTATACTTAGCTTTTACTTTTTCCAGGTGGTTGACGAATTTCTGTACATCCGGATCGTAAGTGTAACTTTTATCAGCAAGTTTATTGCCATTTTCATCAACAAAATAATAAAATGGCATACCACTGGAACCAAATTTAGTTGCCTGCAAGTCTTCATTGCCATCGCCTATCGTCACCACATCAGAACCTAATGCTTCGGAATGATGTTGTTTATCTTTTGGCAAATCCGTCTTATCGTAATCACAGTAAAGCGATGCAACTATAAAGTCTTCTTTTAGTCTTTGGGTGACTTCAGGTTTAGACCACACCTGCGATTCCATTTTGCGACAGTTTACGCAGTTGATGCCCGTAAAATCAAGCATTACAGGTTTGTGTAACACCTTGGCTGCCGCCAGGGCTTCATCATAGTCGAAATACGTTACCAGTCCGAATTGTTTTACAACCTGTGGCTCGTATTTCTTCATTTCATCTACATACTTGCTCGGCGCCACACCGGCGCTTGCAGCAGCGTTATTCCCTTCAGAAGTATTACCGCCGCCGCCTTCGCTCAAAACAAAATCCTGGGTTCCCATTGGTGGCACAAATTGGCTCATACCGTTCAATGGCGCACCCCACATACCCGGCAACAAATACACAGCGAATGTGAACGATGCTATTGCAAGAAATAGTTTGAACAAGCCCACATATTCCTGTCCATAAATATTTTTAGCTGGTGCATCATCGTGAGAAAGTTTCAGCTTGCCTAACAGGTACAAGCCTAACAAGATGCTCAGCACGATCCAGATAGCGATGAATATTTCCCTGTCCAGCAAACGCCAGCCTCTTGCAAGGTCTGCGTTAGAAAGGAACTTCATCGCCAGCATCAGTTCCACAAAACCAAGGGTTACTTTTACCTGGTTCAGCCATCCGCCCGATGTAGCCATTTTATTAAGCATACCCGGAAAAACGGCAAACAATGCAAATGGAAGTGCAAGGCCCATAGAGAAACCGAACATACCAACAGCAGGACCTACAATGCCGCCTTTACTTGTCAGCACCAGCAGTGGTCCTATAATAGGGCCGGTACAAGAGAAAGACACGATCACCAATGTCAATGCCATAAAGAAGATACCGCCAAAGCTGGTCAATCCTGCTTTAGAGTCTGTCTTACTGGTCCATGAAGATGGTAAAGTGATCTCAAATGCACCGAGGAACGAGATACCAAATATCACGAATATGGCGAAGAAGAACAGGTTTGCTATCCAGTTAGTCGAAAGGTTGTTCAATGCATTGGCACCGAATGTTGCGGAGATGATAATACCCAGCAACGTAAAGATAATGATGATAGAAAGGGAATAATAAATAGCGTTACGGATACCCTCTGCCCTTGTTTTGCTCCTTTTTGTAAAGAAGCTTACTGTAATAGGTATCATCGAATACACACATGGTGTAAGCACTGCCAGCAAACCACCTAATAACGCGGCAAAGAAAAGCCACCATAAAGATTTATTCTCGCTTTCTGCTTTAGGTTGTTCCGGTGTATCAGACCCGGTACTTGTAGTTGCTACAACTTCAGCCTTTTTAGAGGTGTCCGTCGTTGTGGCTGTAGTATCTGTTGCATTAGTAGTCGCCGCAGTTTCTGTACTGGCAGCATTCGGAAGTTCAGGGTCATTGATATCTACACTAAAAGGCTTTGTCTTTGCAGGCAAACAGGTCTGTTCGTTACATGTCTGGTACATGTAGGTACCTTTTATAGTACCATTTGTATCTACTGTAACAGGTACAATAAAATCTGCTTTATGGAAGTAATGGATCGTACCTATATCTTCGATGGTTTCATCGATCCTTTTACCTTCAGAGCGTATCTTTCCCGATACTTTATAGTGGGTAGATTTCGCAGGGCGGAATTCCGGCGCGATCATAGTACCATCGCCACCGGGTACAAGATCATACACATGCCAATGCTCATCCGTCGTAGCAAAATGAAAAACAAGCTCATATTGGTTGCCTTTTTTCTTCTTTGCCTCTACCTTCCATACGGTAGGGTCTTTTAAGATCTGTGCAAACGAAGCAACGGAATATATGCTTGTAACAAGCAGTATCAGTATATATCTAAAGAACTTTAGCATTAGCAGAGATTTAAATACTAATCTTTTATTTCGAAACTGAATGATTTTGTCTTAGGCGGCAGGCATGTGGTTTCATTACACACCTGGTATTCATGCGTACCGGTTATTTTGGTACTTCCTTTCACTTTCACTACTTGTTTATATTCAACCTCACCGGCAAAGTAGCTTACTTTACCATCTGTTCCATCCATAGTGGTGGTCATCTTGTTACCATGTTCTGATACTTTACCTACCATTTGCACATTGGCAGCTTTATCAAATTTAAAACTGGGTGGTATCAAAAAGCCATCGCCACCCGGCGCCATAGACCATATATGCCATGGATGCTTAACAGTAAGATGAAACACCAATTCGTATTCATGGTTGCCTTTACTCTTTACTTCATACTTCCACATAGTAGGGTCGTCAATAGCCATACTGTTGAATGACAACAATAATCCCGCGAAGACAAACATTAAAGACTTGAGCATAGTATTCATTTTCTTTCTTACAAAGAAATCACTATCAGTTTTACCGTTGGGTCGTGTAGCCGACTTTATGAAAACTTTAGTATTAGTTCATCATCGTAAATGCCTGCAATATGGCGCGTCCGTCAATATTGTGGAGTGCATCGCTGCAGGCCCTTTCCGGGTGAGGCATCATACCAAACACATTGCGGCCTTCATTACAAATGCCTGCTATATTATTGGTAGCGCCGTTGGGGTTTGAATCGATGTGCACTTCACCCTGTTCATTGCAATAGCGGAACACAACCTGGTTATTGGCACTCAGCTTTTCCAGCGTGGCTGCATCTGCATGGTAACGGCCTTCACCATGCGCTACCGGTATCTTCAGCACTTTATTACCAACCTTCTTACTTACAAAATTGCTATCCGTTTCAGTTTTGATATAAACATTCTTGCAGGTAAATTTCTGATGGTCATTCAGTAGTAACACACCCGGCAACAGGCCCGATTCGCACAGTATCTGGAAGCCGTTACATACTCCCAGCACTTTACCGCCATTGTTCGCAAAAGCTATCACCTGCTCCATCATAGGGCTAAAGCGTGCCAGCGCACCGCAACGCAGGTAATCACCATAGGAGAAGCCGCCCGGCAATACGATACAGTCATCTTTTGTGAACATGCTCAGGTCGCGGTCTTTATGCCAGAGCATTACCACTTCCTGCTGCAGGTCGTCCTGTAAAGCATGCATCATATCCCTGTCGCAGTTAGAACCCGGGAAAACTATTACTCCAAATTTCATTTATCAGAATTAATATGGTTATCTATTTGAATGTCAGCTGGCAAAATATCAGCAGCACCAAAGAAAAATAAAACGCAAAATTACTAAACGATTTAGTTTTTTCAACCGACAATGCCGGGGCTATAATAATACTCAATGGTATCATCACCATTAGCCATGCATTTTTTTCAGATATATCGGTGATAAGTGATACCGCAACTGCCATTAAAAGAAATACTGCAATAGAGCTCCAGATGCGGCGTGTATAAATACTTCCTTTAGATACAAAAGATTGCAATACGAATATTCCTGATATTGTAAGTGTCAGTATTCCTATTAAAGTTCCTATTATATAGAGAGGTGCATTTAAATGCCCCGGCAGCGACCATCCATACTCAGGCCAATGCAGCAATGCCATTTCTTTGTCAAAAAGAAACAAAACACCGGCATATAGGTACAGCGGGGTAATATATCCAACAATAGCTACCATCCATTCTCCTATATTAAACGGACGCAGAAAAACAATGGCTGCAAATAACAAAATAATAAATGCAACTGCCTGGAAGTGCAATACCGCCGCCATACTTGCAAGGAAAGCCGCGTTGAATATATGTATACGGGGTTGGGATGTGTGCGGCAGCCTCAATATAAAATCAAGACAACCGATAATACACCAGTTTACCAGCATCACTTCTCCAAAATAGGTAAACGCCGGCAACACCGAAGTGAGTACAATGTACATATAAGCGATCAGGTAGGTAGGCTTGGTTAATAGCTTGTACCGGATGCATACAGAGTTCAGGTAAATAGCCTGTCCAAACAGCATAATAGCACCCAGTAAGGTATAACCGAAAGCGCTTCCCCGTAATACTACATCAAGCACAGATACAACCGCATGAAAAAACTCATGGTTGGCGGGCACCAAAGGCGCAACGGGCGCGCTCAGCGCCTGTAGCTTGGCAACCAGTGTAAATATGAAAAGTATTATGACAGTATACGGACTATTATTCCTTACCAGGTGGAGCACTCAGCAGATTTTGGGGCTAAAATACAACTTTGGCAAAGCATATCTGCCTTTTACGCAAACATGGTACTATTATTTCGCGCGATCCTACTTGTTTTGCGCTTCTTGGCAGCCAGTCCGCATCGTCCGAATGAGATTGCAGCGTATGCACATCTACATGGCCGTCATCGGCAACACCGGCCAACTGTATTCTTGAATGAATGGAATTAAAATCGTTGTACATAAAGCCCAGCGCGCCACCGGTGTTCACTAATGCGTAGGAAGAGAATAATCCCCCGTCTTCCTGCGAATATTGTTCTTTACGGACGAAGGATCGCCATTGTCCGCGTCCCTCTGCATCGTAAGAAAGCACCAAAATATCATTGTAATGGTATTCTCTTACCGATGACGACATGGTAGGATAATAGAAAGAATAATATCCAAAACCCGGTGCATAGGCGCTGCGGGTGCTTACATAATAATCTTCCGTTACCAGTACAAAACCTCCATCTTCTTTTACGATGATCTGCCTTACCTGGAAGTCATTGAACGCGTTTTTCTTATTTCGTTCTCCCGTTGCATTACGCAGATCTTCATCAAAAGGGAGCAGCTTGGACGATACGAAGGAATCCGCCACAATATCATATTTGGTGTAAAGCACACCTTCATAGCTTCCGTTCTTTTTATCTGAGTAGAATCCCGCCGCAGAGATGGTAAAATTGCTGTTATCCAGCTTTGCAAATATGCCTGATGCATACATTGTTCTCAAAGGCATTTCGTGCGATTGAAACCTATGGTCCGATGGCTGTATGGTCAGTATCCATACCCTGTCTGCAAAATTACGGTTGCCTATAGGGGTATATACAGGCAGGTACAGCTTGCCATTATTATCTATCATCGCCTCACCTTCAGATATCTCGTTATCGGCATTATAAGAAGCCCTGCCTCTTGCCAATACTGTCATTGTATCGGTTAACCAGGTGATGGACGCCTCAACAGTTCGTCCATGGTCGCTCAATGCATACACGGCAATTTTATTCTTGTCTTCGCTTACTGCTATATCAAATGATGCCTTGGTCGAACCAAACAATCCCAGTTTGGTCTCCCCTATTATTATTGGCCGCTTCCTGATCCTGCCCTTGTCATCCAGTAGCACCGCGTTTTGTATCACTTTAGCCCCTTCTATGGTCTGGTAGAGGAACATGATCTTGTCATCATACGTAATAAAACGGGTATCTACCACTTTGCCATAGATGAAGTCCAGCACCACAGTTGCTTTTTTCATCATTTGGTCGTCATACGCATCCAGGTAATATCCATCGGGCGATCCCCTATACGTGTACACCAGGCCATTAACCTTACCTATAACAGAATAGCTGCCGTTGCGGAGATCAAATTTCTCATTAGGGGAATACAAAACATCTTCCGCGCGTAGTTTCCCTACGCAGCATAATAACAATAATACAAGACTAAAGGCCTTTAGCTTATTCATACTTCAAATGTAAAGGCTATCTTCTAAACAGACGGTTAAATCTGGCGGATAGTGCTACTAAGATAAGAATCTGGATTGTAACTCCGGCGTAGGTATCATGCAAGCTTCTTTTTTACCAAACCACCGATACCTGTTCTTAGCAATTATATTATACACACCGTCGCGTATGAATTTAGGTATGATAAAGCAAACTTTACTTAAAGCTGCCCAACGGTGTATCAAAATCGCGGTACGCAAAGCCGCGTCAGATCTTGAATATAGTTGATCACCTATTTCCAGGATCAGGCTATCAGGTATTTTGCCGTGTTGTTTCCTGTAAACTTCCTGCACTTGCTTGCCTGCCTCCGATTGCAGGGATGCAAACCTAAATATGCCCTGCTTATCATGCCTGATGATGTATTGCACTGCCCCGTTACACAAATTGCATAACCCGTCAAAGTATAGTACCGGGGTGGTAGTGCGTTTCATGCTGTTTATTTTTCCCTGGCCGGTGGCGGTGGAACGGCGCTGTCCGTTTTAATTGCTCCGGCCTGGGCTTTTGTATAGGCATCCACTATAGAATCTGTCTTGGCCTTCACTTCGATAGATTTACGGCGGTCCAGGTCTTCCATAGCCTGCCTGTTTAGTTCATCTATCCTGGTTCCTACAATAGAATCCACTTTCGCATTGATCTCGCTCTGCGTCATTTTCTTTTCCTTTTCCTTGGCACAGGATGCCAGCAAAGCCAGCAATGTTATGCCTATGATACTCGTCTTCAGCTTCATCAGTTTATCTATTTGCGTTGCAAAGTTACACCAGCCTTCTCATATCCATCCATTATTCCATCAATACATACATCATTTTGTCAAATATTTAAATATCCAGTCTTTATTATCCGCCCGAAAATGCTGAAATTTACAATAGGCCATGAGGCGTTTGTTATTGTCCATATTGATCCTGAGCATGTTCCTATTACGAGCAGGCAGCACCTATGCCCAAAAAGGTGTTAATGATACTATACTGCTCGGCGCTGTAGTGGTCGACCGCGATACGTTCCCTATGGTATTCCTGCCCGATTATGAGCAACTGGATAAACTGCCCCGCCGCCTTGCTCGCAGGCGCGCCCGTTACGATCAGCTTCGCTATAATGTAACTCGCGTCTACCCTTATGCTATTGCTGCGGCTGATATCCTTAAAGATGTAGACGGTAATCTTGATAAGATCGGAGACGATAAGCAAAAGCGTAAGGAATACCTCAAAACGGTAGAAAAGAAGCTAAATAGCCGCTTTAAAGGTGAACTGGAAAACCTCTCTATTACACAAGGGCAGATATTAGTACGGTTGATAGACCGCCAAACGGGCAAGAATTGTTACAATATCATCCGCGAATTAAAGGGTGGCTTCTCAGCAGTGGTATGGCAGTCCGTGGGGCTTATCTTTGGTAACAACCTGCGGCGCGAATACGATCCGTCCGATCGCGATAAGGACATAGAAGAAATTGTAGCCGACCTCGAAGCCAATAATTATTATCAGTACAAATACCAGCGCCAGCAGGTAATGATGATGCAAGCCCGCGCCGGCAAATGAGGGCAGCTCCCAAAACTCATCCCTCATAACTCATGACTCAAACCTCACCACTCATGACTCAAACAACCTTATCTTTGCGCCCTTATGAAACTTCATATTCTTGCTATTGCGGTTCATCCTGATGATATAGAACTGGCCTGCGCCGGCACACTTACCAAACACGCCCGTATGGGCCAGGCAGTGGGTATTGTAGATCTTACCCGTGGCGAGTTAGGCACTCGTGGCACCCCCGAAACACGCCTGCAGGAGGCTCAGGATGCGGCGAACGCCATGGGCTTGGCCATACGCGAGAATGCAGGTATGCGCGATGGCTTCTTTACCAACGACGAGGAGCACCAGCTGAAGCTAATAGGTTATATACGAAAATACCGCCCCGAAATAGTCATTGCCAATGCATTGGCAGACCGTCACCCCGACCATGGCAGGGCAGGTAAGCTGATAGCAGATTCCTGCTTCCTTGCCGGGCTGCGTAAGATTACAACCGTGCTCGACGGTAAGGAACAGGAACCATGGAGGCCCAAAAGGGTGTTCCATATCATACAGGATCGGTTTACAGAGCCAACTTTTATAGTGGATGTGACTGACACCCATGCCACCAAAATGGAGGCCATCAAATGCTATAAAAGCCAGTTTCACGACCCTAATTCCAACGAACCAATGACTTATATAGCCCAGGGAGGTTTTCTGGATGCTATAGAAGCGCGTTCCATATTATTGGGCAAAAGGATAGGTGTGAAGCACGGCGAAGGTTTTATTTGTGAGAATCTGCCCGGCATTACCAGTTTAGATAGCCTTTTGCTACCCGAAATGCCCTGATTTTGGAACAAGTTTCAACTTTCTTTCAAAATATTTTCAATTTTTGACTTTTTAGTTTTGAATTTTTACTACCTTTGCAGTCCTAAATTTTAAAAGCATGGCACGTGTTTGTCAGGTAACTGGTAAAACTCCCGTAACTGGTCATAAGATATCTTTCTCTAATAAGAAAGCAAAACGTCGTTTTCTGCCTAACCTGCAGACAAAACGCTTTTTCCTTGCTGAAGAAGATCGTTGGATCACTTTGAAATTAAGCACAGACGCTATCCGCACCATCAACAAAAATGGTCTGCTGACTGTAGTGAAAGAATTGCGTGCGCAAGGTCAAAAAATCTAATTAGTAAAGTAATAAACGCATCATAAAATGGCGAAAAAAGGAAACCGCGTTCAGGTAATATTGGAATGCACAGAGCATAAAACTAGCGGTATGCCCGGCACTAGCCGTTATATTACCGTTAAAAATAAAAAGAATACCCCTGAGCGTATCGAGTTGAAGAAATACAACCCGATCCTCAAAAAGGTAACTGTTCACAAAGAAATTAAGTAATTTTAAACTATATTTGAGTCATGGCAAAAGCAGCTAAAACCGCGATTAAGAAAGACCCGAAGCTGGCAGCAGAAGCTAAGAACTATACAAAAGTTATCAAAGCGGTTCGCAGCCCTAAGTCAGGTGCTTATACTTTCAAAGAAACTATGATGCACAAGGACAAGGTAAAAGACTTCCTGGCATCTAAATAAGACAGCCTCTATAGACTAAGACTTATAGCCTTAGTACTTATAGCCATATTAAAAAAGCCACCTCCTATCAGGTGGCTTTTAGTATTTCCATTCGGTAAGGCCCCCATATTTCTTTTACCGGGACTTTCATTCAATTGCTTTGCCGCTACTTCCACAACCCCTCGAAAAACAAAAACCGGCAGGGCCACACCCCACCGGCTAATATCTCCAAAATCAACAAACACATCATCTAACCATCACATCAACCTCAACTAATCAACCAATCAACTAATCAACCACGACCTTATACCCCACCTTCCTGCCATCGTTAGTCGTCAATTGCAGCATATAGTTGCCCGGTGCCAGGTTAGCAGTGTTGATCGTTTCTTTATCCTTTGTTGCAGTAGCCCTGTACACTACCCTGCCGTAGATATCATTTAGTTGTATTTGCGTTTCTTTGGCCAACCCATCAATATGCAGTACACCGTTCACAGGGTTAGGATATACCTGGAATGCTGCCGTACCTGCATCAGCTATACCCGTTGCTATCTTCACCACTTTACAGGCCTTCACCGTTGCAGGTGTCGGGCATAAATAGCTGCTCGTCATCAGCACACATACACTGTCGCCGTTGTTTAACGTTGTAGTACCCCAGTTATCTGCAGTGGCACCTACGATATCTTTACTATTTACCATCCATTGATACTTCGGATAATCACCTGCATTGCCTGCCGTTGCATTAAAATTGACCAATAATCCCGGCCATGCGTTACTATCGCTCGCAGCTATAGTTACATAGGGCACCTGGTATTGTAATACGGTAATGGGTATTATATTGCTATATACGGCCGTAGTGCATGGCGCGTCAGAACTCGGGGTTAACAACAATTGATAACTATCTCCATCAAATACGCTGAAGTCCTTATAGCTTATGCTTGTAGCCCCTGGTACCGGGTTACCGTTCTTCAGCCATTGGTAAGAAGGCGATTTGCCCCCATTGCTAAATATTGCCGTTACCGTTACAGGTTTCCCATTGCAGATACTGTCGCCTGGAGTTGGGTAGATCTTCACATCCGGGCCTGAACACAATGTGCTAATTTGTTGCTTTTGTGCAGATACCGTTAGTACTTTCAACATTATTACGCTAATGCAGGCTATGCCATGTAAGATATTTTTCATTAGATAAATTAAGAAAGTACAAATTAGCTTATTGCCTCAACTTCCACAACCAAAAATTGGACAGTTCAAAAAATCGGCCCGTCACTAAACTATCAATTAGTCAACCAACTCACCAGTTAATATTTTTTTAATCCGCCTCCCATATACGTTTCAGAGGAATCACAATCACACACGTAATAATACTTGCATTATTTTAAAAAACATCTGTAATTTAGGTTTACCGATTATCACAGAAGACTTTAGTTTAAGAGACAGTACCATCATCACTAAGACGATTCCTACACATATAGCAGGCATTACCGCATTTTATTGTTCATCCTTTAAAAACCATCAACTATGTATGTCTCTGGCACACGCAGCCCGCCTTTCATTTCAACACCTTTAACAACAAAAAACTATTGAAAACATTTTTAAACGATTAAACAACTATTCTACAATGAGAAAACAAAGATTTGCGACTCTGTTCGCGACCACATTCCTATGCATTTCCCTGGCACAAAACGGTAGGTCGCAAATAATCCTCCCGAGTAATTCCGACAATTTAGTACCCGTAACGGTAGCGGGGGGATTATTACATAACTTTAATGGGGTAGAATCGCTAAACTGCGATGTGATGTCAAATCCTCATGGAGGGTTTCTTTGGGCAACAGTAGTCGGTGGCACAACAGGGGGAATACCTGCATATGATGCAAGCTTGTACGTTCAATACAACGGTCCTCTTTCAGCAGATGTTAGCATTCCATTATCACAATATGCCCACCTCCTGGACGTCGTTATTTCCGATAATATGAGTGGCAAATTGGGGGATGATTATCTGGTAACAATAGTATATTCCAGTGATCTCGGCACAGGAGGCATATCACAAATTTATACCGAAACATATCCTATGACCGGTGTAGGCACGGGTTCTGTAACCCTTGGTACAACCAGTGTAGCCGGACCGGTACAAATAAGCAGTTCGAGTAATGGTACAGCGCATCCGCATATAGATCTTTTTGGTGACCGAACAAAATTCTCATGGTCAGGGCATCATGCTTTGCATCAATATGCTATTGTATGGCATGAACCTGCTTTTCCTTCGGGTTATGATGTATATATGTCAATAGGTGATATTACCGCGAGCAGTGGAACAGTACCAGTATGCCCCTTATTCAAGATTAATGCAAATACTACAGACGCATACCTTCCAGATGTTGGAGCACAGAAAAGATTAACTGCGCCGGTACTTCCTACTGACCTTGACAGGACAGCCTGGGTCACATATAGGAGCTCAAATGGATATGAACTGGGATTAACTCGTGTAGACATTGATAATACCCCTGTTCCAAGCATCACGCAAACCTCCAGTACATTATTTTCATCCGCGACCCTTAGACTGGATGACCAGCCCAGAATCGAAGCACAAGCACTTGCAAATGTTACTACTGGAGTTGCAACATATACAGTTACCGGTGCTTACGGCCCCAGTATATTTTGTTTTAACGACGCCGTGAGCCCATCTATTCCACCCGTTCCAACCGATACTTTCACCGTAGACTCAACGAGAACTTATGGAAGCTATGCTGCGTGTGTCACAGGTGTAGGTCCTAATATGGCATCTGGCTCTTATGTAGGCAAAACAAATTTCAGCATTGGATATTTAAGCTTATATCCTTATCCTTCTTCTCCTGGAACTGGTAACTATTTCTGCAACCGTATATATATGTCAGGTGGTGGTCCGAAGCCACTTCCTTACCCATTCATACATCCATATCCTTACTATAAAGTCAACAGCAACCAAACCTATATTTCAGCGGGCACACCACCTTGGAGTGTTATTGCAATGGCCAATAGCAGTAATTCCGGTGATGATCTTTTAACAATTTGGTATAAAGGTTTGGGCGGCGCGCCTTATGCTGGGCATATCTATTATAAATTTGCAGGTAATACCTATTCGTATAAAAACACAGGCGTGGCAAATGCACAATCTCATCCTTTGTATGAAGCTTATCCTAATCCTGCCACCGATCATATAACTATTCAAGGCGTTAAAAACGCGGCATACACAGTTCGAAATATGCTGGGCCAAACTATTGCATCCGGTAGTGTTGATGATCAAAACAGCACTATAAGTACCAATTCCATGGCAAGCGGCACTTACATGCTCACGCTAACGACAGAGGCAAGTGCACAATCTATCAAATTTGTAAAACAATAGACAGAGCAATTATTGAGAAAAGCGGGCCTTCCAGCCCGCTTTTTTCGTATCTTTACACCAGCTCTTTGACATCACTATGAAACAACAGGGAAACGCACCAAAACCTTAAAATCACTAGCAAAAACTAGCATTTTCTAACATTTTGCTTTTTTTATCTGCACTATTTGAATAACGGTTTTCGTAATTTTAGTATATAAATTATCTGCAATGAAAACCATAATCGCCATATCCATTGCTTTGTTTGTTGCCGGCAGCGCATCTGCCCAGGTAGATCTCGCCCACGATCCTGCAAAGCCTGTAGTAGCATCCGCAAAATCCAACGCACAACTATTGAAAGAATCGCAACCTGCAACCAACGCAGTTACAGATACTTCGCTGGCAGGTAAATACCACACCACCCCATCTGCAACCGGCACCTATAACAATGGGTATATGAGCAATAACCCGCAGCCTATGAACATGCAAAACCAGCAATACAATATGGGCGGGGTAAAAGCCACAAATTCAGTCTATTACGATAATTCAGGCAAGGTACAGGGCAGCGGTACCACCTTAGAGTTTGGCAAGAAGAAGTAATCCTAACATTTCTTTTACGCTACGGGCATAGTATTTTTCGTTATACGTACGTATTCACTCACATTTTAAAATATAGAGTTATGGAAAATACAACAAAGAAATACGGTAAGACTTTGAGTTTTCTGCCTCTGATCAGCTACCTGCTCTGGACGGTTTATTATACGATAGTTGCTTCTAAATCAAACGGCCCATCCATCTCCTTCGATCACATGAATGTGATGAGCAATATGATGCACAATTACACGGGTTTGTTTATTACCCTGGCATTGGCTAGTATACTCACGGCTGCAATACTCATCTACTTTATTGTGCACATAGCCCGGCTAAAGGATATGATGCCCGAATACAAGATCGGCTGGATCGTGTTTATGACCTTTGCAGCACCTATAGCCTTCATAGTATTCTGGTACGCCGAGCTGAAGAACGAACCTTCAGAGATCAACGTTTACCCCGATATAGCCTGACGACAAACTATATAATTTGTTAAAAAGCTACCCTTCGGGTGGCTTTTTCGCTGTATTACAAACCATTATCCGCTTATTTTGGTCTTACTAAATGCTTTAGGTTTTTTATCTTCATTGCGGAAATTGTAAACTAGAATATGAAACGCGGATTGATACTATTGTTCTCGGCCATGCTTGGTACTGCATCGCTCACTTATGCCGGCTCAGGTAATCTTAAACTCATCATAGATGCAGGGCATGGAGGCACCGATGTAGGCTCCAAATCAAAAGCCGGCGATAAGGAAAGCGACATCTGCCTGCAGATCGCAGAAGCCATTCAGGACTATGCTAAGGAAAACGGTATTGCCACAGAAATGACGCGCACCAGGAAAAAAGAGACCTTGAGTTTCGACCAGCGCAGTGGCCATAAAGCTGAGCCCGGCGTAAAAACATTTTATATTTCTGTCCATTTCGACGAAGATAAAAAAGACCCAAGTGTTCATGGCGCCCGTGTCCGTTACAGCGATCATGCGCACTATTCCAACGAGTCTCGGAAACTGGCACAGGCAATAGCCCAGTCGCTCGATAAGATCAACAACACACCCACCAAGATCGAAACTGTGGATGCGATTGTGTTTATGAAGAATGACATGCCGGCAATAATGGTAGAGCCCGGCCGCATGAATTCAGCCCAGGATGTGAAGAATATCAAAGAAAAGGACTACAGGAAAGAAGTGGCAATGTACATAGTACAGGCAGCAATGAATCAATAACAATAATTCATTATTTTGTATAAAAACAAAAGCTGCCCGCAAAGGCAGCTTTTTATATTATTGGTTCCTCAAGATCATACCAGCATAGTCACAGGGTTCTCCAGGTAGTTCTTCAATGTTTGCAGGAAACGTGCACCTACAGCGCCATCCACTACCCTATGATCGCAACTCAATGTTAGCTTCAGCAATTGCCTTACTACTATCTGGCCGTTTTCTACAACAGGTGTAGCTGCGATCTTACCTACTGCCAGTATGCAGCTATCGGGTGGGTTGATGATAGCCGTAAATTCATCAATATCCATCATACCGAGGTTAGATATGGTAAAGGTGTTACCGGTAAATTCAGGAGGCTGCAGTTTTTTGTTCTTGGCTTTATCTGCCAGCGACTTAGCCTCTACCGCTATTTGCGACAGTGACTTCTGGTCTGCAAACTTCACTACCGGTACTATCAATCCATCTTCAATGGCTACTGCAGTACCAATGTGTATGTGTTGATTCTGACGGATAAAGTCTCCCATCCAGCTGCTGTTCACCTCAGGGTGCTGGCGCAATGCCATAGCACAGGCTTTAATGATCAGGTCGTTGAACGAAACCTTGGCAGGAGATATATCGTTGATATGCTTGCGTGCTTCTATGGCATTATCCATAGTCACAGTCATACGCAGGTAGAAGTGCGGAGCTGTAAACTTGCTGTCAGACAGGCGTTGGGCTATCACCCTACGCATTTGAGACAATGGTGTATCCGTATAGCCTTCTTGTCCTAACGGTGCAGCCTGCATCATAACGGGTGCCTTACCAGGAGCCGCCGGTTGCGCAGTCGGCTGGTAGTTATCTACATCACGCTTGATGATGCGGCCATTGTCGCCACTACCTTTCACCTGGCTAATGTCAATACCTTTGTCTTCGGCCAGTTTCTTTGCCAGTGGAGAAGCCTTTACTCGTTCGTCTGAAGATGCCGCAGGTGCTGCAACTTCCTGTACCGGTTGTTGTGGAGCTGATGCCTGTGGTGCAGGTGCCGTTTGTTGCGGCTGTGCAGGTGCTGCCGAAGCCTCCTGTTTAACAGCTGGTGCCGGTGCATTACCACCTTTACCTTCAGCATCCAGGATAGATTGGAAGTCTTCTCCTTCTTTACCTATAATGGCCATAATGCCGTTTACAGGTACCCCCTTTCCTTTTTCAACGCCTATGTATAAAAGTGTACCGTCTACATAAGGCATTACTTCCATCGTTGCCTTATCTGTTTCCACTTCAGCTATTACATCGTCTGATTTTACTTTATCGCCCACTTTTTTGTGCCATTCTGCAATTACCCCTTCTTTCATGGTATCGCTGAGTAACGGCATACGTATCGCTTCGGCCATAAGTTCTGTCTATTGATTTTTGATGCCCAAAAGTAACACAATATTGGTTGATTTGTTCATGGATGTTTACGAGTTATTAATGCAGCTACCGAAGCTACATATTAATGAAATACTCATTAAAACTCCACCTGCAGGTTTAGTCCATCCCTAAGGCGCGCCAGTTGCGGATTTTTTTGCGCCATAGCATCAAACACCTCTTGCTTGCTCAATACGGTAACCTGCTGTTCCTGTACCACGCTCTTGTCTTCGCGTACCTCGGTGGTAATACGCACACCCACCCCTGTTTTCTCCCGGAAATAGTCGATCAGCACGTTACGTTGCTCACGGGCATAAGTATGGGTAAAGTCTGTCGGGCAAATGATACGGATCTCGTCCGGCGGTGCTACCTCTACGTTCATAAACAGTAGTTGTGCATACAGCGCGCTGCGGTTCATATCTTTAATACCTTGCCTGAACTGCTCCCAAAGCTGCGCTACCATTGGCTGGTTTAGCTCTCTTTTCTCATTAACCGTGGCTTCTAAAGCTTTGATCTCATCATCTAGTCCATCTATCAGCCCTTTCGATATTCTCTTACCACCATTGCCCCCAGGTGTATTATAAGTGGGCTTCGGGGTCGCATTGACTGAGTTTGGAATTAACGAAGGGGACGGCGGTGCTTCTGCAACTAAGTTAGATGCTGCAGGTTGCGGCATCTTATCCAGTTCCGGTTCTGCTACCCTTTCCTGCTTTGCAACGGGCGCCTCATAGGAACTATTAACCTGGCTGGTATGTGCAGCAGGAATTGATTGAGGTGCCGCAATAACCGGAATACCTATTGTATCAGAGTTTTTTTTTACGTCATCTGCTGATGCAGATGTTGCCTGTAGCAGGTAGCATAGCCTTATCAGGCACATTTCTACATGCAGGCGTTTGTTGGTGGCGTTTTTGTAATTCAGCTCACTATCGTTAATGACATTGAGCGCTGATATAATGAAGGACGGTGGCGTTTGATTGGCCTTTTCGTTATACACTGGCTTATGATCGTTAGGCACATCCAGCAACCTGGCCATGCGCGGATCTTTGCATAGCAGCAAATTACGCATATGCTCCGCCAACCCTTCTATGATCACATCACCTTCAAAACCACGCTCCAAAGCGCTATCCAGTTGCAACAATGCATCGCTCACATTCTGGCTAAGCAAGTGATCTGTTAGTTTGAAGTAAAAGTCAGCATCCAGCAGGTTCAGGTGCTCCATCGTAGCCTGGTAAGTAAGCATACCATTGGTAAAACTTACAATCCTGTCGAGCATACTAAGTGCATCACGCATGCAGCCTTCGCTCTTCTGAGCAATCACATGCAGCCCTGCCTCCTGCGCTATTACACCCTCTTTAGTAGCTATACTGTGCAGGTGATTTACAATATCGTGCGTTGTGATACGCTTAAAGTCGAATATCTGGCAACGGCTAAGGATGGTAGGAAGTATCTTATGTTTTTCCGTAGTGGCAAGGATAAATATGGCATGTGGTGGCGGTTCTTCCAATGTTTTAAGAAATGCGTTAAAAGCCGAACCGCTAAGCATATGAACTTCGTCAATTATATAAACCCGATACTTACTTTCGCCACGTCCAACCCTTACTTTGGTAATTAGTTCACGGATATCATCTACTGAATTATTACTAGCAGCGTCTAATTCAATTACATCTAATGAAGCATTTTCATTAAATCGAATACAAGTTGGGCAGCTATTGCAAGCTTCCATATCTGCTGTAGGATTTTCACAATTAATAGTTTTGGCAAAAATTCTGGCACAGCTTGTTTTACCAACACCTCGCGGCCCGCAAAACAGGTAGGCATGTGCCAGGTGCTGATGCTTTATGGCATTTTTTAATGTGGTAGTGATATGCTCCTGCCCCACAACTGTATCAAAAGTCTGGGGACGATACTTACGCGCCGAAACAATATAATTCTCTGACATCTCTTAAATCAAAAATAACAAGGAAAATGCCAATAGAAAAATGAAGTTTCCGTTGTGTGGATTACGCGGCTAATAATGTGATTAGCAAGGAAAAATGTCCAATTTGAAATTTTAATAATTCTACGAATTGCTATTTGAAGCATCGTATAGAAATAATAATTTACAGCATATTTTATTTATATGAATAAAGGGAAGAACCCTGGCCTGAAAACTGCACATCCACAAACGTTTCCAAAGCCCAGGATATGGGCATGGATAGCCAGCATTGTATTCATAACACTTATCGTGTACACACCTGTTTTCTCCGATCTCAAAGAATTTACCAACTGGGATGACTATGCATATGTGACAGACCAGCCATTGATAAAAAACCTGGATGGCGAAACTGTAGGCAATCTTTTTAAGCCATCTACAACTGTAATGCTAAATTATCACCCGCTGACAATGATCTCGCTCGCATGGGACTATCAGCAGGGATTTGATGATACCGACAATACTTTAAGTATCACACCATTTGTTCGTACAAACGTGCTGCTTCATTTATTGAATACGGCCCTTGTATTTCTTTTCCTTTACAGATTATCCCGAAAGAAGATATGGGCTGCAGCGCTTCCTGCCTTGTTATTCGGCATACATCCTATGCATGTGGAAAGTGTGGCATGGATATCTGAGCGGAAAGATGTGTTATACTGTTTCTTCTTCCTGGTTAGCTGTATCAGCTATCTTCAATACATTGATTCTAAGAAAACATGGTGGTTAGGCCTTTCATTTATATTATTCATTGCATCATGCCTTAGCAAGGCAATGGCTGTGCCGCTACCGCTGGTTTTGTTACTTATAGACTATTTAGAAAACAGAAAAATCGGTATAAAGGTATTAATCGAAAAACTACCTTTCCTTATTGTCTCTATTATTCTGGGTATTATAGCCCTGCAGCCGCAAAGCCACGCAATGGGTGGTGCTGATGAAACTCCTGTATTCTACAGATTTTTATATGGCTGCTATGGGTTTGTAATGTATTGGCTTAAGCTGATCGCACCAATCAATCTATCAGCCTTTTATCCCTACCCTGGTCTCACTGAATCCGGAGGGCTACCGGCTATCTATTACCTAATGCCTGTCATTGCGCTTGCTATAATTGTCACTCCTTTTATCCTCATCAGGCGACAGAAAAATGAAAGGAATAAAGTGATATTATCCGGGATGTTATTTTTCCTTGCAATGACTGTGCTTGTATTGCAATTCGTTTCTGTAGGCCCGGCTATCATGGCAGACAGGTATAGTTATGTTTCCTACATAGGCCCGCTATTTATAGCGGGGATATTTCTGCAGGATCTTGTTGAAAACCCTAAAACCCGGTCTGTTATGTTGGGTATCGTTTCAGCATACTGCTTGCTATTAGCTATCACAACCTATAACCGTATCCCGGTATGGCAAAACAGCAAAACACTTTGGACCGATGTGATCCAAAAATATCCGTACGATGTAGAACAAGTGGGCAATAACACGGTTATAAAAAAAATAGGCGCCAAAACAGCTTATAAAAACCTGGCAGACTGGTATGCGGAACATCAGCTACTGGACAGCGCATATCGTTACTACCAGGTGCTAATACTAGCCGGCACGAAAGACGCAGAAGTGTGGAGCAATGCAGGCAATATCTACGCTATGAAAGGACAACTAACAGAAGCATTAAATGCTTTAAACAAAGCAATAAGTCTTGACCCTAAGAATACCGACAATTATATTAAACGTGGCCTGGTGCATATGCAACTGGGCAAAACAGACGAGGCAATAGCGGATATGGACCAAGCCCTTGCTGCCGACCCATCAAACGCGCAAGCAAAAGACCTTCGTAAGAAATTCATGGAACATCGCCCTAAGTAGCCATCATAGACGACGCTAACGGGTATCAGTTTTTTACTATAATTAGTGGTATAGATTTGTATATGCTACAGTTCAATATAGAGCATAAAAAATACAACTAATGAAAAAGCTGGAAAACAAAACGGTGTTCATTACCGGGGGCCTGTCTGGCATAGGCAAGGCATGCGCAGTATTAGCAGCAAAGGAAGGTGCCAATGTTGCTATCGCAGACATACAATCAAACACTACTGAATTGGCCATGCAGGAAATTAAAGCGGTGAACTCAAAAGCCATATTCATCCCCTGCGATGTATCTGACTTTGCTCAGGTCGGTAATGCCATCAAAAAAGCAATTGACACATTTTCTTCTCTTGATGTAGCGCTTAACAATGCGGGTATAGGCGGCGAAGCCAATGATGTTGGTGATATGACACAAGAAGCCTGGCTGAAGGTAATAGGCATTAACCTGAACGGCGTTTTTTATTGTATGAAGCACGAACTGCAGCAAATGGCCAAGCAGCAAAGTGGTGTCATCATCAATATGGCATCGATACTGGGCAAAGTAGGATTTGCGAAATCGAGCCACTATGTTGCTGCCAAACACGGCGTAGTAGGATTAACGCAGACTGCCGCAATGGAATATGCTACACGGGGAATACGCATCAATGCAATATGTCCCGGTTTTATAGAAACCCCGTTATTGACAAAAGGTGGCATTGAGGAAGATAATGATGCAGGCAAATGGATAAAAAGCCTGCATCCGATGAAACGACTGGGCAGGGCAGAAGAAATTGCGGAAGCCTTTTTGTTTCTTGCATCCGATACAAGTAGCTTCGTGACTGGTACTGCCCTGGAAGTAGATGGGGGTTACCTGGCGCAATAGACCATTTAATATTTAAAAAATAACAAAGCCTTTGTATGGAACAAAGGCTTTGTTATTGTATTGCTGACTATAATTGATAGATTTCTATCTCTTAAACTGGTTCCTGTTTTCTGCAGTTATGAGATTACCCTGTATAGACCATGCGAAATCCAGTTTCAAAGTTTGTTTATAGATCGGCGCGTTGAGATCAATATAGGTATCACCGATGTATTGGGGTTGATTCTTTTGTGCAACGGTTGATGGAGCATAATTTGCATGGGCGTGGCAGCTCATGCAATTGGTACGCACACCCCAATTATTTTCTACAGGCTTACCATTGGTAATTACAAATGCAGGATCATTCAATGCAGCTTTACCGATAGGCCCGAATGTAAAAGACGCCTCCAGGTAGGGATTAAATGCATAGATAGAAGTCCCTTTATTATTACCACCGGTATATGGCTGGTTAGGATAGATATAAGTGTAGGCAGGAGCCATTGCATAATGGCGTGGTGCGCCGGTTAGCTCTTTAGGCCTCCGGGCGGCAATGGCTTTAGAGCTTGGAGCAGGCGGATTATCCGCATCAGGCGTCCACCAGTATGTTTGCCAGGTCCAGCGGAATGTTTCTTTGGTGGTAACGTGCATCGCTACAAGAATGGCAATATCGCCCGCTTTCGCATTCCTGGTTTGCCCGGAAGCATTCAATTCATTAGCGGTTTGCTGATCTAACTTAAAGTGTATGAAATTATCTACGTTATAAGTATTCTGTGGGTTCTTTCCCTGGCCGGTATCTACGCCGCCATTTCCCTGTCCATTGTTTTTAGGATCTACATATACCCATCCCGGCCATGAACCTTCACCATAGGCCTTTGGAACAGAAGGTGTACCGGGCCATACATTCAGCCTGTAACAACCGCCCCATTGTTTAAAGGTATCTGCATCTACCTGGAATATTTCAAAAACAGGCTTAATGGTGATACCTGTGTTGGGGAACTGTGGTATTTCTGTATTGCCTGCATTTAACATACCTTGCAGTACCGCAGAATCAAACAGCTTATTCTTAACCGCAAATTGCGCTGCGGTAGGGTCGTATTTTACGAAGCCGGTAATACGGGTACTGTCTAAGCTATCGATATTGGTAATGCCCAGCATGCGTGCTGCCTGCTTTTGTTTGTGAAGAAACTGGTGTGGCCTATGCAGCGTACCTCTATGCGTTTTCACTTCTTCCATCGATAAAGCCTTGCCGGTATTTTCCTGGTAAACGATCATTTGCATCATATCATCAGGAGTAAGCCAGGTTTCAAAGATTCGTATATCCTGCCCTTCTGCCTGTTCACCGGAGTTGGTATTAAGTCCGGCCCAGATACCCCATGCATGTGCAGCAATTTTATCATTATTCATACTGTCGATCCAACCATTAATCACATTTGAATCTTCAGGAAACCTAAAACCGGGTATCCCTGGATCGGGAAAATCTTTAGGAATGATAAAATTTGACTTCGGTTTGGCACCGGCGCTGGTTTCTTCACCCTTCTTAGGTTCGTTATTACAGCGAACACAGGTGATCACAACTGCCAATAGCAGTAAAATCGGGATGCTTTTTTTCATGTGTGTGTTGTGTTTTTATATGTGAATAGTTATAAACAACTGAGTAAGTTTCATCACAAGACTTAACACCGGGGAATTATAGTAACGACGTAAAAGTAATAAACAAAATAATTTAAAACACCCGTTAAAACACTGTAAAGTAAAAATTAGCTCTTGCCGTTAACTTGTTTTCTGTTAACAATTCCAATCGTTAATAAACGTGCTGTCGTTTGGTACAGGAACAAGTGCAGTCCATTCTATAAAAAAATATTGCCCCGATTCCGGGGCAATATTTTTATTTGATCAAAGGAACATAAAAAGAACCTTCTGTTACGGTTACAGAATCCTTAGTTGGGTCAAGCTTATCATAAAGCTTACCGCTAAATTCCCCTTTAATAGTTGCATTATCGTCAGAAATAATCTTAATAACAAACGTTGAATCATCGTTTAGCGTCTGGTAACCATCTACATCATTGGTGTACGATATAGCGATAACACCTTTTTTGCGCCCACCAGTATAATTCCCTGCGCCACTATAGTTGTCGATACCAATAGAATAGCCATAGCTACTACCTTTAAACGTTATAAAACAAGAGGCAGAGAGTAATACAGGTGTATCCGGGCTTTTGGCCGCAAGAAACGTACCACCATCGTACATAGTACCGTTTATCTTAGCTTTAAAATAATAAGTAGGGGTAGCCGGCGTTGCGTTTGTGTTATTGTTATTATCTTTTTTGCTACAAGATGTGGCAAACATAATAACCGAAATACCCAGGAGGATAAAATGCTTTTTCATATAGATTTAGTGTTATTGGTAAAACAATGCGAATAAATATACTACCCTATTTCTTTTTTCATAGCAGATATTTATCTTGTTCTTATCGAACTAAAAACACTGATGAGAAAAGCCATTCCACTCGTACTGCTTAGCGCAGCAACAATCTGTATCTCCTTTAAAAGTGATCGTGTAAACCTGGGAATGATAACCAGGATAAAGCAGGAAGGCTTCAATGATTCTAAAGTAATGCAGACACTGTTTGAGCTAACAGATGTTAATGGCCCGCGCCTTACAGGATCAGCAGGCATGAAACATGCAGAAAAATGGGCGGTGCAAAAATTAAAAGAATGGGGATTGGAAAATGTGCATACAGAGCGCTGGGGTACATTTGGTAAAGGCTGGGAAATACAAAAGTGTTATGTGGCGATGAAGGCCCCCTACTACCAGGCATTGATCGCCGTGCCTAAGGCATGGACACCCGGGACTAATGGAAACATTACCGGTGATGCCATTCTTGTAAAAACAGACAGCCTGGACAAATATGCCGGTAAACTGAATGGAAAGATCGTAGTATTGGCTACCGGCGACGCCTACGACCAAAATATGGGATTGAAAGCAGATGCCAGCCGCTTGACAGAAGAGGACCTGCGGAGGACTGCAATGGACCCTCACATTACCGATGCCGATAACCCTAAAGCCGGACGGAATTATCATCCTTATATATCGCGCCAAAAAATAGACTCTTTCCTGATGGCAGAAGGTGCAAAGGCGGTGATAAGCCTGCGCAGGGGCAATATGGGTACTGTTTTTACCAGCAATGGTGCCAGCCGCGCATGGGATGCCAAACCTGTACTGCCAGAACTGGAAATGGGATCTGAGCATATATACAGACTGGAGCGCCTGCTGACAGCAGGCAAAAAAGTAAGCCTGGAAATGGATATAAAGACGAGCTTTTCTATGGCCGACAGCACTGAATATAATGTTGTAGGCGAAATACCCGGTACAGACAGGGAACTGAAAAACGAAATAGTAATGCTTGGCGCGCACATGGACTCCTGGCACGCAGCTACGGGCGCTACCGACAATGGTACAGGCACAGCAGTAACTATGGAAGCAGTTCGGATTTTAAAAGCATTAAACATACACCCTAAACGTACGATACGCATCGTGTTATGGAGTGGCGAAGAGCAAGGGCTGCTTGGAAGCAGGGGATATGTAAAAAAACATTTTGGCGACCGACTGACAATGCAGCTAAAACCCGAACAGGAACTGGTGAGCGCTTATTACAATCTTGATAATGGTGGCGGAAAGATCAGAGGCATCTATACCCAGAATAATGATGCAGTATATCCCATCTTCGAACAATGGCTGCAGCCGTTTAAAGACCTGGATGCCACGACAGTGACCAATCGCAATACGGGAGGCACAGACCATCTATCTTTTGATGAGATTGGCATACCGGGATTTCAGTTTATACAAGATCCAATGGAATATGGATCGCGCACGCACCATAGCAACATGGATACTTATGAAAGGGCAAATGCAAACGACCTGATGCAGGCATCTATCATCATGGCCTCTTTTGTGTACAATACGGCTATGCGCGATGAAATGCTGCCACGGAAACCGTTACCTAAGAGAAAATAATAATCAATATTTTTTGTAATTTTTCGTACCAAACCTGAGTATGAAAAATTTCCTATTATCCTTTCTCTGTTTATTAACGGCAACAGAAGCCGTGGCACAATCCAAATACCGCAGTTCTTTACAGGACTACTATCTGGCTAATTCTATTGACAATAACAGGTTCTGGAAAAGATTTTCTGTAGCAGGCGGCCTGCATTTTATTCCCGGCACTGCCGATCTGCATTTTATGGGATTTGCAGATTCCTCCTACATTGACACTGCCATATCGGCTACCATAAAAGCGAAGCAATCTTACGCATTTTATGTGGGCAGCTATTTCCCCATTGCCCTGATGTCGGATAAGAGTATGTTGGTAGCAGAGGTGGAATTGATGGCTTCTGTCAGCAAGCTTACCTACGATAGTATTCCTATAGCAGCAAAAACAAACATATCTGCCCCAACTGATGTTTATAAAATAGGAATACCGGTAAGCCTGGAGTACAGAAGCGGTGCCGATGTTCTTCTCAATAAGGATGCTAAATCTATGTTCACTTTGGGTGCCGGTATTAATTTTTGTATCATCAATTCGGACGATTATGACCGGGTGACCCCGTTGAGAGCATTACCATTTGTAAAAGCGGAACTGGGCTTCTTTGCCGGTATTGGTTTCAAGATCAGGGGTGTTTATTATTTTGGTAATTCAGACTACAACTATACCGTAAACTATAATGTTGCACACGGTACCGGTGACCAGTTAATATCTAAATTCAGAGGTTCTAATGGGTTTAACTTAACACTGGTGCTCATGCCTTTTTCGGTAAACTGGAGCCGTTAAAAAAGCTACCGGCATCCGTACTGGCAGGTAGGTATAAATACGTGTACGGGGGTAAAGAGAAACAAGACGCGTTGATCTTATTTTGTAACAAACTAATTCCTTGTTATGAAAAAGATCTTTACCCTTTTCTTTTTATTGACTGTTACCATTGCAGGGTACAGCCAACCAACGCTGTGCAGCGGTTTCGGGTTTATGGGAGGTATAGATGGCAATACCTATACCAGGACCACCACATTTGGCACCCGCAACTATCAATACATATCTGCAGCTAACGACGGGTCTCAATTTTACGCGGCCAGCTTTACAAGCAACAAGCTGTATTGGATCAGCACATCTTTTGCAATAACGGATTCCATGAATGTAACCTTATATGATATTGCTTCCTCAAACGAAGCCAATACATTGTTTGGCCTCACGCAATCTGCTATGTATCGCATCAACACAAGTGGCAAATCGGTTACCGATAGTATTGCTATTGCAAACCCCTTCAGGCTGGAAGAAAGGCCCGGGGCGAAAGAAGTATGGGTATCCGGCGATAGTATGATCTACGTAGTAGATTATACATCAGGGCTTAGCAAATCAAGCATACATATTTCTAACAATGCCGGTGACTACTATAATGTGAGGTTTACGAAAGGTGGTACGCTGGCTTATAAAATTGCTGCAGCCAGTAAAAAAATATTTAAGATAGATGCACTGACTAAAACTAAACTGGACTCTGCAAATCTCGCCAACGCCAATGGTTATGATATAGAAGTATCTACCGATAGCAGCAAGATATTTGTGAGCATGCCAAACGATAAAAAGATCATGATATACCAGGCAAGCAATATGGCATTGGTGGATTCGATCGTTAGTCCGCGTGAAGTATTCAGCTTATACAGGCACCCTTCGCGCAAAGAACTTTGGGCAGTAAATCACTTCCAGGATTCCATTACGGTATATGATGAGGATACTAAAGCTACGATCGCGGTGATACCGGCTGCTTCCAGCCCTTTCCATGTTGCTTTTGCCAAAGGCAGTGTTTCGGTTACAGATGTTCCCCAGAATAATTATCACCTACTGGCTTATCCAAACCCGGCAACTAATGAACTATTTATCAAACTTCCGAATGGTAATCCGCATCGCCTTATTATTTCCGGTATAAGCGGACAGACTATATCGATACAGAACGAAACGAGTAACCAGTCGATCATACAAACAGACAAATTAATTCCAGGCAGCTACCAGCTATCTGTTTACGAAGGCGAAGCCTTAAAGAGTACTATCCGCTTCGTAAAACAATAAAGCCCCGATCCCTTTCAACCTAAAAAAGCCGTCCGTAGTAACGGGCGGCTTTATAGCATCTATATCTTAAATCGGCGGTGCGTAGTGTTACGTTGCCACATCGTCTCCGGGCAATAAAAATGCAACCGCAGTGGCCCTGCGGTTGCTTATAATAAAATGATTTTGCCTACAGCTTGTTGAAATCTTCGTCGTCGAGCTTGTTGAAATCGCGCTTATAACCGCCACGATTCTCATCACGATTGAAGTTACTGTTACGATCGCGGTTGTAACCATTATCACGGTTGTAACCACCATTATCGCGATTGTAGCCACCGCTATTGTTATTGTCGCGGTTATATCCGCCACCATTGTTATCACGATTGTAACCACCGCTGCGATAGCCACCGCCGTTGTCGCGATTGTAGCCACCTTCACGATTATAACCACCACCATTATCACGGCTATAGCCACCACCTGAACTACGATCGCGGTTGTAACCGCCACCGTTATCACGGTTATAGCCACCACCTGAGCTACGGTCGCGATTGAAACCGCCTCCACCGCCACGGTTAAAACCACCGCCGCCACCACGATTGCGGTTGAAACCGCCACCGCCGCCACGGTTATTGCCGCCCGGGCCATTCTTTGGTTTAGCTTCTTTTACAGAAATCACCTGCCCTTCAAAATAGGTCATGTCTATATTATCTATAGCATCAAGAGCGTGATACTTATCTGCCATTTCTACAAAGGCAAAACCTTTGGAAACCCCTGTTTCATTGTCACGAATAACTTTTACAGAGAGTAGTTCTCCAAATTCTGAAAATGCCTTTTCAAGGGATTGTTCGTTCGTTTCAGGCGACAGATTACCTACAAATAAATTCATTATAATAGCTTATGGATACAAATATAATGTATTAAATTGTAAATAAGTGGTGGTTCGGATGGCATAAAATTTCAAAATATCAGTGATTTACCTATTCGTTAACATCCTCTTTTTCAATGGGATACACAGCACCTCCGGAGGCATAGATTTTATCCCTACTTTTGAACGGGAGAAATATGGCTCAAATAAAGAAATCAGGCTGGATCAGTATCGTCATTATCGCAGTGGTAATTGCAGGCATTTATATGGTTCGCAAATTGCCTGCTTTCGATAAATTTCATGATTACTATGCTTATTATAATGGCGTAGCCGGTCTGCAACCTTCTTCCCCGGTAATGATAAAAGGCGTACGTGTTGGCAAGATCAAAGCCATAGAACTGGGTGGCCCTGAAGTGAAAGTAACCATCTCTATAGACAAGGATATTGAATTGCCTGCGGATACTAAAGCGCTGCTTACATCGGGCGGGCTGCTAAGCGATATGTCTATTGTGCTGAATATGGGCAACAGTAAAAGCATATTACCTAACAATGCGCAAATACCGGCAGCGTTAGATACCAGCGCAATGCCGGTATCTGTACGCATCACCCCTTACCTGGAAACAGGCAAATATATTTTGAGCAGTTTTGACACGACCATCACCGGTATCGACTTCCTTACCAGTTCAGGTATGTTCACCACTTTCATCAAACCCCTGATGTCTGCGGAAAAGACATTGGGGCAGTATGCCAATGCGTCTGCAGGCGCATATAAAGTGATCAACGGGCTGAACAGCACTTTGAAAAATATAGATACCAGTGCAGCGCACCTCTCTGAACAAAGCAGGAAATGGAACAACAGCCTTGCCGGACTAGATAAAAAGACCCGGTCGCTGGCGAATGACTCATTCAATAGGTCAATTAACCAATTAGCAGCGCTGACCGGCAAGCTATCCAAGGCTACGCAAACCGCTTCTGACCCCAAAAAAGCTACAGGAAAGCTTCTGAACGACAAAGCCGCATACGAAAACACTACCAAAAGTCTTGCTGATATCAATGAATCTGCGATTGAACTGCAAAAGGCTCCGCCCGGCTTTCGCCTGATTGGTAAAAACAAGAAAAAGAAAAAATGAGAATACTGCTATTCTGCCTGCTATTAGCAGCAGCACCTGTGTTTGCACAAGGCCAGGAAGAACATAAATCGAATATATACAACCCCGCTGCCGATGCCCGCAAAGAAATAGACGCAGCAGTTGCCCTGGCAAAGAAGGAACATAAAAACGTTTTCATACAGGTAGGTGGCAACTGGTGTATCTGGTGCCAGCGTTTTCATAATTTGGTAGAAGGTGATGATACGCTAAAGCGGCTGATGAATGATAACTACGTTGTGGTGCACCTAAATTACAGCCCCGAGAATAAGAACGAAAGAGTACTGGCGCAGTTGGAATATCCCCAGCGCTTTGGGTTTCCTGTATTTGTGATATTAGACGCCAAAGGCAGGCGCATACACACGCAAAACTCCGGCTACCTGGAGGAAGGCAAAGGACATAGTAAAAAGAAGGTGGCAGAATTCCTGCAGCAGTGGTCGCCCAAGGCGTTGAACCCTGCAACTTATCAGCAGGAGCAATAACTATTTGATCAGCTTGATCAGCCTTAAGGAAAATAAGCCGTTATACTGAGCCCCGCCGCCGAAGCCTACCGGTATCTTATCTGCATCGCGAATGGTAGCTACTGAATATTGATAAGTGGCATCAAGGAACCAACCGGTATAAAACTGCATGGTGCCACTAAGAATATACTCTATATCCTGCTGATGAAACTGCTGCAATGAGGCGTTGAAATAAGTAGGCACGCTGCTAAACGCGCCTTCGCCGGAACTGAGCAGGCGCGCGTAAGATGCACCACCCCCTATCTGCCATTTATCGTTCAGCAGAAAGTGAAGTACAAGCGGCACTTCTACATAATTCAGGTTCAGCCAATATTTATCTATAGTAGTGCCTGTGTAATAAGAATCGTACACAGTAACGCCCCTGCTGCCCTTCTGGGAATAAAGCAGGCTAAGGCTCACTAATAACCGCTTTGCAGGCTGTATATATACGATGCCCCCACCATTGAATCCTACTTTGTGATAGCCGCTGTAACCATCTCCATCAACAGTACTGAAATTCATACCTGCCACCAGGCCTCCGTAGAAAACACGGTTGTCATAATCTTCGCGTTTGAAAAATCCCCTACCCTTGCCCGACTGCGCCGATACTGATGTTGCCAGGAAACATACCGCCACCAACAATATTCCCCACCTTTTTATCATAGCCTTATATTAAACGCTTATTAAGTAATGGTATTGCTTCAAAATGTCTTTTGTTCCAGTTCTTCTATCAGCTTTCTCATATCAGCAGGTACCGGTATCTTTTCGTTTTTGGTATAGTCGTACATTACGATCACATCCTCTGCTTCAGCAGCCAGCTCCCCATCGCCATTCAGCAACTGGTGTTTGATGCCAAAGCTGGTGTTCTTAATATACGTAACGCTGGCCTGCACTGTAATGTTGCCGGGATACACCAACGGCTTGATGAACCGGCACCCGGTAGATAATAATAACGGACCGGCAGGTGCAGATTTAAAATCGCTGTTTATACCTATGCGCTCCCAATAGTTGACGCGCGAAGCCTGTATGTACTTGAAGTAAGAAACATTATTAATATGCCCGAACATATCCATTTCGCTCCAATCGAGGCGCAGCGAAAGCCTTACGGGAAAAATACTCATTAGCCTGATTTGTACCTAAAGGTAAGACTTGTGCCTAAAGCGAATGTTTAATGCAAGATATTTCTACTGCAGGTGTAGATTAGCGATTCTTCGCCGGGTATTTATCGCCGAACAGGTATTCAAACCTTATCACAAAAGAATTATTAAACTGCTGCGAACGCGCAAAACCAAGATAGGTATTGGTGCGAACAGGCACCAGGGAATACTGAAAACGCAGATTAATAAAGAGGCCTTTATATAAACGTAGGTTGCCGCCTATGATAAAATTTATATCGTATTTCTTAAAAGGGTATCTATCGAAAGTAGCAGTGTCGTTAAAACGCTGTACATCTGATACGACCGTTTCTTTAGAGCTTACGAGTTGCGAATAAGAAAAACCAAACCCTGCATGGCTCCTTTGTTTATTAAACAAATGGAACATGATGGGCACCTCTGCATAATTAAGATCAATACTATATTTATTTACCTGGCTGATGCCCGGCACATTCACTACACCTTTAGGGCCATTACTGCGGCTGCCCCTCTGCGAATAAAGTATCTCCATGCTGCCGGCAAAACTTTCACCGAAACGGGCATACACTATGCCCCCTACATTCATCCCCACTTTATGATACCCGGCGTAGTTATCACCATCTACCTGGGCAAAATTGGCGCCTACAACAGGGCCGCCGAAGAAGGTATTCTCATTTTCTACATAATAGTTCTGCGCACCGGCAGTGAAAGCACATGCAGTAAACAATGTTACTGCGGCAATGATTCCTACTATTTTCGGGGATTTTATCAACATTACTAATCGTTCTTCTTAGCATACTTGTCGCCAAATAAATACTCTATACGTACCACCCATGAGTTATTAAACTGCTGTGCCCTGGCAAAACCGAGGTAAGTATCTTTGCGAACAGGGGCTAAAGAATACTGGAAACGCACATTCAGGAATAATCCTTTGTAGAGTCGCAGGCTTCCGCCGATCAGAAAATTGACATCGTATTTCTTAAAAGGATACCTGTCGAACGTAGCGGTATCGTTGAACTTTTGCACATCCGTCACCACAGTTTCTTTAGAGCTCACCAACTGAGAATAGGAAAAACCAAAACCCGCATGGCTCCTGCGTTTATCAAATATGTGGAACATTAGCGGCACTTCCGCATAGTTCAGATCAATACCATATTTATTGATCTGGCTAACGCCAGGCACATTCACCACCCCTTTAGCACCATTGCTGCGGCTGCCTCTCTGCGAGTACAAAATCTCCATGCTGCCTGCAAAACTTTCACCGAAACGGGCGTAAACGATACCACCCACATTCATCCCTACTTTATGATAGCCGGCATAGTTGTCACCATCTACCTGGGCAAAATTGGCACCAACTACCGGCCCTCCAAAGAATGTATTTTCATTTTCTACGTAGTAACTCTGAGCCCTGGAAGTAGATGAAAACGAAGTAAATACGACTACTGCACCTACAAATCCTGCGAATTTTCTAATTTTAGACATCGAAACCGGGAAATTGCAATAAATGAACTTCAAATATACGCCAAACACCCTTAAAAAGCTGGAACAGCTTTTTGAGGAAGCCAAATACGTCATCAGGTACGAGAAGGGTACTTTCAATTCGGGGTACTGTATCCTTGAAGATAAGCGTGTGGCGGTTATCAATAAATTCCTGGCTATCGAAGGGCGCATTAATGCCCTGCTGGAAATTTTACCCTCCATTGACGTAAATGAAGACGAACTGAGCGGCGAAATGCTCAAATGGTACCGGCAATTGAAGGAGAATTCCGTTAACGCAACAGGCGATAATGCCCGGCAATCAGAAATAGACCTCTAAAGTGAAGATCACATTTTTAGGTACAGGCACATCACAGGGTGTACCCTTTATAGGGTGCGATTGCGCGGTATGCACATCTAAAGACATGCGCGATAACAGGCTGAGGAGCGCAGTATGGATAGAAACTCCGGAAGCAAGTATTGTGATAGACAGTGGCCCCGATTTTCGCCAGCAGATGCTGCGCGCCCATGTACGCAAGCTGGATGCCATTGTTTTTACCCATGGGCATAAAGACCACGTTGCCGGCATGGATGATGTACGGGCCTATAACTTTCATGATGGCAGGGCTATGGAAGTATATGCCACTAAAGAAACGCAGGAAACACTGAAGCGCGAATTCCAATATGTATTCAGCGGGCACAGCTACCCGGGCATTCCGCAGGTAAACCTGCATACCATCAATGGAGATGAGCCCTTTGAAATAAACGGATTGAAACTTATCCCTATCAGGGTACTACATTATAAGATGGAGGTCCTGGGTTTTCGCATAGGCGATTTCACCTATATCACAGATGCCAATTATATGGATGCGGATGAGATAGCGAAGGCGAAAGGCAGTAAAGTATTTGTACTGAATGCCCTGCGCCACCAGCAGCACCCATCGCACTATACATTATCTGAAGCCATAGATATAGCACATGCCGTTGGCGCGGAGCAAACCTACTTTACACATATCAGCCACCAGCTGGGACTGCACGAAGACGTGGAGAAAACATTGCCCGCGGGTATGCACCTTGCCTATGATGGCCTTGTGATAAAAATGTAATAATCACCCGCAGGGTTTGTGATATTATTAATAAATAAGCCCCCTATCTTTAATCTTCAAAAAACTGTCTAAAAAACGAGACATACTATATAATGAAAAAGCTTTTAGGTATAGCCGTGGCCATGTGCATCACATTTGCGGCACATGCACAATACGAGAATGAGAAAATACACGTAGGACAAATGGCCCCTGAACTTAGGTTTCCTAACCCGAAGGGAGACACACTTACCCTATCTGAACTGAACAAAAAGCGCATCATCCTGCTTGATTTCTGGGCATCCTGGTGCGGGCCATGCCGCCATGCCAACCCAAGGCTGGTACAGATATACGAACAGTACAAGGATAAAAAGTTCAAAATGGCGAAGAACGGCTTTGATATAGTGAGTGTATCGCTGGATAAGGATAAGAACAATTGGATAAAAGCTATTGAAAATGATAAGCTTACCTGGCCCAACCATATGAGCGACCTGGGCGCATGGAACTCTAAAACAGCAGAGGTATATGGAATAACCTTTATACCACAGGCTTTCCTGATAGGGCCGGACGGTAAAATATGGAGAACCTATACCAGCACCGAGGCTGTAGAAGCCGACCTGGATGCTTTATCTAAAGGCGTGAAGATATTTGACGATGGAGCTGGCAAGAACTAAACAGGTATTTTGATAATATTTGTTGATTTTTTTGAATAAAACCTGATTTTCTCTATCTTTGCACACTCTAATTAAAAAATGCATGGCCCAATCCATGCTCTAAAACGCAATAAAAATGAAAAAAGGAATACATCCGGAAAGCTATCGCTTAGTAGTGTTCAAAGACATGTCTAACGATTATACTTTTGTGACACGCTCTACTGCTGCAACGAAAGAAACTATTGTTTGGGAAGATGGTAAAGAATACCCTTTGATAAAAGTGGAAATCTCTCACAAATCTCACCCTTTCTATACAGGTAAATCTGTATTTGTGGATACAGCAGGCCGTATCGACAAGTTCAAAAAACGTTACGAAAAGAAGAAATAATATCATTTGCAATACGCATGAAAATCCCGATTTTTGTCGGGATTTTTTATTGAATATATGAATCACATCATCTTATTCCTGCAGGCAGGTATTACAAAAGATGGCAACGATCTATATGAGCTATATCCTCTTTGATAGTGATACCCGGTATCGCTTGCTGCCATTCACACACACAAGGCCCATTGCAGATATACGCTGCGGCATATACACTATGCGCGAAAGATGGGAGCATTTATTAAAAGAAAAGACCTCTACCCTTACCGCTTCTTATCTGCAGGAAGTATATCCCGCTAAAACAGACAATAACAATATATATATAAATGCCGCGGTATTTGCTACTGAAGAATTAGCGCAGCTAATAAGCCATCTGCAAGCCGGCGAATGCCTGGCAACAGGTGATATTGTTATAGCGGTAAGTACAACTGATGGAATCGGGAGTATTGACGACATCAAAACCGATATCGCAGGTTTAAAGCAAAAACAGGTAGAAGGCGAGATCAAATGCCTGGCTAATGTCTGGGATATATTTTCGCTGAATGACTACGCTATACGTGCCGACTATGATACCATTACCAAAGACCGCATCAGCGCACCTATTCCGCAGCATATTACCGTAACCGGCAAATCGCACATCTTTATAGAAGAAGGTGCGGTGATCAATGCCGGCTGTATCATTAATGCCACTACCGGCCCTGTATATATTGGCAAGGATAGCGAGATACTGGAAGGCAGCATCATACGCGGGCCGCTGGCGCTATGCGAGCACAGTGTTATAAAAATGGGCGCCAAGATATATGGCGCTACTACCATAGGCAATGGCAGCAAAGTAGGCGGCGAGATAAGCAATGCCGTATTCTTTGCCAACAGCAATAAAGGGCATGATGGCTTCCTGGGCAATGCCGTGATAGGCGAATGGTGTAACCTGGGCGCAGATACCAACTGCTCGAACCTGAAGAACAATTATGATGAGGTGAAAATATGGGATGAGCATAATAACCGCTCCATAAAAACCGGGCTTACCTTCTGCGGGCTGATGATGGGCGACCACTCAAAATGCGGCATCAATACAATGTTCAACACCGGTACGATAGTAGGTGTATCCTCCAATATATTTGGCGCAGGCTTTCCGGAAAAATTCGTCCCTTCCTTTTGCTGGGGCGGCGCGGATGGTATGACCACCTATAGCTTCGACCGCGCTATGGATACCGCTGCACGCATGATGGCAAGGCGCAATGTACAGATGAGCGATGCCGAACGCAGCATGTATCGGCACCTGTTTGAACATACCACCAAACAAAGAGAATTATTTGCACACTAAATACATTTAAACTTAATCAACACAAGAAAAATGCGCAAAAAAATAGTAGCCGGAAACTGGAAGATGAATATGAACCTGGACGAAGGCCATGAGCTGGTAGCAGGCATATTAAAAGGGTTGCCGGCCCTGAACAATGATAGGATCGTTGTAGTAGCCCCACCCTTCATCAACATACAGCATACATACTACCAGGTAGAAGATACAGACCATGTATATGTAGCAGCGCAAAACTGCAGTACAGAAAATTCAGGTGCCTATACAGGTGAGGTATCTGCGTCTATGATCAAACACGCGGGTGCATCTTATGTGATCATTGGCCACTCTGAACGCCGCGAATACTTCAATGAAACAGACGCGATACTATCTAAGAAAACAGATACCGCGCTGGACAACGGACTGAAGGTGATCTTCTGCTGCGGTGAAAGCCTGGAAGTGCGCGATGCCGGTACACAGAACGAATATGTAGAAGCACAACTGAAAGCAGGACTCTTTCACCTGCACAAACACCAACTGGCAAACATAGTAGTGGCGTATGAACCAATATGGGCTATAGGCACAGGACGCACGGCTACCAGCCAGCAGGCACAGGATATGCACGCGCATATACGTAGTGTATTTGCAGCACAATACGGACAGAATATTGCTGATGACCTTACCATATTATACGGCGGCAGCTGCAAGCCATCAAACGCTGCAGAACTGTTTGCATGTGCCGATGTAGATGGCGGCCTGATAGGTGGCGCATCGCTGAAAGCATCAGAGTTTTTAGGCATTGTAGAAGCAATGATGCATGCGTAAAAAAATTCTGTAAAAAGTTTTTGCAGAAAAGAAAAACACTGCTATCTTTGCACTCCCAAACAGGGAATACGGCGCGTTGGTCAATCGGCTAAGACGCCTCCCTTTCACGGAGGAATGACGGGTTCGACTCCCGTACGTGCTACCAAACGGGAACTTTCGAGATCAAAATCGAAGTTCCCGTTTTGCTTTTTTAAGGGCCTCGCTTCCTTACAATATCATTGTTGAATTTTTGTTATCATCCTTGTGCAATGGAATTGTTTTAGTTCTATTCGCCTGCTCGTTTTTATATTCTTTTCTCTGCTTGTACATCCCGTAATACGTTCCCAACCTGAATGTGATAATAAGTGGAATTAGAACGACAACAACTACAAATATATCAGTATCGTCAATGCTCATTTTTAAATTGATAATCAGTTAACGGCTTGATTATCTTAACTTAAAAACGATGCCAGTACCGCCTATAAATGACAAAAAGGGTGAAAAAACGGTATGGGGGGGGAATTGCTTGATGCTGCTGTACAATGCGGAACTTATGGGATAAAATTCCCTTTTATGCTTCAACTTACAAGTGAGAATATCAATACCGCCAACTTTCAACATAATTGCTTATTATGTAAATTGTTGGATGAACCGCAAGTCACAGTATTTACAATTGCAAGGTTGATGAGTTATTGACATCAAATTGTTTATTGCTACACTTCCATTTATTGTTTCTTTATTATCAAGCCAACCAGCATTTTTATGTGCATTGATAGCGTTGGTTTTAGGATGCTTATAACAATTTCCTTTGCCATAAGAATAACAAATTGCATTGTTGATACTTGGGATGCAAACTGGACTATTATTACTATCAAATTCAGCACCATGGTGAGTGGCAACAATTGCATCAAATTTATTTTTTCCGATATTAGGAATATAAACATACGCTGCATCTGCCGGAAGCAGTACTTTTAAGAACTTGTGAGTTCCTTCTAATGATATATTTAATGCTAGCCCGCTATGATTTTTACCAGGACCTGTACATTTTATTATTTGACCGAATGGAAAACTTAGTTGAGTAATTGAGGACGGCCATTTAAATAGCTTGCCAACTGCCGAAATCGTATGTGCCAATTTCGTATAACTAGGACTAATTTTTTGATTTGGTGCAATCCAATTAACTGACAAAAATTTCGACATCTTGCCATTTAAAACTATGTCTCTTCTGGCAGTCTCTATGTGATCCATATCCCAATGAGAAATAATGATCAAAGGTTGTTTTGAAAAGCATAATCGTAAAGGTGTTTTGTAAGTCTTGTAATTTCTGTAACAACCGCCGCCAACATCAAAATAGGTCAAAGGAACACCTCCAGGATCACATATTGCTGATAAATTTCCTTGGCCGACACTATATTGCCCAACATAACATCCATTACAAGGAAAGGTGTTATCAAACAATTGTATAAGTTGATCTTTATCAGCCTCTTTAATTTCATCTAAACAAAATTTAGAAGTTAAATTGTCTAAAATTTCATCCTCACTTGTCAGCACATCTATGCTATATAGATATTGTTTTGTTTCTTCATTGGCCGGTGAATCATACACATATTGAAACAGTTGATGTTGATTTTTTTCTTCAGAAATATAAATTAAAAACCATTTACCTTCTGCTTCATCTACAGTGCCTAAACCCGGATTTTTAATCATTATCCCCTTCTTGTCATAAAAGTCAAAAATGAATGGACTGATTTCATCGTAAAATTGAGTCATTATTGTATCATCGCTAAGTCGATTTTCCGCCCAGCCCTTTTCCACACCGTCAAATCGGTACCAAATATCTACTTCTTCACTTTTCTCAATTGCATCAATTGCTACATAGAACCCTCGCGCATTGTTAGGTATAGTTTCTGACTTGAAGATTGAAATCATAAAAACAATATTATCTTATCTCAAAATACGCCTACCATTTTTTTCTGACAATGGGAAAAACACGGTAATTGTTGAGGAATATTTTTCTTACCAATACCATCACCTCAGCCCATCAGTTGAGACATCTAAATGCCCCCTCCCTTTTAATTAACATTTCTTACCCTTTTAAAAGCGTACATTCAGGAAAATAATGATGAATGAGTAATGCAAATGAAGTACATCGTAAAATCAAAGAGATAAGCAGCCGTGTGGCTAATCCACGCCCTGCCGTGGCTATACTGGGCGTAGCTAATGAACTAATGATAAACAGGGAACAACTGATGCCGTTTTTAAGAGAACTCCAAAGCCTGCGCCTGATAAAACTGGAAGGAACGGAAGCGTTGCGATTGACGCTGTTGGGTGGCGCTGTGAAGAGATAATATCTACAAATGTTTTATAAAAAATTAAAGGCCGCATTGCGGCCTTTCTTTATAGCGTGTATTATCTCTTAAGAGCAAATCACCACTATAATTTTGTCCGGGATTAATATCTGCTGTTATAGCTCTTCTTAGGATAATCGCGCCTTTCACGGTCGGCACGCGGGCGTGCCTCGTTTACTGTCATAGCTGTCTGAAACATCAGTGTGTTGTTCAGTTTTTCGATAGCCTGTGCTGCATGGGCATCATCGCTCATTTCTACAAATGCAAAGCCCCTGGAGCGGCCAGAATAGTTGTCCATAATGATCTTGGCAGATGTAACATTGCCAAATTGAGAAAATGCTTTTTGCAGATCTTCTTCTGTAGCCTGGTAGCTCAGGTTGCCAACAAAAATGTTCATAATAAAAAATAAAAAAAGTGAAAAATATATGGCAATCGTGACGCGAAGACTGAAGAAGAGAATGTACGAAATACAGAAACAGGATCAGAAATAGCAAAGCAAAGAGCCATTGTCTGCAATGAAGGTAGTCTTATATAACCATTATATCAAAATAATAAAAGGTATTTCGGAATGTTTTATCATTTTTTTTAACATGAAAACGGGATTATTCAGTAAATAATCATATCTTTGCATCTGATAGGCGCCTGCCTTTGCCTCTTCTGAGTACAGTACGGATTATTTCCTTTCACATTCAGTCTTCGCTTTTCCAGTTGCCATTTTTAATTAAAACCATAGTATAGCATGAGTGAAACTTTTTCGAAAAAAGAAAAAGCAAAGAAAAAAGCAAAGAGCAAACAAGACAAGGCCGAGAAAATGAAGGAGCGTAAAGCCAACAATAATAAAGGCAAAAGCCTGGAAGATATGATGGCCTATGTAGATGAATACGGTAACTTAACAGACACACCGCCTGTTCCTACAAGAGAAAGAAAGGAAATAGCACTGGAAGACATTCAGCTTGGAGCAGCGCCAATTGTACAGGAAGACCCGGAAAGAAAAGGAGTGGTATCTTTCTTTAACGAAGACAAAGGTTACGGCTTCATCATTGATGACAAAACCAAAGAAAACATCTTTTTTCACTTCAAACAACTAACGCAGCCTGTAAAAGAAAAAGACAGGGTGAGCTTTGAAAGAGAGAAAACAGAACGTGGATACAGCGCCATACAGATCAAAAAAATTTAATCAAATATTTTTATTTTAAAATCAAATACAATGCAAGAAGGAACAGTTAAATTCTTCAACAACACTAAAGGATTCGGATTCATTACTCCAGCTAATGGCGGTGAAGACATATTTGTACACGTATCTGGCCTTTACGACGAAATCCGCGAAAATGACAAAGTTACTTTCGAGGTACAAAACGGTAAAAAAGGACTGAACGCTGTTAATGTGCGTGTAGCTCAGTAATTAGCAACGGTTATTATACCAGACTTTACAAAACGGAGTTTCTTAGCGAAACTCCGTTTTTCTTTTTAGGGAAGTTGTGAAGTTCTTGTTCCGCAGTACTTTTGCGCTACTAAACCATCGCAACTATGAGCAATAATACCCACGATGCAATAGACGCCTTCTTCAACTCCCTGCCGGAGCCCAATAAGGCAATATGCACTGCCCTGCGCAAAGTGATACTAGCTAACATGCCCGGCACTATAGAGATCATAGCACATGGCGTGCCCGGCTATACCATCACCGGCAAATCATCTGACAGGATCGTGTACATTTCCCCACAAAACGGATGGGTAAACCTGGGCTTCTTCTTCGGCGCTGATATCCCCGATCCGGAAGGACTGATAACGGGAGAAGGGAAAAGGATGCGGCATATAAAGATCACCGATAAAAAACAGGCGGCATCCCCTGCCATCAAAGAAATCATCAAGCAGGCCTGGGCCAAGGCACCGGGCGATATAGCATCGCTGAAGGCGAAGAAATAAGGGCTTGTAACGCCAGCCCAGACTACAAAGAACAGAGATTAAAAACTGCTTAAATATCCAGCTTTCTATTGTGCAAGGCATATAGCTACTTACATTTGTTTTGTCTTTGATACTGATATAGACAAGGTAGCCACTACCATAAGAATATTAAAAACTCGTTTCTCTCGACAAACACAAAAAAACGCGCCTCAATACTGGGCGCGTTTTACATTATCCCATCAACATTTAAGATAAGCGGCAAATACTGGTAATCATTCATTTAGGCTTTGATTTGTTAACGGCCGGTTAACGGGATGCAAAACCAGTGTTAAGCGGCGGTAAATATTCGTTAACAACCGCTGCTTTGAGCAATATTTGCATCACAAACCAACAATAACTGCACTCAAAACAATTACTAACATGAAAAAACTTATCATTCTTTCCGCTTTTATCAGTTCTGCATTTGTAGCATCTGCAGACAACCACTGGCATGGTCACGGCCACGGCGGTGGTAACAGTGGTGGCGGTACAGGTACGGGTGGCACTACCAGCGGCGGCAGCGAAAGCGGGTCGGCTACGCAAACAACCAACCTAAACCTGTCGAACGCAATTGAGATTACATTTACAGGAAGCGGCAATGCAACCGGTACCGATGTAAACATGGCGTTTAATACGGTTAACGACTATGCAAACGGTGTTACATCGGGCGAGCAGGAAATGGTGGTACGTTCTAACAAGAATTTTTCCGTTTCTGTAAAAGCAAATTCCAGCCAGTTTAGCTACACAGGTACTGCTACCCCTACCCCAAACATGCCGGTTTCTTCTGTATTGAATATAAAAGTAACTGCTAACGGCACAGGCGGTACGGTATCTAATCCGTTCTCTACCACCAATTATACCAACATTACCCCGGCCAGCCGCACAATGATATCTAACGGCAGCAGGGGTGGTAATCAAACCTTCTCTATCAAATACATGGCTGACCCTGGCTTTAACTATCCGGCAGGTACATACTCAGCAGATGTAGTGTATACAGCAACACAGATATAATTCATCCATCATCATATTAACACCAAAGCACTGCCCCGGCGGTGCTTTGTTCTTTTATAGCTGCCGATAGCTCAAAATGTTTATCCGATTAATGTAGTATATTGCGCCCCCGTAAAGGATAGTCTGGCCTCGTAGTACAATGGATAGTATAAGAGTTTCCGAAGCTCCAGATTCAGGTTCGATTCCTGACGAGGCTACCAGGTAAAGCCGCTATAAAATATAGCGGCTTTGCTATGCCCGCTCAGCCGGGATGTTGATATATAACAATTCCCCTTCTGCCCTGCATAGATCATTTTGCATAGAAAAGACAAAAGCTTGCGCCAGCTTTTTATAATACCCTATACCGCTTAACAGGTTGTCTCTAAAACTCAGCAGGTATTTGCTGCGTTTAGCATCAGGCGTAAAATCTTTCACAGCTTTTTTCAGGTAGTCGATATATAAATTCAGCTCGTTGACGAACATGTGAGGGCGACGCAATGAATTAAGCAGGTTCTTCCTTCCGTAGATATGATCTACCATATCAGACAAAGAAAAGATGCCGGAAAAATACGCGAGGTTGGGGCCGGGACAAATACTTACTGCTTTTAGCCGATGCGGTATCGGGATATCTTCTTTGAGCAGGGCCGGGGCTGTAAGGCCTTCACAAAGGCAATCCTTTTCGATGATCCTGTTATATTCTTTATCGTATAGCTCGGCGGGCAAATTTTGCTCTTTCAGTTGCCTGATCTTTAGATGCTGATATTGACGAGATGCCGTGCAGATGGGCTCATCGGTAAATTCGGTATTAGACACCAGGAGCTTCTTATAACAGGGGCTGCCGGGCCTGCCTTTGTCCGCCCTCTCCTGCCGCTGCTTCTCGGCACTGCTCTTTCTGAAGTTGTTGAAGGGCACACCAAGCGGGGATGCATCACTAAGAAAATAGTCCTGCTGTTGTGCAGTTGCCAGCTGCTGTAATGTAGCATCATCTACATTGGTAGCTTCGGGCACCAGCAGGAAGGGACTACCCCAGCCTGTCGCATCTACCTCGTAATATTCATGCAGGAAATCCTGCTCGGCAGCGGTGCCTATGCCACCTTGCACCGTTATCTTCAGCCCCGGCGGATTAGCGAAAGAAGGAATGTTTCTGCGGCCATGTGCATCACAACACAACGCGTATAACTCGGCAACAAGCGCATGGCGGTTGTTTTTAAATTCTTCGAGGATCGGCCCCATCAATATACCATCTGTTGCAAAGGCGTGGCCGCCGCAGTTAAGGCCCGATTCTATCCTGAATTCAGAAACCCAAATACCTTTTTTAGCTAGTATTTTTCCTTGCACATAGGCAGAGCGATAATCGCTCACCTTAATAATGATCTTCTTTTTCAATTGCCCTTTATTATCCGGAAAAAGTTCCGCACATGTTTCCATATATGCATACAGGCGCGGGTTATAGCCAGCTGATAATACTACTGATGATGTGAGATCACTATTAGCAAAGCCGCGAAACGCTGCTACGGCATCACAGTAATCAGAAGGTAACGGACGGCCAGTTTTATCTCTATTGACTTTGTCCACCTTTACCATGATGTTTACATCTATATCGCCGGCTTTGACCTGCTTTCTAAGCTCTTGCTGAAGGTTTTCTTTAACTGATCCTTCAGGCAATGATTTCATCTGCTGATATTTCACTTTCAATGTTGAACGATCCGGCAATAATTCAAAATATTTGTCGAGGTCATTACCTTTTTCAAATGGCAGCTTCTTCATAGCAGCTATTTGTGCGGCCACTATATCTTTCATAAGATCCAGGTAGGCGGTGATCCTGCGGGCCCGACTATCATGTTCATCAGCTTGAATAGGTATAAACGGTATTTTCAGTTTATGGCAATAAAATCGTCGCATCTGTTCCAGCAATTCATCATCCATAACAGAAATAACCGATGATATACCAAAGCGTGCCACCTTAGCAGGTGTATCTATAGAGTATCCCAGCCCTAAGACAGGGATGTGGAAGGAATGTAATTCAGACATATTTGATATTGAAACACTTACTGCGCAAAACGCAAATATGATCTTATTGCGTGATTGCGTGCATGACGAATGTCATGTTTCAGAACTTAGTAAGAAAAGGGCAATAATGCCCAATAGCATATCCTTCGAAGTGTTTTAACAGGGCCTAATTTTGTCCCAAAAATTATCAGCTTAAAAACCTGATATTATTTTTCCGAATCTATATTTAATTTATTATATTCGTGTTCCGATAGCGCAAATAATAAACTTTACAATTGAGCCACACCCGCAATCATGCGGGTGTTATTTTTTATCCATACTTGCATCACTAAACAAACGAAATGAATAAACAATTAGAAAACTCAACTACGTTCTGCTATATTGTTTGGGTTTCATACCGATACATTCGTTAAACACCCTGGAAAAATGGCTGAGATTGGTAAACCCTAATTTATATCCTGTTTCCGAAACAGATAGCTTTTCTTCTTTCAGCAAACGAGCAGCTTCCTTCATTCTAAAACCCTGGTAATAGCTGAAAATACTATCGCCAAAAATCTGTTTGAACATACGTTTCAGTTTGGTCGGGCTCATATTAGCGTATGCAGCCAGCTCATCAATAACCGGAGGGCTGGCCAGGTCATTGAGCATGCGCTCTTTTACTTTATATGCTACTTCAATATCCTTTTTATTCAATGCATAAAGATGCTTTTCGTCCCTTTTATCCAATTCCATCAACAGCCGACATATTAATTCTTCTGCTTTTATCCTGAAAAAAAATAGCTCGAAATTGTCATTAACCTGTTCTGTCAATATTTCATCTACAATTTTTTGGATGGAGGGGTAAATGATTTGTTCAAATAACAAAGGATGGGTAGCACTGAGCAAGCCTTCTAATATAGCCCCTGTTTCGGACGGTTGGAATAATCTGCGTAGGTAATCAGCATCTACTTCTATATTAATTACCGAAGTATTTGAATGAATAGAAATGATATCATCTGTATTGATGCGACTGGTGGCAATGAGCACAGAGGGTGCCTCTATTGATTGCTTTTCGCGAGATACGGCCGGGGATTTTGGAAAGATGTTTTGAAACTTAAAGAATATAGTCTTCTTAGAAGGATCAACCTCCGCGTTTTTAATAGCCAGATCATGATATAATTCGTAATTGCAAATGAGCATTCGGATTTGCTCATTAAATACAAATCCTGAGCAATAGCCTTTACCAAATTTCTGCGGAATTTCTAATCGTCTATTCTTCAGTCTTGTGTGCAAAGAACGGGCAAGCTCTGTTAGCACTTTCGGAATGGTTTGCTGTTTACCTGTCTGCATAAAAACCTGATACGACTATTTTAATATCTAATATAGTTATTCTAATCGTAACCGATCACTCACTTTTGCATTATTAAATAAACCCCAACAAATATGAAACACAATAAAAGTAAACTATGGATCATCATCGTGATCGTGTCTTTAAATTCAATTGGCATGTCTATAGTGCTGCCATTGCTACCATTTATAGTAGGTAAATATCTACCGTCGCAACATATAGCTGCAGGGATGGGCATGCTTATGTCGGTATTTGCAGCTTCTACGTTTTTTTCCGCTCCTGTTATGGGAGCGCTGAGTGACAAATACGGACGCAAGCCTATTCTTGTTATCAGCCTGCTGGGCTCTGTTATAGGCTATGTTTTATTTGGAATTGGAGGATCGTTGTGGGTACTTTTCCTGGGGCGTATTATTGATGGACTTACTGCCGGTAATATTACAGCTTTGTTCGCTTATATATCTGATAGTGCAGAACCTAAAGAAAGAGCAAAATGGTTTGGTTATGTAGGTGCTGCGATGGGCATAGGGAAAATTGGGGGGCCTGCAATAGGTGGATTGCTGGGAAGCATATCAATAGGATTACCCTTTTTTATAACCGCGGGGTTGATATTACTATCTATGTTTGCAGTTCTTTTCGCGCTACCGGAATCGCTGGCTCCTGAAAAGAGAAACAAACATTTAACCGCGCGCAGTTTCAATGCATTCGCTCATTTTAAAGATATTTTCAGTTTAGGAGCAGTAAAGTCAGTGCTGATAATAGGTGTACTCTTCTATGTTGGGCTCAGCATTTTCCAATTCAACTTTACACTTTTTTTAAAGGATAGTTATAACCTGGGGCCGGCTACTATCGGCAGCATACTTACAATTGCCGGCATATGCGAAATAGCATCGCGCGCATTCTTATTACCCAGGCTATTGACACGCTTTAACGAAAAGAGTATTGCCATCATAGGGCTTACTTGTCTTGGCACCGGGTTAGGATTAATAATGGCAAGTGCATACATACATTCTATAACCATTATTTTGTTCGCCATAATTCTCATAATTTCCGGGGAAGGTCTATTCGAACCTACTTATATGGATAAACTATCACAATCGGTGGATGAGAACAAGCAAGGAAAATTACAGGGTGTGAACCAAAGCTTACAATCAGCAAACAATGTATTTGTTCCTTTAGTTGCCGCAGCTATCTATTTTATTAGCGCCGGCATGTTATATGGCATAGCAGCCCTTGCCATATTTTCAGCATTCCTGATGTATAAAAGAACACTTAAAACAAATCTCGTTTAATGAATACTCTGCTTTGGATCTTACAAATCTTACTTGCACTTTTCTTTATCATGCCCGGGTGGGGAAAAATAAGCGCCAGCAAAGAACAGCACATCGCCGACAGGCATATAAAACCCGGCGCGTCCATTCTTCCCATCCGGATTCTTGGTGTACTGGAGTGGCTGGGATGTATTGGCATTGTTCTACCGTGGCTTACAGGTATCTGGCGAGTATTAACGCCCATTGCAGCTTGTGGCTTTTGTGTCATTATGGTGTCCGGCATCGCGAATCATACAATAAGGAAAGAATATAAAATGTTGCCGATGCTAATCGTTGTCCTCGCTCTTGGGGTTGTTGTAGCATACTTCAGATTTAAACAATTGTATTGATTTGCTCTTGTTGCAATTGATCTTAAAACAGTCTAAAACAGAATTTCAGCACCCGCAGTCATTCGAGCGGCATTCTTTCCTAAAAAGCATATTGTTAATACCCCGTTAACCGGTTGCTAATCCGGGGTTAAGCTTCTTCTATATTTTGTTCCATTGCCTTCCATACCCGCATATTTGCATCATCAAACAACAAACAAATCAAACAATAAATAAAACAACAAACAGCATGAAAAAACTAATTGCAATTGCCGCTATCATCACTTCTGCCTTCACCGCTCAAGCGCAAGTATCTTCTACAGCCACACAAACAGTAAATCTTAATCTTGCAGATGCGATATCCATTTCTTTCGTAGGATCGGGAACAACAGGCCCAACTGTAGACCTGAATTTTAATACCGTAAACGATTATGCAAATGGTGTTATTTCGAGTGAACAACAAATGGTTGTAAAATCAAACAAACACTTCAACGTTTCTATACAAACAAACGGACAAAACTTTACCTATTCAGGTTCAACAAGCCCTGCTCCCAGCGTACAAATATCAAATGTGCTTCAGTTCATGGTGACTACCAACAACACTGGTGGTAGCTTGTCTTACAACAACTATGCTGCAATACCATCAGGCCAATGCACTATCATCAACTGGGCCAGTGCAGGTGGTAACCAAACATTTGGTGTAAAATATAAAGCTATACCGGGCTTCTCTTTACCGGGTGGTACTTATACAGCTAACGTAGTATATACTGCTACACAGCAATAGCCGAAAAAAAAATTATATAACAGGGACAAGGGATATGCAATGCGTATCCCTTGCCTGTTTACATATTATACCTGACACATGCCATTGGCCAGGCATCTGATCAACGAAATAAACCCAACTGATATCATGCAAATATGACTTAGCTTTGGTAAATACATCCTCACAGATAATGAATTTCACTTGCCTTATACCTAATATTTTTTATATAGACATCAGCCAGGGCATACAATTGTTTATTGATTGCCTCGGGTTTGTGATTACTTACGATGACCGTTCGTCTACAAGTCAGCCTTTTTGCGTAGCAGAAAAGGATAACCTGAAAATACACCTGATAGAAAACGCGGAATTTGCCGCTAAAGACAGGCCGGAGCTTCGGCTGGAAACAAACGATATAGACAGCGTTTACAAAACCGTCAGCGCTACCCATCCTCAGTTCTTACATCCTAACCTCAGCACCGTTACCCTTCGCCCCTGGAATGCCAGAGAGTTCGCTTTAGTAGATGCTTCCGGTGTATGTATCATCATTCAGCAATGGATAAAATAGATCGCTTCAGGCGACAATCACATCGGCTAATACTTTATATTAGCTCATGCAATTTTCAGACAGCATCACCGAAAAATCCTGGAAAAACATTTTCATAGTTCTCAGCATTGCTATCGCAGCCATTATGGCCGGGCTTAGCCATTCATACGGATTTAGCGGAGATGAATGGGTGCAAATTAAATACGGACAGGATATATGGAACTATTTTGCCAACGGAAATACCCAGGCACTTAATTATGATAACCTGGGCCAGCATTATACAGATCTGCAGTATTATGGCGGTATATTTGACTTCATTACAGAAGCGCTTCATCATCTGCTACCGGGCATTGCCTATATATACCTCAGACATTTTATAAATGCATGTCTTGGCGCTTTGATGATGATATATACAGGCTTATTGGCAAAACGCATCAGTGGCAAATGGCATGTCGCCATACTTTCCCTGCTTTTTATTTTCCTCTCCCCCCGTTTGTTTGGCGAAAGTATGAACAACCCTAAGGATATACCTTTTGCAGCAGGCTTTATCGTGTGCATATATTATATGGTTGCCCTGTTACAGCAATTGCCGCAGGTCAGTATTAAATACACTGCCGGCATTGCATTAGGCCTGGGGCTTGCATATGGGCAACGATCGGCAGGTGGCTTTTTGCTCATTCTATTTTTGATTGCATTCAGTACATTTTATTTACAAAAGCATAAAGCAGCATTATCACAATTAAGGGAAGGAGGCAAACGGCCCATTAGACGCTTTCTGTTATTGCTGGCCGTGGCGATTGTAGCAGGTTATATCATAGGCATACTCGTCTGGCCATGGGCACTGCAATCTCCTGTCAGCAATCCTATCGCATCGTTACAGGAACTTACTAACCGAAATATGCATTTCCCGGTATTATTCGAAGGTGCGTACCGGATGAATAACCACATGCCCTGGTATTACGAACTGAAGTGGATATTTATAACCAGCCCAATTGTGGTACTTGCAGGTACTATACTATTCATTCTGTTTGCAAAACGGGCTATGCAAGCTTATGGATTGTTCTATCTTGTCCTATTAGCCGGTTGCGCATTTTTCCCGTTGGCATATATCATCTTGAAACATGCAACCGTATATGACACCTGGCGACATGTATTTTTTGTTTACCCATTTTGGGTAATTATGGCAGCCCTCTCGTATGAAATTTTATGTAGCATGATTAAAACAGCAAAATGGAAACAAGTACCGGTTTACATTGCCTTATTCTTATTAACGCCACCATTGGTGTGGATAGTAAGAAGCCATCCAAACCAATACATTTACTTTAATGAACTGGAGGGTGGCATTAAGGGCGCTTACGGGAACTATGATCTTGATTACTATCAGAACTCATGCAGGGAAGCTTGCGAGTGGATAAAAAAGAATGCACCGCATCATAGGAACAAAAAGATCATAGTGCTGTCAAATGTGTTGGGGATAGAAAGATATTTTGATGATGATACATCCCGGATAAAAGTGGATACCGGCGTCTACGAGCAGCGCCACTATCTGCAATACGACTATTTTATATCGACGCCAAGATATGTACCCGTAGCGCAGTTGCAAAACCAACTATGGCCACCTAGGTCCACCGTTTACAGGGCAAGCATGGAAGATATTCCTTTGTGCGTAGTGCTGGCAAAAACATCAGGTGCCGGCATAACCGCACACAACGCTTTTTTAAAAGGAGATTATCTTACCGCGGTAACCAAATATGAAGACTACCTGAAGTCTGACAGCCTTGACGAGGGTGCATATGTAAACTATGCGCTTTCATTGTTAAACGTCGATTCAATTGACAGGGCCGTTATTGCTTTAAAAAAGGCAACGGAGTTCAATCCGCAAAACCCCAGCTATTACGACGGGCTTAAATCTATGTACGAACTAAAGGGCGACTTGCCCGCTATGCAGAAAGCTGGGCAAGAAGCCAGCTCTATACGTGCCGACCTGGAGGAACTGAATGAAGAATAAGGCAGAAACTGAGTCCTGCCCTATTCTTGTTATGATGGAGCTATCTAATCGAGCGGATTGTATTTTTTGATCAGGAGCGTCTTTGCCTCAAATATTTCCTTAGCCATTTTGCGGAAGAGGCCTTGTCCTGTTTTTTCAGAAGCGTATTGTTTATTCCCTTCCTGGCTTTCAAAACCACCTACCATAGATAGCCCGGTTTCTTTACTGGTCATCTTCCAGTGGAGCAATTTGTTCTCAGACAGAAAAATAAGATCTGCATCTTTGATCGGGAAAACATTGTTCTGCATAAAGCCAATGCTCTTGTTGTTATACAGGAAGGTAAATTCCATTTTCACATCATTCTCAAAATAAAAAGTGATGGTGTCATCTTTCTTTAAAGGAAATGATTTGTAGGTAGAATAGAACTGAATATAGTTATTGTACCTGTAGGCGCTAAAACCTATCCCCAGGAAGGATCTCTTTTTAACGGGGGGCAATTCGTCCTTAATGGTATTAAAGACGGTGTAGTTTCTCCTGTCTAATGTAAAAGGGAAGGTGCGGATGAATTCATCGCCTTGTATGCCGGCGAGCTGGGTTATCTTCACCACATAACGTTCAATCTCTGCAGTACCCTCATTAATGATGGATGATTTTGCGTTGTACGTAATTGGCATTAGGTGTGCTTTTTATTTTCTCAAATATGCCACAGGTTAATATCAAAAAAAAGAAAAACGAAGCGATTAACGAGCCATTTAAAACTGCTTAACCAACTATTAAGACGCCCATCGATATTAACCAGTAAAACCACCACAAAAATACCGGTCGAATAACTTAGACGAAAACCAATCAATAGACCACAATTAATTGCTGTACAATAAATTATAAGGAAATAAAAAATAAATTAGACTATTAGATTACATTATTTGTTATGCAATTCTAAACTTTTAATTAATTTTGGCGCAGAACGATTTTTTCATTGTTTTACCATAAAGTCTTTTATTAGTAAAACACTAAAAAATTAAAGAGCCGTTGTCTAGCGGCTCTTTATTATTTTATAGTAGTATGTAGATTTTACATTGCTTCGTTATACGGAATTGCCGGACGTTGATTTACCCTGATGGCAGTAATTGTTTTAGACTGGCGCAGATATTCATTTACCGAATTCTTGATAATACGCTTGCAGCCGGTAGTGAGCTTAATGGAACGGTATCCCCTGCCCTCTTTATAATCTTCACGTATCCATTCGGCACGCATGGTTAGTTCTGTGGTAAGCGCCTTCACTTTCTCCATCATTTCTTCAAACGACGGGGGAACACCATAGTTTTCTATATGGTTGTATATCTCCTGGATGTATTCCCGGGTTATTGTCTTTGCCATCTGCTCAAAAAGGTCCTGGAACTGTTTCCCATAAACCCTTTGACCAAAGAATTCTGATATGGATGCTAACATAGGTGTTGGTTGGGGGTTGATCAATAATGCTATAATTTAAAGGAGGTTATAAATTATTAGCTTACTATCAGGTAACAAATATAGAGTTTCTTAACGTAAAAGTCAATAAACTATGGCTTATTAACAGCTACTATGTCATTTGCCTTTATCTGGTAATAATAGGCCACGTTAAATTTGTTGATCTGCACGGCTACCAGGTCAGTAGCGTCATAGATGCATTGTACGGTTCCGCCGTTGGTACGGTACAGGTTGTCACCAATCTGCTTTTTCAGTTTATATTTTTTAAAGTCTACTGATATACGGTCTTGCTTTACCAGTATGGTGCCCGATCTTTTTTTCGTCACCTGGTTGCTGAAACCGAAACCATCTCCGCCTTTCTCAGCAATGATGACTGTATTGTACCTGTACGACTGCGCAAATGATGAGGCAGCGATACATAACAAAATAATGAGGAATAGAATGTTTTTCATGTGTTTAGTATTTTATTGATTCAGGAATCTGATCTTACGTTTCTTTTGTTTGATCTCAAAAACAACATAGCTGTTCTCGTGGCTAAACAGATCTATTGTATAAGAAACCCTTGCAGCTTTAAAATCAGAGTCTGCAAAAGCATCTTCATTCAATGATACTGTGTATACGCCTTCGGGAACGAAAAGGTTGAAATTGCCGTTTTCGTCAGTAAAGGTTTTGTACTTATGTCCGGTGCTATCTTCAGCATTGATCTCAATCATATTCGCACCGTATTTGTATGTACTAAAATTGTCAGAAACAATTTTGATGCTGCCGTTTATCGCCCGCCCTTTTTTAAATGGCACCTGGTAAACAGTGTTATTCTTAATTGTAATTGATTGGATCGGACCATCTACCGGTACTAAATCTTCAGACTTACTGTTTACCAAATCCAGTTTGTAACTACCTTCTTTTACATTTTCATAGTCAACAATACCGTTTTCATCCGTCATCATGATCTCGTCATTGATGCCCATATTCATAGCACCCAATGTTTTTTCGTCTTTGTCCTTTATGTTATTGCTGTTAGCATCATAGTATACAACTACTTTCAGATCATAAAACTTGCGATGAGTTATTACCGGCAACTTTACACTTTGGCTAACCGTAAGTAGACCATAACGTGTCTGGTTTATTGGCAAGCCTTGCAATACATTGTCATCCCGCAATGGCATGTACCCGGTTAGTTGCACAAACGTTCCTGTCTTAATCGAATTATAGGTCAGGTTTGCCTCGATACCTGTCCGGGTATAGTTATCTTTCAAAGTTTTGTAGAACATGTACCGAACATTACCGAATAGCGTTTTCCTGAAGAAGTGGAAAGTAACATAGGGTCCTCCATTGAAGGTTTCATTATACACCCTTGAAACTTTTCCATTACCCTCATTGTTAACAATCGGTGTTCGTACATATGCACCGGACACACCAAAGAATTTCAGATTAGCAGATAGCATGTCGCTGGTAACAAGAGAGCTGATAGAATTGCTGTAAGCATTTTGCGACGTAAACGATACCTTGCTGGTACCCAGTTTATCAATTTTCTGCTCGATATTGATATCTGTATAATAGTAGTGATCGCTGTTAAACATGCTGGATACACCAGTTTGCTTATAAATACCTCCACCTACGCTACTATTGAAACGGCCGTTGTTATAACCCGCTATAAGTCCGTATTTTCTACTGTTGTAATTAAGTATATCGGTATTGAATAAAGTATCTCTAAAATAATTCCGGCGGATCTGGCTGATACTATATATCGCACCCAAATACGGTTTACCAAATGAATAAGTAACACCGTGATTTTGCATGTTCAACCCCTTTTTATAACCGGGGAAATCTTTACCATGAAAATCAACATTTGAATAGAAAGCCCATTTTTTGAAATTATAGGCAAAGTCGTACCCCATACTGATGTCACCGCTGGTATGCTTAATGGCTTTATTATCTTCTACCCCACCACCTATATTTGCTGACACCCTGAGATCATCTTTTTTGATGATCTGAACATTGTTATTTACTACAACTGCATCTATTTGATTGATCTTATCAGCGTTTACTTCCGCTGTATTGGTTACTACCAGTTTATCCACGCCATATTTGGCTTTTGCCTGTATACCATCACTCTGGAAGATGCTCATTGCAGGGTCATGTATTACTGCTGCAATGCTATATTCTGTTTTATCTCCTTCTTTATAAGATATACGGGCGCCGTTACCTATAGCAATGAAGTTATCGCTAAGGCTTGTTTGCCCTGCTTGCACATGCCAGTTACGATAATCATAATTCGCAATAAAAATATTTTTCTGGATCAGGCCCTGGGTGGCACCAAACTGTTTGCTCCTGTAATAGAGAGAAAGTGAATGTTCGCCAAACTGAAAAAGACCCCGGCCACCATAAGTATATGCCAGGTGGTTACCGTAAATCATTGCACCTGCTTCAAACGATAGGGGAATATTATTATAAGCTGATTGATTTTGCTTAACAGTACTTTGAGGCCTGTTTACCTTATAGTCGATATAGGCACTGTTGCTGTAGGAAGAGCGAACGGTAAGATGTATTGTTTCCTTATAAAGTTTATTCCACTGTGCCGTTGATATTTTCAGTGGAAAATAATAAACAGTGTCTTTACCGGCAGGTAAGTTCACTTTTTCGTTGACGTCAATATTAAGATCGTAGTTCTTCCACTGTAATGTAAACAAATCACTTACATTGCCGGTGTTCTTCAGATGAACACCGAGATGCATTACATCGGGCTTATCTACAAGTGTTATTTCCTGTATTGTTTGCTCAGACCTGAAACCGGGCTGCGCTTCTACATTAATATTGTAAAAGTAGCGTTGAGAATCTGCAGTGTTTTGCTGCCATAATACAAAATTCACTTTCTGCCAGGAAGCCGGAACATTCATTTGTTTCAGAATATTTACAGAGATATTCCTTACGGCGGCAGGAGGGATCTGAATAGAAATGTGGCTTAAGTTTCCGCCAAGGCTTTTCCACCCGTTGGGCAATGAAACATAACCATTAATAACAATAGTATCCGGAGAAATATTGTTAATAAAGATATTATTGTATATAATCTTATTTTGTTTGTTTGAAACCAGGGAATCCCTGTAACTAACTGTAAATGTAGAGTCTTGATGCGACGATGCAGTTACCTTAAGACTCAAGGTCACTGACATCAAAAAAGCGATGATCCAAAGGAGATGTTGTGCTTTTTTCACGGGGGCAAATTGAGAACGATTGGGGTCGTTGATGAAAGAATGTGTTTTTTACCTCCCCTTCTCTTGTCCTTATACTGGTGGTGATATTGAATAAAGTTCGTGGTGATATTGAAATTAAGCCCTTCCAAATGGAAGGAAGGGCTTAATTTAATTGTATGCTATGAACTAGCAGTGTGGATTAGTTCAAAGTAGCAGTGAAAGTAACTGTACCTTTGTAAGTACCACCGTGCAGGTTCAGAGTGTAATAAGTACCAGGCAGGTTGTGTTTGAAAGCACCGATCATTGGAGTCAGGTGACGAACGAACATACCTTGGTTGCTAGAATAGCAATCTTGGTTAGAGCTGCTCAGGTGGTCAACTTGGTTCCAAGAATCAGAGAAACCAGGGCCAGTTACAGTCCAGAAAGGAATGTTGCTCAGACCAGACAGACCAGCTTCTAAAGAAAGGTAGCTAGCTGGGAAATACCAACCTGCAACATCACCTGAAGCGTGAGCACCAGTTTGCTCCCTCATGCTAGTAGAAGAGATAGCTACTTTACAGTTGCGGCTAGCAGACAGGTTAAATGGAGCGTTACCAACATTCCAACCGCCATTCAGGTCAAACCAAGAGTTTGGTTCAGAGCTCATCAGGCTAGTGTTTTCGTTGTCGATGTCGATCCAGTTGTGCAGGTTCATTGTGATGTACAGATTTGCATCATCTTCAGAACGTTCAGCTGTTGAAGGAAGGATGCTTTGTGCGTTTACTGCGAAAGAAGCGAAAGCCAGTGCAGATGCGAGAACGATTTTTTTCATTGCTTTTGATTTTTAAATGGTTAAAAAAAGTTTGTATTGCAAATCTCTAACAAAACTTTAACGGATGTAAACCCATTTACTCACCCGATAGCCACAAAACAACATGCAAAGGATAATCTGGTGATGTGGATTACGATTTTATGAGCTAAAACAGGCACTCACACGAGTATTAAAACACCATGAAATGCTTAACAGTCAACGATTATAAGGAAAAGTATAATGAGTAAAAACAGAATACTAAAAACAAGAATTTACACCTGCAATCTAATTGATATGACCTTTTGCGATAATGTTATTGAAAATGTCAACCACAGGATATCCACATTTTCGATAAAAAGAATGAAAATCAGTCATTTTTATCAATCAATTATAAATATCAATAATAAATTATAAATAATACATTGTAAACCAAACAACTACAATTAGTAAAAGGACGGCAGGAAATTTTGGATTCACAAATGGTTAATAACCTGATAACATATCAACCATCAAATGTAGTTTATAGACATGGTTATGCACATGTATTAACATGTAATGCACATATTAGGAATAAAATTAAAAAAAATTATTATAAGATTTTGCTCAAAAAAACAGCAGAATTGTCGCAAAAAGCACTTAAACGCATTATAATATACCTACATTTGTATAAAGTAATGCAATGAAAAGCACCGTATTGATGATTTTACTCATCCCTGTTATAAGTTTCGCAGTTCCGCAAGTGGAAAGATCAAGCACCAGCACCTCAACAACTACAACTTTTACAATTCCGGGAGATGCATCCCATTACACGGATACTACTAATAAAACCATGCCTCCTGTATCTAATGATAGTACAGGCCACGGTAATAAATAAAAAATTGGCTTGAAAGCCAGGAAAGAAATAAAAAAGGCAGAGCTTATGCTCTGCCTTCGATATATATATTAGATATAGACTTACTGTGCTGAAACAGAAAATATCAGATTCAAACCATATTGTCCACCTTCGGCATTCCAGGGAGTGTCCATTTTCAGGTCAAGTGTATAATTATTAACCACATCGTCATTATCGCTGAATAATAAAGGTGTTGGGGAATTAGTCAGAGGTATGTATGCACTTTTGCCGGAAGGCTTGAGGCTAATGATATTACTTGAAACGGAAGTTCGGACATTAGAGGTCGACTTAAAGGCATTATTTCCGCTCTTCACACTCACCACCCAGGGGCAATTGCTTTTTACAGACAAATTAATGCAATTACGATATTCCTTACCGTGGGCAAATTCTTCCAGATCTTCAAAACCGATTTGCATATTATTAGGATAGGTCACCTCTAGGTCTATTAATGAAGGCATACTTACATTTCCCTGCACTGTAGCGTTTTGACTATAACCAATCAATGGCAGTAAAAGCGATATCAATATTATATATGTATACCTTGAGATCATGGCTTAGTCATAGTAAATTTAATTGTAAAATTATAGTTGTCCGGGCGAACGTGCTTGGTCAAAGGATTTAGTATAACATTATATACGAAAGAATAAGTATTGTTTCCGGGAACAGGCGGCTGTGTAATGAGCAACATTGGATAACTGGATAATGCCACCGGATTGTTATCGGCTACTGCCGTACTGGAAGTTGAATTAAATAATTTCAGCGATAACCAACCTTCGGGTACCGATCTTCTTTTATTTGAAAAGTCTATCTGTGCAAAGACCCTTGTATTCTCATGAGGAGAAGCTTTAAAGCTCAATTGAAAAGCATTGGTAACCACCTTGGGCTGCAATAACTCATCCACATTAGTGTACGTGAAATATGCCGGATTATTTATTTGAACGTTTATATCATAGGAGTTACCTACTCCATTTGAATTTCCCGGGTTAGATGGAGGGCCGCCATAGGCAACCTGTGCAGAACACGCTACAGGCAATAACAATGACAATAGGAGTATATATTTTTTCATAAGAATTATGCCAAAAACAGTAAATTCGCCTGCGATAAAATTATTTTTAAATTTATCTGACGAAAGTACATTACAAATATAACCATCAATGCCAACGAAAAATCATTTATTATTATTATTTTTTTGCTGCGTAACTAGCTATTCTTTTGCCCAGACAAATAAGACAAAAGACTCTACAAACCACACACCAACAGCTGCAGATACATTAGCTGCTCGTAATCATTCTGATACACTTAAGAAACATAAAGTTGTATCTTTCGGTCCTGCATCATTTGATTTTAACCTTGATAAAGGAAAATCAGGTAAGCAAAACTTCTATATTATTAACAGGAAGGATAAGGCATACCAGGTAAACCTAACAGTAAAAGACTTTATGAGGGACTCTGTAGGCAATATACTTTTTTACGATGCAGGCACAACTAAAAATTCAGCCGCCAACTGGATAACACTCGACAAGACATACCTGGAAGTACCTCCGGGCAAAATAGGAACTGTAGTTGTAACTGTGAATGTTCCGGATTCTGTGAACACAGATCAGATGAAATGGGCAATGATAGTCGCTGATGTGCCAAGTGAAAACCTTCCCCCACACAAATCCGGTAACATCACCACCATTCTTGAAAATAAAATAAAAGTCGGATCTCACGTATATGTGAATTTTCCGGGATTAAGTAAAGAGCTGAAGATGCTGAGCTTTAAACCTAATACAGACAGCACTTATCAGATTGCAATAAAAAATGTTGGAGGTGCACAGATCAGATGTAATGTTTCAATAGAAGTTGCATCACAGCTCACCGGCGAAAAGAAAACTTTCACTGAAGAAGATGTACCTCTTTTCCCGGAACAAATTCGTTTGTTACAATTTAAATTACCAAAAGGCTCCTTCCCGGTAGGCAAGTACACTCTGGTTGCATTGGCAGATGCTCTGGATGATGATGTGCCTCTGGAAGCGGCTCAACTCGAAGTCGAATTGAAATAAAAATGAACCCCAGGAAAGACCCTCTATTTGTTTCGCTAATAATCGTTCTGTTTTGTCTTATAGTAGTAGGTGGTTATTACTATGGCAGGCACAGGCTAAGTATGTGGATCAATGGAGAACCTTTAAATACCTCTGTCGTTACCAAAACAAAAAACTCACTTTCCGAAAATACAACGGTTACTATGTCCGGGATGCCTGCCGATAGCGGACAATTTTTGGACGCGTCTGATAATATTGGCAGCAGAAACTCTAAAACCACTACAGGAAATACGGCTAATAACACAAACACGCAAACACCGGCCGGCCCCCAACAATTGAATGAAAATATCGTTAGCCTGGTACCAAGAACGGATACCCCGGAATTCGGAAAATCAATTAAAGCAATTACTTCTTCATCAACAGATAACAGTGATGATGAAGATGAGAGTAAGCTAACTATTGAGTCTGTATCAGATATACCGGACGTTGTATGCCAGTTAAAAACCGGTAAATCACAAAAATTATCGGTTTACCCATCCCGTTCAGGCTGGCGCAGTATTTACCTGATTGCCCCCATTACAGATAGGAAAATGCTATCGCGTAAAAACCTCATCCAACCTGATTTTGAAGGAGTTAGCTATCCTATATACAAAGCCGCCAAACTCAGCTTTAAAGGCAAAAAATATGATGTGATACACATCACATTTCAATCTACCTCTGTTGACGCTAAACATCCGTACAGCATTCTGCTACAGTCCAATCCCAGCTTTGTGATCTTCGGAGAGCAAAAAAGTTCAGATATATATGTATTTGAAAATGGCCGGGTCTCAAAATTCACCCCCACTGCGGACAATTTTAATTTGACGGATAATTAAAATTCTGTTATTTGCCGTCCTTAACTCTTAATTAATAAAAAAGAGGACTTTTTTAAAATCCTCTTTTTCTATTCACATGGAATAAATGGTTTACCAACCCTCTTAACCATTAAAGCTGCAAATGTAACGCATTAGTTTACGTCCCAACCTGTTTTTGCATTATTTTTTATTTGCACGTGTTTAAACGTGTTGTTTTTGGTGATTACTAACAGAATATCAATCACTAAAAAGTAATAATTAATTGATATAAGCTCTTGATTTATTAAAACAGATAATATAATTTAGCAAATCTAACCTAGCGAAACACACGATTTTGTTGATTATTTGTGGATAACGAGAGAGTACTTTAATAGAGGATTGAAAAAAGTACTTAAGACAAACAAACCATTACCAGATGGCTTACAAAAGAATCGCATTACTCCTTTGCGCGTGCATTTTCGTCTTTGCACGGGTACAGGCACAAACAAGCTGTCCCACCAATATTGATTTTGAGCTGGGTAATTTTACGAATTGGAACCTGTACACAGGTCTTTGCTGTCCGATAAGTACCCCTACTCCGGGGCAGGTTACGGGGCGGCATACCATTACCAGTGGCACAGCTACAGATCCGTTTGGCGGTTTCCCGGTTGTGGCGCCTGCCAGCGGGGTGTATTCATTAAAGCTTGGCAATAGTAATACCAATGCAGAAGCAGAACGTGCCCGCTATTATGTACATGTACCAAGCGGCGTTAATAATTATAGTGTCATCTTTAGGTACGCTGTAGTTTTTGAAGATCCCGGGCACAATGCGGCCGATCAGCCGAGGTTTGAGGTAAAGGCTTTTGACTCAGCCACTAACGCAATAGTGAATTGCAGTCAGTTTACTTATGTAGCAGCTTCGAACCTGCCGGGTTTTGCACTTTCTACTGTCAGGAATAACACTTATTATAAGTCGTGGGCTACCGCCAGCCTGAACCTTACAGGTTATGCAGGCCGTACCGTTGCGATAGACTTTGCCTCTGGTGACTGCGCATTAGGCGCGCACTTTGGCTACGGCTATGTAGATATGAATTGTGGCCTCTTCCAGATACAAACATTACTCAACTGCGATACAGCCAGCACTATCAGTTTGTCTGCACCTCCCGGTTTTGATACTTATGTGTGGAGAGATTCTGCTACTATGTCCTATATGACCAGCGGACAGAACGTCAATATCACCAAACCAACGCATACCACTACTTACGCAGTTATACTTACGCCATTTTCAGGCTTCGGTTGCCCGGATACATTATATACAACAGTCAAAGTCAATAATTTATCTATTGATGCCGGCAGGGATACTACCTTCTGCAGCGCTGCATCTACGCAGTTACGTGCTACGGGCACAGGTACAGCCACCCCGCTCACCTATTCATGGACTCCTACTACAGGACTTAGCTGCAGCACTTGCGTGAACCCTGTCGCGACCGTCTCCGCAACAAAAACCTATTATGTAACGGTAAAGGATGCAGACAATTGCAGCAAAACCGATAGTGTAAAGATCAATATCAGTACACTTGCAGTGAACGCCTCTAATGATACCACTATATGCAATGGCAGCAGTGTGCAGCTCAACGCCGGTGCTACCGGCAATGCCCCGGCCTTTACCTACAACTGGACGCCTAACACGGCATTAAGCTGCAATACATGCGCCAGCCCTGTAAGCAATACCACTGTCGATCGTACTTATTACGTCACAGTTACTGATACTTTTCATTGTTCTAAATCAGATTCGGTAAAAATAATATTCAGCAATCCATCGCTTGCTGTCAGCGGGCAAAACCTGTCTTGCTTTAATTCGCAGAATGGCTCGGCAACAGCAGTGGGCAGCAATGGCCATTCGCCATACGCTTATAGCTGGAATACCACCCCGGCGCGTACTACATCTACGATCACCAGCCTGGCAGCGGGTAAATATATAGTAACACTTACCGACAGTGTAGGCTGCACGCGCAGAGACAGCATTACGCTGACACAACCTAATTTATTGATCGCCAACACCTCTGCAACAACCAATGTAAGCTGCAACAATGGCAACAATGGCACTGCAACAGTATTGGCAACGGGCGGTACAGCACCTTATACTTATAGCTGGAATACAACACCGGTACAAACAGGCACAACAGCAACCGGGCTTGCAGCAGGTAATTATATAGTTACCGTAAGAGATAGCAACGGATGCTCTGATACAGCACTGGCAGTAATTACAGAACCTGTAAAACTGGTAGCTAGCATAACCGCTACAACTAACGTTAGCTGCCATAGCGGTAATAATGGTGCGGCAACAGTAAGCACTACAGGAGGTACCGGCTCTTATACTTACAGGTGGAATACCAGCCCTGCACAATCCACAGCAACAGCCACAGGACTTACAGCCGGTAGCTATATTGTTACAGTAACAGATAGCAACGGATGTTCTGATACAGCATTGGCTGTTATAACGGAACCAACTGCGCTGGATGCATCCATCTACTCTACCACCCAGGTAAGCTGCAATGGAGGTAACAACGGTATAGCAGTAGCAATAGCTACAGGAGGCACACCTAATTATACTTACAGCTGGAATACGAGTCCTGCGCAAACAACAGCTACGGCAACAGGATTAACGGCCGGTGTATATATAGTAACGGTGACGGACGCCCATGGATGTACGGATACTGCATTAGCAACCATTTCGCAATCTACCTCTCTTGTCGCTTCTATAGCTTCCAGCACAAATATTGCCTGCTATGGGGGAACTAACGGCACGGCATCTGTTTCGGTATCGGGTGGCACACCTGCTTATACATACAGTTGGAACACTACACCTACTCGCACTACGTCTTCCGTTACAGGGCTCGCAACCGGCAATTATACGGTGACCGTTACCGATGCCAATGGCTGCTCCAGCTTTGCTACGGTTGCCATCACACAACCGGCACAGTTAGATGCTGTTATTGACTCCATAAAAAATGTGAACTGTGCGAATGGCAATGATGGTGCACTATCGGTATATGTTTCTGGCGGCACACCGGCATATACTTACAGTTGGAATACAACGCCGGCAAAAACCACAGCATTAGCGACAGGCCTGACTGCAGGTACCTATACCGTAGTGGTTACTGATGCTCATGGCTGCACAGATACAGCTACAAGAGCCATTACACAACCTACCCCGTTAGTTGCAGGTATTGCTTCAACAGCTAACGTTAGCTGCTATGGAGATAATAATGGTACCGCCTCTGTAAATGTTACAGGCGGCACGCCGGGCTATACCTATAGCTGGAATACAACACCGGCACAAACAACGCAAGCAGCCCATAACCTCGTTGCAGGTAATTATATTGTTACCGTAACGGATACAAAAGGTTGCGTTGATACGGCACTGGCTACTATCACACAGCCCACATTGCTTAATGGATATATCAGCAACGCTCAAAATATAACATGTAACGGCACCAATAACGGTACGGCCACAGTAGCCGCCAATGGTGGTACAGCGCCATATACTTATAGCTGGAATACAATACCGGCACAAACTACCGCTACAATAACCGGCCTTGCACCCGGAACTTATACCGCCACAATAACTGATGCACATGGGTGTACCGACACGGCTGTGATAGTAATTACAGAACCAAATGTACTGGTGGCTGCTATGGGAACGGTTACCAATCCAAACTGTAATAATGGCAATGGAAGCGCCACAGTTGTAGTTACAGGAGGCACCCCAGCCTATACTTATAGCTGGAACACTACACCGGCACAAACAACGGCTACAGCGACCCTTTCAGGTAGCGGAACATACATTGTTACCGTAACTGATAGTCATGGTTGCACAGATACAGCAATGGCAACAATTATACAGCCTGCCCTGCTTACTGCTGCCATAACGAGTACAACGAATGTTAGCTGCTACAACGGTAACAATGGAGCTGCCACTGTCTTGGCCAACGGGGGTACACCTGGATATACTTATAGCTGGAACACCACACCGACACAAACAACAGCTACAGCTACCGGACTTACTGCAGGTACAAAAACGGTAACCGTTACAGACAGTAAAGGCTGTACGTACCAGGTTTCGGCAAATATTACACAACCTACTGCACTTATAGCAAGCACAAGCAGTACCACTAATGTTGACTGCAACGGAAATAAAACCGGCGCGGCAACTGTCAGCGTAAATGGTGGTACTCCTGGATATACTTATACCTGGAACACGGTACCAGCGCAAACAACCCCTGCCGCAACAGGACTAGGTGCTGGATATTATATTGTTACCGTGCTGGATGCACATGGCTGCAGTGATACTGCTACTGCTACCATCACCCAGCCTACCGCTTTGTCAGCTATACCTACAACAATAGATGTAGTATGCTTTGGCGGAAACAATGGTCGTGCCGGGGTAACCGTTTCGGGGGGAACACCAACTTACTCATATAGCTGGAATACGACACCTGCACAAACAACCGCCGCAACAACCGGCTTACCTGCCGGCAGCTATACGGTTGTGGTAACAGATAAAAACGGCTGCAGGGATACTGCTGTTTCTATAATCGGGCAGCCAACTCAGTTAATGGTATCGATTGACAGCAGTAATAATGTAAAATGTCATGATGGCAATGATGGTAGCGCGTTAGCCGGCGCATCCGGTGGCACCGCACCATATAGTTATAGCTGGAATACCAGTCCTGCACAGAAAACTGCCTCGGCTACTACCCTGCCTGCCGGCAAGTACACGGTTACAGTCACCGATAAAAATGGTTGTGTTAACAGCGATACCGTCACTATAAGCCAGCCTGCACCTTTTATTGCAACTGCACAAGCCCTCAGTAAAACCTGCATCGGGTCAGCTGGCGGTGAAGTGGAAGGCTATGCTATCGGTGGCGTATCGCCATACACATATTCATGGAATACTACGCCCGTACAAACCGGAACAAATGCAACCGGCCTTAGCGCAGGCAGCTATACGCTGACAATAAAAGATGCTAACGGATGTGTTGCCACTGCTAATACTGACGTCTTTAATTTCCCCCCCATGCAACTGGATGTAACTCCATCCTCTAATTTATGCCAGGATAAAGATTTCCAGCTTTATGTAAGCGGTGGTAATTCCTATGTGTGGACAGATAGCAGTACTCTTTCGTGTGGCTCATGCAGCAACCCTGTAGCCCACCCTAAAATGACTACTACTTACCAGGTAGTAGCGACAGATACGAATGGCTGCCGCGATACCGGCGCGGTAACGCTATCTATCATTACCCGCCAGGATATTACCAAGGGGCCTAACCAGGATATTTGCGATGGTTCCTCTGCCCAGCTACATGCTGCCGGAGGTATCAGTTATGAATGGTCACCTGCCGGTTCACTCAACAATGCAAGCATTCCCGACCCGGTAACCAGCATACACGAATCGACTACCTTCCGTGTGATCATTAAAGAAAATGAATGTTTCACAGATACCTTGTACCAAACGATAAACGTATACCCTATGCCAACAATTGACCTGGGGCCTGACAGGAAAGTTTCGCCGGGGACACCAATACAGCTACATGCTGCCGTTACCAACGCCAATAATATTAAATGGACGCCTGCTACATACCTGAGTTGCGATGATTGCATAGATCCTGTTGCAACTTTAGACAAAACCACGAGGTATAATGCCAAAGTAACCAATGAAGCAGGCTGCACTGCCGAAGACGATATACTCCTGACTGTTAGCTGCGATGGTACCGTAATGTTTGTACCTAATACATTTACTCCTAATGGTGATGGTGTTAATGACGTATTCCTCCCTTCTGTAACAGGGATAAGGACCATTACACACATGGCAGTGTATAACCGCTGGGGGCAGATAGTATATGAAGTGAACAATGCCCCGGCAAACGATCAGCGATATGGCTGGGACGGAACCTTCAAAGGGCAGGAATTAACACCCGATGTATATGTATATATGATAAGTGCATTTTGTACAAACGGGGAACCTATTAATGTAAAAGGCGATATTTCACTGATACGTTAGTATATTAGCATTACCATAAATCGTTAAGTATGACAAAATATTTTTTATCTGCCGTTCTGATGCTTACCACCGCAAGCGCTATAGCCCAAACTTCCGTATCTAAGAAGAATGGTAAAATAGTACTGCAGAATGGCGGTAAACAAACTGTTGTTACCGACAGTAAAGATGCAGGCACACCCTACCTGTATAACAACAAAGTGTATTACCTGCAAAAATCTGCAGTTAACGGCAATACCAAAATCACATCCTATGATGTGGTCAGTAACCAGAACACTGATGTGGTGCGTATTGGGATGAAATCTGACGACGGCTATACGGTGAAATCAGACATTACCAATATGATACTCAATGCCAATAAAGGGTTAATATACTTTACTACGCTTGATACTTATAATGGAACTCCCTACTCGCTTACATGGTTATATAATATTAACGATGGCAAATACAAAGTATTCAGCGATGGTAAGCTCGATAATATTGACTATGAAAACAATGTAACTGTTGTATTTGAAGGCATAGACCCCAAAGGCCATTATACACAAATGGCGCATTATACCATCGACCACGACCTTATAAAAATGGACGACAGGCTATATAAATAATATTGCTCAGGCTCTGCAAGTGGTTGCAGTACGATCACTTGTAGAGCTGCAGGCATAGATCATCTACATATGCCTCATGCTGGTAATTATTCCATACATCCAGTATTATCTCATCCCCTTCTTTTAGATCGTCAGGTATCTTCACAAAATAATACACCTCACCCCATCGGCGGTGCTCGTAATGATTGAGATCAAAATTATCAGGCGCATGTTTACAGGTGCCATCAGCAAGCCCTATTTTGTTATCTGCCCGGCAACCCTTCCAAAGAACAAATTTATCTCCGCGTTTGATGCCCAGCTCCAGTAACAATTTCGTTCTTGCAGGCCAGGTAGGGAACATAAACCTGCCGCTGCATCTAAACCATTTTGCATCGCCAAACATTCCTTTATGGTACTGCATCTTCAAGGCCGCGTCCAGGTATTCTTCCCCCTCCCGTACATGGTAGATGTATTTGGTTCCTGCAATGGAGTCCGGTATGTAATGATCAGATGTTGAGTCCTCAAATCCCTGGCATCCCAACGACTTTACGAATTGGACGCTGCCTTTCCGGGGTTGCCATTCTGCTACATCAAGCGTAACCAGGTCGTTATAATGCAGTTTTGATTGATACAATACGCCAAGGTTATACCACATATTCGATTCCTCGCTTCTCATAAGGCTTTGAGACTGCAACATGCTCCACGAATAGTTGACAGAGAAAAAGAATATACAACAGATTGCAAATACTGTTTTTACAACGGCGCCTTTGCTTGCTATATATTGTATAAAAGCAGCCAGCGGAATTGCTAACAATGGATACATGTGCAGCATAGGGCGGCTGCCGTAGCCATTGATATAATTATAGCAATACCAGGCATAGATCAGGTAAGTATATATAGGCATCACTACCAGGATGCTGAATACCCATCTGTTGATCTTTTTATACAGCAGCAGGCCCGCGATGGCAAATATCATTACCGGTGCATAAGGCAGCCAGCCATTTGAGAAATAAAACAGGCCCTCTATGATCTTTGGATGCCGCCAATGGAAGCCCTGGCTGCCGTAACTATAGAAAACATATTGTCCCGTTGCCATCTTCCAATAGGCAAATTGTGGCAGGAACGGTATCAAAGCACCTAAAGCACAGAGGAATAATCCCCACTTGTTGGCTGCCAGGAATCTGAGCTTTTGCATAAATGTTTCCCTGTTATACACATTATACCAAAGCGGGATAAATACACAAACAATATCGGTAGGCCTTGTTACGACGATCATTCCTGCGATCATCCCCAACAGCAGAAAACGGCCGCCGGATGGTTTCTCATGAACACTTACCGTAAGCAATAATAACCAGGCATATAAGAAAAACAATATCGTATGGCTCATCCCGGGCTGATAAACTACGAACCAAAACAAGTTAGTTCCCAGGTAAAGGATCACCACTGCTGCTACCGATACTATCTCATCAAAATACTTTCGCAAAAGGCGGTACACAAGCAACAGCCCAAGTAAACCATAAACTGCAGTAGCTATTCGCATCCAGGTATTATAGGTATCTGAATAGCCATTGGCCGGCAGGCCTTTTGCTTTTTCGATCGCGTGCGCTACCAGGAAGAAGGGCATCTCCATACAGGCTACACCATAGGTGTACTGATCTACAACTATACCCTTTTTGCTGCGTACCCCCTCGTCCCGCATTTCCCCGGCATACCTCATCACCGAGAAGGGTATACCCTTATCTTCAGGCAATTGTTCGGGCTTAGCCAGGTTATGATAAATAAATACGGATGGCAGGTACATGTAGTAGCCCAGCGCATCTCCATACAAAATAGATGAATGTTGGGTATAGCGGGCATTAAACAGCAGGGACACCCCTGCTGTCAACACCAATAATATGCTTATAAAAACCTTCTTTAGCAGCATGGCGGTAATGTACTACAGATGGTACAAAACCCCAAATATGGTCTTTATTGTATCAATAGCTTTTGAGAAAATACATCCTGTCCATCGGTAGCATACACAATGTATCGGCCGGGTTGCAGGTTAGATACGTTCAGATCGGCTTCCTGCACATCTTCAAATGCTCCCTTCCAAACAATTGTGCCGGTAATATCAGCGATATAAACAGATACATATTGCAGATCTTTATTAAACCTCACATGCGCAGATGAGGTGGCAGGATTTGGCCAAAAGCCAAACACTACGTTACTGGTAACTTTATTTACAGATGTAGCAGGGCTTACGGTAAAGCTGCCCGTCATGCCCATAGACGCATGTGGCGTGCATTGGTAGCTATAGGTACCCGCAACGGCTGGTACGTACACAAATGTCTGCTGGCTATGATCAAGAGGATTATCCCATGCAACTGCGCTGTCTGGTATCGAGGTGCTGGTGGTGGTATGCGTACCGCTTGCCCACAAAAACATGACGGTATCGCCAAGATAAACAGTTGCCTGCGCGGGGTCAAATTCATAGTCTTTAGCAATAATAGTTATCTTATTGGCGCGCCCTGCAAAAGATAATAATATTAAAACAGCAAATAGTACATAACGTCTCATAATCGTTCCTTTTTTAATTACATAGCAGAAAAAGTTATGCCCCGGGAAGGAGACCAAGCCCGGCAATGACAAATTGAAAATTTAACTTTATGTATTATATTGTGGATTATCTGAATGTAGTTTATGAAAAAAATTCGATTTACCCTCAAGGGCTTCGCCTTTGTACTTTGTGCATTAGCGTTTACCCCTGCGATTGCGAAGCAATCCACTGACGTTTCTTCTCTTGCGAGAAATCCCATTGACCAGACAATAACTGACATCAACTTCTTACCAACTGCGGGCCTGAAAATTGAGAACAGTGCGGAGGTTTTGAAAAGCTACCTGGAAATCGACGACCCCAATCAGCAGCTTGTTTCTGCATATACACAACGCCCGGGAGATGGCCTTGCGGTGCAGCGGTTCGAGCAATGGTATAAAGGTATTAAAGTAGCACACGGTTCTTTTTCCGTTGCAGCTAAAAATGGCATTATTACCTATGCTCATGGTAATATCTTCAGGCCGTCAACTGAGCTGTCCACCGCTGCTGCACTTACTGAAAGCCAGGCTTTACAAAAGGCTTTGGATTTCATTAATGCGCAGGATTATATGTGGCAGAATCCCAAGCAGGAAAAAATGCTGCGTGAAATAATGAAAGATCCTAACGCTACCTACTTCCCTAAAGGAACAATGGTATGGGTGGAAGATTTTAATTCAACAGCGCGAAATAAGCAGCTGCACCTTGCCTATTGTTTCAATATATATGCAGAAGCACCGTTGAGCAGGAACCTGGTATATATCGATGCCAATACAGGCAATGTGCTTTTAAAAGACCCGGTGATCAAACATATTACAGCAACGGGCAAAAGCCTGTACAGCGGCAACGTCTCGTTCGAAACCGATATGTCGGGCTCTTCTTATATTCTTTATGACAATACCCGTGGTGTATATACCGGCTCTTTTCACAATGGCACAACTACGCAATATGACGTTGCCAATTCATCTACAACATGGGCTACAAATCAGGCAATTGATGCACACTGGGGCGCGGTAAATGTATATGACTATTGGGGCAAAGAACAATCGCGCGCCAGCTACGACGGTATCGGATCTGCGCTTAATAGCTTTGTGAATTATGATGTGGGATATAATAATGCATTCTGGAACGGGGCATGGATGACCTATGGTGACGGCACCGGTGTATTGAATGGTGGTTTTGACCCGCTGACAGCGCAGGACGTATGTGCGCATGAAATAGGCCACGGCGTATGCCAGACTACCTGCGCGCTGGTATATCAAAGCGAATCCGGCGGTATGAATGAAGGTTTCAGTGATATTTGGGGAGAAACCATAGAGCACTACGCATCACCTGAAAAACCAATGTGGCAAATAGGCGCAGAAATTGCACGCGTACCTTTAAGGAGCATGCGCATCCCAAAACAATACGGCAATCCGGATACTTATAACGGAACGTATTGGGTAACTACAGGTAGCAGTTGTACTTCATCTAACGACTATTGCGGTGTACATACCAACAGCGGCGTACTTAACAAATGGTATTATCTATTGACAGATGGTGGCAGTGGTACAAATGATGCCAGCATCAGCTATGTGGTTGGCGGCCTTGGCCTGCAAAAAGCAGCCAGGATAGCTTACGGAACAGAACTTTTATTGACCAGCACCGACAACTATGCAGCCTGCAGAACTGCCAGTATCGGTGTTGCTACTACTATATATGGCGCCTGCTCGCCTGAGGTAGAAGCCGTAACCCGCGCCTGGAGGGCTGTTAATGTAGGTGCTGCGTTTGCGCCTTGCGGTCCGCAGATAGGTTTTGTAAACCACGATACAGTGGTAAACAAAGTATCGGGCAGTACAGCATGCCCAGCTTCTAAAACAATCGACATACCGATAACCATCAACGCAGCAGCCACAGGCAGCAACCCAATCGTTACGGTTACCGGTACAGGAACGGCTGTATTAGGAACCGATTATAGCTTTGTGAATAATACAGTAACGTTCACAGCAGGTACTATATCTACAGAGCATATATTACTGAACATCCTGGATAATGGCGCTACCACTACTGATAAAGATCTGACGCTGACATTCAGCATATCACCGGGCAACGATGCAACGATTGGCAATGTGTATCATGAGTACAAAATCACTATCAAAGGCAACAGTACCTTACCACAGGTAGCGGGAGATGTTGATTACTATGCCGCAGATGCTAATTTGTACACTAAAATAGCTACACCGTTTTTTGGTGCTGCACAATCTGCAAGAACACAGTTTATCATAACGGCAGCAGATATGAAAGCTTCCGGAGTTAAACCCAATACTCCCATCTCTGTAATGAGCTTTAATGTTGTAGATAAGAAATCAACAAAAGCATTTTCCAACTACACCGTAAAACTCGGCCTTACAACCCAGGCACTCTACAACGGATCACAGGGCTTTGTTAGCTCAGGTCTCACAACCTATTTCAGTGGCTCGTTTGTCAGTGCTGCGGGATGGAACAAAATAATACTTAGTTCTCCTTTCACATGGGATGGCTTAAGCAATGTTGTTTGCGAAATATGTTTTGCTAATTCAGTAGCGGCAACATCTGCGGATAGCAATGACCGTGTAGAAGCGTCTAACAGTATTAATAACATTACTGCATACAACTTCCAAACATCCGGTACAAGTGCCTGCGGCCTTAGTTTTAGCACCTTTAAATTATCTAACTCCAGGCCACGGGTTGCATTTACACAAGCTGTAGCTAATACAGAAGTAGAAACTGCAGCACCATCTGACCGTAGCTGGGATGTACATGCCAACCAGGATGTATATTTCTATAGCAATGCAAACAATAAGCTGATAGCCCAGTTAAACCTGCCATCACAAGATCTTGGCTGTGTTAATGCAAGCGTATCAAAACAAGGTAACGGCTTTTCGCCATTTGCACTTGGCCAGGGTGCTAACAGGTCTTCGAAGGAATTCAACATCCAGGCAACAACAAATGGCAATACGGCAACCAGTACTACCACCATTTATTTTGACACGGCAGAACTGGGCAATGTAATTTTAGGCAATGTTCGCATTATCAAAACCACAGCGGCCAGGGATTCTGATATTAATGTACTGAACACCCAACTGGTAACGCCGACAGTGGTAACTACCAATGCCAACTTCAAGGGTTTTACAGGAAACTTCACAGGCTTCTCCCGCTTTTTCCTTGTTGATAAAGATGTGGTTTTACCAACTGTAGGTATTAAACAGGTTAATAAGATCAACAGCATGAACGTGGACAATAACCCGTTCAGCAATACCATCTTCATTAGCTACAGTATCAACTCCGATACCAAAGCAACTGTCCACCTGTTTGATATAACAGGAAAAATGCTCTACAATAGTGATTTACTGCTAATGAGCGGGCAAAACAGGTTTAGCATCGATGTAAGTAACCTTTCGCTTATTCCGGGACAATATGTACTCCAAATCATTACACCGACAGATGTATTGACCAGGAAGATGATAAAACAGTAAAACTGATCGATAGATAATGAAGCAAAAAGTGGCCTTTTAACAGGGCCACTTTTTTATTTTCCGTAATTCATAAGCGCATTTTCCCGATTATGAAACTCACTATCCATTGCGGAACCTACTTTTGTATCACTTTAACAAAGACGATCGTGTAAAGGCCTTACCAGACAAAGCAACTCCTCCCCGGTAAGGCCTTTATTTTTTTCTTCCGATACCTCATTAACATAATAATATACTTTGGGCCAATACAAGGGCAAACTTTACAGGATATTATAGTACATTCATATTCAAGGCACAGTATTTTATAACCTACACTAGAACATGCCTCGGTGGACTAAAATTTTGCTCAAAATCCTTGCGATCCTTATCGGGATACTCCTGATCTTATGGATTGCTCTTGCCTGCTATATTACCTACAATAAAAAATCACTTTTAAAAACGGTTACCGCGCAGTTAAAAGACAAAGTAAATGGCGAACTGAAAATTGGCAGCATAGACCTGGAGGTATTCAGCAGTTTCCCTAATATGTCGGTAGCGCTGAAAGATATTGCTGTCAGGGATAGCCTTTGGCAAACACATAAACATGATCTTATAAATGCGCAATTTTTATACGTAGATATTGACCTTAAATCCATTGTCAAAGGCAAACCGGTAATCAACGACATCAGGCTGAAAGACGGTAACATATATCTGTTTACAGACAGTACCGATTATAGTAATACCTCTGCTATTAAGAAGAAAGACCCTAGCAAGAAAAAGAAAGGGAATACTCCTGAATTTGAAAATATAGAACTTACCAACATCAGGTTTACCATAGAGAACCAGCGCAAATTCAAACTGTTCAACATCCTTATAAAAAGTCTTGATGGTAGCGCGGATTATGCATTGAACGGCGGCTGGGATGCCAAACTATACACGAATGCTTTTATAAAGAATTTTTGTTTTAACAGTACCCGGGGCAGCTTTCTGCAAAACAAAACGCTGAAGGGAAAGATCTTATTACACTTCGACAATTCAAAAAAACACATGGAAGTGCCCGAGCAAACACTGTCTATAGATGGTAATCCCATTACCCTAAAAGGTGTATTTGATTTTTCTGTAAAACAAGGGCCATTTCATCTGTTCATTGGCGCCAAACACATTATGTTGCGGGAAGCTACTGCTATGCTTACCAAGCCAATCTCAGGCAAGATAAACCTCGTGAATCTCGATAAGCCCGTTGATGCACATGCCTTCCTGGTAGGACGTATGAAGTTTAGGGATACACCATGGGTACGTGCTTACTGGACAGTGCCTGAAAATACATTGCATACTCCCGAAGGAGCTATTAATAATTGTTCGTTTACCGGGTTTTATACAAACCAGGTGACATTAGGCGGCAGCCATGGCGATGACAATTCTGCCATACATCTGTACAATATGAAAGGAGCCTGGAATGAAATCCCTTTTTTCATAGACTCAGCCAATATGCTCAATCTAAAAAACCCTGTGCTGGAAGGACGCCTTCGCAGTAGTTTTGCATTGACCAAAATAAACGCGATTACCAGCGGTAATACATTCAACTTTACCAAAGGAGATGCGAAAGTAAATCTGCTATTCAAAGTAAACCTTGTAGAAAATGATACAACAGTACCTTATATCTACGGAACTGTAAAAGTAGCGCATGCAGGTATTACCTATACGCCCCGGAACCTGGCATTCATCAACTCCAGCGGTACGCTCAACTTTACGGGCAGCGACCTGGGTTTTGCAGACATACACCTGCAAAGCAAGGGCAGTGTACTGAACATGGAAGGCGATATCAAAGATTTCATGCACCTCTTCTACACCTCTCCTGAAAAAGCAGTGATCAACTGGCGCATCAAAAGCCCCAAAATTGACGTCAGTGATTTCCTGGTATTTACATCTCGTGCCAGGTATGTGGTACAGGCCAGCTCGTCTCACCCTAAGATCAGAAAAATGATTAACAGGCTAAATACTTTGCTGGATAAAGGAAGCGCCAACCTCGACATACATATTGATCAGGTGAACTATAGACATTTTACATCGTCTGATGTAAAGGCCGATATAGCATTAAATAGTACCGATGTTACCTTAAATCAAATACAATTAAAACATGCTGATGGCATGCTGCAGCTAAAAGGAAAATTGCAGCCGGGTAATACTACTACCCCATTCTCTCTAAATGCGGATATATCACATGTACACGTAGGACAGCTGTTTTACGCATTTGATAATTTTGGGCAAGATGCCATCACCTCTCAAAACATACAGGGCATACTTACCGCTGAAACGAATGTAACGGGCACTATGCGCAATAATGGACAGATAGTACCCCACTCCATCAACGGACAGGTTTCTTTTTACCTGACTGATGGCGCGCTTGTACATTTTGATCCGCTGGAACGCATGGGCAGGATCATCTTCAGGAACCGCGACATGTCGCACATAACCTTTAAAAAGATCGCAAACACCTTACAAATACAGGGCAGTAAAATTGTTATAGATCCGATGGCTATCGAGTCAAGCGTGCTGAACGTGTACCTCAAAGGTATATACAGCCTGGATACCGGTACACATATCGATATGGAAATTCCATTGCGCAATCCTAAAAAAGACGAATTGATCGTAGATGAGGAGAAGAAAGAAGAAAAACGCCACAAGGGTATCATCCTCTATCTGCAGGCCACAGATGGCGACAATGGCAAGGTGAAAATAAAATGGACCCCATTTAAAGGAAAGAAAATAGCACCTGATAGTTCGCTTTAATACTTCTCCTACCTTTACGTTGTATGAAACGCCAGTTACCCATCATAGCTATACTAGCTGCTTTTTCCATCATATCGGGTTATATGATACATAAGATGAGCTGGCTTGCCAAGGTGGGTATCCGCTGGGTTTACAGGGAGTATGATATTTTCAAAAGCTGGCCTAAAACTTCGTTAATGGAGTTTGTGGTACTTATGTTATTGCTGGCTGTGCACAATGCCATTTTCAAGTATGCTACTGTTCGTAATGCTACCATTAGTTTCATTGCCAGTGTAATTATTGCTTTATTCGGATTGTACTATACCTACAACGATTTCCGGCACGAACTATCTCATCGCCTGGCAGGCGAGCGCTTTCATATTGGCTTCTATCTTTTCTGGCTCGGATGGATCATTATCGGGCTTTATTCACTTGCCCGAAAAAGAGGCAACACAACTATAGCTTAAGGTAAAAGGGCTTCATCAGTTCGGCAAAATCTGTTGTGTATGCGCCATTCGCTGTATATATCTGCAATTGCTGCTCTTCTTGCATACCACTTGAATTTGCAGTGCAGATGCTCACTACCCTATTGTAAGATGTATTTGGCTTGGGGTACACTTTCAGGATCGACTCAAAACCCCATCCCCCACTTGTAACTATTTCTTCCCACAAAACATGTTCTGCTGCCGGTAATAATATAGAAGCATAACCTGCCGGAGTCAATACTTTTTTTATTACCTCAAACAGGTCTTTATAACTAAGAGATAAGGTATGACGTACACTATTCCTTCCGGTATCATCCCCAAGCAAACTATTATTAAAGAACGGTGGGTTACATATCACCATATCATACTTCCCGGGAAAATTATACGCTCTCACATCTGCCTGTATCACCTTTATCCTATCCTGCCAGGGCGATTTTAGTACATTTTCCTCAGCCTGCAATGCTGCATCCTTATCTAGTTCAATGGCATCAATTATTGTACTTCCTGTTCTTTGCGCCAGCATTAAAGAAAGCAATCCCGTACCGCAGCCTATATCCAATATGCGCTGAAGATCTAGCCTAACGGGTGTCCATGCACCTTGTATGCACGCATCTGTAGATACCTTCATAGCGCACGTATCCTGGTGTATGGTAAACTGTTTGAATTGAAACCAGGAATTACTCATGACCAGCTAGCTCTTGCCGTTGGGCTGATACTCAAATCCGCAAAATCACTCTTCAGGTATTTGTAGTAACCGGTAATACCTATCATGGCTGCATTATCAGTACAGTATTCAAATTTGGGTATGTACACATCCCATCCCATTTCTTTACCGGTATCAGTTAATGCTTGCCTCAGGCCACTGTTGGCAGATACCCCGCCTGCAATGCCCACCTGGTTAATGCCAAGTTCTTTAGCTGCTTTTTTTAGTTTGTTCAACAGCATTTTAATGATGGTATGCTGCACGGAAGCGCAGATATCTTTCATATTCTTCTCCGCAAAATCAGGATCTTTCTTTCGTTCGTTTTGCAGGAAGTAAAGCACAGCTGTCTTCAGCCCGCTAAAGCTGAAGTCATACCCTTTCATATCACTCAGCGGAAATTGAAAAGCATGCGGGTTGCCTTCTTTAGCCAGCTTATCTACCATTGGCCCTCCGGGATATGGCAATCCCAGCATCTTGGCTACTTTATCAAAGGCCTCACCGGCAGCGTCATCAATAGTTTCACCCAGCACTTCCATATCCAGGTGGCTGCGGCATAGTACTACCTGCGTATGCCCGCCCGAAACCGTGAGGCACAGAAATGGGAACTGTGGTTTAGGATCTTCTATGAAATGTGCTAATACATGCGCCTGCATGTGATGCACGGAGATCAATGGAATATTCAACGCCTGCGCATAAGACTTAGCAAAGCATGCTCCTACCAGCAGAGAACCGATTAGTCCCGGTGCTTGGGTAAAAGCTACCGCATTAATATCCTTTTTATCAACACCTGCCTGTTTCAGCGCTACATCTACCACGGGTATTATGTTTTGCATATGCGCGCGCGATGCCATTTCCGGTACTACGCCACCATATAATTCATGTACTTTTTGCGTGGCTACCAGGTTGCTCAGCACTACTCCATCCTTCAGCACGGCGGCGCTGGTATCATCGCAAGACGATTCTATTGCCAGTATATTGATGCTTTTGTTATTATCCATCGGTGTGCAAAATTCGGTATTAAATAGCAAATAAATACCCATCGGAAGGCCGAAACCTTGTATGCGCGGAAATCATGTTTATTTTTGTTCTGCTTACCCGATAACAGTGCTCAACAAAACCATTGCATTTCTACTGGTCGTATCTACGATTACCGCAGTCTCCACCGGCTGTCGCGAGCATGAAACGGGGCAGCAGCCTCAACAACCCATTACTCTGGCATTCAACCTGCAGACAGACAGCACCTGCAATTATATAATAGACAACCAGCTTACGTTGCTACCCGAGGTGCAGGGGCAAACATTGCACATTACGCAACAACTGAAGCTTGCTGTAGCTTTGCAAGTATTAGGGAAGAACCGCTTTGGAAAAAGCACCCGGATCACCTACAATCGTATCGTCATTGGCTCAGATAATGGCGTGGAGCACAAGACCTACGATTCTGACGATACTACAGCCACAGAGCCGCTGGTAACGCAGATACGCAAACTGGTACATAATCCTTATATATTGCTGATACGTCCAAATGGCGTTGTGATGACTAATGAGGACGCAGATAGTAACACGCTTTTTACAGATAGTTCTATCCGCAAAATGGTGGCCCAATGCCTCTATATCTATCCCGACGCGGCTGTAAAGCCGGGCGATACCTGGTCAAAGGCTTATAGTACCTCTGTGGGTTTTCTTGGTATTATCGTTAATACACGCTATACACTTTCCGGCATTACCGGCAGCGTTGCGCATATAGATGTAGATGGCAAAGTAACGCCGCTGGACAGTACCCAGAACATGGCGTTCAAAGGGGTGCAATCAGGCAATATGGATATTGACATTAATACAGGCACCATCATTACCAGCAAAATATCTCAGCAATTAAGCGGAACGATCTATACAGATGGGAAAGCCAATCCTGTAAATGCCACTGCAGAACTTACTATTAGTAAAGAGAACTAGCTATCCTAAAATCAAAAATCCCCACATCTTCTGTCCGACAGCGATTGGGGGGAATTTTATATAGCAATCAGTTGATTGCAAATAGTATAGTACAATATCTATGCCAATGGGTCTGTTTCTTCCTCTTCAGGATTGTCAAAAGACGGTAAATCTTCACTTTCTTCCTGGTTTTCAAGCATTTCCTGCTCTGTATTCCACTCCACAATGAAGTTATTACGCCCGGTACCTATCAGGATGCCCAAAAACCGCTGCTGGATGAGTTCCAACATGGCAAGGAATGTAAAAATGGCATGAATTCTTGTCTCACATTGAGAATAGATCGTTTCAAACGCCACACGGGTATTGCTTTTCATATAATCCAGCAAATACGCCCTTTGCCCTTCGAGGCTGTAATTATACTTCACCACCACGTGTTGCGGCTTAGCCTCGCGATCTTTGAAACGCTTCATCACCTTCTCAAACGACTGCATCAGCTTAAACATGGTTACGGTCTGTATTTCCGTACCTTCTGCATAGGTTTCTCCCAGTGCATCCAGCTCCTGTTTGATGTTACCACGTTTTTGCTGCAGCAACCTGTCTGCCTCCATCATAGCCATCTGTTCAGATGCCTCTTTGAAGCGCTTGTATTCCAGTATCTTATCTACCAGTTCCTGGCGCGGATCTATCTCGTTACCTTGCGCATCTACCTCACGCCTTGGCAGTAGCATTTTTGCCTTAATGCGCATCAGCGTAGAGATGAACAGGATAAACTCGCTCGCCAGTTCTATATTCAGCGATTCCAGTTCATGTATATAGGCAAGGAAATCCTTGGTTATATTATGAATGGGAATATTGTAAATATCCAGCTCGTCCCGTTCTATAAAGAACAGGAGCAGGTCGAACGGACCTTCAAACTGCGGCAGCTTAATCTGGTAAGTAGTAGACATTCAATAACGTTGATCGATCACACAATGCTCAGGCCTTCAAAAATAACCTTTTCGGTCAATAATTAACTGCTTAAAACTTATAGTTAAATCCTAATGTGAACAATTGCTTGGTTTGTACCCATCCCAAGCCTTTGCCCGGATCGTCTTTGGAAATTACCGCGCCTGTAGCTTTATCTACATAGGTATCGCTGTATGGTATATCATTATCATATATCATGGTCAACCCTACAGACAGGCTCAGGTATTTAGATACTTTCACAGATAGCAGGTTATCCCAAAGGATGTCGATATTACCGGGATTATCTTTCTTAACCACCTTGCCGGAAGAATCTTTCACATCTTTCGCCAGGTAGTTGCTATAAAGGTCCAGCCTTGTTTTATACATCACATTCTTTGATATGTTCACGATATACCTTCCTGAGAAATAAGCACCGATCTCAAAACGCGAGGTCTTACCATACTCCACACCAAATGCGCCTTGCGGTGATTGGTTCGTATAATATTTATCTACCAGCGTAAGGCGAGCGGCTATAGGCGATAGAAAAAGGCTCAGGTCAGTACCCTTACGATATTCTATACCCGCTGCCAGTGTCAGGTAAGCAGGAGAAAGAAACTTAGAGGTGGAAAATGTATCCCAGCCCGGTACAGAGTAATCATAACCCTTTGTAAACTGCGACTTAAAGTTGAACAGTCCCGTCAGGAAAAAATTCTTTGTAGTATCTATACGCACACCGTATTTAGAGGTAAAGTCGATACGATCATCCGTTTTGCGGGGGATGAAATCATTTGAATAAGTATACAGCAAACCATAAGTCATATCCAGGTTATTGCTCCATACCTGGTTATGATACAATCTTGTCAGGTACCCGCTGAAGAGCCCATTCACCGTTACAGACGCAAGTTCACCACCTGCTGCCCAGTTATGCAAAAAACCTTCGTTAAACCCAATGTTAATTGTCCCTCCGTGCGTCCATGCGATGGTGTCCTTATTTTCGGTTTCGAGCGATTTTTTTACATCATCGGTTTTACTGAGCTGTGCAAAACCGGTTACAGATATTAAGGTAGATAAGACGAAAATAGATATGCGTTTCATATAGAATTATGTTTATGATGATTTATTATTGGTTGCCTTATTTAGGTTTGTATTTAGAATCCCTCAAAAATGTCTGTGGCTCCTCGTGTTGTTTTATCAGGTCAGCAAGTGTCATTTTAGGATGTTCATTCATATACGCCTTCACTATTTGCAACCCCACCCATGTACCTATATTACCCGGGCTATCATCGCCCATACCGGCAGAGTTCGGCCCTTCATTCACATATCTTACTATCTTCTGCCAGCTGGTCTCAAAAAGATAGTTTTGGGTAACAAAGAAGTTATATATCTGCCCTTCATTTTTGTTGCACCAGTCCAGTTGCTTTTGGGTATAGGCCAGTTTCACTGATTCCGGTAAAAAAGGTAATACTTTATCAATATAATAGGCTTCCTTACCTCTCTGTATCATCATATCCAGCAGGTTGGCATCCTGCATCCTGAACGGATTTTGCTCCCTGTACAGCGTCTTAAAAACGGCTACAGGTATATAGTCCTTATTTAACTGCACGCTCCAGTATTCAGGTATGCCTACAGATTTGTAATAAGGATAAGATGCTCCGAGAAACATATCCAGCCCCACGCCAATTATGTTATCGCCATAAGTAAATGCGCCAATATTACCCAGCCAGCCCGATATGTATATGATCCTGCGCTCACCGGATTGAGGAAAGTAATACTTCTGGTATTGAAAACCTTTCGTCAATTGGGCATCCAAATCTTTAGTATCCGGGTAATGCGCATTAATGGTATCCAGCAGCCCGCGATAGTCTTTATGTGTGAGAAAACTCTTCACACCCAGCCTCACGGGCGCGGCGGTGTCCGAATAATTACCGTGAACACCAAGGCCCATTAATGTATCCAGGTAAAAATCCAAAAACTCCGGAAACTGATCATGTAGTTTCTGCAGGCTTGCACCTACCTGGTTGGTATCTATAGAAGCAAATGCCCTGTCGAAACGTTGTGTTTTTAGCTGCACTTTGATACCGGACACGTCCGGGGCGTTATTCCCACCACCACAACTGCTCAAAAACACTACAAATAACAGCAATGTCATGCATTTTACTGCCCTTTTATCAACATTTGATACCAGTGCTGTGGATAAACGAATAAACGTCTTCATTTGCTCTTTAAATTTACGCGGCAAAAGTAATGTTTAATTTTTAGCCGTTATTTATACGCTTCACAGGATGAAAAAAACAATCGTTTTAGCATTATTATTTTTAGGATCAGGATATGCTTCTATAGCTCAGCGTTATGAATATGGCGAACCTGTCCCGGTTAAAGAAACCAAAAGGCACCATGCTCCGGGCGGCGGTAGTGTATCCGTTGGCGATATTCGTTTTGGTGCTTTCATTGCACCAACCACATCATGGATGAAACCCACTGCAAACAAAAGCGATGATAAGCTGTACCTGGTAGATAAAGGCAGTTCTAAGATGGGCTTTAGCTGGGGGCTGATGATGGATTACTATTTTGCCGAAAACTACGGTATTACTACAGGTTTCCAGCTCACTTATGGCGGCGGTAAGATCAGCACAACGGAAAATCCGGCTATGACCGCCACTACCACCAATGTAGTAAAGAGCGCCGATTTTGATTATAAGATGCAATACCTGGAAGTACCTTTTGCGCTAAAATTAAGAAGTGACGACCTGGGCGGAGGTTTCCGTGTGTTCGGACAGATAGGCGTGGCTGTTGGCGTTACCCTGAGCAAAAAAGCTACGTATGATGTGGTCTACACAGACACCCTGAATGGTGCATCCGTACAAAAAACAGCTTCTTCGGAAAACGAAAAAATACGTGGCCTCGGCATCAGCCCTGTACTATTGCAAATGAATATTGGCGGTGGTATCGAGTATGCCATCACCCCCAAATTATCATTCTATACAGGTTTATTCTTTAATAACGGATTTGTACCGGATGTTACCAACCCCAAAGAGCTGGATCTCGATTATAAAGGCAAGTTTAGTGATGGGAACACCCGCCTCAACAATATTGCATTACGAATAGGCCTTTTCTTTTAATACGATATAATTTAACCAAAACAAAAACAACCCGTGCATGATATTTGTACGGGTTTGTTATTATAACAGACTTAACACTAGTCTCAGTATTTTTGATGTATGAAGATATTTATCGCACAGCAGAACTATCACATTGGCAATTTCGAAGCCAATACACAGAAGATCATAGCTGCAATCAGGGAGGCAAAAATGAATGGTGGCGACCTGGTTGTTTTTTCTGAGCTGGCTGTATGCGGATACCCTCCGCGCGATTTCCTTGAATTTGACGACTTTATTGCCCGCAGCGAAAAAGCCATAGATGAGATACGCAAAGAAGCTGATATTATTGGCGTAATTGTTGGCGCCCCCGCACGCAATCCCAGGATAGAAGGAAAGGACTTATTTAACAGCGCTTATTTTTTATATAATGAACAGATACTGGGCGTAGCTCATAAAACCCTGCTGCCCAATTACGATATATTTGACGAATACCGCTACTTCGAGCCTGCTGATGAATGGAACATCATAACATTCAAAGATCAGCGCATAGCCCTTACTATTTGCGAGGATATATGGAATGTTGGTACCGACCCTATGTATCGCCTCAACCCAATGGACAAGCTTATAGAGCAGCTACCCGACATGATGATCAATATCAGCGCGTCTCCGTTTGACTACCTGCACGCAGAAGGGCGCTTGAGCATGATCAAACAAAATGTGCAGCGCTATAAGATCCCCATGATCTATTGCAATACAGTAGGGTCTCAAACAGAGATCGTTTTTGATGGTGGCTCGTTGGTTATGGATGCACATCAGAATATTGTGGCGCAACTCCCCTACTTCCACGAAGCCATGCAGCACATCACACTGCATCCCGACAAAACACTTGATCAACCTATTATACAAACAGCCGCGCAGATACCTTTTGCAGAATTGCTGCCCGATGAGTTTAATGAGGAGTATGATATTGATGAGATCTACGAAGCATTGTTGCTGGGCATCAGGGATTACTTCAACAAGATGGGGTTCAGCAAAGCTATCGTAGCATCATCAGGAGGTATAGACAGTGCAGTGGTGCTGGCACTTGCCTGTGAGGCTTTGGGCAGTGACAATGTACGTGCATTGCTGATGCCTTCACAATACTCTTCCAGCCATTCTGTTTCTGATGCGGAACGTCTTTCTAAAAACTTAAAAAGCACTTATGATATCATTCCTATCAAAGAGATCTTTGAAAGCTACGAGACAGCATTAAAGCCTGTTTTTAAAGACCTCCCTTTCAATGTAGCTGAAGAGAACCTGCAGTCACGTATCAGGGGCTCATTGGTAATGGCCTTGTCCAATAAATTTGGATCTATACTTTTGAATACTTCCAACAAAAGCGAACTGGCAACAGGATACGGAACCTTGTATGGCGATATGGCCGGTGGCTTAGGTGTGCTGGGCGATGTTTATAAGCTACAGGTTTATGCATTGGCTCGTTACATCAATCGCAATGCTGAGATCATACCGCTTAACATCATCAATAAAGCGCCGTCAGCAGAGTTAAGGCCCGGACAAAAAGATAGCGATAGCCTGCCCGAGTATTCCGAACTGGATCCGATACTGTACCAATACATCGAACGCAGGCAGGGTCCTAATTCAATAATAGAAATGGGTTACGATGCATCCCTGGTAACGCGCATACTACGATTGGTAAATATGAACGAATACAAACGCAACCAGTTTTGTCCTATTATACGGGTTTCTCCTAAAGCATTTGGCATTGGCCGCCGTGTGCCTATTGTAGGTAAGTACCTTATATAGCTCTATTGAACCACCAGTTTCTGCGTATGCAGCAGATCATCCTGCCTTAGCTGAAGCTGGTAGATGCCTTTTGCCAATCCCGGGATATTTATGGTAGTATGATTGCCGGTGATGTTTTGACGATAGACTTGTTTACCTGTCATATCGTATACGGTCAGCAAACCTTTATCACTACCCGAATTGCTACAGTCTAGTACAAAACTTCCGTGCGATGGATTTGGATAAATACGAATTGCACTTGCCTTGACAACCGGGCGTATGGCGTCCGGCACATCTTTCAATGCCCATAATTCAGGCCCGATGCCATCGTATTCTGCAGAGAAATATAACCATCCATTCAACTCTGCAAATCGCATGGTCGAGTAGTTGGCATACATAGCCTCCGGTTTAAAGGCTCCCCACGGTGCTATGCTGTTTGTTCCTGTAGCAGTACCGTCAGATGTATAAAGATCCAGGTGTAATGGAGCAAGGTATGTTGTAGCGGTAAAATACATCTTGCTATTATAGGTAGTTATAGAGAACGGATCAGAATCACGGTTCTTGCCTCCTGCTATCTGCTGATCAATATCTTTCACCATATAAGTTCCTGCATCTGTACCATCAGATACCCACAGCTCATTCCCAGCTGTGTCCACCGCAGAAAAATACAATTTGCCATTATAGGCAGCAGGATACGTTGGCGTTAACGATGCATTTCCCGCTACCGATTTTATCATTTTAGTGCCACCCGATGTGAGGTCTGTAACCCATAATTTATCGCCACAATCAAAGAATACATTATTACCAACTGTTTGCGCAAAGCTTCCATTGCAATTGCCGGAAGGGTCTGTATCTAAAATGATATGTGTATTTAACATCGTTCCATCTGTTGACCATGGTTCGTTACCGTGGGTTCCATCATCCGCCCTGAAAAACAAATAGCTATTTGCTTCCTGGAACAAATAAGGACCGGAGCTCCCTGCTCCGGGGTTAATGTCCATAAGCATATTTGTACCTGTATCTGTTCCGTCTGTCATCCATAATTCTGCACCATGCACGGCATCATTTGCGCTAAAATAAACCTTGCTGCCGTACGTATAAAACCCTGATGGATTACTGCTTTGATTGCCTGTGGCAATATCTTTCAGCATCACGGTGCCTGTATCTGTTCCGTCCGTGGACCATAATTCTACCCCATGCGTTCCATCATTCGCCTGGAATATCATACTACCATTCAGTACAGCATAGTCCATTATATCTATAGCTCCCGTACCGGGGTTTATATCCTTTATTATATGGGTACCTGCTGTTGTACCGTCTGTCACCCACAATTCCTCTCCATTAGTAGCATCCTGTGCCACAAATACTACCCCATGTGTCGTAGGTACAAAGTTGAGTATGTTCACTGATTTAATGGCATGTGCTACCGAAGCTAACATGAAGGAGCCGCCGGTAGTCCCGTCGCTCACCCACGGATGATAAGCACCGTTAGCATCCTTTGCAAAAAAATACAGTCTGTTATCAATAGCTGTTATGAATTCGGGATAGGAACCACTTGTGCCGGGTACGAGGTCTAAGCTCTTGAAAGTGTATTGTGCAATCGCAAGTTTATAGGATAACAACAATATTATAAGAAGGGCTTTTTTCATAAAGTCGGTTTGTTTTAAATATACTAAACCACGTGATATGAATAAAATATAAGCATAAAAAAAGCGGCCTTACGGGGTCGCTTTACCTTTTAAACTATATCACTCATGAAAAAACGCTTACAGTTGAGTAGCAGTGTACACTACATCTGTAGTATAAGTACCTGCAGGGTAGCTAAAGCCAGGTGTTGCCTGGTACATTACACTGAATGTTTGGTTACCACCACGGCAACCGTTAGATATCAGGTTTTGGTTTGCACTTGTCAAACCTGCATAAGCTGTAGTGGAGAACGGTGTTGCTACTGTTCCGCTGGTAGCGTTTGCACTTACTTTAAGAGCCAGTACACCGCTTACAGGCATTGTTGGCGCAGGAGTAGTAGAACCTGTATAAGAAAAGTTAGCAGAGCTGGTCTTTACAGTTACGCTGAAGTTTTTGTTAGAACGTACTTTCAGTT
>MKUO01000018.1:0-227406 GCA_001897855.1 Bacteroidetes bacterium 43-93
AGCCTTTACCCTTTCTTCTGCAATGTTTAATTTACTCTATACTTGTCTGTTTGCAAACATAGGATGACGGGTAGTTAACTTTCAATCATATCAGAAAGATCAAGCCAATCTTTATTGATAGATTCAATTAACGCGATCTTCTTTTTGCGACTGCCTCCTTTGATGCGCTTTTCTTCATCAATGGCTTGCTCTATCGTATCGAAATAGCAATAGTACACCAGTATCACACAATTATACTTTGATGTAAAACTTCCGGGATTCACTTTGTTACGATGCTCCCATACCCTGCCCGGTAAATTTGAGGTCACTCCCGTGTATAGAGCTGTTTTATCCGGTGCCGACATGATGTAAACTGCGCCTCCTTTTTTCATAGTCATGTAATTTATCATTTTTCGTCATTGCGAGGAAGTATCTGCGGATGCAGATATGTACGAAGCAACCTCGGATGATAATTCAAAATTCAAAAGTAAAAAATTCAAAAATCCACCATCAAGCATCCACCATCAAGTATCCGGCAACAAAAAAAAGCCGTATAGACATACGGCCATTTCGCTTCACTAAAAAAGTTAGCATTATTTGGTTGCAGGATAATAAAAATTGTTAGCGCATAGCCACAGCAGCAGGCCTGTTCACGGCAAGGAATAGTTGCACCTGTACTATATTATTCAGCGCATCTACATTACTGTAAGCACCCATCTGGTTCACCGGTACATCCAGTATGGTATTGGCAACGGGTATCCGGGCAGGGGCAGCTACGGCAGTGTTATAATTTTTCACCGAGCTCTTCAGTGCATTCAGCAGGGCAAGCTTATTACCGTAGCCAAATAATCCCTGCATACTCTGCTGCCGCATGTGTGCCAGTGTATGGTCATCGGTATGTAGGGCACTATCACCCGTAGCTTCTTTCAGCAGGCTTAGCTTCAGCTCGTTGCAGGCTGCATTTACTTTAGCTGCCAGCTCGCTCACCGCCGCATTGCTTGCCTGTTTACTCAGGTTATCTAATAACAACTCGTTGCGTGCATAGGTATAGATATCGCCTCGTGTAGCTATGGGCCTTATAGCAGTGAGTGTAAACTGCACACCCAGGAAGCCCAGTATCAGCACGCTGGTAACGATGGTATTTACCCTTGTCTCTGCCCTGCGCACACCTGCTGTAAAGTACAGCGGCAGTACCACGAATGCAGAGAGTATCAGGGTAATGAACCATATAATACGAGCACCCGGCCAGTGCATTACGTTAAAGAGCATAGAGGCACAATACAGGATGCCTGCAAGGGTACCTAAGCCCAGTATCCATTTATCCCGTAGCTGGTTCATCTCCCTGGTCTTTAATACAAACACCATGGGAAGAAACAGCAGGGAGAATGCAAAGAAGGCAAGCACCAGCATTACGCTGGCACCGGGCCAGTGCATGATCTTGAAGAAAGAGCCCGTTATAAACGTTACTGCAGAAAACAGGCCACTCATCAGCATGAACTTTTTCATCTGGTAAAAATTTTTGAAGGTTAATAAATTGATGGTTTCCTCTTCTATCTCATGCAACTCATGCTTGTAAAATTGTCGCACGGTTGCATGGTAGAAGCGCTCAAAGTCTCCATCATCTTCGAGCTGTTGCTCAATGATGCAGCAGATATGATCCAGGAGGTTCAACTGCAGGTCCTCCATTTCAATGCCATTACGTCTAATGTCATTGAGGATATAATCTACTTGCTTGTCAGTGATGCAATACATTCTCAGGCAGGTTTTACTTGTATATCCAGTAATAGCTTCATGGTCTCCATAAAGTCGGCCAGTTCGCTTACCCTTTCTCTTGCCTTGCCCTTACCACTTGGGCTCAGGCTATAATATTTACGTACACGCTTACCTATATATTCTGTTTCCGTGGTCAGCAGGCCATCGTTCTCCAATGCATGGAGTGTTGGGTACAAGGCACCTTCTGTAAGTTGTATCCGGTCTTTGGTCAGCTCCTTTACCTTTTGGGTGATCTCGTAACCATACATCTTACGGTTGTCTTCCAGCATCTTCAGCACTATGGTCTTCAGCGTGCCTTTTATCAGTTCTGATGAGTAGATCATGACATATTCTTCATTTACCTAAGACAAAGATACATAAGAATCCAATGCATCCAAATTTTAGGTAAAATATTTTTGTTAAACTGTAAAACGTTTAATGCCGATTGCATACCGCCTACAGAGAACTGTATACTGTAAACTGCCTACTGAGAACTGCGAACTGCATACTGCCCACTGAGAACTGCATATTGTAAACTGCCCACTGAGAACTGCATACTGCCTACTGAAAATTGAAAAACGTACTTTTACACCAATGCAATCTAAAACTGACCTCATTACAAACACGCTGGCCAACCTGAATATTGATGCACTCAACGAGATGCAACAGGCTACACTGGCAGCTACAAAGGAACACAACGACATTATATTATTATCTGCCACAGGCTCGGGCAAAACACTTGCCTTCCTGCTGCCAACGGTAGATGCGCTTGATAAGGATAATAAAAAGACACAGGCACTTATTGTAGTCCCATCCCGGGAGCTGGCACAGCAGATAGAAACTGTTTTCCGCCAGATGGGTACCGGCTTTAAGATAACCAACTGTTACGGCGGCCATAAAAGGGAGATAGAAGAGAACAACCTGGTGCAGCCACCTGCCATTATAGTAGGTACACCGGGCAGGCTGTGCGATCACCTGCGCAGGGGCAATATTACTGCCGATAGCATCACCCACCTGGTGCTGGATGAGTTTGATAAATCGCTGGAGCTGGGCTTTGAAGAAGAGATGGCCTTTATTATAGAATCGCTTCCCAACGTTACCCACCACATGCTCACTTCTGCCACACAGGCAGTAGAGATACCGGAGTTCCTTGGGCTTAAAGAACCACACAGGCTCAGCTTTGTTACAGACGAAGAAGCAGACCCTACCAAGCTTGCTATAAAGATGGTGTTATCTCCTGATAGGGATAAGGTAGATACCCTCTTCAGGCTGATATGCTACCTGGGCAACCGCTCTACTATTATCTTCTGCAACCACAGGGAATCAGTAGAACGTACTAGCCAGCTGCTTTCCGAAAAAGGCATCACTAACGAGTTTTATCATGGTGCTATGGAGCAGCGCGAGAGGGATAGTGCATTAGCAAAGTTTCGCAATGGCAGCGTAAATGTATTGGTAACAACAGACATCGCAGCACGCGGACTGGATATTCCTAACATACGCTATATCATACATTACCATCTTCCATTTACAGAAGACAGCTTTACCCACCGCAACGGACGTACGGCTCGTATGGATGCCAGCGGCACGGTGATACTCTTATTATCTCCGGATGAAAAAGTACCGGACTATGTAAGCCCCGCACCGGAAGAGATAGAACTACCGGAAGAAGCAGTGATACCGGAGAAACCGAAGTGGACAACATTATTCATAAGTGCAGGTAAGAAGGATAAGGTGAACAAGGTAGATATCGTGGGCTTCCTGTCGAACAAAGGAGAACTGAAGAAAGAAGACATAGGCTTGATAGATGTAAAAGACTTCTTCTCGTTTGTAGCTATACGCAGGTCTAAAGCAAGCTACACCCTGCACCTGGTAAAGGAGCATAAGCTAAAAAATAAGAAAGTAAAAATAGAAGTAGCCAAATAGGCTCATCACAGCAAAACAACATTACATTGAAATTTACAGAATTTGGTTTAGGCGAAGGGCTGATGGAAGGCATAGAGAGTATGGGCTATGACGAGGCTACACCCGTGCAGGAACAGGTAATACCGAAGATATTAGACGGGCATGATATTATTGCAGCAGCACAAACAGGTACCGGCAAAACAGCGGCGTTCCTGGTGCCGTTGATACAAAACATACTGTGGAACACTACGGACGATCACCAGGTAAATGCTATGGTAATAGTGCCTACCCGCGAATTGGCCACACAGATAGTGCAGGTGATAGAAGGGCTATCTTATTATACATCCATTAGCTGCATAGCCGTATATGGTGGCGGTGATGGTGCATTGTTTAACGCAGAGAAGAAAGCGCTGAGCAAGGGTGCAGACATAGTGGTATGTACACCGGGCAGGTTGATATCTCACCTGAACATGGGCTATGTGAACATTGGCAAACTCAAATACCTGGTACTCGACGAGGCAGACCGTATGCTGGATATGGGCTTCTATGAAGATATCATGAAGATCATAGACAAGATGCCAAAGGAAAGGCAAAACATGCTTTTCTCGGCTACTATGCCACCTGCTATACGCAAGCTGGCAAACGGCATTTTAAAGAATCCTGTAGAGATCAATATTGCCATATCAAAGCCACCGGAACAAATAAAACAGGAAGCATTCCTGGTATTTGAAGAGCAGAAGATCCCCCTGATAAAACATATACTTACCCAGCGCGATTTTAATAGTGTTGTGGTATTCTGCAGCAGCAAGATGAGTGTAAAAAAACTTACTGCCGAATTGCGCCGCGCCAAGATATCTGCCAACGAGATACACTCAGACCTGGAGCAGGATAAACGCGAACAGGTAATGATGGATTTCCGCAGTAAAAGATTAAAGGTATTGGTAGCTACCGACCTCATTAGCCGTGGTATAGATATAGAAGATATAGACCTGGTGATCAACTACGACGTACCTCATGAAGGCGAGGATTATGTACACCGCATAGGCCGTACCGCACGTGCCGCTACTACAGGCACTGCTTATACTTTTATTACAGACCAGGAGCAGTATAAATTTCACCGTATAGAAAAGCTGTTAGGGCATCCCGTTACCAAAGCAGTAGTACCGGCAGAGTTTGGCCCTACACCTGAGCCTAAAGAACCCAGGGGGAAGCCATCGGGCAAGGGCAAAAAGCGGTATGATAAGTTTAAGAGGAAACCTAAGGAGTAACAATGCAGGACAACATCATTTATGGGTGAACCTGTCTACAGGTTTAAATTCTTTGGTAATAGGATCGAACTTGCCTGAATACAAACTCCACTCTTTTTTTACCCGTCTTGCATCAGACATGTCAATGCTTGTTGCCACCAGTGCACCCAATAAGCCCAAACTTAGCCCCACGTCCGATGCCGCGCTGCTATAGGTACCCGCGTATCTTTGATTAAAGAACTTAGTCGCATAAAACTCTCCGTTCTGGTAGCGCATGATGGTGCAATAATTAATATTAGGCACCCACCAATCGGTACCATCGAAGGCAGCAAAGAAAGTAGCCTCGTCAATTTGTTTACCTGTTTTGCCTTTCTCATTCAGATAATGCAGGTAATTTGTTTTCAAGCCATTGTCCCGGATATAGGTTTTCTTCACAAAGGGTGTATCTACCGGTGCGTTGTTCAAAAACTGATCAACCGTATAGTAAATACCTTTCTTAAAATTGGCAGTTGTATATATCGGATAGGCTTGTTTATCTGTCTTACGTTTGGCAGATGCCGCTGCAAGAGTATACACCTTACTATCCACCGCCTGCATGCTACCATACTCTGCCAGCAGTAATTGTATCTGCACTTGAGATCCACTCAGTAACCGGTCTGTTACATCTGTCTCAGAGCGAACTTCGTAAAGAGAATCCAGGGATGCCACGTAATGGTAGTTATCTCCATTGCCCCTGAAAAAGTCTCCGCTCACATAAAATATACCGGATTCATCATCTCCTACCCTATCTTTTATCTGCAAATCATACAGTACTAAAAGAAGCTGATCTCCATCTTTTTCTCCCACACGCATTTCATCATATACTGCGGGTAGATAGTCTTCGATTGATTGCCCGGTTACCAATGAGAAGCGGCCCTTATAACCACGGGATACATAACCAATATCCTCTTTATCAGGTCTCTGGTCTATTATCTTCAGGCTATTGCATGCCGTTTCGTCTTTAATAATGTACGCAACATCTATCTTAAAGAGCTCACCATTCTGTGCAGCTGCATTGTAAGTAAAGCCAAAAGCAATAAGGATAGTGAACAGTAATTTCAGGGTGCGCATTGGTTGTAGTTTTCGGGCACTAAATTAACAGCCTATTACAACACATCAAAACCCATTAAATAAATATACCCTATCTTTGCACTTTAATTTTAATAGCTGACTTCCTACCTTGTTTACAATTAATTAGAATATTAAGCCGGCCTCTCAATTTTATAAATGAATTTTAAAGAATTAAATCTTGTAGCTCCATTATTGGATGCGCTGCAAACAGAAGGATATACGCAACCCACCCCTATACAGGAACAAGCCATCCCCATTATACTGCAAGAGAAAGACCTGCTGGGTGTTGCCCAAACAGGTACCGGTAAAACAGCAGCTTTTGCCTTACCAATATTACAGTTACTGAGCCGCCCGCCAATAGACAACGGGCATAAGAACATCAAGGTACTGATACTTACCCCTACGCGTGAACTGGCGATACAGATAGGCGAAAGTTTTGAAGCTTATGGCCGCCACCTGCGTGTAAAGCATTTAGTGATATTTGGCGGTGTGCCGCAAGGCAACCAGGTAAAAGGGCTGAAGGCAGGTGTAGATGTACTGATAGCTACTCCCGGACGTTTATTAGATCTTATAGACCAGCGGTTCATCAGCCTTAGCCATATCAACATCTTTGTGCTGGATGAAGCAGACCGTATGCTGGATATGGGCTTTATACACGATGTAAAGAAGGTTGTTGCTAAGCTGCCCCATAAAAGGCAGTCGCTCTTCTTCTCTGCTACTATGCCGCCGGAAATACAAAAGCTGGCAGATACCATTTTGGTGAAGCCGGAGAAAGTGGAAGTTACGCCGGTATCAAGCACTGCAGAAAAGATAGACCAGTACCTGCTGTATGTAGATAAGAAGGACAAGAAGAAGCTCCTGGCCTTTATGCTGAAAGATCCTGTGGTGAAGAGCGCACTGGTATTTACCCGCACCAAGCACGGTGCCGATAAAGTAGTGAAGGACTTGTATAAAGACGGCATCATAGCGGAAGCCATCCATGGCAATAAATCGCAAAATGCACGCCAAAGGGCACTGACCAATTTCAAATCAGGACAGATAAAAGTATTGGTGGCTACTGACATAGCTGCCCGTGGTATAGATATCGACCAGTTGAGCCATGTTATCAATTTCGATCTGCCCGAAGTACCAGAAACCTATGTACACCGTATTGGCCGTACAGGCCGTGCGGGGCTTGAAGGTGTAGCCTACTCTTTCTGCGACGAGGAAGAAAAGGACAACCTGAAGGGTATCGAAAAGCTGATAGGCATGAAGATACCGGTCATCGAAAAACACCCTTATCCTGCCAGCGGTTCAGGATTGGTGAAGATCAACCTGCCAAAGAATAAAGAGGTGGTAGCAAGGCCCGATGCAGTACATACCAACCAGGCTCCCAAAAAGAAACAGTTTAACAAAAAGGCTTATAAGAAGTGGTAAATGATCAGCATCAGGAAGAAATTCCTGATGCTGATCATATTTTTCCCGATTCTGAAAACCAAAGACAAGGATTAGTTTTTTCTTCGCGCACATTTTTGTGTCAATACATGAAGAAAAAACTACTTCTTTTAGCGTCCGCAGCAGTTATAGGTAATGCAGCTCATGCACAGTACCGCACTCCTGCACAACAGATCATTACAAACGAAGATTCCCTGCATTCAGGGCTTGTTAAGCAAAAAACAGTTATCTCAGGTTACGGCAGCGCGTATTACACCCGCAATACCAACTTGCAGCAATCTACCGCCAGCCTCGACAGGGTGGTACTGTTCGTAGGGCACCAGTTCAATTCCCGCATTTCCTTCTTCTCTGAGATGGAGATAGAAAACGCCCTTGTTGCCGGTATGGAACAAAAGGGAGAGATATCTATGGAGCAGGCCTTCCTTAAATTCAGCATCAATCCTAAAAACTATATCGTTGCAGGTTTATTCATACCACGTATAGGCATCCTCAACGAAAACCACCTGCCTGTAAACTTCAATGGTGTACATCGCCCGTTGGTAGAGTCTTTGGTGATCCCAGCCACCTGGCGCGAATTAGGTATCGGTTTCTATGGTGGCCTCAACAGCGCACCGGTACATTATACAGTATCATTGATCAATGGGCTTAACTCTGCCAACTTTGAGCATGGTACAGGCATTGTAGAAGGCCGTGCAGAGGGCGGACTGGCAACTGCCAATAACCTTGCAGTAAATGCTTCTATACAATATCAGCCCGGCAGGTTCAAATTCCAGGTATCTGGTTATATGGGTGGCACGGTAGGCCTTAGTCCACGTGGTGCAGACAGCCTGAAGCTGAACAGTGGCGCATTCGGTACGCCTATCTACCTGGGCGAAGCTGATGTGCAGTATGCAAACAAGGGATGGCAGGCAAAAGTATTGGGTACTTATATAAGCTTCCCTGAGGCAGATAAGATCAATGCTGCGTATGGCAAGAACACTGCTAAAGCTATGTATGGCGCTTATGCAGAAGTAGGTTATGATCTACTGCACCTCTTTAAGGGATATAAAAAGCAAGGCCAGTTAGTAGTGTTTACCCGCTACGAAATGTTTGACCTGAATGCAGAAATGCCAACAGCACCTGATGGTATCTATGATGGTACGCTGAAACAATCACACCTGTTTGCAGGCTTTAGCTACCTTCCTATACCTAACGTAGTAATAAAAGCAGACGTACAGTTTGTAAACACAGGCGATCAAAACCCCGGGCTCATCATCAATCCAGCCCCTAATGCACTCCCATATCAAACCACGAACACATTGTTGAACCTCGGTATCGGTTATTCATTCTAATGCAAAGAAGGCAATTCATAAAAACAGGTTGTAGCTTTTGCCTGCTGGCAGCGGCAGGTACTATGTTACCTACCCTGCTTAGCTATGCAGGCAGTAAGAACAAAGTCTATAAAACCACTATCAACGAGAACAAGCAGGCAGAGATACCGCTTTCTCTTTTCGAAACAGGTAACCTGCAGTTTGTCCGTATCAAACATTGGTATTACGATATCGCCGTACATAAAGAAGAAGACGGCACCTATACCGCTATACTGATGAAATGTACGCATATGGACAACCAGCTTAGTGTAAATGCAGACGGGTTTGAATGCAGCCTGCATGGTAGCCACTTCGACAAGAAGGGTGCCGTAACGCAAGGCCCCGCAGAACTACCACTCACTACCTATGCAACCACCGTACAGGATCAGTCAATTTTTATTTCCATACCAAACAGCGAAGAATAGTAGAACATGAAACACAAACTCGTTATAGCACTCGGTGCTACCATAATGCTGGCAAGCGCCTGTCATAAAACTGAAGATCCGACACCTGTAACCACAGACTTCAATACGATGAAGCAGCAGGTACTGGAAGATTTTACAAATAAAGTGGCAGTACCGGGATATAAAGACCTTGCAGATGCATCAGACAACCTGTACAGCTCTTTACAAACACTCAATGACAACCCTACAGAAGATAACCTGGCCATTGCACGCACATCATGGAAGAATATGCGTACCATATGGGAGCAATGTGAAGGCTTTCTGTTTGGCCCTGTAGAAGACAACGATTATGATCCTAACATGGATACATGGCCTACCGATTATGTACAGATGGATTCGCTACTTAACAGCAGCAACAACCTGGAAGTAAGCGATATACAGTCGGCTACATTATCCTTGCGCGGTTATCACCCTATAGAATACATCATCTTCGGTAATCATGGCGACCGCAAAGCGGCAGACATTACCGCACGCCAAAAGAAATATATGATCAGCCTGGCGACTGACCTGAAAAGTACGTGCCACGATCTGTACCAAAGCTGGACGGCAGACCCTGTAAACTTTGCAAAGCAGGTAATGACCGCAGGTAACGGCAGTGCTAAATATGCTAAAAAGCAGGAGGCTTATCTTGCCATCGTTGAGTCGATGATCTCTATATGCGAAGAAGTAGGTGAAGGCAAAATGAAAGAGCCTTTCGATGCCCGGGATCCTCAGTTGGTAGAATCTCCATACTCAGGCAACTCGCTTGCAGACTTTAAGAACAACCTGGTAGGCCTGCGCAATGTGTACATTGGCAAATACAAAGAAGATGGCTTAGGTATCAACGACCTGGTAAGCAGCAAGAATGTAGCATTGGATAACAAGCTGCAAACACAGATGACGGCTGCCATCAACTCTTTTGACAACATTACCGTGTTCTACGAAGATGCCATCATCAACCAGCGGGTACAGGCACAAAATACCATGAATGCCCTGAACGAGCTGAAAGAAACACTGGAAGGCGAACTAAAACCATTCATCATCCAATACATTACAGATTAATTTCTTAAAAGCCTTTGGGCAATATGAAAAAAACGACCGTACTACTTTTCATTGTCAGCATTACTACACTGTTCGCTATGTGCCGAAAAGCACAACCATTTAGCGAAGACAGTTATGACGAGCGTTTGAGCGGCGGTATAGCTACTATTTTTGATGAAACCTCCAGGGCTTTCACACATGCTATATCCGGCCTTAGTGATAATGATATGCACGCACATGAATTAGGAGATGCGGCGTTTGAGCAAACTTATGTATCGGCTCCCGCTCCTGTCAATAGCGGGCTGGGGCCGATATTCAATAACGTATCCTGTATATCCTGCCATCACAACGATGGTAAAGGAACACCTACAGCCGGCGATGTTACCTCTTCCCTGCTTTTCCGCATCAGCACCGCAGACAATAATGATTTTGGTGGCCCCGCAGGTATGAGTGGCTATGGCGGACAGTTGCAGGATAACTCCGTGTTCGGCAAGCAGGCAGAGTGTAAAGTAAATATCAGCTACAGTAATGTAAGCTATACCTATCCTGATGGGGAAACGGTAACACTCCGTAAGCCTACCTATACCATGCAGAATGCTTATATGCATATTACAGGGGCATACTCACTTTCCCCACGCCTGGCACCACCGGTGTTTGGCCTCGGTTTGTTAGAGAACATTCCCGAGAGCACCATCCTGTCTTACGCAGATGAAAACGATGCAGACCATGATGGTATCAGCGGGCGCCCTAACTATGTGTATAATGCAGAAACCAAAAGAAAAGAACTGGGCCGCTTTGGCCTGAAGGCAAATACCGCCACTGTAAAAACACAGGTGGCAGGTGCTTTCAACCAGGATATGGGTATTACCAGCAGTATTGTACCCATGGAAAGCTGTTACGGCCAGGCGCAATTCGATGGCAGGAGTGATGATCCTGAACTGCCTGATAGCATATTAAACGCAGTAGCATTTTATGTGCGCACACTTGCCGTACCGGCCCGCAGAAATGTTACAGACCCGGAGGTAAAACATGGCAAGGAACTCTTCAACCAACTGAACTGTTCCGGCTGTCATAAACCCATTGTTCAGACCGGTGTAGATCTTACACTCCCTGCAATATCCAACCAACGCATACAACCTTTTACAGATCTGTTGCTGCACGATATGGGCGATGGCCTCGCTGATAACTATAACGATTTCCTGGCAAATGGCAAGGAATGGCGCACTGCCCCGCTGTGGGGTATAGGCCTTTTCGAGAAAACAAACGGCACTCCGTACTATCTGCACGATGGCAGGGCGCGTACTATCGAAGAAGCTATCTTATGGCATGGTGGTGAAGCAGAACAATCCAAAACAAAGTTCTCTCAGCTTAGCAAGGCCGACAGGCAGGCTGTTATTAAATTTATCCGCTCGCTGTAGCAGATTTAACATTTTTACAGCCTCTTATGTATTAATATTGTGCCTGATAAAATGGCCGGAAAAGGTAAATTCTTACTGGGGCTTGCAGGGCTTGTCTTCGTGTTGTATTCTTTTATGCTGAATACACACCTGATAGACCTTTTAATGGAGCCGGGATAGGATTTTTACCCTCTTTTTTATTTGACTCTTTTGGCGCTCACCCGCGTCCAACACTTATTTATTTATGAACAAGTTCATCAAACAGATCATCCATTTTTCGTTACGCCACAGGTACCTGGTATTCTTTCTTACCGGTGCATTGGCCGTTATCGGGTACATAAGTTATCGTAACACCCCCATCGAAACCTTTCCGGATGTAACCAATACCCAGATCATTATCATTACCCAATGGCCGGGCAGAAGTGCCGAAGAGGTAGAAAAATTTGTAACCATACCACTGGAAACAGAGCTAAACTCCGTGCAGAAAAAAGTAAACCTGCGGTCTACATCATCTTTCGGGCTCTCTTATGTGCGCCTGATATTTGATGATGGTGTAGATGACGCCTTTGCCCGCCAACAGGTATTTAGCCGCATCAGCAATATAGATTTGCCCGATGGCATTAAGCCGGATGTGCAGCCCCCTTATGGCCCAACGGGTGAGGTTTATCGTTATACACTCAAAAGTAAGATCCGAAGCATACGAGAGCTAAACACGATACAGGAATGGGTGCTCGACAGGCAGTTTAAATCCATCCCCGGCATAGCAGACGTAAACACATTCAGTGGCGGAGAGAAGATATACGAGATCCAGGTAGATCCAGCCAAGATACTCAATTACGGGCTCACATCGCTCGATGTATATAATGCCGTTGCCAAAAGTAATATCAATGTAGGTGGCGATGTATTGACCAAGAACGGGCAGGCATTTGTAGTGCGTGGTATCGGTTTGTTGAATAACATCGACGAGATCAGGGACATCATCGTTACCAAGATCAATGGCGTTCCTATCCTGATACGTAATATCGCCAACGTGGCAGAAACAGAAAAACCACGCCTTGGCCAGGTACATAGAGATAATGACGATGATGTGGTAGAAGGTATTGTGGTAATGCGTAAAGGTGAAAATGCTGAAGAGGTGCTAAACCGTGTACACGATAAGGTGGCAGAACTCAATAACCATATTCTGCCTAAGGATGTGAAGATCGTACCATTTTATGATCGTACCACCCTGATGGAATATGCAACGCATACGGTATTGCACAACCTGTTTGAAGGTATCATACTTGTTACGCTTATTGTCCTCATTTTCATGGCCGACTGGCGCACGACACTCATTGTGGGCCTGATTGTTCCGTTAGCCCTACTGTTTGCTTTTATGCTCATGCGGCTAAAAGGTATGACGGCTAACCTGCTATCCATGGGCGCGGTTGACTTTGGTATCATCATAGATGGTGCCGTAGTGATGGTAGAAGGGCTGTTTGTAGCATTGGACCATAAGGCCAAAGAAGTGGGGATGGAGAAGTTCAATAAACTGGCCAAGCTTGGATTGTTTAAAAATGTGGGTACAGAAATGGGTAAAGCCATCTTCTTCTCCAAGATCATTATCCTTACCTGCCTCATACCCATCTTTGCCTTTCAGAAGGTAGAAGGTAAAATGTTTTCACCCCTTGCATTCACATTAGGCTTTGCATTGCTGGGTGCCCTTATATATACACTCACATTCGTTCCCGCATTTGCGAGTGTATTGCTTAAAAAGAATGTACGCGAAAAACACAATGTAGTAGTTGAGTTCTTTGAGAAAAATATTGGCAGGGCTTTCAGATATGTATATACGCACCAGGTGCAGAGTATTACTACCGCGGTAGTTATTATGGTGCTCTCCTTCGCTTCTGCCAAGTTCCTGGGTTCGGAATTCCTTCCTGAATTAGATGAAGGTGCATTATGGGTAAAGGCACAGCTGCCTATGAGTGCATCGCTCGATCTATCGAACGAGATGGCCCGTAAGATGATGGACATGATTGCGAAACATCCGGAGGTAAGGCATACTATGGCGCAGGTGGGACGTACAGTAGATGGTACAGACCCTAAAGGCTTCTTCAATGTAGAGATCGCTGTGGATCTGAAACCAAAAGAAGAATGGAAAAAGGGAATGACGCCTGATAAACTGGTAGATACACTGAACAGCGAATTATCGAAAATACCGGGTGTGCTGTACAACTATTCACAACCTATACGTGATAATGTAGAAGAGGCCGTTGCAGGCGTACCGGCATCACTGGCAGTAAAAATATTCGGGCCTAATTTTAAGCAACTGGATAGTCTTGCCGACCAGGTAATGGACCAGCTAAGAACGGTACAGGGTGTAGAAGACCTTGGTGTATTGCGTAACCTCGGCCAGCCTGAGTTCCGCATAGAGCTGAATCAGAAAAAGATGGCACTCTATGGTATCAATGTGCAGGATGCCAATGCAGTTATCGAAATGGCTTTGGGTGGTAAAGCAGCAACACAGCTATACGAGGGTGAGCGTAAGTTTGATGTACGTGTACGTTATATATCCGATGCGCGTAACACACAGGAGAAAATAGAACAGCTCCGCGTACCTACACAGGATGGCGCTAAAATTCCTATCAAGGAGATATGCGATATCAAGGAGCTTACAGGGCCATCATTCGTCTATCGCGATAATAATGCCCGTTATATACCGGTGAAGTTCTCTATCCGTGGCCGCGACCTTGGAAGTACCATAGCAGAAGCACAAAAGAAAGTAGCCGCACATGTAAAGTTGCCTGATGGCTATACCATGACCTGGAATGGTGAATTTGAAAATGCACAGCGTGCCGGCCATACTTTAGCACAAGTGGTACCGCTTTGTTTGCTCGGCATCTTCATGATATTGTTTGTTACTTACGGCAATGTAAAAGATGCAGTCCTCACCATCATGAACGTACCGTTTGCACTGATAGGTGGTATTCTTGCATTACACATTACCGGCATGAACTTTAGCATCAGCGCGGGTATAGGTTTTATAGCCTTATTTGGCGTGTGTATACAAAATGGTGTGATATTGATAACCGTATTCCGAAAAAACCTGGAAGCCAAAATGCCATTGCGCGAAGCGATAGAACAAGGTGTGATATCCCGTGTTCGCCCCGTAGTAATGACGGCTTTAATGGCTGCAATCGGTTTGCTACCGGCCGCTATTAGCACGGGGATTGGTTCTGAAACTCAAAAGCCATTAGCTATTGTGGTAATCGGTGGTTTGATTACTTCTACCCTGCTCACTTTATTAATACTCCCTGTTATCTACTCTCGCATTTATAACATCATGCACAAAAGAGAGAACAGGAAGCTGCTGAAAAAACTAACAAACATCAGCTAACAATAAAGCCCCGTTTATCTTAACGGGGCTTTACTTTTTTAGAACAATATTGATATCTACGCTTGTTTCACTATCTGCACTTCTGCATGTATTTTTATTTCGTCACTTACCACTATCTTTCCCGCTTCGGTTATAGCATCCCATGTTAGTCCGTATTCTTTACGTTTCACCTTACCATCTACAGTAAAGCCTGCTTTGGTTTGTCCGTATGGGTCTGTAACGATACCTCCAAATTCCACATCCAGCGTTATTGGTTTAGTCGTGCTCCTCATCGTAAGGTTGCCATGCAGTTTATAGCTATCTCCTGAGCCCTCAACTTTTGTGCCTTCAAACACCAGTTGCGGATGGTTAGCTGCATCAAAGAAATCTGCACTTTTCAGGTGTGCATCTCTTTGTTCGTTATTGGTACTAATGGAATCTATGTCTGCAGTAAAGCGTACTTTGCTCGCTTTAGTAAAATCATCACCCTCTGTTTCCACTTCCAGGTCGAACGTTTTAAAATGGCCTGTTACGGTTGTTATCATCAGGTGCTTAGTTTTAAAGGTGATCTCCGAGTGTGCAGGATCAATTTTCCATGTTGTTTTTTGCATAGTTTATGTTTTATGAATGTGATAAATTATTGTATATACATCAATTGGCAATACGAATGTATATACAAAAGTTGATAATACATGTGAAACTTTTGATAAGTTTTGGTGATGCTAACATAAAAGGCGGCACAAATTGTGCCGCCCACCATTTTATTTATGTAAGAGTAAGATTGCTATAAATTGTTCATCAGGCCGGTAAATGCATCAATATCCTCTTTTGTAGTATCAAAGCTGCACATCAGTCTCGCTTCGTTCGTAGCTTCTTTCCATATGTAAAAAGGATACTTCGCCTGCAGTGGCGTATTCCATTCCCTCGGCAGTTCTGCAAATACGGCACTGCCTTGTACCTGGTTATTCACTTTCACCCCGGGATAGCGGGATATGGAAGCGGCCAGGTATTGTGCCATTTCATTGGCATGGCTTGCATGTTTTTTCCATGTATCATTAAGTAGCATGGCTTCAAACTGGGCAGAAATAAAACGTGTTTTAGAAGCCAGTTGCATCGCTTGTTTATGCTTGTAAGCAATTTGTGGCACCAGTTGTTTATTAAATACCACTACGGCTTCGCCAAACATCATACCGGCTTTGGTACCGCCTAACGACAATATATCTATCCCCGCATCTCCGCTTATTTGATCGAAAGAACATCCCAATCCGGCAGCCGCATTAAAGAAGCGCGAGCCATCCATATGCACATACAGATCATGCTCATGCGCCAGCGTAGTTAATGTTTTCAGTTCATCAGGTGTATATACAGTACCATACTCCGTAGCTTGTGTTACAGAGAGCAACCTGGTTTGCGCATAATGCATATCTCCTTTGCGTATCAGCCTCTCCTCCACTACCTCCGGCGTTAGCTTACCGTTAGCGTTTGATGACACCGGGAAAAATCTGCAACCGGTAAATGTTTCCGGTGCCGATGATTCATCATTATATATATGAGATATATCAGCGCAGATCACAGAATTAAAGGACTGCGTAGTACTGCTGATGCTCAATACATTAGCACCGGTGCCATTAAATACAAAGAATACTTCTACATCTGCATGAAACACTTCGCAGAATAATTTCTTTACTCTTGCCGTAATTTCGTCGGCGCCATAAGATCTTGCGTGTTCGTGATTGGCCTTTTGTAAGGCTTCCATCACTTCAGGCAGCACGCCTGCATAATTATCGCTGGCAAAAGATTTCATGCCGCAATATAAAGGTTTTACTATTTTCAGCTTATGAAAGCAGGACGTGCTTTTACATCATTTACCCGTACCGAAAGACTCGGCATCATTTCACTGCTCCTATTAATAGCTATACTTCTTGCAGTAAAGGCAACAATGCATGAATGGGTGCATCCATCATATAACCGGGAGCAGGAAGCACGGCTAAACGCTCAATGGCGGCAGCTAAAAGCTTCCACCATCAAAGATCCGCCAACATATAATAATACCCATGCAGACACGTTCCCGCAAAAAAAGAGCAATTATATTCAGCCGGTTACCAGAACCGAAAAAACAACGGCTGGGGTCAAAATAAAAATGTTTGTGTTCGACCCTAACTCTGTCGACAGCATAGGGTTACGAAAATTAGGGCTGAGGGAAAAAACTACCGCTATATTTCTGCATTGGCGTGCCAAAGGGAAGGTGTTCTATAATAAGGAAGAACTGAAAAAAGTATATACACTGACACAGGAAGATTATGACCGGCTGGAGCCTTATATACAAATAGACCGGTCGAGGCTGAAATAAGCACCGCCACTAATGGTCACATTAGGAAAAAGTCGTAAAATTGCACCCTGATTTATTCGTCTACCATATTATGAATTTCAACTATACAGATACCCAGGTTAGCATTGCAGAAATGATCCGTGATTTTGCTAACAAAAACATCCGCCCACAGATGATGGAATGGGATGAATCGCAAAAATTCCCGATCGATCTTTTTCACAAAATGGGCGAGTTAGGTTTGATGGGTGTTCTGGTACCTACAGAATATGGTGGTTCCGGCCTTAGCTACTTCGAATACGTTACCGTTATCAGCGAGATCGCTAAGGTTTGTGGTTCTATAGGATTGTCTGTTGCGGCGCACAATTCACTGTGCACAGGCCATATCCTTACATTCGGCAACGAAGAGCAAAAGCAAAAATACCTGCCTAAACTGGCAAGTGGTGAATGGATAGGTGCCTGGGGCCTTACAGAAGCGAACACAGGTAGCGATGCGGGCAATATGCGTTGTACAGCTGTTCGCGATGGTGATGACTGGATCATAAATGGTACTAAAAACTGGATCACACACGGTATCAGTGGCAATGTAGCAGTAGTGCTCTGCCGCACAGGTGAGCCACGCGCTAAAAATAACGTAACTGCCTTTGTAGTAGAACGCGGCACTCCGGGTTTCTCTGCAGGTAAGAAGGAGAATAAACTGGGTATGCGTGCATCTGAAACTGCAGAACTGGTATTTGACAATTGCCGCATTTCTGACGCTCAGCGTCTTGGCGAGGTAGGAGAAGGATTCAAACAGGCTATGAAAGTGCTGGATGGCGGACGTATCTCCATTGCTGCCCTTTCCCTTGGAATAGCTAAGGGCGCCTATGAAGCTTCCCTGAAATACTCTAAGGAACGCCACCAGTTCGATCAGCCGATATCTAACTTCCAGGCAATTGCTTTTAAGCTGGCAGATATGCTGGTAAAAATAGAAGCTGCTGAAGCATTGATTTACCAGGCTGCCGATAAAAAGAATAAGGGCGAGAAAATGACTAAGGAATCTGCAATGGCTAAATATTATGCTTCTGAAATATGTGTACAGATATCAACCGATGCAGTACAGATATTTGGTGGCTATGGTTATACCAAAGACTTCCCGGTTGAGAAATTCTACCGCGACAGCAAATTGTGCACCATCGGCGAAGGAACTTCTGAAATTCAGAAACTTGTAATATCAAGAGATATCTTAAGCCAATAAAAAGTTGCTGCTCAAGACACCAAAAAAGCCCCGGAGAAACGGGGCTTTTTTCTTTTACAATTGAGAGGAGTGTATGCTACTTCACCCACAGAGGTATTAATTGGCTTATAGCCATCTGAAATTCTTTACTTAACGGATCCCCCAAACCTAAACAACACTAATACGATCATTGCCAGGGCGGCAGCCAAAACCAGGGCTGACCATACTGTGTATCTGCTCATTCTTGGCAATGATGTTTTGCGTGGGGGCGTCATCAGTTCAAATGTAGCTTAGCACTCATTTTTACACAAAAAATGGGCGTAACTAAAACGTAACTAATAGGAAAATGCAGTGTTTTAGATGGTTTCGATGACCTGCTCTAATTCTTCATCGGTGGTGAGATTCAGCTTTTTCCGTAGCCGATGCTTGCTCATACGTACAGCATCATTACTAATACCCAGTACCCCGGCCATCTCTTTGTTGGATAACTTTAGTTTACTAAGGGTAATAAAACGGGTTTCTGCAGGGGTAAGTAATGGCAGTTTTTCTCTCAACCGGTTCAGGTAGCCGGAATGTACTTGTTCGAAAAGGCTGCGAAAATCCTCCCATTGATCATCGGTAAGAATAGTTGACCGCTGAAGTTGGAGCAGCGCATCTTGCTGACTAACCCGGTCCTGTTCGCTTGAGATTGTTTTGTAACGTTCTATCTCACTAGCAAACTGTTCTATAAGTTCATTCTTTTCCTTCAGGCTGCGGGTAAAGTCCGCCAGCCGGTGTTCAGCAGTCACCAGCTCACTTTCTGCTCGCCTTTTGTCCACTTCGGCTTTCCATTTCTCCACTTCCAGCTTTTGAAGGTTTTGGTTATGCCTGATCTTTTGCCTGTTGATAATCAATAAAGCAATTACCGCAAGCAAAAGGATACCCACTATCAATGCATCCCGCAACAATACATTAAAGTTCCTTTGCGACTCCGCTTCCCTCACCTTCATATTGTACTTTTGTGTGGCCAGGTTCTGCTTTGCCTTTGCCAATGTCAGTGCATTTCTTTGACTACCAATACTATCCCGCACCCTTAGTGCAGAATCCAGGAATGCGTAGGCCAATGCCGCATTGCCATTTTTAATATACGCTTTGGCAAGTATCGGATATACATATTGCAGCAGGTCATAATCAGTCCACTTATTATTGCTATCTATTAAGTGATATGCCTGCTTCAACAGTTTCATTCCTTCGGCTTCTTTGCCTGTATTCAGGTATATATCGCCAAGTACGGCTATTGATTTGGCGGTATTGGATACCTGTGTTCCCCTTAACCCAAGCCTTATATCAGTTTGTAATAATGGGATTGCCTCGTCGTATTTGCCTTGCAGATAATAAGTTATTCCGATATTGCCGATAATAATGCCCATCCATACAGAATCCGGCCTTATGGACATCTGGTATGCCTCGTGAAAATAATATAATGCAGAATCGTAAACGCCCGTATTCCGGTAACATAATGCCAAAGCATTATAGATCATTTCTTTAAGTGGCGCCTTATATAACGGCCGGGCAGCTATCGACTCCAGAAATATTTTCTTCCCGTCTTCATAATCCTTAAAGCGATAATAGCTGATACCTAGATTGAATAGGCATAAAGATTTCTTTGGAAACTGTCTCGCGGTGAGCTTAGAATATATGTCATAAGCGTTTAGGCCATTTTCGAAAGCAGCAAGAGCTGTGCTATAATCGTTAAATAAATATAATGAATATACGTAGTATACCTGCGCGCGCAATTCGGCCGGCTTGTCCTCAACATCTGCTATTAATTTAGTAAACTCGCTATCGGCATTACGAAACCCCTTGATCTTATAAATATAGTACTTCAGCTCTGCCAGCCTTGTACCATATTTTACATAATCATTTTTCTGTTTAGCGCCCCATAGTCTCAGATCCTTAACCTTTTGCAAACCTTGAATGGTATCGAGTTGCATGTAGGATGTCCAGATAGAGTCCAAAGTAGAATCTACCACCGGGAACGGCTTATCAAGGATGTGAACGGATTGCGCCTTGGTTGTATTGACCGCAAAAATTGCCAATACACATATTAATATTTGGATGTGCCGCTTCAATCTAAAATAATCAACCTCTTACATCTAAGGATTCAATAGATAAAAATAAAAAAGCCTGTTTTAAAACAGGCTTAAATATCGATTAAACATTTAACCATTAGTAATCGCCCAGTGTTACAGGTAATTGCTCCAGTGCTTTTTCCAGTTGCACATCGCTTGGCGCTATGCCATGCCATTCATGCGTACCTTCCATAAAATCAACACCCTTACCCATAATAGTATGTAATAATATACAGATGGGCTTCCCCTTACCTGTTTCAGATTTTGCCTGTTCCAGGGTAGCAACAACCTGTTCCATGTCGTTACCATTGGTTTGCTCTAGCACCTGCCAGCCAAATGCTTCGAATTTTGCTTTCAGCGAACCAAGATCAATTACCTTACTGGTAGGGCCGTCGATCTGCTGGCCATTAACATCTATAGTAGCTATCAGGTTATCTATTTTATGATGGGCTGCAAACATAATAGCTTCCCAATTCTGTCCTTCCTGTAGCTCACCATCACCATGCAGCGAAAAAACCAGTTGCTTATCTCCATTCAGCTTTTTAGTAAGTGCGGCTCCGCACGCTACACTCATACCCTGCCCCAAAGAACCGCTGGCAATGCGTACACCCGGCAAATGCTCATGTGTAGTAGGATGGCCTTGCAGGCGAGAATCCAACTTGCGGAATGTAGCCAGTTCGGCAACATCAAAGTAGCCGGCACGTGCCAACACGCTATAGAAAACCGGTGAAATATGTCCGTTGGAAAGGAAGAATATGTCCTCACCTACCCCATCCATTTTAAAATTGGGGTCGTGCTTCATGATCTGGAAGTACAGCGCAACCAAATACTCTGTACAACCCAGCGACCCACCGGGGTGGCCACTTTGTACTCCATGCACCATTCTAACAATATCCCTGCGTACCTGTGCTGCTATATCCTTCAGCTTGTTGATCTCCATTTAAAAACGAATTGTGCCGCAAAAGTAAATTTTAGTCTTCACTTTTTCGATAAAAAAATATACCACGTCGGCCCCCGTATGTAAATTGCATTCAATGGAAATATCCAAAGCTCAGCGGAAATATTTTACCCGCAGCCTGATGTCCTGGCATCATACAGATAACGATCGCAGCTTGCCCTGGAAATCAGAAAAAGACCCGTACAAAATATGGTTGTCTGAGATAATATTACAACAAACACGCGCCCTGCAGGGATTGCCTTATTATCAACGATTTACAGAAGCATATCCTTCCATCGGGCATCTTGCCAAGGCGCCCGATGAAGAAGTATTCAGGATATGGCAAGGGCTTGGATACTACAATCGTTGCAAGAATATGCTGGCTACTGCCCGCCATATTGCAGGGGAGCTGAAAGGAAAGTTCCCTGCCACATACGATGAAATACTCGCATTAAAAGGAATTGGCCCCTATACAGCAGCTGCCATTTCCTCATTTGCATATGGCTTGCCACATGCCGTAGTAGATGGGAATGTGTATCGTGTGCTGGCCCGCTACTTTGGTATCGACACAGCTACAGACAGCACGGAAGGGAAAAAGTTCTTCCATCAGCTTGCCGGGGATCTCTTACACACCGGGGATTCAGCAGCATACAACCAGGCCATCATGGACCTTGGCGCTATGCTGTGTACACCACAAAAACCTGGGTGCGAAAACTGTCCGCTGCAAAAACATTGCGTTGCCTATCATAAGGGAATTATATCCCTGCTCCCGGTTAAAACAAAAAAGCTGGTCGTAAAAACGCGGTACTTCCATTACCTGTTATTAACTCACAAGGATAGGCTTTGGATACACAAACGTACGGAACAAGATATCTGGCAAAACTTGTTTGAGCCTTTACTTATAGAAACAGGCAATGAAGTTCAGGATATCACCGTTACGGATCAATTCAAAAAACTGGAACTAAATGAAAGCCTGGAATATATGGGTAAGGCAAAACAACGTCTCACCCACCAGCTGATACATTTTAGCTTTTACCGTTTGCATTATAAACCGGCAAATTACCCATTACCGGAAGATGGAATTTGGGTACCGTTAAAGGAATTAAATAATTATGGCTTCCCTAAAACGATTGTTTCTTTTTTAGAAAAAATTTTTTATTTTTAATACTTAATAGATGTAGAATTATCATAATTGATTAAATACGAACAATCATGAGGGGCGTTAATAGGGTTATGTTGATTGGCAATTTAGGACGAGAACCGGATCTGCAATACCTGGAAGGGAATATAGCTGTTGCCAAATTTCCGCTGGCAACTACTGAAACTTTTAAAGACAAGAACGGTAACCTTGTATCACAAACCGAATGGCATACTGTAGTTCTTTGGCGTGGATTGGCCGAGCTTGCACAGAAATTCCTTCATAAAGGCAGCCTGGTGTTCATTGAGGGCCGCCTGCGCACCCGCAGTTGGGAAGATAAGGACAAGAACCGAAGGTTCAGCACAGAAATTGTAGGCGATAATATGGTGATGCTGGACAAGCGTAAAGAAAACGGCGACGTGCCGCATCATGGCGAGGGGGAAACCCAGAATTCCGGAGATATTAACATATCTGCACCCGATCTTAGTTATGATCCTAATATTGGCCCCGTAAAAGACGACCTGCCTTTTTAATAAAATTTTACAGATGAAAAAAGGAAGCATTTTATTGGCTTCCTTTTTTTAATTTTGAAACAGACCAAACCAGTCATACCTTGGGAAGTGCTTCCGACGGAGAAACGATATTCTTCAATATATTTTTACAGGCCGCTCACGCGTTTTCAGCGTCAAACGCCACTATACTCATCATCATCATCCTTATTTTGCTGCTCTTCACTGCTATTACCGCAGGTGCAGAAACAGCATACTTTTCATTAACAGCTAAGGACATTAATTACCTGAAGCTAAAAGAGGAGGCAAGCGCACGCCAGGTATTACAATTGCTCGATCATCCAAAACTATTGCTGGCTACAATACTGGTAGCTAACAACTTTATCAATATAGCCATTGTTATCACTACCAACCTGCTCATCAGCGGTATCTTACCGCAAAATGTCCCTTCCTGGGAGTCGTTTGTAGTGCAGGTATTAGCGGTAACATTTTTGCTCGTACTGTTTGGTGAGGTACTACCTAAGGTATACGCTACGCAAAACAATATGCGTATGGCGCTCTTTTCCGCGCCTATACTGCAGGCAATGAACAAAATATTCCGCCCTATAAGCAATCTGCTGGTATCTTCCACTCATTATATAGAGGATAAACTAGGGACCAAACCCGCCAATATCAGCAACGAAGATTTTGAACATGCAATAGAACTAACTGTAGGGCATAGCGCTACCCGCGAAGAGGTGAATATTTTTAAGGGCATCCTTAAGTTTGGCAATATCACCGCTCGCCAGGTTATGCGTACCCGTATGGATGTAAGTGGTGTTCCTTTTGAATCTACCTTCCCCCAGGTGCAGAAGATAGCTATAGAGGTGGGCTATTCACGTATGCCTGTGTATAAAGAAAACCTGGATAAGATCGCCGGCATCATTTATATCAAGGATTTTCTGCCCCATACTGATGAAGATAATTTTGACTGGCATAAACTGATACGTCCGGCATACTTTGTACATGAAGGCAAGCTGATTGAGGATCTATTGAAAGAATTTCAGCAGAAGCGCATCCACTTTGCAATAGTAGTTGATGAGTTTGGCGGCACTTCGGGTATTATAACGCTCGAGGATATTATGGAAGAGATCATTGGCGATATCAGGGATGAATTTGACGAAGACGATCTGCAATTCAAAAAGATAGACGATAACAACTATATATTGGAGGGCAAAACACTGATAAATGATGTTTGCAGGCTTATTGGCCAGCCATCCGATACGTTCGACGTTGTCCGCGGAGAAAGTGATTCACTTGCAGGCTTGATCCTGGAGATCTCCGGAAAATTCCCGGCGCTCAATGAAACTGTCAGCTATAAGCAGTACGACTTTACAGTATTGAATATAGATAAGATGCGTATCCAACGCGTGAAATTATCGATCAATAACCCCGACGAAGAGGAAGATTAACTAGTCGTGGGTAGCAATATCTACTAGTATTTGCATGAGTTGCTGTATCTCGTCTGCACGCTGGTCTTCACGTTTATAACGATAGCATAGCGCCAGTTCTTCCAGCATTTTATAGATCACCCGTTTAGATTGCAGCGGAGCGTAATAACTTTCATCCTTGCCTGCGTTTATCTTGCGCAGGTAAGACTCCACATCTTTTTGTGTGTAGATGGTACCGTTCAGCGGATCTATAAAAAACTGCACTTGCTGCACTACATCATCATCGTCTTTATAAAAATGATGCAGCGTATCGATGTACGCAAATACAAACTGGCGAGGTATATCAACGGCAAATATGGGAATATCAAGCAACTCGCAAAGCGCCAGGTATAGTACGCCTAATGAGTAAGAATTGCCCTGCTTACTTTCCAGCACCTGGTTGATGAAGAAAAATTTAGGCTCACGTTCCGTTAGTTCGTGCCCCTGCAGCTTGTAGTAATTATATAGTATACTGTTAAATACATTTACCTGTTCCAGAGGAGTCAGGTAATTATTCAGCTCCAGCCATATATTCCGTCTTATCTGGTCAAACTGGCTGAGGATAGATCCTATATTAAGGTCGGGAAATTGATATTTGGCAACCAGTATTGCACCGCGCAATATTTCCGGGTTTCGCGATTGGCTCCATTCCAGCAGCTCTTGTTGCAGATCCTGGAAATGTACCCGATGGATCAAGGTTTCGATACGTTCCTGTACCGATTCATCCACTGTTACTTCCCATAGCTTTTCCAGGTTTGGTATGATCTCTTTGCCGTAATGCACCAGCTTATCGGCTACGGTATCATATACCTCATCATCCGGGTCATCTATCAAGGTCAGCAACGCCGCTATCTCCTTACTAGGCTGCATTTGTTTGTCTATTCTCTACCCTTAAGTTACGCCAATTTTATGATTTAGCCCTTTTGCCTCTGGCTGTTTTTTTAGGAGGATTTGCTTTTATCTCTTCAATAATAGCTTTCACCTCTTCTATTGTAAGATCGGCGGCCGTTTCCAGTTTGTCTTTAGGGATCTTATAATTACGCAGGCCTTGTTTTATATAAGGTCCGTAGGGCCCTTTCAGTATTTTGATCTTTTCTTTCTCAAATATCTTAATAGTACTTTCAGCGGCTGCCTTCCTCTTTTCTTCTATCAGCGGCGCTACTTCTTCCAGCTCTACAGTATAAGGATCCATCTCCTTCTTCAGCGAGTAAAACTTACTGTCGTGCTGAGCATAAGGTCCAAAACGGCCTATATTAACTACAACGTCCGTTCCTTCAAACAGTCCCAGGTTCCTTGGTAGTTTAAAGAGTTCCATTGCCTCGTCAAGGGTAATGGTTTCTATACTCTGATTAGGACGCAGTTTCGCAAAGCGCGGTTTTTCTTCGTCTTCGGTACTACCTATCTGTACCATCGGGCCAAAACGCCCCAGGCGCGCCACTACAGGCTTGCCGCTGGCAGGATCTACACCCAGTTCATGCTCTCCTTTAGCTCTGCCTGCATGCTCCATAGTGTGCTCTACACTCTGGTGAAACGGCTTGTAAAAATCGCCGATCATCTTATTCCACTTCTGCTTACCGCCTGCTATCTCGTCAAACTCCTCCTCTATCTTAGCGGTAAAGCTATAATCCATTATTTTATCAAAGTGCTCACTCAGAAAGTCTGTCACCACCATACCAAGGTCGGTAGGAAACAGTTTATTCTTTTCTGCACCTGTATTTTCGCTTTCTTTTACTTCTGTTATTTCGTTATTCTTCAGGCTTAATACTTCATATTCCCGCCTTACGCCTTCTTTATCGCGTTTTTCTACGTATCCACGTTGCTGTATAGTACTGATGGTTGGTGCATAAGTAGACGGACGCCCTATACCCATTTCCTCTAGTTTCTTTACAAGTGAGGCTTCCGTATATCTTGGCGCTGGCCTTGTAAAGCGTTCCGTAGCTTTCATCTCTATAAGATCCAGCACCTGGCCTACGGTTAGTGGTGGCAACATACCCTCATTTTCTTCTTCACCATCTTCTTCATCACGGCCCTCGGTATATACTTTCAGGAAGCCATCAAAACGAAGCACCTCTCCGGTTGCCGTCAACGGATCAGGCTGAGAGGAAACACCGATTTTAGCTATCGTGCGCTCCAACTGCGCATCAGCCATCTGGCTGGCCATGGTACGTTTCCATATCAGGTCATACAGGCGCTGTGTATCTGCATCGCCTATAGATGCGGTAGTCATATCTGTCGGGCGTATGGCCTCGTGCGCTTCCTGGGCAGACTCGTTCTTATTTTGAAATTTCCTTTGCTGATAATATTTATCGCCGTACTGTTCTGCAACTGCTTTATATATATTCTCGTTTGCCGTTTCAGATAAGTTTACCGAGTCGGTACGCATATAGGTAATATGCCCGTTCTCGTAGAGCTTCTGTGCCAGCAACATGGTTTTAGATACTGAGTACCCCAGTTTTCGGCTCGCCTCCTGCTGAAGCGTAGATGTAGTAAACGGCGCTGCAGGGGATTTTTTTGCCGGTTTTACCTGTATGTCATTTACCGTATAGGTAGCATTGATACAACGCTGCAGGTATGTTTTAGCTGTAGCGCTACCCTTCATTTTATCAGGGCCTTCAGCCTTGAAGTTTACTTTCTTATTATTGGTATCAGGCGCATTAAAGAAAGCTTCTACTTTAAAGCTACTTTCCGCCTTGAACTTGGTTATTTCCCTCTCCCTTTCTACGATTACCCTCACTGCTACAGATTGCACACGCCCTGCAGACAGGTTATTACGCATGCTCATCTTGCGCCAAAGGATGGGCGATATTTCAAAGCCCACAATTCGGTCCAGTATCCTGCGTGCCTGCTGTGCATTCACCAGGTTCATATCTACCGTACGAGGTTTTTCTACTGCTTTTTTTATTGCTGGCTTGGTGATCTCGTGGAATACAATACGCTTGGTGGTTGCCGGGTCCAGGTCTAGCACCTCGCACAAATGCCAGGATATAGCCTCTCCTTCCCGGTCCTCATCCGTTGCCAACCACACATCGTCTGCTTTCTTCGCCAGGGATTTCAGTTCCTTTACAACCTTCTGCTTATCTTCTGATACTACATATTTGGGTTTAAAGTCATTGTTTACATCAATTCCCATATCCTCCTTCTCCAGGTCTCGAATATGGCCATAGCACGATTTTACCTCAAAATCACTACCCAATATCTTTTCAATCGTTTTAGCCTTTGCGGGAGACTCAACAATCAGCAGGTTTTTCGCCATTCTCTATAAAACTTTTCTCTAATAAGACAATACATTTTGCCCGACGCTGCTTTTTCGGGCGTTGCAATAATAAACTATTGTTTCCAAAAAAATAAAAAGGGTAACAGAATTGTTACCCTTTTTACATTATAAATATTATTTATTAATGTGCAACTACGAAGCGATTTGTAGTACGCTCGCCGTTTGCTTCTACAGTGTAGAAGTACAAGCCATTAGCAAGGTTAGCTGTAGAGAATGTCACCTTTCCTGTAGTAACATTACCTGCATTTTGAGTAGCTATTACTTGTCCTACAGTGTTCATAATGCTAACATTTGTGTTTGCTGCTTCTTTCAGACCGAAAGTAATTGTGATCTCAGAAGTAGCAGGGTTTGGATATGCCCGTGATGCGAAAAGGTTAGTATTGAACTTAGTAACTGTCAGCGGAGGACAAGAAGTACAAATTACATGCACATCCCATGAACTTTGATAGTGATCTTTACTGTAAGCAACAGATGGTATTAAGATATTATGGCCTTTATAAACAAAGGAACTTGTATCCTGATACCTGCTTTGATCAGTAGCTACCAGTCCGCATTGATAAGAATTACCACTTTGTGCAGGAGCGTCATCATTACCGGTTAAATCATATGCAAATCCATGCAATACATTAGCATTTGCTAAAGGAGTATTAAGCGGGTATTTATTTGCAGGTACAAAAGAAACATAACCAATTACTTTTCTTCCAGCAGGTACATTCATACCGCCGTTAGGCAATTCAATACCATTCAAAAACAAGTTGAGGAAACCATTGGTATTGGTATCAGCGATCATAGCTGCATCTAACTTGTAACCTAACCTGATAATTTTAGTAGCATCAACTGAATCCGATATTTTGCTGGTAGCAGTATCGTACATTGCTGAAGCAAAAGACAAACCGCTTGCTGTAAATGTCAGTTCATAGATACCTTTTGTTGATGTATCACCAGTCTGCAGGATAGATACATAAATAGAGTCATTTAAAGTAGAGTTATCGCCCCTCTCATATGTAAGCGGGAACCTAACGCTATCAACTTTATAAGAATGGTCTTTAAATACACGGAAATCAGGCAAAAACTGAGTGTTAGATACGTAACCGGCTTTTGTGTGCAGATTAATATCACCACCAAAGTACACGCTGTCAGTAGGATCAAAAGACATGCCCATACCATGCATATAAACATGATAAGGAGGAGTTGTGCTGATATTGCTATCAGGCGCGATGTTAAAATAATAAAACTTAGAGCTACCGTTAATACTCATCAGGTCAGCATAGTCAAACCATGAAGATTGTGTAGCCGTTCCTTTATTAGCAGACGATTCAGCTAGTTTAGCAGCCTTAATTTCAGAAATAGGGATATTAGACAAAGTGCCCTTAGGACCTTCCAAACCCTTCGTGAAAACAACACTCTGCGTTTGTGCAAAAGCAGGTGCCGTGCATACTGCCGCAGAAAGAAGTAAAAATAATTTTTTCATTGCAACGTTTTTTTTAATAAGAGTTGTAAAAATAATTAAAACTTAATTAAAACCTTTCAAAAATTTTGCCAAATACGGGCTTTTTGTGGTTAATCACGTTTTTTATACACTGTTATGACACAATAAAAATATTGTTCCAATTTCATGACATATATCATGCGATTTCTTTGAATGACAAATGCCGTCTATTTTTGCACGTCAATATATATTATGGTCCCGGAGTTCGATAATACAGAGATCGCGTTTAAATACAGAACCAATAGTGAATTAAAACGAGCCCAGTTTTTATTTTCTTCTATGAGTTCCCCTACCCTTACAAGCCTGGGAATGGGTATTACCAAATGGGCCATCAACTGGGGGCTCCCCATAAAAGGCATCATTAAATCCACGCTCTTCAGCCAGTTTTGTGGCGGAGAAACGATGGAGGAAGCATCGCATACTGCCAACCGCCTTGCACCCTATCATGTGGGTGTAATAATGGATTATGGGGTTGAAGGTAAAGAGGGAGAAGCCGAATTTGATAAAGCGGTGCCCGAATTTGTGAAAGCCATAAAATATGCTGCATCACAAAAAAACATTCCGTTTGTTAGCATTAAGGTTACCGGGTTTGCCCGTTTTGCCCTAATGGAAAAAATACATGCAACCCAGCAACTCACTGATGCTGAAAAACAGGAATGGGAACGGGTAGCAAAAAGAATAAGGGAAATAGGCAAGGCTGCCCACGATAATAATGTAATGCTGCTGATAGATGCAGAAGAAACCTGGATACAGGAGGCAGTAAATATACTGGCAGACGAGCTGATGGAACAATATAATAAACAAAAAGCTATCATTTTCAATACGTTCCAGATGTATTGCCACGGTACACTACCTTATCTCAAATCAGCTTTTGCGACGTCGGTAGAAAAAGGTTATATATTGGGTGCTAAGCTGGTTCGTGGTGCGTATATGGAGAAAGAACGTAAACGCGCAGAAGAAATGGGCTACCCGTCACCAATACAGCCGGACAAAGCAAGTACAGACCGCGACTATGATGCAGGTGTGCATTTTTGTCTTGAACATTTGGATAAGCTGTCTCTTTTTATTGGCACTCACAACGAAAAAAGCTGCCTGCTTGCTGCTAAATACATGGAAGATCATAATATTCCCCATAACACACCAAGGGTTTATTTTTCCCAATTGTATGGCATGAGCGATAACATATCCTTTAACCTGGCAAACGCAGGATATAATGTGGCCAAATACCTGCCTTACGGACCGGTGAAAGATGTGATACCCTACCTGATGAGGCGCGCCCAGGAAAATACGTCCGTAGCAGGACAAACAGGCCGCGAACTGGGTCTCATCAATAAAGAATTAAAACGCCGCAAAGAAGCAGCGTCCAGGTAATATTCATTACACAATAAAAAAGGGCTGTGAATCACAGCCCTTTTTTATTTTTCTATAATGTAAACATCTTCATTATCCCGCTTCAAATGGTATTGCTCTCGGGCATATTGCTCCAGCTTCTGCGGATTACCTGTGATCTCTTCCTGTTCCTTCTCCATTCTCGCTATTTCACCGTTCAGGTAAGCAATATGGTCTTTGGTACTCTGTAGTTCCTGCCTTCGCTCTTTCATAGAGATGATGTCGTTCTGATCGAAGAATAGCATCCAGAGGGCAAACGCCACTCCTGTAAGCACAAACTTGTTGGCGACAATATGCAATACCTTTTTCATCCGCTATCTGTTATTGCTAAATTATAGCTTATTTACCAAATTTCAGCGCGTTAGACGGATAGTATGCAGAGGTAGCCAGTTCTTCTTCTATACGCAGCAGTTGGTTATACTTCGCCATACGGTCGCTACGAGATGCAGAGCCGGTTTTGATCTGTCCGCAATTCAATGCTACAGCCAGGTCTGCAATGGTTGCATCTTCCGTTTCACCGCTGCGGTGGCTCATGATGGTATTGTAGCGTGCATGTTGTGCCATTGTTACCGCTTCTATCGTTTCAGTAAGTGTACCTATCTGGTTTACTTTTACGAGCAGGCCATTACCTACACTTTCTTTGATACCTCTTTCCAGGCGGGTTACATTGGTAACGAAAAGATCATCACCTACCAACTGCACTTTGTTACCCAGTGCATCAGTAAGCATTTTCCAGCCCTTCCAGTCGTCTTCAGCCATGCCGTCTTCAATGCTCACAATCGGATATTTCTTGCACCATTTGGTCCAATACTCTACCACCTGCTCGCTGGTCATTTTAGCACCTGAGCTCTTGTGGAATATATACTTCTTAGTTTTTTCGTCGTACAGTTCGCTGATGGCGGCATCCATAGCTATGGCTACTTGTGTACCTGGTTTGTAGCCTGCTTTTTCAATAGCTTTCAGTACGGTCTCTATAGCTTCTTCATTACTTTGGATGTCTGGTGCAAAGCCACCCTCATCACCTACATTAGTGCTATACCCTTTTTCTTTAAGCACGCTTTTCAGCGTATGGAATATCTCCACACCCCAGCGCAAACCTTCGCTGAATGAAGGCGCGCCTATAGGCATCACCATAAATTCCTGGAAATCTATTTTATTATCAGCGTGAGCACCACCGTTCAGGATGTTCATCATAGGCACTGGCAATGTTTTTGCATTGGCGCCACCTACATAGCGATACAGGCTCAGGCCGGTAGATTGTGCTGCTGCTTTGGCACATGCAAGGCTCACTGCCAGCATAGCGTTCGCACCCAGTTTACTTTTGTTTGCTGTGCCATCCAGCTCCAGCATCATATTATCTATACCCCTCTGATCTGTTACATCCCAGCCAAACAGTTCGTCTGCTATTTTGCTGTTTACATTGGCAACTGCTTTGATAACACCCTTGCCCATGTACAGTTTCTTATTATTGTCGCGCAACTCTACAGCTTCGTGCTTACCAGTGCTGGCACCTGAGGGCACTGCAGCACGGCCCATAAAGCCATCGCTGGTGTGTACGTCTGCTTCTACTGTAGGATTACCGCGGCTATCAAGCACCTGGCGGGCAACGATGTTGGATATAAAACTCATAGTTATAAATTTCTATTTCGGGTGCAAAGATAATTGGCAGAAAGCGATTTTTAATACGAAATAGAAAAGCCGCCCATCAAAGGGCGGCTTATATAACATTTTAAACAAATACTATTAGTTCAATCCTCTCCTGATGATACCACCTGCTATTACATCATCACCTTCATAAAATACCGCTGATTGGCCGGGAGCAATACTATTTACCATATGGTCGAACTTTACACGCACCATGCCCTCTTCATCATTATATAAAATGCTTTCAGCGCCTGCATCTTTATAGCGTATTTTGGTTGTAGACACCATACCGTCGGTTATTGACGGATATTTGATCATATTCAGCCCGCCCACAATCATTTCACTTTGTTGCAATTCATCAGCTTCACCTAATACCACAGTATTGGTTTCAGGTATGATCTTCGTTACAAACACCGGTTTGCCTAGAGCAATGTCTAATCCACGGCGCTGGCCGATGGTATAGAAAGGATATCCTTTATGCTTGCCTACTACGCTGCCATCTGCCAGTACAAAATCACCGCCATCTACCCGTTCTTCCAGCCCGGCAACATTACGTTTCAGGAAACCGCGGTAATCATTATCCGGCACAAAGCATATTTCATAGCTTTCCGCTTTTTTAGACAAGGCTTCGTAACCCAGATCGTACGCTATCTGGCGTACTTCTGTTTTCAGGTAGCCACCCAGTGGATATAAACTGCGGCTCAGGCAATCTTGCCCCAATCCCCAAAGTACATAACTCTGGTCTTTAGTTAGGTCTTTAGCTTTAGACAGTACAAAACGGCTATTTTCTTCGCGCACCTTTACATAGTGCCCGGTGGCTATATAATCACAGCCCAGCGCATTGGCACGCTTCAGCAGGGCCGACCATTTGATATGTGTATTACAAAGCACACATGGATTAGGCGTGCGGCCCGCCATATACTCCTCTACGAAATTGTTGATCACATAATCGCCAAACTCCTCGCGTATATCCAGTACATAGTGGGGGAAACCATGATCCACCGCTGCCTGGCGTGCATCATTAAAAGAGTCCAGGTTACAACAACCTGTTTCCTTTTTGCCGCCACCGGATGTTGCATAGTCCCATGTCTTCATGGTAATGCCTACCACTTCATACCCCTGGTTGTGCAGCATCAGCGCGGTTACGGTACTATCTATACCGCCGCTCATTGCCACCAATACCTTACCATTTCTGCTCATAAGTGTGCAAAGGTACGAATAAGCTAAAAAGTGCCCTTATCCGGCTAATAGATATTGCATTGTTGCTTATTATTTAAGTTGATAGGCTTAATTTTGACTACTGAGATGCCCGAATCGATCACATTTGGTACCGGTACGGTAGAGTACCATTATAAAGCCAGGCTTGCAGACCTGAAGGATATAGCCTTTAAAGAACATTGTGTCATTGTTACAGACAGCACGGTAGCCAGTCTTTATCCGGAACTGGAAAGTATGTACCCTTGTATTGTGATACCATCCGGCGAGGAGCACAAGAAGCTAAAGACCATCAATATCATCATCGAACAATTACTCGAGTACAAGGCTCACCGCAAAACGGTACTGCTGGGCGTTGGTGGCGGGGTAATTACTGACATTACAGGGTTTGCAGCCTCCGTATATATGAGGGGGATGCGCTTTGGATTTGTACCTACTACGCTTTTAGGAATGGTGGATGCCTCTATAGGAGGTAAGAATGGGGTAAACTTCGGGCTTCAAAAGAATTTGGTCGGCACCATACAGCAACCACAGTTCATCTTATTCGATACTGATTTTTTAAGTACACTACCCTCACTGGAATGGAGCAACGGCTTTGCTGAGATCATTAAGTATGGCTGCATTTTTGACGCCCACATGTTTGAAACGCTGCAAAAGCATCAGCTCGAATATTATCACTACAACCATCCGGTGCTCGATACCCTGATACATAAATGCGCAGGCTGGAAGAACAAAACCGTGCAGGAAGATGAACACGAAAAAGGACTGAGAAAGCTACTCAACTTTGGCCATACTGCCGGCCACGCGATCGAAACATTATACAACCTATCTCATGGACAAGCTATATCGCTCGGTATGCTTCTGGCCTGCAAGGTATCAGAGAATGTTACCGGCCTGGACAGCAAGGTGTATCATCAGCTGGCAAACCTGCTGGAACAATACAAGCTGCCCTCTGCACTAACGCTGCATCCCGATAAGCTGATGGATATACTAACTATGGATAAAAAGCGAAATGGTAACGAGGTAGATTACATCGTACTCAATAAAATTGGCAGTGCCTCTATACAAACCATACCCTTTGATATCATTCGTACAGCAATAGAAAACTTCCCGCATGCAGGCAATCATTAGTCCGGGCAAGATAAGCGGAGATGTCACGCCGCCACCATCTAAAAGCATGATGCAACGCGCATGTGCGGCTGCATTGCTAAACAAAGGCAGGACAACAATATTAAATCCCGGAACATCTAATGATGACAAAGCTGCGTTGAATATTATACAGCAACTGGGCGCAAAGGTTGTAATAAATAATAATTCCGTTGAGATATCATCTGATGGCTTAGTACCTATCACAAATACAATTGATTGTGGTGAAAGCGGGTTAAGTACACGTGTATTCACTACTATAGCTGCGCTGCATAATGAGCCTGTAACCATTGTTGGTCATGGTAGCTTATTGCACCGCCCGATGGATTTTTTTGAAAAAGTGTTACCACAACTGGGCGTTACAGTTGCAAGTAATAATGGTCATTTACCAATAACAGTTAAAGGCCTGCTGACTGCAAAGGATATTACCATAGATGGTTCCGCCAGTTCTCAATACCTGAGCGGACTTTTAATGGCATATTGTTATCATCCTGTTGAGCAGTTGGTCCGCATACATGTAGATGAGCTCAAAAGCAAACCTTATGCCGATCTTACAATTGAGGTACTACAGCAGTTTGGCGCAGTAGTTCTGCACCAGGATCATAAATTGTTTGCCATAAAAAAGGCAATACAACCCGGCAACGTTACCATCAACATCGAGGCCGACTGGAGTGCCTCTGCAAACTGGCTGGTAGCTTCTGCAATAGCAGGTGTTGTAACCATTCACAATCTGAACCTCGATTCTGTACAGGCGGACAAAGCAATTATCAGGGTGGTGAGTACAGAAAAAAAAGCATTTGAATTTGATGCAACGGATTGTCCGGATGTCATACCTATACTGGCCGTTTACGCTGGCAATTGCAACGGCGATAGTGTCATTAAAGGCATACATAGGTTAGTAAACAAAGAAAGCAACCGCATCGAAAGCACATCAAAAATGCTGGAACAATTAGGAGTTCTTTTTGAAATTAAAAATGATGCGTTTTACATACACGGTATGGAACAATTCAACAGTTGCATTATCGACTCCTATAACGATCATCGTATTGCAATGGCGGCAGCAGTAGCTGCACTGAATGCTGATGGTGATGTAACTATAAACAATGCAGAAGCTGTAAATAAATCCTATCCCGATTTTTTCTCACATTTGTCTTCACTTGGCGCTAAATGTATTTTAAAGCATGAATAGTTTTGGCAGGATATTTCGCGTAACCATATTTGGTGAATCGCACGGCCCGATGATAGGTGTTACTATTGATGGTGTGCCGACCGGTTTATCTCTGAAAAAGGAAGATTTTTATGCAGATATAGAACGCCGTAAAGCAGGTGCAGCAGGCACTACGCCCCGTAAAGAAGAAGACGAGCCAAAGATTATCAGCGGCGTTTTCAATGATTATACTACAGGTGCGCCGCTTACTATATTATTTGAAAATAATAACACACAGTCTAAGGATTACGACGCAATCAAAGCAGTGCCACGCCCCGGCCATTCCGATTTTGTATTGAACAGGAAATTCAAAGGATTTAATGATTACCGCGGTGGCGGCCATTCATCAGGCAGGCTTACACTTGCCTTGGTTGCGGCGGGCGTTGTTGCCAAAAAAGTATTAGGGAATCAAATAAAAATATCTGCCACACTTACTGAAGCCGGAGGCAATAAAGATGTAGAAGCCGCTATACAGGCTGCCATAGAAAACCAGGACAGTATCGGTGGCATCGTTACCTGTGCTGTTACCGGGCTGCCTTTAGGGTTAGGGGAGCCTTTTTTTGATTCCGCAGAGTCTGTTATCAGTCATGCAATATTTTCGGTGCCTGCTATCAAAGGCATAGAATTTGGCAGCGGGTTTAAAGCTGCTGCTATGAAAGGCAGCGAACATAATGACGCTATCATTAATGAAAAAGGAGAAACCAAAACCAATAACGCGGGTGGCATTAATGGCGGCATTACCAATGGCAATGAGCTATACTTTCGCATTGCGGTAAAACCAACCAGCAGCACTCCCAAAGAGCAACGCACCTGGAATGAACAGACTAAATCGGTAGAAGCTTTTACTGTAAAGGGGCGACATGATCTTTGCATCGCATTACGGGTTCCTGTTGTTGCCGAGGCAGCAACCGCCATTGCACTTGCCGATCTTCTCCAAATATTCAATTGCTACAAATAAAAAATCCCCGGGAAACCGGGGATTACCATATATAACTCTTTTATTTCTATCGAGACCAAACAGATGGAGCCCCGGCATTAACACCGTAGTCATCTATTTTGTTACCATCTTCAGTATCCATGATGGTATAACGTACTGTGAGCGTACCATGGTTTGCATAATACTCTTCATACTTCAGCGTACCGGTACCCTGGATAACGTACTGTCCCACTTTTTGCTGAGGGATAGTAATATTATCTCCGCTGATGTTTATAGTAACCGGCATGGTCACAGCGTTATGAAAACCGTTAATTACCATCCTGGTAGGATCAGAACCATAGTCTATGCTTATCTGGTATTGGTTGGCATCGGTATAAGTACCTTTTTCAAACACATTCCAAACGCCTTTATACTTGTCGGCTGTAACTATTTCGCACTGAGTGCCTTCGTAACCGGATTTGCAGATACAGGCTCCATCCTTACAAACGCCGTCGTGTGCGCACACTATAGACTTACATTTGTCATTATTACAAGAAGTATAGGTAACTGCGGTAAAAGCAGCTATCACAGACATTGCAGAAAGGAGAATTGTTTTAAAACGGGCTTTCATTAGCACTTCAAATTTTAACGAAGCTTAAAGATAAACGAAACAATTTTAAAATGCAACATGTCATCACAATTTCAATAACATGTTAATGAGCTTGTTAGAAATGATTTTTCACAGTAGATATATAACTATAAAAAACATTTAACCGGCAGTTATTTATTGCCTTTCTATTTCCCATTTATATTCCCTGATGCCCCTGAAAATAGCCAGCGCTACTTCAAACTGTCCGCGTTCGGAATTAAGGTAGGTTTCTTCATCAGGATTATTTACATAGCCGCACTCTACCAATACGCCCGGCATAGCGCTACCTGCAAGCACTTCCAGCCCTTTCTGTAATACACCACGGCTTGCACGCCCTTGTTTCTCAAACTGCGATTGTATTTTAGTGCCGAGGTTTACGCTGCGGCTTAGGAAAGACTGGGCATATTGTGCAACAATAATAGCGGTCATAGGGTCATTCTCATTCAGCATTCCCGGCTCTTCGGTCACACCTTCGCTATATTCACCAATAGCACTTTCTTTCTGAGAGTTCCGGTGCAAACCCAATACATAAGATTCTGTACCATTTGCTTGTGTTACATGGTCATAGGTTACTTTATATATTGGTTGCTTATATCTTTTCTTACCTTTTTTTACGGTCCGATACCCTTCGAGTACTCTGTTTTTGTGAAAAGGTGTTGAGTTGATGTGCACCGATATAAAAAGATCAGCATTGGCTTTATTGGCAATTTCATGCCTTTCGGGCAGTGTTGGGTACACATCTGTAGTGCGGGTATAAACTACCTGCACACCTTTCATACTATCGTTAATGATCTTTCCAAGCTTTAAAACTATACCCAGCGTCAGGTCTTTTTCCGCAGAAAAACTACCCCTTGCACCTACGTCATGGCCGCCGTGGCCCGCATCCAGCACAATTTTTGATAGTTTATTAGCGTTAGCATGTACTAAATATGGAGAGATACTTAATAGCAGTAATACAACTAGCGTTCTGATTTGCATGTTCTTATACGATACCGATTGGACTAAATATACGAATTCAATTTATAGGCTTACCAAAGCAAATAGCTATTTTTGTGCCCGTTCATGAAGCTGTGCGGTAAAATTATTTCAAAAATCTCACCCATCCATAACCTTGCCCACTGCTTGGTTATGATTTTTATGCTCGTTTTAACAACTAGCGCTACCGCTCAGCGTGTTATACCGCCTACCGAGACACATAAAACTAATACAGATACCAATAAACACTTATCTATCCCCGACTCCATCAATGCGAGCTTGCTACCGGTAAATGAAGAACCACCGGACACAACGATAATAAAGCCTAAAACCGCTGTTTTAGTCGATTCCACCAATCCTGACAGCCTGCAGGCTTATGAAGATGCATTGGATACAACTTCTATCCGCATCTCGACAGACGCGCTGCCGGATGTTGTAACCGCCAACGCGTCAGACTCTGCTGTAATGGACCTGAAGCATAATGTCTTTAACCTTTATGGATCTGCACAGGTGAAATACCAGGACATGCAGCTGGATGCGCATGAGATCATCTATGACCAGAACCACAATCTTGTAACAGCCGCCCTGGCAGAGGATTCAGCGGTCCTTGCCAAAGGTAAGCCAACTTTTGTGCAGGGTAAGGAAAAATTCACATACGATTCCCTGCAATACAATTTCAAAAGCAAACGGGCCATTGTCCGCAACGTACGTTCTCAATACGGCGAGGGCTTCGTTCATAGTGAGCAGGTGAAACGCAACCCCGATCAGTCTATTTATGGATATCATAGCGTATATACAACCTGCGCTTTGGATCATCCGCACTTTGGTATTGCTGCACAAAAGATTAAAGTAGTACCGGGGCGCGTGGTAGCTTCCGGCCCTGCCAATGTGGTGATTGCCGGGGTGCCTACTCCGCTGTTTCTCCCCTTTGGTTTGTTCCCCATTTCCGATGGGCAGCGCTCAGGGTTCAAAATCCCTACATATACAGTAGAAGAGCAGCGGGGACTTGGGTTACTAGGTGGTGGCTATTACTTCAACCTGAGCGAAAAAGCCGACCTGCTGGTGGAATCTAATTTCTATTCTAAAGGTAGCTGGGCCACCAATGCATTAAGCAATTATAACAACAGGTATCATTATAGTGGCGCTTTCGCGTTTAAATACGCTTATAACAAAACAGGTGAAAGCTTCGAAAGCGGATCTTCCATCACTAAAGACTTCAATATACAATGGACTCACCGTTCCGATCCTAAATCACGCCCCGGCGTTAGCTTTAATGCCTCGGTGGATGCAGGTACCAGTACCTATAACGCCAATAACACCTACACGCAAAATCAGATATTACAAAACCAATACCAGTCCAACATCACTTTTACCAAGCAATGGGCCAATAAGCCATACACCCTGTCATTAAGTGCCCGCCATAGCCAAAACACACAGACAAGGCTGGTAAATGTAACATTACCTGAACTGGCTTTTGCAACGCAGTTCAATCCCTTCCAGGGCAAGCATAGTACCGGAACTAAATGGTACGATAAGATCAATATAGAATACCGACTTTCGGCTATTAATCAAACTTCTTTTTACGATACTACTTTCAGCCTGGATCAAATCCCTAAATACCATTATCAAAACGGCTTCCTGCATACGATCCCTATCAAAGCGAATTATACGGTTCTCAGGTTCTTAACCATGAATATATCGAGCAACTATAAAGAATACTGGAATACCGAACAGATCTATAGATATTATAATACCCAAACCGATAAAGAGGATAGCATTATCAGACGTGGCTTCTTTACCGCACGCGACTTTGACGCCCACTGGGGTTTCAACACCATGATCTACGGTGTAAAAATGTTTAAGAAAGGAAAAATTGCAGGTGTCAGGCATGTATTAACGCCCAATGTGGGCCTGGGTTATATACCGGATTACGCAGCTGCTCCTTTCTACTATGGATATAAAACACGTCTTACTGCAAATGGCCCGGAAACTTACTTACCCGTTTATGCAGGAGCAGTACCGGGGATACCGGGAATGAACCAGTTTGGTAAATATCGCAGTGCTCTGGAGTATAGCCTTACTAACAACCTGCAAATGAAGGTTCGGTCATCTAAAGACAGTACAGGCTTTAAAAACATTCGCCTGATCGATAACTTCGCCATTGCAGGGGCTTACGATCTTGCTGCCGATTCTTTTAATTGGTCGAATGTGAATATGACATTCGCTACGCTATTATTTAACGTTATCAATATTTCTGCCAACGCCAATTTTGATCCGTATGCATACGATTATGAAAATAATCGCAGGTCTACACAAACACTCTGGCAAGCAGAGCATAAACTTGTACGCTTCCAAACTGCAGGTGTAAGTATTGGGGGTAGCCTCCATGCAAAGAAAAAGGCCAATGCCGCTGCCAATAATTTATCTCCGCAGGCATCAGATCAGGTAGCAAGGATGATGCAATATGGCAGGTATAACGATTATGCCGACTTCAGCATACCATTTAATATGAACTTTTCTTATTTGCTCAATATCAGGAAAGATGTAAGCACTTTTTCTAAAAAGGATACATTGGTATTGTCACAGCATTTTCTTGGTATCGATGGAGACCTGAATATTACATCTCGCTGGAAGATAGGTGTGCACACAGGTTTTGACATCAACACGAAACAATTACAACTTACATCTATAGATATATATCGCGATCTGCACTGCTGGGAAATGCGTTTAAGCACTGTTCCTTTTGGCCCGCGTAAAAGCTATTTCTTTACCCTACAGGTAAAAGCGCAGGTATTACAAGACCTGAAACTAACGCGACGAAGAGATTACCGCGACGCTTTATAATAGCATATTATATTTATTGCATCTCAAAGCTTATTCATACTTTTGAGCCGCTTTTGATTATTTTTGCAGCACATTATTAATAACATAATATAACCAGCGCTAATATGGCAATTGTAGATCTTGTAATGCCGAAGATGGGTGAAAGTATCATGGAGGCAACCGTGCTGAAATGGCATAAAAAACCCGGCGATAAGGTAAAGATGGATGAAACTGTACTGGAAATTGCTACCGATAAGGTAGATAGCGAGGTTCCATCTACCGGCGAAGGCATTATCACGGAGATATTATTTAAGGAAAACGATGTAGTGCCTGTTGGTACTGTTATAGCAAGGATAGATTCAGCCGGGGGTACTGCCCAGGCAGCTGCGCCTCAACCAGCGGCTGCACCTGTTCAGCAACCCGCTCCGGTTACCCCTCCGCCTGCTCCGCAAGCTGTTGCTGCACCTGCGGCATCTGCACCTGCAGAGATCACCGGAGGCGGCAATCGTTTCTACTCTCCGCTGGTATTGAATATTGCTGCTAAGGAAGGTATCGGCATGGCCGAACTGGAAAATATACCCGGTACAGGAAACGAAGGCCGTGTTACCAAAAAGGACATATTGGATTATGTAGCTAACCGTGGCAACGGCGCTATGGCACAGCCCGCACCGCAAGCGGCTCCTGCACCACAACCACAGGCAGCACCAGCACCTCAGCCTGCTGCTGCACCACAACCTGCAGCGGCTCCTGCCACAAGCTATAGCGGCAATGTAGAGATCATTGAGATGGACCGTATGCGCAAGCTGATAGCTGACCACATGGTGCGCAGCAAGTCTACGTCTCCGCACGTTACCAGCTTTACAGAATGCGATGTAACTAACATTGTAAAATGGCGAGAAAAAAATAAATCTTCTTTCGAGAAGAAATATGGTGAGAAGATCACTTTTACACCCATCTTCATTGAGGCCATCGTTAATTGCATCCGTAAATATCCAATGATCAACAGTAGTGTTGACGGGGATAAGATCATCGTGAAAAAGGATATCAACATCGGTATGGCTACAGCGCTGCCAAGCGGCAACCTGATAGTACCGGTGATCAAAAACTCAGATACCAAAAACTTGCTGGGCATTACCAAAGATGTAAACAGCATGGCCAATGCTGCCCGCAGCAATAAACTGAAGGCAGACGATACGCAAGGAGGTACATTTACGCTCACCAACGTGGGTACTTTCGGCAGCCTGATGGGTACACCAATCATCAACCAGCCGCAGGTGGCTATCCTGGCTGTTGGCGCTATCAAAAAACGCCCGATGGTGTTGGAGACTGAAGATGGTGATGTGATTGCTATCCGCCATATGATGTACTTATCGCTCAGCTACGATCACCGCATTGTGGATGGCTCTTTAGGCGCCAGCTTCCTTACCGCTGTTGCTAACGAACTGGAGGCATTCGACATCAACAGGGAATTATAAAGTTCAACTTTATTTTTATAGTAAGAGCAGCCTGTTGGTTGCTCTTTTTTATTGGACAATAAAGCGACCGGTATATATTTTTTGTCTTGTTAACACGCGATAAAAATATACGCCTATTTTAAAATCATTTCTCCCAATAATACCCGTGCCATTATTTACTATAATGGATGTTACATGCCGTCCCATTGCATCGTATACCTCTGCTACACAATTGATGAGTTCAGGTATTATCAACTGGCTTTGCTCAACAACAGGAATAGGATAAACCAAATTAGATTTATTGGCAGGCATGTCCTTAATTGTGGTTGTACATCCTATTGTGTCAAGAGTATAAAAGCTATCGATAGCGGTTGCCACGTTTCCAAACTGCCCCGGCATAAAACCTAATATTACTGCATAATATTTTTGATGACATTGAAGGCCAAATACTGTATCAGATGTTATTAACGAATCTGCGCCATTGTCATAACGATATCTGTTTGTCGTTAATTGATGATTGGGGTCGGTATAATAAAAAAACATGTTAGGCCCTACAGAGTCTGTCAGTATTGCCGCATGAAATACGGCATAGGTCGCACTAACAGGATCAGGAGGTAAAACTCTAAAATATTGAGTCGATGTTTGTGCAAATCCGCATAGATTCAGAAACATCGATAATATAAGTAGAAGCCTATTCATGCGCTAAATATTACGTAAAATACAATATTACACCTCATTCTCATACACACGCTTCACACGCTGCGATATGCCGGTCATCATTTCATAAGGAATGGTATCTGCCCAGGTAGCTAATTGCGTTAATGGTAGCTCTGGGCTGAACACTATTACATCATCACCTTCTTTGGCCTCTGCTATATCACTCACATCTATCATGCACATATCCATACACACAACACCAACCAGTTTCGCAGGCTTTCCATGCACCAATACATGCGCCCTACCATTGCCTAAAGCTCTGGGATAACCATCTGCATAGCCTATGCTGATGGTGGCAATACGCGTTTCTTTATCAATATGCGCCTTCCGGCCATAGCCTACTGTTTCCCCGGCAGGTATAGTCTTTATCTGTGCTATGGTTGTTTTTAAAGTGCTTATCTGCTTCAGGTCGTCCTGTAATATACCGCTGCCATCTATGCCATAAAGCCCCAACCCCAGGCGTACCATTTCGTAGTGCATCTCGGGGTGGCGGGCAATAGCGGCTGAATTACAAATATGCCGCAGTGGTCGGTAAGATAGCTTGTTCAGAAGCGCATGGCTCATTTGTTCGAATTGCTCATGCTGATGTACCGTAAAGGAGTCCATTGTCGGATCTTCGCTGGCTGCCAGGTGGCTAAATACACTCGCTATATATACCTGCGGATTATTATCCAGGTGCTCCATTAAGGCTTCCAGTTCGTGCGGCATAAAACCAAGGCGGTGCATTCCTGTATCCAGCTTTATATGTACCGGGTAGTTCTTTACCTGCAATGTTTGCGCGATGCCGGTAAACAATTCCAGCGAGCGAATATTGAATATCTCCGGCTCCAGCTTCCACGCTATCATTCTATCGAATGATATAGCATCAGGGCTCATTACCATAATGGGCATAGTAATACCTGCTTTCCGCAACGCAATCCCCTCATCTATATAAGCAACCGATAAGTAATCTACACCAGAATATTGCAGCAGGTGCGCTATCTCGTAGCTGCCACTGCCATAAGAAAATGCCTTTACCATAGCCATCACTTTTACCCCCGGCTTCAGCATCCCGCGAAACACATTGAGGTTATGTGTCAATGATGAAAGGTTGATGGACAATACCGTCTGATGCACCTGTTGCTGCAGCAGTTTGTCTATTTTCTCAAACTCAAACATCCTTGCTCCTTTCAGCAATACTGCTTCGTTGTCGAAAGTGATATGATGAAACTTCTTCAGGAACTCATCGGTAGATTTAAAGAAGATACTGCGTAGTTTTTTATGCTTTCTGAAAACTTCTTTATGCTTATGCAATGCAGGTCCTACGCCTATAAATCTTTGAATGTTCTTACGGCTGATGAGCTGCGCTACTTCTTCATACAGTTCTCCATCAGGCATGGCTATCTGCAGCATGTCCGACAATATCACGGTATGATTAGGATGCTGCTTTTGCTGCTCCAGGTAATCCAGGGCTATCAGCAAAGAAGTAAGGTCTGAGTTATAGCTATCATTGATAATCGTACAGTCGTTAATGCCATGCCTAAGCTCCAGCCGCATAGATACCGGGTAGAGATTGGCCATCCGTGCTGCAATCTCTTTCTGCGCAATCCCCAACAGTAATAAGACGCACCAGCAGTGTATGGCATTCTCTACAGATGCTGCATCCGTAAATGGTATTGTTATTTCAATGACCTCACCATTGTATAGTGCCTTTATTATCGTCTTGCCAGCATGTATAGCTACCTGCTCTACAAAAAGATCTGCTTCGGTTTTCTGCGACCATCGGAATAGTTGCAACGGTTGTTCTCCATCATGGTTGCGTACATTACTTGCATAGTGCCCTATCGCTTCGTTCAGCTCAGGATGATCTTTGCAATATACCAGTTGTTTTACATGGCGAAACAAGCCCAGCTTCTCATTGATCTTTTGCCTGATATTCAGGAAGCCTTCGCTATGCGCCTCTCCGATATTGGTAAATATACCGATCGTGGGCTGTATCAGGCGCTCCAGCTTATTCATCTCATCAGGCTGAGATATACCGGCTTCAAATATGGCGACCTCGTGCTGTGGCTCTAACAACCACACAGATAATGGCACACCTATTTGTGAGTTATAGCTTTTGGGGCTGCGTACTGCGTTGTAGCTTTCTTCCAGCAATTGATAAAGCCACTCCTTCACGATGGTTTTACCGTTACTGCCTGTAATACCTATTACCGGTATATGAAACTGCTTCCGGTAATTACCTACTATCTGCTGCAACGCTATCAGGGTATCCACTACCTGAATAAAATTGCTATTCGGAAACCTTGTAATATCTACCTGTTCTGAAACAAGGAAGTTGCGCACACCTTTCTCGTAGGCATCGTTGATAAAACCGTGGCCATCTCTTCTTTGTGCCTTCAGCGCTATAAATAAAGTTTGTTCCGGCTCTGCTATCTTACGGCTGTCTATAGCCAGCTCCTCTACTATGATATTGTTTTCATGACATAGCCATGTTCCGTTACACCATTTACGTAACTGCTCCGCATCTGCCCGTTGTTGTGTACTACCGCTCATGATAAAGTATTAGCTTAAATTAATGCAAAACGGTGCAAAAATGCACCGTTCATCCTATTTTTTCTTCGTTCCTCTTATTACATCCCCGGATCCTTTAGGAATGTCAAATTTCAATTCCTGGTTCTCATCAGGCATGTAAAATTCCATCCCGCGCCTGAACATCTTTTCAAAGGTAATGCTCTGTACGACGATTGTATCTTTACTTCCGTCAACAACTGCATAAAAACGATCAGCATCGTATTTAGGAGGCACTCCCGGCGCCGGGCTCAGCATGTTCTTACTGCGTCTGTTGATAGGCATCCAGTAAATATCTACATGGGTTGTTTTGTTATCTGTAGATGTTACATCCAGCGCTACACGCTTTGTTGCCGGTGTTACTAAGGTATCCAGGCCGGGGGTACCATTGATGTACCCTTCACTATTGGCATTTGCAAAATACTTGCTGTACACAGTAGCGCGACGTTCATTAAAAGGGTTGCCGGTCTTCAGCGATGGGTCAATGATCACGTTGAATTTACCCGGTGCTTCCTGCACAAATGTAAAGTTGTTCAATGGCTCTTGCGGGTATTCTACTTTTACCTGTTTCAGCTTTTCCTGCGGCACATCAAACACATTCCGGTCCCTCCAGTCATTCATTTGGGTAGAATACCTGGAAGCCACATATCCGTCCATACCGGGTATTACTACTACGTAGGGCTGGTCGGCACCGTCCATCAGCATATAAGAACCATTGGCATTGGCAACCTGGCCTGTTACATAAAACACCCTGATCTTATCACCGCTTTTATTATACACTTCTACTTTTACACCATGGCCGGCCAATTCCCTGATCACGTTATCGTACGCACTCTTCGGCACAGGGTAAGATGTTGTTTGCCGCTTTAGCGTTTCTAATATTACATCTACAGAACCGGGCAATGCAGGATATTGTTTATTTAATATCCAGCCGCTATCGGTGCGCTCTACCAGTATGGTATTGCCTGCTTTATCGGCAAGAAATATTTTACCGATACTTGCGGTATCTTCTATTTTAAAATTGGATGTATTACCGCTAAAGGCATCTCTGTCTTTAAACACAAAGAAATAAACGCCAATACCCAGAACAGCCAGTAATACTATATATATAAGTGTCTTACTCATCTTTCTTTCTTGAAAATTTCCCTTCTATTTTTTCTCGTAACGCCTTTTGCGGAAGAATATAAATGCCGAAGCAAACAACAGCACCAATGCTACAGGGATACCAATATTCACAATACGCCATTTTACTTTTTCCTGCGTAGCGCGTTTGTTATCCAGTTTTCGGATTACTAGGTCTTTAGACCTTGCCTCAAGTATACCGCTTGGATCTGTGAGGTATTCCAGGCAGTTTAGTATAAATTCTTTATTCGAAAAGCGAGTATTAATATACTTCCAATATCCCATTTCCATTGGGCCTTGCGATTGGGAGAAATCATTATCCATTATGTCTCCGTCAGATATCACGATCATGCTGGTGGCACTGTCAGACACCGGTTTATATTGGCGCTTTAAAGAATCTTGTAGAATGTGCAGGAATGATGGCGCCAGCCTGTGCTCGAAGATTGAATTGAATTTACCCTCCAGCAATACCGCAGCTGTGCGATATGGCTTTTTAAACATATCAGGCGTAAGCGGATATTTTAATATAGATAAGCTAATACGCACCGGGAATTCTTCTACCCTGCTATATTGAGAAGACTGTAACAGGATCGTCTTCTTAACCCCGGGTGCGGCAACAGTATCCATACTATTTACGAACCTGCCCATTATGGCATTCAGGTTCTTCACTATAGGATGAGACGAGGTTGGCGTAAATACCGGGTAATATATCCATGGCATGTTTTGCAATTGTGGTCTGTTATCGCCCTGCAACCCTACCTGGACAGGTATGGGCAAGCATTGCTGCAGATCTTCAATTACATCCCTATTGATACGCACACCCCATTTAAATAGTTGATCATCTAATCCCAGGTCATAATCCAGTGTCATAAAAGTACCGCCGGCATTCAGGCTATCCATCGGGGTAAACAATTGGTCTATTGCCCAAAGAATATGTCCCCCACCCATCACGTACTGATCTATTTTAAATTTTTCTTTGTCATCCAGCGGCTCTGTTGGTTTATTGATGATGATGGCTTTGTAATAATTGGGAATGAACATATTAGCAGCCAGGTCGAAGGTATCTACCTTATACTTGTCTGTCAGTGTAGTTAATAAGTCATACGTATTCCATCCTATTGATTCGCCGTGGCCAATGATGTACGCTATTTCTGGCTTGGTCGGTTGCATTAATGTATTTAATGCATTGGCAAACTTATATTCAAGTAGTGTTTCTGATGTACCAAGATTTTGCAAAGGATTAAAACCTTTATTATTTTCCAGCAGCCGTACGGGCATTTCCCTGCCTTTATATTTTACCAGCGCATACGGAAATATGATCTTTTCTGCATAGCCTTCTTCTTCATCTCGTGTTTGCAGGTTTACACCATTTATATCTTTTGCTGCCAGTTGCTGGAAGATTGGCCCCTTTTCTTCTTCTGTCTTTCCTTCAAACGGATCTATAAAACGAACTACAATTTTATTACCCGCAACATCTTTAAAAGACTGCAGGCGTTCGCGGGTAGATGCAGCCAGGCGTTGAAAACCTGCAGGAAATTTCCCTTTCAGATACACATCTATCACTGCCACATCATCCATCTTACGCAGCAATTTTTTAGTTGGTTCAGATAGTGTGAATCTTTTCTCTTTAGTAAGATCCAGGCCGTAATGATAAAAGGCAGCTATCATATTGATGCAAACCAGTATCGCGGCCATAATGATGATGCGTATAATGGATTGGCGCTTTTGCGACCTTGTTTTTTTTGCGGATGTGTTGGTTGCCATGCTCTATAAATCAATCCTGTTTAGCCGTATCCCAGGTGCGGCTATTAAGTGACAAACGTGTAAGTGATATGAATAAAACAATTACAGACAAAAAGTAAATAACATCCCTGCTGTCAATAAGCCCGCGGCTGATGGAATTGTAATGAAAAGCCATACCTACCATTGCCAGGTAATAGTCTATGCCATTTACAAAGGCCGGCACCTTGCTCAGCGATTCAAAGCCGCTATACAACAGGTAACATGCAAAAAGCGCAATCAGGAAGCCAACGATCTGGTTATTAGCCAGCGAAGAACAAAAAACACCCACCGCCGTAAACCCTCCGGCAAGAAACAGCAAGCCAATGTAAGATCCTGCAATACCTCCGCCATCTATTACGTGTATTAAGCTCTTGTCTATTTGCACAGCAGACAGGTTATCTATGGTATATACATAGATGAGTGTAGGCAATAATGCGAACACAACCAGGGTAAACGAAGCCAGGTACTTGCCTACAATTATATCTACATCACGCAATGGCTTCGTGGATAGCCATTCTATAGTGCCGCTCCTGAACTCATCGGCAAAAGCCCGCATTGTTATTGCCGGTATCAGCAACATCAGGAACCATGGGGCAAGGTCAAAGAACACATCCAGTGTGGCATACCCATCGCTTCGCAGCACGGTATATTCAGGTATCACCCAAACAAAAAGCCCGGCAGTTACCAGGAATACCAGTATGGCAACATAGCCCACTATGGAACTAAAAAAAGAGTTCAGCTCTTTAATAAAGATACTGCGCATGTAAATGCCCGTTTTTACTTATGAAGTGGGCAAATATAGCAAAAGCATAGCCTTTATCAGTCATTTCATTGTGTTAAACTGCATCTAATATATTTTTTAGACATAAATATATAGTTGGCGCTTTATACGTGCTGGTACGGATATCTGTTTACCAATATCCTTGTATTTCTACCGTGCAAACCTGCTGATAGTTTTACACCGAAAATTTATTTATGAAAAAAACCTATTTATTATCTGCCACATTCCTGCTTTTCGCCCTTGCCTGCAATAAAAAAACAGACGACCCTAAGCCGGCTAATAACACGAACAACAATACTTCTCCCTCTCTGGACGGGACATGGACAGTAAAAACATACGACAACATGGATCTGGTTGTTCCCGCCGCTGGCACATGGAAAATTACATCTTCATCTGCTGGTGCCGGAAATGCAGACCTGGATATTACGTTTGATGGCAAAGCCCATTCAACAGAAAACGATACTTACACTTTTTCTAATAACAACGCCAATATCACTTTTTCTAAAACAGGGGGAAGTTTTACAGTCCTGAGCGGAGGAGGCACATGGACGGTCGACTCATTCACGACATCGCTTTTCAAGATCAAAAGCCAATACGGCATGATTATTAGAATGACGAAATAGCACATATCTAAATCTGTGAGTAATAGTACACTTGTACTATTGCCCCTTGCGAAAGCAAAGCCGGGCCCTTTATCGGGCCCGTACTTTTTAACAAAATGCTTTCCCGCTGCCATTTTTCTTATTAGCTCAAAAGGCTAATTTTACCGCCAAACCTCTTATTTGGCTCGGATCCGTAAATACTTCTACAACACTGATACGCACCGGTTCGAAAAACTGGAGGTTTCCTGGCAGGCAAAGGCGCTAAAGGTACTCGGCTTTGTATCTGCTGCATTAGTTACTTCCATCATCATTGTGGCTATAGCTTTCCACTTCCTGGATTCACCTAAGGAAAAAGATATGCGTTCCGAAATGAGGGAAATGCATGATCAATATGCCGCATTACAACAGGAACTCATAGACATCAACAAGAGCATTGGAGAGCTGGAACACAGGGATAACAGTATTTATCGGGGAGTTTTTGAATCCGCTCCACTACCGGATAGCATTCGCGAAGGAAAGGAATATACAACCATAGACCCGGCCAGGTTTGCCTATACTTCAACAGAAGATATTGTCAGCAATATTAAAGATGGCATCTCGGTGCTCCAACACCGTATTGCGATACAAAAAAAATCCTACGATACTTTGGAAAGCCTCGTAAAGGCCAAGAAACAAATGCTAAGCTCTATACCGGCGGTGCAACCGGTTTCTAACAAAAACCTGGAACGTGTGGCTTCCGGCTTTGGATACAGGATCGACCCTATCTATAAAACACCAAAATTACATACAGGTATTGATTTTACGGCTGCTATGGGTACGCCCATCTATGCCACGGGGGATGGTGTGATTGAAGAAGCAGGCTTTGATAATGGTGGCTATGGCAACCATGTCATTATCAATCACGGCTATGGCTACGAAACCTTGTATGGCCACATGGTAAAAATAAAAAGCCGTATTGGCGAGCATGTGAAACGCGGACAGGTAATAGGCTGGGTAGGCAGCTCAGGTAAAAGCACCGGTCCGCACTGCCATTACGAGGTTATTAAAAACGGTAACAAAATAGATCCCGTGCACTTCTTTTTCAATGATCTTACCGCGGCTGATTATGAGCGTATGGTACGCATCAGCGCCGCCAATAACCAGTCATTCGACTAAGCGACTACTTAAATATATTATTGATCGTACCGGCAAATACAGCCTTTTTAGTACCCGGCTCATAAAACGTAATAGGCCTTACTTCAAAACCGGCTTCGTCTTTTATTGGCGCACTTTCTTTGTACTCCAGCTTGGTTATTTTCTTTTCGTCCTTGGTCTCAATATATGCCTTACCTTCTTTAAGCAGGTAAGCACCAATATGTCTTTGTACCACGGGTTCCATAATACTTCCCTGCGCTTTGCTGCCTTGTATGATGTTGATGGTGGCTTTAATGCCGATGGGTAGATCCATAAATTCTGCATATTTATCCTGCACCGGTTTAGGTAGCTCCACAAAGGCATCCTTCATATCGCCAAGTGTCATATATATCATATAGTTACCACAGATCACACGAATGTCCATTGGTCCTTCATATTGCATGGTGGTTGTTTGCGCATGGCTTAGTACGCCAACAAATAATATATATAAGGTCAGCAGCAGCTTTTTCATTGTTTTTATTTTCGCTCAATTTACGCATTTGGCTATTATTACACATCTTTGCACTTCAATTTTCAGGGCTATGCGTAGTAGTATCATCTTATCGTTTCTTGCTATATTTTTCTTTGTTTCCTGCCGCGACTCCCGCATACACGAAAAAAAGGAATGGGGCAAGTACTTTGATGCAGAGGGTGTACCTGATGGTTGTTTCATGCTCCGCGACAATAACCATGAGGCAGTTTATTATTACAACAAAGAGCGTTGCCTGCAACGTTTTCTGCCGGCTTCTACTTTTAAGATATTCAACTCGCTGGTGGCATTGGAAACCGGTATTGCCCCAGATGAGCAACTGATAATAAAATGGGACAGCGTAGTACGCAAAGTGCCAGAGTGGAATAAGGATATGAATATGCGCGAGGCATTTAAGGTAAGCAACGTACCCTATTACCAGGAGATTGCCAGGCGCATCGGCGCAGAGGAGATGCAGCACTACCTGGATACTGTAAATTATGGCAACAGGAATATGGGCGGCAGTATAGACCAGTTTTGGCTTAACGACAGCCTGCAAATATCGGCAGACGAACAGGTTGGTTTCTTAAAACGCCTCTACTTTAATGAGCTGCCCTTTTCTGAACGTACCCAGCGCATCGTTAAGAGCCTGATGCTACAGGAAGAAACACCACAATACAGGCTCTATTACAAAACAGGCTGGGGTGTGCGCACACAATCAAATGTAATGTGGATAGTAGGCTTTGTAGAAAAGCTGGAGCATGTGAAAGAAGACAAGAACTCTATGAACAAAAGCGACATCAGGATGTATCCTTACTTCTTTGCAGAAAACTTCAACGCGCCTTTGAATGATACTACCAAAGACTGGGCTTCTATCCGGCTCAATATTCTCAAGTCTGTCCTGAAAGATTTCGGCGCTATACCACAATAGCATAAAAAAACTGCCACTATTTAGTGGCAGTGTATAAAGTTGTAATCCCAAAGGTCAATGGTCTTGCTTTTGCGTCTTTAAATCCGCATCTAACAAGCGTTTCACAAAACACCTTCCCTTCAGGAAATGCCATCACGCTTTCCGGAAGGTAGGTATAGGCGGTACTATGCTTAGATACCAGCTTGCCCAGGGTTGGCAGTATATACCTGAAATAGAATTTATATATCTGTTTTATAGGAAACTTCTTCGGGTGAGAAAATTCCAGTATCGCAAGCTTCCCGCCGGGGCGCATCACCCTGCACATTTCTTTCAGGCCAGCTTCCAGGTGCTCAAAATTACGTACCCCGTAAGCACAGGTTACTGCATCAAAAGCATTGTTGGCAAATGGCATGGATTCACTATCTCCAGCCTGTAATGTGATCATGCCAGACAATTGCTGCGAAGCGATCTTTTTACGTCCTACTTCCAGCATCTGCTCTGCTATGTCCACCCCGGTGATCTTTTCCGGCTTCAGTTGAGATGCCGCTATGGCCAGGTCTCCCGTTCCGGTGGCTACATCAAGTATTTGCTTCGGATGCACTGCCTGTATTTCCCTGATAGCTTTTTTTCGCCATCCTTTGTCTATACCGAGGGATAAAAAATGGTTCAGGAAATCATATTTACCGGCTATGTTATTAAACATATCGGCAACCTGATCTTTCTTGCTTAAATTTGAGCCCGCATCCGGCAAGATGTGCGCCGCCGGGTTGCTATGATTGTCTGGTTGCATTGCACGCAAAAGTACGGTAAGCTAAACGAATGGAAATAACATCAGCAAAATATTTGATAAGCAGCCCTAAGGTGGAGAACTGCCCCAAGCCCGATAAGCCGGAATATGCTTTCATAGGACGGTCGAACGTGGGCAAATCTTCGCTCATAAACATGCTGACCAACCAGACGAAGCTAGCCAAAACATCTGCCAGCCCTGGCAAAACCCAGTTGATCAATCATTTTATCATCAATGATTCCTGGTACCTGGTAGATCTTCCGGGTTATGGCTATGCCAAAGTTTCCCAATCTCAAAGGGCACAATGGGAAAAAATGATAGCCGGCTATTTGCAGCAACGCCAAAACCTGGTAACTGTATTTGTGCTTATAGACAGCAGGCATAAGCCACAGGAGATCGACCTGGAGTTTCTCAGAAAACTGGGCAATTGGGGCATTCCTTTCAATATGGTATTCACTAAAGCTGATAAGAGCACACAGAGAGAAGCACACCAAAATGCGCGCAGGTTTATCGAAGAGATGAAAAAAGAATGGGAATTCATCCCCCGTAGCTTCATCACTAGCACGGTAAAATTCCTCGGCCGTAAAGAAATGCTGGGCTATATCGATGAACTGAACGAAACGTACCAACAAAATATGCAGATATAACCACTTGCATATTTTCTTTTTTCCCTAACGTTTTTACCTGGCATGCTGTCTATTCATTTAGACAACCATTTCCACTATGCAACAACGCACCCTCGCTACGTTGATAGCTACCGCTTTTTTATTAATCATTTTTTTTAATCTTAAGCCATATCGGTATTGGCTGGACTCCAGGATACTTTCCTTCACAACCGAAATACCGGAGCAAATTGATAATCTGGACCTCGAATATAGGCGTGAAACAAGATACGGGAACGGCTATGTTATGGCTAAGGAAATACTTAAACTAACCAGTACCTTACATTACAAAAATCCGATAATACTATTGCCACGCCAAAATTATGTGGAGGCAAAAGGTATACCCCAGCTTGTAATGCCGGAGCCCATTGTACTATATCTGTTCAGCCGCCTGCAGGGAGTGGTGCCGGGCGAAAAGGATGTCTACAAAGCAAATATGGGTCTGAAAATAATTAAGGGACAGCTTGAACTGGTTGAACTTCATAGCAAGAATGACATCGATAATCTCCTTAAAGACTACGCGAATCCACAACCCGATAACCTACTAAAAAACACCAGATCATGAACATCGCCGGACTGATTTTCTTAATCCTCATGCACTTCTTTTCAGGCAGGGGTCTACTTTACCTGTTCAATATTAAAACAAGACTTTGGGCGACCATTGCCCTCTCGATGATAACAGGTATACTTATTATAGCGCTTATACCAATGTTGCTCGACCTGTTTTTTATTCCCATCACTACTGAAAACGTCATCATTTCGACACTCTTAGTAACGATTTTACTAAATAGCACACAGGTAAAAAAATATCGCATATCTACCTTAAAACACATTACTTCTTCTATAAAGAGTATTACTTTAACTGATGCTCTTTTTTTATTACTATTTATACTGTTGATGATACCAAGCGTATGGCGCTGCTTCTATTTTCCTGCTTATGCAAGAGATATCCTTTCCGGGCCGGAGATCATTGCAGAATACACCTTGCGGGAAAAAACTATGATCAATTCTGTTTTTTCCCTCAACCTGGAAACTACAAATAATCATCTTAAACCGCCGTTCGTTTCAGGATTACAGATCGTTTATAAAATGCTGGTCCATCCTTTTGGCGAATTATGGCTGAGCATATTATCCGGTAGCTTTCTTATTTGGCTGTTTAGTTTGATGAGGGAAAAATTACATCCTGCAGTAGCAGGTTTCTGTTTGTTACTGTTTATAGCCATACCCGAAATGTATGCTTATACATACATACTCTTATTCGACTATGCAAATGCGATAATGTTCTCCATCGGAATTTACTTTTTTCTACAATATGTGATTCAGCAAAAAGCCAATTACTTTTTTTTCTCAACACTGATGTTTGGGTTTGCGACTTTTATTCGCTCCGAAACACTTGTACTTATTTGCATGCTACTGCCAATGATTTTGTTCTTTTTCTATAAGGAAAAACTACCTGTAATAAAGCGGATACTATACACCGGGACATTTGTCATAGTGCCGTTTATATTTTACTATGTTTGGATGGGAATATTCATTAAATACTACTTACCAATAAAATTCAATGTAGGTGACCAGGTCAATACCGATTTCTCTCATGTCAACATATTCTTCTCCCGTCTGTCAGACTTAACCAGTTCTTACTTATTAGGAGGCAATAGCACCATGCACTATGCTTATTTTATTAATGTTTTTTGTATCATCTTGCTCACTGATGTCATTGTTTACCGAAAATTCAATACAGAAGCCAGGATTTTACTTTACAGTATATTAGTCTTGTATATAGGCATTCCATTGTTAGGATTTCTAATACCTTGGTATGATTTAGATAATACCAGTAAAAGAGCTTTGTTTAAGATGTTTCCGCTCATGCTGCTTTACTTCAGGAACAGTATGATATTGCAGGCATTGTCCAGGTCTATCATAAATTGGGAGTCACCACAAACAAAATCTGTTCAGGCAACCATAGATAAGATTATCCCCCAGATGGCCAAACCTAAGCCAGGGATAAAAAAACGTGGTAAACAATAGACTATAAAGATCCTTTGTCGGTATAAGGCAATATCTCTTCCAGGAACTTTCGCTCGTTGCTCAGGCGCGGCACTTTATTTTGCCCACCTAGTTTACCCTTATCTTTTAGCCACAGGGTAAAACCACCTTTCGGCATAACGTGAACGATAGGCATCCTCAACGCTATATCTTTATGGCGTTTTGCTTCGTAGTCAGAGTTCACCTTTTGCAAAGCTGCATCCATTTCTTTTACAAATACATCCAGAGGGCACGGCAGATTATCAAACTCTATGATCCATTCATGTGCACCGTTAGTTTCACCGGTCATGTACACCGGTGCTGCTGTATAATCGTTCACAACGGCACCTGTTATCCTGCAAGCGTCTGCAAGTGCCTGGTCTGTATTGTCCACGATCACCTCTTCGCCAAAGGCATTGATATAATGTTTCAGCCTTCCGGTAACCTTCACCCGGAAAGGATTCAACGAGGTAAACTGGATGGTATCCCCTACCATATAGCGCCAAAGACCGCAATTGGTATTTAATACCAGTGCATAATTCTTATTCAGCTCTACTTCTTTAAGGGTCAGTGTCCTTGGATTCTCTTTACCATACTCTTCCATCGGCATAAATTCGTAGTAAATACCGTGGTTCAGGAATAGCAGCATACCGTCTGAGTCCGTACTATCCTGTGCAGCAAAAAAGCCCTCCGATGCATTGTACGTTTCCATATAATGCATATTCGTCGATGGTATAAAAGTTTCAAATTGCTTTCTGTATGGTTTAAAACTCACTCCACCATGAATATATAATTCCAGGTTAGGCCATACTTCGTGCAGGTTTGATGCACCAGCGATTTCCAGGATGCGTTTTATCAATACAATGGTCCATGTAGGTACACCCGCTATATAGGTTACATTCTCCTGCATGGTAGTATGTGCCATCATTTCTATCTTTTGCTCCCATTCATCCATTAGGGCAATCGACAGGTCCGGGGTGCGTATGGTGCGTGCATACAACGGCATATTTTGCAGCATTACTGCTGAAAGGTCACCAAAGAAAGAGTCTGCATGTAGCTGGTTGATCTGATGGCTGCCACCAATGGTAAGGCATTTACCCGACATCATTTTAGAATCCGGAAATTGCTTCAGGTATAGTGTTAATACATCCTTGCCACCTTTATAATGGTTATCGTCCAGCGCTTCTTTACTGATGGGTATAAACTTGCTTTTATCGCTGGTAGTGCCGCTTGATTTGGCAAACCAGTTGATGGGCGAAGACCAGAGTATATTCTGCTCACCTTCCAGTATGCGTTGTATATATGGCTTTAATGTATCGTAATCGTTTATGGGCACTCTTTGTTTAAAGTCAGCCACACTGTTTACCTGCTCAAAACCATATTTTTTGCCATATTCTGTAAACTGTGCCGATCCTATCAAATGGTTAAATACCTGTTGCTGGGTATCAATAGGATTATGCATGAAATTATCGATTGCGCTGAGGCGCAATTTCATGTATCCTTTTATAGCGGGGCTGATGATACTCATCTGTCTGTCCTGTTATGTATTTCCTGCCTTAAGCAGCCGTCTTATTGTAAATTTGAATAATCTTTCCTCTTCAGTTCGAAATGCTGCCCCAGGTACACTTTCCTTACCTGCTCATCGGCAGCCAGTTCTTCTGCTACGCCGGCCTTTAGTATCTTACCTTCAAACAGCAAATATGCCCTGTCTGTGATAGACAATGTTTCCTGCACATTGTGATCTGTTATCAAGATACCAATATTTTTGAACTTTAGCCTGGCTACTATCGTTTGTATATCTTCCACCGCTATCGGGTCTATACCCGCAAACGGTTCGTCAAGTAATATAAATCTGGGGTCTACAGATAATGCTCGCGCTATCTCCGTACGGCGGCGCTCCCCGCCGCTAAGCACATCACCCGGGCTTTTGCGCACATGTGTCAGGCGAAATTCCTCCAGCAGCGATTCCAGCTTTTTCAGCTGTTCTGCCCTGGTAAGCTTTGTCATTTCCAGCACTGCGGCAATATTATCCTCTACAGAAAGCTTCCTGAAAACAGAAGCTTCCTGTGGCAGGTAGCCAATACCCATTTGCGCCCTTTTATACATCGGCAGGGCGGTAATGTTCATATCATTCAGGTACACTTCTCCCTCATCCGGTTTTACCAGCCCTACCACCATGTAGAAAGACGTGGTTTTCCCCGCACCGTTAGGACCCAACAACCCCACGATCTCCCCCTGGTTCACTTCAAACGACACATGGTTTACTACCGTACGGTTACGGTACCTCTTTACGAGCCCACGGGTTGTTATGGTCATCTTATCCAAAATGATGCATTTTCCGCAAAAGTAATAAACTAGCCGCGTATACTAATTACATAAGAATCTAAATTAATACGTAGCCATTTCAAACAATGGCAAAAAAAGATATTGGATTAACTATTTTTGTGCCTCACTTATTTTATGAAAGTAACTGATCTGCTGGCCAGCGCCACCAAGCCTATTATATCATTAGAAATATTGCCACCTACCAAGGGCAAGAGCATAGAATCTATATACGGCCATCTCGACCCCTTAATGGAGTTCGGGCCATCTTTTGTGAATGTTACTTACCATAGGGCAGAGCAGATCATGAAAAAACGTGCAGATGGCACTTACGAAAAAGTAGAGATACGCAAGCGCCCCGGTACCGTAAGCATATGTGCCGCATTGATGAATAAATATAAGATCGAAGCGGTGCCACATCTTATTTGCGGCGGTTTTACCAGGGAAGAAACAGAAAACGCACTGATAGACCTCAACTTTCTTGGGGTAAAAAATGTATTGGCACTGAGGGGCGACGCTGCTGCTAATGAGAAATTCTTTACAGCTAACCCCAACGGCCACCGCTATGCGGAAGAACTGGTACAACAGGTATTGAACCTGAACCAGGGCAAATACATGGAAGAAGACATTATTGATGGCGTAAAAACGGATTTTTGTATAGGTGTGGCAGGCTACCCCGAAAAACATTTTGAAGCGCCAAACATCGAGACAGATACCTATTATCTGAAACGTAAAATAGAATTGGGTGCTGATTATATTGTAACGCAAATGTTCTTTAAAAACAGCCACTATTACAATTTTGTAAATCGCTGTAAGGAAAACAATATTAATTGCCCGATCATTCCGGGATTGAAACCGCTGACCTCTAAACGCCAGCTTACCACTATCCCTAGCATATTCAACGTAGAAGTGCCGGTAGATCTGGTAAATGAGCTTATGAAATCAGCTGCTCCGGATGCAGGCGACAAGATTGGCGAAGAATGGCTATATCAGCAGTGTGTAGACTTGTTGAAGAACAAGGTACCGGTATTGCATTTTTACACCCTCGGCAAACCACAGGTAGTACATAACGTGCTGAAACGCCTGTTTTAATTGATCGCTGGTAAAGCGCTGCTTCGCACAGAAACTTTTGCGGAAGCGGATGAAACATTCATCTATAAAAAATGCCCGCTCACCGCGGGCATTTTGCTTAATTCAGATCAGGTTGTGGTGTGTACCGCAAATATGGCTTCACGATACGCAGTCCTTTAGGAAATTTCTTTTCCGCGTCTTCCGTAGATACTGCAGGCACTACGATCACATCTTCACCCTGTTTCCAGTCTGCCGGTGTTGCTACACTGTAGTTAGATGTCAGTTGCAGCGAATCTATTACACGCAGCACTTCCAGGAAGTTCCTGCCGGTTGAGGCCGGGTAAGTAATGATAAGTTTTACCAGCTTATCAGGCCCTATCACAAACAGCGAGCGGACGGTTGCAGTAGCAGATGCATTGGGGTGTATCATATCATACAGCGTAGCTACCGTTCTGTCTTCATCCGCAATTATCGGGAAGTTTACAGTAGTGTTCTGCGTTTCATTAATATCGTTTACCCATCCGCTATGCTTATCCAGCGGATCTACACTCACTGCCATTACCTTTACATTGCGTTTTGCAAATTCATCTTTCAGCTGTGCAGTACGCCCCAGCTCGGTGGTACACACCGGTGTATAATCTGCAGGATGAGAAAATAACACACCCCAGCTATTTCCAAGGTATTCGTGAAAGTCTATTTCACCTTCCGTTGTCTTTGCCTTAAAATTTGGCGCCTGGTCTCCAAGCCTTAAACTCATGGTATATTTTTTTAAGATGAAAAATAAAGATGTACACAAATTTAGATGCTGCCGTATTACAGAATGTTAAAGTTTGTTTATGAAACCATAAAGGTCTTCCCGACTCTATACTGTATATTCGTCCTCAAACGTTATCTTTGATACCAGGCACATGCGTTTACGCCAATTTATATATATACTGTTATTAACGATCTCGGCATTCTCGGCTCAGGCAAAGAGTATCGTCATCAATATGGCTGAGCACGATGACAAGGCTTACTACTTCGGCATTACAATGGGGTTCAATTACTCCATGTTCCGTTTTAAGTATAGTCAATCATTTGCACAAACAGATACCTTTAAAAATATCACCAGCAGGTTTGGTCCCGGCTTTAATCTTGGCCTGATGGGCAATCTGCGCCTCACTAAGTTTGTTGACCTGCGTTTTGTACCAACGTTGATATTCGCCGAAAAGCCTGTATCCCTGATCGCAACCAGTAGTGTAGGTAACGATAGCGGTGTAGATCGGCAGGTCGAATCTATATATATGCATTTGCCATTGCAACTGAAATTCAAGAGCGACCGTATTAAGAACTTTCGCTTTTACGCGGTCGGCGGCGGAAAGCTGGATATAGACTTGGCGGCAAATGCCCGTTCACGCAGGCAGGACGAGTTCATTAAAGTGAAGCCTATTGACATTGGTTATGAAATAGGTGTTGGTTTTGAGTTCTACTACCCTAATTTCATTTTCTCCCCGGAAATAAAGCTCAGCCAGGGGTTAATGAACGCGCAATATAAAGACCCCAAAATACCCCTCAGCAATGCCCTCGAAAATATGACTACGCGAATGATAGTCATATCCATCCATATCGAAGGTTAGCGCTTTTCCTTTTTTCGAAAATCTAATTCCTTTTTTAGCAAATTACAGTACGGTGACAAACATAGTTTTGCCAGCATAAAACCATATTATGCAAAAGAACTTTGTTGCCATCAATTATATACAATGCACACCTGAATACAGGGAACGTTTTGAATATCTATTCGGGTCAAGAGCACGCGCTATAGATACGATACCGGGATTTATAGAGATGCATGTGCTTCGCCCGGCAAACGAAAAAGATGCTTACCTTGTTGTTAGTTATTGGGAAACGGAAGACGCATTCAATACATGGACAAAATCTCCGGAATTTATGGAGGGCCATAAACGGGGCTTTGCTGATATTGCAAAAGCTAAACAGGAAGGAACGCCTCCGCCAATGACCAGCGATTTTAAAATCTATCATATCATTGCAGACTAATGAATGAGAAGGCTTCTTCAAACAGAACTGTAAGGTGGATCCGAAAAATTGGATTCTGGGGCTTTTTATTCTTTCTTATAAAAGGCCTTTTATGGCTGGCCGCAGGTTATTTTATAATTAAGTAACCCTTTAAATACAGGCGTTTATCGTACGGGGCAAAAACGAGGGCTCTTAACATTAGCTTCATCTTTAGTTAACCCGCCGTACACACAGAGTTAACAGCAGAGCGGCACTTTTGGGGCAATTAAATACCTTTTATGAGAAAGATTTTACTTGCTTCAATCGGCATGCTGACTGCCGGTTTAAGTCCATTTTATGGCTCAGCGCAAATTACCCTGCAGAAGGATTATAAGAACTATAATTCTCCTGCTATCGGTACCTTCCAGGGTATCAATTTCAGGGAAGCCGGTTTTTCGGGCTTGTATGCTATTCCCGGCACAGATGGTAAAGAATTCTGGACATGTTCTGACAGGGGTGTAAACATTGATGCAGGTAGTGCTAACCCTTCCGGATGCACTCCTACTTATGACAAGATCTACGCATTCCCCAATTATGCCCCGAAGATCCATAGGATCCGTATCAATGGCGACTCTATCCAGATCCTGCAAACTATTGCTATCAGGCGCCCCAACGGCACTCCTGCTACCGGTATTATCAACCCTACAGGCCTGGGAAGTACGGCTACAGAAGTTGCATCTACGGATACGGTACTAAACTGCGCTAATTTCAACCTGAAAGTAGCTGCTAAAGATACTTTCGGTATCGATTGCGAAGGTATTATTGTTGATAAAGATGGCTACTTCTGGCTTTGTGAAGAAGGCGGCCCAACTATCTGGAAGCTGAACAGGAATGGTGTCCTGGTAAAAAGATTTACACCTTACGCTAACCTCGGGGGTGCACAGTCTGTTGATGTGCAGATAGACACTGCCTACAGGTACCGTAAAAACAATCGTGGTTTTGAAGGTATTACGCTGGCGCCAAATGGTAAGATCTATGCCATGATCCAGAGCCCGCTTTTATACCCCAACAAAACAATTGGCGAATCATCAAGGATGCACAGGCTGCTGGAAATTGACCCTGTAACAAACGCTACGCGCATGTTTGTATACATGAATGATGGTGTTATTGGTACAGGCAGCAACCAGATCCGTCTGAAAGACTGGAAGCTGAGCGATATTGCGGCTATCAACGACAGCACCTTCCTTGTTATGGAAGCTGCTGCAAGAGGTACAACAGACATCAAAAGGTTGTATAAAATAAGCATTAACGGGGCTACTGTGATAACGTCCGGTTTATACAATGGCTCTACAGTAGAAGCGCTTGACTCTGCAGGCCTTGTTACAAACAGCATCGTACCTGTAAGAAAAACATTAGTAATAGATCTGCTGGCTAACAACTGGCCATCAGCATTAGACAAAGCAGAAGGCGTTGCTATAGTTAACGATAGCACAATCGCCATCTGCAACGACAATGATTATGGCCAGTCTTCACCTGCTGAAAATGGTATTGCTACTGCTAGTAACAATCTGAGCCATCTTGTGATCTATAGCCTGAAAGGCAGCAATAAGCTGTCCAATTATGTTCAGACTAATACTACTATATCTCAGGGTGCTACAGGTATCAGCAGTAGCGCAACGCCTTACCTGGTGCCAACAATACCGGGTGCATGGTATAAATCTATCCTTACTACAACAGACAAGGTGAATGGTTACATGATGGCCGGTATACCTGATGGCCTTGGCATCTTCGATAACTACGATGGTACTTTTACTATGGTTTCAAACCAGGAATTAGGTAATACGCAAGGTGCTACCCATGCATGGGGTTCTAAAGGTTCATTTGTTTCTAAATGGATCATCAAAAAATCAGACCTTTCTGTTGTGTATGGTGGCGATCTTACACAAAAAGTATTCCTGTGGAATCCGCTTACAAGCAGTTATGTAGCTTATAATGCTGCTTCCCCTTCTGCAAATGCTGCCTTTAGCCGTTTCTGCTCTGCAGACCTGGCTCCCGTGTCTGCTTACTACAATGCAGCAACTGGTCTTGGTACACAGGAACGCATCTTCCTTGACGGTGAAGAAAGTGGCGACGAAGGCCGTGCAATGGCGCACATCCTTACCGGCGTTAATGCAGGTAATTCATACGAACTGCCGGCAATAGGCAAATTCTCTCACGAGAACGAAGTGGCAAACCCTGCTACGGGTGACAAAACTGTTGTTGGTGGTATGGATGATGCTACTCCGGGCCAGGTATATTTCTACATAGGCACTAAAACTAACTCCGGTACAGAAATAGAAAAAGCAGGTTTAACCAATGGTACCGTGTGGGGGCCTGTAGTAAACGGCATGCTAACAGAAACAAGTGCTTCTGTTCCAGCTCCGGGCACCAGCTTCACTATGGTGAACCTCGGTAATGTTACTAATATGACGGGCGCTACACTGCAAGCTAACAGCAACACCGCAGGTGTTACACAATTCCTGCGTCCGGAAGATGGCGCATGGGATCCTCAACACCCGGAAGACTTCTATTTCAATACCACTAACGCATTCAGCTCCCCAAGCCGTTTGTGGAAAATGCACTTCAGCAATATCAATGATATGACCCAGGGTGGTACTATCACTGCAGTATTGGATGGCACCGAAGGCCAGAAAATGCTGGATAACATGACTATCGATAATTATGGTCATATTATACTCCAGGAAGATGTTGGTAACAATGTGCATCTTGGCAAAGTATGGCAATACGATATAGCTACAGATGTACTGACGCAAATAGGTGTACACGACAGCACTCGCTTCCTTGCAAATGGATCTAATTACCTGACACAGGATGAAGAATCTTCCGGCGCTATTGATGCACAGGAAATATTAGGCCCTGGTATGTTCCTCACTACAGTTCAGGATCACCACAGCATCGCAGGTGACGCTGTAGAAGGTGGCCAGTTCCTTGCCTTCTTCAACCCGGATACGTACAATGCAAATCCTGAGGTGGATGTACAGGGTAATAACATCAGCATTTTGAACGGTGATACTACTCCTTCGGCAACTGATTTCACTGATATGGGCAGCTCAAATACAGGTGCTTCAATCACTAAAGCTTTTGTAATTAAGAACAGCGGTCCGGGCACTCTTAAAATATCCGGCATCAGTTTCGGTGGCGCTAACGCTTCAGAATTTACATTGGCTGGTTCTACAACCTTCCCGATAAACCTGGCGGCGAATGGTACACAAACTATCAATGTACAATTTACACCTACTACAGTTGGTGTGCGCAATGCAAACATTACTATTAAGAGCAATGATTTCGACGAAAAGTCTTACGACTTTGCGCTAAAAGCTACAGGCACTACACCTGAGATCACCGTAATGGGCAATGGAAACGTTATCAATGATGGCGATGTCACACCGGGAGGTGGCAACAACACAGACTTTGGTATAATTCCTGTCGGCAGCACACAGGCTCGCACATTTACTATTCAGAACCTTGGTTCAGGTCCATTGACAGTATCTAAGATCATCTTTACAGGGCCCGATGCGCAAGACATTTCTGTTATCAATGCGCCTACCTACCCGGTTGTTATAGCTCCATCATCATCTCAAAACATCACTGTACAAATGAAGCCAAGCGCAGTTGGTGTTGTATCCGGTGCTATTGCCATAACAAATGACGACGCCGATGAAAGCAATTATGATTTCGGGTTGACAGCAACAGTTGTTTCAACTGCAAGTATTGCGTCAAACGACTTCTACTCTGCAATGAAGCTGTATCCAAACCCAACAGGCAACGAAGCTATCGTTGAGATCACGCTCATCAAAGCAGAGCAGGTAACAGTGATGCTTACAGATCTGCAAGGCAAAACTGTTGCACCTGCAATTCAAAACAATTTCGGTGCAGGTGATCAGAAAATTGTCCTGAACACATCAACCCTGCCAAATGGCACATACTATGTAAGTGTAGCCTGCGGCAGCAGCATTACAAAAACCAAACTGGTTGTATTGCACTAATCTTCAGTAAAAACCAAACTCAACAGGGGTGCGCTGCTCAGCGCGCCCCATTGAGTTTATAAAAATGAGCGTTTGAGCGGAGCATTCAGATTATGAAAAGACAGTTTACCATATTATTCATCATAAGTCTGTGCATCATTGCACTTCTATCTTTTAAAACCACAAATGATAACGATACTTACATTGCCACCTATAGCTCGTATGCAGAAAATGTTATTAATACACAGAAAGCAATTATTGGCTGCCTCGACTCTGCAAACCTTCAGAACGAAAAAGATGTAGCGAATCTAAAAGACCATATTAACCGGGCAAGGCTTAGCCTCAAGGCGGCCGACTTCTGGCTACGTTACCTGGAACCAGCAGCCTATAAAAAACTAAATGGCCCGCTACCTGTTGAATGGGAAACGGAGGTGTTCGAAAAATTCGAAAAGCCTTATAAAAGAGAAGGCGCAGGCCTCACACTAGCAGCATTATATCTGGACGAAGAACATCCTACAAAAGATTCACTCCGCAATTTGATACTTGCTTCTATTAATACCCTGCCTACCTACAAAGCAGATTCTATTACCAATGAACTAAAAACTTACCATCACTTTTTTCTCTGTAACAGGTTATACCTGCTCAACCTTGCAGCCATTTATACAACAGGCTTTGAATGCCCGGAAACAGAACAGGTAATACCGGAATTGAAGCAGATGATGAAAGACGTCCAAACAATATATACTGCTTTCAATAGCAGCTATCCCTCCACACCACTAAGCCCTGCCTATCTTAGCCTCTATCAAAAGGCTATACAATTCATATCAGAACAACCTTCGGATTATACAAAATTCGATCACTATACATTTATCAGGGATTATGTAAACCCTTTATTTGGTATGAACCAGCAACTCATACAGCAATATCATGTTATTAGCCACAGCATGGTCGATTATTCCCTTACCAAAACCTGCACTTCGATTTTCAACAAATCTGTTTATAATGGTCAGAATGCAAAGGGTATATTCATCCGCCTCGATGACTCTGCTGCGCTTGCAGAGCTGGATGCTTTAGGTAAATTGCTTTTCTACGACCCTATTCTTTCCGGCAACAATAACCGTAGCTGTGCTTCCTGCCATAACCCAAAACAATATTTTACTGATACAACGGTAGCTACAGCCTTTCAGTTCGACCATACAAACTTCTTGCCACGTAATACCCCAACGCTTATAAACGCGCAGTTCAACCATCTTATCATGCTCGATGGCAAGCACATCACACTGCAAGACCAAACCAAAGCTGTTATCACCAGCCCTGTTGAGATGGGTAGCAAAGAGCAGGACATAGTTGACAAAGTGTTGAGCTGTAAAGAATATCGCGACGGCTTCAGGAAGTTGCTGCAATACACGCCCCAGGAAAAAGAGATTACATTCAGCCATATCGCATCGGCAATCACCTATTATTATTCAAGGTTTAGTAAGTTTTATGCACCTTTTGACGATGCCATGAATAAAACTGCCGACCTGGATGCAGAAGCTAAGGCTGGCTTCAACGTATTCATGAGTAAGGCGCAATGTGCGACTTGCCATTTTGTACCGCAGTTCAATGGTGTAAAACCTCCTTATGTGGGTTCTGAGTTCGAAGTTTTGGGCGTGCCCGCTGATACCAATTATAAAGCTCTTAGCAGCGACAAGGGGCGTTATATTGTAAATCCTGCTACAGAAACCACCAATGCATTCAGAACGGGTACCATACGCAATACAGCGCGTACAAAACCATACATGCACAATGGGGTATTTACTTCTATCGAGCAGGTGATTGATTTCTATGATGCCGGAGGTGGTACCGGGCACGGGCTGAAAGTAAATAATCAAACCTTGTCATCAGATTCATTAAAACTTACAAAGCCTGAAAAACAACAGCTCATAGCATTTATCAATTCATTAAATGAAAAAATCCGCTTTGAATCAGCACCGGAAAAATTACCGGCATCTAAAAACAAAGCTTTAAATACCAGAAAAGTAGGAGGAGAATATTAACATGAAGCGTACAACGATCATCATATCTGCAGCTTGCCTTTTAGCAGCCTGCGCCACAAACAAGAAAAGCCAATACGAATTCCCGGAAGCTATGCAACCCACCGTACGTGCCGGCTTCAAAGAAATATGCGACAAAGGCCAGGTGTTATATAACATTACCTGCGCCGGCTGCCATAACGTAAAGGTAAAAGGCAAAGAAAAAATACCGGATTTTACCCTGGAGCAACTCAAGGGCTACGAGATACGGATCACCAATGCCCAACACGAAAGCAGCATGCCGGATGAAAAGGTAACCGCCGAAGAATTAGGGCAGATATCTACCTTCCTGATGTACAAAAAGAAGAGCGGGATACCGTTTAAGAAGAAAGATTCGTAATCTAAAATATCAAGTGCCAGCTCTTAAACATTCAGTAATATTAGCAAGAGGGTAATTAGGGCGGGTAATGCCTGTACAAAGAATATGCGCTTGCCGGCAGTAGCAGCACCGTAAATGCCTGCTGCTACTACGCAGCATATAAAGAAGGTGGCAATATGAAGCGACCATACCTCATCCTTTATCATTAAGCTCCATACAAGCCCCGCAGCAAGGAAACCATTGTATAAACCCTGGTTGGCAGCCAATGCCTTCGTTGGCACAAATAAATTTGCCGGCAAATTTTTAAAAGTCCTGGGGCCGCGCGTGGTCCATGCAAACATTTCGAGCCATAGAATATAGAGGTGCTCGATAGCTATAATGCCAACCAGTATTTTTATGGCTATTAGCATGGAGATACTTTTTCGTGGCATAAACTTAGGAAATTATGGTTGAATACTTATTCATTTGGGGTCAACAAGTAAAGTTTAAGTCCGCTGTGTAAAATGCATTATAATAATATAGAAATCTCCTACAGGCCTATATATTGTAGTTAATTATAAGGTTTTACATTTGCTTATCTTATGAAATTACTGCTACAATACTTATCTCGTCACAAATGGCTGATTGTGCTGGCACTCGCTTTGGCTGCTATCAACCAGGTGTTTTCTTTGCTGGATCCTTACATCTTCGGTAACTATGTGATCGACCCTTTTGCCAAACAACCGGGCAAGTGGACGGAATCCCAGTTTATACATGGTATCCTGGTTGGCCTCCTGATGCTTATTGGCACCGCTATGGTCAGCCGTATTGCCAAGGCATTCCAGGATTATGCCGTAAACGTCATCATCCAAAAATTTGGCGCCCGGCTGTATACAGATGGCCTTCGTCATGCACTGCGCCTGCCATACCACGATTTTGAAGACCAGCGTAGTGGTGAAACACTAAGCATACTTCAAAAAGTTCGCGCAGATTGCGAAAAATTCATCACCGCCTTTGTAAACATCCTGTTTACTACCGTAGTAGGTATTGTCTTCGTTGTCATCGTTGCCCTTCGTCTGAAAAGTGGCACCACGATCATGCTCATCTACCTTGTAGGCGCTGCTATATTAGGCTGGCTTACGAACATACTGAGCAAAAAGATCAAAAGCATACAAAAGAACATTGTAAAGGAAACCAACGCGCTTGCGGGTAGCACTACAGAAAGCCTTCGCAATATCGAATTGGTAAAAAGTCTCGGCCTCACTAACCAGGAGATCCGCAGGCTCAACGCTACCACCATCAAAATACTGGGACTGGAACTGAAGAAAGTACGCAGCATCCGCAGCATATCTTTTGTGCAGGGCACGTTTGTCAATTTCCTTCGCCAATGCATCATGTTCAGCCTGCTTTATTTCCTGTTTCACAACACACTTACGTTAGGGCAATTGGTGATGATGCAGTTTTACACGTTCTTCATTTTTGGCCCGCTTCAGGAAATGGGTAATGTGATATTGGCATGGCGCGAGGCAGAAGCTTCCCTTAATAATATGAAGGAGTTAATGAACAAACCTGTAGAGCATACCCCTGAGCATCCTAAACATATCAATGCTGTGGAGGAACTGCGATTTGAGGGTGTAACCTTCCAGCACAATACCGCTACAAGGCCTGCGGTAGAGAACATTAGCTTTGATGTTAAAAGGGGCGAAACAGTGGCTTTTGTAGGCCCTAGCGGTAGCGGTAAAACAACGATGGTAAAACTGCTGGTTGGTTTGTACCATCCTAATAAAGGCAGTATCTACTATAACAATATTAAAGACAACGAAATTGATTTTGAAGAGCTCCGTCACCAGCTAGGTTTTGTAACCCAGGATACCCAACTATTCAGCGGCACCATAAAAGAAAACCTGTTGTTTGTAAACCCTAAGGCTACAGACGAGGAGATCAACGACGTACTGCAAAAAAGCGCTGCAGCCAATCTCCTCGCACGTGCAGAAAACGGAATAAATACTATGATCGGTGAAGGTGGATTGAAATTATCTGGAGGCGAAAGGCAGAGATTAAGCATCGCACGTGCATTATTGCGCAAACCGAGGTTGATGATATTTGACGAAGCAACGTCTGCGTTAGACTCTCTTACCGAAGAAGAAATATCTACGACTATCCGCGAGATCACGGATCAGCGTCAGCATATTACGGTAATGATCGCGCACAGGCTCAGTACCATTATGCATGCCGATAGGATCTACGTACTGGAAAAAGGCCGTATCGTAGAAACCGGTACGCACCTTAACCTGATTGAAGAAAAGGGCTTGTACTATGCTATGTGGCGCCAGCAGATAGGAGAGCGTAAAGAAACACGTGCAGCAGGCAACGGCATGGCTATGGCAAGATCTGCTAAATGATAATATTCAGTTTTTAATTAAAGAAGCACCTGTGCATTACAGGTGCTTTTCTTTTATACCAAAAACTGGAACGGATTTTGTTTTCATATAGCAATATTGAAAAATCAAAGCTCATGACCAAACCACTATTATCGTTATTACTACTCACTGCAATATTAACATCCTGCGACCCTTCCAGCTCCGATACCTATCTTATTAGCAATGACGGTGGCAAAATAATAGTGGTGGAGCAAGGTGCAGGTACGGTCACTCATGATATACAACCCGGCCAGCAATATACGGTCTATGTAAAGTCTGGTATGTACGAAAGCAAAGGAATCGCAGATGATTACCTGCAGGAAGCATCTATAAAACGCATAGTAAAAGATACGGTGGTTTGTAAAAAAGACCCCAATAACAGCAATTACTGGAACACGCAAAAGAACGGGAAGCGGATGTATACACATACGCTGCATATTGCCGATAGCGACTTTTGATTATAGTACTATGTTTTGTACCAGTTCGCTTTTCGCGGGGTAGTCTGTATTATAATGCAAGCCCCTGCTTTCTTTCCTGAACTGTGCACTTTTAACGATCAGGTAACCTATAGTTATCAGGTTGCGTAGCTCGCACAATTGAGGTGATAACGTGGAAGTCTTATACAGTTCTTCAGTTTCGTCATGCAGCAGGTCCAGGCGATGCATGGCCCTGTCGAGCCTTATATCATTCCGCACAATGCCTACATAGTCACTCATCGCCTGTTGCAGTTCTTTCAGGCTCTGCGTTATCAGGATCATCTCCCTGGGGTCTGTAGTTCCGCCGGCATTCCAGTCGGGCACTTGTTCGTTAAAGCTCAGGTTTACGATCTCTTCAGCAGCATCTTCCGCGCACCTGTGTGCAAATACAAGGGCTTCCAGCAGCGAATTAGATGCCAGCCTGTTGGCACCATGCAACCCGGTGCTCGCACATTCACCACATGCGTATAAATGCTGTATGGAGGTTCGGCCTGCTTCGTTGGTTTTGATGCCGCCGCAGCAATAATGTGCAGCTGGGGCTACAGGTATCATTTGCTGTTCTACATCAATGCCTATACTTTGGCACTTGGCATATATATTGGGGAAATGCTCTCTGAATTTGTCCATAGGCATATGCCTGCAGTCCAGGTATACATGCTCTGTACCGGTGCGCTTCATTTCGTTGTCTATAGCCCGTGCTACAATATCCCTTGGTGCCAGGTCTGCACGTGCGTCATAAGACTTCATAAATGCCTCGCCATTCTTATTTCTTAATATGCCTCCATCACCACGTACAGCCTCTGTTATCAGGAAGGAAGGGCTAACACCAGCTTCATACAAAGCAGTGGGATGGAACTGGATAAACTCCATGTTCTCTATCCTTGCTTTTGCCCTGTATGCCATCGCTATACCATCACCTGTAGCTATTTTAGGGTTTGTGGTAGTGCGATACACCTGCCCAACCCCACCCGATGCCAGCAAGGTGATCTTTGCAAGTATCTTTTCTATTTCGTTGGTTTCTGTATTAAGCGCATATACACCGTAGCAATTTATATCAGGGGTAGACTTCGTCACCAACATACCCAGGTGGTGCTGGGTGATAAGGTCTACAACAAACCAATGATTATGTATCGTAATATTGCTATACTTCTTTGCCTCTGCAACCAGCGCTCTTTCTATTTCAAATCCCGTAACATCTTTATGGTGCAGTATCCTGAATTCAGAATGCCCGCCTTCCTTACCACGCATATAGTCGCCCTCTGCATCTTTATCAAACCTTGCCCCCCATTCTATTATTTCATTTACACGTTCGGGGCCTTCCTTTACTACTATCTCCACTATATGCCTGTTACACAATCCATCCCCGGCTATCAGTGTATCATCTATATGCTTCTCAAAGCTATCTTTCTCCAGGTCATTCACCACAGCAATACCTCCCTGGGCATATTTGGTATTTGTTTCGTCGGTGTTTGCTTTTGTGAGGATGGTAATAGTCTTGTCCGGGAAACGCCTTGCTGTCTTTACCGCAAAGGTGAGGCCTGCAATTCCGGAGCCTATTACCAGGAAGTCTGTTTGTAACATAAGGATAATATTATAGAAAAAGCGGCCCCGTTAGGGAACCGCTTACAAATTTAGTTGTTATAATATTTAGAATTGCGTTGTAACACCAAACTTCACACCACTGAATGCAGGCTCGTAACGGCACACACCACCTGTACAATTGATACCTTCCACCTGCTTCACGTAAGAAAGGCTAAACCTGTGCGGGCCTTTCGTATAGGCAACAAATATATTATAGTAGTTAAGGCCTGTAGCAGATGGTGCCAAAGGTCCCGGATTTACGTTATACATATCAGATACTGCGATCGACCATTTCGGCGCCACATCAAATTCCACCAATCCAAATATCCATGAACCGTAGTCTTGTGCAGTATTCTGGTATTCCCATTCGGTGCGGATAGATTTAGTATCGCTGATACTATAGGTAATCTCGAAGAATGGTATCCATGATATTACGTTTGGTACTAATGGCTTTACCTGGTATATAGACTGATTGTACACCATGTACTGCACACCGGCATTCAGTATGAAGTCTTTGAATCCATGATACTCACCTTCCAGGTATCCTTCACGATACAAGGTTACATTCTCCAGTGTATTAATATAGGTACCATTTAAAGTAATGTTCAGATTTTCGTTAGGTGCTATCAATACGTCTGCTCCCAGTGCCAGTTCTGAGATATCCTGCGATGCAGGAGTATAACGTGCCATCAGGCGTTGTGGCCTCAACCGTGCAACAATTGGCTGCCAGTTAGTAAGGCCCCTGTTCAATACTTCGTTAGGCGATGTACGCATTACGAAGTTCTCTGTGCGCTTACCTGTAAAGTTGATGGCAATACCCTTGCGCGCATAGCCCAGTGTGGTATATTGGGCATTACCATCGGTATACTGTAGTATATTATCTTTCAAAATAGCTTCAGCGGTCTTATAAGCACCTTCTGCATACCATGTGAAATCGCCCGCAGTTAGTGTGGTATATGCCGAAAAAGCATAGTTGTTGTATTTAGGAACAAACCTTGTAGCACTATCCTGGCTGTTAATAGCAGATACTATAGTGGTCATATTATCCTGGTCTAGTGTACGGTTTACTATACCTACACCCGGCGAAATGTGCACATTGCCGATATTGAAATCACCCTCTGCATTAAACCCTTTGATGATAGGCTTATAGGTGCTAAACAAGAATTTCTGCTGCCCTGTAAATGCTTTGAAGTAGATATTATTAGTTACCTGGTATTTCAGGTGTACGCCTACCAATGCATTATCTATCAGCAGGCCACGGTTTTCATAGGCTCTGAACAAAAGGCCGCTTCCTATCTGGTCGTAAATATAACCTGCGGTAATTGTCAGGTTTTGATATTGCTTGGATAGGGTCCATGCACCAAGGCCAAAGCCCGTCAGTGCTTGAGTCGGCACCCAAAGGTTAGAGTTATGAAACGCATCTACGCGTACCAAGGCAGTAAAACCTTTATAATTATACCTTAGGTTCAGCCAGGCCTCACCTCCACTCAGGTAGTTATCATACAATGGATTACCTGCTGCCCTGATGGCGGTATCTCTCTGGAAGAAATTCGCATTTGCCATGAAGTTTCCCGATAAGGTTCCTTGTGCACGCACAGTGGATGATGTTAAAGCACACACTGCCATTAATAAAAGAATGGCCTTTTTCATTAATCGATTGTTAAATTTGGAAAATTTGTCGAATTTAGACTCTTTAGGCAACTTTGGCAAGATTTTCGATTATTTATATTTACAAAAACAGATTTGTTATGAAAAAAATGATGGCAACAATGTTTGCCCTGGTAGTATCGGGAAGTGCTTTGTTTGCTCAGGAGCTGCCTGACACTCAGATAAAAGACGTAAATACCAGCAAAAAGGTCCCTTTTAATAATACTATAGAAAAAGGTAAGGTAACCTTAATTAACTTTTGGGCTACATGGTGCGTACCATGCAAAAAAGAGATTAAAAATGTACGCGACAAATTAGCTACCTGGAAAACGGAGGCAGATTTTAATTACATGACAGTATCTATCGACGAATCCCGTGCTGAAGGCCTTGTTCGCAGTTATGCCAAATCTCAGGGTTGGGATTTCCCTTACTACATAGATGCTAATAGCGACCTGCAACGTTCATTAAATTTCCAGTCTGTTCCGTTTACTATTATCATCGATAAAAATGGTAAAGTAGCATACACCCATGCAGGGTATGAAGTAGGTGGTGAAGAGGAAGTATTTGCTAAGATAAAGGAGCTTAGTAAATCTTAATCTCAATAGTTATTTATAAAAAAGCTGCGAATTAATTCGCAGCTTTTTTATTGTTTTTCAGTTTGTAATCTCTTTGTAAAAAAAGAAAAGGCACCGATGAGTGCCTTTTCTTTTTTTTATCTATCAGATCTTATTGATACATTCCCGAAATAGCAGGATAGTATGTTTTGCCGGAATTATAATCGTATAATATAGGAGAACTTTCGATCACACCATTTATATTATACTTCCATTTGAGATGCCCTGAGGTATCTAATTTGTAAAGATTTTTGTCAAAACTTGCTGCGTAAATATCTCCGTCAACATTCAATACAGATGACCTCAGCAGCGCGTTAGTTGAATATTTCCATTTTACAGTGCCATCTACAACATTTAATGCATAAACGATACCATCATACCCACCAATATATATTACATTTTTATTAGCAGATGGCGATGATATCACACGATCTGCTGTTCTGAACCTCCAGCGTATAGTCTTCGCTACGCTGTCAACACAGTAAACATAGTTGTCGTTGCAGCCAAATATCACATTACCACCGTAAACGATCGGCGAAGAGTTAATGATATTTCCTGCCGCGAAATTCCAGGCAGCAGCACCATTGTTAAGATACAATGCATACAAATTACCATCCGATGAACCAACGTATAAATATGGATAGCTAACTGCCGGGGAGGAGAATAAACCTATACCCGGAATCACAGGAACACTACCGGGTGTAGTCCATACCGGTGCGCCATTACCTGTAGAGATACAATTAATAGTACCGTCGTTTTGAGCTACGAAAAGTTTATTTTGATACAATGTCAGTGAAGAATTTATGGTTGTATTGTAGCTGACAGCCCATGCCTTGGAATCATTGTTAGGATCCATAGCCATTACCAGCGACCCGCCGGATGCGTTGTTGCTGGCTACATATACCAACCTTCCATCAGTAACAGGAGAAGATACAATGCCCTTAAAACTATCGCCCTGGTTGCTGTATAATTGTTTGCCGGTATTTACATCCAGCTTGTACAAACCGTCAACAGTAGGCACATAGATGCAGCGTCCTATAACTACGGGAGTTGCCTGCGTTGTACTATGCAGGTTGAATTCCCACTTTTCTGTACCGCTAACCGGATCAATAGCGTATAAATATTGATTTTGACTACTTATAAATACGGAAGGGGTGTACACTGTGGGCAATGGTTCATCAGGGCTATAGTTCTTTTTTCCACAAGAGGAAACAAGCACACAGCCAACAGCAGATACCATCAAAGTTATCATCCAACGTTGCAGCATGATTCTCTAAGTTATTATTAAGTAATGCAAAATAGGCGTTTTACTCTTTTATTGCAATAGCCCTATAAAAAATCCGGTCTTTTTTATAAAAAGACCGGATTTGAGACATTATCGTTTGTAATATACTAAGCAACTGCTTTTTGTTTCTGACGTTTGATACGGTTTACCATAGAATCGAACGCAAGGTCAAAAGACTCTTCAAAGGTTTTGGACTGGTGTTTTACAAAGAAGGAGTGTTTCGGAACATACACCTTTATTTCCGCAACCTTGTCTTTAATATTGTGTACTATATTATCCAATACCAGGTATACCTCTACGCCGATGATCTTATCGTGAAAAGTACTCAGCTTTTCGATCTTCCTGTTCACATGTTCCAGTAACCTGTTATCTGCTTCGAAATGAACTGCTTGAATTTGAACGTTCATAAGTAATCATTTAAGTGAAAAAAATAAAATATTTAGTCGCTATCCTCGCGGATGAGCTGTTTTATGAATCTCTTTTAGCTTATCAATATTATTATGCGTGTACACCTGTGTTGCCGCTAAACTACTATGCCCTAAAAGATCTTTTATCGCCTGTATATTGGCTCCATTATTCAATAAATGCGTAGCAAAACTATGCCGCATCACATGTGGGCTCTTTTTAGACAGGCTGGTCAATGGCTTCAGATCGCCGCTGCCCTTGCCGTTCAGGTAGTCATTAACCACCCGGTACACATAAACACCATATACAGGCTTGCCGGTTTCTAGTACCAGTAAACGTTCACTATCAGCACCTTCCAGCTTTTGCTTTTCTTCAATATATGCTTTTAGGTCTTCCATCAGTCCCGGATTTAACGGTACCAGGCGCTCCTTATTACCTTTACCTAATATTCGTACCTGTGCCAGGCTCCATTCTATGTCCTTTTCCTTCAGATTCACCAATTCGCTGCGGCGCAAGCCCAACTGGTACAACATATCGCAAATAAGCCTGTCTGTAAAACCCTTGAAACCTTCTTCAAATTGCACCTCCTCCAGTAGCTCATGGGTTTCATCTTCTTTTAAATAAGAAGGAAGGCGTTCGGGAAGGCGCATAGCATGTAGCTGCCTTAATGGATTTTTGGTTACTATCTGCTTGCGAAGTAAGAATTTGAACAGGGAATTGAGTGCAGAGAGCTTTCTGTTGATGGAACTCGCCACCAGGCCGTCTTCTTTAAAAGAAGCCAGCCAGCTACGAACATGAAAATGAGATACAGAAGTGATGTCTTCTATACCAAATTGCCCTTTTATATATTGCTGAAATTGCGATAGATCCTTGCTGTAAGAGGATTGCGTATGGTTTGAATAACGCTTTTCAAACTTCAGGTATTGTAAAAAATCGCTGATTTGATCCTCTATCATATAAAAACCCGCTACTGTAAATATACATATTTACAGTAGCGGGCACAATACCTATTTTGTTAAAATACTAATCTTCTAATTTGCCGTTCAGCATCTGCTGGCGGTAGATAGCCTTTAATACTTCTGTACGACGCCTAACTGATGGCTTCGTATAAGACTGGCGATCGCGCAGCTGATTCAGAGTACGAGACTTTTCGTACTTCTTTTTGTACTTTTTCAGCGCCTTGTCAATGTTTTCGCAGTCTTTTGAATCTATTATCAACATATTATTATACCCCCTTTTTGGTATTTGGGACTGCAAAGTTAGTATTTTTTGTGATTTGAACAAACTTTTTAGGCTAGCTGCATGAAAACAAATAATTTTAAGCTCGGTATTACGTTATATAGATAGTGATTTTCAACCGGATATATAGGACCTTTACGGCAGCATGCCTGATCGTGCCAATGTTTGTTTCCTGCAGCAAAACGGCGGAAACAAAAACAGACGGCCGCCTGGATAGCAGCAAGTACTGTAACGACCCCCAGGCAGTGAACTATAACGTTGGCTTCCCAGGGCTGCCGGATAACACTTTGTGTTTCTTCCCCACCCAGCTTTTTAAAGGCAATTACTTATTCATAGACTCTGTATTGGACAAGGATCTGAAATTCAAATCAGCGGATTCTTTTAACATCCAGATGATTGCCCTGAACAATGTACGGATCGCTTTTGTTGGGTTTTGCGGCAAAGGCTCTACAGATACGATATACCTTACTGCTAACAAATACTACAAAGCCGTGCCCGACTCTACAAACGGGCCCTATGACACTAAGCTGAATGGCTACCTGGTTTGCGGTGATGGCCAATATGGACCTGACACCCTTACCGGCTATATGCAGAAATACAATACAGACTCTAATAAAGTACTGATCCGTTTCAATGTAAATAAGGTGGATACAACTTTAAAGACCAATTACCACTACGGCACGGCGATAAAACGATAGCTTTGCACCATGTTTACAGGAATTATTGAAACACTGGGCCTGGTAAAAGAAATCATTTCCTCGGGCACCAATATAGACATCCGGGTACAAAGCAACATTACCAACGAACTAAAAATAGATCAGTCAGTAGCGCATAATGGTGTATGCCTAACCGTAGTAGCTATTGACGGCGATACGTATAAGGTTACTGCAGTTGCAGAAACCATTAACAAAACCAACGTTGGCAAGTGGCAGGCCGGCGCGACGGTAAACCTGGAACGCGCCCTTAAGGTAGGAGACCGGCTGGACGGGCATTTTGTGCAAGGCCATGTAGATGCTACAGCAACCTGCACCGGCAAAGAAGCACTGGAAGGCAGCTGGCTTTTCCATTTCAAATACGATGAGCAATTTGCTGCACTGATGATAGAAAAAGGATCAGTATGCATCAACGGGGTAAGCCTCACGGCTTTTAATGTTGGCAGAGATACGTTTTCAGTAACCATCATACCATACACCTACGAGCACACTAATTTTTCTGCCCTGGAAAGCGGCGATATGGTGAATATAGAATTTGATGTACTGGGCAAATACCTGCTCCGCAGCCAGTCTTTAAAATAAACTAAGCACACAGAACACTTACGGATGCGTATAGCTTTTGATGCCAAAAGGGCTTACCAGAACACAACGGGGTTGGGAAACTACAGCAGGATGCTTATTAAAGCATTGGCTGCAGAATACCCGCAACATGAATATTACCTGGCAGCGCCCAAACAAACCGAGCTATTCACCCCCACAAATCCTAATATTCACATTATTACGCCAACGGGCTTCAATACCAGTATGCGCTCTATGTGGAGAAGTGATTTTGTGAAAGCAGATCTGAAAGCTAACAACATAGACATTTACCATGGCCTTAGCAATGAGATACCGAAGGGAATACACACTACCGGCATCAAATCTGTGGTGACTATACACGACCTGATATTTGAACGATACCCTAAACAATACGCTGCCATAGATACTGCCATATACCGGTACAAATTTCGCTATGCTGCCAAACATGCCGATAAAGTGATTGCTATTAGCGAGCAGACGAAGCAAGACCTGATACAGTACTACCAAACACCGAAGGACAAAATTGCGGTATGCTACCAAAGCTGCGACCCTATTTTTGAAGCGCGAAAAGATGAGGCTGCTATTGCAGCAACAAAAGCGGCATATGGCCTGCCTGGTAAGTATTTCCTGTATGTAGGCTCGGTTATAGAGCGGAAGAACCTGCTTACCATTTGCAAGGCAATGGCAGAACTTAAAAACAGATTGCCCGTACCGCTGGTAGTAATAGGTAATGGAGGGAAATACTTGCAACAGGTAAAAGAGTATATCAGTAAAGAGGAGTTGACGGACAGGGTACTATTCCTTTCTGAGCAAGCTACCGCGCAAAGGCCATCATTTAAAAATGCAACGGACTTTCCCGCAATATACCAGGGAGCAACTGCATTGATATACCCGTCTATATACGAAGGCTTTGGCATACCTATACTGGAAGCACTATGGAGCAGACTGCCGGTGATCACATCGAACCTATCCTGCCTGCCGGAAACCGGCGGGGACGCTGCCTATTACATCGACCCAATGAGCGTATCAGAAATGGCCACTGCTATGCAAAAAGTAGCATTGGATGAATCTATGCGTGCAACGATGATTGATAAAGGACTGCTTCATGCGGCGAAATTCACCCCTGAACAACACGCTGCATCCGTAATGAAGGTGTATCAAAGCCTGCTATAACTATTTGTGCGCATTGGGCACAAACTTTGGCTGCGGGGCGGGTTTTAACACAAGCTTGCTGCTGATATTCGGGAACATCTTACGCCAGGCATCCAGTGGCTTATCTGTTGCATCTATGAAATACCATGTTTTGCCCTGATCGGGAGAAAAGCCCATGAGCGTTGTTTGCGTTGTGAGCATTCCATTTGACAGTTGTATTTTCATGTACTGGGGAATGGTACATTGTAACTCACCGGCGGTGTCTACAAAATTTGTAGGATCACCTGTCCATGCTCCAACAATCTTATTATCCTGAGCTTCCATACCAGCCAATTGCTTTTTCAGGTCCGCTACAATTTTATCCGTGCCACCTTCAGTATTCTCTACCACCTTAGGATAAGTTGTTTTCACGAATGTGTTCAGATCCTGCTTTACCAGCGCATTGTCCATTCTCTTAGTAGTTGCTTTCACCGCAAGCTTCCACTGCTTTTCTTTAGCGGATACCGTTTTACTTTTTGTCTGGGCAGCTAACACATTCCAATACAATAACCCAAGCGCTAATATGGCAATTCTTTTCATTCTGTATATTCTATGAGGCGGGTAAATATACAGAGCCTGTAACAGAAATGAGGCTTTCAAACGTTAAAATTCATTTCGGATGCCGCTGAAACATTCGCTCTTAATTAATGCTTCCCCATAATATATTCACGATGCTGGATGCCCCATTTATTGAGCTCTGCAATGAGCTTCTTCAATGTCTTGCCATATTCGGTAAGTGAATACTCTACAGTAACAGGCATGGAATCGTAAACAGTCCTCGCCACTAATTGATTCATCTCTAATTCCTTCAGCTCCTTAGACAACATCTTGGCGGTGATACCCGGTATTTCGCGTTCCATTTCCTTAAAACGTTTAGCGCCAAATACAAGGGAAATAATAATAGGCAGTTTCCACTTGCCATTGATAACATCCAATGCATCCTGCACTGCCATGATATTTTTCTTACACTCAGAATGCTCCATTGTGTGGCATTCAGTACCTGTTGCTGCTTTTTGTTTAGCCATAAAACATACCCGGTTTCCTTTTGTATACTGCTATACAAAAGTATAGTAGTATATAAAGTATAGCAAATATACAGAGGTTTGTGCACATAAAAACCAGGTTATGAAAAGAGATAAAATTCTGTATTGGGCAACGACAAGCTTAGTATCATTAGGATTTCTTGCGAGCGGGCTTATGTACTTGTCGCAAGACCCGGAACTGATTGCAAAATTCAAAAGCATCGGCTATCCTGTTTACTTTGTTATGCTACTGGGTTTTGCCAAGCTGGTGGGGTCGCTGATATTAATGAACCCGTGGTGGCCAACATTGAAGGAGTGGGCTTATGCGGGGTTTACCTTTACGCTGGCCGGCGCTATATGGACACATATATCCACACATACGCCGGTGACGCCTCCGCTGTTGTTTTTAGTTGTGCTGGCCTTATCCTACTATTTCTATAAAAGAACACAGGCGCCTGCTTTACGGCCTGCTATGCGATAGTAACAGATCATCTTTAACAGGCGCATTATGCCGATATGGTGTGCCTGTTTTAGCAACCCGTTTTGCTAACATTTGTTAACTTTTGCTAACCATTGTTAACCTGTTGCTAACCTTGTAGCTAACATAAATCGACAATAATTCAAGGACGTGCTGATTGAGAAACAAGCAGTTACCAAGCAATTGCTAACCTTTGTTAACTTTTGCTAACCTTTGCTAACCTATTTTACTGAAACGGGAAATGGACGATGGTGAAATTACTTGTGTAAGGGTTTATATGTCAAAGAACTTGTGTTACAAAGTTCGGCAATAATGGTGAAATGAAGAAAAAAATTACCCTTCCAGCGCGCTATCTATTTTCTTTATCATATCGGCAAGGTCTTGCTGCACAACAGGATTAAATGCATTATCGATTGCGATATCCGCAGCATAGCTAACGAGGCACATGGCAATAAAATCCTGGTCGTCCTTACCTGCGTAGTGGCTGCGTAATTCCTGAATTTTTTCATCCGCCTGTTTAACAGCTTTACGTACCGTTTCTTCCTCATCGGGCTTGATACGGAGGCGATAACTACGGCCTGCCAGCCATACCGTAACGGGTATCAGATCGTTTTGCTGCATACGCTTTATCAGTTAACCGCAGCCTGCGGGGTTCTTTTATGAATGAGTTTCTTTTGAAAGAATACCAATACCAAAACACCGATAGATATAGCCGCATCCGCGATATTAAACACAGGCTCGAAGAATACAAAATCCTTACCGCCCAATACCGGCACCCAGGATGGCATTTGTGTATCTATGATAGGGAAATAGAGCATATCGACCACCCTGCCATGAAACAACCTGCCATAGCCCTGGCCCCAGGGCACTAACTGCGCCAGGTGGAATGTACTGTCTGTAAATATCAAACCGTAAACGATGCTGTCTATAAGATTACCAAGGGCCCCTGCCAATATCAAAGCGCCGCAGATAATAGCGCCCCTGCCGTAGCCCTTGTTCACTATACTTTTAAGTATAAAAAAGCCAACTACCACTGCCACGAGGCGGAAGAGCGTAAGCACCAGCTTACCCATGTCGGCCTGGCTGAGCTTCATACCAAATGCCATACCCTCGTTTTCTATAAAGTGCAACCTGAACCATTTACCGATCACATTTACCTCCTCGCCGTAATAGAAATGGGTTTTAATGTAAAATTTCAGCGCCTGGTCTGCAATTATTACCAGAAGCACTATCAATATGGCATTTCTGTATTTCACTACTGTTTATTTCTGTGCGGTCAAAGATACATTTTGTACGGATTATAGCAGCATCGGTGCCTGCCCACAAAAAAACCTCCCATGCGGGAGGTTTTTCTATATAATATGTTTTTTGTGTTATTTAAGATTTACCTCTGCGGCCTGCACCACTTCTTTATCATCTGCTTCGTTGTTGCTGATGAATGCTACTAAAGCACAATTATCTGCATTCCAGTCTTTATTAACCGCGAAACTAAAAGTACGCTCGTATACACGCCCGGCTTTTTTAGTAGCGATGGAATCCAGCAATGCATCGCCATAATATTGCGTAACGATATCGCGCAGCACACTCCTATGCGTATAAGTATCTATAATAGCTACGTCCGTTTTTTGCGCATCGATTATATTACTTTCTACAAGGGCCAGTGTAAGGCTTTGCTTCTTAGCTACGTCCTGCGTGTATGCGATATGCACTTTTACTACAGCATTGCGGGTAGCTGCATCATAACTGCTGGTAACCACCAGGTTTGCGGCAGGTTTTACACTTACATCGCCGTTAACGGCCTGGCTCCACAATGGTTTCTCGAACAGGAGCACATTATTAGCAGCCGTGTTCTTCTTACGATCGATACCACCGTTGGGTAAGCTACCAATACCACCAAAGATATGCGCACCTACATCTGTAGCATCCTGTGTCCTGAAATCAAATTTGGCGTGGCCGTGCACCGGTTCTGCCTGCGGGAAGTTGAAAATATGATAAGCGATGACAGCTACCTGGTCGGGGTGCTGCTCTTTAATGCCACCCGGGCCGTATATAATAAGGTGGCCCGAAGGGCAAGGCGGGCAGGAACAACCTGTAAACTCTTCTACCAATACCACTCTTGATTGCGGCTTTTCCGCCTCGGCGGTGTACGTAGTATCCACTGCTTTAGCGCCGCCGCCAAAATTGATAGCCGGACCTACTTCCTTGCAGGAAGCCATTCCTATCACTGCCGCAGTACCTGCAAGCAACCATATTTTATTCATTAGGATGAATTAAGCAGACGAATTTACAAACAATCTGATTTGCAACAAATTAAAACACATACGGGAGTTGGGCGTTTTCAATAACTTTACAATTGGCAAACAAAAGAAAATGGAAGAAAGTAAAAGGCAGAAGCAAGTAGGACAGCTGGTGATGGAAGAACTGAGTGATATTTTCCAGAGAGAAGGATTTAATATTGTAGATGGCGGCATGGTATCTATTTCTAAGGTAATGGTAACACCGGATCTGTTGCAGGCGCGTGTATATCTTTCCATCTTCCAGGTGAAGGACCCGGAAAAACTGCTGCACACCATAAAAGACAGGGCATGGGATATCAGGAAGCAACTGGGCCAGCGGGTACGCAATCAACTGCGCAACGTTCCGGAACTGGTGTTTTACAATGATGATACGCTGGATTATGTGTTTAAGATGGAAGAACTCTTCAAAAAAATAAATGAAGAGCGCGAGGAGCAGGAAAAAAACAAAGAGCAATAGATGAACAATTTGCTGGTGTGGCAATTGGCAATACGATACCTGCGCGGCAAGCGCAGGGCTAATATCGTACCGGTATTGTCGCGCATCAGCATGGCGGCAATAGCCGTGGGCGCGGGCGCCATGATCGTGATGTTTTCGGTATTTAACGGTTTTGAGTACCTGGTAAGAGACCTGTACAAAGCATTTTATCCCGAGATCAAAATATCGGCAGCGAAAGGAAAATTCTTCACCCCCTCGCCGCAAGTATATAATACCATCAAGAGTATTGGAGGCGTAAACACCTATACCAATGTAATAGAAGACCAGGTGATCCTGAACAGTGAACAGGATACCCGCATCGCATCTATAAAAGGCATTGACCGAAACTACCTGGCTGTAAATAATGTAAAACCATACATTATAGAAGGCAGGGATTCTGTATCGGCATGGCCGGTGGCTACCGCAATTGTTGGCACCCAACTGCTGGCAGGACTGGGACTGGATGTGAACAATGTATTCAGCACCATGATACTGTACTACCCCAACCCGGACGCTGATGTGGCGCAAAATCCGCTGGGTGCTTTTCAATCATTGAAGCTAAGGGCAGACGGAGCCTTTAAAATACAGGACGAATTTGACGAGAAATTTATACTGGCATCGTTACCACTTGTGCAGCAGTTATTTGGCCAGGCGGGCAAATATTCGTCCATAGAACTGAAGCTGGATAAGGGCGCGGATGCGGAAGATATAAAACAAAGCCTGCAGGCAAAGCTGGGCAGTGCCTATAAGATAGAAACCCGCTTTGAGCAGAACAAGACCATCTATATGGTGATGCGCACTGAGAAATGGGCGATCTATGCCATATTGCTGCTGGTATTGCTGATCGCATCCTTCAATATAGGTGGTACGCTATCGCTACTGGTACTGGAGAAGCAAAAAGATATGGCGATACTGAAAGCGATGGGCGCCGAGAACAAAACTATCCGCAACATATTTATAATGGAAGGCATGCTATGGTCGCTGACGGGCGGACTAATAGGCCTTACCATTGGCGCGCTTATATGCGCCGGGCAATACTATTTCCACTGGATAAAACTCGGTGGATCCTATATTATAGAGGCCTACCCTGTGCATATGCTGGCAACAGACTTCCTGGTAATCATAGCTACCATCATTGCCATAGGCATCCTTGCCGCATGGCTACCAGCATCGCGCTCCGTAAAAGTATCGAGCCCGAGTTTGAGGAGCAACTAATCTTACATTTTTTCCGGCAAGCGAATACCCAGCAATTGCATTGCATTGCGCATGATCTGCGCCGTCATTACGATCAGCATCAGGCGGAGTTGTTTTTTCTCTTCATTCTCGGCTTTGCTAATGCTATGCTCATCGTAGAATGAATTGAATTGCTGTGCAAGAGCGAAAGAGTAGTTACACAATAATGAAGGATTGTATTCGGATGCTGCATTTTCGAGTATAGACGGATATTGCTCCAGCATCAGCAGCATTTTCTTTTCGGCAGGTGTTACCGGTAAAGTTGCCGAAAAGCTGCTGAACGTATCCGCCGGTGGAACCAAAGGCATTTGCTCCTTACGAAGTATAGAGCAGATACGCGCGTGCGCATATTGTATGAAAGTAGCTGTAAACCCATGCAGATCTATCGATTCTTTAGGGTCGAAGATCATACGTTTTTTAGGATCTACCCTTAAGAGGTAAAATTTGAGCGCACCCAGACCAATGGTATTATATAAGGTAGCCAGTTCGTCTTGCGTAAAGCCTTCTGTTTTGCCTGCTTCCTCTGTTTGTTGCTGAGATAGTGCGATCATTTCATCTATCATATCATCCGCATCCACCACAGTGCCTTCGCGGCTCTTCATCTTACCCGATGGTAATTCTACCATACCGTAGGAAAGATGGTACACACCATCGGCGCAAGGCTCGCCCAACTTTTTGAGTATCAGCTTCAGCACCTGCATGTGGTAGTTCTGCTCATCGGCTATTACATAAATAGACTGATCGAGCTTGTAGTCATTGTATTTCAACTGGGCAGTGCCGAGGTCTTGTGTCATATATACAGAAGTACCATCGCCACGCAGCAGCAGCTTCTGATCGAGACCTTCGTCCGTAAGATCTATCCAAACGGAATTATCTTCTTTTTTGAACAGTACACCTTTTTTCAGTCCATCTTCTACCAGCGACTTACCTAAGAGATAAGTATCGCTTTCGTAGTACATCTGGTCGAAGTTGACACCGAGGCGGCCATAGGTTTCTTCAAAGCCTTTGTACACCCAGCCATTCATTTGCTTCCACAACTCACGCACCTCAGCATCGCCCGCCTCCCATTTGCGAAGCAGGTCTTGTGCTTCCTTCATAATAGGCGCTTCTTTTTCGGCAGCAGCTTCGTCCATACCATTTGCCACTAAAACAGCGACCTCTTCTTTGTATATTTCGTTGAACTTTACGTAATAATCACCAACGAGGTGGTCGCCTTTGATACCCGTACTTTCCGGCGTAGCACCATTACCATAACGCATCCATGCGATCATAGACTTACATATATGTATGCCCCGGTCGTTTACAAGGTTGGCTTTTATCACCTCGTATCCATTTGCCTGCAGAATGTTAGCCACAGCAAATCCAAGGAAATTGTTCCTCAGGTGGCCAAAGTGCAGCGGTTTATTGGTATTAGGCGAGGAATATTCCACCATTACCCTTTTGCCATTTATGGGTTTGGTGCCAAAAGTGGTGTGATTGTATTCTGTCTTAAGGAAATTGGTCCAGTATTCGTCTTTCACAGTAAGATTCAGGAAGCCGCTTACTATTTCATAAGCCACAAAAAGATCTCCCTGCTGCACCAGGTAATCGCCTAGTTTGCGGCCCAGTTCATCAGGTTTCTGACGAAGAGCCTTAACAAAAGGGAACAATACGAGGGTATAGTCGCCTGTAAATTCCGGTTTGGTTTGGTTTACGGTTATCTGCGAAGGCTGGATATCAGCTTCGGGAAAAAGAGATTTAAGCGCCTGTTCTGCAACCTGTTTTATCTGAGCGGCAAGAGTCATTTCCTGTCTTTGTTAGGCTGCAAATGTACTCAAGAAGCGGGATATTGGCTAGCTGCGGTAATTGCAGCGCGAATATGGTATATGTTTATTGCAATGAATTAAAAACAAACTATATTTGTATTGCCCTTGCAATGTTATAATATAAATAAATTATGCTTTTTTTCCAATAATACGGGGCCACAAATCACAAATCCCAAATATTTGATTATCTTTGCCGTCCGAAAAAGTGTAGAATATTATAAAATTTTGATGCAAATGTCTCATTTATCAGCTGAAAAAAAGGCAAACATTTTCAAAACTTACGGTGAAAAAGAAGCAAACACCGGCTCTATAGAAGCTCAGATAGCAATGCTTACAGAGCGTATCAACCATATTTCAAATCACCTGAAGACCAACAAGAAAGACTTTTCTTCTCAACGTGGACTGATGCAAATGGTAGGCCGTCGTAAACGCCTGCTGCAGTACCTGACACGTAGTGACCTTGCGTCTTACCGTGCCCTGATCGAAAAACTGGGCCTCCGCAAGTAATATTAATCTTTACTACTATTCCCAACCTTGGTGTTGGGAATAGTTTTTTATGTACACATCTAATTTTTTATTATGATTCCAACACCCATTTCCGTATCCTTTAAACTGGATGACGGACGCGAGATAAGCATAGAGACGGGTAAACTGGCCCGCCAGGCAGATGGATCTGTCGTAGTGCGCATGGGTAATGCAGTATTGCTGGCTACCGTTGTAGCTAATACAGAACCTAAACCAGGACAATCATTCTTTCCGCTTACTGTAGATTACCAGGAAAAATTTGCCTCTGCCGGTCGGATACCGGGTTCTTTCTTTAAACGTGAAGGACGCTTAAGCGATTACGAAATATTAATATCCCGCCTGATAGACCGCGCATTGCGCCCGTTATTCCCTGATGATTATTATTGCGAAGTGCAGGTACTGGTAACGCTAATATCCAGCGACCCGGAAGTAATGCCTGATTCACTGGCATGTCTTGCGGCCTCTGCAGCACTGGCAGTATCTGATGTACCTATACAGGAGATCATCTCTGAAGTACGTGTAGCCCGCATCAATGGCCAATACGTGATTAACCCTTACCGCAGCCAGCTGGCAGAAGCGGATATGGACTTCATCATCGCCGCTACCGAGAAGAACATCATGATGGTGGAAGGTGAAGCTAAAGAATGCCAGGAAGCTGACGTAGTGAAGGCAATAGAAATAGGCCATGAAGCTATCCGCGCGCAAATTAAAGCACAAGCTGACCTGCGCGACAAAAAAGGCGTAACCGGCAAACGTGAGTTTGCACTACCTTATAAAAACGAAGAACTGGCGCAGCATGTAGCTAAGTTTGCCAGTGAAAAAATACTTGCCGTTGCCAAAGCTGCACTGGGCAAACACGAACGCGGCGATGCATTTAAAGCTATCCGCAAAGAGTTTGACGAAACAGTAACCGCTAATGAAAACGGCACGTTCTCTGCCGCAGGCTTTGCCGCTGAACTAAAAGCTGAAGACCTGGCATTACTCGGCAACATATTCCATGATCTTGAAAAAGAGATCATCCGTAATATGATGCTTGATGAGCGTGTGCGCCTGGATGGCCGCGGACTGGAAGATGTACGCGTGCTGACGATGGAAACCAACATCCTGCCTTCTCCGCACGGTTCTGCACTGTTTACCCGTGGCGAAACACAATCATTAACTACAGTAACCTTAGGTACTAAAGAAGATGAACTGCTGATAGAAAGCGCTGCAACATCTGACTATACCAAATTTATACTCCACTATAACTTCCCGCCATTCTCTACCGGTGAAGTAAAACCAATGCGCGGCCCGGGCCGCCGCGAGGTGGGCCATGGTAACCTGGCAAAACGCTCGCTGTACCAAATGATGCCAAAAGGCGAAAGCTGGCCATATACTACCCGCGTAGTATCTGACATTTTGGAATCAAACGGATCGTCCTCTATGGCTACTGTGTGCGCTGGCTCACTGGCATTGATGGATGCAGGTGTACCGATGCCTAAGCACGTAAGTGGTGTGGCTATGGGCCTGATATCAGGACACCAGAAATTTGCGATACTTACCGATATACTGGGTGATGAAGATCACCTGGGTGATATGGACTTTAAAGTAACCGGTACACGCGATGGTATCTGCGGTATCCAGATGGATATTAAAGTAGATGGCCTGAGCATGGATATTATGATGCAGGCCCTGGAGCAAGCACGCCGTGGCCGCCTGCACATACTGGACGCTATGTACCAATGCATACCGGAACCACGCGCTGAACTGAAACCACACGCTCCGCGCATTGAACAGATCAACATTGATCGTGAGTTTATTGGTGCGGTGATAGGACCAGGTGGTAAAATCATACAAGAAATACAACGCGAAACGGGCACTACCATCTCTATAGAAGAGATCAACGACCGTGGCGAGGTGAAGATATTCTCTGCCAATAAAGAAGGCATTGATAAAGCCCTGGCATGGATCAAAGGCATAGTAGCGGTACCTGAAGTTGGTGAAACCTATGAAGGTGTTGTAAAAGGCATACAGCCATTTGGCGCATTCGTAGAATTCCTGCCGGGTAAGCAAGGGTTACTGCATATATCAGAAGTAAGCTGGAGCCGCCTTAACAGCCTTGAAGGTGTACTGAAAGAAGGTGATAAGATAAAGATAAAGCTGATAGGTACAGACCCTAAGACCGGTAAACTGCGACTGAGCCGTAAGGCCCTGATGCCTAAACCGGAAGGATATGTAGAACCTGAAAAGCGTGAACGCCCTGAAGGCGGTGATCGTGGCCCTCGTGACGACCGCAGAGGTGGTGACAGAGGCGATCGCGGACCACGCCGTGACGACCGCAGAGGTGGCAACGACCGTGGACCACGTAACGACCGCGGCCCACGTGAAGACCGCCCGCGTCGTGAACATGATAATGCTAATGAGCAGCCACAGGCAGAGCAGCCTGCACAGCAGCCGGATAACGATGCCGACCTGGCATTATAAATTGTCTTGTTTTATAATTAATAGGTAAAGCCATCCGCAAGGGTGGCTTTTATCATTTTGTTTAGATATAGCCGGAAGAGGGTTTCAAAGCTTTTTGTAAATTACACCATGCACTTCAAACACTCCCTTACCTGCCTGCTATCCGTGGCATTATCGTCTACCGCAATAGCACAGGAAGCACCTACCGAAAAAATGCAGCGACTGCTGGACAGCGCCAAAGTACATGCAAAAGACAACAGATACCCCATGTTCTTATCTCAGGCGGCGGCACTTGCAGATAAAGAAAATGATGCCGGAGCCAGCGCATTACTGCACCAACGTCTTGGGCATTACTATTATGATAAGTTTCCTAAGCTGAGCATTAATAATAACAAAAAGGCTTACGAGCAGTTTTTAAAAGACAGCAACGACCGACAGGCCGCCATGTGCCTGCATAGCATAGGCTTTGTTTTTGAAGAACATTTGAATAAACACGACAGTGCTATCAACTATATACAGCAAGCTATAGCGATGCATGAAAAGCTCCACGATACATCGGAGCTTGCCAATATGAATAAATATGTGGGCGTGCTATATGCCAAGACAGGAAGATTTGCGGAAGGTAAATCTTATGTAGATAAAGCTATAAAAACCTACAAAGAGCAACGCTATGAGCCAGGCATTGCGGTGTGCCAGTATGATATGGCAACAATATACATGCTGCAAAAGAAATTTGATTCGAGCCTGTACTATCTAAAGCAAGCAAAAGCTTACTGGCAACGCAACAAAAATCAGAGCCGCATATTGAATGTGAACAATCAAATGGTTGCTGCATATATGATGTCAAGGAAGCAGGAGGAAGCACTGAAAGCGATGAATGAAAATGATAAGATGCTGGGCAGCAAAGGTTTGTATTACGGGGATGTGCTGAAGCACTACCAAAATAAGAGCCAGTTTTATATGCTGAAAAAGGATAAGGAAAAAGCCTACAGTTACCGGAACAGGTATATGGAACTGAAAGACAGCCTTGTAAAACAGGGTATTAAAATAAACCCCTCTTTATAAGGATATCATTTAGCAAGTTCAAATAACAGTTCTGCTCATTCGGGTTAGCGGCCGCTGATCCAAAATACCAGGTAGTAAAGACGTGACTTGCTGTTTTTGCGAGCCGAGTCGGCTAACACAATTCTATTTTAAAACATAGTATCCAATTGTCTCTGAAAAAATCACAAGCATTCCGCACCTTAAAAACCATGTGCTTGGGGTAGATTTCTGCCGACTGTACTATGAAATAAATAGCATGGGGTGCACAACCCAATAAAACAAAAAGATCGCGATCAAGGTATCGTATAAAACAAATTAGCCGCCCAAAATGGGCGGCTAATTTTATTGATTAACGTACTCAGCGATTACTGCTGCTGTACGTTGAATGGTTTACTAATGATACCGTTGTTGGTATTAGCGCGGATAATGTAACGGCCGCTTGCCAAACCGCTGACATTTACATCAGCTGTTTTAACCTGACCGCTAAGATCTGCACGATAAACTATTTCACCAACGCTGTTCATAACAGTGATATCCTTCATGTATCCACCGGTGATGCTAATGTTCACTTTTTCTTTAGCAGGGTTTGGATAAACAGTGATATCCAAGCCTTCAGAAGAAACATTAGATACATTGGTTGCCCAGTCTACCATGTTCACCGTATCGCATCCGCACTGGTTGCAAATGACCAGTTTTACATTCAGGCTTCCGTCGATAGTCCTGGTAACAGTAGGGCCAGCCACTTGAATTGTATCGTCAAATATCCAAACATAGCTATCAACGTTAGCAGCACCTGCAGCTGTCAGGCTGTATTTATTACCATAGTGCTGAGAACTGATACCCTGAACTGAAGGTAAAGGATAGAGGTTAACTTCTACCTGATCAGAGCCTTTACAGTTAGGACCGGCATCTACGGTTACAGAGTAAGTACCCTTACCCCCTGGGATGGATATAGTTTGGGTAGTATCACCTGTGCTCCACAGATATTTAGCACCAGGGTAGCCTGCATCAAGTATGATCGGTTTGTTCTTGATCTCACAAGTTGCGATATCAGCACCGAGGTTTACATTGATAGGACCAGCGTTAACAACTGTAGCTGTAGATTGCGTAGTACAACCAATATTGCTCACTTTCACAGTATAAGTACCAGCGCCTGACACTTTATAAGTTGGGTCTGTAGCACCTGGGATATCAGAACCGTTCAGTTGCCATTGGTATGCAGTACCACCACCGCTTGCAGCTAACTGCAGATTGTTACCGGTACAGAAAGTAAGGGCACCATTAGCAGTAATCAGAGCCATCGGAGGCGCAACGATAGTAACCGTTACCGGGATAGAAGTAGATTGCTGTGAACCAACACCGGTAATAGTAACACTATAATCACCACCAGTACTAGGCGCATAAGTAGAAGAAGTAGCACCAGGAATATCTATACCGTTGCGTTTCCATTGGTAAGTATATGTACCTGAACCACCGGAAGTAGGATCTGCATTTAGGGTAACAGTATTACCAGAACAAAGAACGGTAGAACCTGTTACTTTAACCAGCGCAGTGAAATTGAGGCCATCATCGATACCTGTCATTGCGCCGAAGCTAGTCATACCTGGGCTGTAAATATAACCACCATCCATTGCAGAGATAGGAGTAGTAGTGATACTGTTCGCTGAGTTGAAAGATATCCAGCTTGGGAACCCTACAACTTTTTCTGCCAACTTCATATTCAGCTCGTTAGCAGTAGAAGAAGCCGCGTTGGTAGTACCCAACCATGTGTGGTAGTAGTACAGATTTTCGACATTGAAATCGTAAGTAGTACCGGTACCAACAGGAGAGATATCTGTATAGAAGTACATTTGTTTACCACCGGTAAGCGCTGCAAAGTTAGATGGCGGTATACGGCCGCTGTATTGCCTAACCCTTAACTGCGCTGTAAGTGCCAGCTGCGGATTCCATTTGATCACAGCAACCGGATTACCACCAAACTTATATGTTTGTGTAACACCAGGAGCAGGGATAGCAGGAGTTCCTACGGCTGCAGGCGGAGTAGAAGTAGGATCGAACTCCACGGCACCGATATCAGGCACACCAGTCGCCAATGTTGTAGGCCTTGGGTTACCATTCATATCTTTTGTATTGTTCGCCATTTGAATACCACGGCCATTGAGTGACCAAACATTTGGATTGGTTAACACAGGCTGACCTGTAAGAGAGTCCAATCCAGGATGGTAAGAAATGGAGTTCTTATCATAGCCGTAAGAAGACACGGAAGCAGCACGATAAGCATCGAAGCTGGAATAACTTGACCCCTGGAAGTAAATCAGATTACTTGAATTGGTGTAAAAGTTATTATAGTCCATATAGTGCCCGTTGCCTGAATACAAATAGAATTGTCCAACCGTTCTGCCGGCAGATAGGGTATTCCAGAACACGTTGTTATAGATACTATCACGAGGGCCGGTAGCGTAGATATATAAATTGTAACCGGAGCTGCCGCTGGCATCGCAGTTATCTACGATAGTATTATTGTAAAAACTTGCTTCCTGCATACCATACGCGTATATACCCGTATAGCTGTTACCGCCGGGCTTACCACCCACAATTATATTATTGGAGAAAGTAGCCCTCTTAGGATTAGCCGCAGTAGGCGAACTACCCTGGAAATAGTAAAGATACATATAAGCGTATGGATTGGCCATTCCAGGGCCAGACCAGATATTATTGCTCACAGTAGGACCATTAGTCCAATACCATAAGTAACTGCCATAACCATACCCACCACCAGCAAAGGAACCACCGGAGATTTTGTTGTTAGTGAATGTAATACGATCAACATACCAAATATATAATGTAAAATAGGATGTAAACGTATTGTCACTAATAATGTTATTATCTATGACCCAGCCGGTATTTGTACTGCCGCTACCATAGATAGCAATGTTTGCCATACCACCGCCACTAAGTGTATTACCCTGAATGACATTATATGCACTGTTGCCGGGACTATAAAAATCAATGTTAGACTGACCACTACCAGATGTAGTAGAAGGGCAGAGCATTTTACATCCCAGGATGGAATCGTAAGAAGCGTCGGTACCCCAGATACAATCACCAATATAGTTGCTATTTGTATTAGAGCCATTAATAGTCAGGTTTTTGATGGTAACATAGTTAGCACCATTTAACCTGAATACACCGTTGTTAGCAGATGAAGCAGGCGCGTTTGTAATCGTAACGCTGCTTGCCACGCCATTTTCTGCCTGGAAGGTAACGCGGGCTGAAGGTCCGCCACCGACAACTTTGTTGATCTGTAAAGAGTTAGAACCATTATTATAAGTACCGGGGCGGATGTTGAACGTTACCGCACCACAAACACCTACCGCGTTAAGCGCATCCACCGCATCTTTCGGCGTAGCAAAATCCGGTGTAGTACCACCTACAGTATAAACACCGTTTAGTGAGGCACGCATCACAACATTAAGTGTATCGTCCGGATTGTATGTATCAGCTACACCATTAGGGTTTGAAGTCCATACCTTGATGGTACGCGGAGTAGCGCCAAACGTGATGTTGCCCAATGAAATAAGGGCCTCGTTACTACCTGCAACACCTGTATTATAACTAATAGGTGTACTATAGCTGATTCCGGATTGAGTGAAACCATCAAGTTTCCAATCGATCTTCACATTATTGATAGTATTACTACCCAGGTTTTTGATCCTTACCACTACGTTATAAGTACCGGCGCAGAAGCTTCCGGCAGGGCTGGCAATATCCGTAGCACCTGCATTGTTTTGCAGATCGAGACCTGTATAAGAACCAAACGAGTTGAGAGGGCCTGTAGTTGGAGAGTATAAATAATTCAGCGTAGTATTAGCACCACTAGGGCCAAAAGGATAAACTACCCAAGGATTGCTGCCATCTTTTTTGGCAAGGTGCAATACGTTTTCGTTTGCTATTGTACCCAACCAAGGTTCCAGGTAATTTATATTAGCAGTATAGCTAGCGGTAGAGCTGGAAAGGATATCTGTATAAAAATACATAAATGTATTATTTACAGAACTAATGCTGGGCGGCTTAGCACCTGACCATTGCTGGCAAGTAGGAGCCGTTGCAGGAACTGAAGCTGCAGGATCCCATGTAATGGAAGCAACCGGCAAATCACCAAATGTATAAGTCTGTGTACCACCGGCGGCAGGTACAGTTGGGGTTACCTGGCAAAGCGGAGGTACGACACCGGCGTTTGGTGTAAATTCATAAGCACCCAGATCAGGAACGCCGGCGCCGGTAACTACCGGGCGGGCATTACCCACTATGTCTTTTGTATTTGTAGTGATATGCTTAGCACGACCGTTCATAGACCAACAATTGGAACTGCTTGGGTCGGGAGTAAGATCACCTATTGATGGATTAGTGAATGCCGGCTGATAAGAGAGGCCATTAAGATTTTGACCGGTACCTGCCTTATACGCTGCAAATGTTGTATATGTATTAGTACCATAATATGGGTTATAATAGAAGTAGCTGGTACTAGGAGTATAAATATTGTTATAATCCATCTTGTTAAGCACACCGGCAACTGTGTTGTCTTCACCCAAAGCCAATATAGCAGGGCCGCTGCTACTCACCTTAGCAATGATATTATTAGTCCACTCTGCAGTACCACCATAAAAAGAATAAGTATAGCTATACGTTGTATAGTTATAGTTACTTGTATTATTTACATTATTCAGGATACTGTTATTATATATCTGGTACTTTCCTCCATAATAATACGAAGGATAGAAGGTATAGTTGTACTGAGCGTTATCATTGCCGGTACAAATGCTATTATTATAGATCAGCGTATTCTTACCGAAGCCATAATAAAAGCCCATGTTGTAGTAAGAACCACTTGCATAAATCTTATTATTACTGAAAGTATCATTGCTATTTGCGCTGCTGCTCTGATAAGCATACAGACCATACACATATTGATAGTTCATACTACCATCGCTGGTAGCCTTGATGTTATTGTGGTCTATCAAACAGTTTGCAGAATAATACGGCATGTAGTTGTAGATAGTACCGCCGCTGGTTGAATTCTCAATAATATTATTATTAATAAACCTCCAGTTGGATACAAAATACATGGCATAATTGTACATACTGCCCGATGTGGTGCTACAGTTCCAGGTATTACCATCGATAGTACATCTTGCGCTGGCATAGTTAGAATAGGTATACATCGGTTCCAAAGTACCTGATGTAACGCTCATGTTGAAAGTATTACCCTTTAAGATACAATCATTATTGTATAAATATTGATTGTACATGGAAATGCTGTTACCTGTACAGCTGAAGGTATTATTAGCGACAGAATCATAATTATCATACTGAATGTTTATAGGATAAGTAGTGCTGCCGCAGGAAGGGTTGTTAATAGTATTATTAGCAATTGTTGATTTTTTATTGGTAGCACCATTACATGTATATAAATTCAGCCCATAAAACGTGCTGGTGGTGCTTGAAATATTAATACTATTGCCCGTAATTGTCATTGACTTATCGCAATAATATAAATTGAAGCCATAGAAAGAACCAACAGAGCCTACAGTCACTGCATTATTTATTACCTGTAAGCTATCCATATAATATGCATAGACAAAGGTGTAATACGGCGATGCGATAGTATTATTGGATAACTTCCAGTTGTATGGCCTTGGATAAGAAGGAGCCGAATTGGAACCCTGCATATAAAAAGCATAAGAACCACCATTGATGGTGTTACCGGAAAACACGTTGTTAGAACCTGTCAGGCCATCGGAAGAACTACCCTGGCTTGCATAAATGCGGGCCTTATTAGTGCTTGTAGATGTACCTGAATTACCATCAAGCGTACAGCCTGAAATGGTATTGTTGCTACAGTTACCGCGCAGTTCTATATCAGTACCATAACTACTACCAGTGTTGGACAAGGTAAGATCCTTGATAGTAATATAGCTTACGTTAACTAACCTGAACACATAGTTATCGGAACTACCTGAGCTTGCAGGACTAAGAGTGACGGTACCCGCGCCGCTTGCAGGCTGAAAGGTAACCGTATTGGTAGAGCTGAGACCGGCGATACCTGAAGAACCACCGAGAATACCCTGTGCTGTAGAACCTGTATAAGTACCCGCAGTGATATTGAACACTGTAGGGCCGGTAACCGTACCTAGCGTCAACTGCGTGCAGGCAGTCTGCAGATCGGGGAACGTGGCAGACGGTATGGTGTACGTACCGCTGAAGTTAAGGGCCCGGACAGGCGAAGCCGCTACCAGGAAGAGCAGCACCGGTGCCAGAGACCGTAGTAAATTGTTGAAGTGTTTCATATATGGTATTGTACGTTTTTAACTAAAATTGTTACTAAATGATATTACGCTTGAGAGGCCTGATACCAGGAGTTTTATGCACTATAATACGGGCATAAAGCGGTTGTGGAGGCGGTAGTGCCGCTACCGGCATCAGCGCAGCCTTTACAGACCGTAACCGGTGGGTTAATGATTGCAGAAACTCGTTCATATACTTCATAAAGCGTTTAAGTGCCAAGTTAAATTTAAGCTAACTCAGCCGAATTAACATAATCTTAGCTTCTAAAGTTAATAATTAAAATCGTTATCCATAATCCCATGAACATATTTTTCATTCAATTTTAATTCCCCTATAGTGCTATTAACCGTTAGTTAATTACATGTGTTAAGAAAATAGATTTAATAACTAAAAATACGTCAAAAACCAGTCATATATCAAAAAAAGAAGATAGTGAAATGACGAAACGGGAATATCGATTGACGAACGGTCCTAAGGCGAAATCCGAAACATTAAAAACAGACAAATATTAACCTCCCAGCCTGTTGATACCGGCTTTTGCCTGCTGGCGGATGGAATTACGGAAATCCTGTACAGGCATATTCAGGCAATCCTTAAAGAAAGCTAGTGCAGCGGTGGTATTCTTCCGTGATTCATACATTAAGCCCAGTTGCAGAGAGGCCCGGGCGGCAAACTGGCCCTTATCATCGCGGGCAATAGAAATGGCTTTTTTATAATACATATCCGCTTTCTGATCCTCTCCCATATCGTCATAGGCCTTGCCGAGGCGGTAATTATACTCTGCTCGCTCATTTACAGTCGCCAGGCTGGCCTCTGCCTGGGCATTTAACCGGGCCAAAGCCTGCGGATAATATCCTCCATCAAGCAGTAACTTGGCCTGCAGCAAGCTGGCATTAGGCCAGGAGCCCTCGCGCGCGAAACGCTGCGCCTGCCTGTCGGCATCTACATTTGTAGACCCCTGTGCCGGTATCTGTGCCCGGTATTCCTTTGCTTTGGCCATATCGCCCATCAGGTAATAGCTCAAAGCCAGCTTTTGCAGGGCGTCTTTTACAAAAATGCCGCCTTTGTACACAGACAGGAAGTGGCGAAAATAATCTACCGCATCATGATCGAGCTTGTGCAACAAGGCATTACCGGCCTGGTATTCGAAAATGGGGAACTTGTTATATTCCGGCAGGCCCTGCATTTGCCTGATGGTTTGCAGCGCGGCATCGCCTTTGCGATAATTAAGGGAAAGATCTGTTTTGACATAGGACAGCAACAGATTGCCGGTGGCCGGGTAAGCATCTGAATTAAGAAATCGCCAGGTTTCTTCCTGCTTTGACTGGAGGTAGAATTTGGTGTACACGTAGAATATTGCGGCATCGGCATAGAGGGCATCCTGCGGTGTATGCCTGCTGAGGAAAGACTCGAGCCGCCCTACCCCACGGTTAACATTGCCCTTCATGCCAAAAATGGAAGCGATCCAGGAATAATCTTCGGGGAGGGTTCCTACAACAGCCTCTTCGAGGCCAAAAAGAATATCATTATAATCGAAACCGGGGAAACGGCGCTGGTTCTCTTTCAATAAAAGAAACGATTTGCGGAAAGTGGTGGCCGCGCTAAACTTCTCGCCCATACGAACATATACAAATGCCCAGTGCATATATATGCCCCCCTGCAATAAACGATACCAGGGAGAAGAATCATCGCCACGGCGGAGCAGGTCTAAACGCGCATCAAGGTGTTTTTGTAACTGCTCATAATCGCTTTTGCTGCCATTTAGCAATAGTTGCAAGCAATCAGCATAATCGGCTATGTAAGTGGCTGTGAGGTTGTAGGGGTCTGCGAGCATCTGCTGCCTGATGACCTCGTTGCCTTTATCGAACTGCAGCGCAATATAATATTGATATGCCTGCCTGCATTTATCATTGTAACTAAAATAATAATTTGCTGCAAAAGATTGTGATGAACAAAGGATAAGCGTAAGTATCAGCAGAATAAAGCTACGGCGCATATTGACCAAAGTTAAGGGATAACGGATTTCCACAAATTGTAGAATTGTTACAAAAAACTGTGGAATGGCATTGTAGAATAAATACATGTGCCAATACGATAACAATTTAATGTCTTGGAATCTTTGAGATAACGCATATCTACAGTACTTTTGGCATTATTATTGTTTTATTATCCTCATTAAAAAACAAAAAAATTTGCTATCTATGATGAAATCATTCCGCAACATCGCACTATCTGCATTATTAACGGTAGGTGCATTCAGTGCTGTTACCTACACAGCATGTAACAAAGACGCTTGTAAAGATGTAGTATGCCAAAACGGTGGCGTGTGTGCTAACGGCGTATGTACCTGCGCTACAGGCTACGAAGGCACCAATTGTGAAACTAAATCTACAGCAAAATTCATAGGCTCATGGTCTGCGAGTGATGTTTGTAACGGTGGTAATCCTGATGTATATATTGTGACTATCGCACAAGATCCATCTGCAGTAGACAAAGTATTGGTATCTAACCTTGGTAACTATGGTTGCACTACCGGCGGTACTATCTCATGGAATGGTTCTGTAAATGCAATGACGTTGACCATCAACGACAACAAATGTAACTACCAATTTAACGCTACAGGTACTTACAATGCAGCTACTAAATCAATCTCTTTCAACTATACAGCTAAATATCTGACTAATACAGATAACTGTACAGCTACACTGACTAAATAATCAGTAGCCTGATATAAAATAGTAAAGCCCTTACATTGTAAGGGCTTTACTATTTTATATAGTTCTTCTAACTATTAATGGCGGTTTTTACCGGTTGGCTGGCCTTCTTGTTGGCTTTGGCTGTTTTTACCGGTAGGCGTACCCTCTTTCTGGCTTTGACTATTCTTGCCAGTTGGTGTATTTGCAGCTGGGGTTGATGGTTTAGTTTCTTTAGTGGTTGGTTTTGGCTTTGTAGTATGCGCAGCAGGCTTTGGAGCAGGAGCGCCACTCTTCATTGCAGCGATGATAGAATCAGCTTTTACCAATGCCAGGGCATTTATCAGGGAATCGTTTTGCGCAGTTAATTCTGTACGAATGGCATCAACACGAGCGTTAACGGTAGAGTCGATTTGTTCCTGAGACATACCGCCTGTTGCAGGCGCGTTATTATTACATGACGCAAACGCCAGGGTTGCACCCGCAGCTAGTAGTAACAAAGTTTGTTTTTTCATTCTTAATACAGTTTTATGTGTGCAAAAATATGTTAGTTATCCTGATTTAGAAACAAATATGATGCCTGAAAGATTATTACTACGGAATTAACTACAAAATGAGCACTCTTAGACCTTAGCCATCATTTCCTTATACAATATCTTCACCAGCCCATCAGCAAGTCCTATTTTAGGTACATAAATCTCATCGGCATTGGCCCAGCGCATTACTGCTATATATATCTGCAGGGCGGGCACAATCACATCGGCACGGTCGCTACGGAGATTGTAAAGGTGCTTACGGTCTTCGATAGAAGTATAGCTTAACTCTTTATAATAATCTTTCAACAGGTCCAGCGGCAGGGGCTTACCTTCCTTGCGTTTGGACATAGAAAATACTTTATTGATATTACCGCCACTACCAATGATCTCTACCGGCTGAAACTCTCGCGTGTGGGTTTTTATAAACCACTTCATATGTTCCCATTGCTCATCTGTAACGGTATTATTGAGCAAACGGATGGTGCCAATATTGAAAGATTCTTTGAAAACGATATGATTTTCTGAAAACAAAGTAACCTCGGTACTGCCACCACCCACATCTACATACAGGTAAGAATGGCCCGAGGCAAGGTTTTCGGCTATATGCGTTTCATAGATAACATTGGCCTCTTCCTTACCGCTGATGATATTGATATCGATGCCTGTTTCGTCCATGATCTCTTTAAGGATGGCCGGGCCGTTGGCAGCATCGCGCATGGCAGAAGTGGCGCATGCTTTTACCGCCTCTACATTGTAGAGCTCCATTAACAGCTTATATGCCTTGATGGTATTGATAAGCCTTTTCTTTTTCTCGGGGCTGATGATACCTTTTTCGAAGACATCGAAACCCAAACGAAGAGGGATGCGTAAAAGGCTCAGCTTGGTAAAATCAACACTGCCATCCTTATATACGGATGTTTCAGAAATTAATAACCTTGCGGCGTTTGACCCTATATCAATAGCAGCTAATATCAATCCTTATAGTGTTTACCCTGCAAATATCCGTAAATAGCCACTTGCGAGCGTATTTCGGGATCATTTTTTTTAGGTGTTACGTAGTTATTACTTTGTTCGTTATCGAGCACACGGGCCTTTACATTCTCTGACAACTGGATCTTTAGAATATCTTCCAGCTCCTTCTGAATTTCGGGATCGTTCACGGGACATGCAGCCTCTATCCTGTGATCGAGGTTGCGTATCATCCAGTCTGCTGAAGATATGAAAAACTTAGGATTACCACCATTATGAAAAACAAATACACGGGCATGCTCCAGGTATTCGTCAATAATGCTGATGGCCTGTATGTTTTTTGCAAAAGACTTGTGCTGCGTATAAGCGCAGCAACTGCCGCGGATAATCATCTTTACCTCTACCCCTGCGCGTGCAGCTTCATATATTTTCGCTATCAGTTCCTGATCTACGAGGCTATTGGATTTAATAATGATAGATGCATCCTTACCTGCCTTTGCAGCCTTGATCTCTTTACTGATCATCTCTGCAAAAAAGCTACGCATAGTTACCGGTGCAACAGGAAGTGTTTTACATTTTCTTAATGCTTCGAATTTGGGGTTTGCAGACTCGAGGTAAGCGAATACCCTGGTGATATCTGCAAGTATGTTTTTATCGGTTGTCAGCAGGCAATGATCTCCATAATAACGGGCGGTGCCTTCGTTAAAGTTGCCCGTGGAAACGAAACCGTAAGATTTGGTCTTATTAAACACCTTCTTTTTAATGATGCACAGCTTGGCATGCACCTTCATGTGCGGCTGGCCGAGGAATACCTTTACGCCTTCTTCTTCGAGCCGGCTTTTCCACTGCAAGTTGGCCTCTTCATCGAAGCGGGCCCTTAATTCTATTACCACCGTTACCTCTTTGCCATTGCGTACCGCATTGATAAGGGCGTTAATGACCTTAGAGTCTTTTGCGAGGCGGTAGGCCGTGATCTTGATACTATTAACAAACGGATCGATAGCTGCTTCGCGGAGTAGGTCTATTATGGAATCGAATGAATGGTAAGGGAAATGCAGCATTACATCGCGCTTTTCCAGCACGTCCATAATGCGGGTGGGCTGCTTCAGCAACGGATGAACGAACGGGCGCGGACGTGGTGTAAGATCATTAAACACCCCCGGCGGAAAATTCATGAAGTCTTTAAAGTTGTGAATACGGCCGCCGGGTAAAAGATTGTCTTTCTTAGATAAATTCAATCGTTTCACCAGGTAATCGAGCAGGCTGGCATCGATATGCCTGTCGAACACGAAACGGGTGGCGCGGCCACGCTTGCGGTTCTTGAGGCCTTTTTCCAACTCGTCGATAAGATTGGTGCTTACGTCGTTATCCATTTCCAGTTCCGCATCGCGCGTTACTTTAATGATATAGCCAAGGAAGCGATTGAAGCCAAACGGAGCAAACAGATTAGGCAAGCTAAAACGAATGATATCTTCCAGCAGGATAATATCTTTCTCACCCTCGGTAGATGGTGGAAGGATAACGAAGCGTGGCAATACTTTGGCAGGTATCTCTATCAATGCATAACGCTGCATCATTGGGTTTTTAGTATCGCCGAGGACGCATGCCAGGTAGATAGACTTATCGCGCAACAAGGGGATCTGCGGAATGCTTTCTATCATCAGTGGTACGATCTCTGTACGCACTTTTTCATCGAAATAGGCAGTGACAAACTCCTTCTGCTGCTTGTTGAGCTGCTTTTCGTTTTTGATATATATATTATCTTTCTCCAGCTCTGATATCACATCTGCATATATCGCGTCAAATTCTGATTGCTGGTTGATAACAATCTGCTGTATCTGCGCTAGTATTTTATCAGGATTATTTTCGAGATGTATGCGGGCGACCTTGCCTATGCGCAGCATCCTGTTGAGCGTGGCAACACGCACCCGGAAAAACTCATCAAGATTATTGGAAAAAATACCCAGGAAGCGAAGCCTGTCGTAAATATGATTATCTGTATCTCCTGCCTCCTGTAAAACCCGTGCATTGAATGATAACCAGCTGATATCCCGTATAATGGTCTGCTTTGTAGACTTCACCTAATATATTTTTGCAGCAGCAAAAATAACCTCATAATTGAGGCTTGCCGTACCTAAATATACAAAAAAGCAGACTTTACAATTTCTTAATACGCTCTATCAGCGCACTGGTAGAATATCCTTCTACAATAGGTATGATCTGCACCTTGCCACCATAGCTCTGCACATGGTTTGCACCCACTATGGTATCGATGGTATAATCACCCCCTTTTACCAATACATCGGGGCTGATGGATTTGATGAGGTTCTCCGGAGTATCCTCCTCAAAAAAACAAACAGCATCTACAAACATCAGCGAAGCTAACTGAAATGCCCTATCCTGCTGGTTATTAACGGGGCGCTCCTGCCCTTTCAATCGCTTTACGGAAGCATCGGTATTAATGCCTACTATTAATATATTGCCTTCATCGGCAGCCTTAGCCAACAGATCGATGTGACCACGATGCAGAATATCGAAACAGCCGTTGGTGAACACAATCTTTTTGCTGAGCGAACGCCACATGTGTATATGCCTGTCAATAACAGTAGCATTATCGAGTATCTTATTTTCTATCCACTGTAACTTGTGCATTGTGCTGTTTACGGTTTAGTATTGGCAAAAGTATTAAAGAAATGACACCCAACACCAGGATGATACCTACCTGCACCGACCAGGACACCCAACCAAAGGCGATCCCGTTAGCTTCGGCGATACCATATACCAGCAATGTTTTGCCAACAGCCAGGGGGTAAAGCCCGATGCCACCCTGCGTGCCTATCATACCTATACTGCCAGCAACCAATACCACCAGCGCCACAGACAAGCCAAGGTGCTCTGTAATAGGCATACTCCAGAAGCCCAGCACTATCAGGAACCAGTATGCCCCCCATATCAGCAGCGTGTATAAAAGGAACATACCGCTCTTCTTTAATTTGAAGATAGACATTACCCCATCGGCAAGGCCCTTTATGAATTTGCCAACCTTAGTATGCTTAAACTTGCGATATACAACGACAACGGCGGCAATGCCTAACAACATTCCGCCTATTAGTATGAGATAAAGATTAGTGTGATTGCCGCCACTGCTACCCATAGCATCGTTGATCATTTTACCAACCACATCGGCCTCCAGGAAGAAGGCCATCAATACAATGATACCCAGGCATACCACATCAAAGGCACGCTCAGCCACTATCGTGCCTATCATTTTATCTGCAGGTACTTTTTCGTAGCGTGCCAGTACGGTGCATTTGGCAACTTCGCCCGCCCGCGGTATAGCAAGGTTGGTCACATAGCCTATCATTACGGCAAAAAAAGTATTGGCAGTAGTAGGACGAATGTCCATAGGCTCCAGTAACAACTTCCAGCGTAGCGCCCTGAACCAATGCGACAGAAACCCGATAATGAATATAGGCACCAGCATCCACAAGCGCGTTGCCTTGATGGCATCCAGCATCGAAGAGCGCTGTTCCGGGGATAGTTTACTCATCATCCAGTAAATAATGCCCACGCCCAGCCCGAGGAAAACGACATATTGCAATATCGTGAGCAGGGTCTTTTTATTCATAGCAATAAAGATAGCTATTATAATTTATTGCCTGCCTTAGGGAAGATAACAGCCGGCTTGAATTGCTTTGCTTCTTCAAAATCCATGTGCGCGTAAGAAATAACGATCACCGTATCGCCCACAGAGATGCGATGCGCAGCGGGGCCGTTCATGCAGATCATGCCACTGCCACGGATGCCGCGGATAACATAGGTTTCGAGACGAGCCCCGTTATCCATGCTCAATACCTGCACCTTCTCGCCCTCTATCATGTTTGCAGCATCCATCAGATCTTCATCTATGGTAATGCTACCGATGTAATTGAGGTTCGCTTCCGTTATTTTAACGTGATGCAGTTTTGATTTTAATACTTCTATTTGCATAGCGGCGCAAAGGTACGAATTTCCATATCTTTTAGCTGCGAAGACGCAAAGAAGCGATAATCATTTATTAATGACACATTATCAATAACTATTGCCGTATATCTGCTAACTTCATCGTACTAAAAAACTACATTATGCCACACACTCTGTACCTGAATTACAATGGCAATGCGGAAGAAGCCATTAATTTTTACAAAGACAACCTGAATGGTACGCTGGTATCATTACAACGCTTTGGTGATACACCAATGCCGGGGAATGAAAAGGATAAAGACAAGATCATGCACGCTGTGCTAGACCTGCAGGGTTTTATCATTATGTTCTCTGACGGCAATGATGAGCACAAGGTAACCTTTGGCGATAATTTCTCTATTGCACTCGATTTTAAATCAGAAAACGAGATGGAAAAAGCTTTCCAGGCCATGAGCGCGGGCGGACGGGTAACGATGCCGCTGCAAGACACCTTCTGGGGTGCACGCTTTGGCATGTGCACCGACAAATTTGGGGTGAACTGGATGTTTAATATGGATAAAAATCAGCAGCAGTAATAGCCACCGGGCAAAAAAAAAGGGTTATCGTTTCGATAACCCTTTTTTTATTTAACGTCTGTCAGTATTATTCACCAACAACTTCAAATTCAATTTCAAGAACGTTGTCTTTACCGAAATCGATCTGAGCTTTGTGTGTACCTGCTTCTTTTACATCATCTACCAGGGTGATGCGGCGACGGTCGATTTCGTATCCTTTTTGCTCGCGGATAGCGCGTGCCAGCTGGATAGAGGTAACAGAACCGAAGATCTTACCGCTGGTACCGATCTTAGCGCCCAGTTTCACCGGAGATGCCTTCAGCACTTCAGTAACTTTAGCTATTTCAGCCATCAGCTTCGCTTCGCGCTTAGCTAATTGCTTCTGGCGTTCCTGCATTACTTTCATATTGCTGGAGCTAGCCTCGATAGCATATTTTTGAGGTATTAGGTAGTTGCGGGCGTATCCCGGTCTTACTTCTACCAGCTCATGGGCACTGCCCAGGTTGTCTACATCTTTAATTAATATTACTTGCATGATTTCTTACTTTAAAAGGTCAGTTACATAAGGCATCAGTGCCATTTGACGCGCCTTTTTAACGGCGTGAGCTACTTTGCGCTGGAACTTCAGAGAGTTACCGGTAATGCGGCGAGGCAGCATTTTACCTTGTTCGTTCACAAATTTTTTCAGGAACTCAGCATCTTTGTAATCGATGTACTTGATGCCCATTTTCTTGAAGCGGCAGTATTTTTTCTGGCGCTTTTCCACACGGGTAGATGTGAGGAATTTTATATCGTTTTGCTTAGCCATTTTCTAAAGTTTTTTAAAAGTTATGCGTTAGCAGTTTCAGAAACCTTGTTACGCTTTTTAGCGTTGTACTCCACTGCATACTTGTCAAGGCGGGTAACCATCTGACGCATGATGTTTTCATCACGGTTGAACTGGATATCCAGTTTAGCGTTCAGATCAGTAGGAGCTTTGAACTCAACTACCCAATAAAGACCGGTTGTTTTTTTAGCGATGGGATAAGCCAGTGAACGCAGGCCCCATGCATCTGTGTGAACAACTTCACCACCGTTTTCCTTGATGAAGTCAACATACTTCTTTTGTGCTGCTTTAAAATCATCTTCTGCCAGTACGGGCGTAAAGATCAGCATCAGCTCGTAGCTCTGATTTTGTGTTGCCATAAAAAATTTAAAGTGTTTAAAAATACTCCCAACCGTCCGGCAGCAACGCCTGGATATCCCCTTACCGGAGATAGCCGAACTGTTTTTGGGACTGCAAATGTATAGCAATATTTTAAAAACAGCAAAATAAATGGGCGGAATCTCTAATGTATTAACTTAAAGCAATAATCAATAATATGACATTCGCATTAGAAAAATACGGATTGCGTAATAGTACATTTATAGTGTGAAAAGAGGAGGTGCTCATGACAAATCATAAACAAACTCAGCATGAAGAAACACTTTACGCTATTATCTGTGCTATTATTGGCGGCTTGTAGCAACTCATTAGCCCAAAATATAATATTTAAAGAAGATTTTGAACATTTTAACAGCCCTGTGATAACGGGTTGGAATACATCTACCCATACCGGCCCGGATGGCTGGCAGGCCAACCTGATGTACCTGGCCGTAGGATCCACAAACCCTAAATGCTTCTGCTACAACCTGCCAAACACCTTAAATATGAGGAAAGTCGCTGGCATATCTGACTGCGGTGGGGCGCACATGTTTAACTACAACAATATCAATGACTTTATGTACACGCCGGCTATTAACCTGAGCGGCCGTAATAGAGTTATACTGAAATGGGACTCTTACTTCTGGAAAAAGACAGACGGAGTGTTTACAGAAAAAGCTACGGTAGAAGTATCTGTGGATGGAGGCACCAACTGGGATGTAGTAGCTAACGTGCCTGCCAATAAGGATAATTACAATTTCTCTACCTACATTGCTGATATCAGCGTATATGCCGGGTATAGCGATGTGCGCATTGGTTTTAGGTATAGCGACGGCGGTGGCTTTTTTAGCGGGTGGGCTGTAGATAATGTGCAGGTATTTGAGCCAAGTAATAAAGACCTGTCGCTTACAAACATCACCCCCGAGAATGACCTGCTGGGATATTTGAAGATAAATACCGGATACAATCACCGCTTTAGCGTGTATAACATTGGCACCGATACCGTTCACGAGTTTACCTTGAATTATCAGCTGGATAATGGTGCCATCATTACAGATAGTATCAGGAATGTGTCCATCCCCGGATTCACGGGCCAGGATTTTGTGCATAAAATACCGGACACATTAACATCACTGGGTAAGCACCCGGTAACAGCATGGGTGAGCCTGGCAAATGACACCCTGCACTGGAACGACACACTGCATACCAACCTGACGGGCGCTTATTTTATGCCGCAGAAAATTGTAGCAGTAGAAGAAGGCACCGCTACATGGAGCGCTACCGGACCGCAGGGAATGGTGTATATGAAAAAACTATCGGACACCACCGGATACTACGCCTGCCAGGTATCCGTACATGATACCGACCCTATGATGACAGCTGCAACACGGCCTTATTCGGACTATCTCTTTAACCTGGACCAGAACTATGTGCCTTACTACCTGCTGGACAGGAGAAACCCTGTGGATATAAACAGGCTATTAGAAGAAGTGAAGAAACGCCAGGATTATTTTGGGTTTGCCGATATCAATATAGACCCGAAAATAGACGGCAATGCATTTCATGTGACCACTAAAATTCATCCGGCGGTAGATATGACGGGCGACTATCGCGTGCTGCTAATTATAACGGAAGATGACGTATCAGGCACAGCGCCGGAATGGGATCAACAGAATATATTTTCGGGCGGGAAGCTGGGGCCGATGTTTGGATATGAAAACCTGCCTAACCCCATCCCTGCAAAAGACATGAAATATCAATATGTAGTGAGGGGTATCTGGCCATCGCCTGATGGCACCCAAAACCTGCCTGCCTCTATGATACATGACCAGATATACACCGTAAACTTTGACGCAGTACTCCAAGACTCCTGGAACAAAGGCAGATTAAGAGCGAATATCTTTTTGCTGCGAATGTCTGACAGTTCTGTAGTTAACAGCAATAAGATCCTTTTTTACCTGGATATAAAAGATAAAGAGCTGGTATACGCAAACGCTTTGCTATACCCCAACCCTGCAACCGAGGCATGCAAACTGGTATTTGATGCAAAAAACAATAATAGCATGACCCTCAGTGTTACCGATATCAGCGGCAGGATAATAAAACAATATGATACCCAATACCAGGCGGGGAAAAACGAAATATCAATAGATACAAGGTCAATGCCAAACGGCTTGTATTTTGTAAATATGATATCTGCAGACGGCAGAAAAACATTGAAACTGCAGGTAATACGCTAAGGAGATCGTGGCTTTGCATCAACGAAAGAGGAACGCAAATGCGTTCCTCTTTTAACATCTAAAAACTAGTATTACTGCTTCACAAAAGGTTGCGCCATTAGCTTATTGCCGCGGGCATCCGTTAATGATAAATGATAATTACCTGGTTGCAATGCTGCCAGCGAGAGTTTCATATTATCTGAGCCTGCGAGCATTGTCTGCATCACTACCTGCCCTAAGTTATTTACAACCTGAGCGACAACATTACCTGAAATAGCTTGCCTGGATTTTATATTCAGTTCGTTATTCGCGGGGTTGGGATATACCATGAAAGAGCTATTCTTAACCACATCAGCAACACCAAGATCCCAACGAGCTTCGTAGTAATAATAATAGTGAATCAACTCCAATGTATTCCCCATGTAATTCAACACACCTATTGTTTCAACAGGATTGTTATTGGCATTGTATTTCCAGGCAGTTTTGAAACTAACAACATAATCATTGGTAGCAGAATCGACACCGTAGAAGTAGATCGTATCAGGCAGATTAGCTCCATTCAGACGCCTTGTTTCCAGCGAAGACTTGTCCCATCTGTTACTGTCAGCATTCCAATCCCTGGTTTCATCAAATGTGTAGAAATCAGTACTATTATACCCAAAGCTATCAAGCGTTGATGGAACAAAAGAACCTGCGCCATTATAGTCTTCCTCGGTTTGAGTCTGCAATTTGTTATTAGGATAATAAGTAAACAATGTACGCGCCGAAGTGTCAAGTACTGATCCTGAGTAGTCGAAGTAAACTGTTTGTGTAAGATTTCCTGAGCCATCGTAAGTATTTTCGGATTTTCCGGTAGGCGACCAGATACCTGAAACTTTTTGATATTGCGTAAAGGTCAGCTGCTTATTTGCAGTATTGTAGGTGTATACACTTTTACCAGCACTATCGAAGGAAGTATTATTCCAAATGAGCATGTATTTAGTTCTGATATTGCCTGCAGCATCATAATCAAAAAAATACTGGGCATTATTTTCCAAAGGTGTACCGGGAGGGTTGCTTACCAGGCCCAGTTTAGTATCGAGCTTGCCGGCGGCATTGTATGTGCTGACGCTACCATTACCAAGGTCAAAACCATTACTCCCTGTATAATAATTTACAGAGGAATCGGATTGTACTTTAGGTGCGTCAGAAAAGTCATCATAATACATATCTGTGAAGTCGAACTCGGAACCACGAGGATTAGAATACCAATACTTAGAAGAATCAGCAATGTTCATTCCGGATCCATCGAACTGGTACATAGCATAAGAAGCTAACCGTTCATTGCTGCTTGTTGTCTTCGCAGATGCGGATTGAGCATGCAATAACTTTGAAACATTCTGAGACCGGTGTGGCCTCATTAACTGCCTTAGTGTGTTTATAGATTGCTGAGCAGGGGTTTGCTGTGCATTGGCTGCCATTGTCGCTAACGACAAGGAGAAGAGTAAAAAGGTTTTATTCATACTGTGATTTTATGTATGCCAAATGTAACGGCATCATTTATAATTAATTGTCACAGTATCCCTATTATTTTGTTAAAGCCCGAATAACCTTGTTTGCCCTGCTTTTAAAGCCCGGCGTGGCTTCCAGCGATAACGTGTTTTGCAAAATAGTTATTAACTCGTGCTTAATATCAGGATATTTTTTTGCCAGGCGCGCTAATACAGACATCGCAAAAACCTTTATCGCGACAGCTTCTTTTAGATCAGATAAAACATCGAAACAAATATTCATCACCACACCTTCTTCATCTTCCGGCACCGAGCAGATTTCCAGGATCTTTAGTACATGTCTTTTGATACCATTATGTACCACAGGGCGCTCTAACCTCGATATAATATCGTGGAGATGAGGGTAGAGCAAATCAGGATGAGCCTCCGCTATTTTACTTAAAACCCAGGAGGCAGGGCGAGCAATATCATCGCCTTCGGTAACAAAGATGTGCACCAGTTCTTTTATCTTTTTCTTATCGGTACCAATATATTTTACCGCCTGCAAACATTGCTGAGCACTTTGAATCGGGGCTACCCGGCTACGCATATCCATAAGCAAATATTAATAAAGATTTTCTTTTTAAAAATGAAGCCTCCCTGCTACATTCGCATCCGCAAGAAACAGAGAATATGATAGAATACAGCAACAGCGTATCTGCCAAACTAGGCATCAGGGAGCAACAGGTAAAAACAGTACTGGAGTTATTGAATGAAGGCGCTACCATACCCTTCATAGCCCGGTACCGGAAAGACCGCACAGGAGCGCTGGATGAAGTGCAGATACAGGCCATACAGGAAGAAGCAAAATTTCAGAAAGAGTTTACAGAACGTAAGGCATTTATAGAAAAGACCATTACAGAACAAGGTAAGATGACAGAAGCCCTTACCGAAAAACTAAACAAAGCAACTACCATAGCCGAGCTGGAAGATATATACCTGCCTTACAAACCCAAGCGCAAAACCAAAGCACAAACAGCCAGGGAAAACGGCCTGGAACCACTGGCCAATATACTTTGGGAGCAAGGAGCTATTGATCCGCTGGCGGAAGCTGCGGCTTTTATTAATGAGAATGTGAAAACTGCGGAAGATGCCCTGCAGGGAGCAAGAGACATTATTGCAGAAACGGTGAATGAAGATGCGACGGTACGCGCTAAAATGCGTAAACTATTTGAAGACACTGCTACCGTGCAAAGTAAAGTGCTTGCAGATAAGGAAACGGAAGGCGCCAAGTATAAAGACTATTTTGACTTTAGCGAGCCGGTAAGCAAAATACCATCGCACAGGATACTGGCAGTGATGCGCGGTTTTATGGAAGGTATACTGCGCATGAGCATTGCACCGGTAGAAGAAGACGCGCTGCAAATGATAGAAAAGATGTTTGTAAAAGCAAACAATGCTACGACAGAGCATGTAAAGAAAGCTATTAAAGACGCATACAGAAGACTATTGCAGCCCAGCCTGGAGAGTGAATTCCGTATGCGGCTGAAGACAAAAGGCGATGAAGAAGCTATCAATGTATTTGCAGAGAACCTGAGGCAATTATTGCTAAGCTCTCCGCTGGGAAGCAAACGCATACTTGCCATAGACCCGGGGTATCGTACGGGTTGCAAAATAGTGTGCCTGGATGATAAAGGCACATTGAAAAAAACAGACCTGATATATATACATGAGCCAGGCAGACTGGCAGATGCGGAACATAAGATACGCATACTGGTGCAGCAATACCAGGCGCAAACAATAGCAATAGGCGATGGCACTGCAGGGAGAGAAACAGAACAGTTTATCAAGAAACTGAACCTTGGTTTGCCCATATTCCTGGTGAACGAAGATGGCGCTTCTATATACTCTGCATCAGAAACTGCACGTGAGGAATTCCCTGACCAGGATGTGACCGTGCGTGGTGCGGTAAGTATTGGCCGCAGGCTGATGGACCCGTTGGCCGAACTGGTGAAAATAGACCCCAAGAGCATAGGTGTAGGCCAATACCAACATGACGTAAACCAGGTGCGCCTGAAAGAACGCCTGGATCAGACCGTTATCAGTTGCGTGAATATGGTAGGTGTGAACCTGAACACAGCCAGCAAACACCTGCTGAGCTATGTGAGCGGTATAGGGCCATCCATTGCGGACAATATAGTTAACTACAGAAATGAAATAGGTGGATTCACCAGCCGTAAACAACTGCTGAAAGTGCCCCGACTGGGCAGTAAAGCATTTGAACAATGTGCAGGCTTCCTACGCATCAAAGACGGTGAAAACCCGTTGGATGCAAGTGCCGTACACCCTGAAGCTTATGAAGTGGTGGCTAAGATGGCTGCCGATATGGGCATCGATATAAAGCACCTGGTGGGCAATGATGATGCGATCAAAAAACTGGATACCAAAAAATATATCACTGAAGCAACCGGCGAACATACCATCAAGGATATACTGAATGAATTGAAAAAGCCGGGATTGGATCCGCGTAGTGAAGCACAGGCTTTTGAGTTCGCGAACATTTACAGCATTGAAGATGTTACTGTGGGCATGATCGTTCCCGGGATGGTAACCAACCTTACACGCTTTGGCGCTTTCGTAGATATAGGTGTAAAACAAGACGGCCTGGTACACGTGTCTGAAATATCGCATACCTACATCACCGACCCTAACGAAGCATTGAAGCTCAATGATAAAGTGATGGTAAAAGTACTGGAAGTAGACCTGCCGCGTAAACGCATATCCCTATCCATCAAGCAAACGATGGAAGCACCGGTGCGTCAACAAAAAGGAGGGCAGCGCCGGCAGGATACCGCTAAAGAGAAGGACATGAGCAATCTGAACATGAACGATGCGTTGAGTATGCTGAAAAAGAAATTTGGTAAATAACCACGATGGTAAAGAATATAGAAAGCTTTAAGGAACAAATAGCACCACTTAGAGAGCAACTTGTGCATCACCCTCTCTATCCATCCATAAAAACACTGGATGATATACATGCCTTTATGGAGCACCATGTATACGCGGTATGGGATTTTATGAGCCTGCTGAAATCTTTACAGGCCGGGCTCACTTGCACTACTTTGCCCTGGCTTCCTGTAGGTAATGCAGCAACCCGCTACCTGATCAACGAAATTGTTACCGGCGAAGAAAGCGATGTGGATGAGCAGGGCAAACGGATGAGCCATTTTGAGCTATACCTGGAGGCTATGCAAAATGCCGGAGCCAATACAACTGCGATGGAAGCACTTATCAGCGAGCTGAGAAAAGGAATTAACGTAGATGAGGCTATTGCAGCGGGTAACATACCTGAAGCATCAAAAGCGTTTACCGGCAATACGTTCAAAACCATCAATACAGGAAAGATGCATGTGCAGGCGGCAGTCTTTACCTTCGGACGCGAGGACCTGATACCGGGTATGTTCATCAGCCTGGTGGCAGAGTTAAGCAAGACCTTCCCCGGCAAGCTGGATGTATTTAAATACTATTTAGAGCGCCATATTGAAGTGGATGGGGACCACCACTCTCACCTGGCGTACGAAATGACGTCATCGCTCTGCGGAGATGATACAGAGAAATGGAGTGAATGCCTGTACGCTGTCAAAGATGCATTGGAAGCACGGATAACTTTATGGGATGCTATTCTGAAAAAGATACAACAGTAAAAAAGGGTGGTCAGACCACCCTTTTTTTATAAATAGCTCAACCACCATTTTTTATGATTCAGCTTGATATTCATAAACCATCGGCATGGAAGATATAATATGCCTACAGCCGTAAGCCAGAATGCATATACCATTGGCAATGAAAAGCCCCATCCCGGTTTGGGGGCAAACATCATACTTGTATCTGTAAAATAATACAGCGGTAGATGCATAGTCATTGCCACGATGATCGCCATGCCGTGTATCAGGTATATGTGCAGCAAATAATAAAACATCGGCACCCTGCCATATACTGTAAATACCCTGGCTGGAGCGCCGGACAATCTTTCGAGCAAAGGCAGGGAAAGTATTGCCGGGCCAATGGTCATTAACAGGTAGAGCAGCGATGGCGGATATTTTGTGCAGTTAATAAAAGACAGCACTGTACGCCACCATGCAGGTTGCACCGTCCAGGGCCGCATATCGCCATACGCATTAGTATAACGCAACACAATGAAGAGCACAATAGCAGAAGAACCTATTATACGGAACCACCTGTTTCGCTCTGCCTCCGGTTTGCGGAAAAGTGTACCGAAGCAATAACCTAAAGCCATCACCCCTATCCAGGGAACCAGCGGATATATGACCATAAAACGCCCTGCACCTAACGGAGCATTGCCAAATTCGTGAAAGATATTCCACCAGACGGCATTGGAACCGAAATCAGCGGCATGCACTGTATCCAATGTATTATGTAAGAGCACCATTACCGCGCCTATAGATAATATCAGCGCCCTGGGAAGAAATACAAATAGTGACAGAAATATCATACTCCAGCCCAATGCCCAAATAACCTGGACGAAGATGGTGGAATAATCGAAGTTGAACTGCCAGCCCAGCCGAACTACAGTTAACTCTAATACGATCAGCCAAATGCCACGGGTAAAAAGGAACCAGGATGCCTCTTTCGTGGTCTTCCCTTTACTGAGGGACAAATATGCACTGACGCCGGATAGAAATACGAAGATAGGCGCGCAGTAATGAGTTATCCACCGGGTAAAAAACATGGGGGTACTGGACACAGACAGATCTGTCGGATCATTGTAAAAATTTGAGAAAAAATCGCGGGTATGGTCTAAGGCCATGATAATCATTATGATACCCCTTAACATATCAATGGAGTTAATACGCTTTATTGTATTATTAACCATAGGCTTTATGATTTACAAAGTATAATTATACGAGCGAGGTACATCCTGTACCTAACTATATGACAATGAGTTGTGATAAAATCAAAAATATAAAGTATTGGCGAAACGATGACTTAAGTCACCATTTAAAGAATTGATACTTAATATTTTTGTGACCTATCAATACTATAACACTTCCCAGCTTGAAAGTGATTTCCATGACTAACAAACTTGAGCATTTCAAAGGTGAAAATGAATCTTGGCAAAGGACACTTAGTTTCCTTGTGGAAGAAAGCCTGTATTTAAAAAACAGGCTCTCTGAAATAGCCAAGGCTGATATTTCTCCCGAGATGCTTGACGAACTGGAATACTTTCAAAATACCTTCCTGAATAAAGAGACAGCACTCTCTATAATGCAGAACGACATTGTGGACCAACTGGGCCTGCTTACGGAGCCTAAAGCACATGATGGTGCGTTATTCGACCGTATATCTCAACAACAGGAAAAGCTAAGGAAAGATATGGCAGCGATGCACAAGGAGTTTATTGACATCCGTGTGCGGTTTAATAAAACCATGATAGATAAGCTTTAACCTACCAGGTTTTCCAGTTTTTTCTCGTCAAGGATAGTAATATCTCCACCTTTTATATCGATAAGCTTTTCGTCTTTGAAGTCGCTTAACGTACGTATCAGTGATTCCTTAACTGTGCCTGCAATACTGGCGAGGTTTTCGCGGCTCATATCAATAACAAAGGTTTCCGTTTCGCTTCTGCGGTACTTCTTGTTGAGCATAACCAATGCATCCGCTACACGCTTGCGCAACGAGCTGTAAGCAAGGCTTAGCAGTTTATGCTCCTTATCGGTAACATTATTGGCCAATAGCTGGATGAACTTCTTCATGATCTCTCGATCATTCAACACCAGGTGCTCAAATTTCTGCTTCGGTATCAGCACTATTTCACATTCTTCCATCGCTTCGGCTGTCTCGTTATAGGCAGTATTTTCTAAAAGCGCTATATAACCGAAGAAATCGCCCTCGTTGTACAGATTTACGATCAGCTCTTTACCATCCTCGTGCGATTTATAGGCTTTTACCTTTCCCTTTTGTAAATAATAAAGGCGCAGCGGGTTGCCGCCCTCATGGTATATTACCTGCTTTTTCTTGTATTTGGTTACATCATGCTCTCGTGCCAGGTCCATCATGGCATCTTTGCTGCCACTAGCCTCCATCAATGTATTGAAACCATTGATGCCCGGCTGTAGTTCCAGCTTCAATAATTCTATCTTCTTAAGCCTGCTTTCTACCGCCGTCAGCAGTTCGGTGCCGGTAAAAGGTTTGGTTATATAATCGTCAGCGCCTAGTTCCATACCCTTTCTCATTTCAGCTCTTTCTGCCTTTGCCGTAAGAAAGATGAAAGGTATATTTTGTGTAGCCGGATTTTTCTGTAGCAGCTGTATCACCCCATACCCATCCAGCACCGGCATCATGATGTCGCATATAATTACATCGGGCTTTTCTCTTTGTGCGATAGCTATTCCTTCTTTACCATCGGGAGCCGTTAATACATTGTAATCTCCAAGTGATAATATCTCCGCCGCGTTCTCTCGTATCTCCTCATTGTCTTCGATCAATAAAATTGTTTTCATACTAAATAAAAGTGCTAAATGGATTTGTAAAAACGAACGATAAACTCTGTGCCGTTGCCCGGTTCGCTGATGCAGTCTATAATACCTTTCTGCAATTCTACGTATTTAGAAACGATATGCAAACCCAGGCCGGTGCCTTGTATATTCCCTACATTGCTACCCCGGTAAAAGCGTTCAAATAAATGTCTTTTATCTTCTTCAAAAATGCCAATTCCGTTATCCTTTACAGATAGCGTCATCTTATCCTTATCAATATCGGTATTTATATAAATAGACGCATTCTCTGGAGAGAATTTGATGGCATTGGAAAGCAGGTTAATGACGATATGCTTGTATAATGCAAGATCGAGGTAAAATTCGTTATCGCCGGTGTGATTATAAAATATGCGCTGCCCCTTCTTTAATATCGTATTGATCTCGCCCACAACAGTTTTTGTCTGGAGCTTCACATCTATACTGCTGAAGCGTACGTGAATCTTACCTTCTTCGAGACGTCCAACCGAAAGAAAATCATTCAAAATATCTGTAAGCGTAGTAACCGAAGAAACGATACGATGCAGATGTTTTTCCCTTTTGGGCTGATCTTCCGTTTTGCCATACTTGGCAGCCAGATAGGCAGATGACAGTATAGTGCTTAGCGGTGTGCGAAACTCGTGAGACGCTATGGAAATAAACTTGGTTTTCATCTGTCCCAGCTCCTTTTCATTCTCCAGTGCTTTAAACAAGGCCATCTCGTTCTGCTTCCGCTCGTTGATATCTTTGTGCGTACCAATAAGGCGCTCGGGTTTGCCATCGGCCGTCCAGGACATTACCACCCCCCTGCTCAATACCCATTTATAAGATCCATCGCTACACTTATAACGGAACTCGACCTGGTAGATGGGTTTTTCGCCGTTGATATAGGCTTCGAACGCGCGTGCGGTGAGTGGCTGGTCGTCGGGATGTATGAGCTTAGACCAATCCATACCATCCGACATTTCCCCGATATTATAACCGAATATTTCGTGCCATTTATCAGAGAAAAACATTTTGCCGGTTACGAGGTTAAAATCATACATGCCATCACCGGCAGCATCCAGCGCCATTTTCCATTTATCTTCCGTAGCACCGGCCCCGTATCTTACACCCAGGTTATCAGATATAAGGTACGCTTTATCGGCATCTTCATGCAATGGCACAATGCGCACCACATACCTGGTGTTGCCTTTATCTTCCCTTCTGAAGTATTCGAAATATTTATCCTGCTTCTTATCAATACATTCCGTTATCAGCGCGGAGATAGTATCCAGATCCGGCCCACCGCCCAATTCGTGAATGTAGCGACCCTTGAACATGCGAGCCCGCTCCGCTTCTACATAAGTATCCCTTACCCATACATCTGATACGTAGGCGTCGCGATTAACCTCCAGCACTGTATCACCAAAGTGAAAAAGGATAGTTATTAATTTAGGAACATTGGCCGTTGAAGTGCTCATTAAGCAGTTTATTTTTCTACCACATTCTTTAGTCCGTCGAGTATCATTTGCCAGTTGGTTTTCATATGCTCCAGGCTGTCAAGAGATTCTATTTTATCCTGCGTGATGGTAACAACGGTTGTATCCGTGTTAGTACCAGGTTCTAAAGTATAGATGACATTCACATAATTTTCCGGTACATCCGGCTTACCACTGAGCGGACTATAATGTGTAGTATGTAATTTTTCCCCGGGTATGATTTCGATAATTGTTCCTTTATCCTTATACTCCTTACCCTTCCATATGCCGGAGTAGGTAATAGCACTCCCTTTTTGCCAATCGGTTTCGATCTCGGTATCGAACATGTACTTTTTCACCTCCGCAGCATCCGTGAGCGCATGCCAGATGCGTGCCGGATTAGCATTGATGGTGACACTAACAGTGGCGATGTATTGGTCGTTCATGGTATATAAATTCCAACTAAAGATAAGAAATGTTTTGCGGTGATATAACTTCGCTGCAATAAGTAAAAGATGACTCCAAACGAGAATATACATATTGCGGAAAACTGGTTTGCAGCGTTTAATGCGCATAACCTTGAGGCACTGCTGCAGCTTTACAGTGAGCATGCTGCGCATTATAGCCCCAAATTAAAAGCGCGTCAACCGGAAACCAACGGGCTGATAAAGGGCAAAGAAGCCTTACGGGATTGGTGGCAGGATGCATTTGACAGGCTACCCGGACTACATTACCAGGTAAGCAGCCTTACCGCTAATAACGAGCGGATATTTATGGAGTACACCCGGCAGGTACCGGGAGAAGAAGATATGGCTATAGCGGAAGTACTGGAAATAAAAGACGGTGCAATACAATTCTCGCGGGTATATCATGGCTAAACAAGGGCTATGAGCGGAGCGTTACCGTGAATTGTTGCCCGAGGTATTAAGTGTATTGCTACTGGTACCGTTATTATCATTCCAGCCATTGTTGGGAAGGCTATTGAGGTTCATATTGCTATTCCCGGCGCCGTTCACACTATTTTTATTTAAAGCATTATTAGTTGGGGTATTAGTGGGTGTGTTTTGCTGTAACGATTGGTTGACGGCATTATATGGCCGGGCAGTGGGCGATGGCGGGTTTACAGATACGCCGGGATTAATGCTGTTATCAATATTCGTATTATTAGCCGGCTGCGTACCGTTTACCTGGCCGGCATTCACATTACTGTTCAACAAAGGCTGACCGGGAGATGTGGCTTGTATTGGTTGGTTGAGTTGCGCATGAGCGCCCAATGCCATTGTCAAGATGGCGAGGATAAGCATTAACTGTTTCATACCGGTATTAATGAAAAGGATATGCCACAGGGTGTTAAATATAAAGGGGGATAAACATCCCCCTTCTGTGTGCTATAATGTTGGCAAATTTCAGACATCATTAAATTAGGCCAACGACAATCGAAAATTTTTAATACTTAGTAAACTTGCTTACGGTTTCCCTGTCGCCTTCTAAGTACTTAAGCATATACATTCCTTTTGCAAGCTGCCTGATATCAATAGTATTAGTGCCACTAACAGCAGTTTGTGTAACTAAGATTTTACCCGCAAGATCTGTAACCGCTATCCTCGCATCAGCAGTTGCGTTGGCAATAGATACATTTACTACATCTGTAGCAGGGTTCGGATATACAGATATTGCAACATTACTGTTAACCCCGGCTATACCTGTAGGGAAAGTAGAGAACCCTATCAGACCCCATTCAGATTCGGGATAGATGCTGTTACAATATGCCTTTACATACACATAATAATCACGTCCCGGAGCCAAAGGAATGTTGAGGCTATTAGTAGTAAGGGGAGTACCAAAAGCAGGTGGCGTAGGTGTATTAGTGATTGCATACTCATACTTGGTAGCCGTCTGGATAGTATCCCAATAAACAACTGCGCGGAACTGTGTGAGTGTGGCCATCTTAACATCCGGCGTATGGCAGGTAATGAGCGTTTTAAACGGCACGGTAGCCCAACCGGAAGTATCCTTAATACCACAGATAGAACGGACATGCGCGTAGTATTGTGTATTTTCTGTTAATGTGGTAGCAGATAATGTATTATTAGTAGTAAACCTGGAGCCGGCACCGCTGGCAGGTGTACCGGAATTATTATCAATTATCACCTGGTAACCTATAGGTAGAAATACAGGATCCCAATCAAGATCAGCAGTGAAAGCAGTTATATTGCTCACCTTTAGATTCTGCGGTTCTATTACACACCTGATGCCTATACGGGCATTTTCAACGATGGTGTACGCACCTGTACTATCCAGTGGATTGGCAGGATACGCGTGATTTAAAATGGAATCTGTTATAGCATTGCTATAGTTATAGCCTTCCCATGGGCCGTTGTTGGTTGACCTTGCAATTTTAGTATTTGTTTCGCTTGAAATATTGCCTAACCAGCCATTTTTATAATAAAGAGTTGGCACAGAAGAATATAATACGCTGCTACCTGTATTGAGAACCGCAGAGATATATCCCCTCTCTACCAGAGAAGGCATAGGACTGCCCACCTGTAAACCGGTGTATTGCTTCATGCTGGCGGTAGCAGGCACTGCGCTACCCCAATCTATGGTTGCCACTGTATCGGTACCAAAGCGGAACACTTGCCTTTTACCGGCTTGTGGTGTAACAGGTATGGCTTCGCAATCAGGAGGTGTGCTGGTAGGTGTAAACTCATAAGCACCTAGATCAGGCACACCGTCAAAGCGGGTCTTTGGCCTGAGTGCATTATTAAGGTCGAGGGTATCCCCATCTATATGGAGGGCGCGGCCCTGCACAGACCATGAATTAGGATTGGCAGGATCGGGGTGTACATCTCCGTTTGCAGGGTCTACAAAACCGGGATCGAAGAATATGGAATTTGCATCTCCTTTTGTTGTTTGTTTCCAAGCGTCAAAAGAGTTGGTGCTATAATTAGGGTATTGCAGCTGGAAGTTTATATCAGAAGGTGAATAAAATAAATTATAATCAGACTTGAACCTAAGCGTATCACGCAGATAAACCCCGTTTGTATTTGACCCGCTGGATTTTGAAAAAATATTGTTATACAGATGCATCACTCCGGTATTCGACCCTGTATTATTTATCAAATAATTGGTACTGCCTGTGGCATTACTGTAAAAGGTATTATTAATAAAATACAGATCAGTACCTGTGTTAACGCCATAGTAGCTAGGCTCGTATATAAGATATGAAGACCCGGATGTATTTGTTGTAAAAACATTACTCAAGAACATATCCTGTCCAGGCGAGGACCCACCAAAGGCGTAAGTAGTGCCATAGTTACTGGTAAGCTTAAACGTATTACCTACAAAAGTTGCGCCTGCATAGTAAGAGTAGTTGGTGCTATACATACCATAAATAGTGCCTGAATTGGAGTTAAGATTGAACGTATTATTTTTTATTAACCCCCCATTGCCGTAGTAACCATAGTTATAGAGCGTTCCGTAGTTAGTGGAGATGTTATACGTGTTATTTTGAGCAACACTACCTGATGCAATATAATAGCAAGCATAATTATAGATAGATCCACTGCTTGTGTTAGTTATATTGATAGTATTGTTTTCGAAAGTATCTGTTGTTGTACTACTATTATAAACATTGGCAGCATAGTTATAGATAGAACCGTAGCCGGTGTTGGTATAATTGAATGTATTATTTCTGGCAGTAGAGTTATAAGCATAATACAGCGGACCATAACCATAGAAATAATATTTGCCGGTACCGCTAAATGAATTATTGCTGCAATCAAGATTATAGCTATACTGACAAGTCATAGGATACATATATCCTGAAGAAGAGTTACTGGTACCGTTACTCACATTGTTCTTGATCTCAAAATAAGTGCCGCTACTATTACTGTAGTTGGTAAAAAAGAAATACCAGGGATAATTGCCCGTATAATATCCGTTAGTGGTTGTAGTTACATTATTGCTATTGCAGCGGACATTATTACAGAAATAATAGGTACGCACTCCATAAACAGTGGAACCTGTAGAATTACAGCTTACAGTATTGTTATTTACGTTTATATTATTACAATACCATTCAAAATTGACGCCATAAATAACAGAGCTGCTGTTAAGCGTAATATTATTGCCATCCACTATAAGTTCAGGAGCTGTAAGATCATTGTAGTTGCCATAATAGGTATAAACGCCATACAGACCGCTTGTATTGGTAGTGCTGATAGTATTGTTGCGCACTATGCAACCGCTAAAGGGATAATAATTGTAAATTCCATAATGGTAACCTGAAATCCCTGAGGCCGACATAATATTGTTTTCGATCGAGGTACCACCTAAGTGATTGGTGCGGATATAGCAATAGTAGTTATTATTGAACTTATTGTTATTAAACGCATGATTGTTAACTGTAGTGCTGCTGGAAGCATTCCAATAAATACCATAGGAACCATTTGAAATTGTATCTGCTATAATACCATTCGATATCATTCCATCTGCGTTATCAGCAAAAATGATAGCACGGTTGGTAGAAGAAGTACTTCCCGTACTCCCCTGCAAAAGGCAGTTACTTACAGTATCGTAGGATGCAGCACCGCCAAACTCAATAACGTGTCCATAACTGGTACCTGTTGTTTTGAGTTGTAGATTTTTTATGGTTAAATATTCAGCATCCGTAATCTTGAAGATGTAATTGGATGATGATGTAGTAGCCAAAGTAATAGAAACTGTACCTGCACCACTCTGTGGCTGGAAGGTAATGGTATTGGTAGAAGAAGAGCCGGCATTGCTTGTGATCTCTCCCCGCCAGGACGAACCGGAATAGGAACCCGCCATGATATTGAACACGACAGGGCCTGTAATGGTAGAAGAGTTAAGATCAGTAATAGCAGAAGACAGATCGGCGTAATCGCCGGAGGCTCCGATAGTGTAGGTACCGGTGGTAACTGTGGCATAGGCATCGGGATTTCCCATTAATGCGAGCACACAGAACAATGAGAAAAGAATGCGTAAATAACAGTGTTTCATATGCGTTACGTTTGAATGTTGGAGTTTTAGCCAGATGTTGCGGCAGCAACGCTTTACTGCCTGATGTCTGAATTATTGTCAACCACAATTTAACCAGTAGCCTATTTAATAAACAGCTATTAAAAAGAGTTTAATCCCTTCTTTAACGCATTTTAATTATCAGTTAATCCGTTTTTAATGTAGAATTTCAATAGCAACAATAAAACAACATTATTCAAATAAATAAAAGACTAAAGTGTAATTGTAAAAACTGATGATCCGCTGGTAACCAGTTATTTATAACACAGGTTCGATAAAAATTTGCTTTATGCGTGGATACTGTAACTGTACCGCATTCGCTACTCGCCGGATGGCATCAGCTATATCTTCGGTAGTAAGGCCGTCTTTAAAAATAGCATTTATCTGCAGCACCACCTCTTCAGGGGCCATATAAGTGGAATAGTGTTTCTTTACCCTTATAATACTATGGTCCTGTTCGATAAGGCGAATGATTGCCAGCATCGTTTTTCTGCCAATCGGTTCTCCCATCAGCAGGCTTTTACTCTCGCGGACCAGAACCAAAGAGATAAGTCCGAGAATAATACCGATGATGACAGAAGCCCCGGCATCGTAATATACATTGCGGAAACGATGCTGCAAATAGACACCTAAAAATGCCACCACCAGGCTGATGACATCACCCACATCGCCCAATAAAACAATAAAGGTAGAAGGGTCTTTGCTTTGCGTGACAGCCTTCCAAAAAGTCTGGTCGCCTCTTTGGTGGTTAAATGCCCTCAATGCAGAAACCATAGAGACAGAAGTAAATATCAACGATAGCGCAAGTATGAGGTAGTTCCATGTACCGTCGCCAGATATCTCCGGGCGCCTGAACCTTAAGATACCTTCGTAAAAGGATATGCATCCACCCATTAGGAAAAAGATGAGGGACACTATAAAAGACCAGAAATATAGTTCGCGCCCGTAACCGAAGGGACGTAAAGCATCGGGCCTTTTATTACTGATCTTTACTCCCCATATCAGCAATAACTGGCTTACAGCATCGATAACGGAGTGTACACCCTCTGACAGCATAGAGGAACTACCGGTGAGCCCCGCTGCGATAAACTTTGACGTGGCAATCACCACATCTACCACCAATGATATGTATAGGAATGGCCTTATTTTCACACGGTTCTGATTTATTTTTTGAGGCGGTACAAAATGACCATGCTGTTAATATTTCCTGCTTTCATCCAGAGGCAAGGTTTTTACAGGATTAGGTCATTTAACTTCATGCCAAAGACTATTTAATTTGTTATATTTAGATAAAGGATGCCAATGATGAGGGAAATAAAGCTGCCATTCTACGCGCAAATGGCACTTGTGCTTATTAGCATTGTTATAATATTAATATTAATGCGTGCAGGCAGCCTGATATTTATTCCCCTGTTCTTTGCCTTGCTCATTTCCGTGACGCTATATCCTTTGTGCGACAAGATGGAACGTACCGGCTTGCCCCGGAGCCTTGCTGCTTTTCTTAGCGTACTGCTTTTTATCATCGGGATGGGTGCATTCATTTATCTGCTTGCGGTACAGATCATCAGCTTTTCGCAGGACTTTCCGGAATTCCGTAAACGGATAATATTGCTTATAGCTGACCTGCAGGAATTCATATCCAGGAAGTATCATGTAAATGCCTCTCAGCAAATAGACTATCTGAATAATTCTACAACTAATATATTGGAGCGGATTGCTAATTCCATCGGGGGATTGTTTACTTCTGTATTGGAATTTGTAATATGGACCATCTTTGTTTTTGTATTCAGCTATTTTATTCTTTTCCACCGCAGGCTGTTATATCGATTCATCACCAGCCTGTTTAAGCCGTCTATGCAAGACAAGGTAAATACCGTAATTGCCGATACGAGGTCTATCATTAACCATTATATCCTAGGCTTGCTGCTGGAAATGACCATTATGACCGTAGTGAATTGCTCTGTATTCTTTTTACTGGGCGTGAAATACGCGTTACTATTGGGGATGCTTGCTGCTGTGCTAAACATCGTCCCTTACTTAGGGATTTATACAGCAATGACTATTGGCATGCTGGTAACCTTTGCCAACGGTACGCTTAACGAAGCGCTGGGCGTGGGCATTTCACTTATAGTAGTACATTTCTTTGATGCAAATGTGCTGATGCCGCGGATAGTAGGATCAAGAGTAAAGATGAACGCCCTGATCACTATATTGGCTGTACTGACAGGCAACCTGGTATGGGGCATTGCGGGTATGTTCCTTTTTATACCCTTAACAGCGATACTAAAAGTAATATTTGAACAGATAGAAGCTACCCGTGCCTGGGCTTTGCTTATTGGCGCTGAGGATAAACTTCAGCGTAAAAAATAAGATTGTTCTCCTTATTTTAATTGCGAGATCATTGCCATGAAAAGTACTGCATTCCTGCTAATGATGCTATTGTGCATATTGGGTAGTCCTGATGTCTTTTCACAAAGCATATATATAAAGCATTATTCCATCAACGAAGGTCTTGCCGGCAACCATGTATATATGTGCCACCAGGATGCAGAAGGATATTTATGGATAGCCACTACCTCAGGGCTAAGCAGATTTGATGGTAAAAAATTCAAGAACTACGACTACCGGAATGGTCTTGTAGATAATGAAGTACTATTTGTAAGCCATGACGCCAATAATAATATTTGGGTTAATGCATTTACCTCGGAACCATCATTATCTGTAATCAAAAACAATGTTGTAGATCATATAGCAGTGCCTATTGGAAACAATATATCAGAGGAGTATTACAGCGAATGGCATAAGACCATTTATATGAGTGGCAATCACCGGCTGGCATTAATTAAGCCGGGCTCGAAACCAGTAACAATTATTACACCTCTTATTTCAGGCTCCAGGTATTTTGAAACAGAAGATCATTTGATACTATCGGGGGACGGCCGAAATCTGTATTCGATACAAGATACAAACATCACTTTCTTCCAGGATCTGCAACTTGATACTGTGTATTCAAGGGCTTATTATTACAATCGTACACTTTATCTGATCAGTGGCAATTCTGTTTATACATATACATACAGCGGAAAAAAATTCCATTGTGTATCACATATGTCCTATAAGGGAAAACCGAATCTTCTTTTCAGTAACAGATATGGATTGTGGGTAACCTTTATGAACCAGAAAGGCGCCATTCTTTACCGGGACTTCAACACATCTTCAAAAAAAGAACAGGTCAGGATACCGGGATTCGTGAATTATTTCTGTAATGACAGCGAAAATGGAGTATGGATAGCAACAACTGACAATGGCATGTTTTACATACCCAATGCAAACCTCGTCAACTATACCCCGGATGATGGTATCGCCTCTTGCGTAGTATATGCTGCGAATAAATTATCTAATGACGAATTTTGGCTGGGATACAACACAGGCAAAGCGGATCGAATAAAATTCATGCAAGGAAAAATCAGCGTGCTTGAAAGAGCTAATTTTTACCCGTTTGACTATAACAATAACCCTATACTCGACATCCTACATCTTCACGATGAAGTATACTTCTTATCCAGAACCGGCTTGTTTAAGAAAACACAGGATAGGTTATATCAAATCCATATAGACAACACCCAAAAATCTATGTATTTGTTGAACGATAGCACCATCGCTATTGGTGGGTGGAACTATATATTATATTACAACAGGTCGGGCAAGCGTATAAAATATCAACTTGGCCGTATCTATGCTCATGCAGTAGACACTTTGGACGGTTTGGCGTGGGCAGGTGGTATAGACGGTTTATTTGCAATACCTATTAAAAATAACGGATCACCTATTCATCTACAAGCATTCCCACAAATCAAGATCAACGCACTATGTTACGCCGCACCTTATTTGCTGATAGGTACCCAGAATAATGGATTATATATAGTACACAAAGATTCTACCAGCCAGAAAACAGCTTACCGGAAAATATTCTTGCCGATATCCAACAATGTTAAAGCCATCATCGCAAAGAACGAACGTGTGTGGGTAGGTACTAATAAGGGGCTGATTACCGGGGTTGTGAATGATAAATTTACCAGGCTTGAAAACCGCCTGATCATTGATGACAACGATGGGCTTATTTGTTCGGAAATAAATAAGATCACTGCAATCGATTCAGGAGTTTTAGTAGCCGGATATGGTGGTATAAGCATTGCATACCCATACCACTCTTTCAAACACCAATACATTATCTCCGGAGTAAGCATGAAAGAAGCAAATACAGGCATTGTTAATATAACAGATAGCATTCGTACAGGATACAGCACGAAAGGCCTGGAGATCGGTTTCGAGGCAGTAAGTCTGAAGTATGGATCGGAGATGGTGTATAGATATAAGTTGGAGCCATTTGACGAAAGATGGAAGATCACAAAAAACAATACGGTTCAGTATACCAATATCCCACCCGGTGACTATCATTTAAGAGTGTACGCTTATGATAATAGAGGCAATACAAGCCCGGTCAAAACTTTGTCTATTGTCATTTTGCCCTTGTGGTGGCAGACCAATTGGTTCAAAATAGGCTTATTGCTGATGATAGCAGGCATATGTATGTCAGGGCTGAGATATTACCACTCGATCATGAAAAAACGTACAGAAAATAAACTGCGACAAGACAGGCTAGTAGCCCATGCTAAGCTGGAAGCATTAAGGGGACAGCTCAAGCCTCACTTCATTTTCAATTCGTTAAACGCGATCCAGGACTATATCTACAACAACAAAAATGACGACGCAGCCGCTTTACTGCAAGGTTTTTCCGGATTGATAAGGAACGGGCTTCTTCTTTCGGACAGTGATTTCACAACTATAGAAAAGGAAGTATCCTTCATAAAGAGGTACCTGGAGCTCGAACGAATGAAATGTGATAACTGCTTTACCTACAATATAGAAGTCTCAAAAGAAATTTATAATTTTGTTATACCATCCCTTATTACACAGCCTTTTACAGAAAATGCGGTGGTGCATGGCGTACGAAGTGTGCAGGACATTGATGCTGTGATACAAATCTCCTATTCCCTATCTGACGGCGACCTTGTGTGTATGATATCTGATAATGGCATAGGCATCAAGAAATCTATGATGCAGAAAAAAATACATTATTCGATAGGCACACATATTTCGCAAGACAGGATCAATTATTTTAATAAAGGATTAGGAATCGACATTGTACTTAACATACAGGACAAGTCGAACCTTGCAATACCTGACCAGGGAACCCTGGTAACAATTATTATTAAAAACATTGCTCAACTGCAGAACCATGAAAACAACATTCCGCAGCCTGATAGTAGATGACGAGGTACGCTCCAGGAGCATCCTGAAAACAATGATATCGCGGCATTGCCATAACCTGGAAATAGCGGGCGAAGCTACCAGCATCAATGAAGCAATAGACCTGATCAACGAAACCAGCCCATCTATTGTATTTATGGATGTGGAGCTTGGATTTGGGACAGGCTTTGATATACTAGGCCAGCTTCCCGATATACATTTCGAAACCATCTTTGTAACTGCATATGATCATTTTGCCATTAAGGCCATCAAATGGTCTGCACTCGACTACTTATTAAAACCTGTTGATCCTGCTGAGCTTATTGCATCTGTAGCAAAGGCAGAGACGAATTTAAAAGCGGGACAACATAAACCTGCTGAAACCGGCGAAAAGCCTGTGATCTATGACCGTAAACTGGGACTGCCATGTATGGAGGGATTAAAGTTCAAGAACATTGCAGATATTGTACGTTGCGAAGCAAAGGGAACATATACAGAATTTTCTTTTGCCGATAACACCAAACTGATCGTTTCCCGGCCTCTACAGGCATACGAAGAGATACTAAGCCCATATTCCTTTTTGCGGGTTCATCATTCTCATCTTATCAATCTTAACCGCATAAAAGAATATATCAAAGGACGGGGAGGCAATATCATTATGGCCGACGGTGCCATCATAACCGTAGCGGCAAGAAAAAAGGATGAGTTTCTCAGTCATATCCTGCATTAACAGACACGGTTATATGCTAAAACAACACGATTACTAGTTTTCTGTTTTCTGACTGTTGATGTGTAAATACCTTGTTCCTGCAATAAGCAATTTATTGCAGGCGGATCCCGAAAAGCCATATCAGAGAGTAGGGGAAAATTCAACATACTTACACACATGAAAAAGACAAAATTCTTAAATGCAATGCTGTTAGCATTATTGCCTGTGTATTGCCAGGCACAGGGCTGGCCAACGCTTAACACTACGACCGCTGCGTCAGATATGCGCCTAGGTCCTAGCTGGAACGGGGTTGGAGGTAACACAGGCGTTTTCAAATGGACATCGGCTAATGAACTAGGAATCTTTACATGGGCCGATGGCAAGCCTATCAGAATTGGAGGTACACTGGTAAAATTTCAGCACGAAAGTGGTAACTCAAACAACGTCTACATGTCAGGAAAATTAGGCGTAGGCGTATTACCATCCACGTACACCGCTGAGATTGCAGGGAATACTAAAATCGCAGGAACAACTTTTGTGCTTGGCCAGGTTGGCATTAACCAAGCAACCCCAAGTTGTGTATTAGATATCAACGACGGCAACCCAGTTCCCAATGTCATGAAATTGCGCGGTGTTACAACCGCTGCATTATCCGATATACAAAGTTCGAATTCGGGTACAATTACGGCATCTCCATTAAAGACCGGGATATTTGTTAACAGAACAGATGTAGATGATGTTAACACCAGCGGTGCTGAAATACATGGACAAACTTTAGGTATAAGAACCAGCGCAATTGCAACATCTACTGCCAACACCACAGGGATTGACGTACGAAGCCTAACACCAGATGGTGCTGGCACAGGTATCTATGTTGTTGGAACAGGTAGCACACAATCATATGGGATAAATGCAAGAGGCACAAGCAATGTAAGTCCCAATTCTTATGGCGTATATGGTTATGCATGGAGTGGTGCTTCGACTATTAATGCTATGTACGGCATATACGGAGATATATTTCCTACATATTGGTCTACCCCCAACTGCTACGCAGGATATTTTAATGGAAATGTAATTGCTAACGGGACATCAACGGCCACATCATTCATTACCAGTTCCGACAAAAAATTAAAAAAAGATATCGTTCCTCTATCTGAAGGCTTGAACATCATTTCAAAATTAAAGCCGTCTACCTATACTTTCCGCACAGATGAATACAAGTTCATGAATCTGCCTAAAGAGAAACAATACGGTTTTATAGCACAAGAATTAGAAGAGGTGCTTCCGGAAGCAGTAAAAGAAGTGACAATGAGTGATGATAAAAAAGAAAAGTTTACCTATAAAGGAGTTAATTATATAGAGCTCATCCCTGTTTTAACTAAAGCTATACAAGAACAACAAGTACAGATTGAAGCGCAACAGAAAGAAATAGAAAGCCTAAAGGCCGCGATGGTGGGAAACACCACAGACATTAAAGGAGCTGGCAGCGTAAATTCAAGTTCATTGAGCCAGAATGTGCCTAATCCTTTCAATCAAAATACAGTGATCAACTATAAATTATCATCCAGCGCCCAAAATGCAGCTATCGGCATTTACGATCTGAATGGTAAGGAAATTAAAATGATTGCATTAGGTGCAGAAACAACCGGCAGCATTACTGTTGCTGCAGGCGACCTGCAGCCGGGCATGTATGTTTACTCTCTGATCATTAACGGCGCAATCTCAGACACTAAAAAGATGGTAATGGCATCGCACTAATCTTTTGATCTATTATCATTAAAGGCAGGTTTTCAGAACCTGCCTTTGCTATTTAATCCTCCATCAGTTTATTAAGCGCCGATATTAATTCTAATACCTTTGCTTTGACCGCTTCATCGGTAATGCCTTCGTTATTTACTTTTGTTTTGACAAACGATATCAGCAGTTGTGTTTCCGGCACCATGCTGGCTTCTATGACCTTTAATGTTTCCAGCAAAGAAGCATGGCCCTTCTGCCCCAGTGAAGAAGCAGTAATCAATGCCACCGGTTTATGAGAGAATTCCATCGAGGAAACCGTCCAGTCGATAGCATTCTTCAATGTACCGGGTACACCCATTGCATACTCGGGTGTGCAAATCAATATCCCATCAGCATTGCGTAATGCTTGTCTGAAGTTTGTAACTGCAGCAGGCGGTGTTTCCGTATCCAGATCAGGATTGAAATGAGGGATATCCGTTAACCCTTCAAACAATATTATATCAAATTGATCTTTCGCTAATTCTTTTATAGACTTTATAAGAATAAGATTAGTAGATGATGCTTTAGTGCTACCACAGATGGCTATTACTGTTTTGAGGGATGTATTCATGGTTGCAAGTTATAAAGCGTCTAACCGATGCGCCGACAATTTTGCTTATACAGCTATAAAAAGACCGAGGTGAATCGCCCCGGCCCTTACCATGTATTGATATTCATCAGGCCACCGTTTCAGTAGCAACGGGATAATCTACCAGGCCTTCCGCCCCTGCTGAATAGAACAGGTTTACATCGGGTTGTGCCAGGGGAATATTATGTTGTAACCTATACGGAAGATCAGGATTGGCAATAAAGGATGACCCGAATGATACCAGGTCTGCTAAACCTGAGTTTAGCACCTCATCTGCACGCTCTACAGTGTAACCACCATTAAGAATATATGCACCATTGTAATTTTTACGCATAGCTGTGATCAATGCTTTACCTTCTTCTGTAGCCAATGCAGAACGATCTATAACATGCACATAAACAACACCAAGTTTGTTCAACTCTTTAGTCAGCAGATCATATGTAGCAAATATCTCTTCATACAAAGCCATATCATTGAATTGGTTGTACGGAGAGAGCCTGATGGCTGTTTTATCTTTTCCAATACGATCAATCACCGCCTTTACCAATTCGACTACAAAATGCACCCTGTTAGCAATGCTGCCGCCGAACTCATCGGTGCGGAGGCTTGTGTTAGGATTAAGGAATTGCTCAATAAGGTAACCGTTTGCGCCGTGCAGTTCAATACCATCAAAGCCGGCTTCGATAGCGTTTGCCGCCCCATTGGCAAAATCTTCTATTGTTTGCCTTACCTGTTCTGTCGTCATAGCATGAGGGATACCAATAGCCTGCATTCCTTCGGTGTCCGTCCATATATCGCCTTGCGCACGTACTGCAGATGGGGCCATTATTGCAGCACCTCCAGGCTTATTACCTACATTTCCTATCCTGCCGGAGTGCATGATCTGGGCAAATATCTTTCCACCCTCTTCATGCACCGCACTTGTCACCTTTTTCCAACCAGTGATCTGCTCCGCAGAATATATACCTGGGGTACGGGCGTAACCCAGCCCTGCAGGAGATGGCGCCACCCCTTCGGTGATAATCAAACCCGCTGTAGCGCGTTGCCTGTAGTATTGTGCAATAAGATCATTTGGTATATTACCTATTGCACGGGAACGGGTCATGGGCGCCATTACAATTCTGTTCTTCAGCTTAATATTGTTTAGTTCGATAGGGTCAAATAATTTACTGATAGTCTTGCCTTCCATAAATCTTTAGATTTGATGATTAAAATTTTGTCAAAGGTCAATTGACAGGAAGGCGATATCAATAAGTCAGAAAAAGATGACCAACAATAGTTCTATAGCAAAAGATTATACCTGCCCGGGCGAACCGCTGTTAAGAGTGATAGCAGGGAAGTGGAAACCACAGATTTTTAAAGTAGCCGCAGACGGCCCGTTCAGGTTCAGCCACCTGATGAAAGAATTTCCGGGAGCGAATAAACAATCTCTTTCGGTTGCATTACGCGATATGGAAGAAGCGGGTATATTATTGAAAACCACCATTTCAGAAAAACCATTACATATAGAATACCAGCTATCGCCCAAAGGGGTAGATGTGATGGGAGTTTATAAATACATATCCACTATTCAGAAATAAGAAAATATTGCCGCTCTGTTCCATAAGCAGTTTGTATTTATCTTGCGCCTGCTTATGGATTTCTTAGCTACATTTTTAGCACAGTTAAAACAAACGTCTCCGTTAGAAGCTATTGCTGTGCTATTTGGTATGGCGAGTGTATTGCTGGCCAACCGTAATAATGTGGCATTGTATCCTACAGGTATTATAAGTACAGCTATTTATATATACCTGATGGGCAAACCTACGGTAGGACTCTACGCAGAGGCCATGCTCAATGTCTATTACTTTGTAATGAGTGTGTATGGGTGGTGGCGTTGGTACGAACATCATGAAAATGAGAGTGCGCGAGCCATATCTCACAATACCAGGCGAGATTGGGGAATAACTGTTGCAATAGTGGCTATTGGCTGGCTGGCACTATACCTGTTACTAAGCAATTTCACCAACTCCAATGTACCTGCTTTAGATGCATTTGTGTCGGCGACAGCATGTGCCGGGATGTGGCTATTGGCAAAACATAAGATAGAAAACTGGATATTGCTGAACATCTCCAATGCAATAGCCATTCCCTTACAGATATATAAAGGAATACCTTTTACGGCATTTCTTACCCTGTTCCTTTTTATAGTTGCTATCTTCGGGTACTTCAAATGGAAAAAATTGTATCGTTCGCAGCATGCTGCCTGATATGCCTGCTGTGTTGTTTTAAAGCACCCGCGCAAAATGCGGATATCAGGATGTTGCGCTCTGTTAATGTCAATAGAAACACCGGGCTGGACGGCGCCATGAATGCCATCACACAAACTGCCTATCCTGTATCATTTGCATTGCCTGCTGCTGAGCTTATTGCGGGATATATTACAAGAGATAAACACACGATCTCGAACGGGTGGCAATCAGTAGCCGGTGCTGGTATTACAGTCGTGGTGGCATATGGGCTAAAGTATGCTGTTAACCGCCAACGCCCCTACCTTACTTATCCTGATATCCAGCCATATAGCTATGATAACGATCCTTGCTTTCCATCGGGGCATACCAGCCTTGCGTTTTGTACGGCCACCTCGCTAACGTTACATTATCCCAGATGGTATGTAGCAGCGCCAGCTTACCTTTGGGCTACAGGTGTAGGATACTCGAGGCTGCACCTGGGTATGCACTACCCGAGCGATGTACTGGCAGGCGCAATAGTGGGCGCAGGCAGCGCGTGGCTTAGCTATAAAGGCAACCAATGGTTGCAGAAAAGAAAACATAAAAAAGTAAATACCGAGATTGAAGGACATTAAGAAAATAGTGGTAATAGGACCGGAGTGTACAGGGAAAAGCACGTTGAGCGAGACGCTTGCAAGCCAACTGCAAACTGTATGGGTACCCGAGTATGCCCGTGAACATCTCGATAATCTAAACCGGGCATATACAGAAGCAGACCTGCTTGATATTGCCATGGGGCAGCTGGCATTGGAGGATAAACTATTACAAAATGCAAATGAGTATCTTATATGTGACACAGATCTGTATGTAATAAAAGTATGGAGTGAAGTAAAATATGGACGCTGCCACCCGTGGATATTGGAACAGATAGCTGCACGAAAATATGATACTTACCTGTTAACTGATATAGATATTCCCTGGCAGGATGATCCTTTGCGGGAGCACCCGCAACCCGAAGAACGACAGTTTTTATATAACATATACAGAGATATAGTTACGAACGCAGGTGTTAGCTGGGCAGGCATTAGCGGCGATGCAGGCACAAGGCTTTCTACTGCATTAAAGGCTGTTCGTATCAGCTGAGAATATCTTATATTTACAATTGAGCAATTATGTTACTGCATATTCATCCGGAGGATCCGCAACAGAGAAATCTTAAGACCGTTGTCGATTGTTTGAAGAACGGTGGTGTAATCATTTATCCTACTGACACCATATACGGGCTAGGCTGCGATATCTATAATACTGATGCCATTGACCGCATTTGCCGCATCAAGAAAATTGACCCGAAAAAGGCACAGTTCTCTTTTGTATGCAGCGACCTGAGCCATATAAGCGAATACGTAAAGAGTATTGACACCCCGATCTTTCGCCTTTTAAAAACTGCATTGCCCGGCCCCTATACTTTCATACTCCCGGCAAGCAAGCTGGTGCCAAAGATGCTGAAGAACAAGAAAGACACCGTAGGTATCCGCGTACCCGATAACAAGGTATGCCAGGAATTGATCGCGCAACTGGGGCACCCCATCATGAGTGTATCGCTGCCTATGGATGGCGAGGTGGAATACTATACAGACCCCTTGGTAATGCATGAGATATTTGAAGATAAAGTGGATATTGTAATAGATAGTGGCATCGGCCACACTACCCCTTCTACCGTCATTGATTGCACATCTGGAACACCGGAGCTGATACGTGAAGGAGCCGGTGAATGGGAAGCCCTGATTGGCTGAAATTTCTTTTCTTTGCTGCATGTACACCACGCAGGACGAACAGCAACTATACGCACGCGCAAAATCCCTGATCGAGCAAAAGGAAGTAACAAATCCTGAAGAAACCATACAGGAATTAAGGGATGTTGTTAATTACTGCGACTGGAAATATTATGTGCAAAATGAACCTGTGCTCTCGGACTATGAGTATGATATAGTTTATAAAAAGCTGAAGCATTTAGAAGAGCAATATCCTGAGCTGGTAACAGCAGACTCCCCTACCCAGCGTGTGGCAATGGGCCTTAGCGAACGTTTCCCCACAGTGAGCCACCTGGTACCTATGCTGAGCCTGGATAATACTTACAATGCCGACGACCTGCGCGACTGGGACAAGCGATGTAAGGATTATGTAAATGAAGCACCTATAGAATACTGTGTAGAGCCTAAGTATGATGGGGCTAGCGTATCGCTGGTGTATGAAGATGGTAAACTGGTGCGTGGTGCCACTCGTGGCGATGGTGTGATGGGTGAAGAAGTGACCATCAATATTAAGCAAATAAGATCCATACCCTTATCAGCGGCTTTTGAAAAAAGTGGCATTGCCCAGGTAGAAATACGCGGCGAGGTAGTGATACATAAAGAAGTATTTGCAGAATATAACAGGCAGCGCACTGCTGAAGGATTATCGCCCCTGGCTAACCCGCGCAACGCTGCATCAGGTACCCTTCGCATACTGGACCCTAAAGAGGTAAGCAAGAGGAAATTATCTGCCATCTTATATCATATCAGCTATTATACACTGAATAGTGGAAGCACTGTACCTGATACTTTGCATACCCATTATGATTCGCTCAACTGGTTGTACCAACTAGGATTTCCTACACCTGTAAAGGAGATGAAGCGCTTCAATAATATTGATGATGTGATTGCTTTTTGCGAAGAATTTGAGCAACGCCGTGATGACCTGCCATACGAAGTAGACGGGCTTGTGATCAAAGTAAACAGCTTTGATATGCAGGACCGTATGGGAATGACCGCCCACCATCCACGCTGGGCTGTTGCCTATAAGTTTAAAGCAAGACAGGCCACCAGTAAGCTTTTAAGGGTAGAGTTCCAGGTAGGGCGTACAGGCTCTGTAACGCCCGTAGCCAAGATAGAACCAGTGCCAATAGGCGGCGTTACCGTGACATCTATATCACTCTTTAATGAAGATGTAGTACGCGAAAAAGACCTGCATATAGGCGATACTGTGTTGGTAGAGCGCGCAGGCGATGTGATCCCCTACATAGTAAAGCCACTTACCGAACTAAGAAACGGAACGGAAGAAGACATTGTATTCCCAACTCATTGTCCTGTGTGCGGCGAGCCATTAGAAAAGCCGGAGGAAGAAGCCGTTTGGCGCTGCATTAATATAAGCTGTCCTGCACAGGTGGTAGAGCGCATCATACACTTTGCCAGCAAGGATGCTATGGATATACGCAACCTGGGTGCAGCCAACGTACAGAAGTTTTACGAACTTGGACTGCTGAAAGATATCCCCGGCATCTATAACATAAACTGGGATGCCATAAGGAAGCTGGAAGGCTTTGGAGAGAAATCTATTACCAACCTGCAATCAGCCATCAACAATTCAAAGAAACAACCGCTGAACAGGGTGATATATGGCCTTGGCATCAGGCATGTGGGCGAAACCATGGCCAAGACCCTTGCCAGTGCTGTGAGTCATATAAGAGAACTATACGACTGGGATGAGGAGAAACTTGTAAGCCTGCAGGATGTAGGGCCTAAAGTGGCAGCATCTGTAGCTCATTTCTTCCACACTAAAGAGAACAGGCATATGGTAGACCTGCTGGAAGAATATGGAGTAAATCTTGCCAATACACAAAAAGCCGCACCCGCTACGGGTGAACTGGCAGGTAAAACCTTCCTGTTCACAGGTACGCTCAGCCATTTTAAGCGCAGCGATGCCGAAGCCATGGTAGAAGCCAAAGGAGGCAGCATACTTGGAGGTGTTAGCAGCAAGCTCAATTACCTGGTAGTAGGCGAAGATGCCGGCAGCAAACTGGAGAAGGCTAAGAAGCTGGGAACTGTAGCTATATTGACAGAACAAGAGTTCCTGGAGCTTATTGGAGATTAAACCAATCAGATAGAGCATTTACTAACATGATTTATATAGCATCTGTTTGCTATATTCTTAATGTATTGTGCCTTACCTTTGCCCATCGTTTTGAAATACTTATAAATACTGATGTCTGAGATAAGGCCATTTTTACGGTTGAGCGGTCTGGAGCCTTTAGTGGTGAGGCCGGAAACCAATTTTGTAAACGTTGGTGAACGTACCAATGTTACAGGTTCCAAAAAATTTGCCCGCCTGATACGCGAGCATAAATACGAAGAAGCATTATCAGTAGCACGCCAGCAAGTAGAAAATGGCGCCCAGGTACTGGACATTAACATGGATGATGCCATGCTGGATGGCGAGCTGGCAATGACCACCTTTGTGAACCTGCTGCAAAGCGAGCCTGATATTGCGAAGATCCCCATCATGCTCGATTCCTCTAAGTTCTCTATAATACTGGCAGGACTTAAATGTATACAGGGTAAATGTATTGTCAACTCTATCTCTATGAAAGAAGGAGAGGACAAATTCGTAGAACAGGCCATACTGTGCAAGAGCTTTGGAGCAGCTGTAATTGTGATGGCATTTGATGAGCAGGGACAGGCCGACACTTTACAACGCCGCGTAGAGATATGCGAACGTGCCTATAATATACTTACCGAGCAAGTAGGCTTCGATCCGCAGGATATAATCTTCGACCCAAACATATTTGCAATAGCAACCGGCATAGAAGAACATAACAACTATGCCGTTGACTTTATAGAAGCCACCCGCATCATCAAACAAAGAATGCCTTTAACGAAAGTAAGCGGTGGTGTCAGCAACGTATCCTTCTCGTTTCGTGGCAACGACCCGGTGCGCGAGGCGATACACAGCGTATTTCTTTACCATGCTATTGCAGCTGGTATGGATATGGGCATTGTAAACGCGGGCCAGCTGGTTGTTTATGATGAGATCGACCCACAATTGCGTGAGCTTTGTGAGGATGTAGTGCTGAACAGGCGGGCTGATGCAACGGAACGTTTAGTAACTTTTGCCGAGACTGTAAAGGCCAAAGACAAGACCGAGAAGAAAGACGATGCATGGCGTAGCACCAGTGTAGAAGAAAGATTGAAACATGCCCTGGTTAACGGTATTACTGATTATATAGATGCAGATACCGAAGAAGCACGCCAGAAATACCCTAAGCCACTGGACGTGATAGAAGGTCCACTGATGGATGGAATGAATGTAGTTGGCGATCTCTTTGGTAGTGGTAAAATGTTTCTGCCGCAGGTAGTAAAGAGTGCACGCGTTATGAAAAAGAGCGTAGCTATACTTACCCCATACATAGAAGCAGAAAAAGAGGAACGCCGACAGGCAATGCTATTATTGGGTGAAGAACATGAGCAAAGTGGAGCTGCCAAAATATTGATGGCCACCGTGAAGGGCGATGTGCACGATATAGGCAAGAACATAGTGGGCGTAGTACTGGGATGCAATGGCTATGACATCATAGACCTGGGCGTAATGGTGCCCACCGATAAAATACTGGAAACAGCGCAGAAGGAAAATGTGGACATCATCGGGCTCAGCGGGCTTATTACACCGTCGCTGGATGAGATGGTACACGTAGCTAAGGAGATGAAGCGCCGTAACATGAAGCAGCCTTTGCTGATAGGCGGTGCCACCACATCTCGCACGCATACAGCTGTAAAAATAGCGCCCGAATATGATAATGGGGTAGTCTACGTCTTAGATGCCAGCCGTAGTGTAACGGTAGCGGGCAGCTTACTGAGCAACGAACAGAAAGATAATTTTCTTACAGGTATAGATACCGAATACAAAAAGCTGCGCGAAGATTTTGCCAGCAAGAGAACGATCAAGGAATACATCACTTTTGAAGAAGCGCAAAAGAACCCGGTAAAGATCGACTGGGAATCATATACTCCCCCTGTGCCGCAGTTTACCGGCACCAAGGTATTTGATAACTATGATCTTGCAGATATACGTGAATATATAGACTGGCAGCCATTCTTCATTACCTGGGAGATGCACGGTAAATTTCCTGCTATATTAACAGATGAAGTAGTAGGCGCAGAAGCTACCAAGCTATACAACGATGCTAACACGCTATTAGACAAAGTGATTGCAGAAAAATGGCTTACTGCGAAAGGTGTTATCGGCTTTTGGAAGGCATCTAAACCGGCGCCGGATACTATCACCGTAAAAGATGAGAACGGCAATGCACTTTATAACCTGGAAAGCCTGCGCCAACAGCAAAAGAAAGCTGCCAGCCAGCCACATTTTTCGCTTGCAGATTTCATTAGCCCTGTAAAAGAAGACCATATAGGCGCATTTGCGGTAAGCATACATGGCATAGAACCACATTTAAAGGCTTTTATGGATGCGCATGATGACTATAACAAGATCATGCTGCAGGCACTTGCAGACCGCCTTGCAGAAGCATTTGCGGAACTGCTGCATAAAAAGGTGCGTATGGAATACTGGGGCTATGCAAAGGATGAGCACCTCGATAACAGCGCACTGATCAAAGAACAATATTTAGGCATCCGGCCTGCACCGGGCTATCCTGCGTGCCCCGACCATACAGAGAAATATAAATTGTTTGATCTGTTAAAGGCTACGGAGAATGCGGGCATACAACTTACCGAATCTTTGGCCATGTACCCGGGTGCATCTGTTTGCGGCTGGTACTTCAGCCATCCCGAAAGTACGTACTTCGGTGTGGGCAAAATAAAACAGGATCAGCTGGAGGACTATGCAAAACGCAAGGGTATGAGCATAGAAGAAGCAACCAGGTGGCTAAGCCCTGTATTGGAAGGATAAACTGAAAATAGATGAGTAGTAGTATCAAAAAACAAACAGAAGGCACACAATCGCCGGTATTGCGATTTTTTGCAAACGTTGCATCATTTGTATTTCACCCGGTGTTTATGCCTACGGTGTTGCTATGCCTGCTATATATATTGGCGCCAAGCAGCTTTGTTGGGTTTTCTATTCAGAACTTCAATACCGCGCTGGCTATCATTGCCATCAATACCTTGTTCTTCCCGTTGATCACCGTATTGCTGCTTAAGGGTCTTGGCTTTATACAGAGCATTTATATGCACGATGCCAAAGATCGCATCATACCGCTTATAGCAACAATGATATTTTACTTCTGGGCTTATCTTGTATTTAAGAACAGAATATTCAAAGAAGTAGATACACCTTTTATCCTTCGGGTAATGTTGCTTGGTAATTTCTGGGGAGTGATCCTGCTGTTTATGGTGAATATTTTTTACAAAGCGAGTATGCACACCAGCGCTGCGGGAGGCTTCCTCGGTGTAATGATCGTACTGCTGATGATCAATCCTGTAAATATGGTGCTGCCCTTATTTGTTTCCCTGCTCATATGCGGCATTATAGGTACTGCAAGATTACTGACCGGTGCACATAAACCGGCAGAGATATGGGTGGGCTACGGGATTGGAATTATTGTGCAGGTAGCAGCCTACTTATATTTGCTATAAGTAAGCTGCTGAGTATAGCAAGAAATTGCTTACGACTTTATAGTAAGTGTATTACCACTTTGTGTAACCGTAAACTTTTGTAGTGGCTTAGGTGGCGGCCCCGCCAATACAGTCCCATTGGTATCGAAGGTGCCCCCGTGACATGGACAAACCAATTGTTTGGAATTAGCATTGTAGCCTACCGTACATCCCTGGTGCGTGCATAAAGCCGAAAGCGCAATAAAAGAACCGGAACCCGTTCGTATAACGATGACGTCGTTAGAAACAACATAACCGCCAACATTTTGCAAAGCCGAATTAGTAGAGCTGGAAAGGTCGAGGGTAAAATTTACATTCTTGTTAGTAGTAGTGCTGCTTTTGCTGCAACTGTTAAGCAGGCCCGGCACTAATGCCAGCCCGCACAGAGTGCAGGATGCTTTAATGAATGATCTTCTTTCCATTTTAGTTTGATTATCATTTGATTAGGTAGAAACGTAAGAAACCGGATTTATTATCTACCGATTAATATTGTGAATTGTTTTTTGACAATTCCATTACAATTATTGTATCAACAATTAACCCGAATCAATCGGATTATGCACTTTCATTCCCCAAAAATGCCGTTACAGCTTGTTCTCATGACTTTTATATTGTTTATGTAATATATTTAGGCGTTACCTATAATAACCAATAAATAATGGCAAGGCGCATTATCTCATACATCCTTATATGCATTGTATGCATAGAGGGCGCCTTTGCTCAAACCAAGGTGCTGCCAGACGACCTGGTGCTTGACCAGCGGCTGAACTATGACAAATACACATCGTATGTTATGCCGGCTATTAACTGGCTACAAAGCACGCCGCTAAACCAGGACTATACCCAAAGACGCAGGCTGGATAACTTCATTATGTATTGGCTGCAAAAGAATACGGACATTATAGTAACGATGCCGGACTACCTGGTAAAATTTCAATCCGTTAATAATGAATTCTACTTTCTATATACCGGCGGCTGGATAAAATACGTGATGGAGACAAAGGATACCAACCGTATAAACTGCTACCTGGCTGGTGTAAAATCTATGCTCCATTATTACAGCGCGGGTATGGGTATCAAGAAAAGCGACTATATTGATTTTCTTGTAAAGCTGGACAGAGAGGGAAAACTCAGGGGGTTATACGATAGCTCGTCTACCGCTAAAAATACTTACCTGTATCTAACCGTCCCCTCCTCAAAATCTAATTATGCTGCTGATGAGAACTACTTCAATTTCCACTTCACGGCTATCAATTTCATTAATCCGCGTAGTGTAATATACCGTTACAAACTACTGGGGTATTATGATGAATGGATCAGTACAAATGATGAATCCATTACCTTTCCGAAGCTGCCACCGGGCACCTATACCTTCGTAGTGCAGGCGTCTGTGCTGCCCGATTTCAGCAATGCAGCCGAAGACAGCTATAGCTTTACCATAAAAGCACCATTATGGAAAGAGCCCTGGTTCATTACCCTGCTAGTGATAACATTATTGATACTCGTGCTATTGTATATACGCCAGCGGGAGAAGGGGCTAAAGAGCCTGGCCTTGTTGCAACAGCAGCGCATGATATTTGAGTATGAACACCTGCGCAGCCAGATCAATCCACACTTTCTATTTAACAGCCTGAATACCTTAACCGGCCTTATAGAAGAGAACCCGGATGAAGCCATGCTGTACACCGAGCACCTGTCTGACCTATACCGTAATGTACTAGCCTATAGAAGCGAAGATCTCGTGCTGCTGCAGGAAGAGCTGGATATACTGAATAATTATGTGCACATACAAACCAGCAGGTTTGGCAATGCCCTGCAGCTGAAGCTGGAAATACCCGAACATATCAGTAAGAATAAAAAGATCGTTCCGCTTGCACTACAGCTGCTGGTGGAAAATGCGATGAAGCATAATATAGTATCCATGTCTCAACCACTCATCATCCATATATCGGCTGATGAGGATTTTATAACCGTTAAAAACAATATACAACCAAAGATCAGCAAGGAAAAAGGAGTTGGATTAGGCCTTGCTAATCTCCGCAAACGCTATGCGCTGGCTACAGACAGGCTCATTACCTTTGGTAACGATGGTAATGAATATGTGGTGAAGCTGCCATTGCTTTGATGACCGTTTACCTTAGCCTTACAAACCATCTGTTAACAAAATCGCGATACGTTTGTTATTACCAGACAAACGCCTTGTTAAACCCTGATCTTCATAACTATAGAACCCTTATCACCCTATAGTTTTGGGCTAAATTCTCTAATATGAACGCAACGACCCCGCGAATTTTGATTGCAAACAGAAGCAAACTGGCATGTTTTGCACTAGAGACAATGATAAAGTCTTTCGGTGAATATAACGTGGCCGGAACAACAACATCAGGCAAAGAAGTATTATCAAAGATCGATGACACCATCAATCTGCTGATAATGGACATAAGCCTGGAAGGGATGAGCGGATATTACCTGCTTAAGGAACTTGCGCAAAAACACAAGAAACTTAAGGTGCTGGTATTATCCGAATCAGTACATCCTTACATCATTAACCATGCTATTAAGTTTGGAGCCGGTGGCTACCTTCCCCTGGAATCTGAACCGAAAGCCATTAAAAAAGCCATCCAGGATATTCTTGCAAAAGGTATTCACTACAACAAGCTTATGACCAAAGAACTTGTTGCAGGCATCAGGAGCAAAGAAACGAGTGTGATAAAGATAACGCCGAAGCAATATGCCTTCCTGAACCTTTGCTGCACAGGGTTATCCTATCCGGAAATTGCAGAGAAACTGCATGTAAGCCACCGTACTATCGATTGGCACCGGGATATGATGTTTGCCAAGTTCAGCCTGAATAACCGTGCAGACCTGGTTATGTTTGCACTCAGGACAGGACTGGCGCATATCTAAGCGCTATGGTGTAAGGGAAGTATTACGGTAAAGGAAGCACCTTCGTTCTCCTTGCCTTTGGCATAGATGCGCCCGTTATGGTTGTCTACAACCTTTTTGCAGAGCGCCAGGCCAATGCCGGTGCCCGGATAGGTATCTTTGTTATTGAGCCTTTGAAAGATGGTGAAGATACGTTGCGCGTGCGCATCGCTAAAGCCAATGCCATTGTCTTTAAATACCAGTTTGCAATATTCCTGCGTATTATCGAGATGCAATGTATTCAGCTCTTCGGCAGTTGGGGGTAACACCCGGATATCTATTGCAACCGGCCTGCCGGTAAGGGCGAACTTCAGGCTATTGTTTAAGAGGTTATAAAACAGCTGGTTCATCTGCAATGGTATCGCCTCAATGACCGGTAGCTTGTCGGAAGTGATGGTTGCCTGCTTATTTGTGATAGTGATATCCAAATCCTCCTGCACAGATTGTAATACCGCGTTAAGATCAATGCTCTGATACACGAGCTGAGCAGGTTGCGCAGTAGCATAATTCAGCAAGTCTTTAATAAGTACAGACATCTTCTCTGAAGAAGAAATGATCTTGGAGAGATCGGCCTGTACATCTTCGGGCAATTTATCTTTTGCTTTGATACGAATACGATCGGCAAATACTTTTATCTTCCTTAGCGGCTCCTGCAGATCGTGGCTGGCTACATAGGCAAATTCTTCTAACTCGTTATTAGTTCTTTCAAGAGCATTTTTTGCCTTCTCCAGGTCTATTGTTCTTTCGTGAACCGTGTTTTCCAGCAATTGTTTCGCAGCGCGCTCTTCCGTTACATCCAGTACAATGCCAATATAATGATCGGGCGTTGTATCCTTGTAATAAACCTTGCCTTGAGATTTTACCCATCTCAACTGTTTATCTGAATAACGTGAAAAACGGAACGCTACATCATAATCACCAGTTTCAAAACCGCTATCGAAATTGGTTCGCACATATTCGAGATCATCAGGATGCACCATCTGGTAAAACAGGTCCAATGTTACTTTAATATCATCCGATATTCCGAATATGGCTTTGCATTCAGGAGACCAGGATAGATCTCCGGTTGCAACATTATAATCCCATGTACCAATACCTGTAGAGGATATTGCCATGCGCAACCTTTCTTCTCCTTCGCGTATCCGGCGAATTGCATTCTTTTTCTCTGTTATATCGCGGGCTATCTTAGAAGCACCAATGATGTTTCCGTTATTATCTTTTACTGGTGATATCGTTAAGGATAAATCCAGTAATCTCTTGTCTTTGGTGATACGCTGCGTTTCAAAATGCTCTATACGTTCGCCTCTCTGCAAGCGCTGCAATATCAAGGGTTCTTCCTCTACCCTATCATCCGGTATTATCTTGTACAGGGTTTCGCCAATCATCTCTTCGGCGGTATAGCCAAAAATGCGTTCGGCAGCAGGGTTCCAACTGGTAATCACACCACTCAGGGTTTTGCTGATGATCGCATCATCGGATGATTGCACGATTGCCTTATAAGTAGCAGCATCGGCCTCGTTTTTTCGACGTTCTGTAATATTTACCAGCATATTCATAGAACCTGTTATATTACCTGTTGCATCAAAAAGTAAGGAACAATACGGTGCTATTACGATCCTTTCCCCCTTGCTATTTTCTATCAAAATTTCCGTGTCGTTTTTAATGGTAGTAGACAATGCTAACACCATCGGAGAACACTCCACCGACATTTCATTACCGTCAGCATAAAACAACTTTGCTTTAGCAGGCCACAATTCTGCTCCCGTTACCGGTTCTGCTCCCCACAGTTCTGCTGCTGCACGATTATACTGGGTAATATAACCTTTGGCATTGCAGGTGTACATCGCAATAGGAGAATGCGGCACTAAATCACCCGATGGAAATGGAGTATTGATAACAGTATTGCTTTTTTTATTCTGAAAGATACTACGCTCGCGGTTCATTGTCATTTCAAAATAGGGTTGATAATATTTACAAACTAAATCACAATGGTGAAAAAACCATGCCATAACAGCAAATAGCATTGATTATCAATCACTCACCAAAAATTTATGGTTTCCGTACCTTTAGCATATGTGTGCAGCAATAGCCGCAATACGAAAAATAATCCACGTAGATATGGATGCTTTCTACGCATCTGTAGAGCAAAGGGACCATCCCGAATACAGGGGTAAGCCTATTGTTGTGGGTGGATCGCCGCAAGGACGTGGAGGTGTGGTTGCAACAGCCAGCTATGAAGCACGTAAATATGGTATCAGGTCGGCCATGCCATCTAAAAAGGCTTACGAGTTATGCCCACATGCTATTTTTGTATATCCAAGGTTTGACGCGTACAAAGAAGCTTCTCAAAAAATCAGGGAGATATTTCACCGGTATACTGATATAATAGAACCCTTATCGCTGGACGAAGCATACCTGGATGTAACACAGGACAAACTGAACATAGGGTCGGCTATACTTATAGCCAAGCAGATAAAACAAGCTATAAAGGATGAGCTGCAATTAACCGCATCTGCAGGCGTTTCCATTAACAAGTTTGTAGCGAAAGTAGCATCTGACCTGAACAAGCCTGATGGGCTGGCTTTTATAGGGCCGGCGGATATTGAGTCCTTTATGGAGAAGCTACCGGTAGAAAAATTTCACGGAGTTGGTAAAGTGACGGCTGAGAAGATGAGGAAAATGAACCTGTTTACCGGTGCCGACCTAAAGAAATTGTCGGAAGACGAACTGGTAAGCTATTTTGGTAAAAGCGGATATTTCTACTACCGGATAGTGCGTGGTATTGACGACAGAGAAGTGCAGCCAGAACGGGAAACCAAATCGGTAGGTGCAGAAGATACATTTGCCTACGACCTTACCATTGTCGAGGAGATGGAGCAGGAACTGGAAAAGCTGGCGAAGAAAGTATGCGATCGGCTGGATCGTTACCAACTGAAAGGCCGCACCATTACCCTAAAAGTAAAATACAGCGATTTTAAACAGATCACCAGAAGCCTCACGCTAATGGAAAGGACCAGTACATTGGAAACAATCCTGGAAACTTCCTGCCAATTGTTAAGAGGTTCTGAACCCGAAGGGAAGAAAATACGCCTGTTAGGTATTTCCACCTCCAATTTTACGGAACAGGAGATGAGGCTGAAGAAACCTGAACAATTGAGGTTATTCCCCGATAAGGACTAATTAGTCCAGTACGATCATCAGGTTTGCCAGTACTTCGTTGTAGATATCCATATCTGTGTTGTGAGCGATTGTTTGTTGCATTGTTTGTTTGTTTGTAACGCAATATTAAATCGGCCAGCAACGACAACATAAAAATCAAGCGTCGTTAACAATTGATTTACATCTTACTAACAGGCAATTAGCAATCAGGATATCACTGCAAAACATTATTAATACCCATAGATAATTTCCCGATGCTGTGTCCATTGAACTATGCCATTGTACACGGAGGTACAGGTAATATAGTTACCATGTTCATCGTAAGCATATTCAAACCGCTCTTCTGCAGCCGTAACCTTAGGGGCTTCTGATTGCTGATCGTATTCCTTCATCATTACCTTCACGGGATTGTGATGGTCATCATAACTAATTACGTATTTACCTGCCAATATATCGCCGGGGAGTAATACCTCTTTCATAACCGTTCCGTCGGGATTATAAGTGAAACGGTCTGTATATTTTACAGCTATCATGTCGCTATAATACTCAATGCTGCTTACCCGATTCTGCGCATCGTAGGAGTATACCTTTCTGGAAGGTGGTGGGGGCCCGTAGGAACTGCTCAATACCTGGACATTATTTGCCTCTTGCTTATATACACTCACGGTATTGAAAATAGGCTGATATATTACCACATCCTTATCGTTCATATTTTGCACAACTACTTGCTGAATAGGGTAATTTTTATGAACACTCTCTGAAAAGGTGGTGATAGTGCGACGATTGATATTAGGCTCATATAAAATTGTGGACTGTGACCGACGTGTGCCATCGGGGTTGGTATAATAACTCAGCACATGAATTATAGTATCATTAAGGGCGAGTGCATCGGGGTAGTATTGCTCTTGCGCGTGTGCCGGCAATGTTGCAATTAATAGTAATGGGATCAGAAATTTCATATGTAGGATGTTTCAATAAATATATAAAAAATTTAACCCTGCCCCAAATAAAAACGGCGCTCATTGAGCGCCGTTCCATATGATGAGATGAACTATTAATAACGATAGTGATCTGCTTTGTATGGGCCATCTTTTGCAATACCCAGGTAGTTTGCCTGTGCATCAGTAAGTACATCCAGCTCTACGCCTATTTTAGCAAGGTGCAGGCGGGCTACTTTCTCATCGAGGTGTTTAGGCAGCACATATACCTTGTTCTCGTAGTTGCTATGGTTAGCCCACAGTTCTATTTGAGCCAGTGTTTGGTTGCTGAAAGAGTTACTCATTACAAATGACGGATGGCCTGTAGCACAACCCAGGTTTACCAGGCGGCCTTCTGCCAGTACGATCACATCTTTACCATCGATAGTGTACAGATCAACCTGTGGCTTGATGGTATTTTTTGTATTGCCGTAAGCTTTGTTCAGCCAAGCCATATCTATTTCGATATCGAAGTGGCCGATATTACAAACGATCGCTTTATCCTTCATCAGGCGGAAGTGTTGCTCTGTGATCAGGTCACGACAACCCGAAGCTGTAACGATGATATCTGCTTCCTTAACAGCATCCACCATTTTCTTTACTTCAAAGCCATCCATTGCAGCCTGCAGTGCGCAGATAGGATCGATCTCTGTAACAATAACACGGGCACCTGCACCACGCAGAGATTCAGCAGAACCCTTACCCACATCGCCATAACCACCTACAACAGCTACTTTACCAGCCATCATCACATCTGTAGCACGACGGATAGAGTCTACCAGTGATTCTTTACAACCGTATTTGTTATCGAACTTAGACTTAGTAACAGAATCGTTTACGTTGATAGCAGGGATAGGTAATGTACCTTTCTGCATCCTTTCGTAAAGACGGTGTACACCTGTTGTAGTTTCTTCACTTAGGCCTTTGATATGCTGTACCAGCTCGGTATAGTTATCAAACACCATATTGGTAAGATCGCCACCATCATCGAGGATCATATTCAGCGGGCGGTCTTCGCCACCAAAGAACAATGTTTGCTCGATACACCAGTCAGCTTCTGCCTGTGTTTGTCCTTTCCATGCATATACACCGATACCGGCAGCAGCTATAGCAGCGGCAGCGTGATCTTGTGTAGAAAATATATTACAAGAGCTCCATTTTACTTCAGCACCCAGTTCTACCAGTGTTTCTATCAACACAGCAGTCTGGATGGTCATGTGGAGGCAACCAGCTATGCGAGCACCTTTCAATGGTTTTTGTGCACCATATTCTGCACGGATAGACATAAGGCCTGGCATTTCTGCTTCCGCCAGTTTTATTTCTTTACGGCCCCATTCTGCAAGGCTCATGTCTTTTACCTTATACGGTAATTTAAAATCAATTTGTGAACGAGTCATTGTACTCATATCCTGTTTATTCAGTTTTTTTTTCAGTTTTGTAAATACAGAAGCGCAAAGGTAGCTAATTCCCTATCATTAACCTATTAAATAATATGACAGGCTACCCGGGTATTATTAACCAATAAGATGGCTTTTTGTTCTATAACCAACCGTTAATTTTTTCGGCGGTGGCATCTGTTACCGGTACTATCGGCAGGCGCATTACATTCTTGCAAAGCCCCATTTTGCTCAGCACATACTTAACGCCTGCAGGGTTTCCATCGGCAAACAACAACCTGATACCCTCCAACAGGCGATAATGCATTGTTTTTGCAGCATCGAAGTTGCCATCTAGTGCATTGTTTACCATGGTAGTAAAGTCTTTGGTAAAACAATTGGCAGCTACAGATATTACCCCTTCCATACCTAAGGCTATCTGCGGCAGTACCAGGTCATCATCGCCAGATAAAACAGCAAAATGAGCAGGCTTACCGGCAACAAGATCCATACATTGAGACATATTGCCGCTGGCTTCTTTAATAGCAACTATGTTTTTAAAATCATTCGCCAATCGTAATGATGTAGCGGGCAGCATATTAGTAACCGTACGGCCGGGAACGTTGTAAAGAATGATAGGTTTATCTGTGCTATTTGCGATAGCCCTGAAATGCTGATACAACCCTTCCTGTGTAGGCTTGTTGTAATAAGGCACTACGCTAAGAATGCCGGAAACGCCACTAAGGTTGTAATCTTTTAGCTGCTGCAACACTTCTGCAGTGTTATTACCACCAATACCACATACCACGGGCACACGATTGCCACACTTAGCTACGATGCAAGACAGTACGTCCTTCTTTTCTTCTGCGGTAAGGGTTGGGGTTTCGCCCGTGGTGCCGAGGGCTACCAGGTAGTTTACGCCGTTATTGATCACGTAGTCTACCAAATTCTCCAGGGCAGGATAATCGATACTGCCATCTTCGTTAAAGGGAGTTACCAATGCTACTCCCGTACCGCGGAAAAGATTCATCTTTTGTGTTTTGTTGTAGTATTTATTAAAAAGAATAATGGGTACAAAGTTACTGTGTACCCATTTTAAATAATCCGTTTTTATTTGTTGCCTATGCGCCGGGTACCTGCTCTGGCAATTCATCATAGAAGCCCATCTTCGAGAATTTCTCTATACGTTCTTCTATACGCTGGTCGGCCGACTTTGAAGACAGCTCTGATAAAGTCTTCAATAAATAATTCTTTACCGTTTCGGCCATTTCCTCGGGCTTGGCATGTGCACCGCCAACAGGCTCGGGCAATACGCCGTCTACGAGGCCGAAGGAGCTCATGTCCTCTGAAGTAAGTTTTAATTCTTCGGCAGCTTTCTCTTTAAAATTCCAGCTGCGCCAAAGGATGGAAGAGCAAGATTCCGGAGAGATCACAGTGTACCATGTATTTTCCAACATTACTACTTTATCACCTATTCCAATACCTAAGGCACCACCTGAGGCCCCTTCGCCAATGATAATACAGATAACAGGCACTTTGAGGTTTACCATCTCGAAAAGGTTCCTTGCGATAGCCTCACCTTGTCCACGTTCTTCCGCCTCCAGGCCGGGATAGGCGCCGGGAGTATCTATAAGAGTAATAATAGGACGATTGAATTTCTCTGCCATCTTCATCAGGCGCAAAGCCTTACGGTATCCTTCAGGATTGGCCATACCGAAATTGCGCAGCTGGCGCATTTTGGTATTGGTGCCTTTTTGCTGGCCTATTACCATTACAGGCATACCATCGAGTTCTGCCATACCACCCACCATAGCTTTATCATCACGCACCTGGCGATCTCCATAGAGCTCGACGAAGTTGGAGAACATTTTTTCTATGTAGTATAAAGTATATGGACGCTCAGGATGGCGGCTCAGCTGCACACGTTGCCAGGGAGTAAGATTCTGATATATCTGTTCCCTTGTTTTTTCGATAGTAGATTCCAGTTCTTTAATAGATGAGCTTACATCTACCTGGTTCTTAGCCGACATTTCCTTCAGCTTATTCATTTGCGCATATAGTTCTTCCAGCGGCTTTTCGAAATCAAGAAACTGCATTCTGTTATTCGTTTAGAGATACAAAAGTAAGTGTTTGATTTTTTTTAAAAGAAGATTTGCAGAATTCAAAAATTTGCGTTTATCTTTGCAACCCCAACGGGAACAAGGATCGGTAGTTCAGTTGGTTAGAATGCCGCCCTGTCACGGCGGAGGTCGCGGGTTCGAGTCCCGTCCGGTCCGCAAGAAGCCTTACAGCAATGTGAGGCTTTTTTGTTTTGCGGTTTACGCATAATATGTCTTTTCGTACATTACAGCAGTCCAACGCTTAACGTGAGATGTCAAATATATTCGGTAAAACTATTCGTATTTTCTTGGTTGATGGTACAACTAATGGATTAACAACAGCAGAACTAAGTAACTGGACAGGCATTGGAATTAAGGTCCCTAGAATAAAGATAAGGGAATATAGTAGTCGGTCTGAGTTCCAACGACCAGGTGTGTATATACTAATAGGCAAAGATGATTCAAACGGAGATTCGGCTTACATCGGCGAAGCAGAAGTCATTTATGAGCGATTATTGCAACAAATTTCAAATAAAGAGTTTTGGAACGAGGTCATTTTCTTTGGCAGTAAAGACAAATATCTTAACAAAGCAAGTGTAAAATATTTGGAAAGCAGGCTTTTTGAAATGGCTCAAGGTGTTGGTAGATATACACTCACACAAAACACACCTAGCAAACCGGAATTATCAGAAGCAGAATTAGCTGAACTAGAAGAGTTTTTGTCGAATATAAAAGTTCTAACTGCTACTTTAGGACACAAAATTTTTGAATCTCTTGTTGAAACTATTGAAAGCAATAAAGTAAAAGAAGAGGTTTTTTATTGTAAGAATGGTGCAGGTGCAAGCGGTAAAGGCAGCCCATCTACTGAAGGATTTGTTCTTTTTAAAGATTCATTATTGATAATTCAAGAACAACCTTCATTAACCGAAAGTATTCGAAATGAAAGAAAGAAAATGTTAGGAGAAGGGATACTAATGCCGCAAGATAATTTTTATCGCCTTACAAAGGACTATGTTTTCAATTCGTCATCGCGAGCAGCTGCAGCAACCCTTGCTCGTTCAGCAAGCGGTCCCCTAGAATGGAAAACCGAGACTGGTATACAATTAAAACAGTTTGAATAAGCTGTACATCTTCTATCAAATCGCACGCTCTATATCGCTTTAATAAACATACCGGTAGCAGTCTTAGCCGGTAAGCATCTATAGTCGCGCAGATATTGCAAATGAATATTTTCACCCAGTTCCGCCTCGCTTATGGTTATTGTATCCCTGCACATAGTGTTAAAGAAAGACAAGAAGCCTTACAGCAATGTGAGGCTTTTTTGTTTTTATTTTAAAAAATCATTGCCAACTAATATCAATCAATGTCAACCATTCTGGGTACCCATTTTTTTTCATCAATTTTAGGTATGTCCTCAGCTTCGGTGCAAGGCGGTTCATGGAATTGAAAAAGAACAATTGATGGTATGCGGCCAAGATATTATCTAAAGAATTACAGTACTTGAAATTGAACGAATTGGTGAGCCGCAAAGTATTAAGCGACTCCATCAATATCTACCACAACCTTTCCTTTTGCAACGGCCTTATCCAATGCTTCAAAGGCTAGGTCGATCTCTTCTAAACGATAACGACCTGAATCAATAAGTGGTCTTAATTTATTTGCTTCAATTAGCCGGGCTGCCTCCGATAGTATTTGGCCGTGATGAGCCCTACCCTTGCCGGAAATTAAAGGATATAAGGTGAATACTCCTGAATAGGTTGCACTACGGAAAGAAAGGGGCGCTAAGCTGTGGGTACCCCACCCAAGAATGCTTAAAACATGTCCGGTATAACGTTTAGCGGATTGGAACGACTGATCCAGCACCGTACCACCTACCGTGTCGAACACCACGTCAAAGCCTTCACCGCCAGTATACTTTTCCAGATATTCATCCACGCTGCTATGGGTGTAATCTATCGGTGTTGCGCCATAACTTTTAATAAGGTCAAATTTATCTGGTGTTACGGTGCTATATACGTCAGCGCCTTTCGCTTTAGCGATCTGAATGGCGACATGACCAACACCTCCCGCACCGCCATGAATAAGCACGGTCTGTCCTTTGTGTACCCCAGCATGATCAACTAATCCTTCCCAAGCTGTTATCAAAACCAGGGGGAGACCAGCTGCATCATGAAATGAAAGATTATCAGGTTTTATCGCCAGCAGATCCGCATCGGCTGCTACATATTCGGCTAATGAACCAGGATTATTACCGATGCCGCCAATCATGCCATAAACCTCGTCACCCGGTTTAAACTTTGCCACACCATCCCCTACTGCTTCCACTATGCCACTCATATCCATACCTAATATTGCAGGAAGTTTGGTTTGAGCATGGGTTGCTCTACCGGCCTTTATTTTTATATCGAGTGGATTAATGCCACTGGCAGCAATACGTACTAGTACTTGTCCTTTCCCCGGTGTCGGTTTTCTAATTTCTTTCAGTTGCAGCGGTGTATTGTAGCTTTCTAACACTAATGCTTTCATAATCTTTTTATTTTTGATCATAAGTCAAATTTCTTGCATAAGCACTATTCAATTGTTGTACTTTTACATGTTTCTGGTGTATAATTATACCGTAGCATGGATCACCTGAGGGAACCTTTCGAACTTGTGCTAAAAGAATACCTGGATGTTTGCCCCCGTGGACAGCATACCCATGCCTTTTTTGAGATGGTTTATATAGTAGATGGTACCGGCTCTCAGAAGATTAATGAGCTAACGTTTGATTACGAGCCAGGCAACCTGTTTCTGGTAGCACCAAATGATAGCCATGTATTTAAGATCAACAAACCTTCTCAGTTCTTTTTCATTCGCTTCAATAACGTTTTTGTGCAAGCCTCCAAGAAGGATAAAGATCTGATACAACGGTTAGAACTCATTTTACAGAATGCGCGGCTTGATCCGGGCTGTATCCTAAGAACCGAACAGGACCGGGACGCAGTAAAAAATCTGATGCATATACTGATACAAGAACATCTTCGCAGAGATCTCTATCACAAAGAGCTGATTCTGCAACTGGTTAATACTTTGTTGGTAATAGTCGCCAGGAACATTGCAAATGCCTACCCAAAAGAAATCAATGAGGCAAGTGAGGATAAGATGCTAGCGATGCTCCAGCATATCCAAGCCAATATTTACTACCCTGAAAAGTTGAGGGCAGAAACGCTAAGCACTCATTTTAGTATTTCTGAGACCTACCTTGGCAGATATTTTAAAAAACATACTGGCGAAACCCTACAGCAATACATTTTAAAGTACAAGCTCAAATTGATTGAGACCCGATTGCTTCATAGCAATATGCGAATCAACGAAATTGCGGATGAATTTGGCTTTACGGATAAAAGCCATCTAAACCGTATTTTTAAAAAATATCGGGGTATAAGTCCGGGGGACTTCAAACGGAGAGGTAATAAGTTCAACTGAAACAGCGGCCAATTGAAAGACAAGAAGCCTACAGCAATGTGAGGCTTCATAGTCTTACAAATCCAATCATCTACGCCTTTATATTCAATAGATGTAAGCCTATACTTTGCCCTCAAACTTTTTGATGGCATCGGTACTGACAGGGGTAAAAAAATTGACCAGGTTCCCATCCGGATCACGGAACAATAGCGAGCGGTTGCCCCATGGCATTGTCTTTGGTTCCTGCACTAAATAGGGTGCCAGGAACGCAGATTGCTCCCAGTAGATCTTGTCCACATCTGTTGTTATAAATTCTATTATTGCCGTGTGGTTTTCGGCAGCCTTCGCTACTTCTGATCCGCCGAAGAGCTGTAACGTTCTTGTACTGCCGATAGCCAGTGTTCCGCTAGCAGTTTGAAGCTCGGCAAAGTCTTCGGTATAACGCATGCCTTTAACCTGAGTTATGCGCTCATAAAATTCTAAGAGTTTACTGACATTTTCAGTAATGACCCTGATGGAAACGAGATTCATAATTTGTCCTTAGTTTTATTTGAGACAAATTTCAGGGTGCTTTATGACAGCTGTTTGTCAGGGGTTAGTATAATTCTTTTGTCTTTGCTCCAGGTAGGAAGCTAGTGTCATTTCATGCGGAGAAAATGTTTTCCCGGTGCTGGTCAGCGACGTAATGCGATCGAGCCTAAACATCCTGAAATCATTTCTTAACCGGCAAAAGGCGATGACAAGCCAGTTTTCTTCCAGGCTATAATAAAGACCAAATGGCTCTATTTCTCTTTCGGTTAAATCTTCAGTATCACCATTTTGATAGGTGATCTTCAAAACTTTGAAGCCGGTTAATGCCGCTTGTATTTGGGTAAGTGAATCGCTGGAAATGCTTCCTGTAAATGCCGGGCTTATTGCTATGCGCTGTGACAAGAGCAATGCCTTTTCTTTTGTTCCTAAACGCAGCACCGCCCTGATCTTATCAATAGCTGTACTATATTCGTTAACCAGCGAAGTATCTCTTGTTTTATTAACAAGGTGTGCTGCTGTGATTAAGGCATTTGCTTCGTTTTCGGTAAACATCACCGGCGGAAGTTTATAGCCTTCCATTAAGCTGTAGCCTTTCCCTTCCTCTATATAAACAGGAACTCCGGCAAGCTCCAGCGTTTTCATATCCCTGTAAATGGTGCGCACGCTCACCGAAAATTTGGCTGCCAGTTGATTTGCAGTTACGAGCTTTCCGCTTTGTAAGCTTGTCAATATTGCAGTTAACCTTGCTATTCGTGTAGCATCGTAAAATTCCATCTTTCGGATCTATGCCTCAAAATTAGCGAATCCACCTACATCATTTCACAAATGACTAATCCGTGAAAATTCAAGCATGTAACTAATAGCTCCATCTTATACGCAAAAAACACCTGTGATTTACATTTTCAAATTGATTGCTGGTTTCCAGAAAGAACGATTGCCAGAAAAGATTTATGTCCAGGTTCTCCATCATACTGTATTGAAGGGAAGGCAGAAAGATCAGGAGGTTTGTTCCGGGAGCATATAGAATACCTGTGGTGGCAGAGAATAACGGTGTGATCTGTTTTGTAGCAGATATCATAGTATTCCATTTGGTAGGCATAAGCTCTTCCGGTGAGATCCTTAGATCAGCTACATTCCAGTTGGCTATAGGTGTATTTATTCCACTGTTGTTGAATAGAGCAGCTACGTTTACATACCATTCATTTTTAAACATATAATCTCCCTCCATGGTCATATTCAGATGATCGGTGCCATCGGCGTTTTTATATAGATATTGTATTTCGCCTTTAAACCCGGCATCTTTTATACTCCCTGCCCAACCACATCCAAGAGTAACATACTCCCGATATAACCCCGAGATAAACTGCATATCGTAGTTCCATTTATTCAGGGATAATTTTGCCGCGGCTATATTGCCATTTTTTATGCCTGTGTTTGCATACGCTGCTTCTATACTGACTATGTTATTGAAACGATATGAGATTCTACCTCCATCTGAACCGGGACGTTCTTCATAATCGAAATCAAGAAAGTTATAAGTATTGAAAATATCATTGGGGTTCCATGTGGTAGTTATGCCCCAATTGATACGTTGCCGGCCGATACGGATATCAAGCTTGTCATTGCCATAATTAAAATATAGCCGCTCCACATTTGTATGCACGATGAATGAACTGTCTGATATCCATGCTTTTTGCAGATCAAACTTTTCATTTGTATTTCGTAACAATGAAGCAAAACCGGGTGTCAACCTAACCTCTTCGCCCCAGAACACACGATTCCGTAATTCTGTTACGATAGTGATATTGCTGACCGGTTTCCATTTAAGATTAATGCGGTTGTGAATAAGACCGGATGATATAGCGTTTTTAAAGTCTTTATTAAAGCTAAGCACCTGCATGTCTTTAATATATCCATGTACCATAACGTGGCCGGGGAATGATATACTATCATCAGCATAGGCTGCAATGCAAAGAAGATGTACAAAAATGAGCAGCCACTTTTTCATTAAATCATAATTTACCGTTCATCATCGTGTTTGATGTATCTTCTGCAACTGCCCCATCTACTAAGGTGACTACCCGTCTTGCACGTTGTATTACCCGCTGATCATGCGTAGAAAACAAAAAGGTTATTTTCTCTTCTTTATTAAGCATCTCCATAATATCCAGCAGATTTGCCGCTGATTTGGAGTCCAGATTTGCCGTTGGTTCATCTGCCAGCACAAAGCGCGGTTTACTAGCAAGTGCCCTTGCAACAGCAACGCGTTGCTGCTGGCCGCCAGATAGTTCTGCCGGCCGGCTATTTAGTTTGTCTTCCAGCCCGATCTCTTTAAAAAGTTGCTGTACCCTTTGTAGGCGCTCTGTTTTGCCGGCGCCCTGCAACAACATAATAAACTCAACATTTTCTTTTGCAGTAAGTACCGGTATCAGGTTAAAGGATTGAAACACAAACCCGATGTTCTTCAACCTGAAGTCGATGAGTTTTCCCGCAGATAGTTTTGTAATGTCTATGTTGTTAATGTATATATTACCAGCATCAGCTTTGTCGAGTCCTCCGATCAGATTAAGTAAGGTTGTTTTACCAGAGCCCGATGGCCCCACAAGCGCAGTAAATTCACCTTCCTCAATATGCAGGTGCACATTATTTACCGCATAAACCGGTATCGTATCGGCATTGTAGATCTTGCTGATGTTATGGGCGTCAATAATTGCTTTTCCGTTCGTCATCTTTTTAAGTTTTATGGTTACCTTCTCAATGCATCTGCGGGTTTTAATTTAAGTGCCCGCGCAGCCGGGAAAAGGCAGGAGATTATGGCTGTACTTACTACAATCACCAGTATACCGAAGAGTTTTTCACCCGGGAATTCGGGATAGACGAGTGTATTAAACCCAAAGCTGCTCATCATCTCCTTTCCCATACCAGACAAGTCAAGGCCACGTTTATTAAAGTAGCTGATTATACCCCAGGCTAGAAAGATCCCAATAGGAGTTCCTGCCGCAGTTAAAAAGAATGTTTCAAAAAGGATCAGCATAAAAACCCTGATCCTGCTGGTGCCTAGTGCTATCATCATACCTATTTCGCGCGTTCGTTCCAGTATTGCCATCAACATGGTATTAATAATTCCGAAGGCGAGCGCTATCATTATGATGACAATTATTATATACGAATATTGGTCAGTTGTCTTTACCATCAGATCCATTTCAGGGGAAATATCTATCCAGGAATCTACCTGGTATTGAGGCAAGTGTTGTTGCAATTTCTTCTTCACCGATGCCAGGTATTTGTCATCCTGAATGATGATCGCTATTTCATGAAATTGATCGGTCAGCCCCAACAACTCGTTCAAGTCGGCAATTTTTACATATACATTTCGCTCATCCAGAGGGGCATTATCACTTTGGTATATAGCTGCAATGCGAAAGGCACCTGATACTATTTCTCCCGCAGTATCAGTAAAAGTCAATACCAGTTTAGATCCAGGTTTCAATTTCATCTTATCTGCCAGCTTTTTACCAATAAATACTTCATTCTTTTTCTTTTCGCTAAACCCTTTCCCTTTTTTGATCTTCAGTTTTAACTGCGATACACCGTTTTCCTGCGCAGGAATTATTCCGTTGATTTTCACACCGGCACTTCCTGTTGGCGTAATAAGCATCCCGGTAGTAATACTTCTTAACGCAATCGCCTTTATTTCAGGGATCTTTTGTATCTCATGGAGAACAGTATTAGCATTCTTAATAAAGAACCGCGGTTCATAGTCCTTCTTAAAGTCAGTATCATGAATCTGAATATGACCAATCTCGGCGTTTACTACCGTTGCGATCCTGCTTTTCATCATCCCTTTGTAAAGCGAAAGCACGGCCATACCTGCGAAAAGCCCTATCGCGATAGACATCATAACAATGATGCTGCGCATTTTATTTCGCCATATATTTCTCCATGCCATTAAAATGATCATACAACTAATAGTTAACGTTTCATTGCCGAAACAGGATCAAGCCGTAGTATTACATAAGCCGGATACAGCGACAATACAAGCCCAATAATCAATACGATGACACCCTGGTTGATAAAATTTGCAGCGTCTGTAGACGTTGGGAAAACGGGCTCAAAACCAAAGCGCGCAAAAGCCTCTGCAGTACTCCCTCCAAATCTTAATGGCCTTTTATTAAAATAGTGAACAACAGGTATACTGGCCACAATACCGAGCAAGCAACCAATGAAGACAGTGAAAACAGATTCTAACAAAAAGAGCAGCAGCAACTTCCCTTTCCTCATCCCAATTGCAACAAGCATACCCATTTCAAATTTGCGTTCCGTCATCATCATTAATAAGGTGCCAAATATCCCGAAGCATATAAGCATGTACAGTACACCCGAAACGTATTTCATGTTATTAGTGTCCGTTTGGATGTGCTGCTTAATGTCTGGCATTATCTCTTCCCAGCTCATGACTTCATATTCTTCGCCAAGAGCGGACCGTGCAGCGATAGCCGTTTCTTCTAATTCTTTGGTTTTCCTGATGGAAAGGACATAAGTGGTAATCATGCCGTAAGCACTGAAAAAATCCTGAGCAGTAGCCAATGGCATCGCTAACATCTTTTCATTTAATTCTGGTGAGCCAAACTTCAAAATGCCTTTTATAGGATATTTTCCGGCAGCTGTGGCACCGTGATAGCCCTGGCTGATTAGCACAATAGTATCATTAAGCTTTAATTTTAATCTATCGGCAAGTCCTGCCGCTAACAGTACGCCTTTATCATCCGCCTTTAAATAGCCTCCCTGTACAATCTTACTCTTCAGATGGGTGATCTTATCTTCTTTTGTGGGGTCAATTCCTATTATCAGGCACCCCTTTGTCAGATCACGTGATGAGGCGAGCGCGAATGATTCCAGGCGAGGGCTTACGTCAGAGATATTTGGCGTTTCGAGAATTTTGTTTTCAATTTTATTGCTTGCTTCAAAACTATTGTCAAGGTTCTGTTCATCCCAATAACCGTTTTTATGCACCTGGATATAGCCAGCATAGAAACTAACAACATTTTTTACCAGGTTATCAAATGCGCCCTGCTTAAGGCTGGTTGTGAGCACAGATAAGATAACTGCAAAGAAGATAGATGACATGGTGATAAGTGTGCGGTTACGATTTCGCCAGATATTTTTCCATGCCATCTTTACTAACCACATATCAAAGGAGCTTTTTCATATATTCTACAGAAAAAAAATCGTCTTTAATAGGTTTATTGTAACTGACCATCTTATAAACCATTTCGGTTTTCTGGCCTTTCTTATCGCTTGGTACCATCTCGAACCGCGTAGGTATCATGCGGTCATCCATAAGCTTAATATCATAACAATTCATGGTGTTAATAAGCTCGTCATTTTCGTCATAAAAGCGGCTGTGCAATTCTATAAAGTCTTTTTTGTCAATGCATACAACCACTTTACTCCATACTACCGCGGCTTCCGGTTTGGGAATCATCTTAATTATATAGCAAACCCTGTTCTGTATAATTGTGTCACCTGTTACGGTATGTATATAATCTTCCACAACCGAGGATTCCCGAACCAGGTCATCATTTGTAAAATCTGTTCCCATCCAGTTCTGGCTCATCATTGATGGTGGTAATTTAATGGTACGTTCAAGAGATGGCATCCAGTTCCAGACTTCTTTTTTTCGTTTTAAAAATGAAATGCCTTTGTCTTTAACCGGTGAGAGGATAAGAATCATAGACAAGCTATTCCCCTTTATCCATATCCTGCAATTCATTTCCCTCGTCCAGGCAGGTCTGATCGTTCTTATCGTGAGTTCGGCCTGCATGGTTGTCCCACGCATCTTCTCATCTGCTTTCCGGACGATTTCCGTAGCATCCTGCGCATAGCAAGAGAGCGATATAAGCAGTGTTAACAACAGGGAAGATACCTTCATGCAAACGAAGGTATTTTTTTCACTTTTATGCGTTAATGATACTCGTCAGTATGCAAAATGACGTAGGGCATAGAATGCTCTTAATCATCTCGAGAACATATTATAAAGCTACTCCGGATAGCCTGCCAACGGCAGCTGTGATCACCATAGCAACAGTTCCCCATAATGATATCCGCAGAACCGCTTTAAATACATTAGAACCTCCGGTTTTAGCGGCAATGGCTCCAAGCAACATTAGAAAAGCAATAGTAAAACCATATTGATAATAGACCATGGCTTTCAAAGGCAGGAAAATTGTAATAACCAATGGCAGGACCGCCCCGCAAGTGAACGAAGCGCCGGATGCGAGGGCTGCCTGCAAAGGTTTAGCCTGGCTTATTTCGTTAATTCCCAATTCATCCCTAATATGGGCGGCCAGGGCATCATGTTCCGTTAATTCCCTTGCTACCTGTAACGCCGTTTCTTTTTTCAACCCTCTTTGTTCATAAATAGTAGCCAGGTATTGTAGTTCGGTTTCCGGTATTTCTTCCAGTTCCTTTGCTTCACGGGCAATATCTGACTTTTCTATATCGGTCTGAGAACTAACAGATACGTATTCGCCCGCTGCCATAGATAAGGCACCAGCAACTAAGCCAGCAAGGGCGGCCAAAACAATGGGCCCACGCGTTTCACTGGCAGAGGCTACGCCCACAACTATACTTGCGGTAGACAGCAATCCATCGTTTGCTCCGAGCACTGCGGCTCTCAGCCAGTTGCTTTTATGAATATAATGCGGAGAGAGATATTCTTTTAATGGATTAGAATGCTTTGGTTCGGCGCGCATAAGATTCTTATATTTCGTATTAAGCTAAAATAGTTTTTACTCCGTCTTTATTGAGACTTCCATGACATAAGCTGAAAACACCTTGGATTCATAATACTATATCGCCTTACTAAACATGCCGCTTGTCGTCTTCACCTGTAACAAATAGGCGTCAAGGGTTGCGCAGATATTGCGAATGAATAGCTTGCCTTGCTTGATAATATGTAGTTCATTGTCCTGTAATTCTAACAACCCATCATCAACCAATTTTTCAGCCTTGTTCCTGAATGATGCATATAGTTCTGCACCTAGATCGGCTTCGCTGATAGTGGTTGTATCTCTGCACATTAGGTTCAGTATATGCTGACGGATGACAATATCCTGATCGCTTAATAAATGTCCGTTTACCAACGGCCATTCACCTGCATGGATCTTTGCCTCGTAGGCTTCTACTTCCTTTTCGTTTTGCGCAAAAGCATCCCATGTATCGCTAATGGCGGACACACCAAGGCCTATTAGCAGACGATTATTAGTAGTGGTATAGCCCATAAAGTTGCGATGCAGTGCGCCCTTCTTGTACGCAGTCAATAGTTTATCACCCGGCAATGCAAAGTGATCCATGCCTATGCTTACAAAACCTATCTTCGCCAGCATTTCATTACCGGTCGTGTACATCTTCAGCTTTTCCGCAGCAACAGGCACATCTTCATCTGTATATCTTCTCTGTCCTTTGCTCTTCCAGGGTACGTGCGCGTATGAGTAGAAAGCGATCCTATCGGGCATCAGGAGTTTTACCTTTTCAATTGTATCAATAATGCTATCTATCGTTTGCTTAGGAAGCCCATAGATCAGGTCTATGTTCACACTGTCATATCCCAGTTCCCTTGCCCAGTCAATCACTTCCTTAGTACGCTCAAAAGTTTGTATCCTGTTGATAATAAACTGTACTGTAGGATCAAAATCCTGCACCCCCAGGCTGATGCGATTAAAACCAAGACGGCTTAATGTTTCTAAATGCTGCCTCGATGTATGGTTGGGATGCACTTCCACGCTAAACTCATGCCCTTCTGCAATAACACAATCTTTAGTAAGCCCGTTAATAAGCCTTTCGAGATTTGCAGGTGAGAAGAAAGTAGGTGTACCACCGCCAAGGTGGATCTCCCTGATAACAGGCGTACCGTGCAACAAAGCCCGGTACATAACCCATTCTTTCAATACTGTTTCTATATACGGATCTTCTACCCGATGATTTTTAGTGATACGTTTATTACATGCACAATACGTGCAAAGCTCTTCGCAAAAGGGCAGGTGAATATATAAAGACAGCTCGCCACTTTCTGCATTGTAGCGCTTCACAACAGATTCTTTCCATTTATCAATACTTAGCGTATCAAATTGCCAATATGGAACGGTTGGGTAACTGGTATATCTTGGCGTAGGCAAATCATACTTCTGCAGCAGGCCATATAAATTATCATCCATAAAGGGCATCTTAACGGTGCAAATATCCCGCGGCAACCTCTCCCTAAAGATGATATTAATCAGGTATTTTCCTGCTCTGCATCAGCGATCAATGTCTTTAAAATGTCTGTAGTGGAAGATGTACTGAAATCGTAAACCGATTGCCCTACCCAAATGTTCGTGAACTCGGCATTCCCAGCTTTTTTTGCAGCTGCCCTGAGCGCTCCTGTTATTTTGTTTTGATAAGGATAAGGCAGAATGTATCCTGTATCTTCTATCGCGTTAATAAAAGTATTCCTGATGCCACGTGCATATCTGCCGGAAAAACTTTTTGTCAGTACTATTTGGCTTTCATCCAATGCTTCCAGCTTTTGTTTTTCAAAATCCTGCAATAAACTTTCTTCTGAAGCTATAAGTAAACTGCCCACCTGGTAAGCTGCGGCTCCCAATGTTTTAGCTGCCTGCAGTGTCCTGCCATTATAGATGCCACCAGCGTATATTAACGGAACGGCAACCGCATCAAAAACCTGTGGCAGAAGCGAAAAGCCACCTCTTAACGGCACATTATCATCTATAAAACGGCCCTGGTGCCCACCTGCTTCGATGCCCTGCACGCAGATGATATCAATACCCGATCTTTCCAGTACAAGCGCTTCTTCCACAGATGTGCAGGTTCCGATAAGAAGCACTTCATTTTCTTTCAATAACCTAATGGAGTCATCATCAAGATTACCAAAAGTGAAGCTGAGGATTTTGCAGCCTTCCTCAATAATAGCTTCTACTTGCTCTTTGTAACCATTTACCTGAAGATCATCGAAACCGGGCAGCAAAACATCTATTCCATTTTTCGCGCTTAATTGCTCCAGGTAAGTTTTTACCATCTCATATTGCGACCGTAGTTCCGGCGTCACTACCGGCAATTGATGTGTAAATATATTTACTACAAATGACTGACCGGTAATAGCCCTGGTTTTGCGTATCAGCGCTGCACACTGTGCGGCAGGCATATCTGCCAATGGCAATGAACCTAAACATCCGGCTGCATTGGCTGCAGCGACCATTTGCGGCGTAGTAACCCCATACATCGGTGCCTGGATGATGGGATACGGTATGCCTAAAATATCTGTGAGCCTGTTTTTCCAATTCATAGATATAAAGTTCGCAGAAATATCTTCAGCAAGTTAAATTAACGCAGCTACTTAAAGAACCATTTTTGAACGACGTTTTCTTAATTTCAACAAAGATTAATACCTCTTGATATGAGCATGAACTATGAAATGCTGATACAGTTTCTGATGGCTGCAATATGGGGCGGCCTGGTAGGGCTGGAGCGGGAATATAGAAGCAAAGCCGCCGGGTTCAGGACCATGATCATGATCTCGATCGGATCGTGCTTTTTTACTATGATGTCTATATTAATTGGCGGCTCCGGCAATCCTGACAGGATAGCCTCTAATATAGTTACAGGCATTGGCTTCCTTGGCGCAGGGGTGATTTTCAGAGGCGAAACAAGGGTGAACGGTATAACGACAGCTGCTACCATTTGGGCTGTTGCAGCCGTAGGTATGGGTATTGGTGCCGGTTACTATTTTTACTCCGCTATAGCCAGTTTGTTTATACTTATAGTACTTGCCATATTACCCAGGATAGAGCGCAGGGTAGATAATTTCAATCAATACAGAACCTATAAAATACAATGCACCTACAGCACAGAAGTAAAAGCTCATTTTGAATCGATACTACGTGCATCACATCTTAAATACAGCCTGGTAAACGAGTTGAAAGAAGGCAATCGCCTGTCTATTACCTGGCAAGTGAACGGTCATGTAAAAGACCATCGCCAGCTTACGGATGTATTTATGAATGACGCACTTGCGGAAAAGGTAGAATATTAAAATAGCCTTGCTACAATAATAACAGTAGCCATACGATAGCTAAAATAATATTTGTGGTATGGATTTTACGGGTAATAGCTGATTAATCTTAACTATAATGAAAAGAACTTTCTACCTGGTGATATTGTCGTTGCTATACGCATATACCGCCCATGCACAGATGACTGCGCGCGTTGTCCGCGATTCTTTATTTATACCCTGGGAAATAACATGGGGGCCGGATGACCATATATGGTTTACCCAAAAAAATGGCTACATCTGCCGAATGGAACCAACGAGCGGGCATATAGACACATTGTACCATGAGCCGGAGGTTGTAATACAAGGCGAGGGCGGCATGCTGGGCCTTGCGCTACATCCCAACTTCCCCACCCCGCCATTTGTGTACGTAGCCTACGATTATATGAATGGAAGCACCTATACCGCCAAGGTGGTAAAGTACCAGTATGATGCAACCAATAACAAACTCATTAACCCACAAGGATTAATAGCCAATATAGGGGCGGCCAACTATCATAATGGATGCAGGCTGATGATGGAGGGCAATTACCTGTACATTACCACCGGTGATGCCACCAATCCATCTGTGGCGCAAGACGTTACAAAGGTTAATGGGAAGATATTAAGAGTAGTGCAGGATGGCAGCATACCGGCAGATAACCCCATGCCTGGCAGCATGCTCTGGAGCTGGGGCCATAGAAACCCGCAAGGCGTGGTATATGCTAACAATAGATTTTATGAAACAGAGCACGGGCCCGATAATGATGACGAGGTAAACATCATACAAAAAGGGCGCAATTATGGCTGGCCCAATGTAGAGGGCTATTGTGATAAGCCTGCGGAACTCACCTTCTGCACTGATTCTAACGTGGTGGAACCGTTGAAAGCGTGGACGCCAACTATCGCGGTATGCGGCCTGGACTATTACGACCATCCGATGTTTCCAACGCTGCAGAAATCGCTGATCATGTGCACCCTTAAAGATAGCAGCCTGTATCAATTAAAACTTAACGGCACTCTGGATGGTATTTCTTCTGCGAGCAAGATAAACGCCGTGCATTATGGCAGGCTGCGTGATCTATGCATATCTCCCGACGGAAGGATATTTATATCTACCAGCAATTCTGATGCATCCGGAAACACCAACCGGATAGATAAAATAATAGAATTATACGATCCTTCATTTAATAGTGTAAAGCAGTTAGCAGCAAATAATTTTTTAAAAATAATACCTAACCCGGTAACTGATCTTTGCACCATACATGTAAATGATATTGCTAATAGGACACTTACCTACAAAATTGTGAATGCAATCGGGGAAACCATTGCCAGTGGCAGCCTGGAGCATACTGATACTCCGTTAGCTACTACAGGATGGACACCGGGATTATACTTCATTCAGTTGCGTAATGAACGGGGAACTATAGCTACCGCTAAAATAATCCGGCAGTAGTTGTGCAACATTTTTGGAAAATTGGATAATGTTTCTATTTTTGCAACCCCAACAGCGTTGGTGCGGTAGCTCAGTTGGTAGAGCAAAGGACTGAAAATCCTTGTGTCGGGGGTTCAATTCCCTCCCGCACCACAATCACAAAAAAATGCCTCTCATTGAGAGGCATTTTTATTTATATCTATTCCTACAAATAGCTCTGTAAAAAAGAATGAACCTGGGCAAAGTGTTCCTGCCAACCAGCCTCGTACCAGTTATGGTCTATGCCCTGCCACTTGTAGTATTGGTGAGGCAATTGATGTGCTGCTAACGAATCATTCAGCTTATCTGATTGCTCCATAAAAACAGTTGTATCTGCCGTGCCATGGAAGATGATAGTTGGCAATGCATTTTTCATATAAGATGCCGGGCTGGCATCGTGCCATAACTGTGGATCAGAAGCATAGGTTTGATGCTGCAATAATGTAGTGAGATCGAAGCGTAGATGATGTGTTTGTACCGTACTATCTGTAAGGTCAAACGGGCCGAAAACATCAATCACCATTTTTACCTTCTTACGAGTATTGCGGGCGTATGCATATAGCATAGATAAATGCGCCCCGGCAGACTGCCCCATCAGGCAAATTCTTTGGGGATCGATACGATACTCAGCGGCGTGTGCCTGAAGAAAGGATAACAGGCTATCTATATCATCCAGCTGTGCAGGATATGCATTATCAGTAGCAAGCCGATAATTCATATCTACAATAGCGTACCCGTTTGTTCTAAAAGAATCGTAGAGGGAAGAGGCCGGGAACGCCGGTGCCCCGCCCCATACCCAGCCACCACCATGAATTAATAATATAACAGGGCATTTATCAACTACGCTTTTTTCAGGCGGATAAAAGTCGAATTGCTGCGCACTGTTGCTGCCATACGGAATGTGTTTCGCAGTATCAGGCGTAGCGACCTTATCTTTTGTGCATGCACTGCACAACAGTACTAGTAAGGTAAAATAGGGCAAGACAAAACGCATGAATAATGGATTTATAATAAAACGCTATATAGGTTCATTTATTACATCCGGTTATTTTCGTTCTACCGTAATGCGTAGATGTACATTGCATGCCCCCTTTGTAGTTATAAATCGCTATCTTCAATTCACTCACGGCCATGTGTACGGCCATCTCAGATGATGTATCAGGGATAAACTGAAGATAGTGCCGTATGTGTTTTTCCCCTTCCGTTAGTTTTGGCGCGAGCGCCGTTTTGGCTACTGCCGGTGCAGTTGCAATGTATCAATCATCTGGCAAGCCTCAAAGGGTATTGGCGGCTGTGCCGTTGCTCTTTGCAATACAGCAATTTGCAGAGGGCGTTGTGTGGATGTCTTTGCTGCACACGGAATGGGCACATTGGAAAGGTTATGCTACCTATACCTTCCTGCTTTTTGCGCAGGTGATATGGCCTGTGTATATGCCATTTTGCGCCTTACTGTTTGAGCATCATAAAACACGTAAAAAAATAATTGGCGTGACACTACTGGCAGGACTGTTACTGGCAGCATATACCACCATGCTGCTTGCGTTGCATGTACCTCATCCGATTGCAGAAATGCATCATATACATTATGAGCTTGATTTTGCGCTGGCCCGCAAATGGTATTATGGCCTGCTATACTTTATACCTACCATCTTATCTCTTGTACTATCCTCTCACAAGGCATTGCGCAGGATAGGGTATCTGTTTCTTATTTCCTACATATTCACACGTCTGCTGTTTCATTTTTACGTGATATCAATATGGTGTTTCTTTGGTGCTGCTATAAGCCTTTTAGTACTTCTTTATATAACGGAGTTGAATAAAAAGAAGAAAATCATTGTAGATCATAATCCTGATCTGCAAGATCAGATAATATAGAGACGCCTCCAAAAAGAAGGAGGCGTCTCTATATCCATCATTATTTTTTTAGCTCCAGTTCCTGTACAGTATTATTACCATCTGTAGATTTCCATTTCTGGTATTTTTTGCGGTCTTCTATTATAAGCCAGGTTTTATTGAGCTGGGTACCATCGCCGCTTATAGTGATAGACTCTCCGTCTTTGGCCCGCTCCCATTTAAAAGGCGTATTGTCCTGCACCTGGTTTTCAAATAAAGAATAGCTGATCTTTTTTACGCCGGTTTTATTACGTTTAAACTCTAATGTACCAATGTTGGTTACTTTCAAATCTCGTGTGTTAGGTGTTTTAGATTCGTACTTTACAATTTTCCATGTGCCTACAATTTTGGGTGAACAGCTCGTCAGGGCGATAACGGATGTTATCGCAGCAATTTTCATCATTGTTTTTTGCATGTATGTTTTTCGTTATGGTTATTCGCTTTATCCCAAAACCTGTGCCAAACAGATCGCATGTATTTACCTTCGTATTAATACTACAAAGTTAGTTTAATGCTAAATATCAATTGCTCAAGCGTCATATCTTAACTTTGCAAATAAATTTTATGAACCTGCCTGCAGAAATAGCAAAACACGTAAGACAAGTATACTTTGGTGGCAACTGGACTTGCGTTAACCTGAAAGACACTCTAGCGGGAGTAACTTGGGAACAGGCAACTACAAAACTGTACTCATTTAATACAGTCGCCACATTGGTATACCATATCAATTATTATGCGGATGTGCAAGCCAAAGTATTGCAGGGAGATGCGCTAACCGGGAAAGATGAGGAAAGCTTTAAAACCCCACCGATAACAAGCGACGCTGAATGGCAGGAGATGCTGAACAAAACATGGGATAAGGCCAATATGCTTGCAGATTTGATTATGCAATTACCGGCAGATAAATTATCGGATACATTTACTGACGAAAAATACGGTACCTATTATCGAAACCTGCAAGGAATGATAGAGCACACACATTATCACCTGGGACAGATAGTATTGATAAAAAAACTGCTGGCTGAACAACCTTAATCTATGGATGAAATTTTCTTATTGCCTGCTGATTCTGATAATCAGCCAATAGACCGCGAAATTGTTATCCAATATTTCAGGTCTACACAAGATACGGTGAGGGCCAAAAGCATACTTACCAAAAATGCGATAAGCCTTGTAATAAAAGGCAATAAGACAATGCACTTTGCAGAAAAAACGGTTCAGGCAAATGATAAGGAAATACATTTTTTGTCTGCCGGAAATTGCATTGCTTCTATTGAGTTCCAGGAACAGGAGGAATTTAAAAGTATATTGATCTTCTTTGACGAGCATTTATTGGCTGATTTTTTTGCACAGCAAAAGAAGAGCCTTCCCACTGCAAACAAAACAAAACAACCCTATATCTCTTTAAAGAAGGATAACTTCATCCGCAATTACATCAGTTCTCTTGAGCTGGTATTGCAACACGGCAAAAAAATATCAGAGCAGATGAGCGTTCTGAAATTTGGCGAGTTAATGCAATACCTGCTGGAATACTACCCGGGCACGTTGCTCTCGTTTCAATATCGCCAGCAGCATACTTTTGACGATGTTACCATACGCAAAACTGTGGAAGCAAACATTACAAGTAACCTTACCGTAGAAGAGCTGGCATTTCTCTGCAATGTGAGTGCATCTACATTTAAAAGACGTTTTCGGGATATCTATAATACTTCTCCCATTAACTGGTTTATAGAAGAGCGAATGAAAATGGCCAGGAAACTACTTACTAATAAAAGAATAAAACCTGCCGACGTATATCATCAGCTTGGGTACGAGAACCATTCGAGCTTTAGCCGCATATTCCGAAAATACTATGGCATGTCTCCCAAAGAATATGCCGAAGCCAATATGGCCGTGTAAGCATAGTCTGTGACCGTCTGTGTCAAACACAACTGCATAGTATGCTCCTAGCTTTGTACAAAATCTAAGACATGAGTATTAATGCAGAAAACAACAAGGCCATCGTACGGCGATTTAACAAAGAATGTATTGAAGAAGGAAGAATGGAATCGTTTGAAGAATTACTTGCAGAGGACGCCATCAATCATAGCGCGCAGCCCGGCGCACCTAATGGGCCAGAAAGTTTTTATCATTTCCTGAATGATATTTTAAGAAAAGCGTTCAGCGAATTACGAGTGGAAATACTGGAACAGGTAGCGGAGAATGACCTGGTAACCACACGAAAAAAGATCTATGGTAAGCACAGTGGCCAATTGTTTGATATACCCCCAACGAATAAAAATGTCATCATCCATGTAATAGACATCATCAGGCTAAAAGACGGGCGATACGCAGAACACTGGGGACAAAGCAATTTTTCAGATATAGTACAACAACTTAAACATCAATAAAAATACCGGTGGAATTTAACTATAACAAAAAAACATTAAATTGCCATAATTAAATAATTACTTAATAGTAGAAATCTACATTATTTTGAACATCGTAAGTTCAAAAGTAACGGGTGATATTTGTCATAGTATTGTTTATAACACAATGAGCATTGTCATTAAAATGTAATAGTGAAGAGTATTAACCAAATTTTACCACAAACTTTGGTGTATCTACAACAATTAATTTCACCAAAAGTTAAAAACGGTATAACATTGCAACAGTCAATTTAATATTTGTATGAGATTTTTACCTGTGTCGCTTGGATTGTTGCTCTTGGGTTTATCAGCATCAGCACAACAAACAAACCAACAAACAAACCGTTCCTGTGGTATGGAACTATTAAAACAGCACCTGATCGCAAAAAATCCGGTAATGGAGGAACGTTTTGCACAAACGCTGGAAGAAAATACCACCTATGCGAGGCAATTGCTCACAAACGATGCAGCGGCAAAAACTACAGCTAACGATATTACTATTCCTGTAGTATTTCACATAGTACTCACCGATGCCCAGATAGCGCAATTGGGTGGACCATCCGGTGTGGCACAGCGTGTAGATTCACAGATGGCTGTACTAAATCGTGATTTTAACGGCACCAACAGTGATGTTTCACAAATTCCTGCTGATTTCAAGGCGGTATTTGGCAAAGCTAACATCGGCTTTGCACTTGCCCATACAGACCCTAAAGGTGCAGGCACACCGGGCTACGAGATCATTACCACTACGCAACAGGGCTTTGAAGAAAGCAGCAGTGTAGGATCGGGTATGGGATTTTCTTCCGGTAAGTATGTAAATGGGCCTGCCACTTCCTGGGATGCCGATAAATATCTTAATATCTGGGTCTTTAACTTGCTAAACAATGGTAGTGCATCTGGTATATTAGGACTTACAATGCCTCCATCTTTTATGACTTATGGTATATCAGGGCTCACAAAAGATGAATTAGGCATTGTACTCAATTATGGAGCATTTGGCAAATATGGCCCTGGAGTTAACTACTTTATTTCCGGCATCAACGGTGGCAGAACATTAACTCATGAAATGGGTCATTTTTTTGAAATATGGCATGTATGGGGTGATGACAATGGTAAATGCCCCGGCGCAGGTGGCAAGGACGATGGTATTACCGATACACCTCCACAGTCGAACGCTACATATGGCTGCCCCAGCTACCCTTTGTTTGATAGCTGTACTAAAACAGGCGATGGCATCATGTTCATGAATTTTATGGATTATGTAAATGATGCGTGCATGCACATGTTTACGGCTGAGCAAGCTAAAGTAATGAGCTCCCAGACATTGGCCGGTAAGGAATCTTATTCCCTTATTCTGCACCCGGAACTGACAAGCTGGCCAACAGGCGTATCTAATATCGTAAACGCCGCAAACGTATTTAATGTCTATCCAAACCCAAGTACAGGCAGCGTAAACATTACCTTGCTGCAGGATGGAGTTAACAATATACGGGTTACTGATATTACCGGCAGGATGGTAGAAAATATAATGGTTGACAAATCTCAGACCAGCTATGCGATGAACCTTTCGGGTCAGCCCAAGGGCATGTACATCATCCACTGCAATACCGGCAATGGTGATGCTGTAAGCAAGCTGATACTGCAATAAGAAACAAAAAAGCGGAACGTACCGCGCGCCGCCTTATAATATACTATAAAGTAAAAGGCCCGGACATCTAAGTGATATCCGGGCCTTTTCTTATGCCATTATCAGTAGCCTGATACCGACTATTGCCAAACAGATGGCCAACGCTTTAATGATGATTTCCCCTTTGATCTTGTGAGATAATAAAGCCCCTAGCTGCGCGCCTACAACCACACCTACTCCCAGACTTAAAACCATCTTTAACACCGCGGGATCGCTATAACTGCCTTTGAATATATTAACGATAACACTTACCGTTGACATGACAGCGAGTATAAAGTGCGATGTAGCAGTAGCGATATATACCGGGAAATGCAACCAATGTACCATAGCGGGCACGTGTATAATACCGCCGCCAATACCCAGCAATGGTGATAAAAAACCTACAAGTATGCTGATAACGATACCTATAGCCTGGTTGTAAGAATATTCATGCACCTTGCCATTATTATCTACCAGGCGGCGATGCGTTAGTTTGTTATTTACAGCGAGAGGATCGTTAAGATCATCCGTATCAACAACTGCCGGTTTGCGCTTTTTGATAAAAAGAAATACTGAAAGCACTATGAGCAGGATGCCGAATATAATATGAAATACATCGGTAGGTATATACTGCGTGGTAAATACCCCAAGGATAGAACCCGGTATCGTAAATAATGCAAAAATGATCCCTGCTTTATAATCTATCCTGCCGGAGCGTGCGTATGCTATGGAGCCTGATATGGCATTCGCAGCGACGATAGCGATAGAAATAGCCGTAACAATTTCTGGCTTCAACTCGGGCCGTGTTAGCAATAACACCGGAACCAGTATAAATCCTCCGCCTGCACCTATCAGCGTACCTATAGTGCCTATCAAAAAACCAACAATAATCAGAATTAATATATTATCCATGACTCATTAATAATCTTACGAGATTGTAAAGATAGCCAGCACGCTGAAGTATCTATGCGAGTGATATACCTATGAATTATTACCATACGTAATGCGGTATATAATACCGGCATAATCGTCTGACACCAGCAATGACCCATCTTGGAGCTGCAATACCGATACGGGCCTCCCCCATGCCTTACCATTTTTGAGCCAACCCTCGGCAAATACGCTATATTTTTTTAGTTTGCCATCTTCTAGCTCTACCGTTGTTATCCGATAACCTTGCGGTACGGATCGGTTCCAGGAGCCATGCTCTGCAATAAAAATGCGTTCCCTGTACTCAGCAGGGAACATATTTCCTGTATAAAACTTCATACCGAGGGCAGCAGTATGCGCCGCCAGCTTAGCCACCGGTGGTGTAAAATCCTTACAATTATACCCTGCACCAAACTCCGGGTCTAGTATATCTCCCTGGTGGCAATAAGGATAACCAAAGTTCATATCTTTCTGCGGGGCATGGTTTAGCTCATCTGCAGGAATATCATCGCCCAGCATATCGCGGCCATTGTCTGTAAACCACAAATCATGAGTCTGGGGGTCCCAGTCAAAACCTACGCTATTGCGTATCCCATTAGCAAATACCTCAAAACCGGTACCATCAGGATTCATTCTTGTAATGGAGGCAAACCTTTCATCCTGCTCATTATCGTTACAGATATTACAGGGCGCGCCTACAGGTACATATAATTTATCATCGGGGCCGAAAGCTATATACTTCCACCCATGATATTTTTTATAAGGAAAGTTATTGCTCACCAGTATGGGTTTCGCCGGATGTGCAAGGCTTTGTTCTATATTGTCAATACGCCATATTTTATCTACCTCAGCAATATAAAGACTCCCTTTGCGAAAAGCGACGCCATTTGGCATCGTTAAGCCGCTGGCTACAATATACTTTTCATCTGCAATGCCGTCCTTATTTTTATCTACAAGGGCATATACTTTATCCTCTTCCTTGTTACCTACAAACACAGTGCCTTTATCGCCCAGGGCCAGTGAACGCGCATCTTTGACACTATCGGCAAAAATGGAAATATGAAAGCCCGGAGGCATTTTAATATCAGCTAATCGCGGATCTGTAACTTTTTGAAGTGTTGTATTATGACAGGAACTGCATAATGCAAGAAGAGAAACTATCGATAAAACAACTCGCGACTGAAGATTCATAAATTACTGGTGTGGTACTAATGGCTCTCAAATATACGAAAGGCCTTTGTCATGTCTTTACGACGATAAAATCATACCATCTGACAACATACTAACAGTCTATCGCTGAATGACAACGCCCACATCCTGCACTATACCATCTATACGCGCGCGAAGCGTGTAAACACCACTGCTTAACGCTCCAGACATATTTACATTCGCCCTCAGTATCTTACCGGTTACAGATGCAGTTGACCGATATACTATCTGCCCGCCGCTAGTGCTAAGAGACATGGCTACGTCCTGATCGTATTTAGTATTGGCATACACCGTAAAATTACCGTTAGATGGGTTGGGGTAAACCTGCAGCAGGTAAGGATCGTTATTGCCGCCTATGGTTACCACCAGCGTGTCTGAAGAAGAGCAACCATACTGTGAGGCTGTAACAATATAAGTTCCCTGGTTCTCACGGGTAATGGCATTGATAGCTGCCGAAGCAGTAGCAGCGGCGAAGCCCGAAGGCCCGGTCCAGGAATAAGACACATCGGTAATGGGCGATGCAACGGATAAAAGCATAATATCGCCTACCAATAAAGGACCGTTAACGTTTGCTACAGGCTTACCAGGATGGTCATTGACAATTATATCAAGCGTATCCTTTACATAGCAGCCATTTAAGCCCGCAGTAAGTATATAACTGCCATTAAGCGCAGGTGTGATATTGTCTCTAAAAGCAATAGCAGATGCTACCGAATACCCATTAGGACCCTGCCATGTATAGCTAAGATTGCCGCCCGATGCATACCCGCGTAATACCATGGTATCACCGCTGCACAAAGGATTGTTTGCTGATGCAAATACGTCTATGGGCCCTTGCTTCACCGCCACGGCAACACTATCAGATGCCGAGCAGCCATTAAAAGCTACCGTAAGAGTATAATTACCCGATGCGGCAATAGCAGGATGCACTATAAAAGTATCAGCTACATGCGCTGTAAAACCACCGGGCCCTGTCCACGAATAAGATTTAGGATTGCCAACTGCGCTGCCCCTAAGCCTGAGCGTATCATTGGTACATACCGGCGAGCCTGCAGTACTGGCCGCGCTGCCTATTACATGGGCTATATTTACTATAGTGGTATCAGATGCCGCACACCCGTAGCGCCAGGCAGTAACAATATAAGGACCGCTATCAGCCGATGTAGCTATGGTGATCACTGCGCTGGCACCTGTGTCTCTGAAACCACGCGGGCCCTCCCATGTAAAATACACGCCCGGTGTACTGTCTGTGGCATATAGCTCCAGCAGGGCACCGGTACATAATGGCGAATTACTGAATGCTATGGGTGGCGACGGTAATTTATCACCTATTACCAGCGGAGAGGAAACATCTGAAGTATCTGTGCTATCTGTACCTATGATACGCACCAGGTAATTGCTACCGGGCACTATGCCCCCCGGTATCGCATATCTGAAGGTATCGCCGGTATTACTGTATATCGTATCTACATTCACAGGATTTTTAAAACTGCCGGTGGAGGATGATAACTGTAATATAAAGGCATTACCCGGCTGAAAGTAATTATTGCCATACACATCAAATGGCACTATAACCGTATCGCCCAGGCAATAAGCACCACCGGCGTCTTGCATGTTTATATGGCTGACTTTGCGTACCACAACGGAGTCGATAAAATAATAGATCCAGTCCTGGTTGCCGCTATTGACGCCCACAGTATCCAGCATTGCCGAAGGTATGAAACCACCTATCACCATATGATCATAGGACGAGTCTGCAACTATTACTTTCTTTAATCTTACCCAGCCACTTTTTTGGGTTACAAGGGTATCATATATCAACTGCGGCACCACAGGCAGCCCCGCCATACCGGTGAACAGTGGCACATCTTTATAAAACCATACGCCCAGCCCCTTTGCAGCATACTGAGAAATATCTGCCAGAGATACCGACATAGACACTTCATAAGCTCTATTCTCCTGCAAGGGCATCACCTTTGTTGTGATGTATTCTTTATAATCTGTGGCATCCTGCAGCCTGCCTATGTACAGGCCTGTATAAGCATCGCCACTGGCTGGTTCTCGATATCCCCATGCATTGACGGGTACGCCCACGCTGGAATTAGTACAACGGTTGAAATAGTCTGACGAGCCTGAATGATAGGCTTGCCAGCCGGTGCATCTATATACCTGGTCTCCATTATTGGGGCATGTATTATAAACCTCAAAGTTGCCATTTGCCACCATATTTACCTGGGCCGATACACTCAAAGAGTATATCAGCAAAAAGAGAATATGGAAGATGGTGTACAGTTGCTTCATTCAAGGCTAATGATCTATGTATGAATCTAAATAATTATCTGTACGCAGCCTATTTTAAAGCATTAAAAAGCACTTAAATGCACCGGGGTATGGCAGTATTCAGGACGAAGCGGACTTTTCTATGGATGAAGATGATGTAACCTTATTGTTTTACAATGGTAGCAGTCATCCTCTTACCGTCTTTGCCGTTTAATTGCAGTAAATAAGTTCCGTTCGCCCATGTAGTGGTAGCGATTGTTTCTGTTTTTGTGCCGGCTACCATGTGGCCCGTTTCCCGACCTAAGATATCAACAATGCGAATCTCGGTACCTGCTGAGATGCCTTCAATCCTCAATTCGTCCGTTACAGGATTCGGATAGATCTTTACTCCCTGCATCCATTCTGTGTTAGTGGGGATTACTATATAAGATTTTATATAACAATCCCCTACTATAACAGATTCTCTGATAGGGCCTACACTACTACGGGTTTAATGTTTTACGCTGATCTTTACGCCACTACCGCTACCACCTGTTTTGCTGAGGCGATATTTGAAAGAGAGCATAAAGTATCTGCCTATGATGTTAGAGCGGGTTTCGCTGAGGTAGCTAAACTGGCTTTGCCTTTGCAGGCCTGTATTACGATTCAGCAGGTCGAAACCTTCGAGTGTAATGGTGCCGCGATTGGCTTTAAGGAAATAATAGGATGCTTCTGCCTTCAGCAATGGTATCACTACGGCATCTTTAAAGCTTTGCGCATTGTACTGTGTGACATCGGCGCTGGCATAAAAATACCAATGTGTGCCGGGGCGATAGCTGAGCTCTGCAGATGCTGTAGTGCTGTAGAATACATTGTTCATGTTCTTGTCTATAGAGTAGCGGGCATCGGTAAGGTCTATATTACCACCAACAGTTACATCCCATTTTTCTTTCTTCCGGTTGCTAAAGGATAGTTCCAGTTTATGGTTGAAGCTGTTGAGTATATTATCTACATTATTCACGCTGCTGATGCCTTTATTATATCCTTCTGCAAAGCTAGTGGTCATAGTAACACCCAACTTGCGTATGGGGCGCGAGTATTCTACCCTGCCGTTCAGGTTATAGTCATAGTCCACATTCTTAGGTGTTACAAACTGCGTAAGATCGGGGTTTACAACACGTGCCCATGTGATCTTGTCGTGCGTGTAGCGGCCATTGATATTGGCAAAGAGGGATGAGAATGTAAACTGATCGAACCATATCCAGTTAGCGCCAACATTATGTACGTACTCCGGCCGCAGGTTGTTATTACCGGCGTACACCTGCAGTGGATTGCTGTAGTTGGTAACAGGCAGCATCTGTATGGCATCGGGGGTGTTTACATTGCTGTTATAATAAAAGCCAATTCGTTTACCGGTTGAATATTCGTTTTGCCAGTTGAGCGATGGCAATATGTATACAAATTGCCTGCTGCCTGTATCGCGGCCGTTATAGGTACTACCCAGCATACCTGCTTCTGCCTTTACACCTATGCTGAACTGAATTTTTTGAGAGCTCCTTTTCAACTCAAGGCCGGGATCCACGGCGGTATATTGCCTGCTAAAATCGGGGCTTAAAGAATCTACCAGTTTATCACCAAGATTGGTAATGCGTTGCTCTCTTTTAAAATGCTGTGCATTGCTGAGTGCACTTACGGATGGCTGCAGAAAATAGCCTTTACCCAGCGCGGTAAGTACTGAAACGGTACCACCGTATTGCAATTCGGTACGGGTATCGTTTTGCGATTGCATATCTGCTACCATACTATTTACCGGTACCAAGCGTGTAAGGTTATTCCAGTCGCTGTTGCTCAGTTGCTGCTCGTAGCTGGCATTTACCGAAGCGCGATATACCTGCTTCCTGCTTTTACTATTGCGCAGAAAAGAAAGATTAGCATTGGATGAAAGTGTATTCCCTTTATCGTAAATACGGCTATCAAGGCTATTAAGCAGCATATCTTTTACCAGAGATGTAGTGTATTGTGCCGTATGGGCGCGTGCATTGTTGAGCGACGCCCCGGCATTAGCTGTAAACTGGCTTACAGAATCATTATCGTAGCGCGCATTGATATTTACCCTGTGTGCATAGTTGTCTGTAAACTCGTTCTTATTGCTATTACGGGTAAAGGTTTCTGTGTTGGTAAAGTTCTGCGTATAGCTTTGCTGATCGAGGTTTTTTTCTGACCCATTGGCAAGATAGCTAAGATTGATGCGATGGTTTTTCTTAGGCTCATAGGTATAGTTAAGTCCGCCTGCACCGGAAGTGATCTTACCATATATAGGTTGTCCAAAATCTATAGGTGGTGCGTTTTTATCAGACAGGTTCATGTTCATGAAACCGCCACCGTTAAACAAGCTTTGTATGCCACCGTTGAAGTTCATATAATCTTCGAAGCTGAAGCCAAACTGGTTGATGTTGTTGAGCATGCCCAACGCGGCAACCTGCGATGTAGGTTTAAACTTATATACATGCGCGCTGAGCTTATAGCGATCGTCTGTACCGTAACCTGCCTGTACATCCCCAAAATAGCCATTCTTCTTGCTATCCTTCAGTTGCAGGTTGATGGTCTTTTCGCGGCTGCCGTCGTCAATACCGGTAAACTCTGATGCATCCGAATGTTTATTGAACACCTGCACTTTATTGATAGCATCAGCGGGGAGGTTCTTTGTTGCCACCTTGGGATCGTTGCTAAAGAATTCCTTGCCATCTACCAACACTTTGCGCACATCTTCTCCCTGCGCTTTGATGTTGCCCGACTTATCTACCTGCACACCCGGCAGCTTCTTCAGCAAGTCTTCTACATTGGCATCGGGCTTGGTTTTAAAAGAGCCTGCATTATACTCTACAGTATCGCGCTTCAGCGTAATGGGTACTTTCTCGCCCCTTACCTGCAGTTCTTCCAGTTCGTTGGCAAAGCGCTTCATGATGATCCTGCCGAGGTAGTTGTTGCTGGCATTAGGTACCTCAATGGTACGATACCATGTTTTAAACCCAAGAAAGGCCGCCTGCATCAGGTATTTACCCTTAGGTACATCCTTTATTTCGAAGCTGCCCTGGTTGTTGCATACACCGAAGTATTGCAAGGTAGAGTCTGCAGGTTGCAACAGGGATATGGTGGTAAAGGGTATGGGGCTGTGCACTGTGTCTTCCACATCGCCGTGCAGGGTATAGGTTTGTGCCGATACAGATGCGCCAAGCGATAACAGGATGAATAGTATAAAAATCTGTTTCATGATTAATTGCCTATTTGTGTCTTGATAGTAATATGAGGGGCGCCACCTTCTTCCACACCCATCTCTTTCATCTTATCGGTCATTATCTTTTTAAACTCAGCTTCTGTCACCTTCTTGCCATCTTTGGGCTTTGCCAGCAGTTTCGCATCAATATCCCCGGCCTCTATTTTGGTAGCAACTATTTCGTAATGGTCGCCATCGCCCAGGGATAGGATCATACCCGGCAATCCTCCATAACCCATCGGGCCGGCAGATACAGGTATAGCGGGAGTAAACCATGCTGTGATCGTTGTACTATCCTGCTGCATGGTAGCCTGCTGGCAGGGATACCCTAATATTTCCTTTTGCTTGCCGGTAAGTTTCCAGGCTTCTTTCTTTACATCATTGGTGATCAAAAATTTCCGCGACATAAAGTTTTGTTCAGTTATGGTCTTGCCGGCTTTCAGGTCCTGGTACACACGGGTATCGTTACCGTCCATCTTCATCATTATATGCATACCATTGCTTTCCTTTGTAGCATCGGTATTTTCTGCTTTCTTATCATTATCATATAACGCGGCGCCATCGTTGTAATACAGTATCTTGTTCGATACATTTTCTTTGGGTATCAGCGCTGCGAGCTGGTCTGCAGATATACCCTGCACTTCAGCACCTTTCAGGTCAATTTTAAACTGGATGGTTTCTTTGTAGGAGATCTTACCGCTGGTAGATTGCGCATGCGATTGCATTGCGGCCATAGCGCATACACAAGTAATGATTAGCTTTTTCATGAGGTCTGTTATTTTACTGCAAAGCTATCCTGCGCAGATGCGGATGGTGGTTAACGTACGGACAATTAAGGTTAATTAAGGTTAACGATTATACAAATCCGCTCTCGGATGTATTATTTTGCAGCCAGATGAAGAAGGGAAACAACATACGCTGGGTAGGGGCTATGATGATAGCCAGCGAGCTGCTGCTGATAGGTTTTACCTGCAACTGGATCTATAGCCAGTATAACAAGGGTAAAGAGCAGCTTACCAAAGATGTGCGCAGCATGCTGGTGCAAATCACTACCAAAGCTTCTGACTCTACCATGTTTCAGAACATAGTGATACCGATGATGCAGCCCGGAGCGGATACGGAGATACACCTTCCACCGCCGCCAACTATAAATGGTGCTACCGGTGCGCAGAAATATAAGATCGTTATTGAGAATAATTATGGCCCGTTGGATACAGCGAAGATGAATGAACGGATGGCTGTCATAAAAAAGGAAATAAAAAATGCCGAAATCAAAGGCATGATTGCTAATATGAATGCGATGCCCGGTAACAGCATGAGTTATCACGTATCATCTAACGATACCGGTAGTGACAGCCTGATCAAAGCTTTCATCCCTACATTACTCAGGCAAATCATCGTACAACTGGGTGATAGTGTATTGCTGGACTCCCTGCTATCAGGAGCCAACCAGACTGTAAAAGACGAGTTTGATAAAAAGGCAAAAAAGAATAACTGGCATTTCAAGACTGTATGGCTTAACACAGGCATCAAAACGTATTCAGGCAAGAACCTGACATTGCACAGAACCATATCCAAAGATATAGACACCCCTAAAGGATTGCGTATAGATAACCTGGTACTACAAGATTATAAGGGCGATATCGTTCGCAGTATTAGCCCACAGATCGGGTTTGCCGCTATCCTATTGTTGCTTACCGGCGCGTCTTTTGCATTTGCCTACAGGAGCCTGCGTAAGCAAATGCAGCTGAATACTATGAAGAACGATTTCATCAGCAATATGTCGCACGAGCTGAAGACGCCTATATCTACCGTAAAAGTGGCATTAGAAGCATTAGATAGCTTTAACGTAATAGACAACCCGGAAACTACGCGTGAATACATTAAGATGGCGGGTCTGGAAATGAACCGGCTGGATATGCTGGTAAACAAAACACTCAACACCACCATGATGGAGCAAGGGCGGATTACCATACAAAAAGAACCGGTAGATCTGCAGCAACTGATACAGGACACATTGAATGTAATGGCGCTGCGCCTGCAACAAAACGATGCGAAGGTACAAGTAACCTACAACGGCACCGGCTTTGTAGCAGCTGCAGACAAGATGCACCTGCAGGGTGTACTCATCAATATCATTGACAACTCGCTGAAGTATGCCGATAAGCAACCTGATATTCGCATCATCTGCACGGCAACAACACAAAATATTTCTATTGCTATAGCAGATAACGGGCCGGGCATCGATCCAGCATACATCAAGCGTGTATTTGAGAAATTCGTTCGTGTACCAAAAGGCGATACTCATAATGTGAAGGGCTATGGGCTGGGGCTAAGCTATGCCAGGCAGGTGGTGGAGCAACATGGCGGCACCATACAAGTGCATAACGTAGCAGAAGGCGGATGCGTATTCACCATTAACATACCTAAACTGTAATGATGAGCAAAAAGATACTGTATATAGAAGATGAGCCCTTCCTGGCTAAGATAGTGAAGGAAACACTGGAACTAAAAGAATACCGGGTATTACACCAGACTGACGGATCAGGCATAACAGACACAGTCAACAGCTTTGAACCTGATATATGCATACTGGACGTAATGCTACCTAATATTGACGGCTATACGCTGGGCAGCAAGATAAGGAGTGTATACCCGCGACTGCCTATCATCTTCCTTACAGCCAAAACACAAACAGAAGATGTAGTGAAAGGATTTTCCTCAGGCGGCACCGATTATCTGAAGAAACCATTCAGCATGGAAGAATTGATAGTGCGTATAGAGAACCAACTAAAACTATACGGTGCGCCTGAAGCAGCCACCCTCCCTGCAGGTGATAAAATTGCATTAGGCAATATCACCTTCTACCCAAATAAGTTTGAACTTGTAACACCTGTCGCCAACATTAAATTGTCCAATAGGGAATCTCAGATATTGGGTATACTATGCAGCAACGCCAACCAGGTGGTAGACAGGCGTAAGCTGCTGCAACTGGTATGGGGTGATGATTCTTTTTTCAACTCCCGTAACCTGGATGTATATATCCGCAAACTCCGCGATCACTTATCGGCAGAACCGCGCATTGAGATCATTACCCTAAAAGGAACAGGGTATCATTTTTCGGTGCCGGTGTAACTTATTCTTTTATAACCTTTGCATTCGAACGCCTGCCATCTTCATCTGTCAGTTGCAACAGGTAGGTACCTTTCACCAGCGCTGATGTATTTATCCTGGTGGTAGCATCGGTGGAAGTTGTTTGCAGTACTATCCTACCCAGCACATCTGTAACAATAACCTGTGTACCTGCAGCAGCACCGTCTATCACCAATTCATCTATTACAGGGTTAGGATAGATCTTTACACCTGGCATCAGCTCTGCATTGGCAATACCTGTTGTATTTACACGCACCGTAATGCAATTGCTATTAGCTGATTTAGGCTGCGGGCATAAATAGCTGCTCGTCATTTCTACACATACCACATCTTTATCGTTTAGTGTTTTGGCTCCCCATGTATAGCTGGTAGCACCCAATTCATTTTTATTATTGCGCTTCCATTGATATGCAGGTGCATTGCCACCATTAACCGGTGTAGCATTAAAACTGATGAGGTCGCCGCCTACTTCGTTGCCTGTTGCTGTAGTAGTGATACTTACAGAAGGTACCAGCCATGGGAATACCCGCATCACTACCATATTGCTGGTATCAGTATATGGTGTTGCGCAGGTACCATTACTGGTAACCGTGCAATAGTACGTATCATAATCCGCAGTATGGGTATCTGTGTATTGCATGTTTGCAGCACCCGATATTGGTAACCCGTTCCTGAACCAGCGGAATGTATAACCGGTACCTGCATTACCTGCAAAGCCATGCAAGGTTAGCGGGCTTCCCTGGCAGATGCTATCGCCCGGGCTTGGGTAAACACCCGCACTTGGCGCCGGTATTACAGTCACTACAATACCAACATCTGCAGACGTACAGCCACCATCTATTGCGTGCACATTGTACGTACCTGCCGCGCTGACAGTAGTATTATTGATTACAGGGTTTTGCAAAAAGCTGGTAAAGCCATTAGGCCCGCTCCATATAAATCCCGGCCCTGTACCCCCGGCGCCCAGGGTGAGCGCCTGCCCTACACATACCGGCGTATTGGCTGTAATCGTTGGTGAGGCCGGTATTGCTATTACGTGTGCGTGGAGCGTATCTACAGCGGTGCAACCATTGAGTGTAGCTGCTAATATATAATCGCCGCTAACAGATGGCTGCGCACTGGTAAAAGATATACTCTGAGCAGTGGTACTGAAGCTATTAGGACCGCTCCACGCCCAGGTAACACCGGTGCTGCTGGTACCACCACTCATAGATAAAGTATTGCCCTGGCATTGCGGGCTGTTATTTAGTATGGTAAAACTCTGTGGCAATGGCTTGATGCGCACATTAATACTGTCTTTGTAGGTACAGCCATTAAGACTGGCCGTACCTACGTAGTAACCCGTATCTGCAAAACCGATGTGCGCCCGCAAAGCATTGGCAGATGAGGAAGTATACGAATTGGGGCCTGTCCAGCTATAAGACACCCCTGCAAAACTACTGGCCGGGAATATCTTTAAAGTATCGGCCTGGCAAAGCGGGCTATTATAGGTCATGGTATATACAGGTAATGGATTCACCGTCATGGCAATGGTATCTGATGCCTTGCAACCCATAAGCCATGCAGTGCCTATATAGGTGCCTGTATATAATGGCAATGCGGGATAAATGACGATACTGCTTCCATAATTCGCATAAAAACTACCCACCCTGGACCATCGGTAAGCCACACCACTGGTAGTGCTGCTTACCTGCATGCGAAGTGTATCGCCTTCACAAACGGGAGTATTCCCTGTAACAACCGGCTTGGCGGGAACAATGTTACCAATAACCACATACCCGCTGGGAGCGGAACTGTCCACCGGGCTGCTGGCCATAATACGAAACCTGTATTTGGTACCGGATGATAAGGTTGCAGGAATCACACCTTTTAAAGTACCACTTACGTTTGTGGTAAGCGTTGCAATAGATGTAGCATGTACAAAGCTGCCTGTATCGTCTGATAGCTGCAATGTAAACGTATTGGTATTGCTATATACCCCATTGTATATTGTAAACGGCACAATGATGGAATCGCCTACACATAATGCCGTATCTGTAAAAGCAGGCGTGATATCTGTTGCCGGCTTCACTTCTATTGAGTCGAAATAATAATAGGCATAACTGCCGCTGCCAACCGATACCGTATAGGGAGTGGAAAGGAAATCGCCAATAACAAGGTTGCTGTATGCAGAATCTGCGACAAAAATTTTGGTGAGGCGCACCCAATGAGTTTCATCACGTATGGTGTCGGGGTAAAACACTTGCGGGGTTACAGTTAGTGTATTAGATCCTGTTGTGGTAGTGGACGGGCCATTCTTGTAAAACCATATTCCCAGGCCATTACATGCGTAGCCCGATACCTCGCCCAATGAAACAGACATGGACACTTTGTAAGTTGTACCCACTGACATAGTACCCATCGTACCAGCTACGTATTCTTTATAACCACCTGTGTAGGAGCAATAGCCGCCAACATACGCGTTGCCGCTTGCTGCTGCCTGGCTCCCGGCAAAATTTACAGGTACACCGGTAATGGTAGATGTAGTACAGGAATTAAAATAATCGGAAGTGCCGGTATGATAAGAGCGCCAACCCGAGCAATCACTCGTTTGCCCGTAACTGCTCGGGCATATGGAGTAATTTTCAAAGTTTCCATTGTACACAATATTTTGAGCGTGTACCGAAGCATAGCTGATAAAAGAAAGTAGCAGCACAGTGCCGTACAGGAATAGGTATTTCATAAGATACAGTTTGGGTCTGCATCATGAAATTAACACTTTTAAAATGTATTATGCGCGGGCTAAAATTAAAATACGCTTAAGCTCTTCTATTGTTTTACAATGTGCGCCTTCAATAGCAAAACATCTTTAACTTTTAGTTGCAAAACATAAACACCACTTACCCACGCTCTGCTGCTGATGCCAATTATATCTTTTGTAGCTGTAGTATGTACTATTATTCTACCCAGCATATCGGCTATCAGGATTTCTGTACCCACGTCCACACCCTCTATCTTCAATTCATCCGTTACAGGATTAGGATAGATGCGTATATTTTCTACTTCTGCCGATGCAATTGAGGAACTTGGAGTAATAACCGTTACGGTAATGCAACCATCTGCAACAGCCGGTAACGGACAGGTATAGTTGCTGGTCATTTCTACACATACCCTGTCATTATCTTTCAGGCTATCGCTGCGCCACACATTGCCTGTAGCGCCGGGTATATTGGCGCCGTTCAGCTTCCATTGATAGGATGGATTATCGCCGGCATCAACACCGGTTGCCTGGAAGCTAACAAGATCTCCGATAGTGTACGGCCCTACAGGTGTAGCAGCTATAGAAACCGATGGCACCTTCCATGGCAATACCCGCATCACAATAGTATCGCCGGCAACGGTATCACTTACTGCGCAGGTATTGTCTGATATAATGTTACAGGAATAGCTATCTCCGTTTGCTGCTGTACTGGTAATATAAACACTGCCACCGCTAAATATATTGGTATTGTTGTGTACCCATTGGTATTTGGGCGATGTGCCGGCATTGGCAGCAGTTGCCGTAAACGTCAGTATCGTTCCCTGGCATATACTATCTTTTGAAGAAGCAATATATACAGAGGGTGCCGGTATTACCACTACCGTAACAGAGGTATCGCGAGACGGGCAAACGCCATTGTAAGCCCTAACGGTATAAGCTCCGGCACTAGTGCTATCAATCTTCCGTATCAGCGTATCAGGTGCCTTGCTATTAAAACCGGATGGGCCTTTCCATATATAGCTATTGCCCGGCGCGCTACCGGCATTCAATTTCAGATCCTGGCCGACGCACACAGGTGTATTGATAACCGGCGTGGGTGCAGCAGGCGTGTTCACCACAGCAACCATTTCGGTATCTCTTGCGCTGCAACCATTGATGGATGCTATTACAATATACCGTCCTGCATTAGAAGGCTGGATGTTTGTTATTGTTATGGTTGGCGTAAAAGCAGTATAGCCGGCAGGCCCAGACCACACATAGCCCACGCCCGTACCTGACGCCGTTGCCATAAGGGTAAGAATACTATCCTGGCAGAGATTCTTTTTACCTGAAACACTTAACGATGCCGGCAAAGGCTTTATTGTAACATCTACACTGTCTGTACTAAAACATCCGTTGGCCGCAGTTGCTGTTGCATAATACCTACCGGTGGCCGCAACCGTTGCAGCATCGATAAAAGTATCGCGGCTATTAGCAATGAAGCTTGCCGGGCCAGACCAGCCCCAGGTTACTCCCGAACTACTGGTGGCAGCGGAAAGAAATAATGTATCACCGCTGCATATAGTAGGGGTAACAGAAGAAGCAGTAACAGTAGCGGGGGACTGGTTGATCACAACATTAACCGTATCTTTTACATAGCAGCCATTTCCCGTAGAATAAGCAACTATATATCGTCCCGCAGCACCGGTTTGGGCACCGGAGATTACTGCTCTCTTACTTGTAGAAGAAAAAGATGGACCCGTCCACGAATAAACAACGCCTGATGACGTACTATTGGCCACAAGTATCAGCGAATCTCCGGAACAAATGGGCGTATTTGAAGAAGCAGTATGATTTGCGGCCACAGGCTTTACCAATACAGTAACCGTATCTTTTGCGGTACAGCCCGAATAGGTACCGGTAAGAATGTAATCCCCCGACGTGACGGGTTGCGCCCTGGTAATGATAGCATTTTGAGAGGCAGACGAGAAGTTTCCCGGTCCTGACCAACTGTAAGTGATTGTTCCCGAAGCGGAAGAACTCCCATATAATTTAAGTGTATCGCCGGCACATACAGGGCTGTTGCTGGTATTGGATACAATGCCTATAGTTGGCGTTACGGATACATTTGCAGTATCACGCCTGCGACATCCAAACAACCATGCACTCACAATATATTTACCTGCCTGCGCATATAGGATACCGGTACGTGTTGGTGCAGCTGTAGTAGCACTGAAAGAAGCAGGGCCGGACCATGTATAGTGTACCCCGGGAGTAGTACACGTAGCAGTAAGGTTTAGTGTACCTTGCTCGCACACGGGAGAATTACTGCCCGCAAGGGGCTTGGCCGGTATTACCGAACCAATAGCAATGGTACGGCTTACAAAAGATGTGTCTGCCTTGTTATCTGATAATATACGGATGCGGTACCCGTTGGCGCCAGGTAAAGTAGAAGGCACCACCCATACAAAGGTACCTGCAGTATCGCTATACATTGTGCCGATGGTAGTAGCGTTATTAAACCTGCCCGAAGTATCTGACAACTGCAGTGTAAAGGTATTTCCTGCCTTATAGTAGTTGGTGCCCGCAATATAAAATGGCAAACGCAATGTATCACCTGCACAGAAGGCAGTATCAGGTAACACATAAGAGATACCCTTTACTTCTTTCACTACAACGGAATCTATATAATAATAAGCCGCCCCTGCAATGGGTGAAGTGCCAAAACCGGTGCTTACAGGATAGGTGGTAGTGGTGCTGCCAAAGCCTCCTATCACGATATTATCATAAGCGGAATCAGGTGTGTATTGCGTAGTATATCTTACCCAGTTTTGCGTATCTGTAATGGCGCCAAAACTATAGAGTGAGATTTGTGGTGTGACAGTAAGCGCGCTGGACGAACCCGGCAAAGTAGCAGTTGGCCCATTGTGATAAAACCAGATACCAAGATCGCGCGTAGTATATCCCGAAAAATTGGACAGGCTAATAGATAGCGACACATCGTAAGTAACCCCTTGATGAAGAGCGGTTATAGGCCTGGCTATATATTCTTTATAGGTTGTTGATACCAGGTAAGTATATATCCCTGCATAGCCATTGCCGCTTGCCGGCACCTGGTAACCAAATGCATTGGACGGCGTGGATACGAGCGAACTGGTACTACAACTGTGCAAAAAATCAGCAGTACCTGTATGGTAAGACCTCCATCCGCTGCTATTGCCCATTTGGCTATAATCTGATGGACAGTTAACCACACCTTCAAAATTACCGTTGGGCACAGAGTTTTGTCCCAGGGCATCCGGGGAAAAGAAAACAATCAATAAAACACAGTAACAGGCGTACAAACACTTCATGCTCTGGCGGAAATATGTACGGTAATTTAATTAACTATCATTTAATATTGTGGAATATTTTATTAAAAAATCATTTAAAATATCTCTTTCGCCCTTTTGTAATAGGCTTCGCGGCCGGCAAGGCCGTTTTGTCCACCGTTAATAAGATAAGTTATGTACTCGAACGGGCTATAACCGTGCTTTTTACTCCGCCAGGTATCGGGCAAATCCGCATACTTATTTAATTGCATTTTATTCCAGAACCAACCGGCAGATAGGCAGGCATATTGCGGTGTCTCCAATAACTGAGGATGCACAAGTAGGGTATTGATATCTCCAAACAATTCTTTGCTGCATTCCATATAATTATTGCGGCCGGTACATTGTATCAAACCCCGGCCTTTGTACTTCATACCATCACCCGGATGGATATTGCCTAGGTCTCTACGCCCTTCATATGCCCTACCATTGGCTAATTCTTTCGTATATCTGAAGCCGCCACTTTCGTGTGCCAGTTGCGCGATAAACATACAAATGCGTAATCTCGTTGTAATATCATAACGCTCCATGGTTTTATTTAGATAGGGAATAAAAACATCGGCATTTTTAGGAAGAAAGGGAACAGTATGTTGCAACTGTTCCATTGTTATGTAATTCATAGTGTTATTTTATTGGGGTTTTAGCGTTTAAGTAGCAGGCGGATCAATACGTACGCAATGAGGGTAACAACCAACCATTTTGCCCATAACAGGTAGACCCTGTCTTTTGCAAGTTTGGTAGTTGCATCCTGCAATTGTTGTTTCAGTGAATACTCGGCAGCGCGGTCGACCACACGCTTATAATTATTGATAAACACCGTATCGATACGCAGTTTTATAAATGGCTTATATAACATCTTTTCAGGATGTTGTTCAGGAAAGACCTTGTCCTGAGGCACAGATTGCTCATATATTTTTTCTGTATCTCTTATGTATAAGGGTATGCCTTCTTTGTAAACCGTATTGATGGCTGCACTGTCTGTAGCAGGATAAAATGCTGCGCATGCGGCAGCCATTATATCAGGATGATGGAGCTGGACACGTGCTATTTTGCGTTGGGCAGATCTTTCTGCATTGCAACTACAAAACATTAGCAGGCATACAGTAGTTAATGCCAGAGTCCAGGCGGAGAGCAGTGTGACGAGCGAGGTTTTAGGTTGATGATGTTTCCATATTGATACAGTTTTATGGTGTGTTATTATCAGTAGATTCATTTTCTTCAGGTATAATGCCAAACATTTTTGATAAGCCAAGTACGATGATGTCAAGGCCTTTTAGGTAAAGCAGGATGCGCACTTTCATCATATCGGGTATAGAGGGGTCGCCGGCCACAACAAAAGCAACTGCTGTAGTTAGTATTGTGGTGATTCGAAACCCCCATTTTGCCCAAACGGGTGTTTCTAATAAGATACCATCTGTACCAAATTTTAAATTTTTCATAGTGTCTATTTTTGAAGTTTATATTTAAGAATTTCAATATCGTCAGCATTCTTTGCGACCTCCCGCTCTACATAATCCAGTCGTTGGCCTTGCATACGGTACTCGGCTTTGTTTTCCTGGATAGCAATCATAACATTCAGGTACAGCCTTACACCTACGCTTACACATGCGATAGCAGAAAGGATAATTGTCCAGACGAGTTTTAATGTTATACCCCTTAATTCTTTTTGTTCCACGTTTGTCATAGTGATAGTATTTAATATTTATGGGATGCCCCATTTATTGGTTGTATATGCTCTTACGGCCGCATCATTAGGTGTACCGCCCTGGTATATATAAATACCTTTGATACTGAGACTACTTGTGTTAGTGCCTATATAACCGATGCCGATTGGCGATGAAGCTGTAGCAGTACCCACTGATCCGATGACGGAAGAAGTATTGACGGACAGTGAAGAGGAACTGCCATTCCAGCTACCTTTGAATAGATAATAAGTACTATTGACCGGATGCAAAGACGCCAGACTAAGTGTGCCGGTATTCGCATATATCTTAAATGTGTTGGTACTACTTGCCCGTTCCACATCCATAAAAGAATTTGTGGCACCATTATCATAAAACATAATAGCCCCGTCACTATTCGCTATGATATTTACAGCTGCAACAATATAAATGGTATAGGGCTGAGACAGGGAAGCAGACTGATACATGGCCTGTCCTGAGGATCCCTGGAAAGTAATTGCATTAGTACCATTCCAAACAGGTTTTAAGGTGGCATTAGATTGCAGCCAGTTTCTACCGTTCCCACTCTTATCATTCCATTGACTGACATTATTAGACGATTGAGTGATAGAAGATGCATCATCCGCTTCGTAATATGCCCAAAGATTAGTTGCGGGCAGTGTGGGAGAAGCTGTCGCGCTATATTTCCACCCATTAACAATTATGCGTTGTGCATGCAGATTAAAGAACGATACGCAGCACATGCTAAAAAATAACTTTCTCATTAGAATCCTTGTGTTAATCCTGTACAATCCCATTTACTATCAGCGCCGTTATAAACAAACATTATGTACATAGTTTTACCGGCAACAGTAGTTGTTGGCAAAGCAAAATCAGATCCCGCCCGGTAACTGGCAGCCCAGCTAAGCGCCCTGGTAGTTCCATTGTCCTTAATTCGTACAAGCAACGTATTGTGATTTACAGCAGTACCAGAAGGAGCCGAAAAGCTTGCATTCGTGGCAAGTGCAGTTATGTCCAGATAATTTTCCCGTCCATCACCTTGTGGCGCCGGCGTTGCAGAAGAGGTAACACCACCTTCAACATATTGCACCAGGGTGCCCGATATGGTTGGGACAGTCATAGTACCTGTATTTATAAAGGAAGATATTACCGGTGCGGTTAAAGTTTTATTAGTCAGTGTTTCCGTACCTGCTATGGTAGCAAGTGTACCGGTTAACGGTAGGGCTATATTTGTAGCTCCAGTTGTTGTAAGCGTCAGTGCATTGGCACCGCTGGTAGTTAAAGAACCAGCAAGCGTAATATCACCGGCTATATCGATAGACCTGCTTGCATCATTCAATTTTAAATTTAGTAGCCTATTGGCTGTTAAAGTTTCATTCGGCTTTATGGTCAAGGTATTCGCAGATGCTCCTTTAATATTCAGTCCTGACTGGCCAAGCGTAACACTGGAGATATCAGTATTTATCCCTGTGGCAGCTTTTGCATTTAAAGCTGTGTTCAAATCTATTTGCGAGGAAAGAGTACCTGTGATGGAACCCCAGGTCGCGCCACTACCATGTGCAACCCATCCTGTATTTCCGGTTCCGGATTCTTTAACGTAGAAAGTTGCACCAGAGCTTCCGTCAGTACGGGTATAAACACTACCTACTGGAGCTGAGATTACTGCATTAGGACTTCCCGTGCCTGCGCTTAAGAAAGCGGTAGTATTGCTGATAAACGCCTTAGTCTTAATAGTAAAATCTCCTTGTACACGACAGGTACCACCTACATCAAATTTAAAGCCACCATCAGAATTATTTGTTGCTCCAACCGAAACATTAAAAGTGGAAGGAAACACCTTTATGACGGCGCTGGTCAGATCATTAATAGAAGTATTATTTAGATAGCCGCCTATTCCCAGCGACCCATCATGATTAAACCGTGCCAGTATTTGCGCAGCGGCATTATTACCGGCGATGCCCGCAGAAGTTGAAGATGCTAAATAAAAACAGCCAGAACTACTTGATTGAGCCATACCCAAAACTTGTCCGAAACCATTCTGCCTTAAAACCAAAGCCGGATTCAAATAAGCGTTATTACCGATAAACGCATTAGACAATACACCCTGAGCTTCAAGAGTACCTATTTGTGCTCCTACTATTGTCGTTGTGGAGGGTAAGCTAAGACCAATATTATTTTGCGCCGGGACTGTAATTCCCACGGTACTTCCGTTGTCGCGAATAACCCCATTACCTAACGTATTAACTCCGGTAAATACAGGAACTCTTCCGCTACTTCCTGAAATATTTGAATTAAATCTCGTATCAAACCTACTATTTGTCCAATATAAATTACTGCCTTCAGCAAGGTTTGTAGTTGTCTTGGTGGCTAGTCTCGCATCCCATAAACTATTAAAATCTGTTATCCCGTATCCACCAATTGTAGTAGGTGTTGCGGTAATAGTATTCCATTGCTGTGTGCCTGTGTGATTAGCTCGATTAAGAAAGTAAGAGCTATTAAACCCATTTAAAAATGAAGCATTCAAAGCAAATTTAGCAGTATCGGCATAGAGCGCGCTATCGACCTTTTCCATGGTAGAAAGCCAGGGCACAGCTATTGTATTACCATTACTGATAGCAATATGCTGGCTGTCTGGCAGAGAAAGTGTTTGTAACTCGTTGGTAATACTTCCATCTACTTCTGTAGCCAGGTATCCAAAAGATTTAATCCTGCTATCCAAAGCACCTATGCTGTCCTTCAGCCTGCTAACAGTCGCGTATGTGTTGCTATCCACGGCAATTGAAATGCCAGCACATTTATCTCGTAACTGCAGATTACCTAAAGAATCTATGCCAATGACTTTACAGGTATCCGTTGTTGCATATCGCAACAGCCGCACTACACTATCCACGTGCAACGATCCCATTACCTGGTTGCTGTCTCTTTTATTGATACTTCCTAAGGGCTTAGTTGTTTGGGCTATTGTATTCACAGAGTACAATAGTGCTAATATTCCTATATTTTTTTTCATGGTGTTGTTACATATTGAAAGTCTATTTCTCCGGAGATCATTCCATCTCCTATTTCATATCCGCTAAAATCCAGGTAGGGTGTTTGTCCTTCCTCACCAGGCTGATCTTTCTTATTTTGAATCACACACAGCTTTGCCCATTTAAATGGTGCACCATCTACAAAAATGATGGGAGCCAATTGATTTCTAAATAAATTACTGTACACAATATTTATAGGCATATCTACTAACACATTACCCCATTGCCAGCTTATTCCATCAGCACCTTTAGCACCTTTCGGCCCCATATTGATTAATTGTATTTCAAACCTATTTCTGACAGCAGGTTGTATTTGATATACACTTCGGGCAGGCGTTTCAATTTTGATAATATTGGTACAGCCCTGTTTCACAATTACTATTCCAAAACTCATCCGTTAATATTTACTTCGCCGTTAACAATGGTTTTGATCTCATCTGCAACCTGTCTGCGAATACGGAAACAATATTTATCACACAAGTCAATACTATTCCAAAAGGTTATATCGATTGCAAACGAAGCTATCACTTCACCGGCATCCAATGTAGCGGTGAGGCTATTGGCGATTGCATAATCGCGACGATGGACATCCAGGGTAAAAGTGCAGCCATGAAGGCTTTGAACTACGCCGGTTGCATCCGTAATTTGTATATCAATATTTCCTGTGTCCTGGTAACGTAGCACAAGGGTGCTTTGCTGGCTCACGTCCAGCTCTAATTTTGATGACATATAAAAAGGGTTTAGGTTGTCTGGTTTAAAAGTGTTCCTCTGATGTTAATCAGTAATAATTCTCCATTTCATATTATTAAAGGCAGTCCTTGCAGTGGAAGATGCTGATGTAGGCGGGGCAGAAATAGTATTATGTGATAGATCTATCGCAAATGAATTGTATCCATAGCCTATTTTACAGTAATTGTAAAATTCATTGATAAAATCATCTACCGCAGTGCTTGTAAGAGTATTATACGTAATCCCGGTGTAAATCAATTTTGCAAAGGGCTTATAACCAGCTGATGCCAATGATGATGCCCAACCCGGAACAATTTTCTCAATACTGCACCTATCAAGATATAAAGCCTGGAGACTGTCTTTGGCAGGCGCAAGAAACGACAAATCAAAACCAGTAGCTCCACCCAAAGCCAAATGTGTGAGACGCAGAAAGGTAAGGTTAGCCGATATCCTGCCCGTAATATTTGAGACAGCCGCTACCGGACTAAGCGAATTCCTGATGATTTCAAAATTCACTTCCTCATCCCGATGAAATATACGTACCGCTTGTGCGCCGGTTGTCGCAAACTCGTATGCTACTGTGCATGTATTACCACTGCCGATATTAGTAAACAAATCTTCCGTACCGGACGTAGCAGCAAAGCAGGCAACATGCATATGCAGCTTACTATCAGCGTAGGTCACCTTGTATTGCATGTATCGTTGCGATGGATAAGATGTTACAGCATTCAGAACTAACATGTTAGGGTATATCTGCAACGGAAGTGGCTGATAATGATAAAATCGCTCACCCGGTGCGTTAATAAGAAATATGTCATTACCATCACGTTCTAAAACTGTAGCGTGCCCCGCCGCCGCAATATTTGTATTAAAACTTCCCACCCATGCATCAAGGCCCAAACTATCATCAAATACTCTGGCAAAAGAGCCTTGCGCATTTAATACTGATATCATTGTAAAATTATCTGTAATGACACATTGATTAATTGCAAAAGGAAAATCAACAGCGGTAAATAATTTTATTCTTCGTTGCGTGAATGTGTATCCGTCGTCACTGTCTTTTTGCCTGAGTGTTACTGTGCGCCATTGTACATGCTTATCCTCGCTGCCACTGCGTTCCAGTTTACCATCCTGCCAAACATATTCACGGCCATCTACTCTAAAATATCCATCCTTACAACATTGCAACGAACGGTTCACTACATCTATCATGTACTCAGGCAAGCCGGTATACCCTCCTATATCCCATTTAAATACATTGTATGCTTCCGCATCCAGTGTTACAGTATTGCGGTCCTGGTCTTCAAACACAGTATAATCACCACCCGGTTCATAGCTCATGCCGTTACTTTCTATTCGGTAGGCAAACCTTGGCATTAGTTGTTCAAACAACACATCATGTCCATTTGTTAGCTGATTATACTCTACAAGGGATGTACCCGGATGATTTGCACTTAACAAGATAGGATTGCTCCTGTAATTCAAAATATCGGTCACTCCGTTGAAATACCAGATCATATCAAAATAGATATACTTTTTCCCGGCAAGCTCAGGAATAGACGCAGGCGTGAACAAAAACTGCTCTGTATATAGCTGCTCACCAGTTATGCCATCTACTACACCGGATAACGCGTAAGAAGATGTAAGGCTTACAACCTTTAGCAGCGTATTGCTACCTACTTCAAAGATCCGCAGCTCGCTTGGGTTAGTTACATTGGTATTATCACCTGTACGTCCGCGATGATAATGAATACATACGGGATCATTCAGTCCCAGCTTTTGATAATATTGCTCACGGACCTGTCCCGGACGAATGGCATCTATCTGCAATGCGTCGCCAAAGGCGGGATAGCCCCATCGATCACCTGGAAATACAGCATCAACTTCTGCAAAACGATAAGGGTTTATAGACGGAAACCGTACTATTATTGACATTTTCTAAAAAAGGGTTTATGGTTATAGTTTATTTTTATGGCAATGGCATCTACTATTGCCATAAAAGACAATCAGCTATTTATCTAATGTTGTTAAAGGATCAATCAGTAAATATGATTTACTTTTAAGCAGACCACATCACAACATTTCCTCTATTTCTTGCCTGGTTCCGGCTGATTTAATATATCACTTATGATATTAACGTTCTGCAATACCTTAAATTGGGGATCGAGATATTCGTTCATCTCTACATCATTTGTGATGATATCTCCTGAGAAATATATTTTGTACTGAACATAGTAATAAGCAAATTTCTGAGCATCCGCATTTTTAGCAGCTTTATCAAGGCTATCTTTTTCTTTCTGATCCCTTGCGGTATACTTAAGGTAGTTCTCTGCCCGTGTCAAATCTTTTTGGTATGCATTCTCTTTGTAAGCAGGCACTTCCATGTGGTTTCGATGATAGGAATCAATTTCGGCAGAATCATCTTTAGCTTGTGCAACAGCCTCCTCGTATCCGTAATGATAACTCTCTATAGCGGAGATGGCCTCTTTAATACGATTGTTTATTGCCTGCTTTTCCGTGTATTTATCTACTTTCAACACTACGATACTATCTATCCGTTGATGTTTGCCCGCATCCAGGCCTGTAGAATGAAATTGTGTCAGGCTATCTTTTATTTTTTCTTCGGTACTTGTATTACCGCAGGCAGATAGTAAAACACAAACTGGTAAAAGGTATTTATACATAATTGGCTTTTTGATGGCTAAAAATAACACAGTTTATCTAACGCGAAAAAAAATCAATAGATCAGTTTACTTAGATCATTTACAGGAGATGACAATAACTCAAAATCAAACAACTGCCTGCGACCATAGTTAATGCCAACACTCAAAACAAAACCATATAGATCTATATTCCGGTAATTGAATTTAAACACACCATAAGGGTTAGACTCCAAAATATCAAAAAGATCTTTGGGTGGAATTCCCTTAAACTTGAATATATAAGGCTGGTATAATTGCTGCCCAATCAATGTATTTGCTTCTATATCCGCTCGCTCTACTACCGTTACTGAACCCGGGAAGGTACTGTACGTTGCTTTATCCTGTTCTGCCGTTTGAAACTTCAAAAAGGAACTGGCATATCCATGCATTATAGATTTAAACACACCTGCGCAGCGCATGATATTTCTTGCAGGGGTAAGTGCTGCATTATAAGCACGTTCCGGGAAGTCGACACCTTTTATCACTGCGGTCCTATCCAGGTCATAAATACCATCCGTTGCAGTACTATTAATGTACACCAGAAAATTCCTGTTTGTGTCATCGCGCTTGGTATTATTAACAGCGACCGTATTATCTAAGTTTTGTAACCGCACCAGTTCAATATAATTCATGGCAGCATAAAACGGACTTACCATATCCATCTTATTTTTATTACTATCAACATATTTTGTATTGGGCAACGTACGGGTCACTTTGTCATTATATTCATTTACTTTGTTTATATCATCAATACCGTCACCACCTTCATATCCACACTCAACTGTGGTAGCCATGCTATCAGGGTCTGCTATGATCTCCAGGTCTGTTATGGAAGATATCTCACCTAATACAGTATTCTTATCGTAAAAGCTGCTAAGGTGTTCTACCACTAACTGATTATTCTTTACTCCAAGCCCCGCCTGGTGCCTTGCAATAATATCTTTTATCATATCAGATAACTTTACCTTAATTACAGGTGAACTTGTATACGTCTTTAACGATTGCTCAGAAAGCATAATCGTATGAAGCGGTATGGCATCATAATACAATCTGGAATTTAACGACTGGGAGGTAAATCCTGTTTGTAGTTTGTATTTTCCATCCGAGAGCTTTTGTGTCAGTTTGTCCATTACCTGCCACCATCTATATCCTTTTCTTGCGTTCAAAGCTCTGTCAGTGCTTTGTGCACTGTTAGTCTCACAATTGATGTAAAAAGCTTTTTCGCCCGATGGGTTTATAATCACAGCGCAGGACCTGGTACCGGATGTATCGGCAAGTTTGATCTCAGCGATAAACGTATTGCCTGCCGCAAGGTTTAATTTTATAGAGCCTGCAACATTAGTTGTCAAAGAGGCGAAAGGAGCAAGCACGGGCGAAGTATAAATAGCAACTTCGTTCAACAACGTACTGCTATCGGGCTGGCCAGACCACACTCTAAAATAAACAATAGCACTGTTATTACCGGTAGCAGACGAAACTTCCAGGTCAAAATCATACTGCACATTGATCGTAGTATTATAAATGGCGGTAAAATTGGGCACCTTGATAGCGGGAAAATAGTCAGCGTCTGAGCTCTGTCCGTAGCCTGCTGCTATATCCCCCTCCTGCCTTACATAAGCAAGCCGTAGCACAACAGGACTAAAGTGCTCCGTTAACCCCACTGTAGATAGAGCTGCAGATGACAAATAACGGTATGCAGTTTTTAATATAATGCCATCCATGTTCACCCTTACACAGTCCGCATCATCTATAGGTACTTCATAATCAGTACTTCCGTATGCATCCACCAGTTCTGCCAGCCCGCCCTGCATAGTGTTTACTTCTACCTGGTCGCGGGTAGAATGAAAAGTAGCGAAATCAATAGTATCTACAAACTGGGTAATATACTCCTGCGTAGTGTCATCCAGTATCTCAATCACCAGCTCGCAATAAGCGGTAATGCCACCTTGTGTATAATAAAGGTATCGCATGATAGCCGCGCCATCCTTCACAAATTTTATTGTAGAGGATTGCTTCCTGAATATTCCTTTATAAACACCATTCCTCACCCACGAGCATTGTATCTCGTCCCAGTTAGCAACACTCTGAAGTATGGGGGTTTTAGTGGCAATTGTCGTTACCTGCGAACCAGCAACAGCCAGGTAAGCAGTGTCGTTCGTTCTCAAATAAAACCGGTATGGCGTCTTTTGCATTTATCGTTTATTGTGGTGATTGATGTATGTGATCCTTGATGCAGCTCTTTTCTGAACAGTAACTATCTCCCCATACCTTACGGCAATGGTTGTTTCTGTCTTATTATTTACAGCATTTACTATTCTATTGATGCCAGCATTAAATGCGGCCGTATTATCGCCGTATTGCGGAGATAGTGTTGGCAATGCAGACAACATAGTGGGGAGATCCTGCAAATGCATCTTATGCAATGGTATTACCCGCGCACCGTGCGACAGATCAGGTATTAGTGTGGGTTGTGATACCCAATAGCCTGGTTTTCCTTTTTCCTTTACATATTCAGGCTTATTCTTTTCACCCACTATTGCAGGACCGCCCGGGTGGGCGTCTGTACCCTCGGCATATTGCGGAGTGCTGGTACCGGCAAGCGCGCTGATCACGGTAGCCATATATGCGGCTACAGCTGCTCCCGTGCCAATACCTATAACACCACCCTTTTCTACCTCTTCTGCAATACCTACATATAGTGCAATCGTAGCCTTTAGTATCGCCATGCCTTTTTCGTAATTCGCCTGCCTGCTTTTGCGCGCAGCCTCCTGTTGTGCAATACCGGCCTGCCGTTGCTGTGTACGTGCATCTATATCTGCAAGACGCTGGTCTTTTTCTTGCTGGGTAAGTATGCTGTTACTAACTGCCTGCTTTTCCAGATCTGACTGTTTATTAATATCATCCCCTTGTTTTTGCAAGCGCGCCAGGTCTTTATCCGTTTTGTTCTTTGCTATAGAATCCAGAGCATCAAACACGCTACCAACGATCTGCTGTAATGACTGCATATCTGCAGCTTGCTTTTCCTGTGCAGCTTTTGAGTCTTCTACAATCTTTTCATTCGCATCCCGGGTACTCATTACCCTTGCATCGTCAAGCTGGCTTTGTAACTTCTTCCTGTCAGAGGCAGACATATCTTCATTACCCAATATCTCCCGCAGGTAACCGATCGTGTCGCCAAGATTCTTTTTGCCATACTTGTCATTTAGCGCACTTACACTTTCCTGGTACTGCGCGTAACTGATCTCTTTATTCTTCAGACTGTCTATCAGTGCCTGCTCATCCGCCGCGTATAGTTGCTTATTTGCGTCCGCAATAGCCTTTAGAGCTTTCTCATGTGCTTTGGCCTGCAAACCATCAATATCAGGGGTAATGTAGACAGGTACGGTTTCGCTATGAGCATCAGATGCACCGGGAAGAGATACTGAGTGTTTTGAAGAATTAGTAACAGAAGCTTTAGGATTATTTGTTGGCTTAGGTACAGAAGTGCGTTTTGAATTATTAGCAAGCTTGTTATTAGCCGCCAGTGTAACTTCCAAATCGTCATTAACCTGGTTAATATCTCTTTTCAACTGGTTAATTCGGCCATTAAAAGCCTTAACATAAGTATCAGAAGTATTTATAGATGACGCAATAAGCTGTGCTTGTTTTCGTGCTTCCTGCTCTGTAACACCTGTTACCTGTTTGATAACATCTATTAATTCTTTACTACTTGCAAGTTCTCTTCTCGCCCATTCTGGTTTGTACTTCCCTAAAAGAAAATTATATTGTTCATTAGCAGTATTACTCAAATATTCATAAGCCCCTTTTTCAACTTCAAGGTCTTGAACTCTGGCCGCTGCCACTTTCTTTTCCTGTTCATTAATAACAGAAATCGCAGCTCCCTGCGCTTTAAGCAATTCCAGTTTATGTTCCTCCTTCTGTGTATTACCTTCTACCTGGTTTGCCTGTCCTCTTATCCTGTTTATCTCCGACTGTTTTGAGATCATAGCTGCAAGTGAATCCCCTAAACCTTTTAAAGCCTCTTTTGTTCGCCTGGCCTGCTCCTCATCCTGCTTCATAGAGTTGGTAAAGAAACCCAATGCTGTTACCGCTAAATTTATAATACCCGGCAAACCCGTAAACGACCCTCCAATAGCAGTCAATATACTTCCCCAGCTCTGCCCTTCTGACCGTGCCTTTACTACATGCTCTGCAAAATCAGCAATATGACCGGAGAGTGCTTTGATAAATTCGCCAGGGCTTTGTGCCAGTTTGGGTAATTCGCCCAACATCTTATTAAACTGCCCACTCACCCCTTTACAGGCATCTACCTTGCTTTGATAAGACGCTACCTGGGCACCTGCCGCATTTAATTGTGTACCGAGGTTTTGCGCATGGCCGATGGCATCTTTGGTTTTAGTATTAAAGCCATCGGTAGCTGTACCTGCCAATACCTGTGCTGCTGCCAGTTGTTTGGCATTATCGCTGGCATCTTTGTATTGCTTCTTTAGCTGCTCATAGCTGGCATTGAGGTTGCGTGCATTGGCAGCCTCCTGCGCCGCTTGTGCTGCAAGGCGTTCGCGCTCTTTGTTCAATGCGCCGATGGCTGTAGCCAATGCGGCGGCACCATCAGTTTCATCTTTCCTGTTCTTACTGCTTTGTGCGGTAACAGCGGCGATGGCATCTGCAAGCGTCTGCTCCTGCTGCTTTACCGCCAGTAGCTTTTCCAGCGATGCCTTGTGGGCGTCTACTGCTGTGGTGGCTGCTTTGATGGCGGCCGTACCTTGTGCCATGGAATTGCTATCTGTAACAAACAGTTCGCTGGCGCGCATTTGTTTAGATGCTGCGGTAATGTGTGCTACCGTATCGTCTATGATGGCGATCACCTGCTGCTGTTGTGCCTTTATCTCCTCTACACCAAATAGCTGGTCTAATTTATCGGTGGGCATACTCCTCCTGTTGTTTTTGGTTTAGCAAACGTTCTGCATGTGCGTTGTATCTCTTTAGCGATATGCAATAGTCATACACGGTCATCTCCTCTGCAAGGCGCGTTACGGGGGTGTTATACCCTTCAAACTTGCGCAGCTCTGCCAGTTGCTCCAGGAAATAATCTTCGGTAATGATTGTGTTGCTATTGCTCCTGTTATGATCGTCCTGCAATTCTTTTTCCAGCTGTTCTTTCTTTACCTCCCAGCCTACCAGTTCGTTGCTGATGTATTGCAGATCGTCTTGCAGGGTTGCGGGTGTTAGCGGGTAGTCAAACCCGTCTTCCTTCAGCTCTGCCACAATACCTGCATGGTAATGCGTAGCCAATGCCTGCATGTTCAGCCGTACCCGGTTGATGAAGAGTATATAAGCGTTCAGCAATTGTTGCCTTTCGCCTGCCTGTAGAGCGGCACCGTTGCCCGATGCATCATAGTACTGCAACTTCAGCGATTGCCATGCGGCAGCCAGTTGTGCCTCTGTAGGGTCTCCTGCCAATACCAGTGCATCCATATTGCCTTGTGTATAGCATTTGATGAAGGCAGAGAGGCGCACCATGCGTATATCATCTGCTATCAGTGCAAAGGGTTCTTCTTCATGCGGCTTTGCTTCATTTTGGTAATGCTTCAGCAATGCCTGCGATACCAGGCGGATGCCCAGTTCTATTTGTTGTGCCTGCGTGCGTGCGGGTTTGTTCTTTTTATGTTTCGGTTTCATGGTATTACTATTTATAACCTATGCCGGTAAGCTCGCTGATGCGATGTAACAAGGGCGTGCGCACATAGGTATCAAACAAATAAGCATTGGGGCCTGTGGGTGCATAAGGGGTTTGCTGCAATACATCTGTAAATGGCAGTGCAAAAGGTGTCGTAGTGTTATCTATATGCAGGCCACTATCTTCTACCGCTGTGGCTACTGCTTCATGCACATCTACTGCCTGCAGCCTCTTCTTCATTTCTAATGCGTATGCCATAAGGGAGATAAAGACAGGGCGCGGCTTACACGCCCTGCTTTGGTTTTATTGGTTAAGGGTTTACAGGGGCTTCGCTATGGGTATCGCTACCTTTGCGTGTATTGTTCTTCTGCTTCTTGCCGGTAGTTTCTTCCGGTGCATCTGTTTTGGTGCTTTGCATACATTTGTTGTACACTTCTGTCAGCGCCTGCGTTCTTTCTTCGGGCTGCAGGTGGGCGAAGTATTGCTGCCCTGCCATTGCCAGCCATTCTTCAAGAGGCATAGCAATTACAGCCGGTATGTAAAAGTTCACCGCATCAATACCACTATCCCATGCAAGGTGTTCTGCGTGTTGCTTCATCATTAGGATGCAGTTATGGTCAATACATTAGATTCGTGGTACTTAACACCCAGGCCTGCCAGGGTCGCAATATCTGCCTGCTGCAGGTATAGCTTATCGCCCGCGGTACCGTATGCACCTGTAGTAGTGCAGGTAAGGGTAAAGGCTACCTTTTCCGTGCCTTCTGATTTGATGGTAACACCCGATATAGTTACGGCTGCACCACTGGCATTTACCAGCTTCCAGGCTGTTACCACATTTAGTATGGCAGCATACTTAGACACCAGGTTCACCTGTCCGTCAATGCTCTTCAGCGCTATATCAAACACACCCGGTGTGCTGCCTGTAGTAATGTTCTCGAGCACCGTATCTTCTACACCGCGCAGGCCCTGCAACGGGTGAAAGGGGTTGAAGCCAAGATCTGTATGCTTTGCTTTCTTCTTCTCGTCGATATCAGCCAATGCTATACGCAGCTGGTACTTCACAGCCTTGCCCTGGTCGGGTTCTTCAAAAGGCAATACCTCCAGCTGGTGAATGGTAAGCCCACAGATACCGGTATCGGTAGTAAGGTGTTGCAGGTTCCAGTTCTCATCTATAAAGGCAACGAGGTAGCCCTTGCGCAGGTGAAAGTTTTGCAGCGACTGGTATTCGGCCCAGGTACATTCCACTACAAAGGTCATATCCCACGATCCTTTGTCGGTAAAGGTCTTGAGCTGTCCGCGTGTTTCGCGTGCAGGTGCCTCCCCGTTAGATGTAGGCATGTGCAGCTTGTGAATGAAGAAGGCGCGGCTGCCATAGGTTTGGTTGGTAAGCAAAGACTGCAATGCGGTTTTGCGCGTGGCAGCAGTTGCCAGGTCGGCCGTGCTTAGCAGGTCTGCATCGTATGGGTGCAGTATAGCGCCGCGTATCTTACCGGGGTCAAACTTACCGGTACCGGCACTGTAATTGCCTGCAGCATTTTGTGTTACTTTATTAATTACGCTCTGTGGCATGTTGTTTAAAAAGGTTTAGGTATTGTTCTTAAAATCTTGATCGTAAAAAAGGATCGTAGGTGCATTGCATATTGTAGCGGAAGCAATGCCATGGATGGGTATCAAACTTCACCATATCTGTTTTGCTAAGGCCGGGATATTCCTGCAGCACTCTTTCTATCCCTGTCACTTCGCTCTTCATAATGAACTGGTGCATCTCGTACTTCAGCATCTCCAGCACATCGCGGCGCACTTCTACATCGGCACGGGCCATTTGTGGTTTTATCTTCGCCAGGTTGATGAAGAACACCAGGTGTACATCTGCCGTCTGCGATTTATAATTATCTATAGTGATGTTGCTGCCAATACCAAAGAAAGAGTGTACGGCCACACTGTCATCCAGCAATAGTTCTTTATAATCGTTGTTGTTGGTAAACACCTCAGGCACGTAGCCTGCATCTTTGCGATTGCGATACACACGGCCGTAGCAGTTATACTCATCTGCGGCAAGCTCCCATACATCCTGCAGGTAATCGTACAGGTCTTGCTGCATATCCTGTATCCATACATCTATACCCACCGGGCGATATTTAGTATATATCATATTGCAGGGTTTTGGATGGTGATGGACGAGGATCTTTTATAGAAGGCATCGCGCAGGCGTTTTACCTCTTGCAGTATCTGCCCTTTGAGGCCCGTGGTATAAGGATTATCGGCAGTGGTTACCTGGTTCAGATCGCGGTAGAGGACGGCTAGGTTCTCTTTACCCATACGCTCGCGGGCATTGCCCCGGGCACTGTTCTGCACTATCTCTATCGCCCTTGCCGCCATCATCAGCCCTTGCAGGTTATCAAACAGGTGCGCATTGTTCACAATGGTTTCCGTCATATCGCGATAGCTGCCCAGCTCTGCATTCAATCCATACATGCCTGCGCTGCAACCATAGGTCTCCCTGTCAAAGTCTGCACCATTAGCTTTCGACTCAAACGATACTCCGCCAAACACATGGTAACAATTGGCAGCTACACTATAATCGTAGGCACGCACCGCACCAAGATCATCCTGGAAATAACCGAGAAACCATTCGCCGCCCTTTACCACATCGGTAGCGTTGTTAATGGCATAGTTGAGCGCTACAGATGTTTGGCTATTGCCCTTTGCCGCTACCTGCCACTTCTTTATATATGGAACATCGGTAAGCACATTATCTACCGTATCGGTGCCATTGGTTAGGGAGTGAAAGAGGTAGAGCGGGAAGCTTACATCTGCATTAAAGAAGAGTATCGCATTCTTCAGCAGTACACCATAATCACCATCGCTCACTTTAATGCGTATGCCGCAGAAGTTGCCGTTATTGGCTACAGGGTTATGCGCTGTGTTTACCGCTTTACGGAACAGTAAACCACCACCTACATACTGCGGTGCATCAAACACTGCATTGAGTGCAGACATAATAACCGACCTGCGGAGCTGTACCAGGTAAGCATTAAAATCATCTTCAGTAATATCCGCATCAGGCTGGCAATCGTACAGGTTCTCTATCAGCAAAGAGGCGTGAAAGCTGCCATCATTATAATACCTGCCGCTTTCGCTTTGTGTGTTGTCGCAGTCTACCACATCATAGCCTTTGGTGGTGGGTTGCAGCCAGCCAATACGCTCCATTGCAGGCAGCACAAGGGCTGCGTTATATCCGTTCGTCATGGTTTATGGTTTAGGGAGATGTATGTATTAAGCACCTACGCTTATAAGATGTACCGGGCTATCACTCGCTGCAGACAGTGGTGGTACACCCCAGCCTACCCATGCAGATATTTCCCACTGATCCAGCACATCCTGCACGCCGCCGCCATTGGCGCTTTCATCGCCACGCTTGCTATACTTAGATACATCAAACACAAAGCCCGAACCGAACGGATCTAACAAAGTGCCAAACATACCTACTTCGTTATCGCCTGCATCCATGCCTTCTTTATTCAGCGGATCGTTCCAGTTAAGTGCTTTGAACGTACCTGCAGGCATGATGAAAGCAGCACCGTCTGTATAGCTTGCAGAGATCACTTCTGATGTTGCCGCCATACGAACACCCTGCATTTGGGGCGCAAGGTTGGTACTGTTGCCCGCGCCTTGCCACATGGTACGCTCCAGCGATGGCCACAGTTGCAGATCGGGGATCATATCCAGGTCGCCACGGTACAGGCGGCCACGCATAAAGGTTTTAGAGAGCTGTGTAAAATAGTCGAGCTTAGCAGCGGGTATTTCCAGTGCATGGTTGGTACTGTTCCACGTACCGGCGCCTGATGTTGCAGGGCTGGTAAGCTGGCAGGTGTGGGCTGCAAGGTAGGCAAGGCCCAGGGTTTCCATGCGGTCTTTAAGATTATCAACAGCCTGTTCTATCTCGTGCTGAAACATGATCTTAGCGCCAACGGCATTGTTCTGTGCCTGCTTGCGGCTCATGTAGAATGTTTCGGTAAGACATTGGTAGGCGAGGTTCAGCGTACCGCTATCGCCTTTGGTGCCTGTGTGCAGTGCTACCTTTGCGGTGCCACTGCCGGGTGCGCGTTGTTTCAGGTATTTTACTTCTACCACGCGGCTTTCTGCTGTCTTCAGCGATTCCCAGTCGGGCAGGGTGTATTGGGCATTGTTCAGTGCCATCGTCAATACGGGACGTTCTTTTCTACGCAGTTCGGCTTCGTTGTATTTTGTGGCGAGCGTAGTTTGGGCATTAGTCAACAGACTGGATGCATAATTTGCCATTTTTAAGAGGAAAATTGAGAAAGATACCGGGCACCGCCCGTAGATATTTGGAGTACCACTCCGTGTGCTTTGGGGAGACATCCCCTTAGAAAAGAACAAACAACCACCGGCTGTATTGTGATACAAAATTAGGAAAAACTTTTCTTCTGAAAAAAAATTATTTTTTCTTCAGTACGCATATCATTACCTCTAAAACCTTTACAGTAGCGGATTTTAAGGGATAAAACTTTTTTAAAAAATATCTTTACTCCTGATTTTCTTCAGAATACGTTAGCTGTGTTAATGTATTTTTGTCATAAACAAAAAGGAACTCACAGGGAGTCGGATATTGCTTTACCTCTGCGGTAGCGAGTACATAATACATACCATCCCTGTAGATGGGCTTCTGTATGCTGATGACCATATCGCCTGCTTTGGGTTGCAGCTTTTGTTCTGCGAGCGGATGCCGCTTAATGGTCTTTGTCCACTTTTTAGGAGCAGGCATTTTCTGCAGGTTCAGTTCTTTGGTAATGTTCTCTATAGCAACGCTCAGATCATAATTAGGAGCTACATCCTGGTTATAAAAAAGATCGGCAGACTTGTTGCGGCCAAACTCGTGTACTACCGGTATGCCATCGAGCGTTGGTAATTTATTGACCAGGAAGCTAAGCACAGAATCCTGCAGGCCGGTATCTGTGGTAAGCTTAGGTTTTGTTTGCGCTATAGATGTACCGGCGCTTAGCAACAGCGCTATCGCGGCTATGTATATCTTTCTCATTGATCCTCTTTTTATGGTACTTTATGAAGTTAAACAAAGGATGCGTAAAAGTTTTATATTACCTTTATCCCTGCTATATAAGACAAACGTTTTCCCTTTATTATCATTTTCAGACAAAGTTTCTACCCGAATGAAGTTCACTCCGTTTTTATTCATCCTGCTGCTATGCTTTAAAACACAAGCGGCCGATAAATTATCGAAAGATCAGCTTGCCTATATTGCCGATAGCCTCAAGGCCGAGGGGCTGATGCTCTACAACAGCGAGCATTGCTCCTGGGTGGCCAGCGACCTGTTTATGAGCAGCTATACAGGCAGCCAGGAAGATATTGGCGGCTATTGCTCTTATATAGACGGCAGCGGCATGAAGTGTATTTTTACCAGCAAGCCCTACCCCGATAGCGTGATAGGCACGGTTATATTTAAAGATGGTATAGACCCGGAAACAGGCATCGTAAACCTGCAGCACCGTGTATTAACAGCCACAGAACAGCAATATGTAGGTATGCGCAGAGCCGTGCAGCAGATGACCAATGCATCAGACGGATTTTTTAAATACTACGACAATTGCAACTTCAACATAGCGCCACTGATAACGGGCGATTATCGCCGGGTATATGTGATCACCAGCACAGCAAAAGAAGGGGTAATACTGTATGGTAACGATTACAAGATTACGCTGGATAAAGACAATAAGGTGATAGAGAAAAAAGCCCTGCACCGTACGCTGTTACCAATAGATCCTAAAGAAGATACATTAGAAAACTATAAAGGAACGGTACATACTCATATATCTGAGTATAACCTGTTCATCACGCCTACCGATATTTGCACTTCTATGCTATACATGCCACCGGGTAGTGGTAATAGTTGTGTTACCGTTTCTAAAGATTATATCAGCATCTGGAACTGCGATGCTGCAACACTGGTAATAGTACCTAATCCGGGAAAGAAGGAGTAGCAATTTGATAATTCGACAATTAGCCAATACGGTAATGCGGCAATATGGTAATAAGTCGATATAGTAATAGGTTGAATAGTTGGTTGGTTGAATAGTTGATTGGTTGAATAGTTGTTGTAATAAGGGCTCTTTATCTTGGATGCAGCTGGCTTGCGTTAACGGTATTTCTATGAGCAGATCCCCGTGGTGCTATGGGCGCTTTTCTAAACCTGCCCCATGCTACCAATACGGCTACTAAACCCAGCCCGATGGTGGTAGTGATGTGTGGCAGCTCTCCCCTATAAATATGAAAGCCCGTAGCAAGCAGCATAATGGTTGCGATGCCCACAGCCGCCCATGGTGTAAGCCTCGGTGCAATTCTTAATAATGCCGGCAGTATTAGCCCGATGGCGCCCAGCAATTCGCAGGTGCCTATAAAACGTACCAGCGCAGGTGCATCTTTTGCCCATGGCATCATAGCAGCCAGCTGATCTATGGGTGTGCTCAGCTTCATCCAGCCCGTCATGGTAAACATCGCCGCCAGGCCCAGCTGCAGTATCCATAAGATTACGTTCCATACTTTATATCCTGTTGTCGTTGTCATAGCTTTGTTTTTTTATATATACGGGTGTATAAATTATGCCGCTGTTGCAATCAATTAGTTAAAAAACCATTCCAGGTTGCTATTGCAAAGGAATAACTGGTATTATTATTGTTGTAACTATTAATTTCTAATACTACTACCTATGCGTTGCCTGCCTATAGCTTTAATAACTACCCTAGCTCTTGTATCCTGCAAAAAAAATGAGGATAACACGGCGCTCGCCAATGCAGGAAACTCCGGCCCTGCTTATAGTATTTCCGTATCAGGTAACTATATGGTCAACACACCCATGAAACTGGTGGCCAATGGCGCACACGGGCACCGGATACATTGGATACTGGGTGATAATACTAAAGTAGATGGCGATAGTGTGACGCATATTTATAAAACAGCAGATTCTTTCCGCATCACTATTAGCCTTGATGATGAAGCTTATAAGCCGGTAGCAAAAACCACAATCGGAATCATTAGTGGTATAGAGCCTTACGCAGGCAGGTACCACTGGGTAGCCAACTATCATTTAGATTCTGTAGGTACGGTGAAAGACTGGACCTCAGAGAAGGATATTGCATTCAGTTGTCCTATAGCCGGGGTAGTACGTATAGAGGCAGATAATGATACTGTGGCCGGCTGGTTTAATATCCCTATAGATATGCATTATGTTTACACCACGGATTCGTTTGTTGTATTTCAGGGTTCTGATGCGGCAGTGGCATATCCTGGCTTTTTTTACTGGTTTTTCAAGACCAATACTTTCCAATTTTCACGCAGCCTGTCTTACCAAGGGCATGGCGGCAAATGGGAATGGCGTAAAAATGCCACTTATTTCCAGAAATGATATATAATTAAAACCCTTTCTCGTGATATAAGCGTGCAAGTGTGCGACGTAATGCTGTATGGATATGTTACATGCTAATCAAGCTCTACCAATAGCATATTAACGATCTCTTCTATTTGCTGAACCTCAGCGGGTGTTAGTGGTGGTGTCATCTCTCTTATCTCCATGATGTGTGTTTTATGTGTTTCTTATCCTATTGCTAATTTAGGAAAAATACACGTAGAAAAACGGGCAACTTATACATAGATTTAAACACATGTGTAAAAAAGGCATGTTCAATATTTTATCCGCGACATTGCCTTTCAACAATTTATTAAGAAAACTTTATCAATTTATGAACGACCACAGCACGTTCTGGCAGGGTTTTAGTAAGCTATAGTTAAAAAATAAGATCATGAGAAAATTTACCCAATTATGCCTTAGCGCGCTATTGGCCTCAGCCGTTACCACCCAGGCACAGGTGGTTACCTGGCAATCGGTATATACCAATACCTCGGGGTCTATGAGCCTGGCATCTACTCAAAGCGGCGATGTATTTGCCGCAAAAGGCAATGTATTGCTACACTCTACAGCTGCTGCAACACCTGGCAGCTTCACTACTATGACATCTCCTGCAGCCAACGGATCTCTATATGCCTTTGGCAACCTGATGTTTATGGTAGATTATGGTGGCAAGGGTGTGCTACGCTCTACCGATTTTGGCGCTACCTGGCATACAGCCAATTCGGGCATGATAGGCAGCGACTCAGAGCACGTAACACGCCTGTTTTATATGGGTGGTACCAACTTTGTATTACTGCACCACGGCAGCAGCGTTAACAAGATATATGTGAGCAACGATAATGGCATGAGCTGGTCTGCTACGCTCAATATGTTTTCGCAAAGCGGTTTGTATGTGTATGAGAAAGGCGGCAGCTATTACCTCGTTACCAGCGGCACGGTTTACCAATCTACCGACCTGGGCGGCAGCTGGAACAACCTGAATGTAACCTTCTCAGGCGGATCGGGCAATGTACAGGTAATGTCTGACGGTACGATGCTGATGGGTGCGGTAGGCCTCTTTAGCTCTACCGATGGTACTATTTGGCTGCCTGTAGGTACCAGCGGATTGCCTGCAGGTGCTACCTTCCAGCAAATGATCAAATCGCCTGCAAGCGATAGCCTTTTCGCCAGTATATATGTAGCATCTACCAGCAGCTATGCGCTGATGTACTCTGCAAATAAAGGTATGACATGGGCTGCGTACGATAACGGCCTGCCATCAAGTGCTTATGCCGGCAATAGCAGCAACAATACCATGCACATAGCATACGATGGATACATGTATATGTCTGCCGAAAACGGCGATGTGTACCGTACACAGCAACCTGTAACGGCATCACGTGTAGTACCGGTAACTGGTATAGGCAACATTACAGATAATACCAACAACCTGCTGGTATATCCAAACCCTGCTGCACAAACGCTGAATGTAAACTTTGCAGCACAGGGCAAAACCAATATACGCATCACCAACCTGCTGGGCAATGTAGTAGGCCACCAAAGCTTTACGGCAAACGGGGCAACTACACAATCGCTGGATATATCTTACCTGCCTGCGGGTAACTATTTCCTGAGCTTGTATGACAATGCCGGTGTGCATACTGCCAGGTTCATGAAACAATAAGCACCACAATATTCTAACCCAAATAAGCAAAAGGCCTTCCGTAACAGGAGGGCTTTTTTGTGCCCCGGGATTGGGGGATTAGGAATTAGGGTTGGTTTATTGGGAATTGCCGCATTATCGCATTACCCAATTATCGCATTGCCCAATTTATCACATCATCACATTATCACATTATCAAATATTTTACCATATCTTTAAAGAAACCAAACAACCGGTATGAGAAAGCAAGCCTTCAGTGCTATCCTATTAGCAACATCCCTGGGTGCGTATGCCCAGCAGAATGCTACCGTAAACGAAAACCCTGTACTGATAGGCAACCAGCGCAGCCTGAGCATAAGCAAAGAACAACTGGTGAACGACCCTGTATTGCGCATGCCTGATGGCGATAAAGATTACCACATTACCGGCTACCAGGTATCTTATGTGCCCAAAGGAAAAGGCAGCGAGCTGCTGGGCCCCTTTGTAATAAAAGGAGACAACCTCTCTACAGGTAATGCTGCCAGTATCCTCAGCAGGGCACAGCCCGGCGACAGGATATTTTTTGAAGAGATCATTGCCGTAAGCAACAAAGCAGGCAAGCAACCATTGAAGCTATCTGCCGCCGTAAAGATCAGGTAGGTATTGGGGTTGGTGTATTAGTATATTGGGAATTGGTTGTATTAGTATATTGGGAATTGCCGCATTATCGCATTGCCCAATTATCGCATTGCCCAATCATCAAATCATCACTTCATCACATCAAAACCCTCTACTGAAAATCCGGGTTTATCAATACCGAAGAGTCCTGCTGTAGTTTGCGGCTGGCCTCCGTCATGCGCGACCAGTGGATCAAAAACGTAACAAATGCCAGCATACCACCGAGCCATGCAGGCATCTGTGGTATATATGCGGCAAGGAAGGCAGTATTCATCGCCAGGCCCGATATAAGTGTAGGCGGCACCTGCATAGCAATACCCCGCTCACGGTACTCTGCCCGCAGCGACAACGACACCTGCACCACCAGGTAATAATACCATAGATGACATATCAGCGGCACAGGCAGCATGTACAGCCATACCATCGAAGCACTTATCCGTCGGTTGTTGAAGGAAACATATTTCATGGCCTTCTCTGTGGTGAGTACAAACAGCACAAAGGGAATAGCGGCAAACAACAGCAATGCTGCCGCAAGGGTGAGATTAGGTAAAAACATAAGGGTTGGGTTTTTAAGTTTTTAGGAGTTTAGTACCTCAAATATAAGAAAATAAGGTAATAATTATCAATTCGACGACAATTTGATAATTCGCAATTCGATAATTGGGAAATAGGTTAATAAGGTACACGTTTTACAAACCGCACTTTTGATTTTTGACTTTTCACTTAACAAGTCATTGCGCGGAGCGATAGCGACAAAGCAATCTCACGGAATGAGTGTGATGCTCGTGTGGTCTTGAAACTGCTTCGTACCTCACCAACGACAGGTTGGAAATTCTAAATCCAAATATCTAAATCCTAATTCCCTTATTAACCTATTAACTTATTTGCCGCATTACCTCATTGCCAAATTATCGCATTACCGCATTGCCGCATTACCGCATTATCCAATCGACAATCTTCCCGTAAACGCCTTGCCCAGTTTTATGAAAGGCTTCTCTACATAAGTAAACAGCAGGCCGCTGATGTAATAGCTACACGTGATGCCCACCACAGTTACCACCAGGTTGGCCACTACACCGTTGATGCCCCCCAGCCCCATGCGGGTAAGCAACACCACTATCGGGGACATAATGCTCAGGTGGATGATATAAAAACTATAAGAGCGCTGACCCAGTTTTTTGATGATGCCGTTATCAAAGAATTTAAAGATCACATCGTTGCTTTTTAGCAATATAGCGCTGATGATCATAACACTGGCAAGCGCACAGAGCAGGTCATTTATATACGCGCCACTATCCCAGGTGCTGAGCAACCTGCTGAAGGCACTCACCGCCAGCCCGCCGTATAGCAATGGCAGGCTGCGTTGTAGCTGCAATGCCGCCATGATGTCTTTCAGTATCATACCCAGGTAAAAGCAGAACAGGTATTTTACAGGCAACACCTGCTGAAAGCGCCAGCTAATTGCTATTAACACCGCCAGCACCACCAGCTTGCCCGGTAGCTGCCACCTGTTACTCAACAAAAACAAGGGTATGAAGAACGAACCTATGATCTCTACAGGCAGCGTCCAGGTAACGGGGTTGATAGTAGTGTTATACAATGCAGCATTTTTTATAAAGCTCCATGCCGATATTTTAATACTATATACCGATGTAAAGAAGTCTGAATAATTACCCCCCTGCGCAAAGGGGATAGCCAGCAACAGCGCCGTCATAGCAATAAGCGCTACCAGGTGCGCGGGGTATATGCGAAACACCCGCTTTACATAATAGCCGGCAATACCCCTTGCACCCATAGCGCCCTGCGATGATGCCAGCGATGCCGATAGCACAAAACCGCTCAGCACAAAGAACAATACCACCGCAAGATTGGCATTGAAGAACATGGTGATGATGGTAAACAGCTTGCCATCCCAACCCTCTTTGGGAAAGGGTTGCATCCAGTAGGCACAATCGCCCGACAGGCAATAGGTAGCAATATGGTGGCATACCGCAACAGCAAGAGCAGCAATGCCGCGCAGGCCCTCCAGCTCCGGTATGAACCTTGTGTTTTTTTGCATGGTGCAAATCACCGTAAAAAACACGGTATTTCCTATATGGGGTGATAAACGGTAATGATGCCCAACACCGAATATGTACAGAAAAAGATTTATAGTATTTTGCAACCTCACTACATCTTTACACATGAAGAAATTGATCCCTGCCCTGGCCATATTACTGATCGTTGCCTGCAACAATACCACCAACAATCGCGACGAAAAGATCAGAACCGCTATCATAACTGATGCAAATGCCATTATAGACAGCAATGCTTATCATCTAGACAGCCTGAGAATTGTACATATCGATAGCCTCACCGAGAAAGAAGCCATGGAGCAACTCATCGCAGACGCCGAAAGTGATCTTAGTTTTTATCGTATGGAATATAACCGGGATACACAGAGTGTTACCAATTATACCAATAGCGTAAAATTAGCCGACAAACTGCATTTACAAAGCGACCAACAAGACAGGAAGCAACTGGCGTATTATACCGCTACCAGCAATTATTATCAGGCACTTGCAAACGCTGCGATACGCATGCGCGATAGCCTGACATCATTGCTTGCCACTGCCGATAATAAACAATTCAGGTATTTTAAAGTAAAGACATTTAAATGTGGAACTTTTAAGAAAGCACTTCCGAGCCTTGCTACGAGCTGCGATACCACCAACATATTGGTAGGCAGCGATTTTGTGCCCTCTCGTTACAATTCCATAAAAAAGTCCATCGCCTTTACTAAAACGCTCGATTCTATATTAATAGCAAGCGATACTCCTGAAGCCAATTAGAGCCATCGCACAACAGCCGAATGCGAAAATGTGTTAATGCGGTAATGCGACAATACGGCAATAAGGTAATGCGGTAATAAGGGAATTAGGATTTAGATATTAGTATTTGGGATTTCTTTCGGCGTTTCCTCCAGCTTGCGGCGAACGGTAGCTACGCTCGTCCAGTACACGAAGAACAAAGCAAGGCCAACGGCAAACAACCCCACCTTACGGCCCCCGGCAAGAATCATCAGTACACTCACACCCCATTGTGCCATACCCGCTACCAGGGTAGGTGCGTTAGATGCTGGTATACCCCGCTCTTTATACTCGGCATGGAGCGACTGTGCCAACCTCAGTACCAATATAAAGATGATGATATGCGACACTATAGGTATAGGCATCAGCCACCACCATAGCTGTACGGGTTGCAGGCGCCTGTTGTGCGGTGCCACCTGGCGGAGTGTCTTCTGAGCAGAAAGTATAAACGGGACTATGAGAATAAGCCCCAGACCTGCGTACATCAGCAGTATGACCAATACAGAACCCCAAGCCATAACGATTTGGTTTTATGTAAAGTTAAGGGGTGGGAGTTAGGGATATTAGTTTGTTGCAACTCCTATACTTTCACACAAAGCTGAATACTGGTTAGGGTCAGATCTTTTAATTGCTTCGATTATGATTTTTGCACACTCCTCCGCTTCGTTAACATCGATTGGGTGCCAAGCGCGGTCGATATAGGTCAAATGCGAATATTCATTAACAACTCTGTTTACCAAAGAAGGAATATTATCATCAAATAGCTTATCAAGATTTGAAAGTGGATTATTATTATTTGGGTATTTATAGAACAGATAACATTCTAAGAACTTTCTCATGTTATTAGGCAGATTATAAAAGTTGTTGAATGTGTTATCAAACTTTTTCTTTTTATCACCTTTAACCTCTTCATAAACCGTGTATATCTCTTTGAATAAGTAGTTAAATTCAGTAACATATTCTTTCAGATGTTCTGGCATATTTTTAATAAAACTTCTTTTATGATTCTGCTTTTGTTTTCTTTCAATTAAGAAAAAAGCAACACTATCTTTCCCTTCAAAACTTGTAAGCCTTTTTATGTACTTGAAAAAATCCATGTTATGCGTTGAGATGAATAACTGACCATACTTTTTAGGTTTAGCAAGCACTGAATCTATTAGACTAAACATAAAAAAAATATGATTATTATCTAAGCTAGATATAGGGTCATCAATATAGACGACAAGCTTTTCTTTAATAGCATCATCTTTTAGATCATCCTCAATTCTCGCAATAAAATAACAGAAAGAGATCAAACTACATTCTCCTTCGCTTAAATTTTGCACATCGCTTCCGTCCCTTGTAACTTGAAATTTAATTTTTGCGTCATTGTCAGTAGCTTTTAATTTGATTTCATCATGACCAAAAAATCTTTGAAGATATTTGTTTACGAGTTCTGCACCACGGCTTTCGTCTTTTAACTGCGCCTCAAATAGTTTCTTTTGATTATTGAGTTGTTGAATAAATCCGTTAATATCGGACAACTTCTTTTCTACAACTTTAATTGCAGCTTCAGCAGTTGTTAACTCGACGACTCTTTTTTCATATCCAATTTCTTTTAAAAATTTTGCTACTTCGGATAATCTCAATTCAAGTCTTGCTTGCCTCTGCTCCTTTGCAAGCGTAGTTCCTTTAAGGTTATTTTGATCTATTAGATAATTAATTTGTTTAATCGCTTGAATTAAAGGTTCTGAATAACTATCTCTAATTTCGATAGTCTTAACATTGAAAATGTCGTTTTTCTTATCTTCTAAGACATTAATCAAATCATCGATACAGGAAAGATAATTCTGTTTAGCATTCTGCCATTTTGCAATTGCAATTTCAACATCATCAAAATAAATGTTGTAAAATTTTTCTCTAGGAATTGAAATGAAATTTTCTAGATTTTTCTTACCTGCATTCAAGCGCTTAATAGTATTTTCTATGTCCGTCCTCAAATTCTCAGATTCTGTACTGAAATGGTCGTCTAGTTTTTTCCACAAATCCTGTGATATCACATTTCCACAGAAGGCACAACTTTTTCGAATGCTCTTGTGTTTATCTATCCCTTGTCGTACCCATTCTTGTAATAAGCTATCCTCTAATAGTTCATTTATTGGCTTGGTTGGCTTTATTTTTGCGGAAAGCAACTCTTTCGTCTTAATTATATATTCGGATAATTTTGTCTGAGGCTCTTGTATCCTTCCGATATTTTCTTTGGTGTCCTCCTTCAATAATTTCTTCTTGTTTTCAAGCTCAACGTTACTTAACACACCCTGACTTTTAGCAGCGTTTATGTCAGCACTAATCTTAGGGTGAGTATAGTTCACTGAATCGTACAAACCGGGGTTATGCTTAATATTTCGCGCTTTTTCAGACAAAGCTTGGTCTAGCTCATGTTGCTTACCATTTTTTCCCTCTGTCTTATTTTTGAAATCTTCTAATATTTGATTTTGCTCAAACAACAAGCCTTTTTTACCCTCAATAGAACCCAAACGATCAACAATCTCATTTATTTTCTCTTCAATAGCAACATTTGTGTCACCCAGAATGGTAAAAGGCTGAATTGAACCATCAGGGTTGTACAGCCAACTTAAATTTTCTTTGATGAAGTCAGAATTGTAAACCCTAATATGAGCAGTGCTTTTTAACGCAACTTCCTTTTCGTCGATTGATGACCCATCATCAAAACTGATTTTGAATTTCGCTTCTCTTGCATAATTTGGATGCACTTCTTTTTTCTCAATACTTCTAAAAATTCTTGATAAGGTGGTTTTCCCAGAATAATTTCTACCATAAAGGATATTGATCTTTTCAAATCTGGGCCCTCGATTAAGTTCCTTAATCCAATTAAAATCTTCAAATTGACCAAATTTGTTAATATCAATTGTGCGAATCATATCTAAGGGATTTTGAGGTTTTTAGAACGAAGACACAAAATTACTCTTCTTATTTATCGATATCAACGTGAAAAACACCCTCTTTTACAAACCTTTCTTTCCTTAACTTCCCTTCATGCGAAAAGGCGGTTGGACATATATGATGTCGTCTGTTAGCAGGCGAGTACTATACACCGGTGTTACCACCAACCTCGAGGGACGTGTATGGGAGCATCAAAACAAAACAGATCCTAAGAGTTTTACGGCAAGGTTCAACTGCGTAATGCTGGTCTACTACAAGTACTTCGACGATATCACCGAAGCCATAGAAGAAGAAAAGCGACTGAAGGGTTATAACAGGGCATACAAAGATGCGCTTGTCACCGCCATGAACCCCACCTGGGAAGACCTCTCCGATAAGATCGAGTACTGACGTTAAAAGAGAAAGTCATTGCAAAAGATGCGAGTCATTGCGAGGAGCGCCAGCGACAAAGCAATCCGGTCCATACTCCTGGGTGCGTTACTCATTCGCGATACTCACTCCCTTAAGGGTTACATAGTCCATGTTTGGATTAGATTGCTTCGTACCTCGCAATGACCCTGAAAAATGTAGGGTGCGTTACATTCGCGATACCCCATATGAAAGTCATTGCGCGGAGCGATAGCGACAAAGCAATCCAGTCCATACTCCGGGTGCGTTACTCATTCGCTATACTCACTCCCTTAAGGGTTACACAGTACATGTTTGGATCAGATTGCTTCGTACCTCGCAATGACTCTAAAAAATATGAGTGTCATTGCGCGGAGCGATAGCGACAAAGCAATCCAGTCCATACTCCGGGTGCGTTACTCATCCGCGATACTCACTTCCTTAAGGGTTACATAGTCCATGTTTGGATTAGATTGCTTCGTACCTCGCAATGACCCTGAAAAATGTAGGGTGCGTTATTCATTCGCGATACCCCATATGAAAGTCATTGCGCGGAGCGATAGCGACAAAGCAATCCAGTCCATACTCCGGGTGCGTTACTCATTCGCGATAGACACTCCCTAAGGGTTACTTAGTACATGTTTGGATTAGATTGCTTCGTACCTCGCAATGACTCTAAAAAATGAAACCTACTATTTTCCACTAACTTTCCTGATCTCGTGTATCAACATATTCACCTTGTCGAACATGGGAGCTATAGTACATTTATCCGATCCGTAGTTGCCAAGGAGGTCGTGCTTCGTACCTCGCAATGACAGTTTAAGTAAAAAGTAAAAAAGTAATAAGCAAAAAGTAATTGCCGCATTCCCAATACCCCAATTCCCTTTTCTACCCACCCATCAGCTCCCATATCTTCAATTCTATGCGGGCTAGCTGGCGGCGGAAGTCGAGGTTAACGGTTTGGCTTGCTATGGTGCGGCGTACGCAGTAGTTGATCGTCTGGCGTTCTTTGATGTCCATCTCTTTGCAGATGTCGCTCATGGTCTTGTCGGTGTGCAGGCGCATCAGGTACACGGCTACCTGCCGGGCTTCGGCAACGGTGCGGGTGCTACGGGTTTGCTCGCGGGTGTACATAACCGTTCCGGGCACGCCAAACTCATCTGCCACGGCGGTGCATATTACATCCATCAAATGTGCCTGGTCTAATAATTGTGTTTTCATGGTATAAATACTAATTTCTAAATCCTAATGTCTAAATCCTAATTCCTAATGTCTAAATCCTAATTCCTAATATCTAAATCCTAATCCCCACATTACCGCATTGCCGTATTCCCGCATTAACACATTGTCGCATTGCCGCATTATCAAATTGTCGAATTGCCAAATTGTCGAATTGTCTACTCCACAAACTTCTGTGTAGCAGGGTGAGAGGTAAAGCTGAGTACACCTGTGCGGCCATCGCGGTTCTTGGCTATCTTCAGGTACACTTTATGATCGCTGTAGTCCTCCGGCAAGAGCGACTGGTAATCGTGCCGGTAGAGGAATAGTACACTATCTGCATCCTGCTCTATAGAGCCACTCTCGCGCAGGTCTGCCAAAAAGGGTTCGTTCTTGTTTTCCTTGCGGTTCTCTACCATACGGTTTAGCTGGCTCAGCGCTATGATGGGCACCTGCAGTTCTTTGGCCAGTGCCTTCAGCCCCCGGCTGATGCGTGCCACCTCGTTCTCGCGGTTGCTGTTGCGGTTGTTGTCCGTGCCCTGCATCAGTTGCAGGTAGTCTATTATCAGCAGCTTCACCCCGTTTTTGCGTACCATCTTGCGGGCCTTGCTGCGCAGCTCGTATATGGTAAGGCCACCGGTATCATCTATCTGTATGGGCAGCGCTGCCAGCCTGTTGCTCGTTTGGGTGGCCAGTTGCCACTCCGCGGGGCCCAGGTCGCTGCGGCGTATCTTATCCAGCGGTATGCCCGAAAGGGTAGCTATGCAGCGGTTGATGAGTTTTCTCCTCCCCATCTCCAGCGAGAAGATGCCCACACCACCCGGCCGATCGGGGTGCGTTACCAGGTTCAGCGCCAGGTTCAGCGCAAAGGCCGTTTTACCCACAGAGGGGCGTGCGGCGAGTATCACCAGGTCTTCGGGTTGCCATCCGTAGATAAATCTATCGAGCCCCTGGTAGCCCGTAGGCAGCCCGCTGACGCCCTTGCCACCCATGGCTGTTTCTTCCATAGCATTCATAGCCTCCATCACCGCGGTGGATATATGTACATAGCCCGATCTTGCAGTATTGCCCGCAATATGGCTGATGTGCTCCCCTGCCTTATCCAGCAGCTCCAGCGCATCCGCATCGGGCGCATAGGCCTCGGTGATGATGTCTCCCGCGGCACGTATCAGCTCGCGTTGCAGGTACTTCTCCATCACTATGTGGGCGTGGGCTTCCAGGTGGGCGGCGTTTACCACGTCCTGCATCAGCTGCGCTATCTTCAGCCCTCCGCCGGCACGTTCCAGCTTGCCTGTTTTGGTCAGCTCCTCGGCCACGGTGAGCGCGTCTATCAGTCTGTCGTCTTTGTAGAGGCGCAGCAGGGCATCGTAGATGTGTACATGGGCTTCTGCATAGAAGCAATGCGCATAGGGCAGCAGGGTATATACTTCGTCCATCCGCTGGCCCTGCAGCAGCAGTGCGCCCAGCACGGCTTCTTCTATCTCTGCACTATGCGGCGGCATCTTACCGGGGATGATGCTGTTATCCGCAAGTTTGTGTTTACTATTTTTTGTTGTAGATATGCTGCTAATATGATGCATGGTATGGGGTTTAGCTGTTGATGAATGCACGGGATGCGGCAAGGAGCGATTCGTGGCGGTCAGCCTCCTGTGCCCGCCGTTCCGTTTCCCGGCGTTCGGGTACCTGCTTATCGGTGTATGCCCCTTCTGACAGGCGCTGGTAGTTGTGTACAGATTTTATCAGCCAGTCGAACGTGAACCAGTTGCCCTCCAGTATGGCGGTAGATCGTGTTGCCATATCCAGCAGGTGTTGCATGTCAAACTCCGGCTCCTTCATGCGGGTTTTCAGCTTATTGCGCCGGCAGTCTGTGATGGTGGTAATGCGGGGCATGCCGTATTCCATAGCCCATCTGTTCCAGTCGTCCATGTAGGGCTTCATCAGCGGTGGTATAGGGCGTTTGTAGTGCTTGCATACTTTGGGCTTCTGTGGTGTTTGCGTGTTTGCTCCGTGTTCGGTACCGTTATCTCCACTACCCGGTTGTTGTAAAGAATCTCCTACCGTCGAAACCTCGTTTTCGACAAAGACGTTAGTCTTTAAAACAGTTTCTTTACTTTCTTCTCTTTCTTTTCTTTCTTTGCTAGACAAGGCTACAGAACCGCCACCATCAAGGCTTTCATCTTCAATTTCATCCTCAATTTCTTCTTCATTTTCTTCTTCACTTTTCATTTTTGCTTTTCTGTTAGCAGCCTTAGCTAATCCACCCTTTCTGCCATTTGTCACATTTGTTTTATTCTCTTTTTTTCTTCTTTCCTTATTCTCGATCACCGTAGTTGAAAGAATGCGGCCATTTTTTTCGTAAAAAAGATCGTACACATGAATGCAATCCTCAATGATCTGCCTTACGGTCTCTTCGGGCATTCCGTAACGCCTGGCAAGTTTAGATACTTGCCTATCGTTATAGTCCATACCACTATCTTCATCTTCGTGCAGGGCCTCCATAATGATCCAGTACAGGCCATAACCTGCAAGCTTATGGTCTTCTGCCAGTTGGATAAGTTCATCGCTGTAGCGCGAATTGTAATAGTGTGGGAAATAATAACGGTCTTTCATTTTTCAAATTCAAAAGTTAAAAGTCAAAATTCAAAAGTGTGACCACCTCCCCCTCCTGCGTCGGGTACTCCTCCTATGAACAGGAGGAGAGATACTTCTCAGTTAGCAGTAGGTGGTCAACAGTTTGCAGTTTGCGGTTTACAGTTCTCAGTTTGCAGTTCTCAGTTTGCAAAGCGTATTAACATTATCCTATTCTCGTATTACCACATTGTCGTATTACCACATTACCGCAATCAGCTAATCAGCTAATCATCACATCAGCTAATTTTCTAAATATCACTTCGCCATAGTATTGCCTGTCCAGCACATAGCCGGGTATGGCTTGTCCTAATGTCCATTCCCTGGTGCCATCGTGGCCGTAAACCCATCCGCGATGTATGTATATATCGTTAAACACAGGCAGGTAATAGCGCTTATCCAGGAAGCCATACCATACGGTTTGCTTATCCGGATCGTAACGCGTAGCAATAGGGAGTTTGGTTTTGTCGGTCATGGCAATAGGTTAATATGTTAATAGGGTGATAAGGTAATTGGTCAATACGTCGATAGATTAGTGGCAAGATTATTATTTGCACCTTACCTTATCGCCCCGGTTGCCTTATTACCTTATTACCCAGTTGCCTTCATCGCAGCAACTCCATCATAGCAATGTATTCTTCTACCGCGTTCACTATCTGTGCATCGGTATTGTATTGAAGCCATTCCATCAGGTTGTTCAGCGTAGTGCCGGGTGCCAGTTCGTAATGGGTATGATCTACTATGGGTTCATCGCCTGCGTAATAGTAGCCGCCCGTTATGTGCAGTTCGCCATGGCGTATGGTCTGCAAGCCATTGCTGCCGGCATAGGTGCTCACCAGTGGAAAGCGGAGTGTAAATTGGTGAAGTGTTTTCATGGTATAAATTCAAAAGTCAAAATTCAAAAGTCAAAACCACACTTATATCACCTCCTGTTTATAGGAGGGGTGTCGCGATAGCGACTGGGTGGTGGCATTAAAGAAAAAGTAAACCGGCTAACACCTTGTAGATACAGGGCCAACCTGTGCGGCCGGGTGATAAGGCCTGTAGGGGCCGGAACCATGATTAATAAAACTAAACCTTTGCCAAAAAAATCCTATGCAATGAAATGAAAACTTCTACCATCCTCACCGCAACGAGATTTTACCGTTAGCCGATTTACTTATATCTTTAACACAATACAAAGTTGGGCATATTTGGACAATTGTCCAAATATAATTGGATAATTATACAAATATTTTATTCACGTATGGATATTGGTTCGTTTCTCAGTGCTTTTAAGAGCAAAATAAAATCGCTCACCGGTAAGGCTATCTCCTCTGAGCGCCTTGCAGAGCTGATGGACATCAACGCAGAAAAGCTGCGCGGATGGGAGAAGGGCAGCCTGCCCCGCAAAGAAGATGACCGCAGCAAACTAAAGCTATTCTTCCACCTGAAGAATTTGGATAATATTCCAAAAGACGCCCCCGCCACCTCTGCAAAAAAAGTAGTGGAGCAACTGCAGGAAAAACTTTGGATCGGCAAAGCGGTAGTGAGCAAGAAGGAAGTGATAGCCCTGGGCAAGAAGATACCTATGCGGCTCGACGAACAGGAATTTGCAGAGGCCTTCCCCGACTGGAAGGGCATACCTGTGTACAACGTACCGGTATCTGCGGGCTTTGTAAAACATTACCAGGACGAGAACACGTACGAGCCTATCTATCACCTGCGCGATCCCCGCTTTAAGGATTGCAACTTTGCAGCCATCATCACCGGCGATAGTATGCACAGCGAAATACGCCACGGCGACTATGTGGTATGCCAGGAGGTGATAGACCGCAGCTTTATCGTGTACGGAGATATATACTACGTGGTAGCCAAAAACGGGCTCGAGACGTGCAAATACATCAATGCCTATGTGCTGGACGCGAAGAACAGGATCTATGACGAAGACCGCATACTACTCGTTCCCAAGAACGAGAACATCACCCCCAGCCCCCTGCGCAAAGACATGATAGACCGCCTCTACAAAGTAAAGGGTATTATTAGGGGGTATTAGGTTGGGAGATTGGTGTATTGGGAATTGGTGTATTGGGGATTAGATATTAGTATTTAGATATTAGTATTTAGATATTAGTATTTAGATATTAGTATTTAGATATTAGTATTTAGAT
>MKUO01000018.1:227462-467602 GCA_001897855.1 Bacteroidetes bacterium 43-93
TTAGATATTAGTATTTAGATATTAGTATTTAGATATTAGTATTTAGATATTAGTATTTAGATATTAGTATTTAGGATTTTCCACCTGCCATTGCGCGGAGCGACAGCGACAAAGCAATCTCACGAAATGAGTGTAGTGCTCGCATAGTATTATTTGGTATAAGTTGCCATGCAATAATATGGGAAAAATCCCCCGTTTATCTCTGCGATCACACGTGTAAAGCCTATCTCACCTGTTTTAGGATGAAATTCTAAAATTCCCTTCCCTGATCTATAGGTATATATCTCTTCAGTGGCAGTATCAAGAGTATAGACTGCCGGGGAATGAAAATAATGGTACGTCGGAGTTCCATCATCATCTCCGCCAACCTGTATAAGAGAATCACCTGTAGAGGTTATGGCGATATCGCGTTCAGCATCCCGTTCAGACTTTACATATGCAGAGTCTACAGAATAATGCACATGCCAATGATACACGCCCGCATACTTTTCTATACCCGTGCTAATACCTATCCTTGCTGTGGCTACGGGCTTTGTATTTATATCATCGAGCCGCAGGCTTACTGTAAAGCTATCCGGGCGGTTATAGGCATGTGATACCTGGCCGCCATCGCCTGTTTGCTGGTCGCCAAAGTCCCAGAATACTTTATGCCCTTCTGTGCCATTGGCAGTAAACTGTAGAGGCTGCAGCAGGCGCATATTGCCCGATACACTGATGCTGTAAGCAGTTGGCGTATTGCCTGCAGGTTTGGTGTTATTGGCAGTATCCTTCTTTTTGCAGGCTGTGGTAGCCAGGCATATCAATGCTACAATGGCAATATTGGATATCTTCATAACGGGGTGCGTTTAGGTGTAGCATTATTAACGCCTGCAAGTATATATTTTTGCTAAGGTTTATAAGCGCTTCATCAGCAACCTGAGAGTCAATAACAAGAATCAATAGACTTCATACACAAAACTGTAAGAATACGTTCCGTCATTATAAGATTGCAAATGCCCGTCAGCATCGTAATGGAAAGTATAATTGATGCTTTGTGTTATGCCATTACCGTCGGTGTATGTCCACGCAGAAGCATTGTTTACAGATAAAGTCTGAGGACCCGGTGTTATCAACCAGGAAAAATTAGCCTCGTAGTTAAAACCATAAACAGGTAGACCAGGTGCAAAAGACTGATAGTTTTGGTTTCTGTCGTATATAATATTACTATACAAAGGGAATATAGTTGTTGAATCTTTATAAGTATCTGTTCTTACATCTATTTTCTCTGCGTCGCCCGCAGCATCATAAGTAACGAAGTATTTAAACACATGATAATTAGGCGATCCATCATCGATATGGTAATAACTGTTTATCTGTCTAATGTTATCGCTGCTGGTACGAATGTATTCTATATAGTGATGTATACTTGGATCCGAATCGAGTCTATAATCTGTCAATATCAGCTGACCTGAGCTATTATACGAGTACTTGCCGGAAAATTTATCAAACCCAATTGTATCCTCGGTAGAATGGTCGCCAATGACATGAATCCAATGATCACTAATGACTTTTTTTTCACTATTGTAAATAAATGTTTCTACAAAACGTTCTGTAGTTGGAAATTGAGGGGTAGAATCTACCAATGTTACAGATGACACATTACCATCTGTATTATAAGTGTAATTGTACGTTGTAATTTTGTTCGTTCCGGCACGGGACATTTGCGAGAGCCTGTAGTGCTTGCTCGCGGTATTCTGCTGATTGTTGTTAGTATTGCTCGCTGCAACCTTGGGCGTATCATTCTTTTTACAGGCAACAATAGATAGTATCAACAATGAAATAAATGGAAGTTTAGCTTTCATAATTAAGATTTAGCATGAGTTACATACATGTAAATCTATATATTAAGAGAAGTATTTCAAAGCATTTCATTATCAGTAGTGGTTCCCAATACACCAATAACCAATACCAAATTCCATCGTTTATAAGAAAATTCCATCGTTTATAAAGTAATTGAGGGTACTTCCGGGCTATTTACATATTACATTCGTAATTTTAGTGACCTTCTTATCCTTTAAAAATTCCACGTTATGCGCTATGTATTGCTATTGTTATTGGTATGTGGCATGTACATAACTAATGGCCAGCCCCTGTTTTCTTTTACTTGCTATGATACTACAATCAACAGGACGGGCAACCAGTCGCCCGTCGAAAAGCTTGTGCTGGATGACGGGCGGCTATTATTTACAGCCGGTAGTACCACTTACGGTTATGAACTATGGATAAGCGACGGTACTCTTACGGGAACACATATCGTTAAGGATATTAACCCCGGTACGGCAAGTTCGTATGCATCTAACCCTGTAAAATTAGGCCATATAGTATATTTTGCTGCCGATGACGGCATACATGGTAAAGAGCTTTGGCAAACAGATGGCACAGCATCAAATACCTTTATGGTCAAAGACATTGAACCTGGCTCGCAGTCGTCATTCATTTCTAATATAATTGCGTGCAATAACCTCTTGTATTTTCTTGCCCAACCATTGAATGCACCCGCAGTGCTTTGGACATCAGATGGCACATCACCCGGTACCCATATGGTACCCAATGGCTCCTTCCCGTCTGCGGGTGTTGTAGCGAACAGCCCTTTTTCCTGCAATGGAAAGGTCTATTTCCTGGGGTCAGATAGCGTGAATGGAGACGAGCTATGGGTATCCAACGGCACAGCCGCAGGCACGTACCTGCTGAAAGATATTAACCCCGGCAAGGCCAGTACCGCTATATATAATGTTTTAGGTTTAGCCGGCAAAGTATATTTTGTAGCGTATGACGCCGTTACCGGCAATAATTTGTATTATACCGATGGCACAGACACCGGTACCCATATGATGGGTGGCTTACCCCCTGGTGGTGTCAGCGGAATCGATATGGTATATAATGGCAGGCTCTATTTTACCTGTGCAACAGCTGCTACCGGCAAAGAGCTATGGAGCACAGACGGCACAGTTATGGGCACTCATTTGGTGGCAGACATTAATCCCGGCCCCGCAGGCTCAGACCCTAAAGGACTGTATCCCTACAGAGGTAAACTTTATTTTTCTGCAAAAACAACGGCAAATGGCAGGGAATTATGGGTGACCAATGATAGCGCAGCAGGCACTAAAATGGTGATAGACATAAACAAGGCAGGTACCATGAACTCCGACCCACAAATATGGGCAGAGTTTGAAGGACTACTCTTTTTTAACGCAATAGAAAACACCACACAAAGCCAGGTGTACTATACAGATGGTACGGATACCGGTACGCATATGATCAGACCCGGGAGCATTGCTTATTCCCCTGTATCAAGAAACGAACTGGGGATAGTTGCAAAGGGGAAACTGTTTTTTAATGCCGACTATAAAAATTATGCAGCTATTTCACCAGAGCTATGGAGCCTGCAGGATAGCGTCATTAATCCTAATGCAATCGGCAATATCATGTACGATAATAAAAGCATTATCTACCCCAACCCTAATAACGGGCATTTCACTATCAATACCGGTACGGATGATTTTATGGGCACCGCACGTATATATGATGTAACAGGCAAGCTGATACAAACTTCAAGAGTAGAAGGCCGTAAGCAAGAGATACAATTAAAAGCTCCGGCAAAAGCTATGTATTTGCTGGAGCTTCAAAACGATGCAGGTGGCACATCAACCAGCACTTTACTTGTAGAGTAAGACTACCTCTTCGCCTGCGGTGCAGTAATATCTGCATCTACCACACCCAGTTGCTGCAGGAAGCCCAGCCTGTCTGTCTGCATCCAGGCATGGTGTATCTTGCCATCGCGTATTTCGTAGATGGCAATGGCAGTATTGGTCATAGCCTTGCCTGTAGCTGCAAAATGCTGAAAAGGATTTGTATTGGTACCCGTCCACTGCCAGCGCACTACTACCTTATCGCCCTCGGCAATAATGTCTTCAATATTCCAGTGTACATCGGGGAAGGCCTCTATCACCGGTTGGGTAGCATTCAGGAAACCCTGGTAGCCACGCTCATTGCGTATGCCGGCATAGTCATCGGCAATAATGTCTTTCAGTGGTTCTGTGTTACGATTGTTCAGGCAGTCATACACTTTGGTTACGATCTCTTTGTTCTGTGCTGTGGTATTCATGATCTTTTTGCTTTTATCGCCACCATAGCTATATGTACTCATTGCACAGCACAATAGCAGGCAGCCTGTTTTTAGTAAATGATTCATTGTTATGAATTGATACTGCAAAGCTAGCTGTGCCCGCAGGCGCAGAATTGTAAAAAATCATTGAAATTACCAGCGGCGCTCGGTGCTGAAATATGCACGTGGTGCCAGCCCGGTAAACGAACGGAAATCGCGGGTAAAGTGCGACTGATCGTAATAACCCGCATCATAGGCAAGAGCTGTAAGAGAACTGCCGGGTGTGTATTGATCTATTGCATGGCGCAGGCGCGTGGTAGTGGCAAATTGCTTAGGTGTGCATCCTGCAATGCTGCGAAATCTTTTCTCCAGCACATCAGTACTCATAAATACACTCTTTGCCAAAGTGCCTATATGGATGATGCCCTTAGCTGCCTGTATGCTTGCGATGGTATGTAGTATGGCGGCATCTGTCTTTGTGTGTTTCAACTGTGCCAGCAGGAAGCGTTCTATGATACCTATACGTGCCGCATCACCGGTAGCCAGCGCCAGTTGTTCCTCTACATCGCGCACTTGTTGCAGTTCAAATACATCCTGCAAGGATATGCTTTGGCTATACAATTGATGCACAGGCATATTAAAGAAAGCCGCAGCACCACCTTCGCGAAACGTTACCAGTATTACTTCCGTATCGCCCTCATACTGCACCAGGCCGGGAGTGCGACGCAGTCCGCTGATGACGGAGGCAGGCAGCGGTGTATCGGCACCATTCTTATAAGTAAGCAACCCTTTATAGCGAAACGCCATTACCAAAGATGTACCCGGCAGCAGGCGGTTGGTCATACCTTCGCCGCTATGCATCACCATATAACCCTTTATATAAGGGCTCAAGGACGCTGTCGGCTGGTAATGCTTCATCTGCATGATACAAAGTAAATGCAGTTTGCCGGGGTGGTGTAATAGTTATAGTTGATAGTAGGATTGGGTGATTGGGAATTAGATATTGGGAATTGGGATTAGTGCATTGGGAATTAGATATTAGGATTTAGGATTTCCCACCCGTCATTGCGCGGAGCGATAGCGACAAAGCAATCTCACGAAATGAGCGTGACGTTCGCTATATTTATTCTATGGCCAAACCCACCTTATCTATCTTACTCGCACTATTATTAATAAATGGTGCGGTAAATGCCCAAACAAAGGCATTCGCTAAAATATACCTTTGGCGATATAATAAGGTCATCTTGCAAACAGAACCCTATGATCCTGCATACCTGCGCACACACCACGTTGAGTGCATCTACATAACAGAAGGTATTCCCGCACAGAAGTTACAAACCGCAATGGCGCATATAGATTCTGCCCGCTACGATACAGTAGCGCAATATGCCAACAACTTTAGAGCCTGCAGGCTGTTGATAGACCTGCAGGGTGCTAATGGTGTTGTAACACAAAGCATCGCTATCAATGAGCGCGGACAGTTTGTTTTCATATCACCCGGCGGACAAATAAAGAACGCAAAAGTGTACCATGCAGATGTTGCCTTTGTCTGTGCCATTAAAGAGCTGATACCATCGTTCGAGGACTATGATCCTAACTTTATAGATTGTAATAATCGATAGATAGTCACCCAATCAACTCTCCCTATACCACTATCAGAAATGAGTAAAACACAACCGCAACCAATGCCTTTACCTTTGCTGCCTTAGTTCACTTCAACAAACTACTATTATGCAAACCGATTCTGTAAACAATGCAGCCACCAAACAGATCATTACCCAGGTGCTGAACGCATGGACTGCGGAAAATAAAAAAGTAACTGATTTCTTCAGCAAGTATGCTGATGAGGTGTATATGCAGGAAATAGCAGAAGGCCGCAACCGTGCCATATACCTGCTGGGGCACCTGGTGGCTGTAAACGATGCCTTGCTGCCACTGATGGGCTTTGGGGAACGATTGTATCCTGAACTGGAACAACCCTTCCTGCGTAGCGCCGACAGAACTACGGAGGATAGCTATACCGTAGCCGACCTGAAACAAAAATGGCAGGAAGTAAACGACCTGCTGAGCACACATTTTACAAAGCTCGAACCAGCTGACTGGCTGGACAGGCACATGAGCGTATCCCCTGAAGATTTTGCAAAAGAACCTCACCGCAACAGGCTGAATGTGATACTGGGCCGCACCAATCACCAGGCATCGCACATGGGCCAGCTAAACCTGCTGCATAAGCACGCACTGGCAGATTAAAACAACAGAGGGCGATTATATAAAGTAAAAGGACGGCTATGCATAGGGCTGTCCTTTTTTATAGTTGGCAGTTCTCAATTTTCAGTAAGCAGTTTCCGGTTGGCAGTCACTAATTCCACCTATCCACCTATTAACCAATTAACTTATTACCCTACTAACCAATCACCCAATAGCGCTGTTTCCTCCCTGCCAGCCTCCGGCATATTGCATAAAATAATGCTGATCGTACAGGCCTTTTTCATATTCACGCACGGTGTCAGAATCCTGTGCCTGCCCCATCATGTGTTTCATTTGTATGATGCCGGCAAATTTATGTGCCGTGGTACCTATAAACCTGTTAAATCGGCTTTCGAGCGATCTTGGTTTTATATGCAACTGATCTGCCAGCTCCTTCACCTGTACATCCCCTTTGCGCTTGTGTATAATAGCCAGTGCCGTCATCAGCAGCAGATCTGGGGCAGTACGCTGCAGGCGAGCCAGCAGAAACTGCTCTGTCATCATAAAGCGTTCTTTATCTGTGTTTGCTTCAAACAACTGTTCTTCCAGCACCAGCAGTTCTGAACGTAACATAAAATCGCCGGGAGATATTCGTTGCCCCTGCAACGCATCTACCGGCTGATGAAACAGTGGCATAAAGCCTCCGTCACGGAAATATACCAGTACAATGCCTGTCTGTCGGATGGTGTGTTGCGCAAGCGGGCCATTGTGCTGCCTGCCCTTATACTGAAAACCCAGTACCGAACCCGTACCGTGCAGTATAGTGTATGTTTCGTTTTGCGGACCCTCTACAATAGCCAGCATCCTTATATAAGGTCGCAGCTCTTTGGACGGTATGTGCTTTTTGTACTTCAAAGGGATAATCAATTTGGAAATTTCAATTTACGTCATATAAAAGTAAAAAGCAAAGGGTAAATACACCTTTTTCAGCCGGGTATATATGTAATCCGGCGTTTACACCAGTTTTATTTGCTCTATGGTACGCAACACGGGGTTTTTGTATTCTATAATATCCAGGTGAGTAATGCAGCCATTTATTTCCCAATCGGTACTGTTCCATTCATCGGTCAATTGCTTTACTTCGCGGGCATCAGCTTTGTCTGCAATGCTCATATGCGGTATATAGGGAATATCCAGCCGCAGGTGTGGCATCAGCAGGCCACTGTACAATTTATCGTGCAGCCTTTGTATAGTGCTAAAACCTTCATCGGGCACCAGCATGGCATCATACCAGCCGCTGATGGCATCGGGCACAACCATCGTGGTTCGGATAGTAAAATTGATCGTGGTTATGCCTTCTGCCCGTTTCTTTATTTCTGATACAAAGTCTTCCCGGCTCATATCATTCACCGCAAACACCACGGTAAAGTGCGGCGCTATAACATGGTATAGCCTGTTATGCAGCCTGCGACAATCCTGTATCCGTTGCAGGTCAGCATCATTCAGTTGTGGGTAAGCTATTACCTGTAGAGATAGCATATTGCAGAGCGTTTACTGCAATATCGGCAATAAAGAGATAAACCCCTATTACACTAATGCCCTTAGTTGCTTGCCACTGAAGGGATAGCCAAACAAAGGTGCAAATACGCAGAAATCGAATATACCGGCAGCCAGCGGCACCAGCCCAATAATGATAGGCCACCAGTTGATACCACCGGTATAGTTATACCCCCATGATATCAATGCCACCCCTGCAATGATACGTACCAGGCGGCCTGAGCTGCCTGCCATAAAACGGAAAAAACCTTTCATTGTTCTTGTTTTTAAGAACATAAAACTAACCCACTAACAGGGTTGCAGAAATGACGGCCATCAGCAAAGACGCGGTTTGTGGTCAGCGTTAAAAGTTTGTAACTTGATGCAACTATGTTGTAGCGCAATATAACAATACAAAGCTCTTAAGGTTATGATAGAAAAATTATTGCCCCAGACGCATCACGCAACAGAAACCTTATCAAGGTCTATTGTAAAAACACTCAGTTACAGGGTAGTGATCCTTATACTCGATTTTACATCCATTTACCTGTTTACGGGTAAGGTAAAGATCGCATTCGGTTTTATGCTGGTGAGCAATATCTATACTACCATAGGCTATTTTGTACACGAGCGCATCTGGGACAAAATAAAATGGGGCAAGATCATCTACAGGAAGTCTGCAGATCAGTGAAACAAGCCATTATGCCTTTTATTGGTACGCCCGGTTGATCCTCCTGCCTTGATGGCGTTTAGGCGCGTATCTATATCATCCTCGTCCTGCTCTACCCGCACGCGCAGCTTATTATGGTTATCATGTTCCAGTTGCAATTGATCGGTCAATGCTTCTATAGATGATTTGATTCGGGTAATATTATCCTCCGCATTATGCAGGGATACCTGCAGGCTGATATTCCAGGCAATGAGGATGACAATGATGATGAATAAGGGCACACGGTTTTTCATAAGGTTAAGTTTGCTTCGTAAAACAACATAAATACCTGCAAAATTCATAGCTTAGGGTAATACAAAGAACATAACCGTTCAGCGTCGGAGTGCGGTTCTAAGAAGCTTTCATTTAGAGGTACTTAAAAATATCCACTTTATCTATCGGGACTAAATGCTTTAACTTCTTTTCACTATTCATCTCTTTCTGTGATGATAACATAAAATGGTTTTTCTTTATTAGATATAGATAGAAATATCTATCCCGATAAATGAAGTAAAGATCTATCCTGTATATATTCTCTCCCCCACCCCACGTTACGTCCATTTTGAAGCCATTTTTTGTTTCTGTGATTTTTCCAACTTGAAAGTTCTTGACTTCATCATCAGGTATCGGTAATCTAAAAGAAGCAATCTTTTTGTTTCCTATTACAAAAAATAAGGCATGCGATGAGTCTATCCTGTATCCATCTTTTCCAAGGCTATATAATTCCAATATGCTTAATCGGTCATTGTCATACGTTTTCCTATTCAACAATAGTTTTGCTACCGTATCTGCCAACTGCTGACTGGGTTCGGCAATCTTTTCTTGCTGCCCAAAACAAGCAACGCTATACGCCGAAAGTATGAGGAGGAGTATCGTTTTCATTACCGTAAATCGAATAGTACCCATTCCATAAGTTTGCTTCGTAAAACAACATAAATACCTGCAAAATTCATAGCTTAGGGTAATACAAAATACCTTTCTATGGATGCCCGTAAATACACTACGGTAGGTGAATACATCGATTCCTTTCCGCCAGATGTGCAGGCGCTGCTAAAGGAAATGCGCACTTTGGTAACACAGGCTGCACCGAAGGCTACGGAGGTCATCAGCTACAATATGCCTGCCATCAAACAGAACGGCGTATTAGTATATTACGCTGCCGCTAAAGAGCATATAGGCTTCTACCCCACGGCATCGCCTATTGTTGCATTTGCTGATGTACTGTCTAAATACAAGACATCCAAAGGTGCCATACAGTTGCCTATAGATAAGCCCCTGCCCAAAAAGCTGGTAAAGGATATTGTAAAATTCCGCCTGGCAGAGGATGCCGAAAAAGCCGCAAACAAAGCTGCTAAAAATAAAAACAAATGAGCGATAACACACAACGCTTCAGCAACCGGGTAGATGATTATGTGCGCTACCGGCCACATTACCCACCGGCCATTATTCCCTATCTGCAGGATACTTACCGCCTCACTACAGGCAAGCATATTGCAGATATAGGTGCAGGCACGGGTATATCCTCGCAGCTATTCCTGGAGGCGGGTTATATGGTTACCGCGGTAGAGCCTAACAAAGAGATGCGCGATAAATGTATTGAACTGCTGGGAGTATATAACAACTTCAAGGCCATAGATGGCACGGCAGAGCAAACCAACCTGGCCGATGCATCTGTAGAGGCTATCGTCTGCGGGCAGGCATTTCACTGGTTCGATCGGGAACGCTGCAAACCCGAGTTTCAGCGCATACTACGCGGCGATAGCCTGGTGATACTGATGTGGAACGAACGCAGCACACATACCCAATTCGAGCGGGAATATGAAGTACTGATACAAAAGCACGGCAATAACTATAAAGAGGTAAATCACCGCAATGTAGATCCGCATAGCATTGCAGATTTCTTCTCACCCGCACCTATGCAGTGGCGGGCATTCCCCAATTACCAGGTATTTGATTTTGAGGGATTGCTGGGCAGGTTGCTGTCCTCATCGTACATGCCCGCAAAAGGGGCCGCAGGCTATGATGCCATGTACGACAATCTGCTGCGCCTGTTTGATAAACACCAGCAAAACGGCACCATCACCATCCACTACGAGACAAGGGTGTACGCGGCGAGGATGGGGTAAACAATGTATCTCCACCTGAACTTCTGAACAAAGCAAATTGAACTTTATAACAAACCCTGCCCGTTTGATAGCACCGAGCTTTGCAGTGTAATCAAAAATCAAACGAAATGATACGTATTAACAGCATCTACATCAATGGTGCATTTACGGCACCGCACGGCACCGCCACTTTCGATCTCATCAGTCCAATAGACAATACCTTGCAGGGCATACTGGCACTGGGCGACGAGGAAGATGTGAACAGAGCAGTAGCCGCCGCGAAAGCCGCTTTTCAAACCTTCTCCCAAACCACGGTAGCACAACGCATCGCCTTTCTTCAGCAAATGCACGATGCCATTAGCAGGCGCGCAGACGAGCTTACCAATATCATGGTGCAGGAGTATGGTGGCAGCATTCTCTTTTGCCGTAACAGCACGCAGAACGCGCTTAACAGCATTCAAACAAACATCGCATTGCTGCAGCAATTTGAATTTACCCGTAAGGCCGGTACCGCTACAGTACGCCTGGAGCCTGTAGGTGTGGCAGGCATCATTACTCCCTGGAATGCCAGCAACAGCTTTATATGCGGCAAATTATCTACTGCAATAGCGGCGGGCTGTACGGCTGTTATAAAACCCAGCGAACTCAGCGGCAGGCAAACCCAATTGCTACTCGAATGCCTGCACGAGGCAGGGCTGCCTGATGGTGTATTCAATGTTGTAAATGGTTTGGGAAATGTTGTTGGCGCAGCCATTACAGCACATAAAGACATAGCCAAAATATCTTTCACCGGCTCTACCATCACCGGCAAAACAATAGCCCGCGGCGCAGTGGATACGATGAAGCGCATAACACTGGAGCTGGGTGGCAAATCGCCCAACATCCTGCTGGAAGATGCGGATCTGAAAACTGCCATACCAATGGCGATACAGGCTGCTTATATGAATAGCGGCCAGGCATGTATAGCCGGCACACGCTTATTGGTACCTGCATCACGCATTGATGAGGTGAAGCAACTCTTAAAGGAAAACATGGACATTGCCAGGGTGGGAAATCCCGCCGAAGAAGATACCTTAATAGGCCCTATGGTGAGCCAAAAACAGTACGAAAGGGTACAACAATATATACAGCTGGGCATAGAAGAGGGCGCAGAATTATGGATAGGCGGCCCCGGCAAACCAGCGCACCTGGAAGCGGGTAATTTTGTAAAGCCTACCATATTTGTAAACGTAACCAATGATATGCGCATAGCACGCGAAGAGATATTTGGCCCCGTGCTTTCTGTGATCAGCTACAAGGACGAAGAAGAAGCTATTGCAATAGCCAACGATACAGACTATGGGCTGCTAGCATATGTAAGCTCGGCCAGTGATGAGCATGCAAACCATGTCGCAGCACGGATACGCGCAGGGCGGGTATTGATAAACGGATTGAAACATGACCCCATGGCACCCTTCGGCGGGTTTAAACAATCAGGCATCGGCAGGGAGTACGGTGTATACGGGTTGGAAGCTTACCTGGAACCTAAAGCGATCCTTAACTAAACACCTTCATTTGTAACTTGCACACAATATGAGCGCTCAAGACCATAGCTTCCCCATACAGTTTTCCTGCTACTTTGCACGCAGCCGCGCAGGCGAGCAATTTATACAGGAGCATACTATTGGCCATGTGATATCGGGCGCTGTAGAGATGGCAGATGAAAGCAACAAAGCTACCTTCAAAGCCGGCGATCTGTATTTCTGCCGCCGCAACAGGCTAAACAAATACACCAAGATACCGGGTACAGGTGGCGATTATCGTTCGGTCTCTATATACTTTGGCCAGGATGTGCTACGCAATTTTGCGATAGAGTATGGATATACTTCCGGTAAGCAGGTAACATCTCCCGCATTCATCCCCTTAGCATCACCATCTGTTTTAGCCAGTTATATGGAGGCGCTACGGGCATACGAACAGACGCTGAACCAGGCCGGCACCGAACACCTGCTGGCCATCAAACAGAAAGAAGCCTTCTTACTATTGCTGCAAATGCAGCCGGGCCTAAAAGACATATTGTTTGATTTCTCAGAACCCGGCAAGATAGACCTGGAAGGATTTATGAATCGCAATTATCACTTCAATGTATCGCTGGAAAGGTTTGCCCACCTTACCGGGCGAAGCCTCTCTACATTCAAGCGCGATTTTGAAAAACAATTTCATCAAACACCCAGCAGGTGGTTGTTACAAAAGCGGCTTGCAGAGGCATGGCACCTTATTAAGGAAGAGAAAAGATCGCCATCAGATATCTACCTCGACCTGGGCTTCGAAGACCTTTCGCATTTTTCTTTTGTGTTCAAAAAGCAATATGGTGTTGCGCCCACAATGATATAGCACTCTCGTAAAAAAACTATTGCCGGCAGTTGTTTGTTACAATCTTGCCGGCAATAGCCTGTGCGTCAAGAAACCGGAGGACGGGGGTAATTCCGGAGGACATGGTAAACGAAATTTCAAGTAGTAGCAGACACTTTCGCAATCCTCACCAGCCGTACATCATTGCATATTTGGCTTTGAGCTTCAGCTCTTCCAGATAGGGGGCTAGTTCTGCCGTACGGGCAGGCTCGTCATCGCCACGTTCCAGATCAACCAATTTTTTGTAGATGATGGCCAGCATGGTTTCTAACTCTTTGAGTTGTTGTGGGTCCATGTGGTTGAAAGTTTGTACTAATATAATAAAAAAGGCTGCATATGGTAGCCCCGCAGCTCAATTTTAATGTATTACATCTTCGCTAACAAAGTATCCAGTTTCTCATACCCATCGTTAACACCCATCTCCATGCCACTTTGCATCATACCGTCCCTATCCGCTACCGAGCGGAATACCGAATGCACGGTAACTTTGGTACGATTACCCGGTAATTCTTCAAACAGGGCAGTTTCCATAGCTACATGGCCTCGCTCAGGCAGTCCCTCAAATTCAAAGGTTTGTATCACGCGCTCGGGCGCTGTGGCCTCGTGTACAGATCCATGGAAGGCAGCTATTTCTTTACCATCCTTTGAGCTCACGGTATAGCGGTAGAAACCACCCGGGCGGGGATCAAATTTTTCAAACTTTACCACGCGGTCGGCAGGCCCCATCCATTGCGCCAGCATATCGGCATCGGTATGTGCCTGGTACACCATATCGCGCGGTGCATCAAATTCGCGTATGATGTACACTTCCTGTTTTCCGGGTTCTGCAATAATGCTTGTCTGGTTTTTTGTGCTCATGTTCATGTAGATTGATTGGTTAAGAATTGTATTACTATTTCTTTTTGTTTTTCATTTTGCCGAGCAATTTATCCAGGCGGTCGTGCTTCTCCTGCCAGCTGCGGCGGTATTGCTCTACCCAGTCGGCCACCGCTTCCAGGGGCTCCAGCCTGGCTTCGCAGTATCGCTCCCGTCCCTGTTGTGTTATCTCTATCAGCCCGCACTCCACCAGTATTTTTATGTGCTGCGATATAGCAGGGCGGCTCACATCAAAGTTTTGCGCAATGCTATTAAGGTTCATAGGATTTGCAGATACCAGGTTGATGATATCTCTGCGTGTTGGGTCGGCTATTGCCTGGAAAACATCTCTGCGAATGGCATGCATAATATGTAAGCGTTTACTTACACAAAAGTATATGTAAGTATTTACTTACGCAAATTTATTTTAGAAAAGATTGTTTACCTTGATGAAACTAACACACCCTGCACATGCATAGAATATTGTCGTTGATACTACCATTACTTCTATTACAGCAAACGGCTTTTGCCACGGCAGATACGCTCACACTACAAGAAAAGCAAATGCTGGGAGAGGCATACAGCAAATCTACCCTGGGAGATTGCCAGAGATTCCTCCACTACTCAAAAATGCACGACACCGCAAAAGCAAGCGAATACCTGCTAAAAACAAATCCCTACCTGCTGATGTGGGAATGGCATGATGCCCCTAATGCAGATAGTATGCTTCGCAACGAGGCATTGACAGATGATGCCCGTAAAAAATTTGCTACCATATATTACAAGCAACGCAATGGTAACAGATCAGAATCTTACATTGTCTTTAACGACATGACGATAGAAGACCAGGCAGTTAGGAACAGTATGGATAAATGTGCGGACACCACAAGTTGCCGCCTGCTGGCACGCCGTATGCGCATTACCGATAGCATACATGCCGCTTACTTATACAATTATGTGCAGCACCACGGATGGCCCACATTAGAAGATGGTTCTATGCCGGCAATGCTGCTGGCCATACACGATCATGCAAACCACACTTTCTACAAACCTTATATACAGGCTGCGGTACAAAAAGGCCAGGCCGATCTTAGCGGGCTGATGCTCATTAATATGTTCATCCGAAATAGCAGCTCTGATGGCGCATTGGAAAAAGCACTTGCGTCTGGCAATGTTATTAAATATAATATCAGTGAAATGCTATCAGACAGGATGCCCGCAGCCCTTGGCAGGATACAGAAAAAAGTAAAGGAACTATGCGGTAAAAAATATAAGTACATCTACCTGTTTGATACTCCACGGCAAGTGGAATTTGAAGATTGGACAACAAAAGAGCAGCACTCTCAAAATGACATCATTATCAGATTTCAGAAAGAGCTACAACCATTCTGCAAAACGAGCTTTGTTTTTGATGATGTATGGAGCGTAAAATATCATCCGTCGGAGAAAAAGGCACTATACCTGGTATTTTATGCGTTTGGCAAGGAGATGTATAGCAGTTATTGAAATAAAAAGGCCCCTGTTCAATAACAGGGGCCAAACGCTTTTAAGAGCGTTATGCGTAAACATCCTTAATAAGCTTTGCGCAGCATATCAGCGTATGCAGCGGGAAGTGGACTACGCTCGACAGCTCTTGCCGCAACGTCAATATCGTAGCCAAATCTTATAAACGAAACCTGGACCGAGCTCTTTACTGCCACCGAGGTATTTTCATCAATCGTGATCATTACATAACATCCCCGCGGGTCCCCATCCTTGGGCTTACCCACAGATCCTGTATTAATAGCATGATAATAACGGGGGTTGCCTCCATCAGTATATTCCAAAACGCGATGATATGGCTTGTGCGTATGGCCAAAACACATAATATCTGCACCTGCCTGTTGCATGATACGCAAAAGGCTTTTCTCCTCACGATCCTCAAAAAGATATTCATTTATTTTACGCGGACTACCATGTACCAGCAATAAGTTTAACTGATCATTATTCAACCGGTATTCAACTTTTATATGTGCAGGCAGTGTCCTGAGATAGGAACGAGCAGAATAGTTGATTATTTCATTGGTAAAGGAAATAGATACCTTTCCCATTGCCTTTTCCTCGTCTGTTTTATAGGCACATCCACAATCATCGCTGCTACGGCCAATCCCAAAATCGTAGTTGCCTGCAATAACCGGTATACCACGCTTGCGTATTTCTGCGATTACCTCGTTCGGCCAAACGTTGTACCCAACAAGATCGCCCAGGCAATATATGGCATCCGGTTGCCTCTTATCTATATCAGCAAGGCAGGCTTCCAATGCTGGGAGGTTGGCGTGTATATCACTAAACACCGCTATTCTCATCACCGAATATTTTTGTTGTATACAATTTATCGCGCAATAAAAAGGCAAGACGTACCAATAGTATCAATGCCGGTACTTCTACCAGCGGGCCTATCACACCAACAAATGCCTCGCCCGAATTAATACCGAACACTCCGATAGCTACTGCAATAGCAAGTTCAAAATTATTGCCGGCCGCAGTAAATGCTATAGATGCATTCTTTGAATAGTCGGCCCCTAAAGCTCTGCCGGTAAAAAAACTTACCAGGAACATGATAGCGAAATACACCACCAACGGAATGGCGATACGTACGACATCCATAGGTATGGTTACGATCAGCTGCCCTTTGAGGCTAAACATCACTACAATGGTAAACAGTAAGGCTATAAGTGTTATAGGAGAGATAACAGGTACAAATTTTTCGTTGAACCATTGCTCCCCTTTCATCGCTATTAGCGAATACCTGCTTATGATGCCTGCGGCAAAGGGTATGCCCAGGTAGATGCCCACACTACGCGCTATATCACCAATAGTTATGTTCACCTCCATACCCTTCATACCAAATAGTGGTGGCAGCACAGTGATGAAGAGGTAAGCATACACACTATAGAGCAATATCTGGAAGATGCTGTTGAGTGCTACCAGGCCTGCGGCATATTCCCTGCTTCCATCTGCCAGTTCGTTCCATACTATCACCATAGCTATGCAGCGTGCCAGCCCTATCAGTATCAGCCCGGTCATATAATGCGGGTAGCCTTGCAGAAAGGTCATCGCTAATACAAACATCAGTATCGGGCCTACTATCCAGTTAAGGAATAAAGATGCGCCCAGCACTTTGGTATTTTTAAATACCTCTTTCATATTCTCATACTTCACTTTTGCCAGCGGTGGGTACATCATCAGTATCAGTCCTATAGCCAATGGTATATTGGTAGTACCGGTAGAAAAGGAATTAATGAATGAGGAAGAGGATGGTATAAAATAACCTATGGATACTCCCAATGCCATAGCAAGGAATATCCATAGAGTAAGGTACCTGTCCAGGAAGGAGAGCTTCTTACGTTCTGCGGCAGGTGCGCAATTATTAGATGACATGTATTGTCTTTTCGGTTTTATGATCTGTTAGCAACATCCTGCACCCGGTGTGCAGCAATTAGGCTTTCGTGCAAATACAGTAATGCTGTAGATGCCTGTACCACTGTTTTTAAATGCTGTGATCTCTTCTGCATCCAGGTAGCCACTCAGTATATCATCCGGTATGGTTATCTTTTTTTCCTTCTGTATGGTGATGGATTCAAAACCAGCTTCTTTAATAAAGCCCAGGTATTCTTCTTTTTGTATCGCACCGCTAACGCAGCCGGCATACATTTCGGCAGCCTGTTGCAGGTTGGCAGGCAAGATGCCATCCAGCACTATATCTGATATGCTGAAGTGCCCGCCCGATTTCAGTACGCGGAAAATCTCGTTGATAACATTCTTTTTATTGGGTACCAGGTTCAGCACACAATTGCTCACAACCACATCGGCTACGCCACCACCTACAGGCATCTGCTCTATATCCCCCTGGCGAAATTCTACATTGTTATAGCCCAGCTTGTCTGCATTGATGCGCGCTTTGTTGATCATTGCTTCTGTAAAGTCTATGCCTATTACCTTCCCTGTTTCACCCGTTAGTGATCGGGCTATAAAGCAGTCATTGCCCGCGCCGCTGCCCAGGTCTATCACGGTATCGCCCGGCTTTATCTGCGCAAATTCCGTAGGCAGGCCACAGCCCAGGCCCAGGTCAGCATCGGGGTTATAGCCTTTCAGTTGTGTATAGTCTTCACTCATGATGTTATACACCTCTGTACTGCATCCACCTGCACCGCAGCAGGATGATGCATTGGTTTCTTTGTCCTGCAAGGCTATCTCGCTATATTTCTGCCTCACCAGTTCTTTCAGTTCTTGTTCGTTTTGCATTGCTCTAAATTTTTATGATGATAAATTATTAGTTCCCGTTCCAGAAAGCAGGTTCTGCTGCTTCTTTGATAAAGCGCTCTACAGATGCTTTTATCTCGTCCCTGATGGGGCGTATCTGTTGTAATTTTTCTTCTTCTGTGCCGGTAAACTGTGAAGGATCATTGAAATACCAGGCAAGGCGTTTGCATTTGCCGGGGAATACCGGGCATTTATCTGCACTGGCCTCATCGCAAACGGTTATTACCGCGTCATAGGTCTTGCCATGTTCTATCAGCGTTGCAGCTTCTTTGGTCTGGTGCATACTAATATCTATACCTGTCTCCATCATGGCCTTCACTACCAATGGGTTCAGTACGCCTTTTTCTATACCCGCGCTTTCGGCTACAAAATGGCCATGGCCCAGTGCGTTCAGGAAGCCTTCTGCCATCTGGCTGCGGGCAGAGTTGTGGATGCAAACGAATAATACCTTTTTCATAAGCTTGTTATTAACAGCATTTATTGGTTAAACTAATTTCTGTAAAGAAGCCCGACAGCAACTGCCTGTACTCGTTCCATATTTTCGGGTTAATGCAATAACATACACTCGTTCCCTCTACCGTACCTTGTATCAGCCCGGCGTTCTTCAGTTCCTTCAGGTGCTGCGATATGGTAGGCTGTGCCAGCCCCAGCGCATCTACCAGGCTGCCACATATACAGGCATTGGCCTTCAGCAGGTATTGCAGTATGGCTATACGCGCGGGGTGCGCTATAGCCTTGGCCATATTGGCCAGTTCGTTTTGTTTTTTGGTAAACAGGTCTGTCTTCGTTGCACCCATCCTTTCATCTATTTATTGCAATATTACGATTAATATAAAACGAACAAAAAAAATTTTGAGTTAAAATATTATTTGACCGTGATGCTTGTTTGATAAGGCAGCCTGGCCAGGTACACCACAACAGCGATAGCAACCACACCGGTAATACTAAATGTAACGGCAGGGCCCAGGCTATACCATAGCAACCCAGCAATACTACTGGCCAGCAATGCGCATATACTCTGGAAAGCGGCAAAAGTACCTATGGCGGTAGCTACCTGCGTATTGCTCACCATATTACTGATCCATGCTTTGGATACCCCTTCCGTGGCGGCGGCATACAGCCCGTAGGTAAAGAAAAGGGCGAAATAATAATAACGGCTGCCGGGTATAGCCATACCAAAATAGGTGATGGCAAACAGCACCAGCCCTGTCAGCAGTGTACGCTTTAGCCCTACCCTGTCTGCGATGATACCAATAGGGAAGGCAGCGAGCGCATATACCAGGTTGTAAAAGATATATACCAGTATTACCGACTGATCGTTGAGGCCCGCACTTTTGGCACGCAGCAGCAGGAATACATCTGAGCTGTTGAACAAGGTAAATACCAGCAGGCCACCTGCCAGCTTCCGGTAAGCAGCTGGGCTTTGCTTCCTGTAACCAAGGAAGGCAAAAAACGATACACGCTGCCGTTGTACCGGTTTTGCACCCTTGTCCTTTATCAGCATAGCACAGATAACCGCCAGCACCCCGGGTGCAAAAGCTATCAGGAAAAGTGTTTTGTATTGCTGCGGGTGATATTGCAGGTATATCAATGCCAGCAGGGGCCCCAGTACAGCACCTACGGTATCCATAGAGCGGTGGAAGCCAAATATTTTCCCCTTGTTTTGCGGTGTACTCTCGCCGGATAGTATAGCGTCCCTTGCGGCGGTGCGTACACCCTTACCCAGGCGGTCTATAGTACGCACGCCAAATATCCATAATGGCGCAGTAAACAAAGCCATCAACGGCTTGGATATAGCACTGAGCGCGTAACCCATCTGCACAAAGGGTGCACGCCTGCCGCTATTGTCAGACCAATTACCAAAATACCCCTTGCTAAAACCCGCCGTTGCTTCCGCCAGCCCTTCCAGCATACCTATCAATACTACAGAGAAGCCAATGCTCTGCAGGTATATGGGCATAATGGGATACAGCATTTCGCTGGCGGTATCTGTAAACAGACTCACTAATGATAGTATCCATATAGTGCGGGTGATAACTTTCATCGCCTCATGAAGTTACTTTTGTTTTCGCAGCTTTCAGCTAACCATTATATTTGGGATATGATCCATTGGCTCAAAGATCAGTTTCCGCAAATAGCGAAGCACTATACAACTTATGCCGCCAATTTCCGTCGCAAAGAAGTGCCGGCCAAAACAATATTGCTACGCGAAGGCGAGGTAGCCCGCAAGCTATTCTTTATCGAGTCGGGCTGTATGCGTATCTGGTTCAATGACGACGGGCGTGATATTACCATGCAGTTTTTCTTCGAAGGCAGTTGCGTAGCATCTTACGAGAGCCTACGCACCGGCCAGCCCGGTTTATATACCCTGGAAACACTGGAGCCCTGCATCGCGCATGAGATCGATAAGGATGATTTCGACCGCATGGAAAAAGAAGTACCTGCCATACGCGATGAGATGGAAGACCTGATATACCGCCGCTGGTTTTATTACCAGAAACTATTCCTGTCTCGCATCAGGGATACTCCGCAGCAACGCTATAAAATCCTCCGGGCAGAAAATCCGCATATTGTTGACCGTGTGCCGCAGCATTATATCGCATCTTACCTCGGCATTACATCTGTATCGCTCAGCCGCATCAAGAATAAGGTGTAAAAACTTATCGGCCGATAACAATTGTTATTGCAGTGAAATTTCACCGTAATGAAATTTGTATTTCAAATAACAATAAAGAAGATGAAAGCAGCAGTATTGCACCAACTGGGCAGCGCACCCCGTTACGAAGATTTTCCCGACCCCAAACCGGCAAACGACGAAGAACTACTATTAACCATAAAAGCGGCCAGCATCAAAAACCTGGACCGTGGCCGTGCCAGCGGGCAGCATTATGCCAGCCATACCAACCTGCCGGAAGTTGTAGGCATGGATGGTGTAGGGCTATTGCAGGATGGCACACGGGTATATGCTACGGGCATCACAGGCATGATAGCAGAAAAAGCGCTTACAAGCGCACACAGGTACATACCTGTACCCAACGGTGTAGATGATGCTACTGCTGCAGCATTACCTAATGCAGTATTGGGTAGTGCCGTGGCATTACGCTACAAAGCACAGCTGCAACCCGGGCAGACGATCCTGATAAACGGGGCTACCGGTGTTACCGGCAAAGTAGCGATACAGATAGCCAAACATTATGGTGCATCATATATCATCGCCACAGGCCGCAACCCGAAGCAACTGGCAAAACTATCCGCGCTAGGGGCAAACGAAGTGATATCGCTGAAACAGGACGATAAAGACTTGCTTGCACAACTGAAAACAATAAACGAGCAACATCCTATAGATGTGGTGCTCGACTATACATGGGGCAAACCCATAAAGCTGATCATTCAATCGTTGAAGGGCGGAGGTATGCATCATATAAGCCGAAAGGTGCGCATTGTAACCGTAGGCAGCATGGCGGGCGAAGATATCAGCCTGTCGTCCGGCACATTACGCAGCTCTGCAATAGAGTTGTTAGGATCAGGCATTGGCAGCATCCTGCCCGAAGAGATGCACGAATATCGTGTTAGCATCCTACCCGAAATGTTTCAACTGGCAGCAGATGGCAAACTGAATATAGACACCGATACTGTACTGCTGAAAGATGTAGAGCAGGCATGGCTTACACATAATAACCCAGGCAGCAGGCTGGTGGTGATGATGCACAATTAGTTAATACGGTAATAGGGCGATAAGGTAACAGGTTAATAAGGCATATGGAGTATGCAAAAAATCCTTATCATCATATTAACCTATCAGCCTATGAAGCTATCAGCCAAACCCCGTATCTTCATGATAATGAAAGCATTCCTGTGTTTTGCGTTTTTATTGTTGGTAAGCGTACAATTACATGCCCAGGCTCCCTATGCCTTTACAAGTTATGATATCAGCAAGGGTAATGCATCATCGCAGCCTGAGCGGTTTACACCCTTTGGCAGGCAAATGGTGTTTTCCGCCATTAATCCCATAATAGGCCGTGAGCCCTGGATAAGCGATGGCACCAAAGCCGGCACCTTTATGCTGAAGGATATAGCTACCGGCGACCATAGCGGCAACCCAACCGGTTTCACAGCGATGGGCAACAAACTATACTTCGCGGCAACAGACACGCTCAGTGAAGCGCTGTGGGTAACTGATGGCACAAAGAAGGGTACGCGTATGGTAAAGCGCATTATCCCGTTTGGCTCCATCTATACCGATGAAACACAAATCGCAGCCGTTAACAACAAACTATTGCTGCGCGGGCAGGATGCGGCAGGCGATATAGAACTATGGGTAAGCGATGGCACAGATACAGGTACGCACCTGCTTAAAAATATCAATCCATATGGCAGCAGTTATCCGCTTAACATGTTTGTGTACAATAGCAACGCTTACTTTACTGTAGACGACGGTGTGTATGGTAACCGCACATGGGTATCAGACGGCACGGCGGAAGGCACACATATATTATTGCCCGGCGATCCTAAGGCTACACCATTGCTATCTAAAAACTGCCTGCCTGTAGTATGCAATGGCAAAATGTATTTTGTAGCAAGGGACGATGCACATGGTACCGAACTGTGGGTTACCGATGGCACCGAGGCAGGCACGCATATCATCCTCGACTGCCCCGATTGTGATGGCGCAGACGCCCATTCTCCTGTAGTCATGAATGGTAAGGTATATTTTGTTGGCAATACAAAAATCAGTACCGGCAACCTGTGGGTAACAGATGGCACTGCCGATGGTACATCCATGGTTTATAGCCCCAACCCTACAGGCCATAGCGATATTGCAGACATTGCAGTGCTCAGCAATAAGCTATACTTTAACGCTTACGAAGAAACGCATGGCAAAGAGTTATGGACAAGCGATGGCACCCCATCGGGCTCCCGCTTATTCAAAGATCTGAACCCCGGCGAACAAAGTGCATATCCGGCACAATTCTACATCTTTGGCACCAGGATGTTGTTTACAGCTGTTTCTGAAGGAAAAAAATCTTATTACTATACAGATGGTAAAACAGTAGGACAGCTAAAACCTGCCGGCGTATCAAAGGTGATACCACATGATCTTACCGGTGCTGCCGCTAATGGTATCTTCTATTTCGTTGCCGATTATGCGGATGGCGCAGGTTATGATCTATGGTCTATACAAGAGGTTGCGGGGCAGAAATAATATCTCGTGATATTTTTTCTTAATTTAACACTTACAAACCACTTCCTATGCGATCTGTTTTTACCCTAATTGCATTACTGTTATCTATAGCAGTTAATGCGCAGTCCTTTAGCCGTTTTGATCTAAACCCGGGCCCTCAGGATTCCGGACCTTCTTTTTTTACACTGGCTGCTAACAAAATGTTTTTTGTAGCCGGTGCCCGTATAGACAGTACCAGCAGCTTCGCATCGCTACTTATGCGTAAGCGATGGCCATGATACAGGCACCCACAAACTACAAGATATAATACACAATCTACCACCGGGAGACATATACGCCTTCAATCCCAGGACACTTCAAGTGCTTAATAACAAATTGTTCTTTGTATGGCAGGATTCACAGCAGCATATGCAATTATGGACAACCGATGGCACAGATACAGGGTCGCACCATGTCATTACTCTCCGGCAGATCATGCCCATATCTACTTATAAAAGCAGCTACATTTTCCTTGGGAAGGATAGTAATTTGATACAATCTTTGTGGATTACAGATGGAACATCCTCAGGAACACGCATTATAAAACGTGGAAACAAATATTGGAACGCCAACCCTACTTCCGCATGCAGTTATAAAGACAAGATCTTCTGGTTGATGAATGATAGTACTTACATTGCCCAAATGTGGTATACAGATGGAACAGATACCGGCACACATATTATTTACAAAGACAACCTGGATATACTCAGCTCTGTCAATCAGTATATTAATGTAATTGATAGCCAGATATTATACAGTGCATCTGACACAGCTCATGGAATGGAACTATGGACATGCGATGGTACGGACTCCGGAACACATATGCTTGTTGAGATCAATCCCGGCCCGAAAAACCAGGGAGCTTTTACTTATTCAACCTTAAAATTCAATGGCAAACTATATTTCGGTGGAATGTATGGCAATGCAACTGGACTTTATTGCAGCGACGGAACGGCAAAAGGAACCCGGATAATAAAACCAATGAATTCGGTTTTTTATGGTTCTATACTCGAAACTTTTAATAACAAATTCTATTTCCTTGCAGAAGACAGTCGCAGATGGGCTTGTATGTATGTATCTGACGGAACTACAGCTGGTACAAAAATATTTACCGATAGCGCCGGTAAAGAGATAAGGGGAACGCCTATAGCTTACAACAATAAACTATACATTCAATCCTATTTCGATACAGCAGCAGTTGGACTATATCAAAGCGATGGTACATCTGCAAACACTTATGTGATACATGCTGCATTTCCAAGGTCTGTGAATTATAGCACATTCGGATATTATTATACCATATACAAAAATGCCTTATGGCTGGAAGGCCAGTACGATAGTACCGGGTTAGAACTATGGCATCTTGGCGACGTTGACACACCAATATCTATCAACTCAATAAAACACAGCACCATTCTATGGTCCATCTACCCCAATCCAAACAATGGCAATTTTACAATAAATACAAGTAATCCATCTTTTGATGGTATAGTTAGTGTATACGACATCACAGGGCGAGTGGTCATCAGCAAAGCAATACATGGTGCAACCCACACCCTGCAACTACCCGCCGGCGCCAAAGGCATCTACATTGTAAAGCTGCAAAGCGGGGATGCTGTAAGTACAAAGAAGATATTGGTGGAGTGATAATAACCCGTAGTTTTGCGGCACAAAACCACTTCCTATGCGATCTATTTTTACCGTCGTGTTAATTCTACTGTGCCTATCAACAGGTGCTCAAACATTCAATCACTTTGATCTATATCACGGATTAAAAGATGGCGATCCTGGCAGTTTCTGTGTATTGGGAGACAAAATGCTATTCGCAGCCCAAGATAGTAACGGCCGGGAATTATGGATTACTGACGGAACCCGGCAAGGTACATACATGCTGAAAGATATAGTACCCGGACAATCTCCATCCTGGCCCAGCACATTTGTCACATTAAATGGTAAAGCGTACTTTTTGGCAGCTGACCAGGCGTTAAACACAAACGTATGGACTACTGACGGCACTCCTGCCAATACATTTATGGTCAAAGGTGTCGGTTTTTTCAACAACTCGGGAGTATTGGGAGACCTGACCGTGTACAACAATAAACTATATTTTTTTTTACAAGACTCTATAGTTGCATTGTATGAGTCTGACGGTACACCTTCCGGTACGCATATAGTGAAATCTGGCGGACAATCATGGATAGTTGCTTCTTCCAATTTCTGCGAGTACGGTGGCAAATTATACTTCCAAATGTCAGATGGCATTAATGGAACACAGCTATGGTATACAGATGGTACCGAGGCAGGCACACAAATGTTATACAGGCCGGAAATAACTTTTACAAGTAGTAAAAGTCCTATGAAGATCAGGGTTTGTAACAATAAAATGTTTTACCTGGGCACCGACACGCTTCATGGTACTGAGCTTTGGGTAAGCGATGGCTCCGTTCAGGGCACACACATGGTCAAAGACCTCTACGCCGGGAAACTACCGGGTATTAATATGGATGGCGTTGTGTATAATGGCAAATTATATTTCCAGGGATATGACAGCACGCATAAAGGTCTATTCAGTAGTGACGGTACAGATACAGGCACACAACACATAGCTACACTGAGTTTTGTAGGAACCAACGAATACTCAGCAATTTATAGCGGCCGCCTTTATTTCATGGCTCATGATAGCATCGGCTCATCTTGTGTATATAGTACTGACGGGTCAATCGCAGGCACTTACAGGCTTACAGATAGTTCGGGTAAAGATTTCCTGGAGCCTACGATGTTTGTCTATGACAACCACTTGTATATACAACCATTATTTAACCGTTCGTCCTCACCGGGTTTAATACGCAGTGATGGTACAGTAGCTAACACATATACAATACTCAAGGGATATATCAATCCACGCTACGCACTATCACAATGGAATAGCTATTTTCAGGAATATAAAGGTAAAATGTGGTTTGGCGGCTGTTTCGATTCCACAGGTAAGGAACTATGGTCGTTCACAGATTCTACCAACTCTATTACTAATATCAGCAACGTAACATCCTTCTCCATCTACCCCAATCCAAACAATGGCAATTTTACAATAAATACAGGCAATCCGTTTTTTGATGGCATAGCTACAGCATATGACATGACAGGGCGAGTGGTCATCAGCAAAGCAATACATGGTGCAACCCACACCCTGCAACTACCCATCGCTGCCAAAGGCATTTACCTTATCAAACTACAAAGCGGTGATGCTGTAAGTACAAGAAAGATATTGGTGGAGTGATAATAACCACCGGTTAAAGCTGATTGCGGTATGCAAAAACAGTGATAACTTAGGTATATAAGAGCTATTGTATATGCTTAAATACCTGCTTGTCATACTGCTATTAGTGCGTGTAAGTGTATCTGCACAGCCGGTAACACTTACCTGTTTCGATCTCTTGCCAGGGCCACTTGGTTCTGTACCCCAATATATGGCATCCTGCAACGGAAAGATGCTGTTTACCTGCGAAGCCGATTCTAATTCCGGGCGGGAATTATGGATAAGCGACGGTACGCTGCCGGGCACACATTTGCTGAAAGATATACGCAAGGGCGCAAACAGTAGCTGGCCATTATGCATCACGGGTGCTAACGACAAGGTGTTTTTTATCGCGGTCGAAAAAAACTACAATTCACAGCTTTGGGTAAGCGATGGCACCGAAGCAGGCACCCGCCGTATAAGCAATATCGATACCAACAACATCAATGGTGGTGTTTATCCACCGCTTACCGTCCAGGGCGGCAAGGCATTTTTCTGGGGCTCAGACAGCATACACAGGCAGGCTCTTTGGGTAAGCGACGGAACGGTAGCAGGTACTCAATTGGTATTGTCGCTTAACAATGCTGATAACGCTGCCTTTACAGACTTTATAGCTTGCCGGGGGAAAATGTATTTTATGGCACGATACCCAACCGGCTTTACAGAACTATGGGCAACAGATGGCACCCCTGCGGGCACTACCAGGATAGATACACTGCACACTACTTCTCTTATTTACCAGCACCTGGCTAGCTGCAACAATTTATTGTTTTTTATGGGCGAGGATAATACGCATGGCCTGGAACCATGGGTATCTGATGGCACCGCTGCCGGCACGCACATGATAACAGACCTCAACCCCGGCCCCGCGCAGGGGTACATGGGCTCTGCATTTTACGCTTACAATGGCCGTACCTATTTCTTTGGCGACGATGGCCGGCAAAAAGGTTTGTACGCCACCGATGGTACGGCTGCCGGTACGCAATTTATAACAACAACCACCGGTGCATTTGGCTGGGATTATACAACCGTATATAAAGACAAGCTCTACTTTATTGGCGATAGTGCCGCTATAAGCGTAACCAACGGAACAAAAGAAGGCACTTACCCGTTAAGAGATTCCGCAGGCCGCCTAATGTATCCTTCTTTATTGCATGAATATAAAGGTAACCTATACATACTTACTGCTGAAGGCTGGCGCCACGGGCTTTACAGAACGTCCGGCAACGATACGGTAGAAACATTAAAAGAAGGATTGGTAGTAAGTCCGTGGATATACTATGCAAAGCAATTCTTCGAATACGATGATGCGCTTTGGATAAACGACTGGATGGATAGCAGCGGTGCGGAGCTGTGGCGCATATATGACACCACCACTATTGTAAAACAACCCACCCTACCCTTTGCTATATACCCCAACCCCAATCATGGCAGCTTCACCATCAGCACAGCCGATAGTAATTTCACAGGCCGCATACATATCTGCGATGTTGCAGGCAGGGCTGTATACTATAACAATCATGTTTCAGGTGCTACTATCCATGTTACCATACCCGGTGCTGCAGCAGGTGTATACTTCCTCACCATGCAGGATATCTCTAACCCTAAAACCAGCAGAACTATCAATAGCTATAAGATAGTGGTATGGTAAAACAAAAAGGCCCCGCAAATTGCGAGGCCTGTAAATGACTGATATGATTAGATTAGATAACTCTTACGTTAACTGCATTTAAACCCTTCGGACCATTTTGTAACTCGTAGGATACTGCGCTGTTTTCGAAGATCTCGTCTATAAGACCTGAAACGTGCACAAATACATCCTGACCACCTGTTGAAGGTGTAATGAAACCAAAACCTTTAGTTTCATTGAAAAATTTTACTTTGCCTTCTTGCATAAAAATTGAAATAAATTAATAAAGTGCAAATATACTAAACTTATTAGAATATTTGGCATTTATTTTAAAATAGCCTGCAAATTAACATTTCATATCAGCTTGTAGTGCTCCTGTTGCATGATCTCGGTATACGCTTTGTCGATAAACTGCTCTGCGGCTATACTTCTTACCTGGCCGTTATCCGAGAACAAAGGTGTGTATGCTCCGGCGGTTATTAAAGAGCGTAATTCAAATTTGCGCAAACGCAGCCAGTTAGGTATGCTGCTTAATTCACCCGTCACTTCGCAATATATAGTATGAACATTTTCATCAGTGATCATATCATACATCAGCTCTACAGAACTAGCTTGCTTATTTACATCAAATGCAACTGTTATCAGTTTATTCATAATTATTTGTTTTACTGATTATACTCTAAAAGACGGTACACTAAAATGCAAACCTTTCTAAGTTGCCACCACGCCCTATTGGCCCGGATACTTCCACTTACTGTTATCCTTTGCTTCTGTAACAGTTATTACCTGCTCCAGGTACATCGTGTTATTCAAGCCTGCTATTGCAGCCTTTGCACTTGCAGCACTTTCAATATCTACAAAGGCAAAGATATTGGGGTCAGAAGAGTACCTCGATCCTCCAAGCCTTGCTGACGATATTTCACCGTATTGTGACAATAATTGTACAAGTTCTGATTCTGTAACCTGGCGTTTAAGATTACCAATAAATAAGCGCATAAAAAAAGTGTTTAAGTCGGCAAAAAGAAACTAAGGAAAGAAATCAAAAAGCCAATGTGAAAAACCGAAGGTACATATAATAATGCCGGCTACCTAAATAAAAGATAATCTCTTAACCGGGAGAATATTGTAGCCCTTGCAATTTTTTATAACACCACGCCTTATTGCACTATATCCGATGAGCTGAATATCTCGCAAATATATTTCTCGAAATAGCGATCGGGGGAATATGCATTCAGCAAGGAAAAATAAACGGTGGATGGAACATTTTTATACTGTTTCTTATTACCGTTTTTAAAAACGATCTCCAACACGTGTGTGTTGGTATCATATTCTGCAGATAATAAATCCGAAAAAAGAAGTTGGGTGTGGCTCATTAGTTTGTTCTTACCGAAAATATTTATCCCGCTATAGTAACTCCTGCCACGTTACCTAGTATCTTACTGTTGTTTAGCTGTTCTATTGCCCTGTGGGCGGCGGCATCGTCCTCTATATCCAAAAAGACATAACCGTGGGCGATAGGACTATCAAAATTCCTCACAAACATGATCTTACTAACATGTTTGATCTCATAGCCGGCAAAGAAAGTCATTATATCCGCAGGGCAGGTCATGTCATTCAGATTATCAACACGTATCGTCAAAGTCACACTGTTTTAATGGTGATGGGAAAGGGAAATATTATGCACGGGGCTTGCTCTTGCTTATACTCAGGTCTATCGGCCGTTCAATAATGTAAGAGCCATACTCATAAAGCCTCGCAGCATCCAGCACCGCTTCAGAATTAGTTGCGTATACACCCGCTACCTGCTTGTCTTTGATTACCAGGTGCTTACCTTGATACTTCGTTATAAAATCGCTCCTGTTCGCTTTATAATAGGCAATATTCGCTTCTATATGATCCATACTACAATTCCGTTTACTCGTTATATAGTAAAGGTATGGTTATATTGTATTAAATAAAAATATTGTTTCAATTTTTGTACGTTTTATTTATTTTTTGAAATAATCTATAACGCGGTAAGCGCGAAACGCAACGCTTGAAAAATAGGCGTACCTTTATATACATGAAGGACATAGGTAAGATACGGATAGAGCTATGCAAGATGAATTGCAGGGTGCATCTGGTACTACCTGAGATCAAAAAAACAGGAAATGGATTGGAATACAGTACCTGTTGCGATGATTTCAGAAAAAAACTGGAAGCGCGATATCACGAGTTGTGGAACGAGCCGGAAACCAAACCAAGGTCTGTAAGATAAGCAGGCAAAAACAGTTGCGGCCATCACAATACATATTTTAGCAAACGCCGGTTTAAATGCACTACCTTTAGCGGGGATGGGTGTTCTATCTCTTAAAACATTAAGATAATGACGGCTGAAGTATTGAAAAACTGGAATAAGATGAAGGGCCACTTGAAACGCGAATTCCCCATGCTAACCAATAATGATGTAGCACAACGTACCGGTAAAGACGAGCAAATGCTGCAAAACATTCTGTTCAAAACCGGCAAAAGCGAAGAAGAGATGACAACTTTTTTGAACGAGATACTGGCGAAATAAGTTTAAAAAAAACATAAAAGAAAGAGGCTGCAATTGTTGCAGCCTCTTTGCTTTTTATTGCAGTATAATATCATCGCCTTACCACAAACCTCTTCTGCGCTACAGCGTCATCGGTTGTGTATCGTAACAGGTAAGTGCCATTGGGCAGGTTTATGGGTATATTATCTGTAGTAAGCGCTGCGTTATATAATTGCCTGCCGAGTGCATCATAAATGCTTACCTGCGGTGTATGCGTCACTATCTTTTTGCTGTTTATATACAACTTGTTTGTGCAGGGGTTGGGGTAAATGTTGATGAGGGTATTATCTTGTTTTAGGTTTGCAATACCCTCCCAATATCCTTCCAGCAGAATATTATCAATAGCCCATCCGTCTTTATGGGTATCTATACTATCAGATATAAAGGTGAATCGATAGCTGATGGAATCAGTATTTGGGTAAAACATCAGTTCGCCTAGCATAATAGATGCATGCACCCATGTATTGGTAGAAGTATCCAATCTGAGCGAATCGGCCGACCAGATCAGCAAATGTTTAGTAATGTCTTTCCATGTCTTGCCGGTATCGGTTGAATATTCCAATGTAGCTTTATCTCCTGAGTCCTTTTGCATGAAATAGTCAAAGCTCAAAATTGGTATCCCATTCCATCCCCAATAGGAAGGGAAATGATGGCGGATAATAAAAACAGAAGTATCATTAGAGGGATAGGGGTACAGAGTATCAGTTATAATGGCATTAGGAACGCTTGCAGCAGAATCACAGCCGGCTTTTTGAGGGCGCCCTATCTGCCATACATTATGCTTATAGTGCATTGTATCAATTACCAGATGATAACCAACAGAATCTGTTGTCTTATCGAAACTACATTGCCAATAACCGGGGTATCGAAATTGCGCATTTGCCGCTGTTACCGTAAGCAACAGGCACAAAAAAAGTAGTAAAGTTTTTTGCATAGAAAGGAGTTTTAAGAGTTTAATAAAGATACATGAAATAATTTCACATTCATTCCTATTCTGTAACATTTATCACACTACAACGCTGGCAGGGTGGCTAACTTTACAAACAATCGTATATAGTATGTTTGATGCAAAAGCGCACTGGGAGCAGATATACAATACCAAAGCTATTACAGATTTTAGCTGGTATCAACAGGTACCCGAAACTTCTCTTGCTTTCATCCGCGAGTTCAACGTACCATTAGACGCAAAGATCATTGACGTAGGCGGCGGTGATGGCTATTTTGTAGATCACCTGCTGGCACTGGGTTATACCAATATCACTGTGCTGGATATCTCTGAGGCAGCCATTCATCGTGCACAGCAGAGGCTGGGCGACAAGGCAAAACAGGTGCACTGGATAGTAGCAGATGCGGCTACGTTTGTTCCGCAGCAGCAGTACGATTTCTGGCACGATAGGGCAGCCTTTCACTTCCTTACCGGCGAGGCAGATATAAAACACTATGTAGCCACTATCAAAAAAGGATTGTCACCCAACGGCATCCTCGTAATTGGCACTTTCTCTGAGCAGGGCCCTAAAAAATGCAGTGGCATTGAGATCAGGCAATATTCAGAGCAGAGCCTGTCAGAAAAATTACAAGCTTATTTCCAAAAGATCAGGTGTATTACTACAGACCACACCACACCGTCCAACGCGATACAGAATTTCATTTTCTGTAGTTTCCGCCCCGCAGCATGACAATAATCATTCTCTAAAATGTCTGTCGTCAATGCGCGGGGTACATCGCCATATTAGCTTTGCTATATGGACGTGTACAGGGTAACATTTGATAATAACAGGGCAGTATCGGCGACTAAGACAGACGTAGCTAAGCATGGAGATATAGCGCTATACCCCAATGATATGGTAAACTGGTATGCAGTGGAATGCGAATCGGAACAGATGGCCATCATTGTGGCGCAGAGTGTGGTGAACGAGATGTGGCGGCAGCTACACTTTAATGCACCGCTACCTGACGGCCTTTGCTGACAAACATCATATTTTTTGTGCAATGGCTAAACGAACTTTACCCTGTGGCGTGAATTAGTAAGAAATGTGTTTCGTTTATCAGCCCCTTTCTTTTCGTGGAAAGGGGATATTTTTTTGCAAAAAAGAAAGGCAGCCCGAAGCTGCCCTATCCGTGGTTGCAACAAAAAATGCTTTTACCCTATAAAACTATCCGTTTCAGCGACATATGCAAGCATTTAAGGAAGAATATTAACCTGCGGGCTAAATTTCTTTTTATCGCACCATTTATAATACCCAGCATAGTTAACGATAACACTGGCATGAACTTTTAAAATCATATATTTCAACTTATTGGCTTATGGCCCCCGCAACTCGGAAAACAAGCACGAAACAAAAACCCGCTTCCAGGAAGAAAGCAAGTACTAAAAAAGCACCAGTCCCCAGCGGAAAGGTAGCGACCTTACTTCAACATGCCGCAAAACAAAAATTCTACACATCTATCACCGAACCAATGCTGGCTACATTGGTAGATAAGCCCGTGGAAGATGATAATTGGCTTTATGAAGTGAAATGGGACGGCTACCGTGCTGTTGCATTTAAGAATGGCAATAAGCTGGAACTAAAGTCCCGCAACGATAAATCGTTTAATGAGAAATACTACCCTATCTATGATGCGCTGAAATCGCTGAAGCTAAATGCCATACTCGACGGCGAGATAGTGGTGGTAGATGATAACGGACAGGCCAATTTCGGAGCTTTGCAGAATTGGCGTAGCGAAGCCGATGGCACACTGCTCTATTATATATTTGACATCCTGTGGCTGGATGGTTATGATCTGAAAGAACTGCCTCTTACAGATAGGAAGGCAATATTGGAAAACGTCATCAAGCCGAATGACATCATCAAGCTGAGCCAGGCATTTGAAACATCAGGCACCGAAATGCTGGAGGCTGCGAAACAAATGGGGTTGGAAGGTATCATGGCCAAACGAAAGGACAGTACCTACCACGTGGGCAACCGCACGCGCGACTGGCTGAAGATAAAAGCCAACAAACGGCAGGAAGTGATCATTGGCGGATATACACGAAACGAAGACAGCAGCAAGCCATTCAGTTCTCTGTTAGTGGGCGTAATGCAGGGCGGTAAGCTGCACTATATAGGCAAGATAGGCACCGGTTTCAATAGCAAGCTGCAAAAAGAAATGCTGGAACAATTCAGGCCACTTATCATCAACAAGCCACCTTTTGCAGATACGCCGGATGTAAATAAGCCCAGCCGATTTCGCCCTAACCCACCCAAAGCAACAGCTACCTGGCTAAAACCAAAACTCATTTGCGAAGTAAGCTATGCAGAGATAACAAGTGATGGCGTCATGAGGCATCCATCCTTCGAGGGTATGCGCAATGATAAAACCGCTAAAGACGTAAAGCTGGAAGAAGAAACACCAACCGACGCCATCATAACACCTAAAAAATCGGCATCGAAAAAAAGTATCGCAATAGATAAGCCCGCCAAGGGCGAAAGAAAAACATTGCTGAACCCATCTGAAGATACACAGGTACGCATCATCAACGGGCATGAACTAAAGTTTACCAACCTGGGCAAAATATTCTGGCCGGAAATAAAGGGCACCAAGCGCGATATGATCAACTACTATTACCAGGTAGCACCTATAATACTGCCTTACCTGAAAGACAGGCCCATGTCGCTCAACCGCTACCCCAACGGTATTAACGGAAAAAGCTTTTACCAGAAAGATATGACGGGCAAAGCGCCCGATTGGGTAGAAACTTATCTCTATCATAGCAGTGCAGACGACCGCGACCGTAATTATCTCGTCTGCAAAAAAGAAGCAGACCTGCTATTCATGGCCAATCTCGGCTCTATAGAGATGAACCCTTGGAATAGTAAAGAACAATCAGAAGATTACCCCGACTGGTGTGTAATAGATCTTGACCCCGATAAGAATACATTTGACCAGGTGATAGAATGTGCGCAGGTAACACACCAGGTGCTGGATACGCTGGGTGTACCTTCTTATTGCAAAACATCGGGCTCTACAGGGCTGCACGTGTACATACCATTAGGTGCTAAATACGGTTACGAAACCTCTAAGGAGTTTGGCCGCGCCATAGCTACCATTGTACATAAACAACTACCCAAATACACCAGCATCGAAAGGCTTACGAGCAACCGCAATGGTAAAATGTATATCGACTTTTTGCAAAACCGCCCTCAGGCTACATTGGCAGCGCCCTACTCTGTTAGGCCCAAACCAGGCGCTACGGTTTCTATGCCCCTGCACTGGGATGAGGTAAAGAAGGGGTTGAAAATATCCGACTTCACCATATACAATGCTATAGACCGCATCAGAGAGATGGGAGATATCTTCAAGCCCGTTATTGGCAAGGGCGTAAACCTCGAAAAAGTGATCAAAAAGCTGGATGATTTCTAGTTTTTCTTCGTTACTCCATTATCACCCGTACCGTATCTGCATGTATGCGTTGCTGCAACCATATTGCCAGCCTGTTTCTATCCCTTACCGGCAACGGCCGCGAAAAATGCGCAGTAAAAAGCATGAGGGTGTCATTACGTACACTATCCGCTACATGCACCTGCACGCTTCTGCCAAGTGAATAGCGGGTAATGGTGGGGTATAAAGCATGTAGCTCCTCCCGCAGGTCGGGTAGCTCACTATTCTTTTGCAGGGTATGTATCTGGGTATCTATATGCTGTTGTGCATATACCTCTTCCAGCACACTCGCCTTTATCTCAGACAGGTCTATTTTTTGTTTTGCATCCAGCCCCTGGTGTATTACCAGCTTCACTTTACCAAGCCCATATTGCGGCATTTTCTTACGCAGGGTATCTACCAGGGTGTCCGGCAATGGCTGCCCCACCAGCAGCAGCTCTATGCTTGGCTGCCCGCCATCATATACATATTCAGGCGCTACCACCTGCGTACGCGCAAAGTGAAACTCCGTTCTTACAAAACTCTTTGCATTGCTTTCAAAAATGCTGCGTTGCACAATGCGGTATGCAAGGTATATACTCGGTATTACGGTAATGATAACCAGGATAAAGATCAGCCTCGATACCCGCTTTTCATTTTCAGGTGTAGTAAATTCCACTTTATGAAAACGCAGCCGCTTTACTATCAGGAAGGTTGCCAGGCAGATAAACAGGCTATTGATGAAGAAAAGATACAGCGCGCCCAAAAAATAAAACACTTTGCCGGTAGCCAGTCCAAAACCGGCGGTACATAATGGCGGCATCAAAGCGGTAGCTATGGCCACACCGGGTATCACATTGCTTTTCTTTTTACGCGTACCTGCAACAATACCTGCAAGGCCGCCTAAAAAGGCGATGAACACATCCCATATTGAAGGGTTGGTACGTGCCAGCAATTCAGAGCTGGCCTCGTGCAATGGTGTAATGGTAAAATACAGGAAAGAAGTGGTGATACTGATGGTTGCTGCTACCAGCAGGTTTTTCGCCCCTTTCTTCAGCAGGTCCAGGTCGTTAATGGCAATGGCAAGCCCCACACCCATGATAGGCCCCATTAGTGGCGATATAAGCATTGCGCCTATTACCACGGCGGTGCTGTTCATATTCAGCCCAATGGATGCTATAAATATGGCAAATATCAGCGTCCACACATTAGTGCCCTTAAACTGCACTTCTGCCTTTATAGATTCTATTATTTCTTTCTCGTCGGCTTTGTCTTCGGTTAGGGTAAACCGTTCAGACAGAAACCTGCGTATAGCAAATAATATTCTTTTCATATACTTTTTGTAATATACAAATTTTGCCGAAAAAGGTTTTCTGCAAGAAGTAGCTATCCGTAATACCTAAACAACTGATGTTCAGTAAGAAAGGTCAACATTTTGAGGCTGCCTGCATTTTTTGTAAACTTGCACACCTGCAGCGGACAACAATCCTAATAACAGATCACCGGTTTTCTTTGTTTAATTACTCCGCTATTCTTATTAAATGCAGGCAATCAGCCATCGCACACCGCGAGGCATGATTTTTTTATTTTTTTATAAAAAACCGCGCCATAACCATGCTTAAAAGATTATTCGTTGTATCCAACCGTCTGCCCTTAACAATAGAACATCAAAACGGCACGTACGAATGCAGGCAATCCTCCGGTGGTTTGGTATCAGCTATCAACTCTTATCTCCAGTCATCCGGCGGACATGAATTTTCTGAAACTATATGGTCAGGCGTGCCAGGCTGCAGCGAAAAAATATGGCAGGCTGCAATTAGCAGCACACCCCACGGCGATTATACTTATTTGCCTGTTTTCCTGCAGCGGAAAGACTATGAGCAGTATTACAGCGGCTTCAGCAATTCGGTAGTATGGCCTTTGTTTCATTATTTTCCAACGTATGTAGATTATAATGCCGCATACTTCGATGCATATATCAGGGTCAATGAACACTTTGCCGAGGTACTCTCTGCACAGCTTACCTCCAATGATGTAGTATGGATACATGATTATCACCTGTTGCCACTTGCGGGTATGCTTAGGAAACGTATGCCGGGCCTTACTATCGGCTTTTTCCTGCATATACCTTTCCCATCTTATGAGCTCTTCAGGGTAATGCCCAAACCGTGGCAGCAAATGATACTTACGGGCATGCTCGGTGCCGATCTCGTAGGTTTTCATACGGTAGATTATGCTGCACATTTTCTTAACTGTGCAGAACGTGTACTTAAAGTGCAGCACGATGGGCAGATGATAGCCTGGGACAACAGGCAGGTACGCGCCGATGCATTCCCAATCAGCATAGATTTTGAGCAATTCAATAATGCTTACAGTGAAGACGGAGTAGCCACTATGCGCGATCAATACCTGCAGGTAAAAGGAGATAAAAAAATGGTCTTTTCTGTCGATAGGCTCGATTATACCAAAGGGCTATCTAACAGGCTGCGTGGCTACGAACAGTTTTTGCAGGATAACCCCGATTACATGAGTAAGGTAATATTTGTGCTGGTTGTTGTTCCATCGCGCGATTCTATTACCAAGTATGCAGAACGTAAAAAAATGATAGACGAGTTCATTGGCAGCTTCAACAGCCGCATGGGAGATATCAGCTGGCAGCCCGTGCTTTACAAATACGGGCACTTGTCCTTTGATGAGCTGATGGGCCTGTACACTGCCTGCGATGTGGCGCTCATTACCCCCCTGCGCGATGGTATGAACCTGGTATCAAAAGAGTTTGTTGCCAGTCGTAAAGATAAACTGGGGGTACTGATATTAAGCGAAATGGCAGGTGCATCCAAAGAACTTACAGAAGCCTTGCTCATCAATCCTAATGATACCAGTGAGATAGCTGATATGATAAAAGCAGGTTTTGAAATGGATCCAAACGAGCAGCAGGTACGTATGGCCGCAATGCAAGACCGCATCAGCACCTATAATGTAAACACATGGGCGGCAGATTTCTTTGAACAGCTATATCATGTAAAAAGCCAGCAACTGGCATTTGAGATAAAATTCCTCGACAATGCATCACGCATACAATTGCTGGATGCTTACGGGACATCGACCAAGCGGTTGCTCTTGCTTGATTATGACGGAACGCTTACACCTTTCGCCAAGCTACCCTCTATGGCCGTACCTGGCAGAGATGTGCTGGACGCCCTGCAGCAATTGGCCGACAACCCGGCAAACGATGTCTACATTGTCAGCGGCAGGGATGCCAATACGCTGGAAGAATGGCTTGGGGCATTACATGTAGGTTTAGTTGCAGAGCATGGCGCTGCTATAAAGCACCCCGATGGCCTTTGGGAAAAAACCATCATTGCAGAGCATGTTACCTGGCGCCCGCAGATAGAGGCCATTATGCAAAACTATGTAAGCAAATGCCCTAACAGTTTTATAGAGCAAAAAGAACACTCACTGGCATGGCACTATCGTAATGCCGATAAAGTATTAGGAACATTGCGCGCACGCGAGCTATACGAGCTGCTGATGGCACAAACAGAAGGCCTCTCGTTAAATGTGCTCAACGGCAATAAAGTAATAGAAGTGCGTATGAAGGGAATCAATAAGGGTATGGCCGCAGAACGCCTGCTTTTGCACGATCATTACGATTTTATTCTTTCTATCGGTGATGATCTTACCGATGAGGACATGTTTAAGAAACTGGCCAACGTAGATGGAGCATACACTATTAAAGTAGGCAACGAAGCATCCTTTGCAAAGTACAATCTGCACACGCCGCAAATGGTGCTGTCACTGCTGCAAACTATAGGCCACTACGCCACCCGCATGACGGGAGTGTAAATCCTTTAACATATCGTTCAGTAAATAGTGTATATTTTTATGATATACACTATTCACTCCCGTTATGCATATTTCCCTTCAAAAGGCCATGGGGCTCATCGGCTGTATTGCTTTGCCGTTTACAATATTTGCGCAGCAACGTTATAATCTTGATTTCGAACAGGCAACAGGTGATGTACCTAAAGATTGGGGTATAGGACAAATACTGGATACAGGACTACCCAAAGAAGCGCTTGCAGGCACCTGGCATGTAGATGGGAAAGTAAAACATAATGGGAAACAGTCTCTATGCCTTGATCTTAGCAAGGCTACAACGGAATATGTTTGTAGTGGTTATAAGATACCTGTACTGCCTGTAGGCCATAAAATAACACTGACAGGCTATATAAAAACGCAGGACGCAGACAGCGGTGCGGCGCTGTGGCTAAGATTAGACGGGCCAAATGGACAAAACATCGATAATATGGATCATCGCCTGATCAAAGGCACCACCAACTGGCAGCAATATACCATAGAGCTTAATTACAATGGGCAAGAAGAAAGGCAAATACTAATGGGTGCTTTGCTCTACGGCAAAGGCAAACTTTGGGTAGATGATATGCATGTGTATATTGATGGCAATGATCTCCAAAATATAGACACAGCCAATATTGACAAAAGTAAATTCTTACCTGACGATCATTCTTACACGCAAAACATTCACCTTACAGAAGATATAATAACACGATTGACAAAATTGGGAAAGCTGTGGGCCTTCATCAAATATTATCATCAGGCTATAAACGATGGGCATTACAATATGGACGATGAGCTATTTTCACTGCTAAACCCTGTTATAGCAGCCAAAGATAATACTGCTTTTGAGCAGATAATATCCTCCTGGATGGATAAATTAGGAACACCTTATCCCTGCACTCACTGTTTAATGCTACAACGCACAGGGGATACGCGGATGATGCCCGACAATGATTTCATTAAGGCGTTTTCACCTGCACTACAAAGTAAACTCAATACGATACTGAAAAACAGGGATAGCGTCACCAGCCAGTACTATGTATACTTGCCACCCGTAGGTAACCCGTTTTTTATGAACGAAAATAATTTTGCGGGTGTAAGTTACCCCGATGCTGGTGTACGGTTGCTGGCTTTGTACCGCTATTGGGCTATGGTACAATATTATTATCCTTACAAATACCGGCTGAATGATTGGAACCTTAAACTGCAGGAGTACATACCTGTTTTCATTAATGCCAAGAACGAAACTGATTATGTACTTGCCTGCCAACGCCTTGTAGCTGCTATCAATGATTCACATGCAATTCTCTACAACAATACACTGTTAACTCCACTACCTACAGACCACTACCTACCTGTGCAAACAAGGTTTATCAACGATACCTTAGTTGTAACAAACGTATTACCAACAGCAGGCACCAGCCCATCTGCAAACCCACTTAAAAAAGGCGATATTATCCTTGCAATTAATGACACTAATGCTATTGCTATGGCCAATGCTATGATGCCTTATATATCCGGATCGAACCGGCAGGATAAACTACGAGACATAGCAATGGGTAAATTGTTTTGGCGCCACAAAGACACGAAAATGAAGTTGCAGATCATGGACAGCAGCAACCACATCAAAACCATTGAAATGCCAATGGTTGAAGTGAGTGAACTATTGCGCCCTAAACACTCTGACGAAACTTACAAACTGCTTAAAGATAGCATAGGGTATATAAAGATAGGCATGTTAAAAAATGGTGATTTTGAAAACATCAAAGAATGGTTTAAAAAAACAAACGCACTTATATTCGATTTTCGTGGCTACCCCCATATCGATGTTACCCATATTTATGGCGCATGGCTAAGTAGCACACGTACATTATTTTCTGCGTCGTCGCATAACAGCGCCACCTGGCCCGGGCTATTTCACATAGAGAATACAGGCTACCTGCCGGAAAATGCAGATACCTATAAAGGCAAAGTGATCATATTAGTTGATGAAACTACTCAAAGCGCGGCAGAGTATGCAGCAATGGCCTTCCAGGCTTCAGATATTGTCACTACAATAGGTACGGCAACTGCCGGCGCAGATGGCAATGTATCGCAAATAGAACTGCCAGGTGGTATTAAAACTATGTACTCAGGCATCGGCATCTATTACCCAAACAAATCTGAGACACAAGGCAACGGCATACGTATTGACAAAATTGTACAACAGCGTGCTTTTTCTGTACGCGAAGGCAGAGACGATACTTTAGATGCAGCAATAGATATTGCAGAAAAAAAGTAGCATGCCTTTTAATAGTTGTAGATTTGCTTGTCTATCCATCTATCCACCCATCTTCTTATCATAAGTCTCCTGTATCTTTTGCAATGCAGCATCATAGCCTGCATGGTCTATAAAAACATCAGGATTATAAGGATCTCCGTCTTTATGCTTCTTGTGGAGGTCTACCTGGCTGGCATGGCTGGCAAGCCATATGTCAAACTGCAGGTGCTTCATCGCCTCCAGCGTATAGCCGTAATCTTTACCTATATTAGGATACGTGACCATAGATGGTAAAGTGTATTCGTCAAGTATGCTCGGCATATTTGCTATCAGCACACGATAGCTGCGATGCTCATCCTTTACGTCAAAAAGAAAACTACTTGCCCCCTTGGTATGCCCCGGATGGTGAAGCATCACTACATTCATACCCCCCAGTTTTATGGTATCACCATCATACAGCAATACATCGGGAGTTACCGGTGTATAATGTGCGCCATACTTACCATACTCAAAATCAGACAAGCCACCATCTGCAATGACACCGGCATCCTGCGCGTTCACCATTAGTTTAGCATGTGTCATTTGTTTCACTCTTGCTATATCGGCAGCATGGTCATAATGTGCATGTGTTAGTAACAGCACCTTTATATCAGAGAATTTAAAGCCCAATCGCTGCACATGGCGCTTGATCATCTCTGCGGAACCATAGGTGCCCGTATTAATAAGTATATGGCCTTCCGGAGTAGTTATTAAATAGCTGGCAAGATCATAAGTACCTACATAATACAGGTTGCCCGCTATGCGAAAAGGCTTCATATCCTGCGTCCATTCTTTGTTGAGCGTAGGAAAATGTTTAATAGTTTGAGCCTGTATATAACCTGCAGTTAGCAGGCAGCCCGTCAGCATTAATGCGCGCAATTTCATATCTGTAAGATGTAGCAGCAAATTTTGCAATTCTAAGTTCAAAAACAAAAAGAAAGTAGATGAAAAAGGATGCACATCTAGACCATCGTGGGATCCCGGTTAACATTCATTTGTATTAAATTATTATTTTCACCCCTTACATATCACTATATATGAACCGCATTATCCTTTTACTATTATTAGTGTCTTTTACAGTATCATCAAATGCCCAAAAGAAAAAAGATGATCACGTGCTTGTCTGCGAAGAAAATGTACCCGTACCTGAGGGAGCAAAGTATATAGGGAAGGTGAAGGTAAACAACAGATTCATGCCTCAGTACTCCGAAGAGGTGGTAATGAAAACAGCCATAGAAAAAGTGCTCAACAGGCATGGCAATGTCTTGAAAATCAAAAAAATAAATAAATCACACTCACCTTTTAAAAATGACTATAGCATATGGGGTGAAATTTATCATGTTGATGATATAGAAATTGCAAAGGCTTCCATTAAGAATGTACCAGATACTATCACGCCTCATTTAATTAGCGACACGGCAAAATATGCATTGCTCTTTGTTTACCGGCCACTCAGCTTTATTGCACAGTTAATAAATTACAAATTGCATCTGGGTGACAAAGAAATATTTACAGCTAAAAATGGCAGTTACGATACTATAAAAGTATTTAAAGAAGGTCCTGCAAATATATGGGCCACCATCGAAACTCGTTCTGAACAACAACTAGAAATAAGCTTTGGTAAAGTATATTTTATCAAATGTGAGATCGAGAATGGTGTTGTTGCACCTTCACCGCGGCTTACCGTGATGAAAAACCTGTTTAGAGGCTATACAGAATATCAACAAGTTTTCGCTGATTTAAACATTCATCGCCCCAAACAGTACGAAGATTACTAAAAACCTACCCCAATAAGCAGGGACAGCGTACGATGCTTCCCATCAAATTTATCCTGCGCTACCGGGTACCCGGTATTGTAGTAGGTGACATCCACTCTGTTAGCTCCACTAGCCATTATATACTGCTGACGATATTGCACACCGAGCTTTAGAGACTTAATGTTTTTGCTACCATGCCATACATCTGCAGCAAGTGTTACACTATTTAACAGTTCTCCAATAGGCAGGTGTCTCGCACTGTTACCGAATCCGCCTCTTGCAACTGTTTCGTAATAGCCGTGATAATTGAAAGGATATTCATTGATATTTCGGTAGACCTCTGTAGACCTCATAGGCATATGCAGGGTTTGTCCTACCCTTAGTTCAGGCCAGAACTTCTTCGTAACCTTGAAACGCCAGCCTAATTCTATATTCACATCGCCATAAGGTATAGTGCTGCGTAGTTTGTAATCTTTGGGTTTATTAACAAAGCTAAAACCTGTTATGACAGGTGGTGCGGTAAATAAGTCTATAGTGTACCGCTCATACCCTACTTCCAATCCACCGGCAACTATTAGTCCAAATTTTGTATAAAGGGAATAACGCGCACCCAGCGCCTGTGTCCAGGTATTCTTTACTGTGGTAAATTTGTAAGGTGTAGCTGACGCATAAGTTGCGTCCTTTTTATTCATCAGTATCCCTTGCCTGGTATATACATCAAATTGTCCTTTTGCAATGGTTATTGCCGGTGCAGCTATACATAGTGCCGCGATAATGACCTTCTTCAATCTATAGGTTTTTTAGTGGCGCGAAGATAAGGGTATATAGCAAACGAGCTTCTATTCCAACCTTTTTATTTTACACGCTTCCGTTTAATTTTCACACAAAGCAACTATATACAAACATTCCAATTTGCTAGTTCCCCACAAACACATAGGCAAAGCACATACGGTAAGCCCAATTTCCCACTTAGCAATTTTGGGAAGCTGTTTTGTAAAACATAATCTTTTGGCAGCGGCTATAGCGCGTAGTAGCTTTGCTGTATAAACAACCTATCACACATGGCTATAGACATTAGTCCGCTGCTAACGGACCACAACGCCCGGCCATACCACTTGTCTGCCGTGGCAGACATCTACTCCGGGCAATACGAAGACACTTATTATTCTGATGCGCTCAGCACTGCAAGAGAAACAGCTAAAACCACCATCCATACAGATGTGGATGCTGCTGCCGGCGATGTAAATATCGCAGCCGCTATCACTGCTATCAACAGCATTATTGATGCCGCACATGCAGCGGGCAGCTTTGATGAAACAGTAGGCAGCGATCTGAAGGCCGACATCGCAGCAGCTATCAGTGCAAACATCAGCTTTGACGCAACAGCGTTGAAAACCGCGACAGACTCAGCGGTGAATGAGATACCGGTAACGGTAAACAAATCAGATGTACTGAACCGGGTAAAGGTAGAACTGGATGATTATATATCTTCTGACACTACCAACTTCCCTTATGTGGATGTTTGGTGCCAGGGTGCGGGACGGTATGAAAAATACAGGGATGCGGGTGCAGACCCCGGCGATGCTTCCCTGAAGCATTGTGATGTATGCGATGGCTTTGGCCGTAAGCCTACACAGGGAGAGATCATTGTCATTAAACCTGCCACCACTACCTATCCTCAGTAATATGAAGCTCAATTACATCATTAAGGGTTCAGAACAAAAATACAATAAGACATACGCAGAGCAGGCGCATAAGCTATGCCTGCTGGGTATGGATGATGCTGCACTCGCCGGTGTTTTCGATATTACCGAAGATGTATTGCAGCAGTGGAAACAGGAACATAAGGAATTTGCAGCAGGTATACATAAAGGGCGGGCGCTCGCGGATGCAGAGGTAGCTATGGCACTCTACAAAAGAGCAGTGGGATATGAAGCGCCGGATGTGGATATACGATTGGTGGCCGGCGAAGTGATACAGACACCATGCATCAAATATTACCCGCCCGATACCTCTGCCATCAACCTGTGGCTTAAATACAGGCAACCCAATTACTGGGCCGATAAAAAACGCAGCACTACAAACACCTTCGAAGACCTTAGCAATGTTTCAGAAGCTGAGATAGATGCACGCATTGCAGCACTAACCGGATCACTATGAAGCTTGAAGAAAAAAAAGGCCTGCTGCGCTTACTATTACAGAAGCGTTGTACGGCGGCACGCAACCACCTGGCGGCATTTACACAGTTTACCATGCCTGCATTCTCACCCACCTGGTTTCACCGGTCGTACTACGAGGTATTGAACCGCTTTGCACAGGGGCAGATACGCAAGCTGATGATCTTTGTACCGCCGCAGCATGGAAAGTCGGAAGGGGCTACGCGCAGGCTGCCTGCTTACCTGCTCGGCATCAACCCGGATCATAAGATAGCCATCGTTAGCTACTCTGCTGCCAAAGCGCGTAAGTTCAATCGCGAGATACAGCATATACTGGATGATGCACCATACGGACAGCTGTTCCCGAATGTAAAACTCTCTAACGGTGCCGATGGTTATGCCCGCACTATGGACGAGATAGAAGCAGTGGGCTATAACGGTGGCATCAAAACGGTAGGTGTTGGTGGCGCACTTACGGGCGAACCTGTAGACATCCTCATCATGGACGATCTGTACAAAGATGCCAAAACGGCCTGGAGCGAGCTGATGCGTGATAGTATAGAACATTGGTACAATGCTGTTGCAGAAACACGCCTGCACAACAATAGCCGTCAACTCATCGTCTTCACACGCTGGCACGAGAAAGACCTTGCAGGGTATCTTTTGCAAAAAGAGTCCGACTGGGAAGTATTTACCTACCCGGCTATAAAAGTGGGCAAGCCCAATGCTTATGACCCTCGGGATGAAGGAGAGGCCCTTTGGCCCGAACGGCACAGCGCTGCTAAGATGGAGGCTATACGCCAGCGCGATCCCTGGGTGTTTGGCAACCTCTACCAGCAGGACCCTAAAGTAAAAGAAGGCTTGCTGTATAAAACCTTTAAGACCTACAAGCTGTTACCTGCCGATGCAGTAACCATCAAAGCGGTAGTAGACACCGCTGATACCGGCAGCGATTACCTGTGCAGTATTGTATATGCTACATCTCCGCAAGGGTATTATATACTCGATGTCCTATACACGCAGGAGGGCATGGATACTACCGAGCAGCAAGTGGCAGCACAGCTCTGCAAATACCAGGTGCAGCAGGCACGTATAGAAAGCAACAACGGTGGCCGTGGCTTTGCCCGCAATGCAGAACGCATCTGCCGCACGATGGGCAATACGCGCACTATGTTCCAATGGTATCACCAGAGAGATAATAAAGAGGTACGCATCTTCACCCGTGCTGCCGAGGTACAGAACATGATCTATTACCCCGATGGCTGGAATGCATTATACCCACAGTTCTACGGCGCTGTAAAAGGCTATATGGCGCAAGGCCGCAACAGGCACGATGATGCTGCAGATGCACTCACCATGATACTCGAAGCAGAAACCAAAAAAACTTATAACATTCATTACACCTAAACATTATGATACTATCACAGCAAGACATAGAGCACATCTTAAAGAACAGGCCCAACAAACCATTGGTAGACGCCGCACAGGCATACAGCCGTAAGCTTACCATGCACATCACGGGTACGGGGCTCGATGCCTACATTCAGAAGCTCGACTATTTTGAAAAGAAGGAGCTATACGATATACGCCTCCGCTACACACGTAGCAATAAAGATTTCTTCAGCCGCCTGCACCGCCCTATAGACAAAGTGTTTACCGCCAATGGTGGCAGCAGCTATTACAATATGCCCGATGGCGCGCGCCGTGCCTTCCTGCAAATGCTCAGCGATGTAGAATGGGGGCATAGCCTGCGCAGCTGGGTAAAGACCTTCTGGCAGCCTGCCCTGCATTACGATCCTATGGGCCTTATTATGATGGAGGTAGATGATAAGGGAGATACTTACCCCACCTACAAAAGCAGCAACACTATCTACGATTACCAGCTTACAGGACGCCGGCCCGAGTACGTGATCTTCTGCACCGATATTAAGCCCGATGATGCAAGCATTGCAGATAGCAGGCCACGGAAAATATACAGGGTGGTTGATGATGCTATGGACTACCTGGTAGAGTGGAATGGCAACGCAGCGACAATTATAGAAGAGCATAGTTTTGCCAATCATTACGGCAAGCTGGCTGCATGGGTATTGTCAGACAGGTATGATCCGCAACGGGGCTATTATATTTCTCCTGATGATGCCGTGATAGAGCTGGCAGATCAGTACCTGCGCGAAGGCGGCATTCTTAATGTGTTCAAGAATCATTTTGGTTTCCCACAGCGCTGGCGCTATATGGGCGATTGCGATAAATGCAAGGGCACCACGCAGATAAACGGCGAGCAATGCGATGCCTGCAACGGCAGCGGTAAAAAACATAAGTACGATGTATCTCAGGATATTAACCTGCCCATACCATCTAAGGAAGATCCTTTACTGGTGCCACCTGCGGGCAATATAGAAACATCCGTCACCTCCTGGGATAAGATGGATAGCTCGCTCGATGCACTCTTTAATATGGCCTACTACACCAAATGGGGTGTGGAGTATGCGATACAAACTACTGGGCCGGACGTTAAGACAGCTACACAATCGCTGATGGATGAGCAACCTAAGATAGAGGCGCTCTATGCATACAGTGCTGCAGCAGAGCAAACGGAGAAGATGATCGCAGACCACATGGGTAGCTTTTACTTCGGTAGCAGCTATGGCGGTGCAGATATCAATTACGGCAAACGCTTTATGCTCGAAAGCCCGGATAAGATCATGGATGCACTGGTAGCATTGGTACGTGATGAAGCTCCCTACGAGATCGTCCGCGAAAAGATGGAAGCCTACTATCATACCCTGTACCAGGGCGATAGTGTAAAACTAAACACTGCCCTGAAGCTGATAGATGTAGAGCCGCTTCCTTTCTGCCCGCTCAGCCGAGCGAAGGGTCTGCTAAGCCCTATGGACTATGCACGCAAGCTATATTATAACGACTGGCGCGGCCTCAAAGCCACCCGCGATATGCTGATGAAGAGCACCGTAGAAGCCCTGCGTGCATCCCTCACTGTCTATACATTGCAGCGCATCAGCGACCCCACCACCCAAACCACCTTGCAACCAACAACCACAATAATATGACAAAACGTAAAGAAACCACACCCGCACTAAAGCAGTACGAATACTGGAAGGTACGCCCGGAATATGAGGGCAACGACATTACCGAATGGCGCAGGATAGAAGAACTGATAGCAATAGTAAGCCTGGAACCACGCCATGCCGATGCACTCAACGAACACGCACACAACACAGGCTTTCGCTATTTCCCTATATCGTAAACACATTTAAAACCACTTTACACCATGCTTAGCAAACAAGCACAGCTACAACTATTACAGCTTATAGGCCTGCCCGCAGACGAGATAGAACAACTGCTGGCGGAAGAAGAACCGCAGGACATCTCCCTGCCCGATGGCATCCGCATATATGATGCAGAAGGTTATGCCGCCCTGGAGGCACAGCTCAAAGCCAATGGCAAAACAGGCTATATCAATGCCGGTAAGGAAATAGCTATTAAGAACCTGAAGGAGAAACTAGGTATAGAATACGATGGCAAGGATGCAGACATCTTCCTGCAAAAAGCAAAGGAAAAGATATTGGCAGATGCCGGTGATGCAGAGCAGGTAGCAACGCTCCGCCGGCAGTTGCAGGATTATGAAGCGCAACTGCAAACACTCGGCACAGAGAAACAAGCCCTTGCCCGCGACACCGAATGGCTGAAGAAATTCCCTGCAGGGCGCAGCACAGGTATGAGCGATGAGGACAGGCTACTGCTGTTAAAAACACGCATCACGCAGCAGCAGGACGAGGAAGGCAACACCACCTACCTGTACAAAGGCAAGCCCCTGGCAGATGAAGAAGGCAGCTATGATATAGCCCGCACACTGGAGCATGTATTTACCGAAGAGCGCTGGCTGGGCGATAGCTACCCCATGCAGCACCGCCCGGGGCGTGGTGCCCACAGCACCCATGGCAGCGGCTACCGCCCCATGACCTTAACAGAAGCCGAAACCCAGTGGGAACGTACCGGCCGCAAAGCAGAGGGCTACGAGTTCCAGGCACATGTAGTGGGCCTCAAAAAAGAGAATCCTGATTTTGATTTAAATAAGTAACGGCCTGCCCCTTTCCAGGGGCTCAGGGAATCTTTCATAAGTTGATAGGAATTAAAGCCTACCCGCAAGGGTGGGCTTTTTGGGTATGATTGACAATGGTGTTTTTCACGGTGGCTGAATGAGTCCGAATTAGTAGGTTTGAGTAAACCTAATACCTGTGCGACATAATTTATCGTCTATTCGAATAGTCAATTTTAAGTCTTTAATCGATTGTAACTTCAAATTATCTGATTATACACCCTTAGTAGGTTACAACAATGCGGGGAAATCAAATATTATTCATGCTATAAAATGGCTGTTCCAGAAATCCTCTTTGTCTACCGAGGATTTCAAAGACCCAACAAAACCTGTTGAAGTAATTGGTGTTATTGAAGGGATAACAAAAGAAATACTTGAACAACTTGACATAAAACACAAAAAGGCCATTGAAAAATTTATTAATAATGGTTGTATAACAATCAAGCGGGTTCAAGAAATACCGGCAGCTAAATCCCCAGATATAAAATTACAAGTACGAAAGATAGAATTTACCCCGGAAGAGGATGAATGGGCAGTTAACCCAACAGGAATTGATAATGCAATTAGTTCATTGTTTCCTGAACCAATACATGTAGGTGCAATGGAAAATGCCGAAGAAGATGTTTCTAAATCAAAAACTGGAACAACTATTGGGAAACTTCTTTCGCGCATTGTCGAACCTATCGAAAAAAAATATGGTGCTGATCTCAAAAAGCAATTGTCTAGTATTGGTTCTTTATTGGACGCAGATAGTGATTCGCGCGCACCTGAATTGAACGAATTCGACAGCGGGATGAATGATAAAATTGATATTTTTTTTCAGGGCGTTAAAGTTAAAGTTCATGTACCAACTCCCGAGTTAAAAGAAGTATTTGGTAAAGGGACTTTAAAGGTTTTCGAATCTGATAGGATTGGCGGAAAAGATGTATCATCGTTAGGACATGGAGCTCAACGATCAATTCAGATGGCATTGATTCAACATCTATCTGAACTACAGAAATTTTCGGATAATGATCCATCCAGGACCTTATTGCTTATCGACGAACCTGAACTTTACCTTCATCCACAAGCTATTGAGGTTATCAGACATGCCTTGAAAACCTTGTCAAAAAATAATTATCAAATCATCTTCTCAACACACTCTGCATTATTAATAACAGAAAAAGACATGCCAAGCACTATTTTGGTAAGAAAGTCAACATCAGATGGAACGCACAAAAAACCAACATTACATGAGGCTGTAATTCAAACTTTATCTGACAGACCGAGCCAAACCAAACTTCTGTTCTCTTTAGGTAATTCGTCTAAACTATTATTTTCTGAAACAGTAATACTAGCCGAGGGAAAGACCGAAAATCGATTGTTGCCGATTATTTTTGAATCAATAAAAGGAATTTCATTAGGAAAGGCCAAGGTAGCACTTATTGAGCAAGGCGGAAGTGGAGACACTAAAAAATCTATGGAGATATTAAAAGTAATGGGGTTACCAAATAAAGCAATCGTGGATTTAGATTATGCATTCAAATCTGCCATTGACAATAAGACATTAAGTCCCGATGATGAAGATTGTATAAAATGTAAGCAGATCTTGTCAGACCTTGCTGATGGCTACAATATAATATTGGATAACTCCGGCTGGCCGACAAAAAAAGATGGAAGTTTGACAGCCGCTGAAGCATTTGCCATTTTGGCAAAAGATCAGAGAGCTAAAGATAGTATTGACTCTTTGCATAAAAAGCTAAAAGAACACAACATTTGGTTATGGAAATATGGAACGATTGAACATCATCTTGGGCTTACACAAAAGAATGAACTCGCTTGGGCCGAATTTGCTAACAAAATAGAAATAACTAGTCCGGAGGAACTTATTCTTGATTACGATGGTGTTAAAGAATGTATGGAATGGCTCATGAATTAAATTTCTTTTTTTCCTCAGTTGGCGCAAGCATACCGCCCCACTTTGTGAGCAGCGTGCTTGTGCTTCATAATATATAGTCGCAGTTTTTAGCATCCACTGTCACACTCCCGTCATCTGCATTATTATTCAGAGAGTTATGAACATTTTAACAATAAACCTATTATCTTTAGAGAAAGCTGCACAGCGCAGCTAAGTTCATATCAAGACAGATCTTCCGTTTTTTCGGCCCAGCTACTGTGTCCTAATCTCTCAATTTCCCTCTTGGTTTTTTTAACCTTCAAAACACACAGGTAGTCTTATGCCCGTAATTATTGTTTTCATTGCCATGTGGTATCTGTCGCTCTTTGCGCAAACATTTTTTCACCACAGGTATGCCTCTCATGGCGCCTTTACCATGAGCAAACGCTGGGAGCGTTTCTTTTACATCTTCACCTTCGTCTCGCAGGGCGCGCACTATATGAGCCCCCGCTCTTATGCCATCATGCACCGTATGCACCATGCTTATACAGATACTGCCAAAGACCCGCACTCACCTGCTTTTTCTTCCAACCTCATCAGCATGATGCTGCGTACCCGCCGTTATTATAATGATATCCTCAAGGGCCGTATGCCTGTAGAGGAGCGTTTCCTGAAAAACCTGCCCGAATGGAAGAGCTTCGACAAATGGGCCAATTCCACAACCTCGCGTTTATTGTGGGCTGCCGTGTACCTGGCATTCTTCATCATGTACGCTACCAATCCGTGGATCTACTTACTGTTGCCTATTATGCTGGGCATGGGTGCTTTTCATGGTGCACTCATCAACTGGTTTGCACACAAATATGGTTATATCAATTTCAGGCTCCGCAACACATCACGAAACCTGCTGTTCATAGATGTGCTCATGCTCGGCGAGTCTTATCATAACAATCACCACAAGCGCCCCTCAGCCATCAACTTTGGTAAGCGCTGGCACGAGATAGACCCGGTGTACCCCGTCATACGCATGCTGGCCTGGATGCGCATCATCAAAGTTGCAAAGCTGAAACCTCTGCCCGTAGAGGCCACCACAACAACAGACCATTAAAAATAACCGATCATAAACACAAGGCGATCTCATCTGCAAAGAAGAGGTCGCTTTTTTTATTTATCGATCTATATCACCTATTAACCTATCGCCCTATTACCCTATTAACCTATTACCCTATTAACCTATCACCCCATTAACCTATTAACCTATCACCCCATTACCCTCTCACCCTATTAACTTATCACCCCCACAAAAATACCGCTCTTAAAAAAGAGCGGCCATGTGCTATACCATATATGTACGACCCCAAATCTTCTATAGGGTGTTCCTAACCAAACAGCTTCTTAACGATATGCCGTGTACCTGCTCATGCAATTGCACAAGCACACACTTTTACCAATAAAGGAACAGGAAAGCAGGAGCGGAGTAGCGGTCGGCTTCATGATGCAGGAGGTTTGTACTGTAAAGTTATATGTAAATAATCCTTAAAATTCGCTACCCGTGTTTTTCTCAGCATTAAATCTTCGTAACTTTAAGTAACAATTAATAAACCACACACATGAAAGCCCTTTTCTCCACCACAGCATTATTACTGTTGCATTTTGCAGCATCCGCCTCACCCGCATGGGAGCTTAAAAAAAACCAGGACAGCATTAAAGTATATACCGCCAATGCCGATAACAGCAATGTAAAATCGGTACGGGTAGAATGTATCATCAATGCAACCCCGTCGCAGCTTACTGCACTCTTACTCGATGCCAAAGCGCACGAGCAGTGGGTGTATAGCACCAAAAGATCTTATGCTATACGCAGCACAGGCCCGGGCAGTCAGCTATACTATTCAGAGATATCTATGCCATGGCCGCTTGCCAATCGAGAGGTAGTAGTGAATTTCTCTGTATCGCAACAGCCTGTTACCAAAGTGCTCACTGTAAAGGCAATTGCTATCAACGGCGAGCTGGAGCCTAAGAATGATAAGGTACGTGTAGTAAGGTCTAACGTCATCTGGACAGTAACACCGCTTGCCCCAAACAGGTTAAAGATAGAATACATTGCAGATGCCGATCCCGGTGGTTCTGTACCTGCATGGATCACCAATATGTTCCTAACCAAAGGCCCTTACGAAACCTTCAAACAACTACGGCAGGAAGTAACCAAGCCCGCCTATCAAAAAGCTCATTTCGATTTTATTGCAGATTAGAGCCTTCTTTCTTAAACCATAAGGCCAGTGCCAGCATAGACCCTGCTGCAGTCACCAGCCATGGTGTGCCCAGCAACAAAAGCGGTATGGAAAACTGCGGGTAGAAATACACTACCGATATTACAGGCACCATAATGCCATGCGCTATAAAGAAATAACGCACTCGTTTACCCCGACCCAGGTTGGTCAATGCACCGGATGCAAACAAGGTAGCAATGCCCATGAATATATAAGCCATCGCATCCAGGGTCCAGAAGAGGGAGTGCGGCGTTACAGTGAGCGCAGCATTTACTTCTCCTTTCACGGATGCAGGTATCACTGTCGCCAGTTGCTCTACATACATCAGGCTGGCACTCATAGCATATAACACAGCAAAGAGCAGTCCCGCATGGCTCCATAGCTTCCGCTCTCCGGGCGTGCTGTAGTGCAATGCAAGCATAGCCAGCATAAAAGGCGGTGCAATGCACAGAGATGTAGCATATATCAATGTTGCGTCTGCAGGATAGCTGACCAATCTTATCACCTGTGCTATCTGCACTATTCCGTAAGCGATAATAGCTAAGAAAGACATGCCGGCGCTGTAGTATCCAAATCGGGTTACGGTTTTCATACCTGTGGTTTTTTCCCGTAAAGTGAATGAAAGAATGCATCTACTTCATTGATACCCGTTAGCCTGTCATATGATATTCATCACCATATGGCAGATTTCACCGGGATACATAAGCCTGTTTTTTATATTTTTGCAGACTTTTAAAAATTTATGAGCCATACTTTAAGTAATCAGCAGCTGATTGAGATCGCCAATGAATTTGGCACGCCGGTATATATATACCATGCAGAAAAGATAGCAGAACAGTACAACAAGCTGAAGGATGCGTTCAAGAACCATCCTACGCGTTTTTTCTATGCATGCAAGGCCCTCACCAACATCAATGTGCTGAAGTACCTGAAGAGCCTGGGCGCATCTATAGATTGTGTAAGCATCAACGAAGTAAACCTGGCATTAAAAGCAGGCTTCGAACCGTCTGATATACTGTTTACACCCAACTGTGTAGACCTGAACGAGATCATCGAAGGACAAAAGCTGGGCGTTAATATCAATATAGATAACATCAGCATCCTGGAGCAGTTTGGCAATAAGTATGGCAACAGCTATCCTGTGTGCATCCGTATCAATCCGCATATAGAAGCGGGTGGTAACTATAAAATATCTACCGGGCATATAGATAGCAAGTTTGGTATCTCTGTGCACCAGATGCGTCATATAGAGCGTATTGTTAAAACAACTAAGCTGCATGTAAAGGGCCTGCACATGCATACCGGCAGCGAGATCAAAGATGCGGATGTATTCCTGCAGGGGCTGGAAGTGATGTTTGATATTGCCCGCCATTTCGAGCAGTTGGAGTTCATCGATATGGGCTCGGGCTTTAAAGTGCCTTATAAAGACGGCGATAAAGAAACAGACGTAGCTAAGCTGGGCGAAAAGCTCACCAGTGCTATCAAAGAATTTGAAGCAGAGTACAACCGCACGCTGGAAGTATGGTTTGAGCCCGGCAAATACCTGGTGAGCGAATGTGGGTACTTTGTAGTAAAGGCCAATGTGATCAAACAAACACCGGCAACTGTTTTCGTGGGTGTCAATTCAGGCTTCAATCACCTGATACGCCCTATGTTCTACGATGCCTACCACCGCATTGCCAATATCAGCAATCCATCAGGTGCAGAGCGCATCTACACCATTGTAGGTAATATTTGTGAAACAGACACTTTCGCTTGGGACCGTGTACTGAACGAAGTACGCGAAGGTGATTACCTGGCATTCTACAATGCCGGTGCTTATGGTTTTGAAATGAGCAGTAATTTCAACTCCCGCCTCAAGCCTGCGGAAGTAATGGTAAAAGATGGCCAGCCGTTCCTCATACGCAAGCGCGATGTGTTTGAAGACCTCCTCCGCAACCAGGTAGAGGTTTTGTAATATTTCATTAATAGGGTAACAAGTTAATTAGGTAAAAAGCTCTCTTCCTACAAGAAGGGAGCTTTTTTAATGCTATACGTTCGAATCTCACGTAATTTTGCAGCGTGAAATGGATCATATCCCTGGTAGTAGTGGCAGCAGCAGTGTACTTTTTTGTACAGGCGCAGGTTCCCGCGCACGATGCGCATACTATAGCGCAGATGCAGCAAAACCCATACAACAGGCAGGCTATTGATAAAGCTATCTCAATGGTGCACACCGGCGATATTGTAGTACGTACCGGCAACGATATGACCAGCTATATGTTTTGCCGTGCCAACAGGCGAGATCATACTTATTCGCATTGTGGTATTGTATCTGTAGAGAACGGATATCCTTTCGTGTATCATAGCATAGGTGGTGAGGATAATCCCGACGAGGTGCTGCGAAGAGACTCTCTCAATTTCTGGCTCTCCCCTGCCCATAACACGGGCTTCGGCATCCGCCGCACCTTGTTTAATCCCGCACAAATAGACACCATGCTGCAGGTGGCACAATCTTACTACCGTCAGCAGAAGAAGTTCGATCTGGATTTTGACATACAAAATGACGATAAGCTTTATTGTGCGGAATTGCTCTACCGGGCTATGAACCGGGCTGCGGCAGATAGTAATTACATCAGCCCTACCCATTCGGCAGGCTACACTTACGTGGCGGTAGATAATATCACCGCAGCACCGGGCTCCTGGGTTTGGCAGATAACATATAAGTAATACCTTTGCCGCGAAATTGAACTGACAATTAAGAAATTATGAAGAAAATATTTTTGGGGCTCGCCGCCATCCTCACTTTCACGCTGGTAAGCTGTTCGTCTAACAGCCCTAAAGCTGTGGCTCAAAAATTCCTGGAGCACTTCTGGCACATGGAATATAAAGATGCTAAAGAGTACTCTACAGATGTTACTAAAGATATGCTAGATATGCTGGAACAGGTATCAACCATTATGCCCGATTCTGCTAAGCAAAACGCAAAGAAGATAAAAGTGGACATTAAAGATGTAAAAGAAAATGGCGATAAGGCGGTAGTGTCTTTTACCACCTCAGAAATGCCCGAAGAAAAGCAACTGAATATGGTGAAGCAAAACGGCAAATGGCTGGTGAACCTCACTAAAAACGACAACCTGGGCGATGAACCGGATAATACCGCTGCACCGGAGGTAGATAGCGCAGCGGCAGACCCAAATGTAGGCCGCAACGAAGCTGATGCTGCCGCAGAAGGCGATACGGCAAAGAACAAACAATAAATGAATCCTGATATTTAGAAACCCCGCTACGCGGGGTTTCTTGTTTTATAGCCCAAGCTCGGCTGAAATCCACTGCCAACACCGAAAAGCTGTTTTGTCTATACTGTTCTTACCAACCTGTAAAACAAAAATGCCGGGATAAACCCGGCGCTTTGTACAAACTTATATAACAACATTTAAATGTCATGTTCGGGGTTAATTGCCTCTACTCTTCTCCCCTATCACATGATCATGAACCAAAGCTACATTAGCAACAATGGCTTTGCAAGGGCTTTACATCGCTTTAAGAAAGCTATAACAGCGTTTTATAATACTTATAACACTGCTTTAAGAAAGCTATAACAATCACCAGGTTATTTGCTAACGATTTCTTAAAACAATGCGTGTATGTCAGCATTGGCAGGCTTTTTGGACTTCTTAGTGAAAAGCGAATTGTATGAAATCGATAATCATAATAGGCCTGCTGGCGGTGCTTGGTTTATCGTCCTGTGCAGTGTATGTTCCCGGCCCTCCAAGGCCCCGGTATCATTATTATCACGGGTATTATCATCACCCGCATTATTATGGCCATTACAGGCACTGGTAATTAGTTAATTAGGTTTGGATTATAGAATGGTTGAGCCCGTGATTTCTCACGGGCTTTTTGATCTCATCTTATAGCTAACTTTATCCAAACCACACCTTATGGCAGAATTCGCTTACAACCAACACATGGATATCAAATTTGGCCACCTGCAATTGATTGATGTCCCGGAAATTGTATCGGCTTGTACAGAGCCTTGGTTCAACCAGACACTCACACAAGTGAATGATTCTGTAATACGCCTGGGTATTGTGCAGGGTGAATATCACTGGCATAACCATCCGGATGATGATGAATTTTTCTTTGTATTGTCGGGCAGGTTGTTTATAGATCTCGAGGATCGTACCATAGAGCTCGGCCCTATGCAAGGCACTACTATTACCAAAGGAGTAATGCATCGCCCGCGTGCGCTCGAAAAAACGGTAATGCTGATGGCAGAAACCAACACTATTGATCCTATTGGCAATATCACTCAGTAATTACATCCGCTTCATTAGCGTAGGATAGAACCTCAGGTACACTTCGCCCCCCATTGGTGCATTGCCATACAGGCTGCGTAGCTTTATACCAGGTATATAAAGCGTTGCCTGCGTACCTGCAGATACGCGCAGTGCCCCTGCGTGCAGCAGATCGTAGGATATGCCTAATGTAGCTGCGTTTATAGAATAATTCGCATCGTTATAATAAAACGCCAAATACTTTAAGTCCAGTTCTTCAGGAGATTTTTGTACCCATTCATACCGGGTATAAACATTCATCCTGTTCAGCGCAAGAGACGCTTCCAGTAATACCGCATTTTCCCCTTGCTCAGTTCCGGTCTTATTCAGTCCCCATAGCGCCGTAGCATTGAGTAATTTGTTGTCACTGAAGCTATAGCTATAGACAACAGAGGCAGTTGTACGATCCACATCTTCGTTAGGATATAACTCTTCCGTGCTTTTCACCCATCCGTGAGATACCTGCAACGCCCAATGCATGTTCGGATTAAACGATAACCTTCCACTCCACGAATCGAACTTTGGCATATCAAAATTATACCGGTTCTCATCAGGCTCTCTTCCCGTGAAAGAAGAACCTTCTATTTTGAACTTACCATACCGGAAACCTATCGTCGCTACTCCAAAGGTTATATGGGTTCCGTCATTCCAGTGATGGCTGATGGGCGCATCGGGATTGGTGAGTGCCGATGGCCGGTGCATAAAGGCTACAGAACCCAAAGCAGGCTCTCCGGGATAACCAAAGTAGGCAAATACATCAGCCTTTTTACTGAGTGCGTACGAATAACTTACGGACAATTCAGAAAACAGATCATGCGGGTGCTGCCTGTCTACTAATGGCTGCCCATTCCACGACTCCCCCGTTTGAAATAACAATGGGTATCCGCTGCCACCCGCTATTAACGCATCCAGCGAGAACATGGTACTAAAATGAAACAAGCCTCTACGTCCTACTTTTCTTTGCCCCATCAGCATTAGCCAGTTCGGCGCATCCACTTTACTATCTCCCCGCCCGCCGTTATTAAAAACATCCTGGCTGTTATACCGTATAAACAAATTGCCGTGCAACATAAACATCCACCGACCGGTATGCAGCATTTTACCATACATAGGTGAGTTATCCGGCAGCCAGCCGGTACCCGATCCATTTCTCGTCATTGGCAGGTTCAAAGAGTAGGCATGGCTCATACTACCCATATCGTGCATATGCATCTCCGTCCCGCTCGCCATGGTATCGTCCATTTTCATGCCTTTCATATCATGCTGAGCAGATGCCGACTGTAATCGCAGCAATGCAAAAGCCAAAAAGATCAGTCTTTTCATATTTGCAGTTCTTTTAACATGGCAACAATATCGTACCAATCAGCTTAAAATTATTCAGTTTGGTGTTCGTTTAGTATTTTAGTTTACTTTACTACCCACCCAATCATGCAGAAACTGTTACTGACCATATTAGTTTTCATAAGCACGCTCTACCATTCCCATGCTCAAAAAACGGACAGTACACATAGTAAACTTAAAGACACTGCAGCGCTGGATGAATTTGTGATCGTTAACAAGGTAGCAATTAAAGTTACCAAAGATACCGTAAGCTATACCGTAGATTCATTTAACCGTAATGCACAGGCTACTACCGAAGATGTGCTAAAAAGATTGCCGGGCGTAGAAGTAGCAAGCGATGGCACCATAACAGTACAGGGCAAAACCGTTGCCAAACTATACATCAATGGTAAGGAATATACAGCGCAAGACCTTCGTACCATTACCCAGAACATGCCTGCAGAGGTTCTGGAAAAAATTCAGTTTGCCGACTACCAGGACGAGGATGCTCTATTTACAGGCATCAAACCTAATACGGATAAGAAGATCGTTAACCTGCAATTCAAGAAAAAGTATAAAGGCACTATACTCAGCCGCCTTTCCGCAGGGTATGGCACCAACAACAGGTACCAGGCAGGCTTGTTTACCAATTACATCACCGATACTGTACGAATTACTGCAATAGGCTATGCCGGCAACACCGGCGTAAACGATGCAAATAGCCAGGGCAATGACAATACACGTGCCGGCAGCAGGCCGCAAAACGGCATTAATAACAGGCAGGGCGGAAACCTCAACTTCTCTTACGAGCCAGGTAAGCGTTTCAGGCTCAATGGCACGTACGATGTAAGCAATAGCAAAAACGACCTTACGCAAACCATATTCCGAACTACCTATTTACCGGGAGATAGCCAGCAACTGCGCACACAGGCTACTGCACAGACAGCCAATACCATGCAACACCACCTTTCCATGAGAAGCTATTACGAGGTAAACGACCGTAACATCCTGCAGTTAGATGGAGGCATAGGCTATCAATCTGCAACAACACATAGTAATACTACAGATGCTATAGCCTATCAATATGTGGACAATACCAGTTTTCGCAGAACGGCAGACAACCACACTGAAAATAAACGCCCCTCGTATAACCTTGCTGCCATTTACAGGCATCGCTTCCAGAAACCGAAACGTACACTCATGCTAACCGGTAACGTTAACTATGGCAATGGCAAAGGCAGCGGTACGAACAATAATATCAATGAATATTTTACACCTGGCGCTGACAATAGCACCAGTTTTATTTCCTCCGATAATATTAATAACCTCTCAGCTACCGGTTCGCTGCGTTATACAGAGCCTTTAGGTAAAAGGCATTTATTGTCCTTCAGCTATTCTTATAATTACACAAAGGGCAACAGTGCCAAAGAGGTATTTGCAGATACCGGTAACGTTTTGGTAAAAGACACCGTTCAAAGCAGATCGTACAACAATCGCAATATAGATCAGCCCCTGAGCCTTACTTATCAGTACAGCGCAGAAAAGCTTACTGCCAATGTTAGTTTTATGGCTAAGCCATACTATCGCTACAGCGGGCAAAATACATCGGTGGGCACAGTAGAACAGAGCGGTATCAATTATGCACCGGGATTATCACTGAGGTATGATCTGGGCACAGGCAGGTCTCTTTCGTTTGGATACAATGGCAATATTACCGCTCCGGATATATCACAGCTACAGCCTGTTCCTGATTATACAGATAGTCTGAATATTCGCATCGGCAACCCTTCTCTGAGGCCGGAAATAACACATAATGCCAGCTTGTCGCTCAACTTTACTGATCCTAAAAAACAACGTGTAGCCTGGGTACAGGCAAACGGTGGTAAGACAGACAATAAGATCATCAGTAAAACAGATATTACAGCAACCAAAAGGATCAGTTCCTATATCAATGAAAACGGAACGTATCACATGGGCGCCTCTGCCAATTATGCGGTACCGTTCCTGGTAAAAAAAATGAAACTTATCGTGGGTATCAATGGTAATTATAACAATAGTATCTCTTATACCAACGGCAGGCTACTGAATGTAGGCAACTATTACATACAGCCTTCCGTAAGACTGCTCTATATATCCGATGCCTATGAAGGCGACCTGAACGCCAGTTACCGAACGAGTATAGTTGATAACCCTGCTGCTATATCTAATACTTTACAAACTTATAGCGTGGTGCAAAGCGGTGCCATTGCTTTACCATTTAAAACCAAGCTGGTGTACTATATCAGCTACACATACAATATGGGCCTTGCTGCAGATCTGCAAAAAGATTTCCTTCTTGTGAATGCTTCGCTTGATAAAACTTTTGATAAGCCTAAAGGTGTTTCTATAAGGTTACAGGCGTTTGATATCTTCAACAACTACCCTACCGTTACCCGTACTGTAGGCGACAACTATTTTGAAGATCGGGGGGTAAACCGGGTCGGCAGCTATTACATGTTATCGTTGGTGTATAAATTTACAAAAGGGGCAAGGCGATAACACCTACCTGCTACGCTCATACACCTCGTTCCACGCCATACCTTTCTGATACCTGTGCACCAGTTTATAATGTGGGTCTTGTTTATATTGTTTGCTGGAGTCCACCGCGCGCATGCTTTCCACATTATCAAGTATCACTATTTGGGTACTATCCATTACACCCCATAGCAGTTTATTAAAAGGCCTGTTATTGCTTCTAAAACCGGAGCCCGGGTCTTCCAAATGCAGTTTCTGCAGGTTGTCAAATACGGTTGTCCATTTATCGTAGTAGTTGGCCTCCTCTGCAAATCGCACTTCATCCTGTTGCACATCCATAGCGTCGTAGGCTGTTATCTTTACATCTGCTATGTGGTTTGCCCTATAATACGATAGTGCCTGTAAGGCAACGATCAATAGCAACCCCGGCCAAAACAAATGCTTGTTCAACTTCAAAAGGCCATCGGTATAGATCAATCCTGCAATAAACAACAAGGGCACCAATGCTATGATCAGGTAACGTGTGATGAAAAAATTGGTTGCGGTAAAAATGCTAAAGGCTACCACCAGGCAAGCACTCAGCAACAGGAATTTTCTAAGGCTTTTATCACCAACACCTGCTTCCCTGCTCCATTGGTTAGTAACTGCAGGTAGTAATACCGCCAACCCGGCAAGGAATATACCTCTTAACGGTGGTGCAAAATCAATAGTCGCTATTAATATGCAAACAACCAGCAGTGCCAGCATAACGCCGTATCTGCGATATCTATTTTTTATCGCAACGATCAATGAAAGTATGCCCACCCCTGCAAACCATACCTTTCGCATATCATCCCTGAAAAACACCTTCATGCAATCCCTGAATTTTGTAGAAAATTCATCGACAGAAAAACTAATTGCCTCTGTATGCAACGGAAACATATACCAGCCGCATCTCTGTTTCTGCATCACAAAAAATATCCCTACTGCTACGGCTGGTAACACAAGCGAGCCTAGTTTATATAACTTGTCTTTTACGCTTACCTGCTTTTGAAACAGGGATACCAATGCATCTATGCCCAGTACAATACCAACTACCATTCCGCTTTCTTTGGTAAAGCACAGCAGCGTTACAAACAGAGTAGTTAATAGATACCGTCGTTGGGTATAGAAGTAGATGCTTAAAAAAGCGAGTAATGCCAGCAGCACTTCGGGCATTACAAAACTGGCCTGCACAAAAAATATTTGCTGAAAGGCGATTAGCACGGTGGTTATTACAGCGGCCTTTACTCCTCCTATCTTGTTTGCTGCTTCATACACGCCCACCAGCAGCAGGCAGGCTATCAGCAACATTACCGAGTGCATTGCCATGTGCGACGGGCCAAACACCCTCATCCAGGAGCTTACAATAAAATGCAGCAATAGCGGGTGCCCTCTTGATAATTCGCTATCTATAACGCCCGGCAGCAAACTTGGTCCTCTTTCATACATCTGGTTAATAGCACTGGCGTAGGGCCAGCTCTCATCCCAAATGAACGGATAAGACAGGTGTGGAAACTTTAATACAATAAACACCAGCAATATTGCCAGCAGGGGCAGTCTTTGTTTTAGTGCTCCATTAGCTGTGGTAGTAGACAAGGGTTACTAATTGTTTAGCGGCAAGATACCCAAAACAAATAAGGGGGCAAAAGCCCCCTTATCTCTTCATATCCTGTTATGGTTTTACTCTTATCGCTCAACCGTGAATTTGCTGCGCTGCAGCACATTCCCTTTAGTATCAGTTACCGTATAAAAGTACATACCCGGCATATAGGCGGATATATCCACAGGTGTATTTCCTTTGATAGTTGCTGTTCCGGTTACCTGGCCGCTAATATTGCAGGCCTGCCAGTGTAGTTCCATGTTATCCGGCCCCTGCACATAGAATGTATTATGGGCCGGATTGGGATAGCAGCTAACCTTGATATTATTTGCAACAGTAGTTACAGCTACGGGAAACAATGTATATGATACATCATCTACATATAGCACACTGCTATCTACCGCCTGCGATCCGCTGCTGGCAAATATTACCTGTATCGCATCAGGCTGAGAGTTCGGATCATCATAGGTGAGTGGTATTGATATCAAGGTATAATTTGGTAATGCGCTAAAGGCAGCATACCCCATGCCCAGAGATGAATCGGTACCGTCCGATGCACCACCTGTAATGATAGCATTAGCTGCTATATTAGCACTGTCATCTCCCATCGGGCTATATTTTACCCATGCGTTTATATAGTTAACCCGACCTGCCAGTGGTGTACCGCCTGATAGCGCAAAAGTCTGATTGGTGACATCTACTTCAATGGTAGCATTGGTGAGCAAACCGGGGATAGAACCAAATGAACCCTGCGTTACGGTCATCACTTTTGCCGCGTAGCTGCCACTATGTGCGTCCGTAGTTTTGAACAGCTGTTTTGCATAGGTGCCACCACCTACAAATGGCCCCAACGTTACAGCGATGGAATCAGGACAGTTCCATCCCTGTGGTGCTTCCAGCGATTTGGGCGGGAAACCTGTGTTATAGGTACGCCATACTTCCATGTCACCATACAGGCTTTGCGCCTGTACCTGTACACCGGCAAAAGTTGCTATTAGCAGGGTAAAGATTCTTTTCATACAATACATTTAAGCAAATGTAATTATTTACTTAATTCAGCGATTCCAGTGTTTTATTGATCGCCTCGAAGTTGGGCACCTCTCCCGCATTTTCCAGCACTTCGGCATAGCGCACAATGCCTTCTTTGTCTATTACAAAGGCAGAGCGTTTAGACACACCCTTCATATCGTTAGAGAAGGTTTCATAAATGGTATCGTAAGCGGTAGATACTTCCTTATTAAAATCGCTTAGCAGCGGGAAGTTCAGTTTTTGCTCTTCTTTGAACTTACCATTGGTATACAGGGAATCTACAGAGATACCATAAACCTGGGCATTTGTATTATTATAAAAAGAAATATTATCCCTTACTCCGCATAGCTCTGCCGTACATACACTGGTAAATGCCAGCGGGTAAAACAGCAAAACCACATTCTTACCCTTTTGCTCGCTAAGGGTTACTTTGTTCTTTTCTGTGTCCCTGAGTGTAAAATCAGGTGCTTGTTGTCCGATTTGTATAGCCATATTGTTCAGTTTTTGGCAAATGTAGCCGTTTTGAATTGTTCAAATGTTAAACCACAGAACAACCGGTATTGTTCAATGTCAGCTTCACTCCGTCCAAACTGACAGAAAAACAAGGAACATATAAAAAAATTTCCTTCTTTCTGAAATTTTGACGCAACTTACAGTGCTTTGCGCCCTTGGCATAAAACATGATTGGGAGATAGTACCCACTCAGGTGATCATTACATATTTAGTTTAAAATCAAAAAACAATAATACAACTATGGCTAACGTAAACATTACCCCACTTCATGACAGGGTGATCGTTAAACCTGCTGCGGCAGAAGAGAAAACAGCTGGCGGCATCATCATCCCTGACACTGCAAAAGAAAAACCACAACGCGGCACTGTAGTAGCTGCCGGTCCCGGTAAAAAGGATGAGCCAATAACGGTAAAAACGGGCGATACTGTATTGTACAGCAAATATGCCGGTACAGAGATCTCGCTGGAAGGTAGCGACTACCTGATCATGCGCGAAACAGATATCCTGGCTATCATCTAATGCCGGTTCCCGGTCTTTACGGGAAATCATTAATGTTTTACATTATCAAAAAACTTAATCTCCGAAGGAGCAACAAAATTTAAAAATTATGGCAAAACAACTTTTCTTCAATAACGAATCACGCAACAAAATGAAGCGTGGTGTGGATACACTGGCTGATGCCGTGAAAGTAACCCTGGGCCCTAAAGGCCGCAACGTAGTGATCGAAAAGAAATTCGGCGCACCGGCTATTACTAAAGATGGTGTTTCTGTAGCTAAAGAAATAGAACTGGAAGACGCTATCGAGAACATGGGCGCCCAAATGGTAAAAGAAGTAGCTTCTAAAACTGCAGATGTTGCAGGTGATGGTACTACTACCGCTACCGTACTGGCTCAGTCTATCGTAAGCGAAGGCCTGAAGAACGTAGCTGCAGGTGCTAACCCAATGGATCTGAAACGTGGTATCGACAAAGCAGTTACTGCTGTAGTTGCTAACCTGAAAACGCAGAAGCAAGACGTTGGCAACGATAACAAGAAGATCGAACAGGTTGCTACTATCTCTGCAAACAACGATAACGAGATCGGTAAACTGATAGCCCAGGCTATGGAAAAAGTAGGTAACGAAGGCGTTATTACTGTAGAAGAAGCAAAAGGTACAGAAACAACGGTTGACGTTGTAGAAGGTATGCAGTTCGATCGTGGTTACCTGAGTGCTTACTTCGTAACTAACACAGAAAAAATGCAGGCTGAACTGCAAAACCCATACATCCTGGTGTATGACAAAAAGATCAGCACGCTGAAAGATATACTGCCAATACTGGAAAGCGTGGTACAAAGCGGCCGTCCGCTGTTGATCATCGCTGAAGATGTAGATGGCGAAGCGCTGAGCACACTGGTAGTAAACAAACTACGTGGCTCCCTGAAGATCGCAGCTGTAAAAGCTCCGGGCTTTGGCGACCGTCGTAAGGAAATGCTGCAGGATATTGCTGCACTTACAGGCGCTACCGTTATCAGCGAAGAACAAGGTTACAAACTGGAGAATGCTTCTATGGCTTACCTTGGCCAGGCTGAAAGTATTACCATCGATAAAGACAACACTACTGTTGTAGGTGGTAAAGGCGAAAAAGAACACATACAAGGCCGCATCAACCAGATCAAATCTCAGATAGAAACTACTACCAGCGATTACGATCGCGAAAAACTGCAGGAACGCCTTGCTAAACTGAGCGGCGGTGTTGCGGTACTGTACGTAGGTGCCTCTACAGAGGTAGAAATGAAAGAAAAGAAAGACCGCGTAGACGATGCACTGCACGCTACACGCGCAGCTGTTGAAGAAGGTATCGTACCGGGTGGTGGCGTTGCTTACATCCGCGCTATCGAAGCTCTGGATGCCGTTAAAGGCGACAACAACGACGAAGTAACAGGCATCAAAATAGTACGCCGTGCGCTGGAAGAACCACTGCGCCAGATCGTTGCTAACGCCGGTATAGAAGGCTCTATCGTAGTACAGAAAGTACGCGAAGGTAAAGCCGACTTCGGCTTCAACGCTCGTACAGAAGTTTACGAGAACATGTTTGCTGCGGGTGTTATCGACCCAACTAAAGTAAGCCGCGTAGCTCTTGAGAACGCAGCTTCTATAGCAAGCATGCTGTTAACTACAGAATGTGTGATCGCTGACAAACCGGAACCAAAACAAGCCGCTATGCCACAAGGCATGCCGGGCGGTATGGACATGGGTTACTAATTTAGATAGATAGTAATTGATAAAAAGCCTGCTTCGGAAACGAGGCAGGCTTTTTTGTTTATACGCAACTATGCTGACCACAAACACTCTCCTACCTGACGAACATCATACTTACAAAATCCTCATGACAATAGTTTTAGGATGTTCACCTAATACTACTCGTCATGGCACATACAATACAGCTAAACACAAAACCATCGGCTGAAATTCACCAGGCACATTGGCAACGAATTATCCTGCTGGTAGCATTGGCTTACGAGGGTCTGGGTTGTTTATTAGGAGGGACGCTGTTAATAATAGCGCCGGACGGCAGGTTGATGGATATGCCGGTCGATCTGATGCATGGTGCGTTCCCCGACTTCATGGTACCGGGCATTATTCTATTCGCCTTAGGTATCCTCAATACATCTGCATTTGTCGCGGTTTTACGCAAGGCATCTGTAGGCTGGATCCTCGCTGCTATGGCTATGGGCGGATTGCTGATTTGGTTTTGGGTAGAGATAGCTATACTATTAGAATTACACTGGCTGCATGCCATGTGGGGCCTGCCGGTTGTGCTGGGCAGCATTATGGCTATCTCCTTGACACCAGTGAAAGTACGGCAGCAATGCTTGCTGATCTCAGGCATATTAGCTTCTGTACTGTATGCAGCCATCAATATCATCGTCGCGCTGCAGTGGCCTGCATACGATTCTGCAACTCAAACGGTGAGTGAATTATCTGCCGTTGATGCCCCTACACGCATGCTCTGGATCGTATTATGTACACCTTACACTTTACTCATGATGGCCTTTTCATGGGGTGTGGTGAAGGCTGCGCATAGTAACCGCCGCTTACGTATTACCGGTGCTTTGTTGCTTGCCTATAGTGCCTTAGGTATCTTCTGGCCGTTTGCCCCGATGCATCTCCGCGAAGCATTAGCTACAGGAGGATCAACTTTTTCAGATACCATGCACCTTACACTTGGTGCAATAACAGAGGTTATTTATTTCATAGCCTTAGGCTTTGCTGCAGCAGCTTTAGGCAAACAGTTTCGTATCTATTCTATTACTACTCTTGCTGTACTCTGTGTATTTGGCGCACTCACTTTTATAGATGCACCCAATGTTTCAAAAAACCTGCCTACGCCGTTTATAGGCATTTGGGAGCGCATCAATATTGGGGTCTTCCTGCTTTGGGTGATTGTACTGGCTGTTATCCTTCTCCGGAAAAAACATCTCGCTGAAGAAGCACAGCATGTTTTGTAATGCCGTTATAAGCTTTAAATTCTGAATGTCTTATCTGTTTGGATAAGACTTTTTGCATTTCACCCAAAATCTCACCCTCCCCATAACTTATTGATTATCAATGTACACAGTCCACTAAACTTTAATTTTTAGTACATTTTACTTATAAAAAAGTAAAGTTTACTTGTATTTTAGGAAAGTTTGCTTTTATCTTTGTATCAGCAAATCATCCAATACTAAAACTAAAAACGTATAAAGATCATGAAAGGCTTCAACTCACTGGCTTCGTACAAAAACAAGATAGCAGGTCTTGTTATTCTGTCCATCGGCCTGCTGGTCACCATCGTCGAAAAACTGCATCCTTTTACTGTGGTTGCAAAGTGGAATGCAGATACACACCTCGCTGCCTGTATCTGGATCATTGTCTTCGGCATGTACATGACTGCCTTCAGCCGCGAAAAATTTGAGGACGAACGTGTGAAGAAAATTCGCGCGCGTGCCCTGCAAACTACTATGATGTTACTTACCGGTACTACGCTTGCATTTTCTCTTACTGTCATCACGCAAAACCTTGGGGATCTCGATGTGATGATATTACTGATGATGCCTGCTATCTACCTGGCTATCTACCTGGCTATGTTTCATATCGGACTTTACTTTGACGAAATGTGGGATTATGATGAAAAACCCGTTGGTATCATAGAAAATTTCAAAAAGAATAAAAAATCTATCATCATCTTCCAGCTTCTATCTTTGGCCATCGTTTTTATCATTTATCTACTGCTTTCGTAACTAACCAATGAAGAATACCATTAAAGTAGAACGGGCAAAGCTGAATATATCTCAGACAGAGCTTGCAGAACAGGTAAAGGTGTCGAAGCAGACCATTCACTCTATCGAAACAGCAAGGTTTGTCCCCTCCACCGCATTGGCACTAAAGATTGCGCGCTTCTTTAAGGTCAGGGTCGAGGACATCTTTGAGCTCGAAGACACCGATTAATCACCGGCAACATTTATTAGCAACTATGTAAATGCTCCTGTAAAGAGTATATAGCCCAAACTATGCCCGTTCAGCAACCCGGCCACTAAAAACAAAAGGATCTTAAACCAATTACATCATCTCTAAAAAAACTAAAAACAATGAAAAACTTCATCATCATCGCTATCATCAGCATCTTTAGCACCACAGCAAAAGCTGCCGTAGCAGTTACAGACAATCCGCTTTGCAATATCTACGCTACAGCACAAAATGTCGTAGTGAGCAATCCGCAGAACCAGCCCCTGGAAATCACTATCACCAAAAGATCCGGTACTATAGTTTCTAAAATGAAAGTTACCGGCCGCGAAAAACAGATCCCTATCAAAGACCTCAACGTAGGCAAGTATAATGTTGTTGTGAAAAACCCCACCCAGCAACAGCAAACATTCAGGTTGGATGTATTGTAAGAACAAATCCCCCCGCCAATGGCGGGGTGATTATTATTATTGCGGTTCGCCTACTCCAATATTCACAAGGCTTTGCAAGCCTTTTTCCAGGTGGCAGTCCCAGCCCACACGGCAATTCTCATAACACTCTGCTTGTGGTGTAAGCCCTTCATGGGTAAAATCAATGCGGGTACCTTCTGCAACCGGCGTAATATCAAATATCACCCTTGTTCCATTCCACTCTGTTTTATTGTTTTTCAGCCAAGGCAGGTAGCAGTCCGTCACCAGCCACACGATACGTTTTTCAGGTACGGCTTCTGTTATCCTGAATGTTACAAAGGTGGTACCGAAGTGTACGGTAAAAACATCGGTCGCCTTTTCGGTGTTGCCTTCCAGGTTCTTAGCCCACCATCCATCTACCTGGCATATTCTTTCAAAAGCTTCGGCAGTTGTACCGTTTACAATGATACTCTTTTGATAATGTTCTTGTTTCATGTTGTTATTTTTTATGGTTCGCAGATCGTTCGTTCATAATATCTTTCAGCACATGCAGTTTGCTATGCCAGAATTTATCAAAGTAGTTGATCCATTCCTGCAGCTCCTTAAAGCCATCTTGTTTTAGTTTGCAATAGCGTTCCCTGCCTACGTCCTCTATATATATGAATCCAGCAGTGCTCAATATTTTGATGTGTTTGGATACTGCAGGCCGGCTCATATCAAAGTTGTCGGCAATACTGTTAATGCTCATGCTGTCTTTGGTAAGCATCTTCAATATCTCTCTGCGGCTGGGGTCTGCTATCACCTGGAATACATCTAGTGACGGTACCATCTTATACAGTTTTTAAAAGCCCTGCTATCTCGTTCATATTTTTCAACCAGCCCATATCCATCAGTGATATGATAGAAGGATTGGTTTTCTCTGTAAAACCGGTATGTTGCAATAACAACTCTGTTCCACCATCCTTAGGTGTTAAAGTAAATGTCACTAACGAATCCATGGTCATTGTACCATCACCGGGGCCACCCTTCCATGTATAGCTCAGTTTCTCGTTAGGTACCACTTCTTTCACTTCGCAATAGATTTTGCCGTCAAAACCAAAGTCGGGCATAGCGCGTGTATTAAACATAAACTGGTGTCCTACCTCTGGTTTGAAGTCACTTTTCATCAGCCATTGCTCCATTAGTGCTGCATCGGTAAGGTATTCCCATACCGCGTCTGGCTGATGCTCATAAAATACAGTGTGTGCTATTTCGTTTTTCATAATCATGTAACTTTTGAGTTACGCAAATATAAAGAGTAACTTTTGAGTTACGCAAATTTTTCTTGAAATATTTTTAGATTCTCTCGCCGACTATATGCCACCTTTCCCACTTCATCATCAATAAACACACTCATACTGCATATTTCCCTACTTTTGGCTATTATGCACACAGCCATCAAAAGTATCGCGGTCTTCTGCGGCTCTTCAGAAGGTTATAACGAATCATACAGGAACACTGCTTACGACCTCGGTGCCGTACTGGCATCGCGTGGTATATCCCTCATATATGGTGGTGGTAAAATAGGCCTTATGGGCGCTGTTGCCGAGGGGGTATTGCAAAACGGGGGTTCGGTTACAGGGGTCATTCCTAACTTTCTGCAAACTAAAGAAATAGCCCACGAAGGGATCACACAGCTGATACTTACGGAAAACATGCACGACCGTAAGCTAAAAATGCATGAACTAAGCGACGGTGTCATCACCCTGCCCGGTGGCTGGGGTACTATGGATGAGTTATTCGAGATACTTACCTGGGGACAATTAGGGCTGCACAAAAAACCTGTGGGACTGCTCAATATCAATGGCTACTTCGACAGCCTGAAAGTATTGATGAATAATATGGTACAGGAAGGATTCCTCAACGAATGCACTCATGATATTTTATTAGTAAGCGAAGATATAGATGAGCTGCTCGATATGATGATGAATTACGAAGCACCGCCTGTAGAAAAGATGCTGAACAAAGCGCGCACCTGATCGCCGCTTTAGTAATGCTGGCTTTATTTACTACATTCATCCTGCAATTATCAACCAGTAACATTCACAACCATCTTTATGGCGCTTAGCAGGATATGGTCTGCCTTTATCGTTATTGCAGTATTGGTTGCCGGGTATTTATGTTTTGTTTCCGGCGATAAGGCCATTTTCAACCGCATGGTTACCGGTAAGGCCGATGACCCGATCGATACAGTGTATTACCAAACCTATGGCAACCCGCAATCTGCCGGATTTACGGCTGATGGCTTTAATAAATATATTACTCCGTACGGTTATTCCCCGGCAGATACCTTGCATCCGGCCACAGTAATTATTACAGATAACAAAGCTACTACCGGTAGTACTTCTTTACCTGTTTATACTTATTCCTCTATACAATGGCACCTCACCCACCGTGCCGATGGTATTATCGAAACCTGCAAAAGTGCTGTTACCATTTGTATTGGCTTGATAGGAATTATGGCATTGTTCATGGGCTTTATGAGCATTGCAGAAAAAGCGGGCGGGGTACAATTCCTTTCGCGTATTATTGGCCCTTTTTTCTCGCGTATATTCCCCAGTGTGCCTAAAGGGCATCCTGCCTTTGGGCATATGATGATGAATTTTTCGGCCAACCTGCTAAACCTCGACAATGCGGCCACACCGTTCGGCATAAAAACTATGCAAAGCCTGCAGGAGCTGAATAAAGACAAAGAAACGGCCAGTGATGCGCAGATCATGTTCCTGTGCCTGCATGCATCGGGGCTCACACTGGTGCCGGTCACTATCATAGCCTGGCGTTCTGCGCTAAAAGCTGCGAGCCCTACAGATATTTTCGTCCCCTGCATGATAGCTACTTTTGTAGCTACAATAGCAGCTTTAAGCATTGTAGCGTTTCGCCAGCGCATCAATCTGCTGCAGCCCGTGATACTGGCATGGGTAGGCGGATTGTCCGTTATTATAGCAGGTTTAGCCGTTTACCTGCGCTCGCTCGATGCTGCTTCCATGCAATCCTTTTCGGGGCTGCTTAGCAATGGGCTGATACTCCTCATCTTCCTCCTCATAGTTTTGGGTGGTATTTATAAAAAGATCGACATATTCGATGCTTTTGTAGAGGGTGCAAAAGGCGGTTTCGAAGTGGCAGTTAAAATTATCCCATACCTGGTGGGTATTCTCGTAGCCGTTAGTATGCTACGCACCAGCGGGGCGTTCGATGTGGTCATCACCGGTATTAAATCCATTTTCTCAGTTTTAGGGACGGATACCCGTTTTGTAGATGGGTTGCCTACCGCGCTCATAAAACCCCTGAGCGGCAGTGGCGCACGCGGTATGATGATTGATACCATGAAAACTCTGGGCCCAGATTCTTTCGCCGGCAGGTTATCCTGTATTTTACAGGGCTCCTCGGATACTACTTTTTATGTGGTAGCGGTTTATTATGGCGCGGTAGCCATTAAAAATACGCGCTATTCTATCAGCACCATGCTATTGGCCGACCTGGCGGGCATTATCACCTCTATTGCTATTTGCTATTTGTTTTTTGCTTAATATTTAACTGATTGTTACAGGCATCCCTTGGGACGATGGTTAAAATTCATTATATTGTGTTAAGTTGCCCATTACATTTTTATTCCGCGATGCCGTTGCAGGGTCGTTGCGCGTAATATATACGTGTGCTAAGTCGAAAAAGTCCGTATTGTATTGCAGGTAACAGAAACCCTTTATATGGTATCTGTAATTGTGGGCTTTAACCATAAACTGAATGAAACAACACATACTTCTGGTAGAAGATGAAAAAAAGATAGCTGACGCCCTACAATCGGGGCTGATGGAAGAACTTTTTGATGTAGATGTTGCTTATAACGGGCTCGAAGGCAAAAAGCTGTATCTCAGTAACGACTACGACCTCATCATTCTCGATATCAATATGCCTTTTATTAATGGTTACGAGCTATGCCGCATCATTCGCGAACGGGATAGCCGCATACCTATTATTATGCTTACAGCACTCAACCTTACTGATAACAAAGTGCAGGGCTTTGACATGGGGGCTGATGATTATATCGTGAAGCCGTTTGAATTCAGGGAACTGCTGGCGCGCATCAAGGCAATGCTACGCCGGGCGGATGCACAGACCGAAAACGCGGAAGAAGAAAAGATACTCTCCATTGCCGACCTGGAAGTGAACCTGGATAATAAAGAAGTAAAACGTAGCAATCAGAAAATAACACTCACTGCAAAAGAGTTTCAATTGCTCGAATACCTGCTCAAAAATAAAGGCAAGGTGGTTTCCCGCTCCGATATCGCAAAAGATGTTTGGGATATTGATTTTGATACCCAAACCAATGTTATAGACGTTTATGTAAACTTCCTGCGCAAAAAGCTGGATAAGGATTTTAGCCCCAAACTCATACATACACAGGTGGGTATGGGCTATATATTAAAAACTGAGGAAGACTGATGAAGATCAAGAGCAGGATAACGCTTGGTTATGCCGCGATAGCAACTATTCTTATTTTAGGTATATGTGTTGCGATCTATGAATTTACGATGCGCGACAGAGTACAACAGTTCGAGCATCGATTACTGGTGAAAGCGGTGAGCGTATCACAGGCGCTGAGAACCAAGGGCGTTACGGATGAAATGATGAATTCCCTGAATCGCAATTCTGCCAGCTCTCTGCAAGACAAAAGCATACTTGTGCTGGACGCAGACGGCAAGCAGCGTTACATGTTTGATGATGAGCCTACACAGCCGCTGCATATTAACGCCCTCGAAATGGTAAAGCTCGCTGCCACTCACAATATTTCTTATATCTCTCCTGATATACGCTCGGCAGTAGTTTATAAAGACAATTCTTCCATTAAGCCACATATCATTATCGTTGCGGCTCTTGATAAAGACCGCATTCTGTGGATGTCGCAGTTACGAACTATTCTTATTCTAAGCTTTATCGGGTTTGTTGTTATATTCCTTGTTGCAGGCTATTTCCTGGCGCAAAATGTGGTAAGCTCCATCAGCGCACTTACAAACAAGCTCACGCAGATATCTTCCGAAGCCTTTTCCGCACGCCTTACAGTGGGTAAAGAAAAAGATGAATTGCAGGAGTTGGCAGTAACTATCAACAACCTGCTCGACAGGCTCCAATCTTCTTTCGATACCCAACGCCGTTTTATATCCAATGCATCGCACGAGCTTACAACCCCACTTGCGGCTATCAGCAGCCAGCTGGATGTGGCATTACAGAAAGACCGTTCGAAGGAAGAATACAAAAAAGTATTCCTCTCAGTAAAAGATGATGTTAAACGACTGGTATTACTTCTTCGCAGCATCCTCGAAATAGCAAAGGCCAGTGGTTCCGTAGGCGGCATAGACCTATCAAAAGTACGTATTGATGAGCTGCTCATGCGTATCCCGGTCGAAATGAAAAAGATCAGCCAGCTTTACGATGTAAAACTGAACTTTGAAGACTTCCCCGAAAACGATGGCTATTATATCTTATACGGTAATGAAGCGCTTTTATACAGTGCATTGCGAAATATCATTCACAATGCCTGTAAATTTTCTAAAGACAAATGCGCCTATGTATCGCTCACCTACACGTACCAGAATATCGTAGTAGAAGTAAAAGATAATGGCCCCGGCATCAGCCCAGAAGAGCTGCAAAACCTCTTCCAGCCGTTTTTCCGCGGCCATAAGTACGAAAATACCATGATGATACACGGTACCGGTCTGGGATTGGCACTGGCACACCGCATTATAGAACTGCATAAAGGCGATATATATGTAGAATCGGTTGTAGGCGAGGGTAGCACATTTAGCGTGTTCCTTCCTGTGGACAGTACCAAAACCTATAAAAAAACCAAAGACAGCTTAACGCAATAGTTTTGTTAGAATTACTGCAGTAACGAAGGCTTTTACCCAAATTACCGTATTTTCACACCCGCATAACAAAACCATTTTTTTGTGAAAGCCATTATACCGGTAGCTGGCGCAGGTACCAAACTCAGGCCGCTTACTTACACCCAACCAAAAGCGTTGATACCTATCGCCGGTAAAACTATCCTTAGCGTTATTATTGATCAGTTGCTCGATGCAGGTGTTACAGAATTTGTATTCGTAATAGGCTACCTTGGCGAAAAAATACAACGCTACATTGCAAAGACTTATCCGGGCCTCAACTGCACGATGGTAAACCAGGCAGACCGCCGTGGAATAGGGCACGCGATATGGCTTACCAAGGATGCTATACAAAATGATGAGGTGATCATTGTACTGGGTGATACTGTCTGCGATTACAATGTGAAGGATTTCATCAGTAACAGTATATCTCAGATAGGTGTAAAGAAGGTAGATGACCCACGCAGTTTCGGAGTGGTAGAACTGGATACTAAAGACCTGGTACTAAAGGCAGTAGAAAAACCACTCATACCAAAATCAAATATGGCGATGGTGGGTGTCTATTATATCAAGGAAACGGCAGATCTTTTTAATGCGCTGGAGAAGAATATAGCAGGCCACCTGGATGAGCAAGGCGAATACCACCTAACCAATGCACTGGAGTATATGATAGAACATGGCACTCAATTCCATGCCTATCGTGTAAATAACTGGTTCGACTGCGGTAAGAAGGAAACTTTATTATCTACTAATGCCATCTTGCTAAAACAGATGAGTGATGAAAAAGGGGAACATCAACCTTATCATTACGATACCAGTGTTATTATACCACCGGTAAGCATTGCAGAGGGCTGTAGAATACATAACTCCATCGTTGGCCCCAATGTTACCATTGGTGAATTCACTACGATCAATTCATCTATTATCAAGGATACAATTATTGGCTCTTATGCAGAGTTGGAAGAAGTAGTATTGCACTCGTCTATAATAGGTAGCGATGCCTTCGTCAGGGGATTAAGCCAAAGCCTCAATATTGGTGATAATACAGAGATAGACCTGGGATAAAAAAATAAAGAAGATTGAATTAGCTGCCAATCAGTTCATACTGATCCTGGCAGCTTCTTTTTTCATAGCCTGTTCCCAGCGCCATGCAGTATCCATCATCTGGTCCAGGTTATATTTTATATCCCAATCCAGCAATGCGCGAGCTTTAGCATTATTTGCATATACTTCTACAACATCGCCCGGCCTTCTGTCTCCAATTTTGTAGTTCAACTTTTCACCGGATACTTTTTCAAATGCCTTAATTAGTTCAAGTACGGTTACTCCGTTGCCGGTACCGAGGTTAAAAACATCGCAGTTAGTAGCATTTTCACCCGCCAGTGTATATTGCAATGCTTTGGTATGCGCGTTAGCGATATCCATTACATGTATATAATCGCGCACGCAAGAACCATCCCGTGTAGGATAATCCGTACCAAATACAGTCATCTCGGCGCGTTTACCTATAGCTGTCTGCGTGATCACGGGCACCAGGTTTTCCGGCTTTTCCTGCAGCTCACCAATTAACACGGTTGGGTGTGCACCTACCGGGTTGAAATACCTCAGCAAGGTTACATTGAAATCAGGATTCTGTTTTGCAAGGTCGCGGCATATTGCTTCGCCTATCTGCTTGGTACGCGCATACGGCGATTCAGGCTCTGCCAGCGGTGCAGTCTCTTCTACCGGCAATGTGGTAGTATTGCCATAGACAGAACATGAGGAGGAGAACACAAAATTATTGACCTTATAGTTAGCAGCACACTGCAATACGTTTACAAGGGAGTCAATATTATTACGATAGTAATTAAGTGGCGACTGCACAGATTCCGGTACAGACTTGTAAGCGGCAAAATGTATAATACCGGCAATATCGGGGTTCTCTATAAAGATAGTTTCTGTATCATCGGCATCGCATAGGTTCACTTTGTAATTCTTCACCGGCTTACCTACTATCTTCTCGATGCCTTGCAGCATACGCAGCGATCCTCTTGAAAGATCATCTACAGATATTACTTCAAATCCATTTGCTATAAGGTCTACTATTGTGTGCCCGCCTATGTACCCACATCCTCCTGTAACCAATATTTTTTTCATTGCCGGTGTTTATTGCTGCAAATATACCTTATCTATTTCACCTGCTGCATGTCCACCAGCTTTTTATATAGGCCATTACTGCTTATCAGTTGTGCATGTGTGCCGCGTTCTGCTATATTGCCTTTGTCCAGCACTATGATCTCATCTGCATGTTGCACGGTCGACAGGCGGTGCGCGATAACAATGCAGGTTCTGTTTTTCATCAGGCTGTTGATAGCATCCTGCACCATGCGTTCGCTTTCCGTATCTAAGGATGACGTAGCTTCATCCAGTATAAGAATTGGAGGGTTCTTCAACACAGCCCTTGCAATAGTAACACGCTGACGTTCCCCACCACTCAGCTTCATACCCCTGTCGCCTACATTGGTTTGGTAGCCCTCCGGTTTTTGACTAATGAAGCTATGTGCATGTGCTATGTGCGCAGCCTCTTCTACCTGTTCCTGGCTGGCACCACCTGTGCCTAGTGTTATATTGTTATAAATAGTGTCGTTAAACAATATTGGATCCTGGCTTACTACGCCTATTAGCTTACGCAGATCATAGAGCTTTACATCTTTTACATTCACACCATCTACCAATATCTCTCCGCCTGTTACATCATGGAAGCGAGGCACCAGGTCTACCAGTGTAGACTTACCCGCACCGGATGCACCTACAAGCGCTATCGTTTTGCCTTTGGGCACGGTGATGTTTATATTGTTCAGTATCTTCTTGTCCCCGTATGCAAACTGCACATTCTTCAGCTCTATGGCGCGCTCAAAAGATTCAATTGGCAATGCATCGGGGCGCTCTGTAATATTATTATCGGCATTCAGCAGGTGCTCTATCCTATCCAGTGCAGCAGCCCCTTTTTGTACATTGTTCAGCGCGGTAGAAAGATTCTTTACCGGGTTGATGACCATATAAAACAGACCGATATAAGTAAGGAAGAATGGCCCTGTTAAATTCGATTGCCCCGAGAATATTAACTTACCGCCATACCACAATATCAGGCATACTACTATGATGCCCATTGTTTCTGATAATGGCGAACCCAATTCTTTCCTTCTTGATATTTTATTCCTTACACGAAACAAAGTGTTATTCAACTCCATGAATCTCAGGTGCTGATGGCGCTCTGCATTAAATGCTTTTACCACACGCATACCTGCTATCGTTTCATCAATCACCCCCAGCATCGAACCAAGATATTCCTGTGCAAGGTTACTTGGCTTTTTTAAAGACTTACCTACCCTGCCTATCACAAAGCCGGCCACCGGTAAAAACAACACAAGAAATATAGTCAGTTGCGGACTAATCGCTACCATCGATACCAGTACAAATATGATTGTAAGCGGCTCGCGTATAAAAGATTCCAATACATTCATGATAGATACTTCTATCTCATTGATGTCATTGGTCATTCTTGATATTAGGTCTGCCTTACGTTCTTCTGTAAAGAAGCCGATAGGTAATGACAGTACTTTGGTGAACATGTCATTACGCAAGCGCCTGAGTATAGCGTAGCGTATGGGGTTCAGTATGTTCAGCGAAAGATAAATGAACAGGTTTTTCAATATAGTAAACACCACAACGATGATCACGATATAAGTAAGCGCTGTGAGCCTGTCGTAGCGTAATACAAAATCATTGATCCATTGTGTTACATTACCTACCAGGTTGATGCCCTTTCCTGTTGTTGGCTTCACGCCACCCATAGTACCTGTACCAAACAAAACCTGCAAAACCGGACCCAGCATGGTAAAGGAGAACAATCCAAAAACCACAGCCAATAAAGTCGTCAGGAAAAACATGCCTACCTGCGCCTTAAAATCCTTGATGTACCTGAACAGCTTTAATGCCTGCTTCATTATTCTATAGTGTAAGAAACACTTCCGTCTTTCTCGTCTTTTAATGTAATACCCGCCTCTGTAAGTTTATTGCGTATCTGGTCAGATGTGGCAAAGTCCTTACGGGTACGTGCGTCTTTTCTTATGTCTATCAGCAGCGATAACACCTTATCCAGCTTATCGCCCTGCTCCTGTGCCAATGGTTGCAATCCGAGGATGTCTTCCATGTATGCTTTAAAGGTTTGCGATAGCAATGCAAACGTATCAGCTGATACTGCATTAGGCTTTATTTGCCCACCTTTGATACCATTGATCACTGGTACCAGTTCAAACAAATTAGCGATAACACGTGCTGTGTTAAAGTCGTCGTTCATGAATTCATCGCACTCCCTGCACCAGTCAGCTACTTTCTTATCCAATGCTTTATCCTGTGCTTCTGTATCACCGGGATGATTCAATTTCTTCAATACTTCATACCCTTCCCACAGCCTGCGCAGCGCACGTTCTGATGCCTGCAGCGCTTCGTTAGAGAAATCAAGCGTACTGCGGTAGTGTGTTTGCAGTATATAGAAGCGAACTACCATCGGGTGATAAGGCTGCTCCAGCATAGGATGGTTACCGCTAAACAATTCTGTAAGCTTTATTACATTGTTGTAGCTCTTACCCATCTTCTTGCCGTTGATGGTGATCATATTATTATGCATCCAGTACCGCACAGGTGCATGGCCATGCGCAATGGTAGATTGTGCTATCTCACTTTCGTGGTGCGGAAACTGAAGGTCCATACCACCACCATGTATATCAAACACCTGTCCCAGGTACTTGCTGCTCATGGCAGAGCATTCTATATGCCATCCGGGGAAACCTTCGCCCCATGGGCTTGTCCAGCGCATGATGTGTTCAGGCGGCGCATTCTTCCACAATGCGAAGTCTGCTTTATTTCTTTTTTCTTCCTGGCCGTCTAATTCCCGTGTGGTTTCCAACTGGTCATCCAATACCCTCCCAGATAATTTACCATAGGGATAATGTTCTGCATATTTCTTTACATCAAAATATACTGATCCGTTCACCTCGTAAGCATATCCTTTTTCAATGATATCCTGTATCATATTGATCTGCTCGATCACATGGCCTGTAGCAGTGGGCTCTATACTTGGGTCAAGCGTATTAAACAACCTCATGCCCCAGTGAAACAGGTTGGTATATTTATGCACCAGTTCCATTGGTTCCAGCCTTTCCAGCAATGCTTTGGTGGCTACTTTATCTTCTGCTTCTCGGCCTTCTTCTTCAAAGTGGCCTGCATCTGTAATATTGCGCACATAGCGCACTTTATACCCCTTGTAGAGCAGGTAGCGGTTTACTACGTCAAATGTTATATAAGGCCGTGCATGACCCAGGTGCGATTCTCCTGATACAGTAGGCCCGCACACATACAAACCCACATAACCGGGTACTAATGGTTCAAACTTCTCTTTTTCCCGTGTGTACGAATTATATATATATAGGTCTGACATATTGTAAAATGAATGACAAAAATAATGTTTAGTTACCAGCCTTGGGGAGAATTTCAAAATTCACGATCAGCGGGTTGTGGTCAGAAAGGGGGGTGTAATTACATTCAAATCCCACAGGCTTCAATATAGACGGGTCATAGAACATATGATCTATCCGCAGGGTTGGCGATATCTCGTTATAGGTACGTCCCAGCCCTTTGCCCTTTTCCAGGAAAGCGTCTTTCAGATTTCCGCGAATGGTAGTATAGGTGTAAGAAGCCGGTAGATCGTTAAAATCCCCACATATCACTACAGGGTACGGGCTTTGCGCTATAATACCGGCTGCTTTATCGGCCTCTGCAGCCCGCATAGCATACGCATGATTGAATTTCCATATAAATGTTCGCGACCTTGCCTTATCTGCCTGCAGGCTCGAATTGTTCTTTTTTACTTCTTCTATGTATGCTTTGTCCTGGTCGCTGAGCCCAAATGAGCTTAGATGCAGGAAAAACATGCGCAGCATACGGCCGTCCGGCAATTCCACATCACCTTGTAATAAATAAGTAACCGCAGAGAGCTTATACGCTACATAATTACGGAACGGATATTTGCAGAATACCGCGGTGCCTAAAAATATGGTAGTGCCCAGGGTATTATCATATCTGAAACGGAAATCCTTATAATTACCAGCCTTGATGATCTGTTTGGCATAAGGCTTCATCATGTCTGTCTTCGGGCAGCTATACTCAGGCAGGCTCATGATATCGGCATCTTCCTGCGCAAGGAAATCAAGTATTCTTTTGTCGAAAGCTTTATCATGGGGCTTTTTAAAGATACCCATACCGTGGGCGTTCCAGCTCATGATCTTCACCCGGCCGGGCAAACGTGCCATATCATTCTTGCCAAAGTTGAATGCGAATACTGTAAACAGCAGTTTATAGCAGGCAGCCAGCGCGAGTAGCGATAACAGAAAGCGTATTTTCTTACGGGTAAATAACCAAAAGACTACGAAGAAAACATTCGCTAATATGGCAAATGGAATAGTAAGCCCGAATAAGGCGATATTACGCACTTCCGTCGGGCTTGTATACGGTACAAATGCACAGATGCCAAGCCATACGATCGTTCCTATGTTCAGGATGAGGAAGGTATGTCCTAATAATCTGCTAAAGAAACCTGGATGATCGTGTTTCAATGGTTTTTGTTTAGGTATCTTTTTCTTTGCTGGCTTTCAGCAGTGTTTCCTTTTCCTCTTTCGTAAGCGATTCGTACCCCTTTTGGTTGATCTTATCCAGTATCTCGTCTATCTTTCTTGCATTGGCTTCGCGCTCTGTAATATTATGCAGCACCCTGTTGCGTTTCACATTATGCTTGCTTCTCAATGCCTCTTCATTGGGCGTTGCCATATCTTCCAGCTTATCAAACATCCGGTACACCCACATACCGGGCTGAAAGCCATTTTTTAGTAAGGTTATATATAAGAAACCGGTTAATGCACCTCCTGCCAACATACACAGGAACGGTGTACTCAAGCCCCGGCTCACAAACATCAGCACGAGGAAGATAACATACAATAATACTATTGGGATGCTAAATTCTGATGCCAGGTAAAAGCGGTATTTCGGTGACAATGTAAACGCGGCAGTAGCCACGCCCACTATCGCTGCCTGCGCACCTATAACGTAGGCTGAAGTATCGGCACCGGGTATCAATTGCGATAGTTCATAGAACAACCCACCCACTATCATACTATAAACAAACAACGGTATGATCTGCTTATAGCTGATCAGAGTTTGTATAATGGTGCCGAACGCGTATAGCCAAACCATATTACTGAATAGCTCCCAAAAACCACTGTGTGTCCATCCGTAAGTGAATATCACCCAAAACTTCGAGGCGTAGCCATGTACTTCCTGCAGTGCCAGGTTGGGTACAAAATGGATGTTGAAGTAGGATGGGTCCATACCCGCCACAAGCAATACTACACGTATAAAATGGTAAATGATAAACCCTGTTGCCGATGCTACAATAAGCTGCAATACCGCATTTTCGCTATAGCCGGGTATATAAGATAGTGGAGACCTTTTATCTGATGTTCTCATTTGTTCTGTCTGTTTAATAGATGCCGCGCTTACTGTTTCGTTTCCAAATGAGCAATAATATATAAGCCACCAGCATACCGCCTATATGAGCAAAGTGTGCTACGTTATCGCCTGCAGAGTTCCTGATTCCTGAGAATAGCTCAAACACTGCATACGCTGCCACTATATATTTTGCCTTTATAGGCACCAGGAAATACAGGTATAACAATGTATTAGGGAACATATAACCAAATGCAAACAGCACGCCAAACACTGCACCGGATGCCCCTACCGTTGCCTCATCAAAAACACCCGGGAAATATACCCCCTGGTAGTTGAAGCCTGTCAGGTAATGATTAATAGCAGCTATAGACTCGTTAGCGAGGTTTTGCGAAGGGTTATTGTTCCATACATTCTTAATATCTACCAATTGCATGAACAACGGGTTAGAAGGATCCGCACGAACCTGCTGTTGCAAAAACAGGTTGTAATGGTCAAGCGTGGGACTTTGCTGGAAAACATGAAAAGCGTTTTCTATTGTATGAAACTCATATCCTACTACGCCCATGTGCATCACAGCCGCACCTAAGCCACATATTATATAAAACGTCAAAAACTTCTTTGGCCCCCACACATTCTCCAGCCAGCTGCCAAACATAAACAGGGCAAACATATTAGAAAACAGGTGCATGATAGTCAGGTTCACATCATTATAACTCCCATGCAGGAACATATGAGTGAAATATTGCCAAAAGTGCGCATAATGCGACTTCCAGTAGTGCAGGCCAAAATAGTCTGCCATGTCAATGCCAAACTTTCCTATCACATACTGCGCCAGCGCCACTATGGTATTAATAATGATCAGATTTTTTACTACGGGTGGAAGTGTTTGTGCTCCGGGCCTGAATGATGCCATTTTCTATATGTTGCTCTTATTGTTACTAAAATCAATTATCACGCCTTATTCCGTCGTTCTGTCAAAATTACACGTTCTGTACTTTTATGCACGCACTTTAGTAATGTTAATATTATATCATTATGTTATGAATGAGATTCTTTTGTATGCAACAATTTCAGCACTCCTTCCTGTTGCAGTATCTTATATCCTATTCTGTCATTAGATATACCGTTTTTCAGCTCATAGGTAAAATGGAAATGCTCCTGCTCCATTTCTGTAACAAAGTATTTGAATATGATGGACGGATCTGTGCTAAAATGCTGCGCCACTTCGTACAGGTGGGTCGATAATATCATCAGGTGGTGTGGGTGGTTCTGCAACCCTTCTATCACGGCGCGTGTGCATTCATAAGCGTCATGCACATTCGTGCCTTTAAACAATTCATCCATCAGCACCAGGTGCGGGCCATGTTGCAGCAGTTGTTCCGCAGTTAGTTTCATCCGCTTTACTTCTGCGAAGAAGTAACTTTCGCCCTGCATGATATTATCCTCAACATGCATATTGGTAATAATACCATGTAGGAAGCTGATCTTCAAAGACGCCGCCGGTACCCCGCAACCAAGGTGGGCCAGTAATGCCGCTACGCCTAGTGATCGCATAAAAGTGGTTTTGCCCGACATATTGGCTCCTGTAAGCAGCAAAAAGTTCTTGCCTGCTTCCAGTTCTATATCATACGAAATGGGAGCCTTTAATAGCGGATGATGTACCTGCTTTGCTACAAACATTGCCGGGTTCGATGGCATTAATTGCGGAAAGGCCCAGTTATGTGCTACTGTTGCCAATGCCATGGATCGCCAGGCGTCCAGTTGGGCATAGGCGTGCAGCAGTCTTTGTATGGGGTGCTTCATTTCCCTGCGCACTTTATAGTTCAGCGCAGCCAGTTCTTTATAGGGCGTGCTTTTATTAGTAGCTGCTACATCCTCCGTCAGGCGATGTTTCAACTCGTCCTGCATCAGTTCCAGCTGCGATCTCAGCAACTCCGGCAGCTCGTCTTCTTCCAGCAAACGCACCAGTTGCAAACATCCTTTCAGGAAATCAGCAATATGCGATATGGAAAATTGAGTGTAGAAGTATTCGTTCCGGTTAAAAAGCTTTTGAAACGCCGGGCCAAACATAGTACTGAAGCTACCCGGTGGTGAGCCTGCCGTGTCTGCCGATTCAAAGAATTTCTCCAGCATCACCAGCGTGCCGTTAGAAATGATTTCCGGCCAGAAATTTTCACGCCCGGCAATATATTTCACCACATCCTGCATTTGCTGCAGCGCTTCCTGCGTAGCGGGCGGCTGTGTTATATGTTTACGCAGCATATCCCGCCCGGCCTGTGTAGTGGTCCTGTCGAGGAGGGCAAATATGCTGCCTGTTTCCTCGCCACCAAATACAGACAGGTCTTTTAATGTGGTCTTGTCATTCAGCATTACCTGTTATATAGTATCCTTTTACCTTTCACAGTATCGTCTATCTTGCCGTTCTCATAAGCAACATGTCCGTTGACCAGGGTATATTTAATAGATGAAGGAAAGCTATGGCCTTCAAAAGGCGACCATCCGCATTTATACAGGATATTTTCTTTGGCAACGGTTGTTGGCTTATTCATATCCACTAATACAAGATCAGCATAATACCCTTCGCGTACATACCCCCGTTCTGCTACCTGGAAGCATATTGCCGGTGTATGGCTCATCTTCTCTACTACTTTCTCTATGCTTATCATTCCTTCCTTCACATATTGCAGCATTAGCAGCAGCGAATGTTGTACCAGTGGCACGCCGGCAGGTGCCTGCTGGTAAGGTTGTTGCTTTTCTTCCCAGGTATGTGGTGCATGATCTGTTGCTATGATATCCAGCCTGTCATCCAGCAATCCTTCCCAAAGTGCAGCTTTATTTTCGGGCGCTTTGATGGCAGGGTTACATTTTATCAGGTTGCCCAGCCTTGCATAGTCTTCTGATGTAAAATGCAGGTGGTGCACGCATACTTCAGAGGTGATGCGCTTCTCTGCCAATGGCAGCATATTGGTAAATAACTGCAATTCCTTTGCGGTAGATATATGCAGTATATGCAGGCGGGTATTATATTTCTTCGCCAACTGTATGGCCGAGAAAGAGCTTTCAAAGCATGCTTCCACATCACGGATGATAGGATGGAATGATGCATCATTGGCATCAGGATATTTTTCCTTGTTGGCTTTTATGATCCTTTCGTCTTCGCAGTGCGTAGCAATAAGCAGTTCCGATTCTGAGAATATCTTATTCAGCGTCACATAATTATCTACCAGCATATTGCCGGTGCTGCTGCCCATAAATATCTTCAGCCCTGCTATTTTATCTTTCCTATCGTTTGTCCGCAGCGCTTCTTCCGCGTTATCGTTAGCCACACCCATAAAGAAGGAGTAATTGGCAATAGATGTATTAGCGGCTATTGTGTATTTATCTTCCAGCAACTGGTGAGTTAATGCAGGCGGGTTGGTATTCGGCATCTCCATAAAAGAGGTAGTGCCTCCTGCTACCGCAGCAGCAGCTTCGGTACCAATAGTCGCTTTGTGTGTAAGCCCCGGTTCTCGAAAATGCACCTGGTCGTCTATCACGCCGGGCAGCAGGTATAGTCCTTCGGCGTTTATCTCCCTGGCATTTCCTTTGGGTTGCAAATCATTACCTATCTTTTCTATACGTTCGCCGACAATATATACGTCCTTTACTTCCTGTTTACCTTCGTTTACTATTGTTGCATTCTTTATTAAAACGGCCGCCATATATTAACTAAACTGAATTATAAATCTATTTTTGCAGCAAGTTAGCGCATAAGCTTATAGAAAACGTTATCATGTACAAAAAAGCAGCCTTCGCATTCACCGTAGTTTCATCCTTGTTTTTATCTGCATCCGCACAAACCACATATCTGCAACTCAACCAGGAAGATTATCATTTGCTGGACAGGTTGGAGACGCGCAGCGGTATGCTTTCCGATGATCTTTTTCTCACCGTAAAACCGGTGGCACGCAAAAGTGCAGTCAGCTTTTTGCAGGAGCAGCGTAAGGATGCAAGGATAACAGAACTTAGCGGGGTAGACAGGTACGATATTGCTCATGCTATTTCTGTAAGTGGTGAATGGGCGCTGGAGGAAAATGGCGCCATAGATTCTAAAAAACCGATACTTAAGACTTTTTATAAAAAGCAGCCAGACTTCATTTATGTAAATACAGACAATTTCTTCCTTTCGGTAAATCCCATTATCACTGCGCAGGGCATGTACGAAAAGGATGCTCCGGATAGCAAGCTATTCAGCAGCAGTCGTGGTGCAGAAATGCGCGGCCTGATAGCTAAGAAGGTGGGCTTCTACACTATGTTTACCGACAACCAGGAACAGATGCCCAGCTATGGTGCCAATTGGGTAGATAGCTTTGGCGCGGTACCAAATGTAGATTTCTTTACGCGTCATGGTAACACATTCGATTACCTGCGCGCGACAGGATATATAGATTTTGCCGCCATTAAAGATCATGTAAATGTAACCTTTGGTTACGACAGGCATTTCCTTGGCGATGGTATGACCAGCCTCTTCCTGAGTGACTTCTCCGCGGGCGCCGCATTCCTCCGCCTGAACACAAAGATCTGGAAGCTCAATTATCAGAACCTGTATATGGAGCTCACCCCGCAATTCGTCCGTGGATCCGACAGGTTGCTGCCGCATAAATATGCTACCATGCACCACCTTAGCGCCAACATTACCCGCTGGCTGAATGTTGGTTTGTTTGAAGGTGTGATATTCGACCGCCGCGATCGTTACGAATTTAGCTACCTGATACCTTTAATATTATACAGGCAAACGGAACGTTCTTTGGGTAGCCCCGATAACGTGGTACTTGGTTTCAACTTCAAAGCACTGGCAGCACATCACCTTCAGTTTTATGGTCAATTGCTGCTCGATGAATTTACATCCAAAGAACTGTTCGCTGGCACGGGTTACTGGGCCAATAAATTCGGCATTCAGTTTGGCGGCAAATATTTTGATGCCTTTACTGTTAAGAACCTTGACCTGCAGGGAGAATTGAATATCGTACGCCCATATACCTATACACACTACGACAGTACCGCCAATTACACACATTATAATCAGCCGCTTGCCAACCCTCTCGGCGCAGGCTTCGCGCAGCTAATTGGTGATATCAAATACCAGCCTTTCAATAAACTTTATATTGATGTCAAGGGCATGTATTACCAACAGGGTGTAGATACTGCCAATATGAACTTTGGCAGTAATATATTTAAAGATTATGACACACGCGCAATGAGCTATGGCGTAAAACTGATCAATGGTGAAAAAGTACAGTGCGCTTCACTCGGTGTAAATTTCGCGTACGAACTGAAGGAGAATCTCTTCATAGACCTCGGCGGCTCTTACCGCAAATATGCGTATGTTGATGGTAAATATCCATCACAAAACAGCACCTTATTATACCTCGGTTTCCGATTGAATTTTGCCCGAAGGGATTACAATTTTTATTAGAAAACAAACCACAATCTATTTATATGAAACCGCATTCATTTATGCGGTTTTTTCATTTGTGGTTGTGAACCATCATTAACACATCATATATGCTAATTATAAGTATTTAACACTTGTTTTTCATACACTATCCAATCGTTTTACATAAGTAAATTATCCATATTTCTAATAGTTAAAATTTGAATGTGATTTATAACTTATAGATAAAAAAATAAATTAAAATAATGTATTATAGGATAGGATTTTCATAGTAAATTTATGCCGGCCTGAGAAAGGCCTTTTTTCCATTTTGCAAAGTTTATGTTTATGAAAAGAAACTCTATTTTACTACTCCTTATGGTAGTGCTGTTGTCGGTCAGGGCAGGTGCTCAGATCACAACATACTCGCGCACCGTGTTAACAGGCCAGGCCTACAATTCTATCTCCAGTGGAACGGTTGTTTCCGATGCTGATTTTACGACCACACCCGGAGATGATAATGACGGTGCATTCACATTGACGCTCCCGTTTACATTTACCTATGCAGGTACGGGATACACTACGGTCACTTTTTGCACCAACGGCTGGATAGCGTTTAATGACCAAACCAGCGTCATAGCTACAAACAATGGTAACGTATCGTCAGATCTGTTCACGAGCAGTGATCCAAAGCTGGTGCTCGCTCCATGGTTTGGTGATATCAATGCCAACTTTGATAATTCCTCACCGGGCATCATGCAGTATGGCAGTATAGGCACAGATGTCTATGCATTTGAATGGTTCCAGGCATCCGGTGATGGCGCAAATGAGTCATCCACCAACCTGGTGTCTTTCATGGTGAAGCTATACGGGCCAGGTTCTTCCAGCCCCGGAAGGATTGAGTTTTGCTACGGAGCTGCTTCAGACCCTGGTAATATTGTTTTGGGCAATGGTAATGGCGACTGGACCATTGGTATTAAAGACGCCACCGGCGGATCAAGGCATTTTATAAACGCACTGGATAATTCATTTACTTCTACTGCTACCGTAACAGCATTCCCTGATAGCGGCACAGTTTATCAATTCGATCCTCCGCCTGCATGTACCGGCACACCAACACCGGGTGCGCTTACTACCACTAATGCTGTAGTTTGCTCCTCTGATAACTTCACCCTATCTATGACGAATGTTATCATGGAGGGAGATCTTACCTACCAGTGGGAAAAAAATACAGGTAGCGGCTGGTCTGCTATCTCATCTAATGGTACTAATGAAACATATACCGGAACACAATCTGCTTCAGCATGGTACAGGCTGGCCGTTACCTGTGGTAACAGCAGCAATACAGGCTATTCAGATTCTATATATGTATCGCATTTCAGCAGTTGCTATTGCCACCCTACCACTAGCAATGGTTGTCAATATGGCGATCGTCTTGATGAAGTTAAATTAAATACTCTCGACAATTTGTCAACATGCAGTGATAATAACCAGAGTACAGATTATGGTGCGACAGCAGGTATTACCACACTGGGCCTGGGACGTACTTATACTATGTTAACTAACGTTGGCGATGGTGGCGATGAATATGTTTCTGCGTGGATCGACTTTGATCACAGTGGCACATTTGACGCTAGCGAATATTTCTTTATTGGCAGCGGCGATGATAGTGCCCCTATATCTTCAGACATTACCATACCAACATCAGCAACCCTTGGCTACACCAAGATGCGTGTACGTGTTCGCTGGGATAATGAGCCAACAGACGCTTGCTCTAACCGTTATGGTTATGGAGAAACTGAAGATTATGATGTAAACATCGCTTGTCTTGCTCCGCTGGCCGATCCGCTGGCAGCTAATAATTATGTGTGCCCCGGCGACGCGGCAGTATTCACGGCTAAAGGCATTGGCGCCGGTATCACCTACAAATGGCAGGAAAGCCAGGATGGCGGCGCTACATGGCATATGCTGGCAGATGCCGGCGATTACAGCGGCACAGCTACCAACGAGCTGACAGTTGCTAACGCCTCTACATACGCCACATATCAATACCGTGTTATCGTATATTCTTCCTGCAATCCCGATAGCACATTTAGCAATGCATCTATCCTTAGCATCAATGCGACACCTGTTATCGGTACAGACCCGGTAGACGCTGCAGTATGTGCAACACATGATATCAGCTTTACTGCTGCCGCTACGGGAGGTATCATTACCTACCAATGGCAGGTAAGTACAGATGGCGGTACTACATGGACAGATCTTAGTGACAATGCACGTTATAGCGGCACCACTTCAGATCAACTGGATATTACCGGCGCACGCAACGGCATGAATGGCAATCAGTATCGTGTTGTAGCCGACAATGGCTGCTTCAGTGCAAATTCAGCAGTTGCTACACTTACAGTAAATCCTTTACCAAAGATTACAACAGATCCTTCCAGCACGCTCATTTGTCCTAACGGCAATGCTACATTTACCGCAGCAGCTTCGGGCGTGGGCCTTTCTTATCAATGGCAGGTGAATGATGGTAACGGATGGGCAAACCTTAGCAATGACCCAACTTATAGTAATGTTACCACTACAACGTTGAATATAACGAATGCGCAATATGCTATCGACGGATACAGTTACCGTATGGTTGCTACCAGCAGTGTTTGTGCACCTACGGTTCGCAGTGCCGCGGCTACTCTTTCTGTGGGTACTAACATCAATATTACACAGCAGCCTGTTACTTCCCGTATCTGCGCAAATACATCTACCACCTTCTCTACAGATGCGGTGAGCTCAAATGTAACGTATCAATGGCAGGAAAGTACAGATAATGCTGCTACCTGGCACAATGTAACTAATACGGGCGTTTATTCCGGCGCTACTACAAATACACTTGCCATTACTTCTGCTCCGCTGTCCATGAATGCTTATCTGTATCGCTGTGTTATCAGTAGTGATTGTAATAGCGGTGTTTACTCTGATGCGGCGTTCCTGATCGTTTACGATTATCCTGCTATTACCGGCAACCCATCAGATGTATCACTTTGTGATGGCCAGGTTACACCTTCTACAGCTATATTCAGCATTTCCGCTACAGGTAGCAACCTTACTTATCAATGGGAAGAAAGTACCGACAACGGTAGCACATGGAGCGCGTTAAGCAACAATAGCATGTATGCTCTTGTAACTACCAGCAACCTGCGTATAACAAACCCGATACCTTCTCAGGATGGCAATCAATATCGCTGCGTTGTTAGTGGTACATGTTCACCTTCTGTAGCATCTACTGCGGCAACAATGCATGTAACTACAAGACCTGCTGTCACAGCACAACCTACGGATCAGTTTATCTGCCCCGGAGATAATGCCGTATTTACCTTTACCGCAGTTGGTAATGGTGCTGCTTATCAATGGCAGATAAATACTGGCTCGGGCTATACAAATCTTAGCAACAATACTACATACAGTGGTGTAACAACTAATACACTGACTGTAACCGCGCCAACTACCAGCGATAATAATACCAACTATCGCTGTATCGTAAGCGGCACATGTAGCCCTGATGTAATGACAAATGCTGTGCGTCACTTTGTTTCTACCGCGCCTACAATTACCGGCCAACCTGTAGATGTTAACGGATGCGAAACAGGAACCGCTACTTTCTATGTTAATGCCGGAGCCATTACTCCGCTCGGATATCCTAATTATCAGTGGGAAGAAAGTGTAGACAACGGCGTAACGTGGCATACACTCAGCAACGGTCCTAATTATACTGGCACCAATGCATCTTCATTGAATGTTCATAATGTAACCCCTACAATGGATAATAACTTATACCGTTGTGAGGTAAGTACTACTTGTGGTTCTCCGGTCATGTCTAATCCCGGCAAACTCACTGTAATATTCTTACCAAGGGTTGGTTTACAGCCAGCTAATCAAACTATATGTCCTGGTACAAGAATTAATTTCGCTATCACAGGAAGTGGTACGCATATCAATTATCAATGGCAGGTTGATGATGGTTCAGGCTACGTAGATATATCTTCTTCTGACCCTGCCTATATAGGCAATCATAGCGCGACGCTGATTTTACCTTCTCCGGTTACAACTATGGACAACAACAAATACCGTTGCGTAATAACAGGTGATTGCACACCTCCTGCTATCTCTCGCCCGGCATTATTGAAAGTGCATAATCCGGTAACGATCGTTTCTCAAACAATCAAGGATACTGTTTGTGAAAACAACGATAAACGTATAGGCGTATATGCAAGGGGCAATTCACTGATCTATCAGTGGCAGGTACAAACATCTCCGGGTGTTTATAAAGATCTGCTCAATATTCCTCCCTACTCAGGTGCAAATACAGATACATTGCGTATATCTTCGGCTCCGGCTTCTATCTCGGACAACCTGTATCGTTGTATGATTACAGAAAATATCCTCTGCAATCTTAAGTTCTATAGCAATGATATACCGGTGCATGTTGATGCAGCACCAATAACTACACCGGCTACTACTACTGTTGGATTCTTTAGCTCTGTTAAGTTTAGTGTACCAAATGTTGGTACCAGCTTCCAGTGGCAGGAAAATGCAAACAATACCGGCTTTACAGATATCACAGATGCTAACCGTTTCGATGGTATCAATACAAATGAACTTACCATTAAAAATGTAGGTTTTGATATGACCGGAAATCAATACAGATGTGTTGTTGATGGCATCTGTGCTGCGTCTATGGCAAGTGTGCCGGGTACTCTGATTGTTGATCCATCTTTGAGTGTTAACAAAGTGGCTTCTGCTTCAGACCTTTCTATGAAAGTGTATCCAAACCCACTATCAGGTACGCAGCTGAACATTAGCTTTAACAAAGCGCTTAAAGGCACTACCAATGTTCGTGTACTGGATAAATTGGGTAACCTTGTTTACCAGGGTACGCTTACTCCGGGACAGGCAAACAATGCTTCAATAGAACTTGAGGCAATTGCGGCTGGTGTGTATATGTTACAGGTAACAAATGACAACGATCATTTCAACCAAACGGTAAGTTTTACCAAGCAATAGTTCTAAATCAATAATGATTAAAAGACGCAGCGTATGCTGCGTCTTTTTTTTTCCTTAATTTTTCTATCCTATTCCAGGAGCAGCTTTAATCAAAAAGCTGCTTTTTTTAATGTCACATTAAAAGAACTGCACCCCATAACTATTATCCAAACTTATGATAACTAAAACTATAAGAGTGCTGTTCCCCTCAAATGCTTTACAGGACTTATAAATAAATATTTTATTAATTTATAAATATTCTGATATAATAGTTTATAATATATTCCCAAAAATTAAAATTTCATTAGAAAACTACACTTTATAATTTAATGTTAAACTAAATGTTAAATTTATTACACTCCCTAAATAACTATATGGGTTATCTCTATTTGTAATATAAAGTGAATGTTATGAAAAAAAGTTCTATTCTATTCCTTCTGCTCGCCATGCTTATGGCCATGCGATCAAACGCGCAATTGGTAACACTTAGCGAATCCTTTGATGGAACAACCTTTGTTCCCGCCGGCTGGACAGACCTGCTTACATCTGGCACTTGCCCCTGGTCACGCGTCACCTCAGGAAACGTCGGTTATCCATCTGTATCAGTAAGCCCACACTCAGGTGCGGGAATGGCTTATTTCAATTCTTACAACTATAGCAGCGGCGTACGCTCTATGGTAACACCCTCCTTTTCGTTAAGCAACAGAGGTTCCAATTCTGCCTCTGTTACATTTTGGATGTTTAGAGACGGCGGTTACAGCTCCTGGCTCGATAAAGTAGATGTTTATATAAATACAAGCACTTCTGTGTCATCTGCTACTTTGCTGGGTACCATCTATAGATCTAGCAGTATATCTCCATCAGTATCATCCAATGGTTGGTATCAATACACATTCAGTATACCTTCAACATTTTCCGGCAGTACCAATTATCTGTTCTTCCAGGGTACGAGCGATTATGGTAATAGCATTTTTGTTGATGATATCTCTTATTCCACCTACCCAAGCGTCTGCTTCGGCACACCTACGCCTGGCAATACAGTTACATCTAACGGCCTTGTATGCTCTACCTCTTTAAATTTCACGCTCTCTGCACAAAATGCCACTTCCGGCACCGGGGTTTCATATCAATGGCAAACCTCATCAAATGGTACTACATGGAGTAATGTATCTTCAGGCGGCACATCTGCTACTTATACAACCACGCAATCTGCAAGCACATACTATAGGGTAGCTGTTACCTGCAGCAATTCAGGCAATACAGGATACTCAAATCCTACACGGGTTATTTCCACCTCCAGTTGTTATTGTACCACTTCTAACGGTAGCGGTTGTAGCTATGGCGACAGGATAGATAATGTATCTATTAGTACATTAAATAACAGTAGCGGTTGTAATTCCAATTCAGGCAGCCATATCGATTATGGTGGCTCTGCCGGGATCCCTACCCTTGGTCTTGGCTTTACATACCCATTATCAGTTACCGGTGGAGATGGCGGTACCGAATATGTTGCAGCCTGGATCGATTACGATCAAAACGGCACATTTGATGCCAGCGAATACATTTCAGTTGGTAATTATACCAGTTATTCTGGTGATGTAACACTTTCAACCAATGTCACAATTCCATCAACCGCAACGCAGGGATATACTAAAATGCGTGTACGTATTCGCTACGGCAGCTCTATTGGCAGCTCAAATGCCTGTACCTCCTTTGGCTATGGCGAAACCGAAGATTATGATGTAAACATCGCCTGTGTCACTCCGTCTCCAACAGCATTGCCTGCAACTACAAGCGTTTGCTCAGGAAATAATGCTACGTTTACAAGTACTGCGGCAGGCTTAGGTGTTACCTACCAATGGCAGGTAAGCACAAACGGTGGTAGCACATGGACTAATATAACAAACGGTGGCAATTATAGCGGCGCTACTACAAGCACGCTCACTGTTTCAAATGTAACTTCTGCCATCAGTGGTAACCAGTATCGCCAGGTGGCGTCCACTACTTGTTCCAGTAACACAGGTACCAGTAATGCTTCCACACTGATATTAAATACAAATCCTGTAGTAAATACGCAGCCGTCAGCTACAACAACCTGTGCCAATTCATCTGCAAGTTTCACTACTGCTATGACAGGAGGCACCATTACATATCAGTGGCAGGTAAGCACAAACGGTGGCTCTACCTGGACCAATATTAGCAATGGCTCACCATACAGCGGCGCCACTTCGGCAACATTAAATATTTCCAGCGCGCCAATCGGCTACAACAACTACCAATACAGGGCCGTAGGTAGCAATGGTTGTTTCAATACTAACAGTAATGCCGCGACGCTAACTGTCAACCCGCTACCTGCTATCACTGCCAACCCTTCAAGCACTACTATATGTCCAAATAGCAATGCAACTTTTACCGGGGCTGCATCCGGCCTTAGCTTGTCATATCAATGGCAGGTAAGTACAAATAGTGGTTCTACGTGGACAAATCTTACAAACAACGCTACATATAGCGGGGTTACAACAACCACACTTGCAATAACCAGCGCAACAAATACACTCAATGGTGCTATGTACCGTATGATAGCAACAAGCAGTGTATGCGCGCCACCGGCCACCACTACAGCGGCTACCTTGAACATAGGGAACGGCATCCTGATAACACAGCATCCTGTTTACCAATACATTTGCGATGGCGGCAATGCTACCTATAGCGCTGCAGGCCAAAGCACAAACCTGGCATTCCAATGGCAGGAAAGCCGTGATAGCGGTGTTACCTGGACGAATCTGAGTAATGCAGGCGTTTATAGCGGTGTTAACGCAGCAACTTTGTCAATAACAGGTGCACGTGTTGCCATGAATAACTATCGCTATCGCTGTGCACTATCAAGCGCATGCGTATCGGCTGCTTATACATTGCCCGCCGCGCTATATGTGGCAACATTACCTGCTATCACCTCTAGCCCTTTAAGCGCTACCATATGCGATAACCAGGCAACAAGTTTTGTTGTAAATGCAACAGGCTATTCACTAACCTACCAATGGCAGGTAAACAATGGTTCGGGTTATACCAATATTTCAAATGGTGTTATGTATGCAAATGCTACAACGAATACACTCGCCGTCCGCGGTACAAATCCGGGAATGAGCGGATATACTTATCGTTGTGTAGTCAGCGGTTATTGTACTCCGTCTGTAACATCAGCAGCAGCCACGCTGACTATTAATACTACTCCTGTTATTAACACACAACCAACTAATAGTTTTATATGCCCTGGCAACAATGCTACCTTTACCATAAACGCATCGGCTACAGGCATATCCTACCAATGGCAGGTAAATACAGGGGCTGGTTTTACTAACCTTAGTAACAACAGTACCTACAGTGGCGCAACTTCAGCAACGCTTACAGTGACTACACCAACTACTTCGATGAACAGTTATAGATATCGTTGTATTGTCAGCGGCATCTGTTCACCGTCTGTAACATCGGCCAGCGTATCTCATTTTGTTTCCACACCACCTACAATATCTGCTCAGCCCACAGATAAGCAAACTTGTAACAATACAAATACTTCCTTCTACATTGGTGCTGGTGCCATTACGCCAACAGGCTTTGTAAACTATCAATGGCAACTTAGTCCTGACAATGGTAATTCATGGATATCGCTCGCCAATTCAGGTCCTTATAGTGGTGTAAATACAGACAATCTTAAAATTGCCAGCCCTGACATGACCTTCAATGGCAACCTTTACAGATGTATTGTAAGTACTTCTTGTAATCCATCTGCAACTTCTAACTCTGCAAGCCTTACTATACTCATGCCGCCTGCTATTGGGGCACAGCCTGCAAATGTTACGATTTGCCCCGGCAGCCGTGCGGTATTTACAGTTGGTGCAAATGGCAGCAACCTCAATTACAAATGGCAGGTAAATAACGGTTCCGGTTTCGTAGATATCTCAGGCTCTGACCCTCTGTATGTTGGCAATACCAGCCGTCAACTAATAATCCCACGTACATCAGTACCAATGGATGGTAACCTGTATCGTTGCGTAATAAGCGGTAGCTGTACGCCTACATTAACATCAAGCGCTGCCGCCTTGAAAGTGCACAACCCTGTAACAATAGTATCTCAGACTATCGAGGACACAGCTTGCGAAACCAATGAGAAGAAGCTAGGTGTGTTGGCAAAAGGTAATGCATTACTGTATCAATGGCAGGTGCAACTATCTCCTGGCATATTTAAGGATCTTGTAAATATTCCTCCATATTCAGGCGCTAATACAGACTCTCTGCGTATTACAGAAACTCCTGCTTCATTAAGTGGCAATATCTACCGCTGCATGATTACAGAGAATATTCTTTGTAACCTCAAATTCTATACAAATGATATTCCATTGTATGTAAATGCGGCGCCACAAAGTACACCAGCGCAGGTTATTACTCCATTCTTTAGCCCGGTAACATTTACTGTGCCAAACGTTGGCACCAGCTTCCAGTGGCAAGAGAATGTAAATAATAGTGGATTTGCAGACATTACAGATACTATCCGTTTCCAGGGTGTTAACACTCCGGCATTAACAATCCTGAATGCAGGCTTCGACATGAACGGGAACCAGTATCGTTGTGTTGTTGATGGTGTTTGTAAAAATGCAGTCGCTAGTTCTGTATCTAAACTCATAGTAGATGCTACACTTGGGGTTAATACAGTAAGCAAATCATCTGGTGTATCTATGAAGGTTTATCCTAACCCTCTTGCAGGTGCTCAGTTGAATATCAGTTTCAATAAAACACTTTCAGGCACAACACATGCCAGGGTGCTGGATAAATTAGGCAACCTTGTTTACCAGGGTATTATTACTCCGGGCCAATCAAACATTGCATCAATAGAACTCGATGCACTGGCGGCAGGTGTTTATATGCTGCAGGTAACTAATGAAGACAATCACTTCAACCAGGCTATAAGCTTCACGAAGCAATAATTACAATAGAGCTAACAAAAGGCGCGGTGTTTACCGCGCCTTTTTTATACCTGCTCATCCAATAATTAACAACGTTACACATAAAGAGAAATCCCTGGCTGAGGTTATCAACCAGGGATTTTTAATAGTTTAACGATTAACCCTAACTTATTTGAATACTTTGTCTATCACTTCAAATATCCGCATCATATCCTCCTCGTTCATATTGGATCCCGACGGCAGGCATAGCCCGTTCTCAAACAACTTATCAGAAATGCCTTTGCCATAATAGGGCGCATTATCAAATATCGGTTGCAGGTGCATTGGTTTCCATAACGGCCTTGACTCTATATTTTCAGCATCAAGAGCTAGCCTTAATGTTTCTCTTGTTACGCCACCTGTCTGAGCAGGGTCAATTAACACTGTACTCAACCACCTGTTACTGTAATAGCCGGCAGGTTCATCTACAAAGCTAACACTGACAATACCTTTCATCTTCGCATGATATTGTTCATATACAGCCCTGCGTCTTTCTATTCTGTCTTTCAACACTTCCATCTGCCCACGCCCGATACCCGCGCAGATATTACTCATACGATAATTGTAGCCTACATGAGAATGTTGGTAATGTGGTGCTGCATCCCTTGCCTGTGTAGCAAGAAATGTTGCTTTTGCAGTAACATCTTTGTCATGCGCTACTAAGGCACCACCTCCGGACGTTGTGATGATCTTATTGCCATTGAAAGACAAAATGCCAATGCTGCCAAACGTGCCACACATCTTACCATTTACAGAAGATCCCAATGCCTCTGCCGCATCTTCTATCACAGGGATATTATACCTGCCTGCTATCTCCATGATCTCGTTGATACGCGCGGGCATACCGTAAAGATGTACAGGAATGATAGCCTTAGGCTTTTTTCCTTTTGCTATCCTGTCCTTTATAGCGGTTTCCAATGTATCCGGGCACATATTCCAGGTATCTGTTTCACTATCAACAAATACCGGCGTGGCAGATAAATATTTTATAGGATTAGCGGACGCTGAAAAAGTCATGCTTTGGCATATCACTTCGTCTCCCGGTTCCACACCGGCTATTACTAATGCAAGATGTAAAGCCGCGGTTCCGGAGCTAAGCGCTGCCGCATATATTTTATCGTCTAAAAAACTGGCGATGTCCTTCTCAAACCCATCTACATTTGGGCCCAAAGGAGCCACCCAGTTGGTATCAAAGGCTTCATGAACATAGTTTAGTTCTGTGCCGCCCATGTGTGGTGATGATAACCAGATCTTTGGTTTCATGAGTTTCGTTTAGTTTGATTGACTGATGATCCTGCCCGGGTTGCCTACTACCTTGGCACCATCCGGCACGTCGTTAATAATAACGCTACCTGCACCTATTACACACCACTTCCCTATTTTTTTACCCGGTATTACTACAGTTGCTGCACCTATATGAGTTCCCTCGCCTACGCTCACATCACCACACAAAGCTACGTTTGGCGATATATGCACATAATCTTCCAGCACACAGTCATGATCTATAGATGCGTTGGTATTGATAATGCAATGCCTGCCTATAATAGCATCAGGGTTTACAGAAACACCTGCCATTACCACAGTACCCCTGTCTATACTGGCACTCTTACTAATAGTTGCACCGGGATGTACCACCGAATAAAATAAAGTATCCGGCGATAGCTTCTCTGCGATCTTTTTGCGTGTCGCATTGTCTCCAATTGAAACTATTAATGGCGTGTCCTCGTAGCCCGCCTCTTGGGGCAAGGTAACCTCATAACCACTCAAATGTTCCTGGGGGCTATCATCCCACACCATTATTTCCCTGATACCGTTCAGTTCCAGGATATCAACTATAACCTTGCCGTGTCCGCTTGCTCCGTAAATGATCATACTAAATCCTGTTTTGGCGTGCCTTTAAATTTTTCCATCGTTGTCGCATCTGTTTGATTCACCCCTTTTGCAGCAAATACTTTTCCTATGGTCATAAAAACGATCTTCATATCCAGTGCAAAACTAAGATGATTCACATAGTAAACATCATATTCAAATTTATCCTCCCAGGATATGGAGTTACGGCCATTTACCTGGGCCCATCCTGTAATGCCGGGTTTTACGTCATGCCTCGTACGTTGGCGCTCACTATACAAAGGCAGATACTCAGCCAGTAAAGGCCTTGGCCCAATCAAACTCATATCACCCTTCAATACATTTATCAATTGCAGCAATTCATCAAGAGACGCTTTTCGTACGATCCTGCCTATTGTAGTAAGCCTTTCACTATCGGGGAGCAGGTTACCATGCTCATCCTTCTTATCATTCATGGTCTTGAACTTCAATATCCGGAATATCCGTCCTTTATATCCCGGTCTTGGCTGCACAAAAAATGGTTTGCCATCATTGGCAATAAAAAGCAATATCATCGTCAACAGAATAAGGGGGGATAATATCACCAGCACTACAAGCGATATGATCTTGTCAGCCAATGGTTTTATGACGTCCCTGTATAGTCGCATTATGCTATTGCCTTATTTACTACTTGTGCAATAAAATCTACCATCCGTCCATATACCACGTGAGCATCACCTAACTGTCCTGTCAGTGCAAAAGCATTGCTTTTATATTGTTGCAGTAATTCTTTATTCTCTATAAAACCTTCAATATTTTTTGCCAGGCCGGCAGCATCACCACTTTCATTATTGAAGCCCACTTTATTGTTCACGATAATATCAGCCATCTCACTATTCAGCGAATTCATGATTGGTAGCCCCGCTGCTAGGTAGTCAAACAATTTATAGGTGACTGACTGTGTAGCTCCGGGTACATGTTGTGTAAGCCCTATATCTGATAAGTACAGTTCACGATACATCCCTTCATGATCCAGCCAGCCCAGGTATTGCACATTAGATAATTGCTTCTGCCTCTCTTTAACCAATTCCTCCTGCGGCCCTTTACCTGCTATTACAAATTTTGTTTTACCGGGATATTCTTTCTCCAGTATCTCAGCTGCATTCAGTATCGTGGGTATGTCGTAAGAGCTTGCAAGAGAACCTGCATAGATGATCCTAATTACAGACTCATCCTTTTTATGTGTAATACTCAGCTTTTCAAACGCCTGCTTTATCTCTTCATAAGGCACGGCAGGGTAAAAACATCCTGTCGGCTTATTCGTCTTAAAATATTGCTGCGCCCATTTTATATAGTCGTTAGATATAGCAGTTACGCCTGCGCAGTCGCGCATGATCTTTTTTACTTTACCATAAAATGGCGATAAAGCTGTCTTTGCCAAGCCTTTTACTGAAGACGGGAATGCTTTGATAAACACATCCGGCCACGGATCTATTATATCTACGATCACAGGTACGCCATGTTGCTTCCCCCATGCCGTTATCTTCTGCACCGTACTAAGAGGTGGCAGGCTTATCAACATCGCATCGGGTTTATCTTTTCTCTGTTCTATCTCTTGCAACATTTTTTTTGCAAGGTCCAGGTGTGCCATCATGCGATCTGCGGAGATATTCTTTTGGTAGGGTTTGGAATGTACATACACAACTTCATATCGGTCCGGCATCACCGTATGATACGAATTAGATTCATACCGCTGCGATTTCGAGAAGTGATTAAATGTCGTAGTAAAGAATACAATATTATGCCCGGCCTGTATAGCAGCATCCGCAATGCCCATAAAGCGCATTGGGCGTACCTTATCTATAGGTGTAGGTTCAAAAGCCGATATCAGCCAGATGTTCATCTTTCGTTATCGTTCTACTATGCAGTTCTCCAGCACCAGCATATCCATGCGTGTACGCAAAAAACAGTCTAATGCCTCTGCCGGTGTATTTACTATTGGTTCGTTCTCGTTAAACGATGTATTCAGCAATATAGGCACACCTGTCTTCTTTCTGAAGGCATCTATTAGTCCATAGTATCTTGGAGATACTTCTTTATCTACGCTTTGCAACCTGCCTGTTCCATCTACGTGTGTTACAGCAGGTATCTCTGCATGTTTTTCTTTTTTTATCGGGAATACCTTCTCCATAAATGGCACATTCTCCGTCCGTTCAAAATATTCAGGTACATATTCCCTTAATATGGATGGAGCAAATGGTCGAAAGCTTTCGCGTCGTTTGATCTTAGCATTAAGCAAATCCTTCGCGTCTGTCCTGCGTGGATCCGCCAATATAGAACGTCCACCCAGTGCACGCGGCCCAAATTCTGCTCTTCCCTGGAACCATCCTATCACACCTGCATTTACCAGTTTGTCTGATACATAATCATACAATTGCGCATCTTCAAGTCGTTTATAATTTATATCCCTGCTTTTCAAAAATTCCTCTATCTGCTCATTGCTGAATTTGCTGCCTGTATATGCCGAATAAATAGGCTTAGCTCGTGGCATATCCAGCAATTGGTTATACACATAATAGGCAGCACCCATAGAGATACCCGCATCATGCCCTGCTGATGGTATATACAACTCTTCAAATCCAGAATTGGCCAGTATCTTACCATTTGCTACCGAGTTTTGCGCTACACCACCGGCAACACATAAATTCTTTAATCCTGTTCGTTTTTGCAGATGGTTGACTATATGAAATATAAGTTCTTCTGTAAATCGCTGTACGGAAGCTGCAATGTCTTTATGATATTGTGTCAGTTCATCTTCTTTTTTCCTTGCAGGGCCAAACTTCTCTTCCATATAAGACGTAAACAAAGTACCTACAACCGGTATATGATCATCACCATAAGTAACTACTACATCTTTGGCCGATTTGAAATACTTTGGATTCCAATCGAACAATCCGTTATCGGTAAACCTGATTACATCTCTAAGCTTATCTACATATTTAGGTTCGCCATAAGGGGCAAGGCCCATTACTTTGTATTCATCACCATAATGCGGAAAGCCAAGGAATTGCGTAAACGATGTGTAGAAGGTACCGACAGAAACGGGGAAATCTACGGAGTCTAATACTTCTATTTTATTCCCCTTGCCACGGCCTATCATCGTAGTGGTGAAGTCTCCTGATCCGTCTATAGACAATAAAGCAGCTTCGTCAAACGGACTCGCAAAGAATGCAGAGGCAAGGTGGCTTCTATGATGCTCCACCTGGTGTATTTTAGGTTTGATCTTATCAGTATCAACGCCTGACATACGAGAAAATTCCTGCTCCAGCGATGCAACTTTTTTGTTGTTGCTCAACCTGTTTAATACAGTCTTTACACCGCCTTGCGGGTTCTTTAGCAGGTACAGCATTTTCTTATCCAGTTTAGCCTTAGGGTCTCTTCCTATCGCTATATGGTCTACCTGGTCCAGGGTGATGCCTAATTCATCCAAACAAAACTGTATCGCTTTTTCAGGGAAACCTGCCCAGTGCTTCACACGGGTAAATCGCTCTTCTTCTGATGCGGCTATTAACACACCATCTTTTAATATAGCAGCGCTAGAGTCCGCATGGTATGCATTAATACCTAAGATTATCATTGAATTTTTATTTTATAGTTTGTGCGGGTACCGCTTCAGCGATACCAAACATATTCTCGTATCCCTTTTTTATGGAAGGGATATCTACTTTGTCTAACGCGTAAGCATAGGCCTGTTTGGTCCAGTGCTCGTAAGTATAATGATCAAGGTCCGTTAACTCTTCTATACTTTTAACAAGATCAACTGTATTATCTATACTGACATTGTAACCCGCTTTATTTTTTTGAAGATCGTTCCACGGTGTAAACCAGCTGGTAATGACAGGCATTCCCGCGGATAATGCTTCAAAAATGGAATGTCCGAAATTCTCACTCTTGCTAGGTTGCACCATTACATGATAATGACTCAACGTTTCTTTTACTTTTTTGGGTTCTAAAGCACCTTTATAATTGACCTCTACATTTGATGGCAGGCCGGTCATCAGTACTTTACACTCTTCCCAGTATGCCTCATCCTTTACCGGCCCGTAGATGTCATAAACTGCATGACTCTTACATCGCGCCAAAGCTTCTATCACCAGTTTTATATTCTTCATAGGGCTTATTAGAGCTATGCTAAGCAATCTAAGTTTTCCCACCTCTTTCTCTAATGGATCCTGATAACCGCTTAGTTTTGGAAAATTCGGCACTACCCATATTTTTCTTTTATTGCCAAACTGATCCCCGATAAATTGTGCCTCTTCTTCTGTAGTGGCGTGAAATTCTGCCAAACGATGCCATGAACGAAGCTTGAAGATGGTTAGAAATATTTTCTTCTTTATGCCTTTCTGGCTCAATGCACCAGGGTGCAACATCCCTCTCACGGAAAGTATCTTTTGGGCTTGAGTTGTAGCCAGCAATGGCGCTATAGAAAAATACCGGGAGAATATTCCATTTATAAAAACCACATCAGGCTGCACTTGGTCCAAAAGCTTTTGCAGGATATTTTGTTGGCATTCATCCGGGGTGGCGTAATATACTTTGGTATTATAGTTGTATTGCTGCCAGCCGTTGCGGCCTACATTCAGCAAAGAGCCATCCATATCCTTATCACTACAAAACACATAGAAGATTACTTCATCGGAGGTAAAATTCTTTACCATATTATCCAGTGACTGTATGGGTCCGCCTGCCTTGTAGGCAGGCATAAAATACTCGTATGTTACAAATATTTTTATCAGGATTTAATATATTTATTCAGCCGTGGAAATATTAGCCAGTTACCCAGCAACAATACAACTACATAATTTCTTATAGACCCGAGGTAGAATATGATATCTGACTCAAACGTACCAAGGCTCATAAACACGGCAATAAACAGGCAATAGGTAAATATCAGGTTGTATCGCGTACTGTTCATAATATAAGATGCCGCCTTGCCTATCCCAAAGGCAATGATCAAAAGCGGAATTATCATGCCCCAAAGGCCGAAATCAATATAAAAATCACAAAAATAGCCCATTGATATGGAGGTACCATGTGCAGCATCCGTAAATGTTTTTCCTGTGTAGTAAGACGCTTTTGTCGATGGATCAAGAATGCCTTTGTTATCAGAAAATGTTCTTGGCATTAATAGAAAAGTCAATGCGCTGGTAGTGTTTTTACCATCATCAAATGGTATTACAGAGGGCACACGCGAGTAAACAGAAGAATACTGTTGCATATACTGCATGCGGTGCAGCAATATCTCTCCACCTTCAGAAAAGGCATCTGCATTATAAGCCTCTGCCTGGTCTGCCACATAGTTCAGTGCATCAGATGTGCTTACGGATATCTCTTGCTGCCGGCTCCCCTGGTTCAGATAATTTCTATAATCGTTCTTGATACTCGACCAAAAGACCATCAATACAATGACGAAGACGACAAACGGTAACAAACGTACAATAGTTTTGGTTTTGATATTTGGGAACACCGTAAGGTAAGCGATAAGGACATATATAAATATCTCTTTAAAGCTGGAAAAATAGGACACAAAGCTTAATACAAACTCTGCTATAAAGATGAAAATGATAAGATTGCGGTATTGCGTCTTTCGAAGAAAAACTATAAAAAGCAACATTATCAAAAACAACTTTTTAATTACCGCAAATGATTGTATCAACTGACTAACGGACGATATAGAACGTGTGGCAGATATTAATATTGGAAAAATAATGGAAGTAATAACATAAGCCGTCAATACCTTTTTAACATCCAGCTCCATCACAGCGGCACGTAGATCATCCAGGCGCGGCACCTTTTTCATCTTAAACACAACAGAAGCAAGCCACGCCATTAATGCCAATTGCATCAATGTAAATATTATAAGAAACTCAGAGTCAACACTTTCATATAACGAATCCAAAGGCTTACCTAAAAAATCCGCATACCATATTGCACCAAATATTTGCAACAATTGGTAAGCAAACAGATATGGCAGCATTGGTGGTATTCTTGGGGTCCACAAGAAGGCAACGATAGCCGCAAGGGTTAATCCTGCTATTATGGAAACAATGGCATATTGAGAAATAAACGCATATAATGAGAAAATTACGATTATTGAGACTATTGCGTTATTGGGTCTTTTCTCTGCCATTTTTAATTCTTAATACTTAACTCTAATGCTGATAGAATTTCACTCTTAAAAGCCTTCTCACTAAAAAGCTTTTGTACTCTTTGCCTGCCGTTCTGCCCCATCTCCATTAAAGTTTGCCGGTCATACAATTTATATATCCTATCGGCGATACTGGAAGGATCTTCCTTATCAACTACGAAACCGGTCTTTCCATCCTTTACGATCTCACCTAGTGCGCCGGCATCTGTCACGATGGTTGCGCAATAATACATACCCGATTCAGCTGCTACCAATCCAAAAGACTCATTTTTTCTGCTAGGCACCACTACAACATCAAGACTTTCATAAACCTGCCCCTTATCCTCCACATATCCGTTCCAATTCACCATTTTATCTAATCCGTTTGCAGATATTTTGTTTTTCAAAATTTCAATGTAATGATTATCACCGGTACCGGTGATAGATAAGGTGAAAGCCATCTTTCCCTTTAATAAGATGAGGGCATCTATAAGATCTTCGTGTCCTTTGGTTTTCAACACTTGCCCTATAATACCTATTCTCAATACGTCGCCCGGCATATATGCCTTTTCTACCTCTTCAACCTCTTTTGTGCTGTTGTATACAACCGTGATCATTTTCTCGCAAACACCACAAGCCAATAGGTCGTTCTTAATAAATTCAGAAACAGCAATAAACCTATTTGTCTTGGGTAACACTTTCTGAATAAATCCCTTGCCTCTTTTTACATAGGCATGTTCTTCATGCACATGCAGCACTACCGACTTCTTTTTTAAGAATGGCCATAACAATATTACATTACGATACGAGTCTGTATAAATAATATCCGGCTTATACTCTTTCGCTATTTTCCAATAAGACAACCATGCACCGGGTATATGTATCAGGCTGTCCAATGTCCACAAGGGTTTTGTAATATATATCCACCCCAGCTTAATGATCTTATATGCAATATTCCTTTGTTCAAGCTCCTTTTTAAACGCACCATCGTTCCACCCGCTGATGATCGTCAGCACATCGCTATGTGCATTCAATGCTTCAAGTGCCTGCAAGCCCACTACCTCTTTGCCGTATATATAGTTCCCTGCAATTACAGCCAATATCCTGGGCTTCTTACACTTTTCCAGAAGGTATTTTTTTAAGAAGGCTAAGGATATTATTACAAATATGTTCGAAGGAAAAATCCGCAACAATCTCTTTTGATCGCGTACCGGCATTTTTCAATCCATCCGCGGATCCCGTCACTTTCCGTATGTAAGCAACTGCGCCCATAATATCACCCGGTGATATGATAGTTCCATTGTCTTTTATTATGTCTATCGCGCCTCCGCATTTGTTAGTAGCTATTACAGCCCTTTCACATGCCATGGCTTCATTTAAAGCCAGCCCCCAGGTTTCGTCCGGCCCGTTTGATGGAAGTATAAAAATATCGCCGAGCCTGTATACCACGGGCATTGAATTTTGATTTTGAAAATCTAAGAACAGAATGCGATTGTTATTCGCCGCTTCGCTTTTTAGTTGCTGCTCCAGGTGGCCATTGCCCACGATAACGACACGAAACCGTGCATCATTCAGGGCATCCCGCAGCTGTAGCATAAAGCCCGGATTTTTCTTATCCTCTAGTTTTCCGGCAAACAACAAGACCCATTCAGTCTCAGCAATTCCAAGATCTTTTCTCCAGTTTTTCGCGAGCTCTTCATATTCATTTCCTTTGCCTTCGAATCGTTTATTATCTATTGCATGTGGTACATACCAAAGATCTTTTTCCCTTATGCCATGCTTCAGAAAGTATTCTTTATTGTTACTACCCACATACAATGCATAGTCTATATAAGAATAGATGTACTTCAGTATTGCGCGTCTAAGTATTATCCTATATCCTCCTTGCTCGTCAAGCAACGTAGAATCTCCTCTGAATAATACAGGAATTTTTCCTTTGAAATATCGCATACATGCAAGATGGCTTTTAAACGGCCATCCTATTACCAGCAGATAATCCGGCTTCCATTCTTTTATTTCGCTTATAAGACTGGGGTTATCGATCCCTTTATAATGATGCGACCCGGGATCTGTACTTATATTCTTTACAAACGTATAATCGTATCCATCCAGCAATGGTATATCCCAGCTGATCACTTTACCAAAACCGGGATCATATTTTTCGTTCGATTGCGATTGCTCCCATGTATAAAATACACGCAGGGTAACTTCGCCGCTTTCTGCCAATAACCTGAACCACGGGGCATTGTATTGAATCGGATGTGTTGTGATTATGGCCAGTCTTCTTCCCATTATTCCATTGCTTTGTTCAGCAATTGTGCCAGTTGCGCAGTTACTGCTTTTGCACTATAGGCGTCAAACTCTTTTTGTTGCACCTGCGCAGGCGTAAATTCTGCGGCAAATATTTTGTATTGCTGATACAGCTTCACAAAATTTGTTTCAAGTGCTTTCACGTTCTCAGGATCGAGCAGGTAAGCAAGTCCCGCATTTGTTCGCTTTATCACCTGCGCCGCAGTAGATGCTTTATGCAAGACGGCCATGATGGGTTTCCCGGCAAGCACACCCTGGTACACTTTAGATGGCGTATAGTGTGGTTCAGTGCTACCAAGTATAAACACTCCGTCAGCGGCATCCAGGTGCACCAATACATCCAGGTATGGTATACGCTTAGGATATTCAAACACTACCGTTTGCCACAATCCATATTTTTCTGCATAAGGCTTAATGTTAAAGCCATTAGGATCGTCCGGGGTTTTACCGGTTCCTATGAAATGAAATTCTACATCTGCAAATTCAACCGGGTTTTGCTGAATAGACTTAAAAATCGCTTCCAGCGGTTCGTATGCTTTAGGCAACATAGCCCCGGCATACACCATCTGCCGCTTACCGTTTTTGGCAAACAGGTAAGGTTTTATATCCAGTTCTTTCAGCTTCTCGTGGTCTGCACGTTCACCCCCATAAGGCATGGCACCAAACACGCATGTTGCTTCCAGCACAGGTGTACGCTCCAGCACACCTTTATAATAACCTTCAGCAACACCGGTGATCAGTGATGCATTCCTTATGGCTATCGGCTCCAGGAAACCGGCAAGTGCTTCACTAAGACGGTGCCTGAGCGACTTATCCCTGTTAGGGAAAGGATGCACCCATGGATCTATATAGTCTATACCATATTTTACTCTTGTGGCCACATATAACCACCTACCTAATAAAGCAGCGTAGAATGATGGTATCGGTATGTAAACGAAATCTATTTTTTCTTCTTTTATAAGAGCCTTAGCTTTTCTATATAATTGCCTGAAAGCCCTTAACCCAATATCACCAACCAGTCTTGGCTGCTTCACCTTCATCGCCTTTACCTTTTCAATCCGCAGATCTTTGGGTAACAATTGCTCCAGGTTACGATCAAGTTGCTCTTCGTAATAGTCTTCGTGTACGGTTAGAACTATAGGCTGCCAGCCAAATTCAGGAAGATGCTGTGCAAACAACCTGGATCTGTGTACTGCCGCAAGGTTAGATGGCGGAAAGTGCGGCGATATGATAAGTATCTTTTTCAAACCCGGTGCTTATGGTAGTTAGAGTTTTTCTATGACTGGCAACAGCGTTTTCATGATATCCTGATAAGTGATCGTACTCTTTACGATATTTATTATTTCTTGTCTATCAAGCTGTACCAATGTTGAGTCTGATAATCGCTGTTCTAATATTGCAGCTATATCCTCGGGGGCATCTGCAGTCAATACATTTCCTCCTCTGAATATATATCCACGATTCCCTGCTGTTGTAGATATTATAGGTAGCCCCCAATCAATACCTTTTGCCAGTTTAGTGCTTACACCTTTCGAATAGTAAAAGGCAAGATTCATATAATAGTTCCAGGTGGCAGCTTCTTTTTCAAACACCGCATTATCCATATATCCCATTATAGAAACGAAAGAAAACTGCTCCTTCAATCTTCTGGAATGCTCATCTTCTACACCAATAATTCTAAAATCAAGCTGTTCGGGCACTCCATTCTTTTGCAATGCTTCGCAAAGTTTTGATACTCCATAATAATTAGGCGGATGGCTAATATCTCCAACAAAACCTATTCGCCCACGCACAGGCTGCCAGTCAATAAACTTCTGCTTAAAGACTCTCGGCACCATAAATACCTGTTTCGCGCCTACCCACTTCTCTATATGTTCTTCCACTTCCGAAACCGTCAGTACCAGGTCTATATAATGCTGGCGATATATTGATTCAAATTTAAGCATCTTACCAAGCCTGTAAGATGAGAACATCCGTTTGTATCCGGGTAACCGTTCACTGAATCGTGCAGCCTGGTGAAGGAAATCGCCCGACTCATTACCATGAGAACATAATATCACCTTTACATCATACGCAGAAAAGTTATCTTTTATGAACTTTCCAAAGCTCATTGCATTAGAAAGATTAATAAAAACTTTGCGTATGCCCCTCGTTACAATAGCATCCTTTAGTTCTGTCTCGTAATTTTCCGGCACATATTCCTCATACGCGTCCAGACCCAGCCTAAACTTCAGCCTGAACAATATGCTCCTGTTATATTCAACTCCCAGAAAGTTTACCGCGTATTGCGTTTGCAATAGCTCTACATAATCATTGGTGCACAACCTTACACCGCCTTCCGGTAATGTCTGGTCAAGAAACTTTTTATGTGAAATGAATAGTACAGGTTCCATTAACGTATGTATGTATTCAGTGCAGTTTCGATCTTATCTACCTGGCGCTGATAAGTAAACTGCCTGGTGAAATCTATTCTTTCTTTTTGCCGGGTTATAGCATTATACTCATTTAAATGCTGCAACACATGCCGAAACAGTTCCGGAAGCTCTTTATTACTGGTTCTATCTGCCACCATTTCTATCATCCCGGGGTATTGCTTATAGGTGCTTACATTATTAGATACAACCACTTTACCTGCACCCAGGTATTCCAGTATTTTATGATAATTGGTTCCCTTACTTTGATCTTTGTTAACATCATAGCAAATAAGGAACGCATCCATGTTTTTTAGTTCCACCGCCAGCTGTTTTGGCGGAACAGCACCGTGTAACACCACATTCTTTTGTTGCTCCAACATTTGCACAAATGGCAGGGCCCCTTCGTCCAGGCCACCAACCAGGTTTGATTTGGATTTACCTACCGATCCCCAAAAATGGAATTCAGCGTTCTTGTTATTGCTTATTATTTCTAATAAAGTCTGCCGGTCTATATCGGGTCTTAAAAAATTACCGGACAATCCTACCCGAACAATACCATCCTTACCTGAAGTAACGTTGTTATTAATAAACATATCCGCTACGCCATGATTTAAAAATACACGTGGCACCTGTAACGATCTGAACTTATCCAGTATTTCATTTGTTACTGAAAAGATCACATCTGCACTTTTCGCCGCTTTCAGCGCTATCTTTTCTCCTAGCTCGTCAACCGGCATAAATAATTTTATGCAACTGTCCGGGAAAGAACTAAGCGGGATTGTATTGGACAAATCAAATGACCATATAATGTCTATTGGCCCTGTTTGTTTCAGCACCTTCGCTATATGACTCTTTAACAAAAGATCATATAAAAACCTGGCTCTGAATTTCAACACGTAAGGGAATGGTAATCGGTGCTCAACGTTAAACAAATTATCATACCCCAACGAACCCACTTTTACCTCACCGGATTTTAATTTATTTCGCTGATCCGGCCCCGGCAAATAGAATACTTTATTACCCCTGCGCGCCAGTTCCAGCGCATAGTGGTTCTTGGATATAAACATCTCGCCCCAATCCTGTTGCGATATGATCAGAATAGATTTATTTCTTAATTCCAAACTTATGATTTGTAAAAAGCTGCTATAGTTTCAGCTACGTATGCTATATGCTCTTCTGTAAGCTCAGGATACATAGGCAGCGATAATATTGTTTCCTGGTATGCAGATGCAACAGGAAAATCTTTAGATGTATATCCCAGGTAAGAATATGCTTTTAATAATGGAAGTATCACGGGATAATGTAATGCTGTCTCTATACCCTGCTCTCTGAGATGTGCCATCAATGCGTCTCGGTTCGCAGCCCTTATCATGTATACATGGTAGGTATGTTTGCTATCAGGCCTCACCTGTGGCAATACTATTTCTTTAATACCTCCTAAGTGCTTCGCATACAATGCGGCATTATGGATACGCTGTTCTGTCCATTGAAGTATATGCGGCAGCTTTGCAGATAATATTGCAGCCTGCAATCCATCCATGCGGCTATTAATGCCTTCTATCTCGTGCTTATGCTTGGTCAGCGAGCCATGATTTGCGTACATGCGGCATTTGGTGGCCAGTTCATCATCATTAGTGATAATACACCCCGCATCTCCATACGCACCTAAATTCTTTCCGGGGTAGAAACTAAAGCTGGCTGCAATACCGGTTAACCCTGCACGTATGCCCTTATACTCACTAAAGTGCGATTGTGCGCAATCTTCTATTAGGTAGATACCTTTTTGCCTGCAAATATTTTGTATCGCCTCCACATCTGCTATCTGCCCCTGCAGGTGTACTAATATGACGGCTTTTGTATTGGAAGTTATCGCTCTTTCAAGCAATGTTTCATCCATACTATAATAGTCAGGATGAATATCTACAAATACCGGTGTGGCACCGGCTTGTGTGATGGTCTCTGAGCTCGATATCCAGCTGTTTGCAACGGTTATTACTTCATCACCTTGCCCAATACCCAGCATCTTCATCAATATATATAAGCTGTCGGTACCGTTAGCACAGGCGATCACATGTTTCACTCCGTACAACTCAGCAAACTGCTGCTCAAAAGCTTTTACATATTTACCACCTATAAAAGCTGTATTCTCTATTACTTCCTGTATTGCTCTATCTATCTCTGGCTTTATATCCTGGTATTGCTTCTTCAGATCTACAAAAGGGACATTCATTCTTCTTACAGACTTTTTATTTTCTTAGCCGGGTTACCTGCATATACGCCGGGCTCTGTTATATTTTTTGTAACCACTGCGCCTGCGCCTACTACTACATGGTCACATATATTTACAGGAAGTATTGTTGCGTTTGACCCTATAGACACGTGGTTGCCGATACGTGTTTCCTTCCACAAACTCTTATCACCTCTTGCTGGTCCGCCTTTAGCAAACAGGTCGTTGATGAACATAACGCCATGACCAATAAAACAATCATCGCCAATGGTCACTAGCTCACATATAAAACTATGCGACTGCAGCTTTGTTCGTTTACCGATCACTACATCTTTCTGTATTTCTGTAAAAGGCCCGATGAAACAGTCGTCATCAATACGACAGCCGTATATATTTACGGGCTCTACTACCTTCACGTTTTCACCGAAGGCTACATCAACTATTTTGCAGGATAGTATCTTAGGTTCGCCCATTATTTAATATCCTTTGCCGCTGAATATATTTTATCAATTATCTCCACCGTCTTTAATCCTTCAAACGCGCTCGTAGATATGCTGGCATTGTTGGTGAGCACGTCTATCAGGTTCTCATATACCTTGTCATGGTTAGACATCGAACCCTGGTAGTTGCCATAGTTATTGGCTTTATTACCTTCCGGTAGGTTATCTATCTTATAGTTTTCAATATTCTGGTATTCCAGTTCGTTTAAATACTGGCCACCTATCTTTACCGTACCTTTTTCTGCAAATATGGTGAGAGATCCTTCCATATTCTTCTCATAGCTATTCACCGTATAGTTCACCGTACCAATTGCCCCATTGTAAAACGACAATATCGCTACGCCGGTATCTTCAAATTCTATAGTATCCTGGTGAGCATAGTTACCTGTAAAAGCCTCCACACTTTTTACATCCCCTATCATCCAGTACAGTAAGTCTATAAAATGTGAGAACTGCGTGTACAATGTACCACCATCCAGATCTTTTGTGCCCTTCCACGAATTTTCATAGTAGTCTTTATTCCTGTTCCAGAAACAACTTAACTGTACGCTATATATCTTGCCCAAACGCCCTTCATCAATTGCCTGTTTCACAGCAGCTACCGGCGGATTAAAACGGTTTTGTTTAATAGCGAACAGTCTTTTGTTTACCTGCTCTGCCGTTTTAATCATCTCCCCGCAATCATACACACTTGTAGCCATAGGCTTTTCACACAGCACATGGAATCCTGCCTTCAAAGACTGGATAGAATGTGTTGCGTGTAATCCGTTCGGCGAGCAAATAGACACCACATCTACATCCTTTGCATTTTTCAAAAGGTCTTCGATATTGTAAAACGCCTTTGCATTATATTTTTCAGCAAGTGTATCAGCCTTTTCTTTTACAATATCACAAACAGCCACAAGTGTTCCCTGTTTGTTTATGTGCTCGGCATGTCGTTGCGCAATGCGGCCACAGCCTACTATTGCAAAACGAATGTTGCTTTTATTCATTTTATACAATTATTTTTTTACCGGTAGGAAAGCTTATCAATACTCCCATACCTTTTTTTTGAAAAACAAACATGCTGCCTGCAGCCACTGCGGATGCACCCGCTTTGGCAGCTTTTTCCAGGTCATCAAAGCTTCCGGCACCACCACACGCTATTACAGGAACAGAAACCTTGTGCGATATCTCACCTATTAAATCCAATGCAAAGCCACCCCAGGTGCCATCCCGTTCTATACTGTTGATCATTATTTCTCCCACACCGGCCTGTTCCAGTTTTGCAGCCCATTCAACCGGTGCATACCCTGTCTTTTTTTTGCCGGATTGTGCATACACTTTGTTCCTGCCCAGCAGGTCTTTCTTAACATCTATGCTACCAACAACGGCCTGAGAGCCATATACGGCAGCGATCTTATCTATCAACGAAATGTCATCGAACAAAACGGTGTTAAGGACCACTTTCTCATATCCGCAATCAAATACTTTCTTAGCTATATCCCAGCTTTTAATACCCCCGCCATAAGCCATCGGCATAAAAGCTTCCCCTGCTATTTCAGATATCTTATTATAATCCGGTTCTCTTCCCTCTACCGATGCCTGGTAGTCAAGCAACAACAATTCATCAGCCTCTTTCTCATTAAATATCCTTACAGCATTTATAGGGTCACCTACATACACAGGATTTTTGAAATTCACTGTTTTGTACAGCCCCGATTTGTGCAGCAAAAGAGTAGGTATTATACGGATCTCAGCCATTATTTTGCCGGGAAAATGGTACGGTATATTTTTTTGAAGGGTTTCAATAGCGGGTAACGTTTATCTATTGGCATTTCGTAGTCAAAATCATAATGACTACGTGGCGGCTTAGCCATTATTTCCTTAAACTCCTGTTCAGATAATCCTAATTTCTTCAGTACAAAGTCATAATCCTGCCTGAACTGCTCGGGATCATACATTGGTTTTGCCAGTTCTGCCAGCGCCTCTTCTTTAGTCATCTGGCCACCAAATATCAGATCGCTCAGGTGAGCCTTTCGTTTATCTATTTTAAATTTCTCCGGAAGAATATATCCCTGGTAAAAGCGGGTCCAGATGCTTTCATAGTGTTTACCCCCATAATCGCGCCAACCTAACTTCTCCTGTATTAGTTTTTTGACCTCTTTCTTGTTGTAAGGAAGGTTATTCAGAACAGATATGGAATGTACACCCTTTACCTGCTGATAATAACGTTTCACCTTGGCATCCATAAAAGGAAAAGTTTTCAAAGGCACCGTTCCAAAGGCCTTATGGATAGACTGTATATTTATATGATCGCTCTTGGGATGTATCCAGGTTTTGGGAAGCGTAGTTTCAGTTTGCACGTTCGTGCCACTGAGAATGTATTTAATATTATTCTTCCCTGCCAGCCTATACAGTGTAGCAAATATTGCATGGTCAGTGATCGCCTCAATATCTACAACAGATGCTTTCAGGTATGCTATCTGCAGGTCTTTAAATTCTTCCCAATTAATTACATAGGTGGAAAGGTCGAAGCCTAATTTACTTACTATGTTCTCGATATTCTTTACCGCCAGCTCACTGTTCCAGCCATTATCAAAATGTATTGCCAATGGTCTTAATCCAAGGCGGTGGGCAGTATATGCAACATAAGTGCTATCAACACCACCACTCACTCCCATAATGCAATTATATTGTTTACCCTTCCCCTCTTCTTTTATTTTTGCAGCAAGCGCCTGCAGTATCCGTTCTCCTTCTGCATCTTCATGCACATTCTCGGCATAGGCTTTTTTAAATTCATAGTAGTAGTTACAAATGCCTTGCTCATCGAAAGCGATATTCGGATCGGCTATCGTGTCCATTACCGAAATGCTGCATTGACGATATGAATTACCCGGTGTTTCCATTTATTTAACAGCCTTCATCAGGCAAATTTTTTCAGATATTTTCTTTTATACTTTTCAAAATCAGAAGACCTGATATAACCATTATATTCATGCTCATTACGATACCTTACAAATTTCTCCATTATCGAAGGGTTATCGCTATAATCTGCAATGATCTCTGCCGGGTTACCCCCAATTACACAATACCCTTTCGGAAAACTCTTCGTAACTACCGAACCGGATGATACCGTTGTAAAATCGCCAAGTACTACTCCTGCGTTAATGATAGAACCCATTCCTATTCTACAGTATTTCCCAATTCTCACCTCACTTTCAATATGCTTCCTGATATCCAGCATAAAGTGATTAGAGCTTATGATACCTACATTGGGTGCAATCTGCGTGTAGTCATCTATAACTATTTTACCTACAGCTTGTATATAGCATCCGGGTGATATGCCGGGTGCCGCATCTATACCCACGTATATATTATTAGGGAACCGAACGGTAGAAGTGAAATGCACCGGCCAATAACAGTGCTTATTATGGCCCAAAACTTTTTGCCGATACCAGGTCTTAAAGTCTACAGGGCTCTCATTGTCCTTTGTATAGTAGATAGGCCTTAAAAAAGGCACTATCCTGCAAACAGCATAGAATATGTCTTCAAAGATAAACTTATACAACCGTGCATATATCCTTTTAACGATATTCATCTCTAAGCCTTGTTGCTTATAACAGTTGCGAGGTCACCAATATTTTGTGCATTTAGAATATCATCAAGCTCAAACTTCATGTTGAAATTTTTCTCCAACTCGTCTATCAAAAAGAGGTTGCTAATAGAATCCCAACCATCTACATCTTTGGCAGTAGTATCTTCTGTTACGGTCAGGCTTTCATTTCTAAATACTCGCTGGCAGATTTTATTGATCTCTTGCAGTACTAAACTTTTATCCATTCTGGTCAATTAAAATTATAAAATAAGATCAGGCTATTGTGTGGTGTATACCCTATAGATCTATATAATGGCACACCTGCCTGTGTTGCATGCAGACAAACTTCCCTATAGCCTGCGTTGTAGATAAGTTTCTCTGCCTCATACATCATGACTCTGCCATACCCCTTTTTCTGATGTGCAGGTTCTGTGGCAACCATATAAATACCGGCCTCACTACCGCAGAATACCATAATAGTAGATACCGGCATACCGGCGTGTTTGCCCAGCAATAATATAAATTTACCTTCTCCCACAGCATTCATAAATATCTCCCGAGGTAGGGAGCTACCCTTAAATAGCACATTGCGGGCAACAGCCAGCCATTCGTCTACTTGATCAGCACTCTTACAAACTGAAATATCAAGATCTACATACCCTCGGGTATTCTCTTCATTTGTCAGCAGTTTGCTCATGTTATGCCATTTAGCAACCGGCATAAATCTTTTTTCTTTCAACAATAATTGCTGTTCTGCCGTTATATTATCCTCAACGATCAAGGTTTTACAACTATTTCCCTCAAGCGATATTTTTAAATGCTGCAGTTCTACTTCAGAAAAAATTATTGTAGGAGCATACACCATAGACGGCCATTCATTACCTATACTGGTAATGATGTTAAATGGACCAACGTCTGAGGTATTTACCTGTGGGTACCCGGCAAGATAATCATACAGATCAAACAGATTTTTTACAATAGTACTATTCTCCATATCCCTACACAAGCTCTTTCAGTGCAACCCTATCTACTTTGTTGCTATTGTTAATAGGGAAGGATTCCATATTCTTTACCAAATGCGGTAGCATATAATAAGGCAATACCTTTTTTAATGTATCACTTAGCGCATCCACATCTTCACAGTTTTCAAGAAACAAGCATATTTTATCTATTCCATCCTTGTCTTTATAAAGAGTAGCAACATTATTAATTGCATACAACTTTCTTACGGCAGCCTCTATCTCTCCAAGCTCTATTCTATGACCATTCACCTTTACCTGGTAATCCATCCTCCCACAGTAATACAGATCTCCTTCTTCATCCCAATAACACAAGTCCCCTGTTTTATAGTACAATTCGCCATTGACATTTATAAAACTTTCGGCGTTTTTCTCTGCATTGTTAAGATAGCCTGCAGTAACCTGTTTGCCTGCAACGCAAAGCTGACCTTTGACGCTACCTGTAACTACAGTACTATTCTCATCAATTATTATTGCCTTTACCTGCAACAACGGCTTACCAATAGCCATCATTTCGTTATAGGACTTTGGCGCAGACGGATCAAACTTATATACAGTACACCAAATAGTCGCTTCTGTAGGGCCATATAGATTATATATCTCGGCATTCGGCACACAAGGTTTCCACTTTTGTATATCTGCAACGTTGGATGCTTCTGCCGTTAAAATGCAATATTTAACAGCAGGCAGTTCTATCCTGTCAAAATAAGGCTTCAAATAGGTAATAATGGAAGGAACCAGGCAAGCAAAACTTATTTGCTTATCCCTCAAAATCTTCAGCACGTTAATATATTTGATGCCCTCGGAAGAAACTGTATAGGTACATGCACCATATACCAAAGGCACCACAAAACTGGCTATCGATACATCAAAGGTAAACTCAAACATTTGCAGAAACTTATCTGCTGCTTTTATCTCAAATCCTAATGCATCAAATGAAGTGATGAATGCGTCCAGGTTTTCGTAGCAGATGGGCACACCCTTTGGCACCCCTGTACTACCCGATGTAAAAAGTATGTACAGTAGTGTTTGCTCGTCTATATTTTGTGTTAGGTTTAAGGAACCAGCTACAGACACATTAATAGCGTCCACATCAATTGCTCTTAATGTTTCGTAACCCTCAACAACATCTCCTGTACAATTGATCAAAAGTGCCGCTTCCGCGTTTTTCAGTATAGTATTATTTCTCTCAAGAGGTAAATACCTGTTTATCGGCACATATGCTTTACCGCTAAACCAGCAAGCCAATATTGTTGCATAAGTGTAAATACTGTTTGCTACAACAATACCGACAGTATCCCGTGTTGGGGAATCAGCATTTATTAGAGGTAAAATCTTACTTACAAGTTCGTTCAGCTGCGCATATGTATAATATTCATTGTTGATGCAAAAAGCATTACGTGTTCTATTTTCCTGAATAGAATGATACAACCTGGAAATAAAACCAACATTACTCATCTTAATACTTTTTTCTTTCAAGAACGTAGTCAGGATTTTTCGTCGCTTTACTTATCTAAGGCCCTTGCTGTTTTTAATATGATTTAGCAACAACAGTATGTGTTCTTTGACAACGTCATACCTTAATCGCAACGCATAAAAAACAATTCGCTTAATAGTAGCTTTTTTGTTGCCGGATAAAATTCGGACAACTTCCGATCGCTCAAGCGGGCAATCAGGAGAAAGCAGATATTTAAACTTAATATCTGAGTAAGTAACCGCAAATTTTTTGCGGCTGTTAACTTCCTGCTCATCGTGTTCTCTATACCATACAATGCCATCCGGCATTAACAATACAGGATTCTTTTGCGCAAGTCTATGCCACATATCAAAATCACCTACCATCCTTATCTTTGAAAACCCACCAACCCGGTCAAAAACATCTTTTCTTATAATAGATGATAAAGGCGCTTTATGAAAAAGCCCGGGGCCATCGTAATTATACTCATACGCTTCTTTAGGTGATAGCAACAAGGGAAATGGTTGCCTGATATCCTGGATTAATGAGCATAACCCCCAACCTGCATCAGGATTAGCCTCCATCATCGATACTAAAACCTGTAAGCCATGCGGGTATATGTAATCGTCAGAATCAACATACTTCAAATATTTACCGCTTGCCAGTGACGCAGCTCTATTTCTGTTAGGATAATCGCCAAGATTCTTTTCGTTAACAAAAAACTTAATCCGTTTATCTTTAGCTGCATAGCTTTGGGCTATCTCTACGGTTTTGTCGGTCGAGCCATCATCAACTATGACTAGTTCAAAATTCACGTATGTTGAGGCAAGGACACTTTCTATCGCATTTGCAATGTATTTTTCTCTACAATACGATGTCATTAATACACTAACAAGTGGTGCATTAGAGGTCATATCCGTTCATTATTTTTTTGCCTGACTTTTCTTAGCCATGAAACAATACTGTTAGGTAACCATGCTTTATCCAGCCTGTCATATGCCGAAGCTACTACAGCGGATGTGTCTTTTTTGCTCTTATTATCATGAAGTATAGATTGCCACACAGCTGAAACAGCCTTCACACTAAACAGATCTGAAGATTTGGCAGCAGCATTTTGCGACATTTCATTCAGGTGGTTTCTATTTTTATATAGCTTTTCAATTTTAGACACATAGGCAATAGCATCATTAATTGGCAAGCGGTATCCGGTTGTACCATCCATCAAAATATTAGTAGAAATAGTAGGTAAGTCAGAAACTAATGGTACTACTCCGGCTTTCATAGCCTCTAATAGTGCTAAAGGAGTACCTTCCTCTGTTGAGGGTAATAACAATAAGTCATTTTTTTTATAAACCTCCAGCATATCAGCGTTGTCTACCACTTCTCTATGATGCACGTTTGGTTTTGAAATCCAGGTATCAAATTCAGATGTTATTCTACGAGCTATAACCGTCCACTTGACGCTATACCCATCGTCTGCAAGTGCGTTATCTATTTTTGGCAGCAATTGAAAGCCCTTTTCCTCTGTCATCCGTCCTACAAACAATACGCTCAGGTCTTCACCGCCAGTTTGCCTATCGATGAAAAAATCACGCGTCATAGGAGGTATATAAACTATATCCTCTTTTCGTTCCGGCAAAAGTTCAACCAGCTTTTGTTTCATTAGCTCCGAAACACATACAAACTTATCTATCCTCGGTGCGCTATTAATAGCAAGTTCGTAGTAATAATTATAATCTCCATGAAGAATGGCAATGACCTGTTGTGATAATTGTTCTGTCCTTACCAACTGGTAATCAACAAGGTCATTCAAAACAATTGTGTCGGCATCAAAATCTGTTATGTGCCTTTTTAGCTTCTGAAAAAGATGATACTTACTATCGTTTCTTCTATATCTAATAACAACATGCTTTATACCTTTTAATAGCTCCGGATCTATGCCAATCCAATCTTCACTGTGGGTAATGATTAATAATGCATCCCCTCCTGCAGCAATAATACTATGGCAAATATTACTACAGTTCACAAAACATCCCCCCATCACATTTGGCAGAATAAAACAGGCCCTCACTTCAGACAATTATCTTGTTAAGCATTTAATAAAAAAAATAGCCTTATCCTTCATATTGAGCCTTTGTAAAAAAACCTTATCACTTAAAGCTTGTTTTATTGCATTCAAGCTATGTTGTAGATCTACACGATAATATCTTTTTGCAACGTTCAAAAAGGCAGCTTCGAGATATGCTATCAAACCTTCTTTTTTCACGTACTTGGCTTCAAGATCATACGCAGATCCGATGATCTGCTTCAGCCGTTTGTACTCTTCTATAGTTAGATGTCTTCTGTTAAACAGTTTTGCATAAACAACTTCATCAAAAGTACCCTGCAATAACCCCGGCAAGATCGAATTAATGTATTCTATTCTTATTAAATCCTCATTTATTCTCTGCTTGTCCTTATTCACCTGAGTTGCTTGACTCTCGTGCACGCGGTAGTTAACAAGTACTTCCTGCACATTTGCAAATTTCAAGCCCTTTATAGCTGCATCTGTCCAAAATTTATAATCCTCTGCATACGCTATAAAACGATCGTCGTATTTTAGAGTTGCCGTTCTGATATCATTGGCTTTAAACATGGCGGTAGAGTTGGCTAATACATTTTCACTTACAAAACTCACCTTTATTTCCTCATCCTTTTCAGGGTAGTTTTCAACATTGCCGCTATCCATTTTCCTCATCCACCCGCCCACAATTGAAACTTCCGGATGCGTATTGAAATAATCAATCTGCTTTTCAAAACGTCGGGGTTCTGCTACATCATCAGCATCCATTTTAGCTATATAAGTTCCACTCGCCAAACTCAAACCCTTATTGTTGGTTTCAATTTTCTCTAAGTTGCATTCATTTTCAACATACAGAATTCTCTTGTCTGTAAATGATAATACCGTCTCTTTAGTATTATCTGTCGACCCGTCATTAATAACTATCAACTCAAAATGCGGATACGTTTGATCTAATATACTCTGTATTGTTTCGGCGATATATGCACCAGCATTATAAGCAGGCATCAATACCGAAATAAGAGAAGACATTAACTAACGTTAGAATATTAACCAGTCAACAGGTATTCGCTGACGAACGTCATTATTTAGTTCCTGCGCAGCAAACCACTTCCCAGGGGCAACCACTATCTTATTTGGATTTGCATTAAGCCATGCTGCCCACCAGCTGAAACTGCTGTTGGCAATTATATTATGCTTGCACAAACTCATTAAATGCATATCCTGCCAGCTGTCATCTCCGTGATTACCCTGCACAATTTCCATATTGCTAAACAAAGGCAGAAAATTACTTTTTGCCCATTCTACATCATCACTGAATACAAAATAATAAGGTTCATCAACATTTGTATTCAAATATCGGATACCCGACCTATAGTATTCTATATCGCACACTCCGTGATGTACGCTTGCTGACGATAACGATACATAATCCCCTCTACGAAGATGAATTGCAACGGGAGTTTTTGTTGATGTTATAGATGTCGCTACTACCTCAGACTGTTCATTCAATGATTGTTTAAAAACAAACCCTTCTTTTATGATTTTTGACAAATCTTTGAAAAACAACTCACTCTGCCAATATCCATCCAGATAAATATCTTTTTTATCCTTTAATATTGTTTTGTCATTACCTTCTCTAAAATAGATCGGTACCGGCAATCCCAACTTCCTCTTTATTCTATACCAATAAGATGTATTTTGAAATAACTCAAGCTGATAGCTATTTGCGACCTGGTAACTTAAATTAAATAAACCCAATTCAAATTTTCTTGGGGTTACATCCTTCCCAAAAGGCTGATTATAAAAAGATAAATCAAGAAATAGTTCGGTATTTAACTTTTCAGAATATGCTTTACCAATTGCATACTGAAACATTTGATTACCTAAACCACCTTGAATTTTGGAAATAATCATTTAGATTTTTTCCATTTACTTTCCAAAACAAATATGCTGTTGATATAAGTATCAGCGTATAACATATAGCCCTGTTCTTTAAGGAAATCAATTAAAGTACTATTTTTCACCCCATTCCCAGTTTCCGAATAGCTGATAGTCTCAACACAAATAACAGTAGGGGCGCTTTTTGAATAATTAATTGATCTAATTATGGCCTCGTCTAGCCCTTCTACATCTATACTTAACAAATCAGGGAATCTACCGTTAAAGTGTTGATTAATAATAGAATCTAAGGTTAATACTTTAATAGGAGTTTTTGAAACGATCTTAAAATCATATTCGGTTGTTAACTTTATTGCCTCTTCCTCAGAAAATGTATTTAACGTTGGAGTGCTCATGGTGTAAAAATCAAGTATTTCATTTTTATTACCGACCCCACAATTGAGATTTATATCCCTACCTCTGGTCTCTGCAAATTTCTTATACAGACTGGGATCTGGTTCTATATTAATTCCTGTAGATCCATTTTCGTAAAATATGGCTGTGTTGTTTAAATATTGTGGATGATGAGCTCCAACATCAATATATGATGGGTTTATTATGCCTATAGCATCGAAAATAAATTTAATTATTATATCTTCTCCACTTTGAGAAAATGATTTTTGCCAATTAGGCCTTTCTTGTTTGAAGTAGTTGGAAACTCTTTTTATCATATTATTTCTATGCAATAAAACTCGATTTCTTGATGAAAACACCTAGGATAAACATACACAGTTTACCATATCATATCTTAGTAATATTCACTTCAACTGGGTTTACAATTACACCGACACCATCCGTCTTATAAATACGTGAATCAAAAATGTCTGACGTTGATGAAATATTCAATCTCATACAATCTTCCAAGTATTGGATACTTGCTCCTCTTGTAGATAATCCAATAACTAGTTGGTAATCTCCCGTTGCAAGTATAACCTCTTCGAAAATAAATTCTGCATTGTAAAGGCCTTTTTTTGCGTCTATAGGAGCACTCCACACAGTCCATAGTGGCATTTCTTGCGAGGTAATTATACCCACCGCAATTCTGAATTCGGAGAAATCTTGTAACAACTGAAATTGTGCTACAACCTTCCACGGCCTTCCAACAGGAATTTCCTCGATATTCTGTTCATCTAGAGTTTTAACATCTATACGTTTAACGAAACCTGTTAAATGAGTATTGTTTTCGTCGGTTTCAAATACTAAACTACTTTGTAGTGTTTTATTATTTAAATATGCTCCTATAACAGCTGGGGTATCATTGTGCATTAAGAGCGAGCCTTCTTTAAGATAAAGACATGTATTACACAACTTCTGAATCATATGCATATTATGACTCACGAACAACACTGTCCTGCCTTGTCCTTTACTTACCTCGCCCATCTTACCAAGACATTTTTTCTGAAACTCCGCATCACCTACTGCCAGCACTTCGTCCACTATCAATATCTCCGATATCAGATGCGCCGCAACAGCAAACGCAAGGCGCACATACATACCGCTGCTATATCTTTTTACAGGCGTATCTATATACCGCTCAATACCACTAAAATCAATGATCTCATCCAGCCGCCGGTCTATCTCCTTTTTCCTCATACCAAGAATAGTACCATTCAGGTATATATTCTCACGTCCCGTCAATTCCGGGTGAAACCCTGTTCCAACCTCCAGCAAACTGGCTATGCGGCCTTTCACATAGATATTACCCTTAGTCGGTGATGTCACGCGGCTTAGAATCTTTAATAAGGTACTTTTCCCTGCTCCGTTCCTGCCTATTACGCCAACCGCATCTCCCTGCTGTATGTCAAAACTTATATCCTTCAGGCTATATACAATATTGCTTTCTCCTTTTTTCGTACGGTCATTACTTTCTCCTAGTTTCAAAAAGGGATCTTCTTTACCTCTTAACAATGCCCACCAACGCTCAATATCACGCGATAATGTACCCGTCCCGATCTCACCCAGGTGATATACTTTACTTAAGTCTTCTACCTTTATTGCTGTTGACATAACGCTATACTGTATCTACGAAGGTCTTTTCTACTTTATTAAAAATAATGATACCCATTGTTAGTACTACCAGCACAACAACAACGGTATAAATAAACGTACCTGTCGTTAAGTCACCCTTGCCTAACAACCCCAATCGCATCCCTTCTATAATAGGCGACATCGGATTTAACAACGCTATCTTCTTATATTTTGCCGGAAATGAGCTTAGTGGATAAATAATCGGCGTTATATACATATACAACTGCACACCAAAGCTTACCAGGAAACTTAGATCCCTATATTTCGTTGTCATTGCAGATATAATCATACCCGATCCTAAACCTAATGCTGCCATTAACACAATCATTACCGGGTACAATAACAGATACCATGTAAAGTTTGGATGATAACCTTTAAATAAGATATAGTAAGCCATCATTATGATGAGCAATATAAACTGCACCCCAAACCTTACAAGATTACTGATCACTATACTAAAAGGCATGATCAACCTGGGAAAATACACTTTGCCAAATATTTGCGCATTGTCCTTAAATACAGTAGACGTCTTATTAATACAGTCTGAGAAATAGTTCCACGCTACAATATTGGTCATATAGAATAACGGCTGCGGCAATCCATCAGTACTAAATCCGGCCAGGTTACCAAACACTAATACAAATATGATGGTCGTAAATATTGGCTGGATGAAAAACCATATAGGCCCAAATATCGTCTGCTTATAAAAGGATACAAAATCCCGTTTCACCAAAAGCCAGACAAGATCTCTATAATGCCACAGTTCTTCCAGGTTTAGCTCAAAGAGGTTACCTCGGGGCTTTATTATTAAACTCCAGTCTTTTTCTTCAGAATGCATTTATGCACTTACATTTTTTGATTCCAGAAAAGTTTCCTTATATACTCGCCTTATCCCGTCTTCCAATGATATTGATGCGCTCCATCCAGCCTCCTGCAGTTTGCTAACATCCATTAGCTTCCTTGGTGTCCCATCAGGCTTTGTTGCATCCCAAACTATTGTTCCCTCATACCCGACAATACCTTTTATTAAGCTCGCAAGCTCAGCTATACTAATATCACTACCAACTCCTATATTCAAAAATCCCGGCTCATTGTAACGCTGCATAAGAAAGTAGCAGGCATCTGCCAGATCATCTGCATGTAAAAACTCACGCAATGGCTTGCCGGAGCCCCAGAGTACTACTTCCGGAATGTTATGCTCCTTCGCCTCGTGAAATTTACGGATCATCGCCGGCAATACATGCGATGTATTCAGATCATAATTATCATTGGGGCCATATAAATTTGTAGGCATTACAGAGATAAAGTTGCAACCATACTGATAACGATAAGCATCACACATTTTAATGCCGGCTATTTTGGCAATTGCGTATGGCTCATTTGTTGGTTCCAGCAACCCGGTTAAAAGGTATTCTTCTTTCAATGGTTGTGGTGCCATTTTAGGATATATACAGGAAGAACCCAGAAATAATAGCTTCTTTACTCCACTTTTATATGCCTGGTGAATTACATTATTCTGTATCATCAGGTTATCATATAAAAATTCAGCTTTGTATTTATCGTTTGCAAGAATGCCGCCAACTTTTGCCGCAGCCAGGAATACGTATTCCGGCTTATATATCTCGAAGAAATTAGCCGTTTCCTGCTGGTTCCTCAGATCCAATTCTTTGGATGTTTTGCAGATGATATTGCTATAGCCTTCAGTTTGCAGTTTTCTTAGTATGGCGCTTCCCACCATTCCTTTATGCCCTGCTACAAATATGCTGCTATCCTTTTCCATTATTCTTTTGTCGGTATAAAATTGTAGCCCGCTTCCTGAAGCATTTTTTCCTTCTTAAATATATTCAGGTCAGATGCTACCATTTCCTTTACCAGTTCTTGTAAGGTATACTTAGGCTCCCAGCCAAGTTCATTTTTTGCTTTGCTGGCATCCCCAATCAATAGTTCCACTTCTGTAGGCCTGAAATATGCCGGGTCTATGCACACTACTATTTGTCCTGCCGATACATGTTCAGTTGCTGAAGACTTTACTATACCTACCTCTTCAATTCCTTCACCTTTAAATTCCAGCTCTATGCCCACTTCTTCAAAGGCCATCTTCACAAAGTCGCGTACATATGTAGTAATACCTGTAGCTATTACAAAATCATCTGCTTTATCATGTTGCAATATCCGCCACATGGCTTCTACATAGTCTTTGGCATGTCCCCAATCGCGTTGTGCGTTTAGGTTACCTATATATAGCTTCTCCTGCAGGCCAAGAGCTATTTGTGCAGCAGCACGGGTTATCTTCCTGGTAACAAATGTTTCACCCCGCAGCGGACTTTCATGGTTAAACAGAATACCGTTCGAAGCAAAAATATTATAGGCTTCCCTATAGTTTACGGTGATCCAATAAGCATACAGCTTTGCTACTGCGTACGGTGATCTTGGATAAAACGGTGTCTTTTCGCTTTGCGGCACTTCCTGCACCAGGCCATACAACTCTGAGGTAGATGCCTGGTATATCCTCGTTTTATGTGTAAGGTTTAGCAGGCGTATAGCCTCCAATAATCTCAGCGTACCTATACCATCAGCGTTGGCAGTGTATTCCGGCGTTGCAAAGCTTACGTGCACGTGGCTCATAGCTCCAAGATTATATATTTCGTCGGGTTGCACTTCCTGTACTATCCGTATCAGGTTAGTACTATCGTTCAGGTCACCGTAGTGCAGTATAAAATTCCTATGAGATATATGCGGATCTTCATACAAATGGTCGATCCTGCTGGTATTAAAAAGCGAACTTCTTCTTTTGATACCATGCACTTCGTAACCTTTCTTTAATAACAGTTCGCTTAGGTAAGCACCATCTTGCCCTGTTACACCTGTTATCAATGCTTTCTTAGACATAATCAATTATTTATCACTGTAGTTAACAGTGTTCTCAGTCTCTGTTTATACACATCAAAACCAAAACTCGCCATTATATCATTTTGCATTTGTCGGGCGTTTAAAGACGACCATGGCTCCGCACTTAAATAAGTGTCAATACTGGTTGCAATATCTTCCACATTTTCAGGATCTGCCAGTTTTCCCAACTCCCCATTTTTCAATGCATCCACACTGCCATCTTTATTTCCTGCTATTACCCTGCGCCCGCAAGCCATCGCCTCTATAAATACAATCCCAAACCCTTCACCTTTGCTAGGCATAATATAAACGTCTGCAAGCTGATAATGGCTCACTATCTCATCGTCTGCAACAAATCCTGTTAATATCACTTTATCAGTTAACCCATATTCTTTTAGTAGCAGGTCAATCCGCTCTTTTTCTATCGCATCATACTTACCGGCTATTACATACCTGAGGTCAGGATATTTTGCTATCAGCATCTTCAATGCTTTGATCACATTATCATACCCTTTATACTGCTCATTCGATGATAGCCTGCACAGGGTAAACAACACCTTGTCACTCTCTTTTAATCCATAACGTCGCATCAGTTCCCCACTCTTACCAAATGTATTCGGTAACGGAAAATATGGATCTATTGTATTATGAAACAAAGCGGTTTTTCGTTCATCAACCCCATGTATCTCTATCAGTTTTCTTCTTGTATACTCACTCACCGCAAATATTTTATCTGCTTTAGCAAGCAATATCTTTTGTATCGATGATGCAGCGCCCCATATTTCTATTCCATGTGTTATCAGCACAAGCTTTTTTCGTGGCCATAATGTCTTGGCTACTACGCCTACTATTGCCAGGTTGATATGTCCGAGTACAATAACATCCTGCTTCATACCTTGAAGGATACCCGATAAAACAAATTTCGTCCGGGATTTCCCAAAGCCTTTATATTTCGATCGGGGATAGTACCGCTCATCAGTAGTAGTATCGTAAAGAGATGATGCCTCGCTTATCAAATTACCTTCAGCCTCTATTTGATTTAATGCTTTCAAAAAGCAGCGATTAAATTTTTCTAACCCGCCCATCTGCGAAAATGCAGTAAGGTTTAGAAATAACACTTTAGGTAGATTAGATCTGTCAGGCATTTGCAATTAGGTATGTCCAATACCTGCTCCAGTTCAGCTTACCAGCCTGGTATTTATCAGTCATCTTTTTATTGGCTATATGAAAGCTGGATGTTTCCTTGCCATTCATCCATGCCTGGAAGGGGAACACAAATCCCTGCTTCTTCCTATCCCATATCTCACGCGGCAGTATGTCCGTGTAGGCATCTACCAGTAAAGACTTGGGCCTGCCGTTAAACTTTATGTCTTCCGAAATGTGATTCGCCAGCCGCACCAGTTCTACATCCAGGAATGGCACCCTTACCTCTATACTATGCCACATGCTCATCATATCCGTATCTTTCAGCAACTGCCCCTGCATATACAAGCTGCGCTCCAGGTAAGATGTCTGATTCTCATAGCCCAGCTCGTTTACAAACCCCGGCACATGTATTTCTTTCAATTTATCACTCACTTCTTTACTACCGGTTCCCAGCACTTGTGCCGTTTCTATCGTGCTGAAATACCCCCTGTTGAACAGGTAGTTGCCAACAGCATCCTTTCTTGAAAGGAACGATATTTTTTTATACTTATCCCGGGGCAAATATTCTGTGGCGTGTAATAATGCTGCAGGTACACTTTTTAATCTATTTACCATACCGCCTCTCGAAAAAGACGCATAACCTCCAAACAGTTCATCCGCCCCCAGCCCCGATAACACAGCTTTTAACCCATACTGCTTTGCAAACTTGCAGATAAAATAAGTATTAACACCGTCAGATGTAGGCTGATCCATTGCCTTCAATATATCTGGCATTGCCTCCAGGTATAATTCCTTGGTTAGTCGGAAGGCTTTATGATCCGAATTTACTTTTTGAGCTATAACATTTTGATAAGCTTCTTCTGAGTAGGTAGCATCATCAAACACTATAGAAAGTGTATGAAGCTTTGATGTGCCCACTTTATCTGCTATTAACGTAAGCAGGCTACTGTCTATACCTCCGCTTAAGAAAAGGCCTATCGGCGCGTCAGATATAAGATGTCGCTTTACGGCTTCATCAAGCGTTACCCTTACTCTATTTAGTGCTTCAGTACGGCTATGGACAGTAATACTATAATCATCCTGCCAATATGCCTCTTTCCTGCTTGCAAGTGTATGTACATTTACCACTATACAATTGCCACGCTCCAGAGGTTCCACCCCTTCCAGGGTAGTAATGGGTTCCGGCAGAAAACCATAAGTAAGAAAGTATATTTTCCAGTCTTTACGCTCAGGCCATTTTTTTAAAGCCTTAAATGCGCGTACTTCTGATGCAAAGTATAGAGATTCTTCCGTTATTGAATAATATAGAGGCTTAATGCCTGATGGATCGCGCGCTAATATTATTTCTCCTTTCTGCACATCATACAATGCCAGTGCAAACATTCCCTTCAATTTCGGAAAACATCCTACACCCCATTTAGCATATGCTGCCAGTATAACCTCTGTATCAGAATGAGTATGAAAAGAATAGAAATCTTTTAGCTCATCTCTTAATTCCCGAAAATTATATATCTCGCCATTAAATGCAATTATCAATTTCCCATCATTGCTGCGCATGGGCTGGTTTCCATTCTCACTAAGGTCAATGATGGATAATCGCCTATGCCCTAACGCCAGCCTTACCGCGTCATCTGTATATATGCCTGCATGATCAGGGCCACCGTGAGCCATGCTATCGCGCATCGCTGCAATAGTATATCCTAAGTCTATGTTCTGTTTATCTATAATGCCTGCAATACGACACATATATAGGCAGCTTTTTTCATGGCTTCGCCATCGTCAGTCACATGCGTTAGTTTCCTTGCAGGTGATCTGAATAAAAATCTTATAAAAGCCTGTTTGATGTTACAAACAGGCAAATATTTCGGGTTTAATGTTTGCTATTAACCAGGCTTTTATCTTTTCCCGGGCAACCAGCTAAGAATACTGGAAATAATCTTTTTAAATCCTCTTGGTTTCTCTTCCTTCTCATCAAAATAGCCGCCGCTATATTTACCATAGCCATACCCACCATAGCCATACCCGTAGCCATAGCCATAGCCCGATTCATAACCATAGCCATATCCGTAAGCAAATCCTCTCTTGTGCACAACATCGTTTATCAGGAAGCTGAGGCGGTGCATTTTACCGTTCTCCTCTATCTCATTTGCAATTTGCAATTGTTGCTTAAACGTATAACCTTGCCTGATCACATATAAAGTTGTACTTGCAAATCGATTCAGCAGCAGAGCATCTGTTACAAGTCCTACAGGCGCTGTATCAATAAATATGTAATCGAAGTTTTGCTTAAGATAATCAAACAGCTCATCCACCCTCGGCAGCATTATTAGCTCGGCAGGATTCGGTGGTATTGGCCCCGATGGTATAACGAATAAATTATCCTCTACGCCCGATGGTTGTATGATGTCTGACATCTCTGCCTGGCCCACTGCATAGGTTGACAATCCTACCTCATTGTTCAGGCCCAGGTGTTTGGATATCTTTGGTTTACGCAGATCTAACTCCATAAGCACGACTCTCTTCCCGGATATGGCAAAAGTACTGGCCAGGTTTATAGCAATAAATGATTTACCCTCACCGCTCATGCTCGATGTCAGCATCACCACTTTATCATTCTTATCCGGCAGCATAAACTGCACATTGGTTCTCAATGCCCTAAACTGCTCGGACAATACAGAATGGCTATTACTTTTTACTGCTACCGTAACTTCAGAGTCGTTGTGCCCTATATCACCCAGTATCGGGATGTTGGAATTGCCGATAATATCACTCTTGGCAATGATGCGTGTATTCAACATCCTCCTAACCAGGAACCCCAGCATTGGTATAAGAAAACCAAGAAATATGGCGGTGTTCTTTACACGGCTTACATTTGGTTGTACGGCACCGGTGTTCTCCGCAGTATTGATTACGGTTACATTTGATACTGTAGCAGATTTCGCAACTTGCGTTTCTTCACTTTTCTTCAGCAAGTACAGAAATAATTCCTCTCGTATATGTTGTTGCCGTGAGAATTCCAGGTACTTCATCTCGGTTCTCGGCACATCCCTTATCTCTGCATCTATACTGCCGCTGCGCCTTCTTAGTTCGTTTATCATTACCTGCAAACTTCGCTTGGTCGCTTCCAGGCTCAGTTGCATATCAGTACGTAAAGATTCCAGCTGCTTATCCAGGGCTTTCACATTAGGGTTCGTTTCCGTGCTATAGGTAAGCATTTTATATCTTTCAGATTGGATCGTGTTGTACTTATCGATTATCTTTCCGATCGCACCGTTATCATCTACCAACAAACCCGAGGGCACTGCTTTCCCTTTATTTTTTGAGTCTGTAAGATATTTTTCCAGTTCCTGTAGCACTTGCAACTGCACTTCGTTGTCTGTAAGTTGCTTCTGCGTTGTGGCTGTATTTTCAAGTAACGCTTGTGACTGATCTTTTACATCTGCTGTTATCTTGTTGGTCTCTTTGAATTTTGCAAATCCCGATTCAACTGACGTAAGCGCATTATTTACATCTTTCAGACGCTCATTAATAAATTCAAGCGTTTTAGTTGCAATTTCATTTCGATCTTCAATATTTTTTTCGGCATATACACGCACCAGTGTATCCACTATATTTATACCCCTTTCCGGTATGTCGTCCTTAATGGATATATCAATGTAAGTAGACGACTTATCCGGACGGACAATATCCAGCTTGCCTGCATAGGCTCCTGCAATACTAATGGCAGGGGATACGGAAAAACTATATTTAACGCCTTCTTTAAGAGGCAGCTCACCTGTTCTGATTATTGTAACTTTCCCCAGTGGGAGATCGATCGGATAACCCAGTTTACCTTTCCAGTTAGTCTTTTCTGATGCATTAATAGTATATGTATCATTAGGCCCGAAAACTATCTTATAACTATACTTATCCTGAATATTGTTAAGCAAAGAGTCAGGCATCAATACTTTGAAAGGGGTTTGTCCGTAAAACTGGGTCGTTTTTACATTGCCATACTCAAAATACTGCAAATTAAGCTTCAACCTGTTCACCACTTTCGCTATCAGTGGCTTGCTTTTCATGATGCGGATCAGGTTACCTATTTCGTTACCATTACGTTGTGTCAGCCCAAGACCTTCCAATATTTGCTCGTCCCCTTTTGCTCCTCCCCTATTGTCTGTTAATAATACTTCGCTGCTGATCTTGTACACGGGTGTTGCATACCTCAGGTAAATATTGGCACACACAACAGCAATGATAATACTACCCAAAAACCACGGCCAGGTAGCCAGCACTGTTGTGATGACCCAACGCAAATTCAAAATTCCACCTTCAGAATCTCCTTTGCCTTTATTAGAAAAGCTGCTTTCCATCTATATTATTTATATTTAACAGGTCAGTTCTCTCCTCGCTGATTAAACGATAACAAAAATTATAATATTATACTGTTATACAATATTATATGGGTGGCGAAATTAGTCTAAAAATACTACACGGCACAACCTTTCACTTCAGTTAAAAAATATTTCACAATCACAGTTATGAGGTATAAATAGCTTATTTATTTTATTTATTGTTTTTCTATTTACCGCAGCTTGCTATATATGTCAGGAGCTGCCAAATTTGCAAACGGAGGCTTTTTAAATTACTTTTGGCGAAAATTCTCCTAATGTCATTGATGCAGAGAAAACTAACGGGGCCGTTGCTTGCTGTTGTAGCTATTGTCTATGCTACAACTTTGCTAACCTCCTGCGCCTCGTATAAAAAATCTATATATTTTCAGGATATCCCCGACTCTTTACAGGCTCCGGTTACTGTTCCGGTTGTAGCGTACGAACCTCCCAAAATAAAGCCCAACGACATTTTAAGCATATCTGTGCAAACCATAGAAGATAAGGATATTGCTAAAGCGGGGGCCACTACGGCTCCATCGGGGCAAGGCAGCAGTACTGCGGTTACAGGTTATAAAGTAGATGAGAATGGAGACGTAGATGTACCAATGGTGGGCACGGTGCACCTTGCCGGTATGACAACTTCTGAGGCAAAAGAAGCCGTACGGGCAAAGGCGAAACATAATTTCGTGGATCCTGTGGTAAACGTAGCATTCGCTAATCACTTTATTGATGTGATCGGCGAGGTTTCCAGAAACGGACGCATCCCGTTACCGGATGAAAAAGTCAGTATAATTGATGCCATCAGCATGGCCGGCGATTTAGGCATACAAGGTAAAAGATACAATGTATTACTCATGCGCGACGAGGGTGATAAAAAGGTCTGCACGAGGTTCAATCTAAACTCCACCAAATTATTTCAGTCTCCATATTACTATGTAAAAAGCGGGGATATAATATATGTAGAACCTAATAAGGCAAAATCCCGCAATGGCGAAACAGACTACTCAAGAGATCGTTATATAGGCTACATAGCGTCATTCGTGTCTGTAGGCCTTGCTTTGTATAACATCATCTATACTCAGTCAAGAAACAGATAATAAAGCATATTAAAATAATAAGGGCAACCCTGAGGGTTGCCCTTATTATTTTATGCATACATATCACATAAACAGGCTGAGAAAATTACCAGGCAATTTGCGAAGCAGGGCAAAAGCAATATCATTCATGCCTGATATGTGCTATACATATTTAAAAAAATACGGCCCGCAATTGCAGGCCGTACGATATAAATTCAGAAACGTAATTACTTGTTATATTTCTTATTCTCGTAATAACGCAATTTTTCTTTGTTATAGGTACCGTATGCACTAGCCGGTACTCTGTGAAATACATAGCGCAGGCCAAATGTACATGGGAAAGCCATAATATTATATTTCAGCTTAGGGCCACCCGGCACTTGCGGTGCATCGGCATTCCTGTAATCAAGCGTATAAGCCCTGAATGAACCTTCCAGGTAGATGCCTATTTGTGAGGTAATGTTAGCAGCATATCCCAATTGCGCACCGTAAGCTATTCCACGACCACCATCCGGCGCCTTATAAGATTCGTTTGACTCGTATTTATGGGAATTGTTGCGGGCAGCTGCAAAACCGACTGCTATACCTACATAAGCATAACTACCGCCGAAATCAAAGCGCTTATTTACAACACCGCATACATTTACCAGGTATTTTGCATACACCAGCTTTTTATCATCGCCACCCACAGAATCTATCTTCAATGTGCCGTTATAGAAACCACCATATTTCTTTGATGATTTGGACGATAATTCATGCATTTGACCTTCAACACCCAACTGCCAGTTATTTTTGGTGGTATATAACAACCTAAGGTTGGCAGAATAGTTCATTAAAGATTGGTCTCCTTTGTACACCATATTATCAGTAGGCTGCGTGTTTACGCTAAAGCCTCCGCCAATGCCACCCTCAAACTCCTGGGCCTGGCTCCTGATACCTATTAATACAAAGAATAATAGCAATTTTTTCATACAGCTGGTTTTTCCTGTTGCGATCCTAAATATATTATTTCTAACGCAAAATCTAAAGCAAGCGTTAAATTAATCAAATTTCTGGTTTGCAATAGCGTTTTTAATGGCATTTTTTTAAACGTGATCAATAGTAGAGGCCTAATATTGCAACGTACTTGCTGTCATTTTTCCTGTAACTAACAATATTAAAAAGCCCCGCTCTTTTTGAACGGGGCTTTTCTTATGGGTAGATCAATTTTAAGCTTGTGCAGGTTTCTTCATAATAGCATACACTTCCACCGCAAAACCTATCAATATCAGTAAAGGGGCAAAGGTGATGCGCCTGGCGCTGAATATCTCATCATAGTTAAATTGATGCGGGTCAGGGCTTTTGCCACCGGCCATCATCATAAAGCCTATCAGTATCAGTACTACACCGCCAATCATCCACATATAATTACTCTTATCAAACAGGAAAGTCTGGTTGCCTTTGGGAGTAAGGTCTTTTGCGGGCTTTTGTCTTGTTGTTGTTGCCATAATGGAGCAATATTAAGAATTACGTTTAATATTATGATTAATAAAGATCATCTACATGCATCTTCAGATATTTCACTACAGAGCGGTGTGTGCTTAATACAGATATCAGTATACCCACCACTATCATACCTGCCATCAGCACTACCAGCCATACAGGCTCATGCAGTATTTTCAGTTCAGGAAACTGGCTTTCGGCAAATGATATTACTATCCACAGGCCAATAACGGATATTACGCCGCTCAGCAGCCCGTTAACTATTGCACGTCGGTCAAAAGGCCGGGAAATAAACCACCGTGTTGCACCTACCATCTGCATGGTCTTTATCAGGAAGCGGTTGCTGAACATCGCCAGGCGCACCGTATTATCTATCAGGATGATCACCACGATAAACAGTAAAGCCGAAACCACACCCAATATCAAACCAATTTTGCGGAAATTATTATTAATGTTAGCAACTACAGTTGTAGGATAAGCTACATCACGCACTATATTACTTTGCATAATAAAGGTCCTGATCTTTTCAAGGCTGTCTTTATTTACGTATTCCGAATTCAGGTTAACAACAATCGACGCATACAGCGGGTTGAAGTCCAGCAGTTCGGTAAAATCCTCACCACCTTCCGCAACAAATTTTTTAGCCGCTTCCTCTTTCGTTATGATCTCTGTGTGTTTAACAAAGGGCTGATGATCCAGTACCTGCTGCATCCGCTTGATATTCTCATCGCGGGTATTATCGTGCAATATCACTTCTACCTGTACATCTTCCTTAAACACGCGGCTTAGCCCGCGGCCATTGATCACCAGCCAGCCCAGTGTACCCAGCAGGAATAACACAAGGGAGATACCAATGATCGCGTATAAATAGGATGGTTTTGCTTTTTTACCGGTCGACATGCTCTTACTTATCTCCCAAAAATAGAAAAATAAGGTAGAAAAGGGGTAGAGAACACAGCTTTTGCCATGTATTTAACAATTTTGATTACGAAAGGCTAATTTTTGCCCTGCATGATAATTGACTATTTTAGCCGCGTTAACCACTATATATGCAGGATCTAAGTCATTTTTTTGAATCACCACATTTTATTGAACAACAGGAATCTAATACTTACGAGCCGCTACAGCTGGGCGCTACGATACAATATGCTGTCGATGGCAATTTTGACTGGGAAGATGCAGATATCGTCATTATTGGTTGTGGCGAACAACGAGGCGCAACGCGCGGAGCTAAATACAGTAATGCACCGGATGCTATCCGCGAAGAATTATATAAAATGTATAGCTGGCATCCTGCAGTAAAAATTGTGGATGCAGGTAATATCCGCGAAGGCGCTAATATATATGATACCAAAGCCGCGCTCAGGACGGTATTGCATGAATTACAGGAGGCAGGCAAGACGGCCATTGTGCTCGGCGGCGCTCACGACCTTACCATGCAGCAATATGAGGCATTTAAAAAGTCAAAGAAGCTGGTGCAGGTTACCGTGGCAGATATGCTGATAGATCTGGAGGAGACGGAAGAAACCACAGATAAAAGTTTCCTGATGGAAATGCTGACGGAGCAGCCCAACTTCATCCGCCATTTCAATCATATCGGCTTCCAGAGCTATTATGTGAATCCACGGATGCTGGAAACCCTGGACAAGCTTCGCTTCGACTGTTACAGGCTGGGGCGTGTACGCGAGCATTTTGAAGATGTAGAACCTGTATTACGCAACAGTGATCTGTTCAGCTTTGATATGACGGCCATTAAATACTCCGATGCGCCTATTAATAAGAACGGCTCTCCAAACGGATTTACGGGTGACGAAGCCTGCATCCTTACCCGATACGCGGGGATGGGTACGCATCTGCATTCCTTTGGCATTTATGGATATACACCGGATACAGATGAACAAGGTATGACAGCTAAGCTGGCATCACAAATGATCTGGTATTTTATAGACGGCTACCATATCCGCAAAACAGAAGCAGAGCTTACTGATCATGAAGAGTTTATTTCTTTCCATGTAACGTTCACGGAAATTGATACCATCTTCCTGAAAAGCAAACGTACCAACCGCTGGTGGATGCGTTTGCCGGATAATACGCACGTGCCTTGCAGCTACAACGACTACCTTCTGGCAAGCAGCGGCGAGATACCGGAACGCTGGCTGCGCGAACAGGAACGCCTGGTGTAAGCAATTGAACCGAATATTGTATTTTTGCAATACGAACCATCTCCGTACAAAAAGAGATGGTTTTTTTATCTGAATAATGATCGAGAATAAAAATATCATTGGCGCCGAAGAAAAGGCAGTGCTGGTAGGTGTTGTACATAAACAACAAACAGAAACGCAAACGAACGAATACCTCGCCGAGCTGGCATTTCTTGCAGAAACTGCGGGCGCTACTACCGTGAAGACTTTCATCCAGAAGATGGACCGCCCGGATAGCAAGACTTTTGTGGGTAAGGGTAAGCTGGAAGAGATACGCGATTATGTGCGCGCAAAGGGTGTACAGTTAGCCATATTTGACGACGAGCTAACAGGCTCACAAATAGGTAATATCGCGGATGTACTGGGCATTAAAACCATAGACAGAAGTGACCTGATACTGGATATATTTGCCCGCCGCGCCAAAACCGCACAGGCAAAAGTGCAGGTAGAGCTGGCGCAATATCAATACATCCTGCCGCGTTTGCGTGGTATGTGGAAGCACCTGGAACGCCAGGGCGGTGGTATCGGTTCGCGCGGCCCTGGTGAAACGGAAATAGAAACTGACCGCCGTATCGTCAAGGATAAGATAGCCTTACTGCGCCGCAGGCTTGCCGAGATCGACAAACAAGCTGCAACACAACGCAAGGAACGTGGTGAATATATACGCGTAGCATTAGTGGGCTATACCAATGTGGGTAAAAGCACCATCATGCGCATTCTCAGTAAGTCTGATGTATTTGCAGAGAATAAGCTCTTTGCAACGCTCGATACTACAACCCGTAAGATCGTTTACGAGCAAACGCCTTTCCTTCTCAGCGATACAGTAGGATTCATCCGTAAGCTGCCCCACCACCTGGTAGAAAGCTTTAAAAGCACTCTCGACGAGGTACGTGAGGCGGATTGCCTGCTGCACGTGGTGGATATATCTCACCCTGCATACGAAGACCAGATGGGCGTTGTCAACAAAACACTACAGGAGATAGGGGCTTTTGACAAGCCTATACTGACGGTCTTCAACAAGATGGACCTCTATGAAAAGCACGTGTTTGATGAGTGGCTCGATGAAGAAGTAAAGCAAGACCTGCTCAGGCAACTGAAACAAAAATGGCAGCACGAAACAAATAATAACTGCGTATTCATATCTGCAACAGAGATGCGCAATATCGATGAACTGCGCCAGACCATACTGGATAAAGTGAAGGGATTGTACCAGGTTCGCTATCCATACCTAACTAAATTTTACTAAAATATAAGTCGTTGAAATTGGCCGGGAGAATTGTCATCAAATGCTCCCGGCGAATTAATTTATCATTAAGAGCAGCTGAAAACAGCTGTAAAGCCTCACATATTGTTAATTGCTATTCCTTTTTGCAAAAATGTTTCTTAACTTTCTGTAAATCGTTCCACCCTTAAGCGTGCTATATGAAGCAAACGACTCGAGAGCTACTGGTTACAACCAAGGTTGCCAACAACTGGCAAGACAACTTTGAAGAACAAGTAGAACATTTGATCAGTATCATCAGCCAGGTAGACAACGAAGAACACGTTGTATCAGCGTCAGAAACACTTGATGTGTATCATACCGCTAATAAGAAACCCCGTAAATCACGCCGGAAGAAGACAGTAGCCGATGCACGCCCTTTCGAGTTTCTCGTTTTCCGTAATTAATTTTTTAGTCTAGTGCCCTGTTCAGGAAGTCAACCAATGGCTTCATTTGCGAGTACACTTTTTCTATTTGCTTCACACTATCTTTTGCCAGCACATCCTTATCGGCAATCGGCGTACTTACAATAAAGCTTTTCATTTTCAAAAAATCTATCGCGGGATTATCAGCGGTATAGCCTTGCGGCAGCGTCTTTAATTGTTCGCCTTCCCATTTTGTAAACTGCTTTTTAAACGCGGGCTTGCCAATAATGCTTTTAAATTCTTCAAAATTATAGTCTATCTCCTGCCTCAGCTTTTTCAATATAGGAGCGTCAGGCATCCACATACCGCCGGCAAGAAAACTTTTCCCGGGTTCTATATGCATATAATACCCTGCATCAGGCGCTTTGCGGCCTGCCCTGCTAAAGTATGCCCCAAAATGAGACTTATAAGGCGTCTTATCTTTAGAAAAACGAACATCCCTGAATATTCTAAAGATCGCGTCTTTAGCTTTATGATCTGCAATGGCCGGTTCCAGTTTGGTAAGCGCTGCCTGAACCGCTTCTACAAAATTTTCGAAATCGCCTTTTGCAGCTTCGTACTTCTTCCTGTTCTCATCAAACCATGCCTTGTTATTGTTCTTTTCAAGGTTGGTCAGAAAATCAATGGTTGCCTTTTGCAGCATGTGATGGATGTTAATATTGTTTAAAAAAAATACCCGGGTACTAATTTAAAGCATATACCGTTTAGCTTTGATAACTGCCTATTAAATAACATATACAAGGGCAAATTGGTAGGGCAGTTTTAGTTACCTTTGAGCCTGATTTATATTAATATATTTATATACACGTATAGCAGATAATGACGAGACTGGCGATATTAGGCTCAACGGGGTCCATTGGTACACAGGCATTGGATGTAGTAGCGGCACACCCCAGCCTGTTTGAGGTAGAAGTATTAAGTGCACATAGCAACGACACATTACTGGCAGAGCAGGCAAGAAAATTTATGCCCAATGCCGTTATCATAACCGATGAGGCAAAGTATGCAAGCCTCAAAAATGCTTTATCCGACCTTCCCATAAAAGTATTTGTGGGCACCGATGCGCTCAATGATGTAGTAAAATGGGAGTCTGTAGATACGGTGCTGGCTGCCATTGTAGGCATTGCCGGCTTGCCTTCTACCCTATCAGCAGTGCAGGCAGGCAAAAGGGTAGCCCTCGCCAATAAAGAAACGCTGGTAGTAGCCGGAGACCTGGTAATGCGCACCGCACAGGAAAGTGGCGCCGTTATTATCCCGGTAGATAGCGAGCACTCTGCCATATTTCAATGCCTGGTAGGTGAAGACCCGGAGAAAGTCGAGAAAGTGATCCTGACAGCATCAGGAGGGCCATTCCTTGGTCGCAAGCCCAATTACCTGGTGAATGTAAAGGCCAGCCATGCGCTGCAGCATCCTAACTGGACGATGGGCGCCAAAATAACTATAGATAGCGCCACCCTGATGAACAAAGGGCTGGAAATGATAGAGGCTAAATGGTTATTCGGCCTGAAGAACGAACAGATTGAAGTGGTGGTACATCCGCAATCCATCATCCACTCTATGGTGCAGTTTGTAGATGGCTCTATTAAAGCACAGATGGGCCTGCCCGATATGAAGCTGCCCATACAATACGCCATTGCTTACCCGCAACGGATAGATAACAGCTACAAAAGGGTCGATTTCAGGGACTTCCAGAAACTAACGTTCGAGCAGCCCGACTATAAAACATTCCGCAACCTGGCTTTGGCAAAAGAAGCTATGTTCAGGGGCGGTAACATACCATGTGTTATGAATGCCGCCAACGAACTGGTGGTACACAGTTTCCTGCAAAACAAGATCAGCTTTATAGAAATGAGCGATGCTATAGAAACAGTGATGTCCAAAGTATCGTATATAGAGTATCCTACGCTGGAAGATTATAATAATTCTGACCATGAGGCCCGCATTTATGCCGCCGAGCTGGTAAAACACAGCCAACTATCACACTAAATATTATTTTTGCCACGTTTATGATCTTGAATACCATATTTTTAATGTCAGGGGGCCTTACTCAGGCGCTTCAACTACTGGCTGCGCTATCCTTCCTGATACTATTGCACGAGTTCGGGCATTTCTTTTTCGCTCGCTTGTTTAAAACAAGGGTAGAAAAGTTTTACCTGTTCTTCGATTTCCTGTTTCCCTTTCCTGGCCTGCTTAATTTTTCATTGCTGAAGAAGAAGAAAGGTGATACGGAATATGGGCTTGGCTGGTTTCCGCTGGGCGGCTATGTAAAAATAGCAGGTATGGTAGATGAGAGCATGGATAAAGAAGCTATGAAACTACCACCGCAACCCTGGGAATATCGTTCTAAAAAAGCATGGCAGCGTTTATTCATTATGCTGGGTGGTATCATCATGAACGTGTTGGTAGCCATGGGCATCTACGCGGTGATATTTGGTGTATGGGGAGAGCAATACCTGCCAGCGCAAAATGCTACATACGGCATAGCAGTAGATAGCCTTGCAGAAAGTATAGGCCTGAAAAACGGCGATAAGATCATTGCTATACAAGGCAAGCCGGTAGAGCGGTTTGAAAGGATACCTTCTGAGATATTATACAGGCAGGCGCAAAGCATCACGGTAGAGCGCAGAAAAGAAGATAATACTACAGAGCAGGTGAACGTAACTGTACCACAAGGCACTATCCGCAATATGCTGAAGTCTTCAGGCAAAGCATTCATCCAGCCTCGTATTCCTTTCGTTATCGACCAGGTAACCTCCAAGAGCGAGGCAGAGAAGATGGGTATGAAGCCAAACGATAGCATCATAGCAGTAAACGGACAGCCGGTTATATTCTTCGATGAATTTGAGAAGGCTAAAAAAGCGAATATCGGCAAGCCGGTAGCTATTACCGTTGTAAGGAACGGCCAGCCTGTAACATTGAATGGAAAAGTGCCGGATAATAAAATAATAGGCGTAACCGCCAAAGCAGCCGATGCTTTTTTGAAAACAGCTGAAATAGAATATGGCCCGATTGCCGCAGTGGGTAAAGGTTTCACTTACACCTTCGAGCAGGTAGGCAATTACTGGAATCAATTGCGCATGATCTTTACTTCAAAAGAAATTAAAGCTTCTGAAAGCGTTGGTGGTATTGTTAGTTTCGGCAAAATGTTCTCGCCTGTTTTCGATTGGCTTAAGTTCCTGGAGCTTACGGCTTTTGTATCTATCATCCTGGCTGTAATGAACCTGCTGCCCATACCGGGCCTTGACGGTGGGTATGTCATATTCCTGGTATACGAAATGATATCCGGCAGAAAGGTAAGCGAGAAAGTGATGGAACGCGCTACCAGCGTGGGCCTTGTACTACTGCTCGGCCTGATGCTTTATGCCAACGGGCTGGATATTTTCCGCCTGTTTAAATAACGATACTTATATCAAATTATAAAAGAAAGGGGCGCTTCAGGCGTCCTTTTGTTTTATTAACGGTAGATCTCTTTAGCCGCTTTAAAGGTATTACAGTGAGCAGTAACAATATGTTTCACATCCGGAGAATAGCCACCACCCATAGCGACAGCAACCGGCAGTCCTCGCCTGTAACATTCGCTGAAAACAAACTCATCCCGGGCTTTGCAATCTGCAAGGCTTAGTTTCAGCTTGCCAAATTTGTCTGTATCTAATACATCTACCCCGGAAAGGTAGCACACAAAGTCAGGACGGAAACTGTCCAGTATGGCAACTAGATGCTCACTCAAAACAGATAAGTAAGTCAGCCCGTCGGTACCATCTGCCAGGCCTATATCTGCATTGCTTGTTTCCTTGCGGAAGGGATAATTGTGCTGCCCATGCATACTAAATGTGTACACCCGGTCTTCATTTTTAAATATAGAGGCCGTACCGTTTCCCTGGTGTACATCCAGGTCTACAATGAGTATTTTCCTGCAGATGTTATTGTGAAGAAGATAGTTGGCCGCTATAGCAAAATCATTCAGCAGGCAAAAGCCTTCGCCCCTGTCTGCGAAAGCATGATGTGTGCCACCCGCAACATTCAGCGCCACACCATACTGCATCGCATACATAGCACAGTCAATAGTTCCCTGCATAATGGTGATCTCCCTCTCTACCAGCGTTTCGGAAAGCGGGAAGCCAATAGCCCGCATTTCCTTATCTGTAAGCTGTAGATCCCTCATACGGCGCCAATAATCGGCATGATGCGTAAGCAGAATGGTATCTTCAGATGCAGGTACGGGAGCAAACAAATTCGCCTCTGTGATCACGCCTTCATACAACAACTGGCCGGGGATCAGCTCATATTTAAGCATAGGAAAGCGATGCCCTTCGGGCAGCGGATGTGCGTATATGGGGTGGTAAGCAATGCGGAGCATAGATAATTGGTGCCCTAATTTAACAATATTAAGAACCGATTGTTTTGTAACTTTGCATCGGCTCTTTGAAAGAAAACTTTTTCTGCAAATGCTTTGGGGCCGACCGGTTTTGACAGCATAGGGCAGGGTAAGTAAGCATGTCGTGCGTTGTGTAATTAGCACGTAAATCTGAATACCCAAATTTTGAATGGCGAATCTAACTTTGCCATGGCTGCCTAATTATTAATTAGACAACCATTTTGGCCGCTGAGGGCTTTGACCTGTTGACGCTCCGGCCGCCTAACTCAAACTTCAATAGGATAGTACATGCAGGCTGCGATGTGTGTATGAAAACAAAGCAGATAGGAAGGGTGTAGGTTTGTCCTGGTCCGGCACACTTCCGAAGATCAATCCCGGAATACACATGTAGAAAGCTTATCGGGCATATGTTTGGACGCGGGTTCGAATCCCGCCGGTTCCACAAAAAGAGTTTTTAAGAAGCCTTGAGATCACCAGATCTTGAGGCTTTTTTGTTTTTGGAGTGGGAATAGTCATCCTCAATATCATATTTCCCTAGAGATTTACCCTTACAACTTCTGTCCCCCGCAACCGACAGGCTGCAACAGCGATAGCTGTATATTTGGTTAAGTACTCCATATTTGCTTATACCAGTTGCCTACCTAACAACTTACTTCATTCTTTCCATTAACTCGCGTCGATAAGTATTACCGATGGGTATGATGGCACCTCCCTCCATCTGCAGTTGGCCGCCGGTGAGCTTCCTGATCTTGCTGACAGATACAATGAACGACTTATGCACTCGTTGAAAAGTATGATGGTCTAGTTTTTGTTCGATTTCCGTAGTAGTGATGGGGCTCAAGTATGTTTCTCTATCTGTATACAACTTGATATAGTTGCCATAACTCTGGATATAAATAATCTCATCACTGTAAACCCGGATCAGGCTACTGTCTACTTTCAACACTACCGAAGAAGGTGTATCGCTATTGTTGTTAGCCGTAACAGGATGACCTGTCGGGGCCAGGCGCGAGAACGCGTTATCCAATGCCTGAATAAAACGTTGAAATTCGAATGGCTTCACTAGGTAATCAACTACCCTGTATTCGTAACTTTCAAGTGCATGCTTCTTATACGCTGTGGTTAAGATCACTAGTGGAGGACTCGACAGAGCTTTTAGCATCTGTAAACCGTTGAGGCCAGGCATATTGATATCCAGGAACATAAGGTCTACCGGTTGCCTGTGCAAATACTCTAAAGCTTCTAAAGCATTATAGAACGATCCGGAAATATTGATATGCTTTAAATTTTGAAGATAGTGCCTGATAATGAGGTGTGCGCCCTCTTCGTCGTCAACGATGATACAACTTAGGTTTTTAATCATGAGCAAGAGCGTTTAATTGAATGAACAATAGAATGCTAAATACCTCAGCATCTGATGAAATGGACAATTCATATTTACCATCATAAAGCATTCTTAGGCGTTCGCGAACGTTTACTAACCCAAGGCCCATTGATGGTGCGGTCAGGTTTTGATCAGGCATAGAATTCCGGATCTGTAAAGACAATCGATCATTAACCACACTGAAATCTATTTTAACGAACCATTTGCGGGCTGTGGTCACACTGTGTTTAAAAGCATTCTCCACCAAGGTGATCAGAACCAGCGGGGCGATCTTATGTGCTTGTAAAGCTCGGATATCGTCTGAAACGACGAATTTAATCTCACACCTTTTGCCAATACGCTCTTTCTCCATCGCGATGTAATTCTCAATGAATTTCAATTCATCCGCAATACTGACAAGGTGTTTGGTACCGCTATCCAACTGATAGCGCATCAAACCAGAAAGTTTAAGTATGAGATCAGGCGTGCGGCCGGAATCGGTAAGACTTACAGCGTAAATATTATTGAGCATATTAAAAAAGAAATGTGGGTTCAGCTGTGCATGCATAAACTTCAGATTAATTTCGCTCAATAACAGCTGTGCTTCATTCCTTTTTTGCAGTTCGCTCGAATATTGCCTGACTAAAAACAGGGATAACATGGTAAAGGTACTGATGATGCATAGAACAAAATGGTACAGCAAACCTTTAAATAAAGACTCACCATTCGCAAATATCTCGGGAGCGATCCAGTAATAATCCAACGCAAACAACATGGTTGAAACAATTAGTGTGGATATAAAAACCAGCGTGATGTAGGAAGTATAACGCTTCGTCAAAAATAAAGGAAATAGAACGCGTCGGTGAAGTTGAGCTTGCCCGTACAGCAGGGAGAAGAAGATTAGCCCTTTGATCAAATCCATGAACGTCTCCATCTTCATCCACTCATGCAGCATTGTCAGCGCGAACATGGCAATGAAAATGATCAGTTCCTGGAAATTCCTGCTCTTATAAAACTTTAACGTAGCCATAATAAGATCATTCTTAGCCTGGGAACCAAAAATCGACCATTTGGGCACAAGTTCCAAAGTTTCATGACGAACGCATGTCGTCATGAAATGGTTAGGTTTGGTCATTATTTTTTGTGGAAGTTAGATGACAATTGGAGGTTTGCCCTTTAAGGTTCCAATCCCATGTACAAGTTCATTTTTCGGAGTCTGGTCACTCTAACTTTTTTGGCAAGCGGGTATTCAGTTTTACATGCTCAGGGCCAGATGCCCTCTTCCACATCATCCGAGATCACCGGTATTGTGCTGGATTCGCTAACTAAACGACCCATTGAAATGGCAACTGTTAGCCTGTCAGCCAACGGAAAGGTACTTCTTTCAATGTCTTCTGACCAGTCTGGAAAATTCAATTTTCAAATACAGGATAATATCGTCTACACCATCAGCGTGTCGTTTATGAGCTACCATACTTATTGCAGTAAACCACTCACCGGCACCAGGCAACTGGTGATCATGCTGACAGGTAATGCGGCAGCACTCGGCGAAGTGGTCGTGAAAGCCAAAACCCCGCCTTTACAATATAAAAATGACAAGCTGGTCTATAATGCAGGCACGGATATCAGTAACAAAACCGGCTCGGCGACAGACGTCCTGAGAAAAGTACCCCTTCTGACGGTTGGCGTCGACGGTGAGGTCAAACTACGCGGCAATTCAAATATCAAGGTATTGCTAAACGGGATGCCATCGGGTATGATGGCTAAAAATCTAAAGGAAGCACTAAAAATCATACCGGCCAGTTCCATTAAGTCCATTGAAGTGATCACCTCGCCGTCGGCGAAGTACGAAGCTGAAGGCGCAGCAGGTATTATCAATATCATTACCAAAAAGGCCGTTAAAGGCACCAGCGGCAGTGTAGACCTAAGTGGCGGTAACCTGGAGCAATCCGCCAATGCGGTGTTGAGTATCAACAGGGAAAAATTCGATTATAGTTTCAATCTGAACACCAGCCGTAATCAGTTGCGTACGGTGTCAACATTAGAAAGGACATCTTTCATTAATGGACAACGTTCAGGGTCATTATACCAGCAAAATGACGCCACACAGTACGATCGGGGCACCAGTGCCGGTCTGAGCCTGAATTACCGTCCGGACAATTCGCAAAAGATCGGTGCCTATCTTTCTTACTGGAGGGGAAGTTGGCCTGCAAAAAATTCGTCATACAATCGCTTATCGGATGCGACAAGTTTATCAGAATACAATCAGCGAAGCCGCCAGTCCGGGCTTTTCAATTATTATGAACTGGCGCTCAATTACCAGAAAAAGATGAACAAAAAGGATCAGGAATTAACGATAAAGGCTATGATTGGCAGGTCTGATGACCGTTCGGATTACCTGACCAACCGTTTCAATCTGAGCGGCTCTAAAAACTTCACCGAAAAAGGGCCTAACACTGGTAAGAACTGGGACAGCGACATCCAGGCAGATTACTCGCATCCCTTGAGCCGCGCCGGGAAAAAATTATTGGAAACCGGTGTCAGGTTTACACGTGCAAGTTCGCAAACCGCTTATGAGGTCTACAACAACCAGTCAAACCCAGGAAGTGAACAGTTAGACAGAATCGGTTCTCGCTCCGACGCTATGGATTATTTTCGGAATATTTACTCTGGCTATGTCAGCTTAAAATTGGAGGCCGGTAAACAGTGGACCATCCGTCCTGGTTTACGTTTCGAGGGCACTGCGATCAACAGCACTTTCAAAAGCAACCAGCTTTCGTTCAGTGCAACCTTCAGCAACTGGGTGCCCAATATCCTGATTGCCAAAAAGCTTAACGATCACCATGAGTTCCGTTTCAATTACACGGAACGTATTCGCAGACCTTTTATCTGGGACCTGAACCCGTATGTGAATGCGAGCGATCCAAGAAATCTGATCTCAGGTAATCCGCAATTGCGGCCTGAAAAAACCAGGATGCTGGAACTGGGCCACGCGTACAACGCCAACTCTAACCTCATGCTAAACAGCAGCATTTATTACCAGTTCACCAATGATGCAATAGAATCTTTTACCACCGTTAATGCGCAGGGCATATCACTGACCACGCCTAGTAACGTCGCTTCAAGCAGGCGACTGGGCTGTAACATCAATGCTGCCCTTGAACTGAATAAGGACTGGAGTATCAATGGCGGTCTGGAACTCTACCGTGTTTGGTTCAAAAGCCCGGTAATGTACGTCAGCAACAATGGCAACTTCTATTCTGTCAATTTGAATAGTTCCTATACACTTTCTAAAGCCGTTACCCTGCAGTTATCGGCCGATTATAGCAATGGCTTCGTTACGCTGCAGGGACGGAACACCGCTTACTGGAATTACCGGATCTCTGTACAAAAGGAGTTTTTGAACAAAAGGGCGAGTGCTCTCCTCAGCTTCAATAACCCTTTTCAAAGAGCACTCCTTCAAAGCAGCTACGCAACAGCCCCTTCTTTCAGCGATAATGCGACCAACACCCTCTATAGCCGGGCGTTCAGCGTCGCCTTCAGCTGGAAATTCGGATCGGTGAAAAAACAGATCGATGAACAGCAGGTCAGGAATGAAGAAGGCTCTGCTCCAAGACGCCGAGGCAAATATTGAATAACTTAAACAATTGATATGCAAAACGAAAAAACATCATTGAATTTATCAATCGCATTGCTGCTTATACGTGTATCGACAGGCGGCTTGCTGCTATTTCACGGTATTGCCAAATTAATGCATGGTCATGATTTTATCCGTGCAATGCTGGCGGGAAAAGGGTTACCCGGATTTCTTTGGTTGGGCGTGCCGCTTACAGAAGTGATCGCGCCAATACTGCTTTTGTTGGGAGTGTTTACGCGTATGGCCGGAGTTGGCATAACTGTGTTGATGCTAATCACCATTTTTCTAGCACATATGCCGAACGCGTTTAGTGTTACTGACACCGGAGGGTTGGAAGTTGAACTGAACTTACTTTATTTGTCTGGGGCATTGGCCCTGGTGTTTGCAGGCCCGGGTAAGTTTCATATTATCAGCCCATCCAAATACTGGTTGCAGTAATTACAATGTTAATCAAATATCTCATTCCACATAAACGCATATGATCGGATCGACGTGATGGCTTATTCTCCCTTTATCCCACCGAGGCAACAAATCTCATGTATTCCGACTCACCTTAGCCGCAACAAGCATCTACCAACAAAAAAAGCCGCGGCAATGCCACGGCTTCAATATATCTAATATCGTAAGATTACATTTTCCATTCATCGACGCTCGAGCTATCTTCAGCGGCTTCTGATACTACAGAGTCAGAAACAATTGCGCCTTCTTCGTTCTCCTGGTCGTGGTTGTATGCGTCAAAATCAAAATCAGGCATCAGGTCTGTCTTCACATAATTCACTGTTTCTGTCAAAGCGTTCAGGAATTTGTTGAAGTCTTCTTTGTATAAGAACATCTTATGCCTGTCATAACCGTTATCGTCAAAACGTTTTTTGCTTTCTGTGATGGTTATGAAATAATCGTTACCGCGTGTAGAGCGAACATCAAAAAAATAAGTCCTTCTCTTACCTGCTTTTATACGTTTGCTAAACAGGCTTTCATTGTTACGGTTTTCTCCAAAATTCTTGTTCTCGTACGCCACAGTTCTGTGTGTTTTAGTGTATATTAGTTATTTGACGGTAGCAAATATATACAAGATATACAAGTAACCAAATTAAATAGGTTTAATTCCACGTCAATTTATCCCGATTTGGTGGATAGTTTTTCAACCCACTAATCCCCGAAATTCCTTTATTAACCAGTCATTCAGATTTTTTATCGCCGGGCCTATCTGCCACTTACTCCTGTCCCTTGGTTCTATGTAATTGGATATGGCCCGTGCCTGCAAAAAGGGTACATCTTCCGCCCGGCATACGTAGTGAAAGGCCGCTCCCTCCATGCTTTCTACATCGCATTTGTAGCTGTTAGTGAGTCTTTCTATGGTGTGCGCATTGCCGCTTACCGTATTTATAGTCAGGCTTTTAACGGGGTTCAGGCCCGCAGCAGAAGGCCATTGCACAGCTTCCGCCTTTAGTTCGCGTCCCTCAAACGGGTGGCTGTTCTCCTTCAAAAAGCCCATGTCGAAGATATCGATATAGTCATCATGGTCTTCCGCGCCCAGGTCGCCGAGCTGCTCGCTTATTACCTGCACCACTGTTCCCAGGGTAATATCCCGGCTAAAACTACCTGCAATGCCTGCCTGTATGGCTACATCATACTTTGCCTTTGTCACCAGTTTAGTGATCTTATAGGCTGCCTGCATCATACCTACACCTGTAATTCCTATCTGCAATTGATGTTGCCCTTTGACGTATATACCGTCCCCTGTCTTTTGCCAGTTGCCGGATATATATTCTATCAATGGGGCTATTTCCGCTTCTGTAGCGGCTATCAGCAGTATGTTCATCCTGCAAATAACCAACATTTTGTCGAAACCATTATCTAAAGCTAATTTTGTATGATAATTCAATTACATGGTTTATCTGACAAGGGTGGAGCATTTTAATGCAGCCCACAGGCTACATAACGAGAACTGGACCGAAGAGCAGAACAAGGAAGTCTTTGGGAAATGCAATAATGTAAACTGGCATGGCCATAATTATGAGCTGCATGTAACCATTAAAGGCAATCCGCACCCCGAAACAGGCTTTATCTTCAATGCCAAAACACTGGGAGATCTTATCAAAGACGTGATCATTGAGAAGGTGGACCATCGCAACCTGAACCTGGATGTGGATTTTATGAAGGGTAAATTTACCAGTGCAGAGAACCTGGCGATATCCATCTGGAATGAACTGAAGCCCCATATAGAAAAAAGCGACGCTCAACTGCACCGCATAAAACTGCAGGAAACACCAAAGATTTACGTAGAATACTTTGGATAGGCTGCATTTCTTTATTCCTAAATACTAACCAGTGGCATACAGCAAACACGAGCATTACAACGAAGAGGTAACTGCCAAACTTATAGACAACTACCGCTCTACCATACAGGAACTGGGCGAAGATGCCGACCGCGAAGGCCTTATAAAAACACCGGAGCGTGTGGCCAAAGCAATGCAGTACCTTACCCAGGGCTATAGGATGGATGCCAAGGAGATACTGAACTCTGCCAAATTCCAGGAATCTTACAGCGAGATGGTGATCGTGAAGGATATAGAACTGTACTCTATGTGCGAGCACCATATGCTGCCCTTCTTTGGCAAGGCGCATATTGCCTACATACCCAATGGCTATATTACCGGCCTCAGTAAACTGGCCCGTGTGGTAGATTGCTTTGCCCGCAGGATGCAGGTGCAGGAACGCATGACACACCAGATACTGGATGCCATACAGGAAACACTGAACCCACAGGGGGTGGCTGTGGTGATAGAAGCCAAGCACCTGTGTATGATGATGCGGGGTGTACAAAAGCAAAACAGCGTTACCACAACATCAGCCTTCAGCGGACAGTTCGAGAAAAATGAGACCCGTTCCGAGTTCCTGAAACTGATCACTGCAGACCTGTACTAAATCATAATTATAGCAGCTTAAAAACCATATCTTTATAGGTCTATGTGGGCCTATATATTAGTGTTTATTGCTTCTTTCCTGGTGGATGCCATCCCGTTCGTTGGCCCGCCCGCATGGATAGTGATGGTAGCTATACAGATGTACTTTGGGCTAAACGTATGGATAGTCATATTCCTGGGCGTTATAGGCTCTGCATTGGGCAGATATTTCTACAGCTCTTATGTACCATTACTATCCAACAAATTCATCAAGGCCGAAAAGAATGAAGACGTGCGTTTTATAGGAGATAAGCTGCGCAACAATGGCTGGAAGGTGCAGGCCTTTGTACTGTTATATACCTTGATGCCATTACCTTCTACTCCATTATTTACTGCAGCCGGTATGGCCCGGATACCGGCAATGAATGTGATACCGGCCTTTTTCGTAGGCAAATTTACCAGCGATGCGCTGATGGTACATGCCGGCGACTATGTAGCCAAAAATGCAACGGCGGCATTCGAAGGCATTTTTTCCTGGCAAAGTATATCTGCCATATTATTAGGTATCATTCTCGTTTTGATATTCCTGTTTATAGACTGGCGTACATTATTGCAGGACAAGAAATTCCGTATGCATTTTAATATCTGGAAGTAATTTCACGGCATGAACCGCATCGACCGTGTTACCGCCATCCTGATACAGTTACAATCTAAAAAGGTTGTAAAAGCGCAGGAGATAGCTGACAGGTTTAGTATCAGCCTGCGTACCGTTTACCGCGATATCAATACCCTGGAAGAAGCTGGGATACCCATCATTGGCGAAGCAGGTGTTGGTTATTCCATCATGGAAGGTTACCGCCTGCCCCCTGTGATGTTTACTAAGGAAGAAGCTACTGCCTTTCTTACCGCAGAGAAATTCATAGAGCAGTTTACTGATGCCTCCACCAGTGCGCAGTACCAGTCTGCGATGTATAAGATAAAGGCAGTGTTGAGAGGTACGGAAAAGGACACGCTGGAAAACATGAACGACCGTATACAGGTAGTAAAGCCCTATATACCGTTTAATAAAGGCAGCGTGGACAATGTATTGCAGATACTGATCCATGCCATATCTGACAAACATGTACTGAAGCTAAAATACCAGGCATGGGACACCAAACAACCCACTGAACGCCATATAGAACCCATAGGCGTGTTCTTTGCCAGTGATTCCTGGCATGCCATTGCGTTTTGCAGGCTCCGTAATGACTATCGTGATTTCAGGGTAGACAGGATCAAGGGTGTTTCTACCACAGTTGAGCAATTTACAACTGAACACCCCTCCCTGAAAGAATACCTGGAAAAGGTGTATAAAGACCGGGAACTGACAACAGCGGTTATCCGCATACATAAGGATGTAGCCAAATACCTGGGTCGTCAAAAACACAGTCATGGCTTTGTACTGGAGGTGGATGCCGGCGACTATATGGAAATGACTTTCCTTTCCCAATCTATTGAAGGGCTGGCGCGCTGGTACCTGATGTTTGCAGACTATTCTGAAATCTTGCAGCCGCAATCCTTAAAGGACACGGTACACGGGCTGATCGAAAAATATTTCGCCAACCTGAAAAAATAGTTGCACCCTGTTGACATAGGGCTGTCACTACCCCATCGTTGCTTTGTGTTATCATTAAAAACAACCACAATTATGACACAAGTAGCAACATTCATCAAAGAAATGGAACAGGAAGCAGCAACTACACGCCGTATGCTGGAACGTGTACCAACAGACAAATTTGGCTGGCAGCCCCACCCTAAAAGCATGACCATTAAACAACTGGCCGGCCATATTGCAGAACTGCCGGGTTGGGTAACACTGGCACTAACTACAGATGGGCTGGATTTTGCAAAGAACGAGTACAAGGTACCTGACGTAAACACTACACAGGAAGTACTGGACTTTTTTGAAAAGACCTATGCCGATGGTATGGCACACCTGAAGAAAGCAACCGATGCCGACCTGGAACCCACATGGACGCTTCGCAACGGCGAACAGGTGCTGAATGTAGCAACCAAAGGCGATACCGTACGAGTATCACTGAACCAGACTACCCACCACAGGGCACAACTGGGGGTGTACCTGCGCCTGCTGAACATCCCTATACCGGGCAGCTATGGACCTAGCGCTGATGAAAGCTGGGGCTAAGCCTTACATTATAGTAAGTTGTTATTTCACCAAAAACAAATTCAGCTTATCTTTGCCTTCCCCAAAGAAGATGTGAATCTTCAAAAATTTGGTTCGGGAGGTGGCGCAGCCCGGTAGCGCACTTGTATGGGGTGCAAGGGGTCGCAAGTTCGAATCTTGTTCTCCCGACATAAATTAACAACAGGAACAATGAATGCAATATGCTTCGTTGTTCCTGTTTTAATATTTTAAGGCCAATTAAAAGCTATCCCGGTATTTTTTCTACCAGTATATCGTTGCCCGCTATGTCGTAATAGGTGCAGGTCATCTCTTCTAAACGCACTATCCATTTTTCGATGCCTGATTTTGCACAATCATTGCAGAAAGTCAAGTAATCTGTTTTACCCAACTGATGTGTTTTTAGCCGTTCGGTGAATACCAGCTTATTTACCTCCGGAGCTATTACCAACGTGTCATATTTTGCCGTTCCGTGGAGGCAATGACGATCTTTATCGTAATAGTCTGTGTGCCCATCGGTTACATAAGTTTCATACAGAATTAGACCCATCTGTTTGAGGTCCTGGATGTAGTTTGGGAAATCTGCTCCGGATCTTACTTTCGCGTGTGCGGCTTTGATCTGTTCAATCGTGATTTTATTTACCATTGTCATCTTTGAATATTTGCGCAGTACAATGCTTTTAACATTTCGCAACAATTAATACTAATTTCAAGCACAAACGTACTATAGACTCAAAGAGTGGAATTGTAAAAAATCGTCGATTTAGGAGAGACGTCTAAAATCTTCGGGGGTACTGCCGGTAAACTGTTTAAAGTCTTTAATAAAATGTGCCTGATCAAAGAAGTTATTATCATAGCATATTTCTGTAAGGGATTTTTCTTTGTCCATGTCCTGTAAAACGGTATTAAAACGTACAATAGATGCAAACTTCTTGGGACTCGCCCCTACAAGCTTTCGGAAACGTTTTTCAAAAGCACTTTGGCTAATATATAGCTGCTCGTGCAAATTTTTAATCTTGATAGTACCTTTTGAATTATAGATAAGCTGAACGGCATGGATAATAAGTTTATCAGCATCTCTTTTCTTCAACTGGCCAATTAAGAACTTTTCTACTGTATGTATACGATTCCTGTCAGATGTTGCAAGTGCCAATACTTCTTCAAGTTCGGCTACCGCTTCTTTATCAAACAGATTATCCAGGGAGACACTTTGATCAAACAGTTCGTGTGCCGGGCAAATTGAAAAATGTGCAAATCCCGTCTCTGTAAAGTAAACAAGAACTGTCCCTGTTCCCGGGGTATTTTTAAACACTTTCAAGCTGTCCGTAAGGCCTGTTATACCGGCGTTTGCAAGTTTGCTTTCCGTGTTATTTTTTACCGATGAAAGATGCCCCTTGTACTGAAAACCGATAACTAAACCTGTGGAAGGAAAAACATTGTACGTACGCTCGTCCTCATTTTCAGAAATAGCGAAACATTTAACATACGGCCTTAACTTTTCAGACGGTAATATCTTATTGAATCGCATATCCCAAACGCCGAATTTAAGCATTAAAACCAAATCTTGATCTCCCTACAAGCTCAACAAATGGTTGGGCTTTTCTCTTTATCGACAATCCTCATCATCTACAATTTATATGATTCATGGCAGGGATTTTGTGCATTTATATATATGAGAAAGGTAAGTGTAGTAGTGACGGTCGTATCCCTGTTCGCGCTGTTTTATCAATTGTCACCTTTTATAGGCGTGAGTGATGATGCCATACTCTTCATGTTTTCCATATCGCCTGTACTGGTGGTATATATGGCATATGTGATCCTGAAGTATGGCAAGCCTTCGGGCAGAACGTTTGACGAGCAGTTTTACGAGGATTATGATACAAGGAGTTGATCCGGATCCAGTCCGTTGACGGTCATCCATTTCTTCATGGTCATAATAAAACGTTTCAGATGGTCTTCATTCAGGAAGATGTTAGACCATGTATCGAACCGGTTGCATTGTATCCCGAGGAAGAAGACGATGACGCCTAATGCTGCATAAGGGATCATGCGTATTTCTTCCGCAGTTAGCTGCCTTACTGAGGTATAGCCTTCGAGGAAGGCATCTCTTTTAGCAATATAGTCGGCCTCTACAGGATTGGTAAAACAAAGCTGGTAGATGAAATAAGCCACATCATGCACCAGCCGGCCATTACCACAGAAATCAAAATCGAACAAGGTGATATCATTCCCGTTCAGGTGCATATTATCGAACCAGATATCTAGGTGTACCGCACCATCAGGCAATCGTGTGACATCAGCATTACGATATTCTGACCTCAACAGTTCTGTAACATCCTTTACAAATTTCATCTCGGTAGAACCAGTTCCAAAGAAATCACTGGTCATCTCGAAAGAGCGGTCTAACAATATCTCTTCGTTATAGGTTACACGTTGTAACTGAAACCCTTCTGTAATATTATGCAGGCGAGCCATGGTGATGCCTATCAGTCTGCTTACCTCAGCGCTAAAGCGCGGATCTTTTTTGCCGGGAGCAAAGGAAAACAGCACACCATAACGCAAGCCTTCGGGTGCCTCCAGTTCCTGTACATAACTACCATTAACATCTGCTATAGGATAGGAAACAGAGACACCGTTGGTTTTAACATGGTCGAGCAAACGCAACTCTTCTGCAATATCCAACCGGGTGCGCCAGTTAACGGTATAGACACGGAAGACATACTGCCCTGCACCGGTAGTTACCAGGTATAGATGATTCATCCCGGTGCGTAGCAATTTACATGTTGCATTTTCAAAGCCATAACGCCCGACTATAAACAGAGCGAGGTGCTTTGCGGAAAGGGTCGATTCTGTAACCGGGAATTGTGTCATAAGATTTGAGGAAAGGGCGTCAAAATTCTATTAAAAACCTGAAGAATCCTAATCCACTATTTTGCGCTGCAAAACCTTGAAGAGTATTAATTTGTCATTAATAAAATGAGCTGAAAAGGCTGCGGGGTAACTTAAAATTGCTAACTTTTGCTAACCTTTGTTAACCCCCTGCTAAGCGGTTGCTAACCAGATTTCTGACTTTTGTTAGCAATGTAAAACATTGCAAATAAATGATTTAAATGAATTTTGCTAACTTTTGCTAACCTTTGTTAACCTAAATTTCCTTATAGTAATTCTTAGTTTGGGAAGAGATTGTTTTCATAGCAATAAATCAAAGAACTTTCAGTACAAATTTACGACTATTCTGTAATCAAAACAAAAAATGCAATGGGTTGGGCAGATAGCAATTCATCCCTCATTTTATGCCATCTACCGACTAAATCCATTGCTTTATCGAAATATACTGGCGAACAAGGTTTTTCATTTTTTATCTTGAGCCTGCAAATCCACCTGTTATGAATCATATCCGCCTTGCATTACAAAGGCATGCCGGCTATATAAAGCGCTATCCTGCAGCCATCGCTTTGATATGCGCCTGTTGTGCCATAATATTAGTAACCAGTTATCAAAGCCATACTCTGGCACATGCAATCGGGTATATCGCCGCATCGTGGTTTTGCTGCCTGCTTACAGATATAGTGTTGTATGCATGGCCGGTAGTACCAAAAGAGCTACCTGTAAAAAAGCCGGTTAGGAACGAGCTCCTGACTATTATAGGCTGCACCCTTGCGGGAGCCCTGTTCCTGTGCTTCCGGTTCTTCAGTGACTGGGAACATTTACCGGGCCTGGTAAAGATCTGCCTGATACCTCTGCTGCTATTTACATTCCAGATACCCACCGCGCTCATTTACCTGTTTCGCTATAAATACAAACCTGCCGAACTAGGGCTTAACCTGCGCTATTGGTACCTGCCACTGATACTGCATATTGTATGGGGTGGTGTTACCCTGTGGCTGGCGCCTGAAAAATCGCACTGGCAAGACGCGTATCAAGAATACGGCATCGCCGGCATGTTGTTCACCGGCTTTATATCTGCTGCACTGCCGGAGGAATTTCTGCGTATGCTGCTACAAACCCGCATTGGCAAAGCCACCAATAGCATTGGCTTTGGTATGTTCATCGCTACTGCCATATGGAGCGCACTGCACATACCTGTAGGACATGGCCAAAGCCATGAGCCGGTGACGCTATTGGGCGCTATCGAAAGCACATCCTACCTGGTACCATTAGGCATATTCTGGGGCTACCTGACACAACGCACCAAGAGCCTGGTACCTGCATTGGGCATGCACGGGCTCAATCTCTGGGGCTTACAAAATTTTTAGTCCCCCATTCATACTATGCAGTGGCTTTGCTTGCAGACATGCGGGTTAGCTGCGCGAGGGAGTATGCCCCTATAGCCATTACCAGGTCGCGAACGGCTACATCGAGGAAATGGCCACCCGCCAGTAGCTGCAATGCAATACAAATCAACCAGATCATTACAATATACGCGCCTATCAGCGGGCGGATAAGTACTACAATGCCGGCGAAGATCTCTATGACACCTACTATCTTCATAAACATAGGTGCATCAAAAGGGATCAGTTTATTGTTAAGGTAATCTGCCCAATTGGTGAGGAGATTCGTAAATTTATCTAAACCTGCCACTATCGGCACAATGCCATACGTAACCTTTAAGATGCTTTGAAGCTGTTTTACTGAAGCCATAATATAGTTTTTGAAGATTAGAGAAAAGCAACAGGAAAAGGTTACAAAATGAACCCTGAAAATTTTTTTGTAACCTTTTTTGTGTTTTTACATCCAATAGCTAATGACAACACATTTTACTGCGCTGCCAGGGCAAATACCAGATGATGAGATCATACGGGAAGTACAGAACGGAGCAACAAAGCCTTTTGAGATCATCATCCGCCGATATAACCAAAAGCTATACAGGATAGGCATGTCGATACTGAACAATGATGCCGAAGCGGAAGATGCCATGCAAAGCGCCTATATACATGCGTACGAACACCTGCACCAGTTCGAGAACCGTGCGGCCTTCGGTACCTGGCTTATACGCATTATGATCAACGAATGCTACGCTATACGAAGGAAACAACAAGCTGAAAAAGAAAAACTGCAACTACCCAATAATGATACCAGCATGAATACGCCCGCAAATGTATTGGTGAATAAAGAGCTGAATGCGATACTGGAAAACGCGATAGCGAGCTTGCCTGAAAAATACAGGATGGTATTTGTATTGAGAGAGATAGAACATCTTTCCGTGAAAGAAACCTCGGATATACTGAGCCTGGAGCAATCGAATATTAAAGTGCGGCTGAACAGGGCAAAAACAATGCTCAAAGAAAACCTTAGCGGCTATATGAAAGATCATGTCTATGATTTTCATCTAAGCCGCTGCGATAGCATGGTGCATCGCGTAATGAGCCAGCTGACAGTAACAGGTGGTAACAACAACTAAACTATAACAGGTGGTGGTTTAATTTTTGTGTCACCATACACAAAAGGATTATGAAGAATTTGATTTTAGTTTTCTGCCTAGCTGCAGCGACGATGGTTTCCTGCGGCCCACCAAGACATTTACCACCGGGGCCTCCGCCACCACCGCCGGGTGCTCCTGTACCACCAGCACCGCCAACACCACCCCCACCACCGGGACGTTAATAAAAATACCCCTTGCAAAACAAGGGGTATTTTTATTTGTCGCAAAACGCCCTTTTATAGCCGTGAACGACACCCGATCTTGCTAACCATCCGATGTAGGTTTGCATATACAAGCTATAGATGATGAACAAAAATGAACTCATAGCACAGCTGGAAGTTATTACCGAAGAGCTATTAGAGATAGTGGGGCGATTTACCGAAGAACAGTTAAACACCATTACACCAGCCAGCGGCTGGACAGCCGGTCAAATAGCAGAACATATTGCTAAAAGTGCCGCAGGCGAGGTATTGTATGGCAATACTACAATTACAAACCGGCCACCCGGCGAAAAGCTACCTGCAATTCGTGAACTATTCCTGAACTACGACCTGAAATTTAATGCCGCAGAGCAATTATTGCCGGGAGAAGGGCCGTATAAAAAGGAGCAGGTATTGTCCATGATCGACAATACTTTCCGGGAGCTGAAAGGTGCAGCATGGGGGCTATACCTGGATGCCACATGCACCGACAGGGAAGTTGGCATGTTTGGCCAGCTTACCCGCTACGAATGGATAGGCCTGATAACGGTGCATACGCAAAGGCATATACAACAGCTGATGAACGTCTATGCTTCGCTAAATGCTTAGGTGCACCTGAAAGCCGGGGGCAGTGATGTATTTCCTTATATTGCAACAATGTCACCAAGGGAAATTGTAAAGCGATGGGTAGATGCTTTTAACCGTGCGGATGTGGAAGCATTATCCAACCTGTATGCAGAAGAAGCTATTAATCACCAAATGCCCAATGAGCCTATCATAGGCAAAGCGGCTATTAAACAAATGTTTGCCGGTGAATTTGCCGCCGCGCCGGAAATGCATTGCATACCTGTGCAAATAATTGCAGAGGGCGATTGGGCCGTGCTGGAATGGAAAGATCCTAAGCACTTTAACGGCTGCGGATTTTTTGAGATAAAGAACGGTCTGATTCAAACGCAACGCGGGTATTGGGATAAACTGAAATTCTTTAAGCTATATAACATACAACCCACCGACGATGTTGTTTGATGGTGATAACCCGGTAAATAAGCTCTGTGCAGAAGGCATGGAGATGGAAGGCAAGGGTGATCTTGCTGCATCTCTGCAATTATTTACGAGGGCGTGGGATATGGCCGGCAATGATGCAGAAAAGTTTATAGCTGCACATTACCTTGCACGCAGACAGGCTGATACGGAAGGCAAACTGTACTGGGATGCCATTGCATTGGCACATGCACAAAAAGTACCAGACACCTCGGTTAAAGGTGCCATGCCATCGTTACACCTGAATATAGGCAAATGCTATGAAGACCTGGGCAAGTATGATCTTGCAACAGAGCACTATACACAGGCACTGGCCTATGCAGATAAACTTGGGAATGACGGTTATGGAAATATGATACGTAAGGGAATAAAGAAGGGACTGGAAAGGATAAAAGATGCTACTCTTTAGTGATCACAAAATACTTACCTTTTGATTTGCTCAGCTTGGTTTTGACCTTTTCGATAGCGATAGCTGCCTGCTCGTCTTCTTTTACAGGCTCGTAGGTTACCATTTCCTGCGCACCGCCGAAGTCTTCATCTTCGTGGTTGAACTTAACTACAAAATGGCTGTAACCATTGTCCAGGAGTTCCTGGCAAATGCTTGTTGAAAGTGTTTTCAGCTTCATGTTGGCTTTTTTAACGTGAACGATTCAATATGCCCTTAAAAGCCTTGTCGGGACTACTATGTGGCTACATAGCTGCATGTGCGCATGTTACTTTACGCAATTAAAATTTTCATCCGACAATGAAATAAAATAAAGTACCCTTACCTTCTGAAGGTACAAACATTACTGCGGTTTTCCTAATATTATTTAATAATTAAGCCTGTGTTTACACAGGCTTAATTATTATACTCCTCTATGTATCAGTTTGTTAGTTCTGTGCGTACAGCCTGTTATATTTATTGCGATAGTCGAGCGGGCTAAGGCCGGTGATGCGTTTGAATGTAGAACGGAAAGCTTTAGGGTCAGTATAGCCAACATTGTACATCACTTCCGTAACATTATCGCGCGATGATTCGAGGCTTGCTTTTGCCGCTTCTACCTTTACACGCTGCATATATTCTGTAACTGTATTGTCTGTAGCCTTCTTGAACCTGCGCTCGAAATTGCGCCTGCCTATAGCAAACATATTCGTGAGCTGATCTACGGTAATACGCTCCTGGTAGTTCTTTTCTATATACTCCTGCGCTTTGCGTATCGGCTCATCTTCATGATCTTTCTGTCCCTGGAATATCATAAACGAAGCCTGGCTATCGCGCTCTATTTCTATGGCAAATACCTTGGCACACATCACCGCCATATCATGACCGGCATATTTTTCTACCAGGTGTAGTATCAGGTTCAGGTAAGAAAATGCACCACCACTTGAGTACAGGCCTTTTTCGAACGTAATGATCTTTTCTGTCACCAGGTCTACCTCGGGGAACATCTTACGAAACTCGTTAGCAGCTACCCAGTGTGTGGCACACTTCATACCATTGAGCAAGCCTGTAGATGCAAGCAGAAATGCCCCAAGGCAAAGACTGGCCACCTCTGCACCACCCTTGTATTGCTTAATGATCCAGGGAATGAACTCATTATTCTCTTCGATAACCTTTTGCAGATCGCCATCAATGGCGGGAATAATAATAAGATTTGTCTTCTTTACTTCACTAAGCAACTTATTGGCATTAACGGTAAACAAGCCACCGCTTACCCTGGTCTCTTCTTGCAGGCCTACCAGTTCAATCTTAAAAAGCGGCGCGCCACCTTTCATTTTCACAAACTGGTTTACCTGTGCAAACAATTGCCTGGAGCCTTCGAGGCTCGCCAGTATAGCGCCTTTGGGAATGAGAATTGAAATATGTACCATAATGTCAAATGTAAATAATGTGCTTGTCGCAACCAACCCCTTTTATTGCCGTAAATGCCCCTGTTGTTTGCTGCCGACCGGTTATAGCTTTGTGGTTAGAAATCTATAAGTGACGCATCAGCTACATATACAACAAGATATACAACTCATGTATGTACAGGCAACATCTTTTCCGCAGGGAATTATGGATGCTTTCAATAAGTTAAAAAATTTGCTGCCGGATGCTGATAACAGGATTTACTATGGCGTTTCCTACCCGGTAAACGGAATGATCGTATATAAGGCAGCTACGGAAGAACTACCCGGTGAAGAAGCACAACAATATGGATGCGAACTGTTTATAGCCAGGGCAGGTAATTACATAGCTGAATTGCTACATGACTGGATGCAAGACGAAACAGCTATTGGTAAGACCTTTCAACTGCTGTTGGCCCAGCCGGGTATAGACCCCAAAGGAGCCTGCATCGAAAAATATATCGGCAAAGATGTGCTGTGTATGGTAAGGCTTGCAGACCTAAAAGATTGATAACCCTTTTAAAAGACAAGACGATGGCGATAGTGAACCCCTATTTGAACTTTAACGGAAATACAGAAGAAGCATTTGACTTTTACAGATCGGTATTTGGCCACGACTATTGCAATATCATCCGCTATAAAGACCTGCCGGATGGTATGCCTGACCCCTGCGGCGATAAAGAAAGCATCATGCATATATCGCTGCCGGTAAGCAAAGAGACCATCCTTATGGGCAGTGACCGGCCATCATCGCTGGGGCCTGTACAAAACGGCAACAACTTCTTTATATCCATACAGGGAGAAAGCGAGGCAGAAACAAAAAGAATATTCAGGGCGCTGTCTGAAGGCGGAACCATCGTAACCCCGCTGGAGCGCGCATTCTGGGGCGCCATCTTCGGCATGCTCACCGATAAGTTCGGCGTACAATGGATGATCAATTATCAACAGCATCTTTTTTAATCAATCATAAAACCAAAAAACAATGACAACAGTAAATGCTTATGTAAACTACAACGGGCGCTGCCAGGAAGCGATGAACTTTTACAAAGAGAACCTTGGCGGCGAGCTGAACATTATGCTTGTAGGCGATACCCCATTAAAAGAAATGTGCCCACCAGCAATGGCAAATCAGGTAGCACACTCCATGCTCGTAAAAGGCAGCTTTGTATTGATGGGTACGGATATGACACCGCCGGAAGGCTATACGAAAGGAAATGATATAGCATTATCTGTAAACTGCAGCAGCGAAGAAGAGATCAACGATTTTTATAACAAGCTATCCGCAGGCGGAAAGATCATAGACCCAATGAAACAGCAGTTCTGGGGTGCATTGTTTGGTGTTGTGGCTGACAAATTTGGCATCGTATGGATGCTTAACTTCGATAAGAACATGCAACAATAGTATATGAAATTCAGGACCACCATAAAGCAGGCAGGAAAGAATACCACCGGCATTGAAGTGCCGGTGGATATTGTAAATTAAATGTCGCAAACAACCCTTTTATAGCCGTAGCAGCACCTCACAGACGCAAAATACCCGCAGTATCTTTGTAATAACAATTAAACAATGTAACAACAAAATTTAAAAGTTATGAAAACAAAGAGAATAAAGATCATTTACTGGATAGCAACCATCGTTTTTGCCTTACTGATTCTTATGGATGGCATTGGTGGCGTCACCAGGGCAGAAGCGGGGCAGGAAGTGCTAAGACATCTTGGCTACCCGATGTATGCACTCACTATATTTGGCATAGCAAAGTTGCTTGCCGCTGTAGCCATTTTGCAGGACAGGTTTACCACGATCAAAGAGTGGGCGTACGCAGGGCTTGCGTTCAACTTTATTGGTGCGTTTGCATCGCGCGCTTTTGCCGGAGACAATGGTATGCTGCTGGTATTCCCGCTGATCATATTGGGCATCATGTTCCTGGTGTACTATGCGTGGAAGCGTTATGAGCGGTATAAACCCGCAAACATATAAATCAGAAATAACCAAACAATAAAAACTACATAAACATGAAAAAGACAAAAATTGCTTACTGGATCATCACCATTTTGTTTGCAGGGTTTATGCTGTTCTCTGCCATACCTGATGCATTGAACACACAAGATGCACAGGCTTTCATGAATGGTAAACTAGGCTACCCCAATTATATCAGTCCATTCCTGGGCATAGCTAAGATATTGGGTGCTATAGCTATACTGATACCGGGTTTCCCGCGCATAAAAGAATGGGCTTATGCCGGATTGATATTCGACCTGCTGGGCGCTACCTATTCTATTGTGTCAAGCGGAGATAATGGCAGCGGACTGGCTTTTATGACCGTTATCATTGCAGTTGGCTTTACCTCTTATGCCTTGTACCATAAGGTAAACAAGCCGGTTTTATCATTAGCTGTATAACTATGATAGAAGTATTTAAAACCAATGTTCGGGAAGCAAGTGCATCCATTATACTGGTGCAGAAGCTTCTCGAACATTACCCCAAAAGCCGCATCAGCTTCGACCTGGAAGACTGCGACCGGATACTAAGGATAGAACAGAAAGATGTATGTCCTAAAAAAGTATCCTCAGTACTGGCCGAGCTTGGCTACTTTTGCGAAGTGCTGGAGGATTAATGTAGCAATTCGGCCGTACGGCCCCATATAACTATGATGCTCACTAACAGCAGTACAATGTTGGTAAACACATTTTTAGGTTCATGCAACCTGTAATGTATAGGTGCAGCCAGCAACATAATAATAGCAAAACCCGTAGCAGCCAGCGGTGTTAGCCATGGAAGCACATGCAGACCCCAGGGTAAAATAACACCTGCTGTACCCAGTAACTCTACAATACCAATAAACCTGGAAGTAGTTATGGAAACCTCCCCGGCCCCTGTTTGCCCGATCGCTACCAGCTTATCCTGCGATAAAACCGACTTGCAAAAACCTGAATAACCGAATGCCAGTGCAAGAAATCCCTGGCATAGCCATAATATAGTGTTCATAATAGCTTTGTTTTTCTGCAAAGCTCCTATGGTCTGTCCTGAACTCCTTTGACAATTGTCAAAAACTAATGTTTAGCTCTTATCCTGCTCAGGGTTTCCTGGGTGATGCCAAGGTAAGATGCGATCATACCTAAAGGGATTCTTTGAATAAAATCAGGATGTGTATTCATTAGTGTATGATACCTTTCTGCTGCGGTAGCGAAATGAAGATCGTCAAAGCGCTGTTGCACCTGTATGATACCGTTGCTTACAAGTAACCTGCCAAAGCGTTCTATATCATGGTATTGACCGTATAATTTTTCAAGATCATCATGATGAATGGCCCAAAGGACAGAGTCTTCCAATAACTCGATACCCCGCCTGTCTGGTGTGCGGGTAAGGAAGCTGATAATAGAACATGCAAACATATTTTCTGCACTGAACCAATCGGTCACGTCTTTCCCATCTTTATAATAAAAGGTGCGTGTTAATCCTTTTTCTATGAAATAAACATAACGGCAGGTACTATCGGGCTTCACCAGTACATGCCCTTTCGGCAGCTCCATTTCTTTCAATATTGCTGCAAATGCTTCCCTGCTTTCGGGCGAAAGAGAAATGTATTGGCTTACCAGTGTAAAAAACGCATCCATAATAATAGTAAATGTAAAACCAGCCTGCAGATTTTACTATAGCATTATTAAAACCTTATATGCCGGCCGGTTGATGAATTACCTAAATTTGCGCCATGAAACTGACGATAGGCTTTAGTCCCTGCCCCAACGATACATTTATCTTCGATGCGATGGTGAATGGCAAGATTGATACAAAAGGAATTGAGTTTGACTATGTGATGGAGGATGTGGAAACCCTGAACCTTTGGGCAGAGCAGGGCAAGCTGGATATCACCAAGCTCAGTTATAATGCCTTCCTGCATGTGATAGATAAATATGCATTGCTACATAGTGGTAGTGCGCTGGGTAAGGGCGTGGGGCCACTGCTAATAGCAAAACAACCATTAGACCTTACAAATGCGGCGAATTATAAAATTGCGATACCGGGCATTAATACCACTGCCAACTTATTGCTGAGCCTTGCTTTGCCGCAGGCAAAAAATAAAACAGAGGTATTGTTTAGCGAGATAGAACAGGCTGTGTTGGACGGGCAATTTGATGCCGGACTTATTATACACGAAAGCAGGTTTACCTATCAACAGAAAGGGCTTGTAAAACTGATAGACCTGGGCGACTGGTGGGAAAATGAAATGAAAGCGGCCATACCATTAGGAGGCATCGTCATTAAAAGAAGCTTTGATAAAGAACTGTGCGCAACTGTGGATAGCATCATCAAGGCAAGCCTGGAATATTCGTGGAAACATTATCCTGAATTGCAGCCTTTTATTACCGAGAATGCGCAGGAAATGGAAGAAGCTGTGATGCGCAAACATATAGAGTTGTATGTAAATGAATACTCTACCGACCTGGGTACGGAAGGGGAACATGCTATCAATACCTTATTTACACAAGCTACCAAAGCCGGTATGCTGCAGGGAAGCAACGCTGAGATGCCTATCTTCTACTGATTGACAATGCGGTAGATGCCGGGGAGATTTCTTCCGAGGCCATCGTAGTCGAGCCCATAACCTACTACGAATACATCCGGTATCTCAAAACCGAGATAGTCTGCTTGTACATCATATTTACGTGCTTCGGGCTTGGATAATAATGATGCGATCTTCAAAGAAGCGGGATTCTGTTGCTGCAATTGCGGCAGGAATGCATGTAGCGTAGTGCCGGTGTCAATAATATCTTCTACTATGATAACATGCCTGCCGGCGATGCTTTCTTCCATACCAATAGAGGTAATAACATTGCCTGTGGAAGTGGTGCCTTTGTAGGAAGCCAGTTTAATAAATGAAATTTCCGCATTTACGGATACACTACGAAAAAGATCGGCAGCAAAAATAAAGGAGCCATTGAGTATGCCGAGGAATAAAGGGTTCAGGCCTGCATAATCTTTATTGATCTGCGCACCCAGCTCCAGTATTCTTTTATGAACGGTATTACTATCTATGAATGTTTCGAATAACTTTCCATTTACCTGTACCGTCATATAATGGTTATTGTTTCACTTTTAGTTTCTGTCCTACTTTGATGTCGTCAAAGTCAAGGCCGTTCCATTCCATCAGCTGCCTTAATGTGATGCCGTTTCTTTTTGCAATGCTAAAGCCGGTATCGCCCTTCTTCACTGTATAATATTTAGCACCGGCACCGGAGGCTACTACTGCTGTCTTTGTTTCTGCTGCCGGAGTTGTTGTTGCAACGGTTTCCGTTTTAGGTGTTTCTGCCTGTGCCGTTTTTTGTGCGTTCTCGTTTGCATACACTACCCTGTCGAACTTTCTTTTCAGCCTGTCGAGTTCATCTTTGGGTTCCTCTTCCATTACGGGCACATCTACCGGTTTTGCTTCTACGGCAACGGATGCATTGCTTACCTCTTTTGTAGTGGCAGGTTTTATTTCTTCCATAGCAGGCACGGTAGCCAATTGCTTCGCAGGTGGTGTCATCGCCTCTGCAGGCGCGGTAACGGTAGCTACTGTTTTAGGTTCTTCTTTCAGGAATACAGGATCGGGCTGCGGCATATTTGCAGGCGCACTTACCTCGGTTTTTACATCAGCAGCAGGTGTTGTAATACTGGCGTAACGTGGCTGCGCTTCAGCCGGGTATTCATTTTTTGATTCTTCAACTGTAGGGTCTATTGTTTTAGCTTCTGCATTAGCAGCTATATTGGTTGTTGATACAGTTGCGGCATCATTTGTTGCAGTTGTTTCCTGCGGCGCTTCGGCTATGGGTTCTTCCACTACTGCAACAGGCTCTTCTGTTTTTACAATTGCTTTTTCTTCCAGTCCGTCAGATGCTTTGAGGCGGCTGTTTTTACTGGTCTGTACCGTTGGTACTGTCGCTGCCTGTGTTGGTGGCACGGTTGGCACTGTCGGTACTGTTGCTATTTCGTCAGGAGAAGAAGTACGGATAGCAGATTTGCGTGCACGGTTATCGTTAGCAGCTTTTGCGGTAACTGCGGGCTTATCCTGTGCGGCATTTTGTAATTGCAACACTGCACCTGCTACAGGTTCTTCACCCTGTTGCAGTTGGTTCAGTTCCATCAGGCTTTTTATCTGCATACCTTCCTGCTGTGCTATCATAAACAGGCTTTCACCATTTTGCACGGTATGTGTTGTATGAGTACCGCGCGTGTTTTTACGCTCCAGGTACAGGTACATATCGCATGGCAGCGGGCGCTCGTCTATCTCGTTTATATCCAGGAGCTTTGAGTATCGGATACCTGCATTATAAGCATAGCCCAGCGGCGTTTCGCCTTTGTGGCCATATATGGCACGCAGGCCGTTTACTTTTACTTCCTTACCATATGGTGGCTTTGCAGGAGTGGTAGCAGCGGCATTACCAGCATCTGCAGAAATTGCGGGAGCTACAACAGATTTTACAGGAACCGTGGCTGCAGTTACAGGCGCCATGGCCGGATCAGCAGAAGCAGTTAATACCGCATCCTGGTCGGGTACGATCTCTGCATTGTTCATTGCAGCATAAGTATATTCCTGCAGGTGATAATCTTCAATCAGTTTTATAAGCACCTGTGCATATCGGGGATTGGTAGCGTAGCCACATTTCTTCAATCCCATAGCCCATGCCGGGTAATCAGTCACAGACAATTTAAACAGGCCTGAGTAGCGAGGAGATTTGGTTAGATACTCTGTATGATCGTGATAAGAATCTTCGCAACGGCCATATTTGCGGAAACATTCATTAGGTGCATCGTCTGTGTGCGCAAATGTTTCACCCGTCCATTCCTTTTTACATTTGATGCCAAAGTGATTATTGGCCTGGGTAGCCAGCTCACTGCAACCTGCCTGTGTTTCGTGTATGCCCTGTGCCAATGTTATAGCCGCGGGGATGCCACTGCGTTTCTGCTCTTCTATTGCCAGGTACTTATATTTTTCTATATAAGCCTTCACTTTTGCATCATAGTCACCACCCGCCTGGGCAAATGAAGTATTTACAAAACTGAGTGCCAGCAAAGCACCTATCAACCACTTACGCATACCTATTGTTTTACTTTATCAGTTAGCAATTTTTCTTACAATCATAATGCCGTCTCTTACCGGCAATAATACATGCTCTACGCGTGTATCGTTTTTTATTTTTTCGTTAAACAAGTGCATCGCCCTTCCGTTCTTGCCCATCTGTTCTTCAGGCAATACCACATCCCCTTCAAACAGCACATTATCGGCCAATATAAAACCACCTATCGGTACTTTGTCAAATACCATATCGTAGTACAAGTGATAGTTTTGTTTATCGGCATCAATGAACACCATGTCAAACATCTCATCCAGTGCGGGAATGATATCTGCTGCCTTTCCTATGTGCTGGGTTATTTTCGTCTCCAGTCCCGCTTCGCAAAAATAACGAAAACACATGTCTTGTAACTCCTCGTTAATATCTATTGTATGTAGATGGCCATCTTCGGTTAGCCCCTGCGCCAAACAAATTGCAGAATAACCGGTGTAAGTACCTATTTCCAGTATTCTGCGCGGTTTTGCCATGTGGCTCATCATCTGCAATACCCGGCCCTGCAGCTTGCCCGATAACATCACAGGCATTTCTACCTTCATATTGGTTTCACGGTTCAGCGCTGCCAATGCCGGCATCTCGGCACTTGTATGATCTTCTGCGTATTTATTAATAACAGGCGGTATCAGTACTACAGTCATTAGAAGTTGGGTTGTAGCTTGTTGTGCGAATAGAATTCGTGCAGGTAGGTAACTACCTCTTCTGCAGTGTCAAATATCTTGATCATATCCAGGTCGCCCGGGCTGATATTGCCTTCTGCATCCTGCATGGTGTCTTTCATCCATTTGAACAGGCCGCTCCAATATTCAGACCCTATACATATCATGGGTGTCTGCGTGAATTTGCGCGTCTGTATCAAAGTAGCGATCTCGAAGAATTCGTCCATCGTACCCCACCCGCCCGGCATCATTATAAAACCCTGCGAGTATTTAGCGAACATCACTTTGCGGACGAAGAAATAATCGAAGTATAAAGCATTGTCTTTATCAACATGGATATTACCAGATTGCTCAAACGGCAGGGAGATACTTAACCCCACAGATCGTCCACCGGCCATTTTAGCACCTTTGTTGCCCGCCTCCATAATGCCCGGCCCACCGCCGGTAATAATACCAAAGCCTTCTTCAGCCAGGCGGCGGGATATCTCTACCGCGAGTTCGTAATATTTATGCCCTTCTTTGGTACGCGCAGAACCGAAGATGGATATGCATGGGCCGATCTTTGCCAGTGTCTCAAAACCCTGTACAAATTCCGCCATTATTTTAAATACCTGCCAGCTACTGTGTGCACGGGTTTCGGTCCAGTCGCGCAGTTTTATCTTGGTATATTTTTCACTCATTATCAGATCTCTTTAAATTCTAATTGCCTGTCTTTTCCGGAAAACAAAAGTAACAGCAAAAACGTCAAGGCAGCGTTAATGATAAGCAGTTCGGTACCGATACTGTAACCACCCAGCCATTCTTTATCATACTGCTTTAAGATATAACATATAATGGGCGCCGCCACACATATTACAGGCACACTGCGGTGATTGACCTGTCTTTTGGTAAATATGCCGAATATGAACAGTGCCAGTAAAGGCCCGTATGTATAGCCTGCTACCACAAGAAGCGTTTGTATCAGCGATCCATTATCTACCATACGGAAGAAGAAAACGCAGGCGAGGAATATCAATGCAAATACATTGTGCACGGTAAGACGAACACGGGAACGCTTCTTTTCATCCCAGTCGGTACGGCGCTTCATGCCCAGGATATCTATGCAGAAAGAAGAAGTTAATGCAGTAAGCGCACCATCTGCGCTTGGAAACAAGGCTGATACCAGCCCTACGATAAAACAGATGGTAATGAAAAACGGAAGGCCACTTTTTACAGCTATGGTAGGGAACAGGTCGTCGCCGGCAACGGCAATACCGTTAGCACCTGCATATAAGTATAACAATCCGCCCAACAAGAGGAATATAAAATTGGCGGCCACCATAATAAAGCAAAAGCTGATCATGTTTTTCTTAGAATCTGCCAGGTTGCTGACGCTGATATTTTTTTGCATCATTTCCTGGTCGAGGCCCGTCATAGCAATGGTGATAAAAGCACCACCCAATATTTGCTTCAGGAAGTAATTGGGCGCCAGCGCATCTGTATGCAACATCTTTGTATAGCCCTGCGCCTTCATTGCCTGCCAGGTAGATCCGAGGCCAAGATGCATATCGTGCATGATATAACCAACGCATACCAGCAGCGATAGTAACATGAATGTGGTTTGCAGTGTATCGGTCCAGACGATGGTCTTAACACCTCCTTTAAACGTGTATAATAGTATCAATGCTAAAATGATAATAGCCGTTGCCTCGAAAGGGATGCCCATATCTTCCAGCACAAATTTCTCGAGCACTTTTATTACCAGGTATAGCCTTAAGGTAGCACCCAGCGTACGGGAAAGGATAAAAAACAATGCACCTGTTTTATAAGATGTTACCCCTAATCGCTTCTCGAGATAAGTATAGATAGAGGTGAGCTGCATTTTATAATATATAGGCAGCAGGATGTAAGCGACCGCAAAATAACCCAGCCAATAGCCTATCACTACCTGGAAATAATCGAACCCTGATTTGCCAACGGTGCCCGGTACGGAAATGAATGTCATCCCGGAGAGTGAGGTGCCTATCATGCCAAAAGCTACTACCCACCACTTGCTACTGCGGTTACCAATAAAAAAGGATTCGTTATTGGAATGGCGGGAAGTATAAAATGCAATGCCCAGTAGTAAAAGAAAATAGGCAAGCACAATAGATAACAGTATGGCCGAACTCATGGGCGTGAAAATAGGCCATTTTGGCCATTAGTTTGAGAAGCCGGATGTATACCGCGATGATATATATCATACAAATTTCTATTACCTTCACTATCGATACATATAACATACCTGTTATGAAATACTTCCTTACTATTTCCCTCGCAGCAATCGCTTCACTGGCATATGCTAAAGATAAAGGTGGGAATGGCCCGGTGATCGTTACCAGCAAAGGAGATAAACCAACGCTGGAAACGGTTCGTGAACGAGCTGTGCATATCAGCAATAAGCAGACCTCTTCTACATTAAAAGTTGGCGGACAAAGGCCGGTGATGCTGAACGGCAAGGAGATCTATTTTTTCGAAGACCACCCAGACGACAGGTTTAATATGGAATCGTCTAAAGTGTGGACCCGCGACTATACAAGATTAAATGACCGCATGGATGAAGCCATTGCCGAAGAGAAAAAACAGCTGCCAGAGGGCTATTATGAATACAGAATAGAGCAAATGGTGGTAGATGAGCATGGAACTATTGTTTATTACAAACCCCAAACACTCACACGGAAGGTGCTGAATGCCGATGATAAAATAGTACCTGCTGAAGTACCCGGAGCGATATCCGGGATCATCGAAAAAAAGATACAGCGGGTATTAGACACCTATAGGTACACTCCATTTATGCACCAGGGCAAGGCAACACCTTACCTGGGCAGCTATAGTTACCTCTTCAACGTTGGCTATACACAACATGCACAAGTAGACCGAATTACCGAAAAGCTAAAAGAGCAAATAAAAAAGCAGCATAAATAATATGCTGCTTTTTTATGATGAAATATATTCTTCTAAAATCCGGCAACTACACCAAAACGGATAATGAGTGTGTTTTTGTAAGGGCTGTATTCTTTCTGCAAAACATCGTACATACCCATGAGCAACAGCGATACCCTATCAGTGATTGGCTGACGCAAACCGATGCCTACCAATACAGAAGGCACATTGCGATTTACCTTATCAGCTGCGAAGTTGAAGCCTAAAACGGTGGATGCATCATATACAGGTGTATATTCTTTAGCAGTCATGAAGTTGTGTTCATATTCCACCTCTGCAAACAGGTTTTTATAAAAGCGGTAACGTGTCCACACACTTGGCGAATAGATATTAGCCACATAAGGCTTATAGATAACACCGCCATTGGCATTATTGGGATCCTGGAACTGGAAATAATCTTTGATCCTCAGGTATTCGTAACCAAGGCCGATACCCGCCGCGAAATTATCAGTAAAGCGATAACCTAAAACCGGCGCTACGCTGATATCTGTAACCGTACCGAAAGCAAGGCCCATACCACCGCCGAAAATGATACGGCTGGCATCAAAGCCCTTTTGCCTGCTCTTAGGCTTTTCTGATGTTACAGGGCGGCCACTGCTGCTATATACTTCCTGCGCGTATGCCGACTGCAAGCCTATGCAGAGCAGTAACGCTGTTGTGATATACCTGAATTTCATAATTAAACGAAGTTATGATAAAAACGGCTTCATTCGCCGGATATTATGTCACGCTTAGGTATTTAGACGGCAAAGTAACGTTAAAGGTTTAGCCGGCGAAAATCTTGCCCGGGTTCAGGATATTCTTTGGATCAAAAACCTGCTTTATTTGTTTCATCAGGCCGAGCTGTATGGGGTTGAATGCAATATCCATATACCCCTTCTGCACCAGGCCAATACCGTGCTCCCCGGAAATTGTTCCGCCGAGGCGCACCACTTCTGTAAATAACTCCCGTATGCCATGCGTCAGCTTATTGTTCCAGTCCTCGTCGCTCATATCGCCCTTCACTATATTCACATGCAGGTTGCCATCGCCCGCATGTCCATAACATACCGACTGGAAGCCATATTTTTTGCCGAGGCTTTTAATAATACCCAATAACTCAGGCAACTCTGCCCGCGGAACCACCGTATCTTCTTCTTTATAGATAGAATTTGTCTTTACCGCCTCGCCCACCTTTCGTCTGAGCGTCCAGAGCATTTGCTTCTGCTCATGGCTGTCTGCAAAGAGTATCTCATCAATATCAAACTGCTGCACAATAGCCCCGATAGCATCCATGTCTTTATAGAGTTCGTCCGGGTTATTACCATCCACTTCTATCAGCAGGTGTGCTTGTATATCTTCCGGAAGATTAATGCCCGTTGCCTTGGTATAGCGCATGGACCATTCCAGGGCATCGCGCTCCATAAATTCGAGCGCAGAAGGGGTATAGCCGGCAAGGAAGATAGCATTGACCGCCTCACAAGCCTGCACTGCATTACGGAAAGGCACCAACATGAGCAGGTCATGTTTTACGGCAGGTATCAACCGCAATACGATTTTAGTGATAACGCCCAATGTACCCTCACTGCCCACCACCAGTTGTGTAAGATTATAACCAGTAGCATTCTTCAGCACGTTAGCGCCCGTCCATATTATATTGCCATCGGGCATTACCATCTCCAGGTTTAGCACATAATCCTTTACCACACCATATTTTACTGCACGCGGGCCACCCGAATTTTCAGAAACATTACCACCTATAAAGCACGAGCCCTTACTTGCCGGATCGGGGGGATAGAACAAACCCTGTTGCTTTACATGCTCCTGCAGTTCCTGCGTAATAACGCCCGGCTCTACTATTACCTGCAGGTTGCTTTTATCTACCTGTAATATCTTGTTGAAGCGCTTCATGTGCAGCACTACGCCACCATAAACAGGCAATGCACCACCACTAAGCCCGGTACCTGCACCACGCGGTGTTACAGGTATCAGATGCTCGTTGCAATAAGTCATGATCTTACTGATAGCATCTACCGTCGCCGGTTCTATGACCACTTCGGGCATATAATGCAGGTCTTCCGTTTCATCGGATGCGCAATTGGCAAGTGCATCGTCGTCTGTATGCACAGAATGAATTCCTTGAATGGAACGGAAATAAGTTATATCCTCGGCCGTAATTTTTTTATAGGACATGCCGCAAAGGTCTTACGAATAGCTCAAAATAAAAATGCCCTCCATAAGGAAGGCATCTTATACAATAATCTAATAACTTATGATTTTTTAGTGGTAGAAGAAGACATGTTTTTGTCGTCTTTCTTAGCTGTCTCGTCTTTTTTGCAGCAAGCTTTCTTTTCATCTTTCTTGCAGCACTCTTTCTTTTCGCCTTTTTTGCAGCATGCTTTTTCATCTTTCTTGCCATCGCAAGCGAAAGTAGCACCAGCAATCACCAGGGCACCGAGCAATAATGTGAGCTTTTTCATATTGGACTGTTTTTATATTTTTTACGAATATTGAAAGTACGAATTTAAGCGATACTACCCAAAACTGTGATGCCGCCCTGCACCATATCTCCAATTTTAACATCTATTTGGGTACCCAGCGGAAAATAAATATCTACCCGCGAGCCAAAACGGATGAAACCGAACTCATCGTTCTGTTTTACAACCTCTCCTTCTTTAACATACCAGCAGATGCGCCTTGCCAGGGCACCGGCTATCTGGCGGATCAATAACTCCGACCGTCCATTGCTTAATACCAGCGTAGTACGTTCGTTCTCGGTAGAAGATTTAGGATGCCATGCCACGAGGTATTTACCCGGATGGTATTTGAAATATTTCACCAGCCCCGCTATGGGGTTGCGGTTTACGTGCACATTCAGCGGCGACATAAAGATAGATACCTGCAGGCGCTTGTCTTTAAAGTATTCAGGTTCAAAGGTTTCTTCTATTACTACCACCTTACCATCTGCAGGGGCAATCGCCAGTTTGTCGTTGTAGGTAAAATCGCGGGCGGGTAGACGGAAGAACCAGATGATCCAGAACCATAAAAGGAAACAAGCTACCTGTATGGGCCAGAACAACCAAACGATATCTATTAAAAACTTATAACACAAAAACCATATAATAGCCCATAATACAGAAGCTATGAGGATGTATTTATAACCTTCGCGGTGTATTGACATCAGTAAAATTTTGGAAATGCAAATGTAATGGTTATTCCACTATTGGTACAAACAGCCAGATGTACGCCAGCACAAAAGGCGCGGATATTAACAAGGAATCAAAACGATCGAGCGCGCCGCCGTGACCGGGCATCATGGCGCCGGAATCTTTAACGCCTGCAAGGCGTTTGAGTTTAGACTCGAATAAATCACCCGCCGTACCTGCAATGGCCACAATAGCTGAGATCATCATCCAGTCAACCATCATAAAATGCGCCCTATGCGCATAATAGCCCCAAATAGCGCCGCCTGCTATGGTAAGTACCGCACCGCCGGCTGTACCTTCCCACGTTTTCTTGGGAGATATGGCAGAAAATGGTGTTTTACCGATGAATGAACCGACGATATACGCCATGGTATCGTTCATCCATATCATCAGGATCAGCGCTATGGGCAGTGAAAAATCTATATGCCGCAGCATGGCCATACTGAGCATTGGAAATAAAATATAACACAACCCGCCAATGGCATGCAACCCTGCCTGCCATGCAGTTTGCTTTGATAAGCTAGTTACCAAAACAAGCAACGGTGCGCATACGAGCGCTATGCCCAATACCTTATCCGGCAACAGAATGGCGGAAAAGAACAGGGCTAAAGCTATCGCCTGCGTTGCCCATGGCAACCATGCAGGCAGGTACATATCGGGGGTAATGAGGTGTACTAACTTAAAATATTCACGGATACACAATACCTGTATCAAAGCCAGCAGTAGATATAATGCCCAGTCGACCCACAGCAATCCTGCCATCATGATGATGGAGAAGACGATAGCGCTGCCAAGGCGGGTGAAGAATGTAGGCCAGTTCATTGCCATATACCGCTACAATATAAAGGTTTTATCCAAAGGGGTTAGTTTCGCGCTCTGCCCGCTCTTGTGGTGTAAAATCATCTGCCCAGGTAGGCGGCAACGGGGTGCGTGCCTTCCATAATAAATACGCCGATGCCGCAAACAATACAGCACCACCTGCTACCAAGCCTAGCGGAACAGCATTTTGATCCATTATGCGCTCTATGGAAGCATTCTGCTGCGCTATATAGGCAAGAAATATCTGCAAGCCATTGTAAAAGAAATGCGCCAGCATACTTGCGTACAACGAGCCGGTGATGTAGAAGGTAAAACAGAGCAATCCACCTGCTGCAAAAATGGATACGTAATTGAACGGGGTGCCATGCGCCAGCGCGAACAATACCGAAACAAGGAAACCTGAAAAGAATATCCTGCGGTTTTTCTGGTAAAAGAAGCGGAATAATATACCGCGGAAGAATAGCTCCTCGCCTATAGCCGGCAATAAGGCCATTACTATCAGCGCACGAAGAAATTCGCCAAAGGTCTTCATATCGAGGTAGGCCTTTTCTGCGGCTTCTATTTTATCCTGTGCTTCCTTAGCGCCTTTGCCCAGATCTATTAAGTGCATTAAACTACCCAACTCCAGGAACAAAGGCATGGCTCCCAGCCACATCAGCAGGATCAATATCCACTGAATAGGCTTACCCGGCTTTTGCAGGTGCAGGTAATATGTAACACTGGGATGGGTTTGATTGGCGTATACCAATGGCGGCAGCAGGAAGACAGACATCGAAATAACACCCTGCAATATGATAGAAGCATTAATCAATGATTTACTGGCATCCGCGCCTACCGTTGCTGCTTGCGCAACAGAATACCCCATCAGCTTAGGCCATAACATAGTGCATACCAATGTGGTAAAAGATGCAAACGTGAAAACCATGAGCCCAAAGAGGATAAGCTGCAGAAACCAGGGATACTCCCGCCAATAACGGTTGAACATTTTTATATAATTGCTCACAAAGGTAAATCAGGATTGGCGCAATAATTGCTAATTAATTATTTAACCCGCCGGGAGATATATAATAATAAGGAGGTGTAAAACCGAACAAACGTTATCCTTTACTGTTATTAATAATATCACATAGCGGATTTTTAACTATTTTTGGAGGATATTTTCAATTCTTTTTCTGGTAGATGGAAGAAATAGCTGCAGGGCCTTTACTGAGCAATATCAATTATCCGGCAGACTTACGTAAGCTGAACAGGACCGATCTGCAACAGGTTTGCAATGAGTTGCGCCAGTTTATAATAGACTGTGTCAGTGTTCATGGCGGGCATTTTGGCGCCAGCCTGGGTGTAGTAGAGCTTACCGTAGCACTCCACTACGTAATGAATACCCCAGACGATCAGCTGATCTGGGACGTAGGCCACCAGGCTTATGGCCACAAGATACTTACCGGCAGGCGCCAGGTATTTCATACCAATCGTAAATATGGCGGCCTCAGCGGCTTCCCTAAACGAACAGAAAGTGAATATGACGCATTTGGTGTAGGGCACTCCTCTACTTCCATATCCGCGGCATTGGGTATGGCCATTGCATCTAAATATAAGGGAGAAACAGACCGCCAGCATATTGCCGTGATAGGCGATGGTGCCATGACAGCGGGGCTACCTTTTGAGGCACTGAACCATGCAGGCGTGAGCAACAGCAACCTGCTGGTGATCCTGAACGACAATAATATGTCCATAGACCCGAATGTGGGTGCGCTGAAGGAATATCTTACCGACATTACTACTTCTTATACCTATAATAAATTCAGGGACGATGTATGGAAACTGCTGGGCAAGCTGCCCGCGGCAGACTTCCAGAAGATAGGTTCTAAGATAGAAGCCGGCCTGAAAGGCATGGTGTCTAAATCGAGCAACCTGTTTGAAGCGCTGAATATGCGCTACTTCGGACCGGTGGATGGCCACAATGTGCTGAAACTGGTAGAAACACTCGACCACCTGAAGCATATCCCCGGCCCTAAGCTGCTGCACATCAAAACAGTAAAAGGTAAGGGCTACGAACTGGCAGAAAAAGACCAGACCCTGTGGCATGCCCCCGGCACATTTGATAAGATCACCGGGAAGATCAATAAAAAGATAACAACCGTTGCCGAACCTCCTAAATACCAGGATGTGTTTGGACATACCATCATAGAACTGGCAGAGAAGAACCCGCTTATTATGGGTATCACCCCTGCTATGCCATCGGGCTGCTCCCTGAAATTTATGATGGAGAAAATGCCTGACCGTGCGCTGGACGTGGGCATTGCCGAGCAACATGCTGTAACATTGAGTGCCGGCCTTGCCACAAGGGGCATGAAGGTGTTCTGTAATATCTATAGCTCGTTCATGCAACGTGCCTACGATATGGTGATACATGATGTAGCGATACAAAAGCTGCCTGTTATCTTCTGCCTGGACCGTGCCGGCCTTGTTGGCGACGACGGTCCTACGCACCACGGCTGCTATGATATACCATACATGCGCTGCATACCAAACATGGTAGTAGCTGCCCCTATGAACGAGGCAGAGTTGCGCAATATGATGTACACCGCACAACTGGACGAAAATCAATTGCCATTTGTAATACGCTACCCACGCGGGCAAGGTGTAATGCCGGAATGGCGTACGCCGATGGTGAAGCTGGAAATAGGTAAAGGGCGTAAGATAAAAGATGGGGAAGATGTTGCCATCCTGACGATAGGCCACCCCGGCAACTTTGCTATGGTAGCCTGCGATGCTCTAGCAAAAGAAGGATTGAATCCTGCGCATTATGATATGCGTTTTGCCAAACCATTAGACGAAGAGCTGCTGCACGAAATAGCACATAAATTCAGCAAGATCATCACTGTAGAAGACGGTACTATTGTTGGTGGTTTTGGCAGTGCGGTACTGGAATTCATGGCAGAACATCATTACACACCTGAAGTGAAGATGCTGGGCATACCGGACAGGTTAGTAGAGCATGGCAAGCCGGAAGAACTACACCGCGAATGCGGCTACGATGCCAAAGGCATTGCAGATGCTGTACGCGAACTGGTAAGCGAACAAAGTAAAGTGATGATATAACTTGACTATTAAAATATCATAAGCCACCGCAAGGTGGCTTTTATTTTCCCTCATAAGATTATTACCATTATCCAATCAAATCTTTTATATCTGTTTGAATGCTTTTTTCTACAGCCTTAATTTGGACTTTATGGTTTTCAACCTCTAGGTGCTTTTTTACTATTGCATCCTGAACTTTACGTTGAGGAATTGGAACTTTTATTTTAACAAATATACTATCCTCTATCGTTCTCCTTCTATCCACACTACCATGCATTAATTGTTTGTATAATTCACGCATCGCAGACGAACGTAATAAGATTTCGAGAAATAAAACATTTAAGTTTAAACTACTATTTTTAAATTTCCAGATGTTGTAAGCGGGGCTGACTGCAGCCATATCATATTTGGTTTGAAACCCAAGTACTCCTTCGTCTATCGGGAACCCTATGACTAGATCATTTTTATAAACACGGTTATATTTGGATATATCTGAACTAGCTATCCGTTTTTTGAATTTATCGCCTTGGTCAATTAAGCCATCATTCATCGTTATCGACATTATGGGCACATTTTTCGCTTGGCCAATTTTCCCATTGTTGGCTGGCTCTAGTATATCTCCTAAACAATACACGTCATGTTCCGTATTTGGAAGATCTGGTATTGTAATATATGGAGCAGCACTTAAAACATAATTATTGTCTTTAATTTCTGATACATCGATTTTTTTAATACCTAAACCTAACAAATAATCCTCCGCTTGTGTTTCTAAATTCTTTTCAGACAACACCAATTCCAGATCATTTAAACCATCTATCCTTTTTCTCTTTTTGTCTAAAGTATATCCATCATTCTTTACGGTAAAATGCCAAAAATGTCCTTTTGTTTTTGATTTTCTTACGTCAGTAAAATATAGAATACTTGCTTTAGCACGGTTATATGGTTCAAATGAACCCCGTGGAAGAGATATTACACTTTTTAACGTTGCATTTTCCACTAAATACTTTCTTACAGCTTCATAAGAGTGACTGTTTTTATTTGTAAGAAATCCATCTGGCGCAATCATGGCTACCCTACCCCCATCCTTTAATGATCTAAAACAATGTTGAGGACATATTATATCTCCATTTCTGCTAGGTATAACGTATTTATCACCATATCTTGTTTTTTGTGCAAACGGATAGTTGGTTATTACAACATCGTATTCCTTATCTACGGGATTTGCTAAACTGTCTTGCTTTACGATGTTATTATGTCCATCGCCCGCAAGTATCATATTCATTTTCGCGATACTTGCCGTTCTAGTTAACTCTGATCCATACAGAGTTTGCTCTTTAAGGACTTTAATATTAAAATCCGTTTGCGCCATAGTATCCATAATGTGTTTAAAGGCAACAATAAGCATACCTCCTGTACCACAGAATGGGTCATAAACTTTCTCTCCAATTTGTGGATTAACCAACTTTACGAGTGTTTTTACGACATGCCTAGGTGTAAATATTTCTCCCAAATCTGAAGGATTGCTTGCAGAATATGAACGTATAAAGTACTCAAACGCATCACCTTTAATATCAGCGTTTATATCAGTAAGTTGCAACCCATCAAGTAATGTAATTATTTCTCGTAGATTATCTGGATGCTTTATTTTTAGTCCCTGAAATATAGTTTCATCCTTGTATTCATGTGAAAACCACTTAAGAACAGTGTCGCTAACATAACTTAATAGTTCCTGTCCCTTCTTTTCTTTGAAATAATCCCAACGGTATACCCGATCTATTTTGGATTTTAAACCGATTTCTTCTTTACCGTCTTCGACCTCACTTAAAACTTTCAGAAACAATATATTGGAAAATTCCGTGAATCGTTCTAGGCCTTGCTGTAATCCTTCTTCTCTTAATAAATCATTTACGGTTTCAAAGATAGATATAAGTTCCCCTCTCGATTTTATAACTCTTTTATCTAGGGTATTAACCTCATTGGTAGTAAGGTATTGAAGCGCTAATGTTTCTCGTATTAATTCATCAATATCTTCGCCATTTAGAATTAATGGCTTGTTTACTTTTGCATGAATTGCTTTTGTAAATACGCCATCGGTCGCAAAAACTAAAGGCGCATTTATTTTGCTTGCGTATTCCAAGCCCTGGTTCAAAGCTTCTTGAATATTTTGACCTGGCTTTTTTGCTTCTATAACTGCTAAGGGGTCATCAGACCCCATAGCATATAGCGTATAATCAGGTCTTTTACCTTGCAATTTTTGTTTCTGCTCGGATGTCTTGACACGTTGCTGATAGACATTTCTATTTGCCGAGTTTGGATTATTATCCCAGCCTAAGTTAGTAAGCTGATTATCTATTAGTATTTCAGTATCACGTTCTATTCGCAAAGACATTGTGTATTATTTGCCCATAAGTTGTTTATCTACTAGCTGCCTATTTCCTACGTTGACACAATACATTAATTTGATTTTATCAGTTTAATATGAAATGTGCTGCTAACATACTTATTTTCCTCATTATTATCCACAGCACGGTTAGCCTTAAACTTTATTTTCTTATTTTTTCCCAACCCAGGTTTCCTTCCAATATTTGCCCCATGCTTCGGGGGTGAGCGCATCCGCCACATCAAAATCTCCGATCTTAGTGCGGCGGAGTTCCTGCAGGTAGCCCCCGCAGCCCAATTCTGCACCAAAATCATTTGCGAGAGAACGGATATATGTGCCCGTGCTACATGCCACGCGGAAGTGCACTTCGGGTAATGCTATTTTAGTGATCTCAAATTCTGTAATAGTAACGGGGCGGGCTTCCAGCTTTACTTCGACGCCTGCACGTGCCAGGTCGTAAGAACGCTCCCCATCTTTTTTAATGGCAGAATGCACGGGAGGCACCTGCATAATATCGCCTGTAAACTTTTTTGCTGCTGCAAGGATCTCCTCTTCAGTAATATGGTCAAAAGGTTTAGGATTTTCCGGCTGGCTTTCCAGGTCGTAAGTAGCTGTGCTGGCACCCAAATGGATGATGCCTGTATATTCTTTAGGTAACCTTTGGTATTCGCTTATCTTTTTAGTGAAATCGCCGGTACAGCATATCAGCAAACCTGTAGCCAGGGGATCCAGCGTACCTGCATGGCCAATTTTAAGGCGTGCCATTATCTTTATCTTGTTGATCGCATCGAAGGAGGTCCATTTATATGGTTTGTCAATTAATATGACCCCGCCCTTTTTCAGTTCCTGTACACCCGACAATTGTTGCATGGCCGCAAAGATAGTTGACTCGTTGATTTGTTGATTAGTTATCTCTTTTTCAGAGTCCGGAAGATAGTTGACTCGTTGATTTGTTGATTAGTTATCCCCTTACGGGAACAATTATTATATCAGCCTTATATAATGAGTATATAAACAAGTATAATCATCAAGCAGTCAACAAATCAACGAGTCAACCACTAAATTTGCATTATGTCATTTTTCAGGAGGGGAGGTAGCCCTTTTATTATTGCGGGGCCTTGCAGTGCGGAAAGCAGGGAACAGGTATTAGCTACCGCAGAAGCGCTTGCTGCGATGAATGTACAGTTGTTTCGTGCGGGTATCTGGAAACCACGCACACGGCCCGGCAGCTTTGAAGGATTAGGGGCTGAAGCACTGCCCTGGCTGCAAGAGGTAAAGGCAAAGTATTTATTGCCTGTAGCAATAGAAGTAGCGGAACCTGAACATGTAGAACTGGCATTAAAACATGGCATAGACGTATTGTGGATAGGTGCCCGCACAACGGTAAATCCTTTCCAGGTCCAACATATAGCGGATGCGCTCAGGGGCGTAGATATACCTTTGATGGTAAAAAACCCGGTGAACCCGGACGTGGACCTCTGGCTGGGAGCCATTGAACGTATGGAACATGCAGGCGTTAAAGAAATAGCAGCTATACACCGTGGTTTCAGTACTTACAATGCTGCATCTCCTTACCGTAATCAACCCAACTGGCCCATACCAATAGAGCTGAAAAGGCGCAGGCCGGAATTACCCATCATTTGCGATCCCAGCCATATAACAGGTAAGCGCGCTTTAGTGGGCGATATAGCCCAAAAGGCAATGGATATGGGCTTTGACGGACTGATCATAGAAACCCACCCCGACCCGGACCATGCCATGAGCGATGCCGCACAACAGGTAACACCTGCCGCATTGAAGCAAATACTGGATGGCCTGGTACTCAGAAACATCAATAGCGGCAATGCGGACAGCGATGTAACGCTGGAATACCTGCGGCAACTGATGGACGGCATAGATGCGGAGATCATAGACCTGATAGCCCGTAGAATGGAGCTAAGCGAGCGTATGGGCATGGTAAAGAAAGAAGCCAATATGACCGCCTACCAGCCCGAGCGCTGGCGGGAAATAGTAGATACACGCGGCACAAGGGCCGAAAAACTGAAACTATCGCGCGAGTTCATCCTTTCTATATATGAAAAAATACATGATGAGAGTATCCGAAAGCAATTGGAGATACTGCAGTCTGTGATTAATGAAGTAAAAGGCTAATTTTACCGCACTTTAAAAATACAGGATACCATTGGCCTTAAAACAGCATAAAGACGATCAGGTACGCTACGATCAGCAGGTAGATAATTCCAGGCAATACGTTTTACCATTTGTAGAGCAGACCAAGCCTATAGGTAAAGGCATGAACGTAATGGAAATTGGCACCGGCGAAGGCGGTGTGCTGGTACCCTTTATGGAAAAGGGTGCTTTTTGTGTAGGTGTTGACCTGAACCCCATTCGTATAGATCTTGCCAACAAGTTTTTTGCCAAAGAAGTAGCAGAAGGGAAGATCGAATTCCTGTATAAGAATGTATATGATGAAGATTTCCTGCAACGGTTCAAAGGCTTTTTTGATGTCATCATCTTAAAAGACGCTATAGAACATATACCTGAGCAAGAGAAATTCATCCCCTACCTGCGCAATTTCCTAAAAGAAGGCGGACAGATATTCTTTGGCTTCCCACCATGGTATATGCCATTTGGCGGCCACCAGCAGATCGCCGATCATAAACTGGGCATGATGCCCTGGTATCATATCCTGCCGAAACCTTTATATCGTGGTATGCTGAAGATGATAGGCGAAAATGAAGGTGTCATTAAAGAGCTAATGGAAATATACGATACCCGCATCAGCATAGAACGTTTTGAACGTATTGTAAGAAACAGCGGTTATAAATTCCTGAATAAACAGCACTACCTTATTAACCCGATCTATAAATACAAATTTGGCTGGCAGCCCAGAAAACAATCAAAGCTGATCTCTGCGATACCATTCTTCCGCAATTTCGTTACCACTTGCGTGTACTATACCATAGGTTAACGGTTCCATATCTCCCAGGAAGCCTCGGCTTGTAGTATCAGCATTTCATAGCCGTTTTTAACAGCGGCACTGTATTGCTTTCCTTTAGCCAGGAATTTAGTTTCCTCCGGGTTATAGATGAGGTCGTATAGCAGGTGCTTACCGGTCATAGATTCATACGGCAGATCTGGGTAGCTGTCTACATGTGGGTACATACCCAGAGGCGTAGTATTAATGATAAGCGTATGCTCTTCTATTACCTCCGGCGTTATCTGCTCGTACGATATAGTATCATAGGATGCAATGCGGGATACCTTCTGGTAAGATATTCCGAGCTTCACCAATGCCTGTCTTACGGCAAGGGAAGACCCACCTGTACCGAGGACCAGCGCACGCACATGATGCGATCTTAATAAAGGCTGCAGGCTTCTTTCAAAACCTATTACATCTGTATTATACCCTGTACGTTTACCATCACGTATATCAATACAGTTTACTGCACCTATCTCCTGCGCGTCTACATGCAGCTCATCGAGGTATTTAATAATAGATTGCTTGTGAGGTATAGTAACATTTAACCCGGTAATACCGGGATGTCTGTCTATAAAGGCAGGGAACATATCTATGGTCTCCAGCGGGTATGCATGGTATGCAGCATCAATGCCGGCGCGTGCAAATTTATCTGCAAAGTAGGCCGGTGAAAAAGAATGCGTAAGCGGAAACCCTATGATGCCATATTCTTTGTGCATAAAGGGAAATAAAAAAGGGCATACTATACAGTATGCCCGGAAATATTATTGATTGGTACTTGCAAGGTTATTTTCTTTACCCAGGTACAGATGCATAGTATCGCCACGCAATCCTACCCTCATGGCCTCCAGCGGTATTACCTCTGATGGGGCCAGGTTGCCGAGGTTCACGTTAGCGCCCAGCAGTTCCAGGAAGTATAGCTGCTGCGCTTTTTGCGGCGCTTCCCAGATGATCTTTTCAAATGGTATCTGTGTCAGTATCTCCTGCACCAGCCCTTCACGCACCTCGCCGCTGCCACGATAGATACCTACGTTACCTGCCTCACGGGCTTCCGCTATCACATAAGTAGAGCCGGCTTCCAGCTCTGCCTTCATCAGCTCTATCCATTTGTATGGCGGCATGATGTGAGTGGCATCTTTAGAACCAACTTCAGATAATACCGTAACGTGCTTTGCCAGCTTTTCGATATAACCACATTTTTCTACATGCGGTATGGTAATAGAACCGTCAGACACTTCTACATGCTTCAGGCCATATTCTTTTACAGTATTCAGATAGTCGTCAAATTGCCCGCGTATCAGGAATGCTTCAAATAAAGTACCACCGAAATAAACGGGTATATCATTAGAAAGATATATATCTATTTTTTGCTTCAGGTTAGCGGTAACGTGTGCAGTGCCAAAACCAAGTTTTACAATATCAACATAAGGAGCAGCAACAGAAAGGAAGTTGTTTACTTCGTCCAGCCCAAGGCCTTTGTCCATCACCATTGTAAGCCCGTAGTTACGAGGCTTTTGTGTACGCTCAGGTAAGTTCTTCAGGTTAAAATTCATCGTAACACTTTTTCAATTTATTGGCAACAAATGTACATCTTTCACGCCTGTATATACAAAATTGTATTTTTCACTTGTATATTAGCGGAATATTTCCATATCTATGAGACGTAATGTTCCGATGTTTGGCTTTGTATTGGGTGTATTAATGCCTGTAATAGGCTTCTTTATTGTATACGCAATACTGTTTCATTCCTATACATTCGGAGATTTTACAGCGTACCTGATGCGTACACACGAAAAAGCGGCTACCGTCATCAGTCTTGCTATATTACTGAACGTTTTACCATTCATCTACTTTACCAACAAACGCCTTGATCTGTCTGCAAGGGGAGTGCTTATAGCTACCATACTTTATGCAGTATTGATCATCCTGTTAAGGTTTGTATGGAATTAATATGCGCTACTACATTATAGCGGGCGAGGCCAGTGGCGATCTCCACGGCAGCAACCTTATCAAAGCATTGCATCGTAACGACAGCAATGCAGATGTACGATGCTGGGGCGGCGATAAAATGCAGGAAGCAGGCGCCACGCTGGTAAAGCATTACAGAGACCTTGCCTTTATGGGTTTTGTAGAAGTGCTGACGCATTTACGTACTATCTTCCGTAACATAGATTTCTGCAAACAGGACATTACAGCATACAAACCCGATGTGATCGTTTTCATAGACTATCCCGGCTTTAATATGCGCATTGCAGAATGGGCCAAGCAGCAGGGTTACAAAACGGTGTATTATATCTCTCCGCAGGTATGGGCGTGGAAGGAGAACCGAGTGAAGAAGATAAAACGTGATGTAGACAAGATGCTGGTGATACTGCCTTTTGAAAAACAATTCTACCACAAATGGGCGTATGCTGTAAGTTATGTAGGGCATCCATTGATACAGGTAATAGAAGAGGAACAAACCAAACCTGTTAACCCTATTTCGGCCAAGCCGATCATAGCATTATTACCCGGCAGCAGATCTCAGGAGATAAAGGTGAAACTACCTGTGATGCTGACAATGGTATCGCGCTTTCCGGAATATCAGTTTGTAATAGCTCAGGCACCGGCACAGCCGGATAGCACTTATAAGGAACTGATAGGAAACCAGGATGTAATGCTGGTGCAGAATAAGACCTACGAATTGCTGCGCCAGGCAAAAGCAGCTTTGGTAACCAGCGGCACCGCTACATTGGAAACCGCATTATTCGGTGTGCCGGAAGTCGTTTGTTATAAAGGCAACCCCATATCTTATATGCTGGCAAAAAGGCTGGTGAAGATCAAATACATATCGCTTGTAAACCTGATCATGGATAAGCCTGTTGTTACAGAACTAATACAGGGAGATCTCAACGAAACTATGCTCTACAAAGAGCTGGACAAGATACTGAACAATGCCGCGCATATAACACAGTTAAAGGCTGACTATAAGCAGTTGTGGCATTTACTTGGTGATAGTAATGCATCAGACAATGCGGCGAAGGCTATTATAGCCGTTGCCCAAACAAAACCTTAACGTTTCCCGGAAAACCATATTGGCTAAAAAGGCGTAACTTTTAGTAAACAGCTAATTGTGAAAAACGCTTTTTATATAGCATTGCTGCTTGTATCAGTTCATGGCTTTAGTTCGTGCGCGCAAAATAAACACAAGATAAAACGCAATATTAGTGCTACTGTATCTCCTGCAGATACTTCGGGTGTTTACAATGCGCAGGCAACTTTCGCAGCGGGCTGCTTCTGGCACGAGGAAACCTTATTTGAAAGCATTAAGGGTGTAGGTGAGGTGGTATCAGGTTATGCAGGTGGCGATTATGCCAATCCATCTTATGAAGATGTTGGAACCGGCACAACCGGCCATGCAGAGACCGTAAACATCTATTATGACAGCACTAAAATATCCTTCCCTCAATTAGTCAAGGTTTACTTTGACGCAATGGACAATCCCACTCAGGTAAACGGCCAGGGACCGGATCATGGCACGCAGTACAGGTCTATCATCTTTTACCGCAATGAGCAGGAAAAGAAAACAGCTGAAGATTATATTGCCGGGCTAAGCCGGTCGGGTAAATACAAGGATCCGATTGCTGTTGAAGTAAAACCGTTTACTAAATTCTGGAAGGCAGAAGATTATCATCAGAACTACATTGATCATAATCCTGATAACCCTTATGTGATGGATGTATCTATACCGGATATCGTGAGATACCAGCAGGCGCATCCGGAAATGATTAAGCCGGACCATTCGTTTGTGGAATAATCTTCGAGGCCGTTATACCCTTGCTCTCCACTCTACATCAGCCACACCATTGATATGGCTGATGTATCGGGCCAGTACAAACAGGAAGTCTGACAAGCGGTTGAGGTAACGTACCACCAGGTCGGGTATTACTTCACCTTGCTCGTGCATGGCTACGCAAATGCGCTCTGCCCTGCGGCATACACATCTTGCCACATGGCAGGTAGATGATGCAAGGTTGCCTCCGGGAAGTATAAAAGAACGCATCTCCGGCAATACTTCATTCATTTCGTCGATGCGCTGCTCCAGCCAGGCCACATCTTCATCATGCACATCCGGCAGCTTCATCTTTACCTCCTTATCGGGGTTGGTAGCTAATACACTGCCGATAGTGAATAAGCGGTCCTGTATCTCGCGCAGCCAGTTGTTGATCTGTTCATTCGCTGCCATATCATTCACCATACCAATGAATGAATTCAACTCATCCACAGTGCCATAGCTTTCTATGCGGATATGACTTTTGGGTACGCGCACACCACCTATAAGGCTGGTGCTGCCTTTGTCTCCTGTTTTGGTATATATCTTAAATGCCATTGATCTTTTTGATTTTTCTAATGTACTTCGGTTGTAGCCGGCGCATTTAATTTATCTGTCTCTACCACACCATCACGTACACGCACTATCCTTTTGGTAAAGTTTGCGATGTCTTCCTCGTGTGTTACCAACACTACAGTATTGCCCTGCTCATGTATAGCGCTGAATAGCTCCATGATCTCTACCGATGTTTTAGTGTCCAGGTTACCGGTTGGCTCATCTGCCAGTATCAAAGAAGGATTATTGACCAGTGCACGTGCAATTGCTACCCTCTGGCTTTGTCCACCCGACAATTCATTTGGTTTGTGATGCGCACGGTCTGAAAGTCCTACTTTATCGAGCATAGCACGGGCACGTTCTTCACGCTCCTGCTTACCTATGCCTGCATATATTAGTGGTAATGCCACATTTTCCCATGCCGTGAGGCGCGGTAAAAGGTTGAATTGCTGGAATACGAAACCTATCTCTACATTACGCACATTGGCCAGTTCATCGTCCTGCATACTACTCACGTCGTGACCATTGAGTATATAAGTACCGCTGGTAGGCGTATCCAGGCAGCCAATAATATTCATCAGGGTAGATTTACCCGAACCGGAAGGGCCCATCAGGGCTACATATTCGTTTTCCTGTATCACCAGGTTGATCCCTTTTAGTACAGGCAATTCCTGTTTTCCGAGGTAATAGCTTTTACGAATGTCTTTGAGGCTTATAACATCTTTCATCTATGAAACAGCATTGGCTGTGCTATTTCAAAAATACAGATAATTTTACGCTTCGCTTTCTGCTGATATTTTATGGTGATATTTCCCAATTGCAAGATCAACCTTGGACTGTACATAACCGAAAAACGGCCAGACGGGTATCATAACCTGGAAACTGTTTTTTACCCGGTAGCCATTAAAGATGTGCTGGAAATAGTACCGGCAGCTGAAACTACCATACAATTGCACGGAAAGGCCATAGAAGGAGACCCGAAAAATAACCTTGTATGGAAGGCATGGGAATTATTGCGCGGACTATACCCGGAAAAGATAACCCCGGTGGCCATTCACCTGCTCAAAAATATACCGATGGGTGCAGGCATGGGTGGCGGCTCTGCAGATGGAGCATTCATGCTGAGACTGATGAATGAATACTACCAGCTAAACTTACCTAACGAACAGCTTGCAGCATTTGCGCTGCAACTGGGCAGCGACTGCCCTTTCTTTATCTATAATACCCCGCAATATGCTAAAGGACGGGGCGAGCAGATGAGCGCGGTATCAATCGACCTCTCCGGCTACAGTTTGCAGATCATTTGTCCCGCAGTACACGTATCTACCGCAGCTGCATTTAAAATGATCCAACCAAAACCTGCCTCTTTCGACCTAAAGAAATTACCGGAATTACCAATAAAAGAATGGTTTGAATATTTAAGCAACGATTTTGAAGAGCCTGTTTTTGCCCGGCACCCCGGCTTAAAGGAAATAAAAGAGCAACTGTACACGCAGGGAGCTATTTATGCATCCATGAGTGGCAGTGGCAGTACTATCTACGGGATATTTGAAAAAGGCAGGAAGGCTGAAGTGCGATCAGAATTGCAAATAGAAGCGCATTACCTTGAATAATGGAAATAAGAATAGCCGTTCCGAAGTATCGGAACGGCTATTGAATATGATTAAGGCGAAGCTTATTTTACTTCAGCAACCAGCTTTTTGAAGCTTTCAGGCTCGTTCATAGCCAGGTCAGCCAGTACCTTACGGTTCAGGTCGATGCCTTTAGCAGCCAGTTTACCCATGAACTGAGAGTAGCTGATACCTTCTTCGTGGCATGCTGCGTTGATACGCACGATCCATAAAGCACGGTAGTCGCGTTTTTTGTTCTTGCGGCCTACAAATTTATAGCCAAGACCTTTTTCTAATACGTTTTTAGCAACGGTATAGACGTTTTTACGTTTGCCGTAAAAACCTTTGGCTTGTTTCAGTATCTTTTTCCTTCTCGCGCGTGATGCAACCGCATTTACCGAACGTGGCATATCTTATAATGATTAATTCAGTTATTAATAATTTTTATTCTATCGCAGAGCCAGCATGCGTTTTACCAGGTTTTCATTTGCAGGGTGTACAAATGCAGCCTGGCGCAGATGGCGTTTGCGCGTTTTTGATTTTTTAGTCAGCAGGTGGCTTTTAAAAGCTTTATACCTGCGAATTTTACCTGTGCCTGTTACTTTAAAAGTTTTTTTAGCACGACTGTGAGTCTTCACCTTTGGCATGATCTCAAATTTGGGATGGCAAAGGTATGCTTTTTTTAAAACCGAGCAAAATATTAATTAAACTTTTATTGACTCCTGTCCTAAGTGCTCTTAAAAAGCAAAGATACACAATGATAAAGCAGCACCATTTCATATAACCGGGCATTTGATTATTTTTATGGCGTATTATGGCCTTATTAAGATTCAGGGTGTACTGGGAAGATGACGACCTGGTATACAGGGATATAGAAATACGCCCGACTCAAACCTTACTGGAATTTCACAAAGCGATCATTTCGGCATACGAATTTGATGGCAAACACAGCGCGTCTTTCTTTGAAAGCAACGACCGATGGATACGCGGCAGAGAGTTCAATTCAGAAGTGCTGGTTAATAAGAAAGATGCCCCCGCACTTTCTATGATGCGCACACCGATCAATGCTCTTGTGTCTGCACCCGACCAGAAATTCGTGTATGAATATGACCCGGTGAAAAAATGGACTTTTCTTGTAGAGCTGATTGGCGTGAGCAAGGATGAAGACCCTAAACGTACCTATCCTTATGTATTCCGCAAAGAAGGAGTAGCACCTGCGCAATATGGCGTGAAGGGTGTGAACCTGGATAAACTGCTGGAAGTAGAAGAAAAGTATGACCTGGGGGCTGATGAAATGGCGGAAGGCTTTGGCAACGAAGGCGAAGGTGGTGAGAGTACGGAAGGTGGGGAAGAAAGCTTCGACTAATTGCGGCATAGTTATTTGGAACATAGGCTGCCGGCCAATAAATCATAACCATTGTCTCGTACCGTATACGTTATAGCAGGGCCTACAGCGGTAGGTAAAACAGCTATTGCCCTAGCCCTTGCCCAAAAACTGGGTACGGACATCATATCGGCAGATAGCAGGCAATGTTATAAAGAAATGACCATTGGCACTGCCAAGCCATCTGCAGCAGAACTATCTACAGTTAATCATCATTTTATAGATGAATTCTCGGTGGTTAACCATATCACCGCCGCCAATTTTGAAAAGCTGGCTTTAGGCTACCTCGAGGAAATATTTCAGCATCATGATACTGCCGTAGTGTGCGGCGGTACCGGCCTTTATATAAAGGCGCTATGCGAAGGGCTGGATGAGATGCCCGAAGTAAATGACGAAGTAGTTGCGGATGTGCAGGCCCAATACGAGGCACAGGGGCTACCCTGGCTGCAGCAGGCGGTGCATGAAGAAGATCCCGAATTTTACCGTGTAGGGGAGACAGAAAACCCTGCAAGACTATTAAGGGCACTTAGTTTTATCCGCTCAACCCGTGTAAGCATTACCAATTTTAAAACAGGGACCAGGAAATCCAGGGATTTTAGGATCATTAAAATAGGATTGGAATTACCACGCGAAGTATTATACAAACGCATAGACCTGCGAGTGGATGCTATGATGGCTGCCGGCCTGCTGGACGAAGTAAAAGAATTATATCCGCTCCGCCGCCTTAAAAACCTGCAAACAGTTGGCTATAGCGAGCTGTTTCATTACATAGACCAGCAGATGTCGCTCAGCGAAGCGATAGACAAGATCAAACAGCATACCCGCAATTACGCCAAACGGCAAATGACCTGGTTTAGAAAAGATAAAGAGATGCACTGGCTGCGTGCAGATGATGAGGATGTCATCAGTAAGATATTATCTGTTACTCTTTTTTGATAGCCGAACTCCTAATTACAATATAGCTGGTTAAACCGATTGCTTAAGCACTTCCTGTAGTGTAACAATATTTTTTACAATAAAAGGTACTATGCAATACATAGTACTATAATTTTCCTATATTTGTATTGCAAAGAGGCAGATATGAACATTGAGAATACAGAATCGCAAATGAAAAAGGGGTTGCTGGAGTTTTGCATATTGGGCATCATCAAAAAGCAAAACGAAGCATACCCCAGTGATATATTAGAGCAGTTGAAAGGGGCTAAGCTGGTAGTGCTGGAGGGGACATTATATCCCTTACTTACCAGGCTAAAGAATGCAGCGATATTAACTTATCGCTGGGAAGAATCCATAGCAGGGCCGCCTAGAAAGTATTATACACTTACGCAACAGGGCGAGTCAGTATATCAGCAATTGAAAAAAAGCTGGGAAGACCTAAGTAATTCAGTAAATCATTTAACCAAAACCATATAAAACAATTTTTTATGCAACGCATCATACAGATAAATATAGCCGGACAGGTGATACCAATAGAGGAAGATGCCTACCAGATATTAAAAAACTATCTGACCACGCTGGAACGCCAGTTTATGAAAGAGCAGGGTGGCGACGAGATCATCATGGATATAGAAGACCGTATAGCAGAGTTATTTATTACACGCATGAACAGCGGCGCACCTGCCATTGACAAGGCAGATGTGCAAAAAGTGATGGAGACACTGGGCGCCCCTAATGAACTGAACGATGCTACGCGCAATACGGGCAGCTCTGCCAATTATAATACAGGTGGTTACGCACCCTATAATAGTGCACCATCGGCATACAGCCCGCAATACGAAACGCGCAGGCTATACCGCAATACCAATGATAAGGTGCTGGGTGGTGTGTGCAGTGGTGTGGCAGCCTATTTCGATATCGACCCGGTGATCGTACGCCTGGTATTTGCCGGCCTGTTCCTTGCAGCGGGTATAGGCTTGCTTACTTATATACTGGCATGGATCATTATACCGGCAGCAAAGACGCCTTACGAAATGCAGGCTATGACGGGAGGAACACCCATGAACTTTCATACCATACAAAGAAATGTAACCGAAGAAATGCAGGACCTGAAACGCCGTGGCGAGCAAATGAGCCGCGACCTGCAGGATTTCTTCAGCAAAAAGAAGTAAAGCGCGGTTTTTTCTAAAACCGGATTATTACCCAAATGACAAGTGAAAGCCCGCATCTTAGTGCGGGCTTCCTTTTTATGATGCAGTTTGCAGCATCAGGCTGCAGCAGATCTTCTTCTGTAAAACGACAGTATCATAATGCCTACACCAATACCCATGCTAATGCCGCGGACAAAATCCGTCATAAGATAATAATGGTTGAAAATAGCGCTGCCTGAAATAATAAGCAGGCCTGCGGCCAGCAACAAACTCTTTTTTCTCTTTATCATGTATCAGGAATGTTTAATGAGGCGGATGATCATTACAATGAGGCCAATGAGGAATACGAACAGCGAAATACGGTTCATACCATGCATCATTTTGATGTTTACATTGGTAGGATCGTTGGGATCTCTTTTACGTATGTAAAAATATGTTAGTATCTGGCGCCACATGACCAATAAATTTTACCTTATTAAAGGTATCAACAAATTTGGATAAATAGCGTTAAGAAAAGTATATTTGCAGCCCATTGGGGAATTAGCTCAGCTGGCTAGAGCGCTTGCATGGCATGCAAGAGGTCATCGGTTCGACTCCGTTATTCTCCACAGCTTTAAGTCGCCGAAAGGCGGCTTTTTTGTTATCAGGATTTCGTCCGGCTTTTATACAAATCTGTCAAACGGCAGGGAATATCCAGGTCTTCAGATAAATAATAAATAGAGCATACGCGATGGTATCCATCTGCAATTATTAGTTTTTCTGCTCTTACCAACAAAACAGGCGATAACTGCTCACCTTTCTTTACTTTCTGAATATTCTCTTTGACATGAATATTGTCTGCCGGCAGCAGTGGTAATCCACTTGCGCGAAGAATATCCTTAGCCTTTTTCATTACGGTTTTGCATTGCATCAGATTTTTTACAGTCAATTCAGATACCTTCTCAGGATATAAAAGCTCCAGATAGTCTTGCGCAGCAGGATAGTTACCCGGCCGGGGATCGTCAAGCCATATTTTTTTATTTTTCCCGGTCTTTGCCATAGAATAGATTCTGTCCTGAATTTACAAAATGCAAAACATGATAGTGCTAGCTAACACGAAATATGACACAACTTCCATTCAGGCACCATTACTGCGCAACCTTTTCAAAAGCCTCCAGGTATCGTTGGATGTACTGCTCCTTTTCCTTTCTCTTATACTGCATAATATATCTTGGATGCTCGAGGAAGATGATCTGTTTGAAAAACTGATGCTTCTCATTAATGCGTTCAAACACAGCCTTATTCTTTCCTGTACCCAGGCAAAAACAGGTGTCGGTATAACCGCCTATGTTGATAAGTGATTGTATATGCGTTACGAGTATTGGCATTAAGGTATCTAACAATGGTTTACTATCGTAATAGTTATAGTTTACCTCCTTGCCATTAGGCTGCAGATAGGTAAGCCCCAGCGGGCAAATGGAATGGATGAAAAAGGATTTATAGAAAGGAACTACACCACCAAACGCATCTATCATTTCATAAACAAAAATCGATGACAGCTCGGTAACCAACGGCTTGTTGTAAGGTATACCACACTTATCAACCAGCCTTACAGGATCGGTAAACGGTACCCCGGTAAGCCCCGCACCAAATCGCCCGGGGTTAATGCCTAGTACCAGGTGGCGTTTGCTTTTATCGCTATAATATTTGTTATAGAAACGATCTGCTATTTTCAATACACTTGCATCTTCCTTAAAAGGATTCATGGCCCTGACATCAGGCATATCTATCTGCAAATCCAGGAGCCTGTTATAGCTATTAATCTTTTGCGCAAAACTGTTCAACATACTTCATCCCTTACAGCTTCCACCGTAGCGACAGGTTGATGACACGGCCATCTATTGGCGCCCACAATGGTTTAAATTGAGGGTTAGCAATACTGCCTGTGTACAGCGATTCTACCCTGCTCATCCTGTAATCTAGTATGTTTTCTGCATTTAGCACAATAGAAATATGCTCACCGATATTGTACTGCACCATCGCGGCCATAAAAAAGTAGCCAGGTGTCATTGTTGCATCATAACGGTATTGCGCCCCTACGTAAGAGCCCTCTATCCCGGCCCTGAATTTTTTGGAGAACTGTTTCGCAACAATACATGCACCGCGGTTTTTAGGTGTGAGGGGAATAAAATTGTTAACAGGCAAGTAGGTATAGCGGGCATCTGTAAATGTGTAGCCAAAATACAGTTCCCAATCATTTATGTCCAGTTTGGCATAAGTATCAAATCCTCTACTTACTACCGGGCCGCTCGCATTAGCGAGTGTAACCATACCATCCGTTGCCTGGTTGAACAAAATAGGCTGATAAATATCGGTAAGGAAAAAAGCCTGGTTGATGAATAAAGAAGTCTCGCCCCATTTCTTTTTAAAGTTCACCTCGGCATTATATCCATACGAAATTTCCGGTTTGAGGTCTGCACCAATAGGTTCTAATTGCAGGACACTATAGTCAATATTTTGAGGCACTAAAGGATTAGGTGTTTTGTACCCCATACCAAAACCACCTCTTACAGCCCATACATCGCTGAAGCGATGGAACAAAGCTATCCTTGGCAGTACAAATAATCCGTATCGGTTGTGCACATCAAAACGGATACCTGTTTCAATAGTTGTCTTTTTTATATGCGCATCAAACTGGCCAAATGCGCCGACCGTGGTATTGCTGAACGACTGCAGATGTGCCGTATCGGGGAAGCTGGTTTTGTAATTATCCCCCGTAACATTCACTCCGCCAACAAAATCGTTTTTGCGAACAGGTACAAATACAGAAGCCTCATTGTAAAAACTTAGCTGCCTGCCATTTACAGAGTAAGTATTGGTTTGTACATCCCTGTTAAAATTGCTAAGGTTGCCCTTCACAGTAAGCTTTACGCTATCAAAATAATGCTCTACAAAATACTCTCCCGTATTCCTTTGGGTTTGGTTAGCTTCGAAGTATTGGTGTATGTTGTCTTGCTTGTTTTGCAATACCTGCATGTCGCCACCTTTACGGTCGTCGAACGAACCATTGTACCCAACAGATATAATAGTATGCGTTGAAGGATAAAAGAAAATACGCGGATGTACTACAAAGGTGTTGAACTGTGGCACATCGCTCAGGCCATCTTTGTTTACATCTACTGCCTGCTGGTTGGTATAGCCGGCAAATATGTTATACCCAATCTTATCATTTCGCCGGGCAGCGTATACATTCACATTACCTTCTTTCAGTGATGTATAGTTAACCAGCGCATCCAGTTCCTGTTTGAAAGTTGGTCGTTTCGATATCAGGTTGATCAATCCGCCTATGGCACCACCACCATATAATGTACTGGCAGAACCTTTTATCAGCTCTATCTGTTTCAGATCCAGCGGTGGTATCGTCATGATACCGAAACCACCTGAAAAGCCATCGTATAATGGCATACCATCCCGTAATATCTGCGTGTACTTACCGCCGAGCCCTTGTATGCGTACATTACTGTTGCCCGATGTTGCAGAAGACTGCTGCACCTGCACACCGCTCACATCTCCTAATATACTACCTATATTTCCGGGCTTGATGGCAGCTTCTTCTTTCATCTCTTCCAGGCCCAGCACTTCCACTTTAGAAGGGCTGTTCTCTATAGACTCATTATTTCTTGTAGATGCAAGTACTGTTACTTCTTCCAGGTCATTGTCAGTAGATTTTAAAAAGATGGACAATTCGCCTGCACCATTTGCCTGAACAGTAGTATCCATACTTTCATATCCCGTTAATGAAATATGCAACTTATTGGGGCCGGCCGGTAAGGTTACGGTGGCGCCACCAACATCGTCTGTGCTACCCAGCCAGTTATTATTACTGCTGATGATTACCAGCTCTAGGGGTTCATGCGTTTTGGCATCACTAACCTTTACCTTCAGTTTATCCTGCGCATGGCTTGTAATTGCTGCGCATAGCATTAAAATGGTGAGACTGAATTTCATTGATCGATTATAAAAAGCTTTCGTTTTCACATTGCAAACTAACAGCGCAAAACTGAATAAATCAGGAAGGTTTGCGGAAGGTTACCACAAACACATGCATATCCTCTACAAATTTATACCCTATATTAAATCCTGCCATGTCGCATATTTGCTTTGCTATGGTTAATCCCAAACCTGTACCTTCTTCTTTCGCCATCGGGTCGCGATAAAATCGCTGAAATAAATGTTGTTTATCTATAGCATGCAGGGAAGATGTGTTGGCAATTTCCAATCGTTCGTTTGTTAGTTTAATAAAGATGCCGCCTTCTTTTACATTATATCTTATCGCGTTATTTACCAGGTTGCCCACCAGTATCTCTGCCAGGTGCTGATGAAATAAAATTTTGGTTTCCTGCAGATCTGCTTCTATGTTCAGCGATCTTGCACCTGCCAGTTCTCTATATTCATAAACCTTATCCTTAACTATCTTACTCATTTCCACCTCTTCATCCAGCAAGAACTGCCTATGCTCCACTTTGGTAAGTAACAATAATGACTGATGCAATTTCGATAACCGATTTACAGCCTTCTCTATATCTACGAGTGGTTGTGCATGTTGTTGCAGCAAAGCTTCGTCCTGTATCAGCATATCCAACCTGTTGCGCATAATGGCAAGCGGCGTTTGTATCTCGTGCGCGGCATGGCCGGTAAACTCCTTCAACGACTGGTAATCATCCTGCGCACGCCGGGTCATCAGGGCAATACTGCGATTCAGGAGCGTAAACTCATCGATCTCTGTTTCGGGGAATATTATTTCCTGCTTTTGCGCAATGCTGTAATTCTGTATTTTTTGAATGGTATTATAAAATGGCTGCCACAGCTTTCCTAATACAGCCCTGTTGATAAAATAACCCACCAGTAAAATGAGGGCTATCATCGCTATGGTTACAATAATAATTGCTTCCAGCAAATCTTCAGTCTCTTCAAGAGATTTGTTTACCGTAACTACATAGTTAGTACCATTAACATCTACATTGAATTGGATACTACGAAATGACTCATTGTGTTTTTGCCTGATAGTAATGTTCTTATAGGACGTCTTTTCTATTTTATCAGCTTGCGAATAACTGATGATCTGGTCTTTAGTATTGACGATCTCGGGCAATGACCCATGAAGCCTGTTAAAAGTGCGGATCTCTTCTTTTTCGGAAACAAGCCCGCTATCTACCTGTCGCACCAATATATAATTGAGCACCAGGTAGAATGTGCAGCTGCCAATAACGAAGATAACGATAGTGGCAAGGATATTTAGGCGGTTATATTTAGCGAACAGCTTCACTTGAGTGAGAATTTGTAGCCCATGCCATACACACTATGTATATAATCACCAGCACCGGCCTGCACTAATTTCTTCCTTAGGTTTTTTATATGCGCATACATGAAATCATAATTATCTACCATATCCATGTGATCGCCCCAGAGATATTCGGCTATGGCGCTTTTCGATAGCACCCTATTCTTGTTAATGATGAGGTACATCAGGAATTCGTATTCGGTACGAGTCAATGTAATTTCCGTATCATTCACCATTACCCTTTGCGATTGTGCATCGATGCTGATCTCTTCAAAGCTGATGATATCATTCCCAAGCGCATTTTTACGGCGTACAATAGCTGCTATCCGCACGTTGAGCTCTGCAAGGTGAAAAGGCTTTGTGAGATAATCATCAGCGCCAAGTTGCAATCCGGTTATTTTATCATCCAATTCGTTGCGCGCAGAAATAATAATAACACCATCCAGCTTATTTAGCTTTCGCAACACTTGCAGCAAGGTAAGCCCGTTACCACCGGGCAGCATAATATCCAGCACGATACAATCATACTGGTGCTCTTCTATTTTATTGAGCGCATCGGGATAGTTATCTACAGATTCTACCAGGTATTTATGAGCGCTTAAATACTCGGACATACTCTTATTCAACGCAGGCTCGTCCTCTATGATAAGTATCTTCATTAATGATCTTTATTTGCCTATGACCAGTACATGGAAAGTTCCCGGAACAATAATCGGCCGTCCATCTTTACCGATACCTGAAAAGTCGGCTGTAGAAAGGTACAGCAAATGCGTCTTTTCATCAACAGTCAATGTCTTAGCACCCTTTGCGGTAGGTATGTTGGCGATTACCTTATATGCGTCAGCAGACTGTTCTTTAATAATGGTCAGTGTACCGTCCTCGCCGTTAGAAGAATATATTTGCGACATTGCCGGATCAAAACCAACACCATCACAACCCTCACCTATCGGCAATTCCTTCACTACTTTCCCGGTTTTTGCATTCAGGACTATCAGCAATTTATTGTCACATCCTGCAAATAATCGTTGTGTTTTCCTGTCAATAGCAAGCCCGGATGGCTCTTCGCCATGACCCAATGAGTACCTGCCGATCACAGAAAGGCTTTTCATGTCCAGCACAGCTACTTCGCTTTTATCTTCAATGTTGATATACAAATGGCCCGCTTCGTCCGAAACTGCAGTTTCAGGTTTACCACCTAAGGGAACTATTTTAACTACAGCATCTGTTTTGGGATCTACAATCGACAGATCTTTACTTTTACCATTACATACAAACAGCATTTTAGAAACGGACTCGTACATAATAGCATCAGGATCCTCACCAACTTTTATTTGCCCGATAACTTTATTTGTATGAATGTCAAAAACGCTTAGTGTGTTGAGTTTACCATTACTGGTATATCCTTTTCCGGCTGAGGAAACAAACGCAATACCATGCACGCCGGTAGTGTTTTCAATGCTACTTTTTAATTCACCGGTAGTTTTATCTATAACATTTACCTGTGTAGCATGCGAAACATACAGATCATTGTTCACCGGAGACAAAGCAAGATAATCCCACTTACCCTCACCACCTACCGGAATTGTTTTTACAATATGATAATCGCCTTTCTGTGCGAAGCAAGAAATACCGAACATCAAAACTGCCATAGCAGTAAGCGCAAGACGATTCCTATTCCCTTTATCCATTGTTCTAAAATTATTCATTAATTAGCCACAGATTTTATAAAGTTCCCTTGTTTATCAAAGATCAAATCCTTCTTATTTACTTCAGCCTCGTAGTTAATTGTTCCATTTGCCTTCTCTATTAAAGCAGCTTCTTTGATTTTACCACCTTTTAGATTCTTATCAATATACTTTTTGGCATTTTCAGGCAATTCCTTAACTGCTATTCCTGTTTCTTTTTCCAGCCACTTACCACTTGCGTCAATTAAAACCGATATGGATCTATTGTCATTCTTAAAATTAGCTTCGTAGTTCTTGTCTTCTAATTCCCATTTGGGACTTACACCCGGGAATATTTTATTTAACTCTGCTTTTGCAGCCGACGGAACTTTATCGGCACTTAGCTTTTGCGCAAAAACATTTACAGAAACCAATAAGCACCCTACAAACAGTACTGTTCTCATATCTATACATTTTAGATGAAGTAATGATGCAAATTGCAATACGATTTTGAAATATTTCTGAACAAAGAATACTATTTACCTGTCTCCAGCAATGTAATCTTATGATAGCTGTTTACACCACCACACGTTAGTTTTACGATCACGCAACCGGTTACATTGCCAAGATCAGATGTGTTGATAGTACAACTGCGCTTACCTGTTTCCTTTTTAAATAACATTTTACCATCCAAACTTCTTACTTCTATCGATTCTATAATAGCATCACTGCTTATAGAAAATTGGTCTTTTGATGGATTGGGGTATATTTTGATGTTGTTTGTTTTTGCCGGAACATTTGTGACTGCCAATGGGAAGATGGTACGTTTATCTGTAACAAACATCGATGCAGGAACGTAAGACGATTCACAAGACAATAAAAGCTGGCTACCTGCATCATAGGTAATACCTTCCGTCTGCCAGTCGTTTGTTGCATTGCCAATCTCTATCCTGCGCTTATTACCTGAGAAAAACACATCACCCTTGAAATCATTCAGATAGTAAATAAACGAATTTGTATGAGATGATAAATAACCGATCAGCACTACTTCATGAGTCAAGGGGTTATAATCGGCACCCGTTATTAATCCTTTTACATCGTAAGATGTATATGGGCTCACTACATAAGTGCCGGGCGTTTTGGGCAGTTTATATACCCTTGTTTGCATATCGCCCCTATCCTTTGTAAATATATACAGCGAGTCTTTAATGGACATCACCGCTTCGCAATCGAAATTGTGAGTTTTACTTGGGGTGAATACAGTTTGATCTGAGTAAGAGAAATTAATAGCCTCTGCCGTTACAGAAACATTAGGCGAGCTGTTTGACAAAAACTGCGCTTTACTGATCTTCAATATTTTCAGATCGGTTCGGTCGCCGTCATTATTACCAAAATCACCAACATAGATATAGCCGCTGTCTGCTGTAATGTCCTCCCAATCGTTATTAGGGAAGTTAGAAACGGCTATGGTCTGTACCAGGCTGCCATTATTCTTATCTACTTTATAAATTTCGGGATGGCCACCATGATCGTTGTGTGTAAATATGTAGCCTTCTGTAAGCACTATACCAGATGACTCCGGCGCTTCGGGCAGCAGGCTGCCAATATTGGTTGTAGCCTGTGTAGACGCAGGATATAAACAAGACCCATCATTGGTTATTGCCGTAGCATCATAATTCGTTGCCTGCGGATCTGTACAGCCACTTTGGGCCTGCACATGCAGTGTTGCGATAGACAACACCAGTATACTGTATAAAGTGCGCATATTTTTTGATTATTGATTACCGGGAACAATGAGTTGCCGGATGGTAAAAAGAGATGGATCAGCAGGATCGGCATGAATAACTACAGCATCCATATCTACTTCGCCAAATACCTGCAGGCGGGTAAAGTTCAGTAACGTAGATTTCTTTTCTTTATCGGCAAAAAAAGGCTTGTCCACTAAAAACTTATGAGAGTCGCCGTTTACCAGCAATACGGGCTTACCACAGGCCTTGCTCAATGACCACAACTGCGCCAGTATAGCGTTGAAGCCATCAGATGCTTCTTCGGGTGTAAACATATCTGCGTGCGTAAACAGTACTATACCGTTGCTATTAGCTTTCTGCGCCTCGCGAAAGGTTTCATCCAGCCAGAAAGAATCTGCTTTGCAACGTTCTTTAAACTCGGCATTCCCATTTGGATCAGCCGGTAATAAATTATTATTGGAGCCTACCAAATGTATGGTAGCAAATAGGACATTCTGATAAGACCAGCGCATGTTTTCCACATAGGTAGCATACAGCAAGTTGGCCGATTGAGATTGCAGCTTCATCCTTTCCTTACCCAAACTTCTAGAATCCTTAAAAAATAAAGAACGCAAAAAAGCTAACCGCTCATTACGATCAAATTTTTGGGCCGGCTTCTGGCAATCTGTCCATTCGTTGTCGCCGGGAGTGTATATTAATGGCTTCTCGCTCCGGTTAAAATAGTCGTAAACTTTTTGATACACCTCATCCTTACAGGCAACTGAACTTGATTTGATATCACCTACAAACACGTTAAATGCCTGGTTTTGTTTGTTCACATAGTTCAACAGGTTTTCGAATCGCGGATAATCGGCAGGTATACTGTAAGGCATATCTCCAAATACCACCACATCAAATCCCTGCTGCTTTCTGCCAGGTTTATTCATTGCCTGTGCAAATGCCGAATGCATGGCGAACAGACAGGCAAAAAACAAACACACCTGAACGAGGTATTTCATGAGAACATATTAAAAAGGCCTGCGGCATACCGCAGGCCTTTAAACAAATAATAATTAGTGTTGGTTACCCGAACCATTGGCAGGGTATGCACCCAGGTCAGCATTGGGAGCTGTAACAGTTGCTTTAAATTCAGCACGGCTTACACCGGCAGACGTAGCATCTATCGCAGAGAAACCGGTATAGCCCTTTCCTAATGCAGGAGAGTTAGATGCAAGGTGGAAATCATAATTTCCTACAAAGTTATACAGTGTTAATGTACCTGTAACAGGCAGCGGGAAGTTCACGAACTGGGGGTTGTTTTTACCCACCAATGCCGGGGCACTATAAACTTGTCCGAGTGTATAGCTATTAGGATAGCCGGGATAGAAAGAAGCAGGACTAGGTATATCGTTAGGGCTTGGATGTGTAGCGTGTGTAGGTGGATAGAACTGGTTTACGATAGACAGGCTATCACCGTAGCTCCAGTTATAACCATAGAAACAATTGTTAGTATCAGCTGCAGGATTTTCCAGTATACGGAGACCGGTTCTGCAGTTTACAAATATGTTGTTATACGCTTTTCCTTTAGCGCCTTCTTCAAAGTTTACGTTTGCGCCCCTGTCAGGATCTACGCTTCTCCAGCCACCGGTGATGTACGTATTGTTGTACATATTCACGTTTGTTTGTACAGAACCATAGGTACCCTTGTTAGAAGCTTTAGTACCACCTTTTGCAGTACCAACGATCAGGTTGTATGCCATGTCGCCCACAGATGAGTTTTTCACATTGAAGCAGTCGCCGTCATTATAAGCAAGTTTCTCAACTGTATTTCTCATGATGCTGAACATACCGCCATTCATCCTTACTGCATCGGTTGTAGAGCCGTAAACCCAGGAGTCTTCCAATATCAGGTAGCCTTTAGCATTTTGAAATTTGACCACAAACAGATCGTCGCCTGTTTTATAACCGGCAGGTGGGTTAGCAGCGCTTGCTGTACCGCCTGCGAAATCGAGGTGCGTCCATTTGATATCTACCAGGTTTGCAGTTTTTTCACATTGAATGCCAGCCCACATTTTACCTGTTGGCATCAATCCCGGATCCGTATTAGGATCCTGAAGCCCACTTAATTTGTACTTACCGGGGTTTCTGTCTGCATCGATACCGGTGATCCAGTTTGGATGATCTTTAGTACCTAAAGAGATGAAGGCACCTTTTACATACAATTGTGCGGCAGGGTTCAGAGAAAGCAGCTTAACACCGCTTTGCATCAGCAGGGTATCACCTTCATTAACGGTAACCTGGTCGTAGAAATAATAGGTCTTGCCTGCAACCATGGTACCTTTTACGCTACCCTTCAGTGTATCACCGGTAATAGTTTGGCCTACCTGTACTTCGGGCTGAGAGATATTCGGAGTTTCATCTTTTGTCTTCTTACAAGAATAGACAGTTAATGAAACCATCGCAAGCGCGATAAAATGGATACTTTTTTTCATTGTATTCTGTTTTTAATTGATTGATATTATTTAGTGAAATTGTAACGGATGCCAAGCAGGTAATTTTGACCATAGTAATCTTTCTGTACGGTAACCCTGTCGTCTCTTGTTTGTATAGGAAGTGCGAACTTCCCGGTTTTGTAAATATTCGGCTGCATGATCTCTACCAGCACAGGTGTATTTAAAAGATTGGTAACCTTACAATAAACTGTGAAGTGTTTCCGCACTCTCTTCTCAAGTGAAAAGTCGAGCTGCGTAGTGCTTCTTTGCCAGTAGTCGAGGTCTCTGTAAGGAGATACAAATGTTATCTTCCTTCCTGTGTATATACATGCCAGTTGCGCATCCAATCCCATCTTTGGATTTTTATAAAGCAGTGATGCATTGGCTATATGTGGCGACTGTCCCTGCAGCGGCCGTGTTTGTGTTGTTTGCTCTGCAACATAGGATGCATCGTAAAACAGCTTTGATGTCGTAATAGCGGAGTGGGTATAAGTATAGTTACCGGAAACTCCTATGTGACCCCAATATTTGGTAAATGCAAATTCAAATCCGTAATTGGTAGCCGTACCGAAGTTGGCAGGCTGTAGCGTAGCGCTGGATGTACCGTTAAATTGTATCGCTGTCTCAATAGGGTTGTCGATCGTTTTATAAAAAGCGCCTATTAATACCTGGTCCATAGCCTTAGGAAAATATTCGTACCTAAAGTCGAAGCTGTTTGCAGTGGTATGTTTTAATTTCGGGTTGCCGCTCAGGCTGAAGTTATCATCCTGTATCAGGTAGGGTACATATTCAAAGAAGCCGGGGCGGTTAATACTGCTGAAATAAGACAACCTAAGATTTTGTTTCCTATCCAGCTTATACTTTAAATGCACGCTCGGCAACACATCGGTGTAAGGCACAGTACCTATGGCACCATATGATATTTTAGGATCCTGCGCGGTATGCCATCCCTGTTCTGTATGTTCTACACGCACACCACCCAGTATCGAAAGCTTATCGAACAAGATGATATTAGCCTGGGCATAGTATGCAGTTATCTTTTCTGTAGCGGTATAAGTCAATGGGTTTACCGGGCTACCTTGCGCGGCGGTAGTACCATTAAACTGGAATTTATCGGGCGATAGCTGCCCATCAAATATTACGGGTTGCCCGGTAGATGATGTCTTTGGTATCAGATCCCATTCATTGTAATGATTATCGCGCGTCTTAGACCTGTATAAGCCACCAGCTGAGAGAATAACTTCTTGTGCGCCGATATGCTTTTTATAACTAAGGTTCAGATAACCCGCAAGGTCCTGGTCAGAGTTACGGGTCCAGATACGGTAGAATGGTATGTTCAATACAGGGTCTGTAGAGACATGATTATGATTGATGTCGAAACCAACTACCTGCACTGTCTGGTATTCAGACCAATCGGGCATTGCCTGCTTTGCCAGTGAATAAACAGCAGACCAGTTAAGATCCAGGCCTTTCGCCAACGTATGCTCTCCCTGCAAAGTAGAGTTGTATATACTTTGGTTTTGCATTCGCGACCTGTATAACAAGTAAGTGTTACCCGTGCCGGTGCCGCTTCTGCCGATGGACAGGCTGGTATCAATAGTGGTACGGGTTTGTATCTCATCCATCTCCAGGAACAGGTTATACAGGCTTATTTTATTCTTGTCGTTGATAGCATAATCTATTTTATTGTGCAGCCCATAGCGGGTTTGCTGTGTATTGTACTTCCTGATGTAGATATCATCAAATGAAGGCACATTACCCGGTGCAGGCTGGTTATTAGGTTTCAGCCAGGTAGTATTAGACCCCCTGAATAAATTGGAATAGCTGCCGGCTATGATGATGCCAAGTTGCTTTCTCCTCAAAAACCTATTGCCGATAGAAAAGCCCGCCAACCCATTCAGCGGCAAGCTTCTTTTTTTGTAATCAAAATTCTTATAGGTAAAATCGTTGGGGGTAGCAACATAAGATTCGCCATGTAAATCTGCGGGAGATTGATGATTAACTACACTTCTGTCAAAATTCTGGTATCCGCGGTCGGCCAGCAACTGGCTGAAACCACCTGCAACATTGGCATTGATGGTAAGATGATCTGGGGCATTTTTCATTACCAGGTTCATAGCACCACCTATTGCATCACCTTCCATATTTGGTGTAGGTGCTTTGATCACTTCAAGCCTGTCCAGCAGGTCGGCAGGGAACATATCCATAGGCACGTACCTGTATTTGTTATCGGGACTGGGTATCTTAATCCCATTCACCAGCGTATAATTATAACGCTGGTCCATACCCCGGATGATCGCATAGCGCGCATCTCCGGTAGCTGTTCTTTCCAGTGATACTGCGGACACACGCTGCAAGATGCCGGCTGTGGTAATATCCGGCAACAGTTTTATTGTTCGGGCAGATAATACATTCAATATGTTATCTGCATTCTTTTCAATAGCCCTTGCCTGCTTGTCCGATCCGTTTTCGTAGGTGCCAGTAACCATCACTTCGTTCAGCGATGTAGCTAGTGGTTTTAGAAAAAAGTTTACCGCTATGGTTTCACCTGAATCTGCGATATTGATCGTTCGTTCTTGCTTTTCATAACCCATAGCCTGTACATGAAGTACATGCGTACCCGCTGCAAGGTGCCGAATACGATAACTGCCATCGAGGCCGGAAACATCTCCTGTTTTGTGGTTAGACAAATAGATAGTAGCACCAATGATCTCTTCTTTTGTTTTGGCATCCAACACTTTACCGGTTACCTGTGCGTGTAATGCACTGCTGCCTAACATCAATACAAAAAATAAAAAGGTGCTGAGGCAGGTAAGCTTAAAAGGTTGTACAGATCTATTCATTTATAACCGGTTTTATCTTTCACAACAAAATGCGCAGGAAGATTTTGTGCATCATATTTTTTAATCCGGTTGCGAAATTCGCAGTTCAATTCTGAAGAGATTCTGAATAACGGGCCGTTTAACAGAATGGTAAAAGCATGGTAACGTTGTGCAAATGAAAACTTAACACAACGGTAATTTATAAAGGTATTTGGCCACTTGCCCCCCAGATGGGATTACATAAGGAAGGAGTTAAAATAACCAATTGACATAAAGACCAAATCCATCCCATGTTGGATTTTGAATATCGCCTGAACGTTGTCCATTAGAGAAATGGCTGTAATGGAACCCTATCCGCATTTTATTTTTATTTGTCACCGGCATTTCAATAGCGAAGCCAGCGTTAAAGGTATAATTAACGGCATTTGCAGGATGCTCGGGCGCCATATAGATCACGCCTCCTTTTACTTCTGTTAAGAAACTGATCCCTTTTCCAAGACGAACAAGGCTATACCTGGCTACCGGCCTGATGCCAATTCCTATGCTGCTATAATCATTATTCCAAAACTTGTAGATGTGCAATTCTCCGCCAAGCTCAAAACCCTTACGGATATACACTACACCTCCGCTGATGTTACTTAGATACGATTTGTATTCCCCTATCTCCTTGTAAAAACCTGCTTCGGCATACGCATGAGCAGTGCTGCGTGCCTTTACCTTAAAGCATAGAGCACTCAAGATCGTTACCGTTAGAAAAAACCTGCTGCAAAAGCACATTGTAGTCCTGGTTATACCATTAATACCAAGGTGAGTCTTTCAGGGAATTCACCAGGATAAATGTGGGCATATTGCCGGAGTGATGCTATGATGGCGATCACTGTTGGCAATGATATCCATCAAACCGGAGTATCAATAAAGAAGGATCGTAGGATAGGCATTCAATCCGGTCGCGCAAATGAAAAAAGGGTATCTTATTGACACCCTCTATTCTAATCCTTTTTTAAAAAAGTGATCAGGCCATTTCTTCTTCCTCCTCTTCTTCTGTCTCTTCCATATCTTCTTCCTGCTCGTCATCTGCAAGAGGATTAATATCGCTTTCCGCTATATGGCAAGCTGCACCTGAGGATGTTCTACAAATTTTTAATGCAAAACTGTTGTGCCGTTTGGGCACATTAATACCGGCATTTATAGCTGCCGGTATTAAATTATTGTGTAGAAGTAAGGTCTATGTTCTGCAAGCCTTTAGTTGCCGGCCCCGTTAATAAACTACCGTCTATTGCATACCTGCCGCCATGGCAAGGGCAATCCCATGTTTTCTCAGCACTGTTCCATGCAACAATACATTTAGCGTGGGGGCACACAGGGTCCAAAGCAAATACTTTTCCCTGGTCGTCTTTATAAATAGCTACTTTCTTGCCATCGAGCTCTGCGAGCATAGCCTGCCCCGGAGCCAATGACACCAGTGAGCTGATATCTTCGTATGAGAATCTTTTGCCGATAAACTGACTTACTACATCTGCATTCTCTTTTACAAATGCCGTAAATCCTGCAATCGGTTTTATCCGGTTCGGATCGAATAGTCTTTCATAATCCGTTTTCCTGCCGTTGATAATATCGGCAATAATCCGGCCCGATAAGGACCCTAACAGAATACCATTACCATTGAAACCTGTAGCTGTAAAAATGGTATCATGCCCCGGCAGCCTGCCTATATATGGTAACCCATCGGCTGGCACGTAATATTGAGAAGACCACATATAATCGATAGCTGCTACTGAAACATGTTCCCGTATATAAGCTTCCAATTCCAACAGTGATGCTTCTGTATTGTCCTTATGGCCGGTTTTATGATCAAAGCCACCTGCTATAAGGTAAGTTTTACCGGATATGTTTTGGGAACGGAAATAATGATAAGGTTCCTTCAGATCATAAATAAGCGCGTTGGGGTATTTACCGTCAGACAATGTAACAGCCGCCGCATAGCTTCTATAGGGTGCGCATCTTAAATGCAGGATATTTAATCCCGGGGGTATATGTGTTGCATACACTACTGCCTGTGCGCTAATGGAACCGCGGCTGGTATATGCGACATGGTTGGTGGTACTATCTATCGATTTCACAAGGCAGTTATCCAATATTATTCCACCCTTACTTTCAAAAGCACTTGCCAGCCCTACCAGGTATCTGCCGATATCCAATTGTGCCTGCCGTTCTATTCTGCATGCTTTTACAAAATCAAAAGCTAAAGGGATCTCGTTGGTATAAGAAATATCGACTCCGACATCTGAAGTTGACGAAACAATTTTATCCAGTTCTTTTACCTCATCGTCATTTTGCGCGAATAAATAACCCGGTTTATAGTCAAAATCACATTCAATATTATATTCTTTCACCAAATCCTGTATCAACTGTATGGCTTCTTTGGTGGCACCGGCTACAAGGTTTGTATCCTCTTTGCTGAATTTTGAAGCTATCTCGTAATAAGGAGTATCGAGTATTGTATTAAGATGCGCGGTAGTGCCCCCGGAAGTACCAAAACCTATTGATTTTGCTTCTGCAAGGATGCATCGCCTTCCTGATTGCTGTAACAGCAAAGCCGTAGTTAACCCTGTAATGCCGCCGCCCACTATGAGCACGTCATAAACCTCACCTTCCGTTAGCGCGGCCTGCCGTGGTTTAAATGTCGACAATTCTTCTTCCCAAATGCTTTTCAGATTTCCATCTCTCATATTAACAACTTTACCTCATCATCCTAAAAATCCTGCCACAAACATGGGCATGATTTATATAGTGTGTTAACTGATATTGGATTAGCATATGAAATCTATAGAGATTATACAGAAAGAGGTTGCTCCTGCATTAGAAAAGATCAAAGAATATTGCATTGTCAATAAGCTTACCATATCGGTGGCAGAAAGCGTTACTGCAGGGGCATTGCAGCTGCTATTAAGCACTGCTCCCCAGGCGCAGCAATTTTTTCAGGGTGGCATTACTGCCTATAACCTGGGGCAAAAAGCAACCCACCTGGCTATTGACCCTATTTATGCTGAAAGCTGTAATTGTGTAGATGATGTAATATCCATTGAAATGGCGAAGAACGTATGCGGGTTGTTTAGGAGCCAGATAGGGATAGGCATAACTGGATATGCCACGAAAGTTCCTGAACTAGACATTGATGAGCTGTATGCCCATATAGCAATCGTGCATAATGGGCGTCTGCTGCACAATAGCTGCTACAAGCCAGGCACGGAAAAAATAAATGCCCAGTTTGAGTATGCCCAATACATTATCACCACATTATCATCGGTATTGGGAAAGATGTAATTCGGCAAAAAATAAAAAGCAACAGAGCGCCGGTATTAGCGGCGCTCTGTTTGTATAGGTGAAAGAGATATTGTCTGGATAATGTTGCTATTTTTTATTCAGTTGATCCTGGATATCCTGTGCCATTTGCAGATGATGTTGCAGTACAGGCACTTTATTAGCTGCCCAGCCTTTCAGGTCAGGGTCGTTTCCTTTATCAGCTTCTTTTTGAAACTCATCGATATCCTGTTTGTGATCCTTCACCATCAGATCGATATATGCATCATCAAAGTCTTTACCGCTTTTGTTCCTTAGATCGTCTATTTTCTTTTGCATATCCGCATTAGGGACGTCCGGCAGTGTTATGTTTTTAGATGCCGCTGTAGATTTCAGCTCCTCGTTTGCAGCACTATGGTCTTTTATCATAGTTTGCCCAAAATCTTTTACAGATTGGGAAGAAGCATTGACCTGCGCTAATTTGCCCAGTTCCACTTCCATCATTCCGCCGGATGCAGCTTCCATTGCAAAGTCGGCATCTCTTTTTACATCTGTAGAGTCGAACTTGTCGCTATTGGCCTCCTCTGCCATTTTATTGCTGCTGTTTTCAGAGCTGTTGCAGGAAAACAGGCCGGTGGTGATTGCAAGTGCGGTAACGGTAATTAAGTTTTGGATTTTCATAAACAGATATTTTGGATAAATAATTATTGTTACACCAAAACATTGTGCCAGAGGCCAACCTTCCTGATATATAAATATGCTTATGCCCGTTTTAAACTTATATACACAACATTATTCTTTCCTATTTTCTTCTTTTGTTCCGTAAGCTCCACAATTCCCTTCTCTGCAAGATCCTGCAATATTTGAAAAACATGTTCTACCGGAGTATCTAATACCAGGGCAATGGTATCTATTCCAAAATAACGTTTGGGATTGCTAACGCTCTCATGCACTCTATGAAATTCATAGATCTTTTTTAGCACTAATTCAGATGTGAGGTTCTTAGCCATGGCAATAATATTTGGCTAAGGATAGCATAAAGCTTGTGCCTGAAATCCCTCAGGCATTCAGTAGATACCGATAACGATTTATGAGAGTCCGCAAACGAATTATTCTGGCTGGCTAAACTCCTTATTGGTTAAGAAGGTAGAATCCGTCAATGTTTTCAGAAACGCGACCAACTGGAATTTCTCTTCCTCTGTCAATCTCAATCCGTGTTCTTTTCCGGGTTTGGTCATTATAGGATCCAGAGTACCTACTTTGTGCACGCCGCTATTGTAAAAGTTGATAACCTGCTCTAATGTTGTAAAACGTCCGTCGTGCATATAATGTTCCCGCAATGCTACATTCCGTAGATTAGGTGTTTTAAACTTACCAAGGTCTTCGGGGTTCCTTGTTACATTATAATAGCCTTTATCCATCTCTTTCACATATATGCTGTCCAGGCCGGTATTATGAAAACTGTTATCGGTGGTCGTCATGACCGTATGGCAATGAAAACAATCTCCTTTTTCTGTAAAGAATAAATTCATGCCGCTTTCTTCAGCAGGGCTTAGCGGCTGCTCTCCACGCATGTATCGGTCATATTTACTATCACCGGATATCATCGTCCTGGCAAACTGCGCTAGTGCATAGCCTATCTCTTTGTAGGTAATATTATCTACTCCAAAGGCATTTTTGAACAGGGTTTTATATTTGGCGATATTATTGATTTTGGCAAGGTCTGTAGCAAAAAATTCACGAGTCTCAAATTGCATTACTTCTTCTAATCCACCTGTTTTAGACCCGTCCCACATAAAGTTCTTATACCATCCCATATTTACATGCGACAACACAGGCATTTCCTTCACCATGCCGGGAACTGTGAATCCATAAGATTGTAAATGACATGTAGCGCAGGCCCTGCCATCATTTGATAGATTCACATCGTAATACAGCATCCTGCCGAGGTCTATCCGTTCTTTATATGGCTTATTATCATCCGGGATAACCATATCTGGAAAATGAGCCGGATATTTTATTTTATAAGGTGTAAGCGATACAGCCTCCTGGTTATTAACAGGGTACTGCGGGTCTTTACGCTTGCAGGAAGAAATGATATACGCAGCAAATAGACAAGTTACCTGTATTAAAATTATTAGTCGGAAGCTCATAGCTGAACGTTGATACTAGTTAGCGGTAAAAACATCCTTTCCGTTTTCAGCAAGCTTTTTCATCAGCGTTGCATTACCCATGCTATACACACCATCGGTTTCCAGGTTATATGTATTAGGGTTACGGAACCATTCATTCATATTCATCGTCAGCTTTAACCGGTCTGTGCTGCCCGGCGGTATCTTCATCTTAAAACCGGCACCGGCAATGCTGTAATAACCGTTACTGCCCAGGTGCATAGCGAAACCGCCAACATGACCCAAACTATCCAGCCAGTGCCCTTCGAATTTTAGAAAATGATAACCACCGCCCATAACATCAGGCCATATCATATTCACATTATCCATAGTTGGTGGCAGGCTGTAAGACGCATTTCTTACAGGCAGCAAGCCTATACAAAAAGAAACAGAGTCGTATGGGCCTGATGGAACATTTGTGATATTAAAATTGCAGGATGCAATATTAGCAGCGCTTACGTAAAAAATGCTATCTACAAAAAGCACATCGTATCTGTTACGGTAAAAATGGATATTGCTGATGTAATAGTTGATCCTGGTAATGCTGTACCTGTTACCGGCGGCGTTTTTATAGATGAGACTATCCCATATCAATGGCTGCCCGTCTACCACGTGATCTATATTAACTGCGATAGTGCCCTTTTGCGGTTCTACACTGTAAGTGCTTTCGCGGCGGCAGCCGAGCGCCATCAGAAGTAAGAAGAATATGCTGCTAACACGGATTGCGGACATAACTATTTTTCTACAATTTAGAATGTTCCAGAGCTTGCAAACATGATATCCATTAGGTAAGAACATGATATACATCATATCGATAAATTAAAGACAAAATTGTCCTTAATATGACCACCGTCATATTTTAAACAAGTCGTAGATTCTAATTTCGGCGAGAATTGAAAGGTATGTTTCTACGTATTTGGTTAACGCTTGTATCTGCTTTCGCTGCTTATACCACATACTTGTATTTTAATTGCGACAACAAGCATTTGTCTTCACCCGGGATTGAAATACAGCAAGGACAAAACCTGTGGCAGGCCAAAAATTGCCAGGCTTGTCATCAATTATATGGCCTTGGCGGCTATATGGGTCCAGACCTTACTAACACTATAAGCGCCCGGGGATCGAAATATGTGGAAACCTATATCAGATATGGCACCGGCAGAATGCCCAATCTTCATCTCGCCGATTCAGAGATCAATAGCATCATTGCCTTTCTATCATGGGTAGATAGCAGTGGTAAATCGAAGGTACCCGCTAACAAGGTACACTGGACAGGAACCTACATTATAAAATAGCGCATGAATACGACAATAAGATCATTGGTTGCATTTTCTCTCCTCCTCCTGCTCACCACAGTAGTTGCCGGGGTTATTGCATCATGGGCGTTTTTATATCCTGAAAATTTCAATACTGCCATACCGTTTCAGCAACTAAGGCCTATACATGTTTCGGCAGCTTTGTTCTGGATCATCACCGGAGCTGTCAGCTGCCTGTTATATTATTCGCAGGAAACGAAAAAGCTGTACCCCGCCGGTCAAAAGGCCATCGGTATATACGCGGCATTATGGATAACTACGATTCTTGTTATCTTCTTCTTCTATAGCATCAAACAGTTTGGCGGCAGGGAATATTGGGAATTCCCTCCCTGGCTGAGTATTCCCATCCTCATAAGCTGGCTATTATTAATGGCGGGTTACTTTACTTACTGGGTGAAGATAAAAGATAAAAAATCGCTTTACTGGATCATGTGGGCAACAGGAATACTTTTCTTCTGTATCACCTTCATCGAGCAAAATCTTTGGCAGATCAACTGGTTCAGGCAATCTTATCTAAGAGAAGTAACCGTGCAATGGAAGGCAAACGGATCTATGGTAGGTGCGTGGAACCAAATGATCTATGGCAGCTCTTTGTACCTGATGGCCAAAATAAGTGGCGATGAAAGCATCGCGCAAAATAGAACAGTACGCTTTTTCTATTTTCTGAGCCTTACCAACCTGATGTTTAATTGGGGACATCATATTTATAATGTTCCTACAGCAGGGTGGGTAAGACATGTATCTTATCTTATAAGCATGACGGAATGGCTCTTTTTCATTAGCATGATAAGGAGCTTTAAAAGCAAGCTGGAAGAAAGCAGGCGACTAAAACACCTGCTCACTTACAGGTTTATCATAGCGTCCGAGTTATGGCTTTTTTTAAACCTCATCCTTGCATTAATGATGAGCATACCTGCCATAAACCGTTACACGCATGGTACGCATATTACTGTGGCACATGCAATGGGTACAACTATTGGCATCAATACTATGATATTGCTGGGTGCTATAGGGTACATGCTGAAAGTGGAGGAACTGGATAAAAAACATAAACGCACCATCACTTTGGGATTTTACATTACCCAATTGAGCCTGCTTGTGTTTTGGATATGCCTTGTAGTTGCAGGAATTGAAAAAGCATACAGAACAGAGATAATGCCGGCGGCCAGCTTCCAGGAGATCATGAGGCCTGTTATTACTGTACTAAAGGTTTTTTCTCTATCTGGTATCTCTTTGCTTACGGGCATTAGTACTATTGCTGTTACATATTTATCATCATTAAAAAGAATAAGAATATTATGAAACCAATAAAAAGAACTGCAGAATTGGCTCCGCTATCCCGCGAGCACCACGATGGATTGCTGCTATGCTGGAAAATACGGCAGGGTCTCAAAAAAGAAATTACTACTGACAGGATCAACGCCTACCTTTTGTATTTTTTTGATAATCACTTAAAGCAACATTTTCGCGAAGAAGAAGATTATTTATTGCCATACCTTGACAGTTCAGACCCGGTAAAATTCGAAATATTGAGCCAACATGATGAACTTGTAGGTACTGCCATCATGTTACGGAACAGGGTAAATGAACCTCTGTTAAATCAGTTTGCAGACTTGCTTGAAAAGCATATCAGGTATGAAGAGAGGACAGCATTCCCATATCTCGAGCAGCATCTTAATACCTCGGACTTATCATCTATCGGCCTATTGCTAAATAAGCCTGATACACCTGTGCTTTCTAAATATGCAGATGAATTCTGGGCTTAAAAAATGATCTTTTCATTTTTCTACATGACCACCGTCATAATTTACCAAAACGCTATTATCTAATTTTACAAAAGCCCAATACTTAAAATGAGTATGTTTTCTAAATCTTGTGAATATGGAATCCGCGCTGTCATCTATATAGTTTCGGCTAGTAAAAACGGTGAAAGGGTAGGCATCGGCGAGATATGCCAAAACATAGATGCTCCGGAGCATTTCACAGCGAAAATATTGCAGATATTAACCCGCAACAGGATCGTCAGCTCTCAAAAAGGTGTGCATGGTGGCTTTTATCTCGATGATTATCAAAAAGGGCTGGCTTTAATAGAAGTAGTAACTGCTATAGACGGTAAAACACTATTTACAGGTTGTGGATTGGGGCTGAAACAATGCTCTGAAACGAATCCTTGTCCTATACATTCCAAGTTCAAATCCATCAGGAATGATATTAAAAAGATGCTGGAACAAACTACAATTGAAGAATTAGGCAATAGCATTAAAAAAGGAAAATCGGTATTGAAGACATTGAAGATCTAATTTTTTTGCCTAAATAAAAGACAAATTTATCCTTTATACAATAAAGATCATGCGCTCAAAATACAAACAAACCTGGCTGACTATATCATTAATAAACCTGTCGCTGGTAGCGTTATTAGGCTTTTTGCTACGAAGCAAAATACTGTTCAGCATTCCTTTTGTAAACTTTAAATACACCTTGCATGCTCATTCGCATTTTGCATTTGGTGGCTGGATATCGCTGGCGCTTATCACCCTGATGATCAGCGAAATACTAACCAAAGCAGACGCAGGAAGGAAAATATACCAATGGCTGTTATCCGCATTTTTTCTGTCGGCGGCCGGTATGCTGGTCACTTTTCTTATACAAGGCTACGGGCCCTTCTCTATATTCTTCTCCACACTTTTCATCTTTGTCTCCTATGCATTCGCAGGTGTATTCACAAAACACACAGCACGATCCAGCGCAAGCACGCCGGTAAAAATACTGAGTATAGGGGCAGTGATATACCTGTCCATTTCGTCCATAGGGCCTTTTACACTGGCATACCTCCTAGCCTCCAGGTCAGATAATGTTGTCCTTTACAAGGATTCTATCTACACGTATCTGCATCTGCAATACAACGGCTTCTTTACGCTTGCCGTATTTGCCCTCCTTATAAACAGGATAGAGAACCTGCTGCCAAATAAAACTTTTAAAACCCTGTTGAACTTTTCCAGGATGCTTACACTATCTGTAATACCCTCTTTATTCCTTTGTTATTTATGGCATTACCCCAACGCTTTTTTCATGGCTATAGCTTATACAGGAAGCATCACTATGTTATTATCATTAGCGTATTTCCTGGTAATAGCAAGGGAAAGCACACCGGCTTTGCAGCATACCAACGCCATTGTAAAATACATCGGCGGACTTTCGCTTGCCGCATTTTGCCTTAAAATGTTCCTGCAATCCCTTACCGTCTTCCGCCCCGTGGGCGACCTGGTATTTAATAACAGGCCGGTGATCATCGGGTTCCTCCACCTGGTACTGTTAGGGTTCGTTACACTTTATATTCTAAGCCATCTGATACATTCAGGTATACTGAAGTATAATCAATACACAACATTTGCCGTCATCACATTTTCGGGCGGCATTATCCTAAATGAAGCAACGCTGATGCTGCAGGGTGTGGGTATGATGATTATGAAAAGCAGCGCTGCATTTCCCTGGCTATTGTGGATAGCTGCCATAGAATTGCTTACAGGAAGCATCCTAATAGTTGCAGCAAGGCTGATATCAATAAAAGTAAAACGGCCAAAACAAATGGATCCCGCAACAGAATTATATCATTATTTATAAAAACAAAACATACAAATGGATACAAGTATCGTAATAGATGTAACAAAACTGGCGCCCTGGCAAAAACATCCTGCTATTATCTATGCCTTTGATAACATGTCAGACGGCCAATCGTTCATTATTCAGAACGACCATGATCCACGGCCGCTTTATCATCAGCTCTTAGGCCTCAGAGGGAACAACTTTACCTGGGAATATATTAAAAGCGGACCCGAAAGCTGGGAGGTGGCGATCAGTAAAAATACGCCTTCAGCATCCGGCATTACAATTGGCGAAATCGTAAAGCAAGACATCCGTAAGGCAGAGGTATTTAAGCGTTTTGGTATTGATTTCTGCTGCGGTGGCAAAAGGCCATTGAGCGCTGCCTGTGCAGAAAAAGGCATAAGCGAAACGGACGTGCAAATTGCACTCGATAATGTAGAAACAAATACACCGGTGCATGATTTTAACAGCTGGGGCATCTCATTCTTAACCGACTACATTATCAATCAGCACCATAATTACATACGTAATAATACCCCCTTGTTATTAGAGCTATCTGAGAAGGTGGCTATGAAGCATGGTGAAAGAAACCCCGAATTGGTAGTTATTGCTCAAAAAACACACGCACTTCTCGCTGAATTAGATGATCATCTGAAAAAGGAAGAAGCAATTCTCTTTCCCTATATCAAAAAACTGGAGCAATCTATCTGTACAGACACGGGCTTTAGCAGCATTGAGCAAACAATAGCCGCAATGGAGCAGGAACACGATGCGGCAGGTGTGCTTTTGCACGATATCAGGACCTTATCTAATGGCTACCAGGCACCTGCTAATGCTTGCAACAGCCACAAACTGCTGATGTATAAACTCGGAGAATTTGAAAGCGATCTGTTTCAGCACATCCATCTCGAAAACAATATCTTATTCCCTAAGGCTATCAGTTTAGAGAACAATATCTAAGAATTGTATTGCCGTTTAGTTTGATAATAAGAAAGGGGGAAAGCTTAGATTCCCCCCTTCTTTATAGATCTCTCTTCTTAAATATCTTCAAGGAAATGAATAAAGGCACAATTACCCAAAACAGCATGCAGACAACTGTATAAACACTACCTGTTGCAGTGCCAAGGAATTTTTTAAACAGCGCGCCGGAATAGCCCATCATCACCGCCACATCAAGCTGCAGCAGCATCAATATCCTTGCAAGGTCCACAGGGTTGAATGATATAATGCCCAGTATGGGTTTATCTATCGGGTAATCACTGAAGGAATAGATAAAAATAATGAGCAGCCCGTCAAACAACAATGTAAAGAACAGCCCGGTAATAATGGCTGCGCCAATACCTTTTGTTTTATCCTTGAACAATACAAATATCAGCAAAGCTATTGCCGAAAAACAAAGCGTGAGCAACAGACCGCTAACCAATAAAACTACAGATGCATAAACCGGCGCCAATATAGCCAACGGGATCCCTATGCCGATAGTATATGCAATACATAAAGTAGCCGCAAGGCCAATATACTCTGCCAGCAGTACCTTATTTCTCTTTACAGGCTGCGATAGCAGCAGTTCAATAAACTCTATGGAATTAAAAAAATAAATGGTGGCAAATAGAATACTGATGATCGGTACAAACAACAGCGTTACATTCAGCAGGCTTAGCAATCCCTTTGACGAATTGCTGTCGATGCTCAGCACACTAAAAGATAGCGCTGCCAGTATCAGCGCGTAGATGATCATGATCTTGTTCCTGACCAGGTCCAGCGTTACATATTTTATAATAGTTTTCATTGGTCTTATTTTATTTCCTGCATTAATACTGCCACCGCCTTATTCAGCCTGCTTTCTCCGGTAACCGTCTGTATTTCTTCAATCGTTTTATAGAAGACAATATTGCCGTCCTGCAGGTACACCACATTGCTGGTGATCCCCTCCAGGTCGCTCAATACATGCGATGTGATCAGGAATAGTTTACCTTTCTTTTTCTCAGCAATTATCTTTTCTTTCAGCAATTCGCTCGATAAAGGGTCCAGGCCTGCCGTAGGCTCGTCAAGAATAAAAATATCGGGCGAGAATAAGAATGCCAGGCACGCGCTCACTTTTTGTCTTGTTCCACCGGAAAGGCTGCGCATTGTTTTATTCTGCACTTTGTTTATGCCCAGTCCGTGTATCAGGTCTTCGTCATAAGCTTTCACATCGGCACGCACTTCTTTTATCATATTGATAACCTGCGCGATAGTCATATTATCGGGATAACGGCCTATTTGCGGCATATATCCTATTTGCGAACGATACTCCCAGTTATTCTTAATAGGTTGCCCGTTTATAACGATCTCGCCTTTCTCCGGAATCACTAATCCAAGTATAGATTTTATCAGCGTTGTTTTGCCCGATCCGTTGGGGCCAAGCAACGATACCACGCTTCCTGTCTTCAGCTCCAGGCTGATGTTGTTTAGCGCTGTGAATTTGCCGAAGGTCTTTGTTAGTTCTTTTATTCTGATCATTGTAAATTCCAGCTTTTCATCATGGGCGCATCATCCTTCAATTGGTCAGGCGTAACGCTGGGCAATATTTTTTCCACCTGGTCCATTATATCTGTAATAAAACTGCGGTACAATATCATAGCAGCAGGTATCTTTTCGGTAACCACCGAATACATACTTACCGGATAGTAAGGTACATCGCCAATCCTATTCTTGTCAAGATCATAGCCATCATATTTATCCCAATAGTTCTGCCTGAATGTATTGAGCATCATGGTTCCATTGGTAGCCACATCAAAAGAATTGGATTCAAAATTATTCCGCTCAAAATTATTTTCGCTGCAGCTTGCCTGTACGCGCATAGCCCAGCCATTCTCTTTAAATTCATTATTCAGCACCTGTATGCGGCTCGTGCCTTCAAAATAGATGCCTACCGTATTTTTAATAAAACGGTTATGGATGATCTTGCTATCTGATATTTCCTTTAGCAGGATAGCGTAAGCAGCGTCTCCCCAATTATGCACAAAGGTATTATCGTACATCTCTACAAACTTGGAGAACATCACGGCTACACCCGCGCCATTGTCCATAAATACATTCTTCCGGTATGCGTCCCTGTGTGAGAACATAAAGTGCAGCCCGTACCGTACATTTTTGAAAGACCGGTTATTTGTGATGTGCGAATCTGTAACAAATTCAAAATAGATACCATCGCGATGGCCCGAGATGATGTTATTGCTGATCGTAAGGTAGGCAGATTTCCACGCGTGGACGCCATTACCACTATTAAGCTCATCGACCGAATTTGATTGTATAATATTACCGTCAACAATATTATTATTAGCGTTCTGCAGGTACACCCCGTAGGTATTATTGTATAGCTTATTGTTACGCACGGTAATATAATTAGCGTTCAGCAATTTGATGGCTGCAATATCCGTTAGGCTGGATCGACCTGTGTTTTGCAACTGTAAGCCAATTACCGCTACGGAATCGTGTTCTATGGTCAGCAACTGGTATTTATTCTGGCCATCTATCACCGGCCAGTTATCTCCTATAATTACCAATCTTTTATTGATGTGAATATCATGTTCCTTATAGGTACCTTTTTGCACAAACAAGGTGTCGCCCGGCATTGTTTTGTCTATAGCCTGCTGTAGGCTGCCGGGGCTATTAGCAAACACTTTAGAATTGCGCGCGTTTGCATGGGTGCAAACAAATACAAACAACACAAAACAAATAACCTCTGCTCTTCTCATCTATTGAATATTACTCCAGCTCACCGGCTGGATGCCTAGGCTGTCTTTCAGCCTGTTAGCGGTTTGTACATCATTAAAAGCTGCCATATTACCGTTCATCGGGCTGGCATAAAGCTCATTCTTAAGATATACTGCATTTGCCGCATTAATAAATTTATCCTTCTCACCATAATACTCTGCTACAAGAAATGTGGTGCCTTCTGCGGGTATCTTATATTCTTCTGTGTATTTTTTCATACACAGCACATCATCAAACTTATACACCCGGCCTTTTTCCGTAATGAACTCACATGCAAACCGTGGATCCACTATTGTCATTTTGCAATGCGCACAAGCTTCCTTGCCATAATCAATAGGTTCAAAGCCTGCTTTGCAAGCAGAGAACAACAGGATCGCGAACAAAAATATTTTATGCTTCAACTTTTGCAGTTTTTCTCCATTCAAAAATACTAATGCTTAACAGCAACACCCCTGCAAGTATATAAAACCATCCTGCTATATGCGGTTGCGAGAGTACCTCAAAATTCAACATCTTCTTATAACCTATCAAAGGTGGCTGGTATGCCATGCCAGGCACCTGGATGGGGGCATGCGGATCCAGGTTATGTCCATAATCATACTCCCATTTATAAAAATCATAAAAAGAAAACAGCCCTATCACTGCAAACATCGCTGTCCACAGGTAATATGCGATCTTTTTATTAGTCACCGCAACCACAATACCAAGAATCATAAAGGTCATAATAGTTGCTGGCAGATACACAAATTCTTTAAAATCCTGCTTGTGTATACTCTTCATACCTATATAGTGGTTCAATCCGTTCACTACATCTACATCGCCTTTTACATCATTTATCCAGATAGTCATCGTCAAGCCTCCTGGATATTGCGGTGCCTTCAGATCTATTCGCCACATAGGGAAAGCCCATAGTGTAGCCAGGAAAACGATGACAATCACAGTACTTATCCGTCCTAACCTTGTTAACTTTTTCATACCAGAGAATTTAACGGCGTGCCGTAACGGCACGCCGTTTTAAAATTTTATTTTGCACTGCCTGAATCTACAGCGGCAACAGAGCTACCTGTACCATATTTCAGCGGCACATTACTTCCTTTAGCAGATACACGCAAGTAACCTTGCATCTCCTGGTGCAGTGCAGAACAGAAGTCTGTGCAATAGAACGGGAACATACCTACCCTATCCGGCACAAATTTCAATGTGCATGTTTCACCCGGCATTATCAGAAGTTCTGCAGTTGTTGCACCTTTTACAGCAAATCCGTGCGGTACATCCCAATCCTGCTCCAGGTTGGTTACGTGGAAATATATTTCATCTCCAAGGAACACACCTTCTATATTATCAGGTGTAAGGTGCGACCTGATAGCGGTCATATACACATCTACACGGTTACCATTGCGTACCACTTTGGTAGCTTTCTCTCCCATCGATACATAAGGGTTATGGTTCTTATTGATGTCGTATATTTTAGCGATCTTGTCTTTAATGACACTTGCGGGAATGGCCTGGGCATAGTGTGGCTCGCCAATCGTCGGGAAGTCAAGCAACAGTTGCATTTTATCTCCGCTGATGTCATAAAGCTGTGCTGCCTGTGGCAGTTCCGGTCCTGTTGGCAGGTAGCGATCTTTGGTGATCTTGTTGTAAGCGATCACATATTTACCCCATGGCTTTTTAGTATCGCCCCCGGGTATACATAAGTGGCCGATAGAATAGTATGTAGGTACGCGATCCAGCACTTTTACGTCTTTAAGGCTCCATTTTACAATTTCTGATGACAGGAAGAAAGAGGTATAAGCATTTCCTTTACCATCAAACTCTGTATGCAATGGACCCAAACCGGGTTTCTGTACTTCGCCGTGCAGGGCTGCTTCATATTTCACTACAGGTATGCCATAGTAGTCACCTTCAAAGTTTTTATCTGCTATCGCTTTAGAAAATTTAGTAAAAGAAAATACCGGTATCAATGCGGCGAGCTTACCACTACCCACAATGTATTCACCAGACGGATCCACATCACAACCGTGCGGAGACTTAGGACATGGGATCATGTATATCATATCTTTCAGCTCTGAAGGGTCCAGCATAATAACTTCATCCTCTACTTTAGAGGTAGCCGAATGTGTGTCCTCATTCCATGTGTTATGATAATACTGTGTCTTCATCTTCGTGCCTTTACCTGATTTCACATATTCTTCTGCTTTTTTCCAGTTTACGGCAACGATAAAGTCTTTGTCTTTCTGGGAGGCATTTACTTCAAGAAGCGTATTAGCCTGCTCTGTATTATATGTAGAGAAGAAGAACCAGCCGCTTGATGGGCCCTTACCCGAATGGGATAAATCGAGACTCATACCCGGCAACGCTATCTGAAAAGCGATGTGCATATTACCGGTTGTCTTGTCAACGCTGATAAACGAAGCAACGCTTTTAAAATTCTGTTTAAAGCTGGTGATCGGAACGTCCTGGTTTTTTATCGGAATACTGAAACGTGTGCCTGCTACAACATACTCTGTGTTCTCTGTAATAAAAGGCGATGAGTGATTACCCGCACTATTAGGGATCTCCAGTATCTCAGCCGTTTTGAAGGTTGTTAAGTCTAGCCTTGCCACACGGGGTGTATTGTTGGCGTTTGCAAAAAGCCACCGGCCATCCTGCTCGCCATTGGTTTGCGAGATCTCCAGGTGGTGCTGATCGTCCCAGGGAATAAAACCTGCTGTGGTTGTAAGCATAGGCTTCGTTTCTTCGCTGTAGCCATAGCCATTCTCCGGGTTAACGGAGAATACAGGGATCACTTTCAGCAACCGCCCTGAAGGAAGCCCGTACACGGAAACCTGTCCGCTAAAGCCTCCGGAAACAAAATTGTAAAATTCGTCGTATTTCCCCGGCGCTACATACACCTTTGATGCGGCGTCACCCTCTACAACAGCGGTTGTATTTTTCATTTTACATGACTCCGTCAGCCCCACCACGCCAAGTGTACTAAATATTAACACTAACTTTTTCATACTATTTGTTTGGTTTGAATTGTTTGATAGAATGCACTATTAATTTTTGCCGTCATTCTTCCTCATGAATTCCAATATACTTCTCGCCTCATCATCTTTAAGGTTCTGGTTAGGCATACGCACCATACACACTTCCATAAGCGCTTTGGCTTCCACATCCTTATCCAGCATCTCATCGGTATTGGTTACAAAATTCATGATCCATTCAGGGGCCCTGCGGTCTGTTACACCTTTCCAGCCCGGCCCTACCAGTTTTTCATCGGTGGTCTTGTGGCAGGATGAGCACTTTACATCATAGATACTCTGGCCTGCCTTTACCATTTTCTCATCCAGCGGATGAGTAAGCTCTACGGTTTTAAATTTACCTACACCTTTTGCTGCAGATGCGTCAGCAGCAGGCGCCTCGGTTGTTGCTGCCGGTTGTGGGTTAGGGGTTTCGTCCGTAACAGGCTTTTCATTATTACCACCACCACAACTATACATGAATAACATGCTTGCTGAGATCACAACTGCAAGGAGATTTCTTTTGTTCATTTTTTTATTGATTTAACAGTGAAAGAAGTGAGATACGGAGCAAAAGTCTTTTAGATTATATTCAAAAAGAATGACCGTCGTCAGTTAATAAGGATAAAAACATCTTTAATTGTTATTAACGTTGTTCATATAATTGATAATCAATCAAAACAGGAAATAAAGGCCCGCTTCAGATTTAAATGTATTATTTACCAGCCCCGATGCATAGTGCTGGTATAGTGGCTGATATACTAATACCTGTGCCCCATACCTTTTATAAGTTGCCTGTACACCACCAAATAGGTACACCCTGTTGCCGCCGGTCATATCGTTCGCCCAGCGGAGACTGTAATTATCATAATCTGCAGATGCATATTCATAGCGACTACCTATCTGCGGTATCAGGCTGATCTGCTTCCATGTAAAAGTTTTAAAAGCCACTAAGCCGCATTGCACACGGTTACCAAATTTGTATTTTTCAGAGTTTGCAGTTGGCAATACCCCGGATGCATCCAGGTTTAGGCCGAAGCTGTTGTATTGCACCGTGTAATTTGTATTTACGATAAAGTCGTAAGAGCCTGTGCCCGGCTGCATATTGGGCAGGGTTTCTTCAGCTCTGATCGACTGTTTATCATACCGGCCGGTTGGCAGTTTTACACCACCGCCCAGCAGCAGGGTATGCTGTATCTTTCTGCCATTGCAGTTGGCCCCGGTAACTCTGTAGTTGGCAAGCAAGGTAATATCACCAATACCGCTGCTTATTGTTTTAGTATTATCCTCTACCCTATTGTTGGCTATATAAGGTACAAATGCGTATGCCTGTATCCTTTTAGAAATATTGTACCTGCCCCATAACTGAAGGGTACGGTAGGTCTCTTTAGAAACCGATTCCATGCTTTCGCCCGGCTCTGCTTCGTGTGTACTTTCAAATGTGCGGTATTGATACTGGATGCCGGCGAAATTGTTAGCTATCTGCGGCAGGATTCCCAGGTATTGATTGCTGGCAGAGCAGCCGCAAACATTGCAGGCAAACGAGACATTATAGATAGTTAAAGATAGCAGGACTATGAGTAGCTTTTTCATAGTTCAAAGCTATCATGGGTAATAAAGGATAAATATGTCCTTTGATAGTCTTTTAACTGATTGTGGTCATTTTTTTAATTCGTGGTAACGTAATAGGAACCTGGTAACTAAGGTATTGTATACGACTCAAGTCGCAATTGCAAGGTTTTGCTGAGCTTGTAGGCGAACAATCATTTGTAGCTATATATACTTACATTCTCTCCCTCCATAAAGCCCTTATCAAAAACAGCCTGTTGTTTAAGCAATAAAGAATCAGGAATATTCTCAGGTGGCTTATTACTAATGATCAGAAAATTACTACCTTCTGTTAGTCTCTTATTCACTCGCTGTTGAATGGTATCTTTAGAAATATCCATGTACCATAAACTGTAGGATTCGTCTTTCCCTGTGGCAACATCATAATACTTCTTGCCGGTATATGCGCTTATACCCGGCCTGCAAATGGGACTAAGGATAAGTACGTCTTTACCCAACGCATGCTGCTCCAGGTACTTAGCCACGTATTTAGATTCTGAATAAGGGTAAAGAATATCCTTCACATAAGCGTATGCTCCGTTTACAAATTGAATGCTTAAAACAACTAATATCAGTCGTTTTGAAAAGTTAGAAACCTGGCTATAACACAACCAGTAGCAACCAATAAAGGCAAAGTAGAAAAAACCAAAGTACCTGGCGCCATAGGTTAATGGCAGGAAATAATATACCGCACAATAAAGCATCGTAAAGCAATAAAACAAGATCATTGCCATTTTACTTTTCCTGAACACTACGGCAGGCAATACCAATGCTAATATAGATAGTAATAGCTGCAGTGCGCCAGGCAGTGAGGTGTAGATAAATCTATTGGCAGTATTATATGCCAAATAATTGGGCGTAGTAACCAGGCCTTTAAGACAAGGTGATAATGTCTTTACAATTCTGTCCAAAGAAAAAGAACTTGAGTGCTCGTAGCTTAAAAACTTCTGGCCGTAAGTAACAGGAGGTATGATCGAACATACCGAAATTGCAAATCCAATCAATACGATCAGAACAGCCCCAAATCTTTTTGATGTGCTAATCTGCATCCAGCCCCCCCTTTCCACAATGATGTATGTGATAAAGAAAGCTCCACTTAACGCTAAACCAAACAGGTGTGTATTTGCCATTAAGAAGATAAGCACTGCCATTGAAATGACCCGTTCTTTATGATGGGTGTATATGGTGATTATGGCCATTAAGAGCAGCATACAAATACCATAATTACGGCTAATGACGTTGTACTCATATAGCATGAAATAGCCGAAGATGATCAATAGCTTTTCTATAAAAGACAGTGGTGATTTAAGAACCAGGTAAACGGTAGCCGTACTTATGACAATATGCAACAGCTGCATACCCATCACATTCGCTGTTATACGGGTAACGCCAAACAAAAGAATGTTCCAAAGCAACGGATGCCCCTCGTAGCGGCAATGCTGCAACATGCTCACAAACGTACTGCTATCTCTTGCCAGCAAAAAATGGTGCGCCTCATCAAGCCAAACCTCGTGTGTATAAATACCCACGAGGCTTAGCAAAATATAAACAGCTAAAACGATCTTATTCTTGTTCTCGTTTGCCAATAGTGAAAAAGTTTCACCTAAAAATAGGCTTTACTTATTCAGGTCGGTAATAAGTACTTTACTTTTTATTGAACTTAGTTTGCTGTATTGTCCCGTCATTGGCAACAGCCTCTATAATGTACATCCCCGGCGATAATGACCGCACATCTATATGGTTGCTTTTGGTTTCCATTAGCTTTTTACCATCCTGGGTATATATGGTAGCGCTTTGCAGGCCTGCTGATTTAATGTTTATATAATCGGATGTAGGATTGGGATAAATTTCAAAGCTTGCAGTATGTTGCCCCGGGTCTGTAATACCTACAGGATTGATCTCCATTCTCCACAATGCTGATGGCGACTGCCCGGTATTGTAAGAGTTGTTGAACAGTATGTATTTGCCAAACGGCACAATGGGCGAACCCATAAGCGTATAATCTTCCTGAAATGCCAGCTGACCGCTCGCATTGGGCAGATCATGTCTTACCGTATTGGCCACCGTACCATCCGTGCTCCATATATCTACATTAACAATACTGCTATTCTTCCAGCGAACAGCCTTAAAGAACATACGGGTGCCGGCTACAACCATTTGCGCAGGACTTGTACTTGTTAAACTGTTGTCCAGGTCCATAAATATTTTAGTACCGGATGGCGTACCGTCGCTTTGCCACAACTCCTGCCCGGTGGCAGTTGAGTATGCCGAAAAATAAAGCCTTCCTTTAAAAGCGGTTAGCCATGCCGGCTTCGGACGATAGCTCAGGTAAGATCCTAAAGGTTCTGCCTCCCACACCTTCCTGGTACCTGCCGCGGTGCCATCCGTTTCATATATTCCTTCTTTATTTGATGGAATGGCTCGCGCATAGAAATATAATTTACCATTCAGTTCTGCATAGTCCGACATGTTGATCAAACTGTCTTTCAAAAGAACAGTTCCTGCAGCCGTGCCATCCGTCATCCATATTGCTGTATCAAACGGAACGGCAGCTGCGTTAAAAATTATTTTGTTACCGAATGGGATAAGATTAGATGGGTTGCTGCCAACACCCAGTATCGTATTCAGGTCGGCCAGTATTTGTGTGCCAGCTTCGGTACCATCAGATATCCAGAGCTCATTGCCATGTGTATCATCATCTGCCGGAAATATAAGCTTGCCATTAATGGTCGCCAACTCATAGGTGGTTTGATTTACCGCATTGGTATATGGATGAGGATTAATATCCTTCACCTTTTTCGTCCCGGCCCTTGTGCCATCGCTGCTATATAATTCAAAGCCGTTGTAGAAATTCTCTGTTGCAAAAAAGTACAGCTTGCCATTCATAGCTACCAGCGCTTTTTTATCGTAACTATGCTGATCGGCCATCGCGTATAACTCCAGGCTGTCACTTATCTCATTTACACGCCCACCTCCTGAGAAATTGATGCCATCCGTATAACATAGGAAATTATGCCATCCGGCAGAGCTGGTATTTGGCTGATCGATATAATAGACCTTATTATTCAAAACAACCGGGTTATGGATCTGGGCAGTAGATATCGCCAGGTCAACAGGTTTGGTTCCTGTGGCGGTACCATCTGTAGTAATAATGCCATTGCCCGATGGTATACCGATGAAGGACACGAGTCTGTTATTGTACATAACAACCTCCCGCATGGGGCTGGCATAGCCGAAATCAGGGCCGGTGGACAGGTCATTAACAAATTCGGGTACCTGCGCTATGCTACCTGCAGCTGTACAGGCAAAAACTAATGTAAAAAGTGACTTCATTTTCACGGATTTTTTGAAGCAGGCAAGATAGGTTATTGGCTTTAAGTTAATAACATACATTCGACGAAAGGTGCGATTCGTTCGATTAAGAATTTCTTATCCTATTTAGATGAAAAATATTAGTGACATTTCGATTTTAAACTTCCAACAACAGATCTACAGCCGCACCAATCAGGAAATCGCGGGATGCGCTAACATTCTCTTTATTGACCGGGTAATTAATTATAGGTTCAGCCATTAATTGATAAATTTTTTCTACTTTTTCATCAGTATCCCAACTTCCATCTAAAAACTCAAGTGCAAGTACCGTCATATGTAAATACATTTGCTTCTCCTGTAGATTATCCGTAACTAGAAAAGGAACTTTATCCAGATTTAATATTACTGTCATCTCATCAATGTAATATCACCCTTAAACAAATGCACTTGTTTTTTTGTGTCAACAACCTTTATATAATAGGAATAAGTACCTATCTCAGCCTCATGATTATCAAACGTACCATTCCATTTTTCCAGTGGGTCATTTGTTCTAAATATTACCTGCCCCCATCGATTTGCTATAGCAAAAGAATAAGAACTGATATCGCAGTAGATCATAGCGCCTATCTTATCATTCAATCCATCATTATTGGGTGAAAACGCAGTCGGAACTATAATATTGCAATTGCAGTATTCTTCATCTACTTTGATTGTATCCTCAAACAAACCACATACCGTTGTTGCTTTTAAAGAATACACACCACTCTCAGTAACTGTATATGTTTTACCAATAGAACCATCCTGCCAGCTAAGCGGTGCATCATGAATGTCAGTACTTAATATCAGCTTATCATCATGGCAGATAGTAGTATCATTACCTAAGAAAAAGTAATAGTTCAACACCTTAATATCCTCTTCAGTAATTGCCGTACAACCATCAAGAGTTGCAGACAATCTATAGACACCTGAATTAGCCGTAGTAATATTGTATATTGTAAAAGCTGAGTCTTGAGAAGTAAACCCAAATGGTCCTTGCCAATTATAAATAACATTGGTAGAAGATGTAGTTGCTGCAACATGCAACGTACCTCCTTCACACACCGGATTATCTATAACGATCTGTAGGTTCTGCGGCAATGGCTTTACTATAACATCTACGCTGTCTTCTATAAAACAGCCATTAGGCGATGTAATAATTATATGATAGAATCCATTGTTCCCAATCGTTGGTTTCAATACAACTGCATTTTGCATTGAAGACGTGTAATTATTGGGTCCATACCATTTATAAGATGTACCAGGATCACTCGGTGTACTCCTAAGCTCTATAGAATCAAGTTCACATACAGGACTATTCGTATTTAATGTAACGGGGGTTGGTTTATGATTAACAGTAACATCCAAAGTATCGTTATGCAAGCAGCCATCCCTGTTGTAAGTAAGGATATACTTACCTGCATCAACGTCACTGACATTTGGGACATCTACGCTATCAGTTGTATCCGCCAATGTCGGCCCCAACCAGGTAAGCATAGTGTTAGTACTCGATGTATAACCGTAAAGCTTTAATGTATCACCATCGCAAACCGGACTGTTAGATGAAGTAATAATATTCCTCGGCAATGGTTTTACAGCCACATTGATTGTGTCTTTTTGCAGACAGAAGGTCCCCAGGGAAGCGGTAACAATGTAGTCCCCCGACATCGCAGAATCAGTGACTGCTACCGCCGTGTCTTTTACTGACGAGCTAAATGTCAGGGGGCCAGTCCAGCTGTAGTTTGCGCCATTAGTACTATTTGTACAATTTAGTTTAAGGCTATCTGGTTCGCAAATAGGAGCATTAGATGACGCTGTTATCGGCAACGGCATTGTATGTACAATTGCAATAGTGGTATCGCTAGCGTAACAACCATATAGATATGACCTCACTATATATCGTCCACTATCCGATACTTGTGTAGTATTTATTACGGCATTTTGACCGTTAAGGGTATTGCCAGTTGGACCGTACCATATGTAAGACAACCCTGATGATGAATTCGTAGCGCTCAGTTGCAATGCCGTGCCGGCACATATAGGGCCATTGTTAGCCGCTGTAGGCTTCGGAGGATTAATGATTCCCAGTTTAATATTCTTACTATTAACGGAACTGTCAACGACATTGCTTGAAAGGATCCTGATTTTATAACCAGTACCCGAAAACACGGTGTTGGGTATTACACATTTTATAGTACCTGCTAAGGTCGAGTTTAATGTACCGATAATTATGGGGCTTGTGAAGTGTCCGTTACTATCTGACAACTGCGCACTAAAAATATTCCCGGTATTAAAAGTAAAACCGGGTTTTATAGTAAATGGTACGTTAAAGGTATCTCCCGCACACAACAGCGTATCAGAAAAATTGAGGTATATCTTGTTATCCAGCAAAACCACGACAGAATCAATGTAGTAATATGCAAAATCCATTGTTCCCGTAAGCAATGTATCACTGATTACTGTAGAATCCTTGTAATCCCCGATTACCATATTGTCAAAGGCTGAATCAGCCACAAAAGTCTTGACCACTCTTACCCAGTTTGACTTATCGGTGATAATACTATCGTCATAGCTTACCTGCGGAGTAACATGTAACGTCCGATAATCATTAGTTATCGTTGTACTTGGCCCGTTATCATAAAACCAGACCCCCAAGCCATCCGCTGCATATTTTGAATTGTCTCCAAGAGAAACAGACATAGAAACCTGGTATCGTCCTCCTGGAATCATAGGGGTTATGGCTCTTGCCAGGTACTCTTTATAGTCAGAATAGTGAACACCCCCGGAGTAAGCATATAGCCCCATATACGCGTTTCCGCTAACAGGATACTGGTATCCGAAAATATTACTCGGTACGCCTACCGTTAAGTACATATGGCAAATGTTCAGGTAATCGACCGTACCATTATGATAACTACGCCAGCCATAACAATTAGCAGATTCGCTTGGGCCACCGGGACAATAGCTGTAATATTCGAAGTCTCCGTTAGGAACTAAATTCTGAGCATGTCCTTTATTTATTGTAGCCAGTACAGAAAATACCACTACCAGCAAATATGAATACAGCTTCATGTGATCGTAGAATGATAGAATACAATTTAGGAATTTTAATGTAGTATAATACTCATCTCCCCGGTTATCTACTTAGCGCTTCTAAATAAGCGGCAAACCCAACTCTTTAAGAAACGCATTGTGTTTTTCTCTTGCCTTGTTGGCTTTCTTCTCAATAGCAACCAACTGTGCATGCACTTTTTTTAGATCGATGGGCTGCTCTGATGTGGCTGTGCTTACGTAGCGTGATATATTGAGGTTGAAATCGTTCTTCTCAATTTCTTCCATCGATACGCGGCGGGAATAACGGTCTTCCTGTTTGCGGTATTGATAAGTGTCTACAATTTTTTGGATGTGCCCCTCGTTCAGGCTGTTTTGTCTTTTGCCTTTATCAAAATGCTCGGCGGCATTAATGAACAACACATCATCGGGTTTTTTGCATTTTTTGAGTACCAGTATGCATACGGGTATGCCGGTAGAATAAAACAGGTTGGCAGGCAGGCCTATCACGGTATCTATATGCCCGTCTTTGAGCAGCTTGGTACGGATGCGTTCTTCCGCACCACCACGAAAGAGCACGCCATGCGGAAGAATGATGGCCATAACACCCTCTGATGAAAGGAAGTGCAGGCCATGCAGCAGGAAGGCAAAATCTGCGGCCGACTTTGGCGCCAGCCCATGACTTTTGAAACGGAAATCATCGCCCATTGCTTCTGTAGGCTCCCACCTGTAACTAAATGGCGGGTTGGCTACGATGGCATCGAACTGCATTTTTTTGGCTGGGTTCATCTCGTTGAGTATGTCCCAGTCGTTGAGCAGGGTATCACCGTGGTGTATCTCAAATTCTGTATCCTTTACCCCATGCAGCAGCATATTCATGCGGGCAAGGTTGTAAGTGGTGATGTTCTTCTCCTGCCCGTATATCTTGCCAATGCTGCCGTTCGCTTCTTTCATCAGCTTACGCACATTGAGCAACAGGGAACCCGAACCGCAGGCAAAGTCCAGCACCTTTTCCAGTTTCTTTTTAGGACCCGTCTTGGGGTCCTGGCTGTCTAACACTACTATCTTTGATAGTATGGTAGATAACTGCTGCGGGGTATAGAACTCTCCAGCTTTCTTGCCCGAGTTGGCGGCAAACTGGCCTATGAGGTATTCATACGCATCGCCCAGCACATCGGTATCGGCAGAGAACTGTGCTATGCCTTCTGCTATTTTTTGTATGATGGTGCAGAGCCTTTTATTACGCTCTTCGTAGCCCCTGCCCAGTTTTTCAGAATTCAGGTTTATCTCTGAGAACAAGCCTTGAAATGTACTGTCGAAAGATTCGTTCTCTATATATTTAAAGCCTTTCTCCAGTGTTTTCAGCAGTTCGCCATCCTGTTTGCGTGCCAGTTCGGTGATATTGCTCCAGAGAAAATCAGGTTTTATTACATAATGCACTTTGCGGCGCATCAGCTTTTCAAATTCTTCAATATCTGCTTTATTGGCTTTGTACCATACAGCCAGCGCACTGCGTTTATCGTCTTTATCCAATACAGGATATTCCTTACCCAGTTCTTTTTTAACGGCAGCCTCGTAGTTATCACTCAGGTAGCGCAGGAAGAGGAAGGAAAGCATATAATCGCGGAAATCATCCGCATTCATAGCCCCGCGCAGATCGTCTGCTATCTTCCAGAGGGTTTTACCTAATTGTTGTTGTTCTACCGCTGTCATCCTATTCAGTGTGCAATTTAAAATTATATTTTTTCATTAGCCTTTCCATAACTTCTTCGAACATTGCTTTATTTTCAGGTACAGGCGTATCCGTCTGGTAATAATATACCTTTTGATGAGAAAGTGCATTAACAATGTCAGCAACTCTTGTTTCTGGTGTTATGCCTATCTGTTCTAAAACATAACCGAATTGACCTACTCCTAAAAAAGATGCAATATTTTCCAATGCCTGACGTAATAAGGCGAAATGATGTGTGTAGATTTCTTTTTTCTTTCGTGCTTCTTCTAATAGCTGCAATAAACATAGATGATATAATAACACACTTCTGCGGGGATTTGATAATATTAAATCATCTTCTTCACGTTCTAGTATGAGTGTTTTATATTTTTTTGATTTGTCTCGGTTAACAAACATTTCAGCCTTTTCGCCTTTACTAATCCAATCGCTCAAAATGGAAATAAGCCCTAAGTGATGGGAAGTAACAATTATATCTCTCTTATCGAGATTGTTTTCAATTAAACGAAATATCGTGTCTGCTGTAATAAAAATATTATGGTCATCTAAACTGGAAACCGGATCGTCAATAAAGAAATGCGTTGGCTCTGCCCATCCCTCTACCTCGAATAAAGCAAGAAAAAAACACCAAACAAAAATACGCTCCTCGCCTCTTGATATCTTAATCTTTGTCTTATCATCCCCTTTCCTGTAAAAACAAACTGATGGAATACCATTCTCCGGGTTTTTATCTTTAGGTTCATCAAAATAAAAATCGTATCTCGGCTTATACGGTATTAATTTTTCTCGTATGGCATCCTCCGTTAACGAGCTATGGAATCGGTTAAGACTAGACTCTACAATTTCAAGTTTTATATCTTGTTCGCTATTATCATGGTCATTATCCCATACAAAGAGGTCTTCGCTAAATGCATTGTAATAAATACCTGTTTGAGCACCTTCTGCATTTCTTGTAATTCCCTTATATTCTACAGATAGCCTTGTCTTACCTGTAGCATTAAATGCATATATTAGGATAATCCTTTCTCTTGCTTCTCTGATTTGAGTAGCTATTTCGGTCAAATTCATGGCAGGTTATTATTTATTCATTTGGTGAAGGAAACAGTTGTTGCATTAAGCCTTTTTTATGTGCTTTGAGTTGTTCTATTTTATCTGCCTGCGCAGTTATTAGCTCATCTATAGCAGTAAGGCAATCTGCTATTTTTTGTTGTTCTTTGGGTAGGGGCATTCTAATAGGAATTGATTTTACAATTTCTCCAGATAAATTTCCTTGTCCGCCTTGTATATACGTTGCAATAATCCAATTCTTTTTCAGCGATAGATACTGATAAATAAATGGATTATAATATTTAGACCTCAAGCATAATATTGCTTGGTTTATTGCACCATTTTGTTTTGACAACGCAACATCTCCACTATTTGCACCATATAAAGCAAATAATATGTCTCCTTTGTTTACAAGTTTTGCAGATGAGTTTTTTAAACCTTCCTCTGTTAAAAATAATTCGGTGGCTTCTTTATCTATCTCCGCAGACCTAATGAATGCTATATTACCGCCATAAAATTCTTTTTGTCCAGTTGACGGAGTCCCTCCACTGAATGAAGAACAAACATTCCCAATAATATCATCCTCCCACTCTCCTTTAAAACCAGCAAAACGCAGTTTGGGCACCTTCTCACCTTCTGCGGGGAATAGCTGCTGCATGAGGCCTTTTTTATGTTCTTTCAGCGCATCCAGTAGCTGGCTTTCTGCATCTATCAACTCATCCAATGAAGAAAGACAATCTGCAATTTTTTGTTGTTCTTTAGGTTTAGGAATTTGAACAGGAATTGATTTAACGATTTCTCCAGATAAATTTCCTTGCCCTCCTTGTATGTATTTTGCAATAATCCAGTTCTTTTTCAGTGATAAATACTGGTAGATAAATGGATTGCAGTCCTTAGCTCTTAAACATAATATCGCCTGATTTATAGCTCCAATTTGCTTTGACAATGCAACATCCCCACTATTGGCGCCGTATAAAGCAAATAAAACATCTCCTTTATTCACAAGCTTTGAAGAAGAGTTTTTCAAACCTTCCTCTGTTAAAAATAATTCGGTGGTTTCTTTACCTATCTCTGCAGACCTAATAAATGGTATGTTACCACCATAAAATTCTTTTTGTCCTGTTGACGGAGTTCCTCCACTAAATGAAGAACATACGTTCCCAATAAAATCTTCCTCCCACTCCCCCGCATTTTTAAATTCAGGAAAGCGCAGCGCAGGTACCAGTTTGTCTGAACTATGATTTTTTTGATTTTTTGATGGACTATGATCGCTCATATTAACTGTTACTGCTATTTTATAAATTTATTGCCTTTGTCTTCTTTTAATCACAACGATCATGGTTCTGACATTTTTTGATGGACTATGATC
>MKUO01000018.1:467692-567480 GCA_001897855.1 Bacteroidetes bacterium 43-93
TGCTAACTGTTACTGCTCTTTTATAAATTTATTGCCTTTGTCTTCTTTTAATCACAACGATCATGGTTCTGACTATTTTACTTGAGGATTGCCCTGTTCTTTTTGCTTAAATTTTTTGTTTGTCACTCTTTTAAACTCAAGGCTTCTTGCTCCAAAATTTATAAGAAGTCCTACTTCGAGGTCATACGCCTCTAAATAGTTGATAGCCTGTGCCAGGTGTACGTCTTCCAATTGAATAATGGCCTTTAATTCTACTGAAATCACATCTTCCACAAGAAAATCTACCCTCCTTGTGCCTATCTCCCTATTCTTATAATATACCGGCATTTCATGCTCCCTGCTGAACCTGATATTCTCATCTGTCATTTCGATTGCTAATGCGCGTTGGTAAATCACTTCCTGAAATCCATTACCCAATGCTTTATGCACATTGAGGGCACAGCCAATTATTTTGCCCGTTAGTTCAGAATATTTATACGCTTCATTAATCATTCTTATCATTTCATCATACAAATCATAGTTCAGACATCATATGCTTTCAACCCGGATATCTCCTGCCCGCGTGCCAGTTTGGTTAAGTAAGGTGCCAGGTCCTGCATCAGTTCGGTTTCTTTCTGCCCCCTTGCCTTCCAGCCCAGCTGCAATGGCTCCAGCAGTTCGCTCAGCTGTTCGCCGTCAAATATCATACGATCAAGGGTTTGTTTTGCAAAGTTTTGCAATGCTGCCATCTGCAGCCCGTGCTTATCAGCTATCTCCCTTATTTCTTTTTCGTTCTTTTCTTTCTTAAATGCCTTGTAGCCATCGCGTATCTGCTGTTCGGTGCGCCCCTGTGTAAAATCCAGCCCGTTTATATATTCGCGCATCTCTTCATGCTCGTCCATCATATTGGCAGTAGCACTCAGCATACTTACAAGTTGCTCGGGTGTCATCTTCTGCCTGTCGGGTGCGCCACCGGTAGAGCGGGCTATCAGCGCCATGATATAATCATAGTCTATAATGGCAGACGCAAACAGCACAAATTCAAAATCGAGCTGCTGCACCTCGGGCGGTGTATCGCCCGCAGGTTTATCCTGCTTTTGTTTCAGCTGCCTGGCCGTTTCTATATACGCACTGCGAAAAGAGCGTAGCTCGTTTACAGGCAACAGGTTTTCTATTTGCGTTTTCTGGGTTTCATCCAGGTCGGTATATTGGTCAAGCTGTGTTTTCAGTCGCTGCACTTCTTTAAACTGGGCAATGAACTGCGCACGTGCGGCATCGCCCCGCAGGTTATGCACCTCATCGGGCCTGCATTTCAACCCGTGCGATTGCATGAATTTATCAAGCTCCTGTATTTTAGTTTCGTAATCTTTTATCACTACCTGCGCAGGGGCTACCAGCCATATTTCTTTGGCCTTGCCCGCATCTTCGCCGCTAAACAGGGCTATGGCTTTATCTACAGCATCCTGCTGGCTGCGGAAGTCCAGTATATTTCCATTGGGCTTGGTATCGTTCAGCACACGGTTGGTGCGCGAGAAGGCTTGTATCAGCCCGTGATATTTCAGGTTCTTATCGGCATAGAGGGTATTCAGGTATTTAGAGTCGAAACCGGTCAATAGCATATCCACCACTATCACTATGTCTATTTTATTCTTGTGTGCATAGTCGGCATTGGTATATTGCTGGTCTTTAATGCGCTTTTGTATATCCTGGTAGTAGAGGTCAAAGTCCGTTACTTTGTGATTGGTGTTATATTGTTTGTTGTAATCTGAAATAATTGTTTTTAGTGCCCCTAACTTTTCTTCCGGTTGTTCTTCATTATCAATCTTTTCCTGGTGCAGATCTTCCTGCAATTGCTCTACATCTTTTACATTCTTCTCATTTTGGTCTCCCTCCTCTTTAGCCAATGCTTTGGCAGGCGGCGAAAACACACAGGCGATATTCAGAGCATCGTAATTTTCGTCTTCTGCCGCACGCTTAGCCTGTATGCTTTTAAACAGGTTGTAATAATCTATAGCCTCGTTGATAGACGCCGTAGCCAGTATGGCATTAAAACGCCGCTGGTTGGTGGCAGCATCGTGGCGGGCAAGAATGGCCTCTGCCACTGCCTGCCTTGTCAATGGCTCGCCTGGCCTGGGTGCCGTATTGCCTTCGGGCTTGAAATAATCTATATTAAAACGCAGTACATTCTTATCTTCTATAGCATGGGTAATGGTATAAGGATGCAAGCATTTTTGAAATAAGTCCTCAGTAGTTCTATATGACTCTTCCTCGCCTTCTCTTTTAACATAAGTAGCATTCTCCGGAAATATTGGTGTACCTGTAAAACCGAAGAGTTGCGCTTTCGGGAAAAACTTTTTGATAGCATCGTGGTTATCGCCAAACTGCGAGCGGTGGCATTCATCAAAAATAAAAACGATGCGCTTGTCACTCAGGGGCTGCAGGCGTTCTTTATAATTTTTCTTATGGTCGGCATCCAGTGCCAGCCCCAGCTTCTGTATAGTGGTAACAATTACTTTATCGGCATAGCTGGTAGATAACATGCGTCGCACGAGCGTTTCAGTATTGGTATTCTCCTCCACACATCCTTCCTGAAATTTGTTGAACTCTTCGCGTGTTTGCCTGTCAAGGTCTTTACGGTCTACTACGAACAAACATTTCTCAATATCGTTATTGTCTTTCAGCAGCGTAGATGCTTTGAAGGATGTAAGCGTTTTACCACTGCCTGTGGTATGCCATATATAACCGTTGCCCCTGTTCTGTTCTATGCATTCTACTATCTTCTTTACCGCATATACCTGGTAGGGGCGCATCACCAGTATCTTTTGCTCACTTTCTACCAATACCATGTAACGGCTTATCATTTCGCCCAAATGGCACTTGCCCAAAAATTTTTCGGCAAACTCGTTAAGGTTATTTATTTTTTTATTCGTCTCATCGGCAAACTGGTATACGGGCAAAAAACGTTCATCGGCATTAAAGCTGAAATGCTGGTTGCGGTTATTGGCAAAATAGTAAGTCGTAGACTGGTTGCTGACAATAAACAACTGCATGAAGCATAGCAGGGTATTGGTGTAGCCATTGCCGGCGTCTGTTTTGTAATCCACTATCTGCTGCATAGCCTTGCGCGGGCTTACCTCCAGCGTTTTCAACTCCACCTGCACTACGGGTATGCCATTGATAAGCAGCAAAACATCATAACGGTGATGGCTGTTCTCGGTATTAATGCGTAGTTGCTTAATAACCTCAAACTCATTCTTGCACCAGTCTTTGATATTTACCAGGGTGTATTGCAAAGGTGTACCATCTTCACGTATGAAGGTGTTACGCTGGCGCAGTGTTTTGGATGCGGTGAATACATCTGCATTGATTATCTCATCGCGCAGGCGGTAAAATTCTGCATTGGTGAGGTTAACACGGTTGAGGGCTTCAAACTTCTTACGAAAGTTTTGCTCCAGTGTTTCACGGTCACGTATATCATCGCGGTAGGTATACTTGAGATCTTGCAGCTTACCTACAAAGCCATATTCTATTTCAGATTCTTTGAGCATTTGAAAATTCTGCTTCTAAAATACAGAAGTTTTACGGTATTGGGAATTGATAAGAAAGGCGTTATAAACTACTTCCCAATGCAAAACTTACTAAATATATAATCCAGCTTATCTTCTGTTGTTACCTCCCCGGTGATCTCTCCGAGATAGAAAAGGCAACGACGTATATCCAGTGCTATCAGGTCGCTGGCTATATTGTTATCAAGTCCTGCTTTTATATCCGTCAATGATCTCAGCACTTCCTGCAAGGATGCATAGTGCCTTGCATTGGTGATGATGGTACCCTCTGTATTGATCTCTCCTTCTACCACTATTTTATACAATGCCTGCTTCAGTTGCTGCACATTGTCCTTATTCTTTGCAGATATATAGATAGCATCTTCCCGCTGTGGATGGGTAATGATATCTATCTTATTACCTACCAACAGGTATTTGATATTTTCTTTCTTAAATAAAGCTACCTGCTCTGCAAGCTCTTCGGGCGTCGTGGTATTCACATCATACAGATACACCACCACATCAGCACGCTTCATGGTATCCATGCTGCGTTGCACACCTATACTTTCTATAACATCGCTGGTATGCTCGCGTATGCCTGCAGTATCTATCAGGCGAAAGAGCACACCGTTTATGTTCAGTGTTTCTTCTATGGTATCTCGTGTGGTGCCGGCTATATCACTCACTATCGCGCGCTCTTCATTCAGCAAAGCATTCAGCAAAGTGCTTTTGCCTGCATTGGGCTTTCCTATGATAGCCACACTCACTCCATTACGTATTACATTCCCCAGCCTGAAGGAATCTGCAAGCTTTGTTGCTGTACCTGTAATATCATCTACTAAATGATAGAGTTGCGTACGGTCTGCAAACTCCACATCTTCCTGGCTAAAGTCGAGTTCCAGTTCTATCAATGCGCTGAATTTGATCAGTTGCTCCCGCATGGCTTTCAGCTCTTCGCTAAATCCGCCACGCAGGTTGTGCATAGCGGCTTGCTGCGCAGCGCCCGATTGTGATGCTATCAGGTCGGCAACGGCTTCAGCCTGTGCCAGGTCTAGCTTGCCGTTTAAAAAAGCACGTTGGGTAAACTCGCCCGCCTTTGCCATCTGCGCGCCATTAGCAATACATAGTGTGATGATCTGCTCCAGTATATATTGAGATCCATGTCCGCTTATCTCTACCACATCTTCTCCGGTATAGCTCTTCGGCGCTTTGTACAGGCTCACTACTACCTCATCCAGTATCTTATCCCCGTCTGTTATTTTACCAAAATGCAAAGTATGCGATGGCTGGTTAGCCAGCTTTTTTCCTTTAAAGATCTTATCAGTTACTTCTACTGCCTTGCTGCCACTTAGCCTGATGACACCTATAGCCCCAATGCCGGGTGGTGTTGCCAGCGCTACGATCGTTTCGTTGATATCATACATAAGATGTCAAAAGTAAATACTTAAAACCTAAATAGACTCAATGGCATTTTCTGGTAAAAAACTGCAATTTTGTTTCATGCGAGCAGTTATACAAAGGGTTTCTACCGCAAGTGTCACCATTCATGGAGAAATGAAGAGCGCCATCAGTACCGGGTTCATGGTATTATTGGGTATAGAAACGGAGGACAACAAAGAAGATGCAGATTGGCTTTGCGGTAAAATAGCCCAGCTACGCGTTTTCTCTGACGAGAACGGCATGATGAATAAAAGCCTGCAGGATGTAGACGGAGAGGTATTGGTAGTAAGCCAGTTTACCCTGCATGCATCTTATAAAAAAGGAAATCGACCATCCTTTATTAAAGCCGCGCGCCCGGAGCATGCCATACCACTATATGAGTATTTTGTACACACACTGACTAACCTCATCGGCAAACCGGTTGCCACCGGTACTTTTGGGGCAGATATGAAGGTGGCCCTGGTGAATGACGGGCCCGTTACCATTATTATGGACACAAGGAATAAAGAGTAAACTATCTTTGGCAAATGATGTTTGATGATGCCTATTTTATGCGCGAGGCTTTGCGACAGGCGCAACTTGCCTACGACGCAGGCGAGATTCCCATAGGTGCAGTAGTTACCTGGGGTACCAAGATCATATCCCGCGGGCACAACCAGGTAGAGCAGCTCAATGATGCTACTGCCCATGCAGAGATGATAGCATTGACTGCTGCATTCAACCAGCTAGGCAGCAAATACCTGCCGGAGGCTACATTATATGTCACCGTAGAACCTTGCCTGATGTGTTGCGGTGCATTGTACTGGTCTAAGATCGGCCGCATTGTGTATGGTGCGTCTGATGCTAAGAACGGCTATCACCGGGTAACGGGAGAAAACTGGCCCTTCCATCCTAAAACACAACTGGCGCACGATATACTTTCTGATGAGTGTGCGCAATTGATGAAGGATTTTTTTGCTGCGAGGAGATGATCACACTATACGATTGGCACAAAGTTGCAAGCCCTTCTTTTGATGAACTTATCGCCGGGCAATTGACAGAGGTAGTTCTTGGAGATAAAACAATTGGCCTGCTTAAAAAAGAAGACGCTGTTTACGCTTTCGCCGCAAAATGCCCCCATGCCAGTGGCAGGCTTTGTGACGGATGGCTGGATGCGCAGGGCCGCATAGTTTGCCCCGACCATAAATACCGCTTCGATCCCGTCAACGGGCGCAATACCACCGGTGAAGGATATAAGTTAAAAACTTACCCTGTTGAAATACGAGAAGGGTATATTTACGTAGGATTATGAATCAGCAGTCAATCATTCCCCCATATCTAAAACAAGGATCTGTTATCGGCATTACCTGCCCATCGAGTTATATACCATTGGAAAGAATTCAATACGCGGCTGGTGTGCTGGAGGCCAAAGGTTATAAAGTAACATTAGGCGATACCTGTGGCCGGCAATACAATTACTTTGGTGGTACCGACGAGGAGCGCCGGGCAGATCTACAATCGATGCTCGATGACCCCGGGATAGATGCTATACTTATGGGGCGTGGTGGCTACGGCATGAGTCGCATCATTGATCAGCTCGACTTCGCAGCTTTTCAGCATAAGCCAAAATGGATATGCGGCTTTAGTGATATTGTAGTATTGCTTAGCCATATACAGGCGCAGTTTGGTATAGCGGCATTACATAGTCCAATGTGCAATGCGTACAAAGAAGAAACGATCAATAGTGCGCATCTGAAAAGTTTCTTTGATGCCATTGCCGGTAATCCGCTTATTTATACCGCCCCTCCTTCTCCATTCAACAAGGCCGGTAGTGCAGAAGGAATATTAACCGGTGGCAACCTTGCGATATTAGCTCATCTTACGGGTTCTATATCAGAGGTGGATACCAATGGTAAAATACTTTTCATTGAAGACATAGGCGAGGTGTTATATAATATTGACAGGTTGATGCTCAACCTGAAACGCGCCGGAAAACTGGATCATCTTAAGGGATTAATTGTGGGTGGCTTCACAGATATGCAGGATACGGAACGCCCCTTCGGACAAACGGTAGAGCAGATCATTGCTGATAAAGTAAAAGAGTATGATTACCCCGTTTGTTTTGGATTTCCATGCGGCCATCAAGAGGTTAATTATACACTCTCATTAGGACTACCTCATCTATTGCAATTAGATGAAAATGGTACCGCGCTTACCCTTTTACATAACTAAACTTTACATTTTATTGCCCGATTGAGGACTTTCAGTTTAGAATAATAATTTATATTATTTTATTTTTTATAAACATTTTATCAATAAATTATTGATATATTTATATATGTTATTTTGTTCAGATGAATTGAAAAACCTGTAAATCAATGGATAACAGTAATCATCTAATGTGTACAGAAATTAATATTTATAAATTTAACAGATGAGTGGGTCAATTCTATTTTTTTCCTACCGTCCAAGATGCTACATTTGTATCAAGTTGTGAATTTAATGGGTTAGTAAGTAAGAGCCGCGGATTCTTCCGATGGCTCTTTTTCTTTTAAGTTATCTTTAGTTTCTCATGGCAAAAATCAAGTCGGCCTTCTTCTGTCAGCAATGTGGTTATGAATCTCCGAAGTGGACGGGTAAATGTCCTTCCTGCGGTGCGTGGAATTCTTTTGTAGAAGAAGTGATACAGCGTGATGATAAGAAAAACGTAACTGCAGGATGGGAAGAAGAAACCAAAGATCAATCCAAAGCACATAAACTGGAAGAGCTGGTTATCACCAAAGAGATAAGACTCTCAACTCCTGATTCCGAACTCAATCGTGTGCTTGGTGGCGGTATGGTACCTGGCTCCGTGATATTGATTGCAGGTGAACCGGGCATTGGTAAATCTACCTTGTTCTTACAATGCGCTTTGCAATGGAAGAACATTACTACGCTCTATATATCGGGCGAAGAAAGCGCACAACAAGTGAAGCTTCGCGCAGATCGTGTTGGAACGAGTAACCCCAACCTTTATTTGCTTACAGCAACTAACACAAACACCTTATTCCAGGAAGTAAAAAAAGTAAAACCACAATTACTGATCATAGATTCCATACAAACATTGGAATCACCTTATGTAGAAAGCCCGGCAGGTAGTGTGTCGCAGGTACGTGAGTGTGCAGCAGAATTGCAACGCTTTGCCAAGGCTACCAACATACCGGTATGCATCATTGGCCATATCACAAAGGATGGCTCCATTGCAGGGCCTAAAATATTAGAGCACATGGTTGATACCGTGCTGCAATTTGAGGGTGACCGCCACTACGCCTATCGCATACTGCGTACTATAAAAAATCGTTTTGGCAGTACATCTGAACTGGGCATCTACGAAATGGTTACCAATGGTATGCGCCCGGTAAGCAATCCTTCCGAAATATTACTATCGCAGCATGATGAGCCATTGAGCGGCATTGCCATAGCCAGTACTATGGAAGGTGCTCGTCCGCTGATGATAGAAGTACAGGCACTCGTTACCCAGGCAGTGTATGGCACACCGCAGCGTACAGTTAGCGGTATCGACCTCCGCAGGCTTCAATTATTATTGGCAGTATTGGAAAAACGCGGTGGTTTTCACTTCGGCACGCGTGATGTGTTCGTGAACATAGCAGGCGGATTGAAAATAGAAGACCCAAGTATAGAACTTGCCGTTGTGTGCGCCCTGTTATCTTCTTACGAAGACAAAGCGTTACCTAATAATATTTGCCTTGTCGGCGAGATAGGCCTATCCGGCGAGATACGCGCCGTCAATCGCATAGATCAGCGAATTGCTGAGGCAGATAAACTGGGTATGGATGTGATATTGATACCAAAAGCTAACGCGAAAGGGCTGGATACGAAGAATTACAAGATCGAGATCAAGACCGTGAATAAAGTAGAAGATGTTTACAGGATGTTTTTCTAAATGAGTTTCTCCGACAACATAAAAGATATGGCCCAGGGCCTCAGCCACCTGCTCTACCCCCGCCTCTGCGAGGGCTGCAGCAAGCCTTTGCTGGCAGAGGAAGAAATACTCTGCCTCAATTGCAATATCTACAACCTTCCACGTACGGCCTATCATCATATACCCGACAATGAAACCGCCATGCGTTTTGCGGGCCGGGTACCGGTAGTCAAGGCTAGTTCATTTGCATACTTTACCGATGGCGGCTTGCTGCAACATCTGTTACACGAGCTTAAATACAATAATCGTAAAGACATCGGTGTGTTTCTGGGCAAACTATTTGCCTACGATTTGGCACAGATCAACTGGCAACAGGGTATCGATATCATCATACCTGTGCCGCTGCATCCGCAAAAAGAAGCAGCCAGGGGTTATAACCAATCTGCTTTATTAGCTGAGGGCATGTCCTCTGTATGGAATATCCCGGTCGTGGCTGATCTGCTTTACAGAACGCGCAACACAGAAAGCCAGACACAAAAAACCCGGGCAGAGCGTATAGAAAATATGGATGGCGCGTTCGCGGTTCAAAATGAAAAAGCCCTGGGAAATAAACACATACTGCTGATAGACGATGTGCTCACCACGGGTGCTACGCTGGAATCCTGTGCCATGGCTATTTTAAAGGTACCGGGTACCCATGTTAGCATCGCTACAATAGGAGTTGCCAATTAATTAATGCATCCCATTGCATTTATGCCCTTTTTAGGCTATCTTAATGCCAAATTTTGTAATATCAACATATTACATTTTACAGCAAAACATATAGTATGAAGAAACCACTATTATTGATCGGTTCCGTGCTGTTGTCATCTTCGATAGCATTCGGTGCCGCTTTTCAACTAAACCTGCAAGGTATCAGGCAATTGGCAATGGGGGGCACCGGTGCTGCTGTACCGTGGGATGCTTCCACCATATTCTATAATCCTGCAGGCCTTAGCGACCTGGGGCATATACAGGCTTATGCAAGCATACAGGCACTTACACCCCGCACCCGCTGGATAGCTACGCCAACAGGCGCTCCCGGCGATATGGCAGATGCAAACAACCGTACTTATACTCCGTTCAATGTTTACGTTGGCGGCCCAATAGCAGATAAGAGCCGCATTGGCCTTGGTGTTGCTGTATATACACCTTTTGGCACTGGCATCAAATGGGATGATAACTGGGCAGGTCGTTATTCCATCCAGGAAATACAATTACAAAGCATCTTCATACAACCTACTATCAGCTATAAGGTGAATGATATCATCTCAGTAGGTGGTGGTTTCGTTTTTGCAACCGGTAACATCGATTTGCGTAAAGCAGTACCGCTGCAAAGCCAGGCAGGCGCCGATGGCGCGGCTGAGCTTAAGGGTAATGCAAACGGTGTTGGGTACAACATTGGCTTACATTTAAATGCAACGGACTGGCTGCAATTCGGTATCACTTACCGCTCCGGCGTTAATATGAAGGTTAATCGCGGATATGCGACATTTACCGTACCATCTTCACTGTCTTCGCAGTTCCCTTACACAGCTTTCAAATCAAACGTAAACCTGCCACGCGTAGTAACTATAGGCTGGGGTTTCAAACCTACACGTAACCTTACCATCCAGGCCGATGGTAATTTTGTAGGATGGAGCTCTTACGACAGTCTTCGTTTCGATTATGAAACAAATACTGCTTCGCTGCAGGATGTACATACGCCACGCCGCTACAAAAACACCTTTGCTATTCGCCTGGGTGCTCACTACAAGATCAATGACCGTTTTGCTGTAATGGTGGGTGGCGCTTATGATCCTTCCCCGGTAAAAGATGGTTACCTGTCTCCTGAACTTCCTGATGCAAATCACTACACAGCTACCGGTGGTATTACCTTCAAACCAATGAGAAGGATGACTATCATGGGCGTATTTGAGTATGTATTTACAGACAAACGTACCGGTGTTGTAATGACAGATAATTTTGCAGGTCAGTATCAAACCAAGATCATCAATCCGGGTATTGGCGTTTCTTTCGATTTCTAAAAGATCAAGCTAAAAAACTACAAGAAAAATGAAGAAGATATATATCATAGGTTTGATGGCCTGCACAATGGCGGCATGTAAAACCAATATAGAACCATCCAAACCGGATAAAGGTTCCGCAGATTTCACACGCTATGTAGCAGTCGGCAATTCACTCACTGCAGGTTTTGCAGATGGCAGCTTATATAAATCAGGACAGGAAAACTCCTATCCAAGCATACTGGCAGGCCAGTTCAAACTGGTAGGCGGTGGCAACTTCAAGCAGCCATTGCTTCCAGGCAATTTTGGATATCCCGGCGCTAAACTTACGTTGCAGATGGTTCAAGGCGCTTGCGATGCTACGTCATCATTAGCCCCTGCTTATTTTAAAGGTGCATTGGATACAGCCGGCAGCGCTATGAGTGTAGCCCAGGATGGTCCTTATAATAATATGGGTGTTCCGGGTATCCGCTGTATTGATTTCCTGTTTCGCGGATATGGCATGTTAAACCCTTATGCACGCAGGTTCTATGTAGATCCTGCCGGTTCACGCCCTGCTGATGAGGCAGGTGTGCTGCATCCTACTTTCTTTACTATGTGGATCGGTGCAAACGATGTGCTTGGTTATGCAACAGCGGGTGGTGATGGTTCTTCTGATCCTACCGCAAAAATATCTGACCCTAATCTGTTTGCAGTAGCCTACGATACTACGTTGTCTATCATGAGGCGTAATGGTGCGCAAGGGGTGCTCATAAACATTCCTGATGTTACCGCTATACCTTTCTTTACTACGATACCTGCTAATGGCCTTACGCTTACGCAAGATGATGCCTACAGGTTGAATGATGCTTACAACAATGTTCCGGGTATACGCTTCCAGGCAGGCGCTAACTATTTCCTGATTGCAGATGCAAGCGCTCCTGCTAAGTTCAGGCACATCCAACCGGGCGAATATATCTTATTGAGCCTGCCTATGGATTCAGTAAAATGTGCAGGCTGGGGTACTAAAAAACCTATTCCTGCAAACTATGTGCTGACGGCAGGCGAAGTAGCCAACATCCAAACAGCAACATCTGCTTACAACCAGATCATCAGCAGGCTTGCTCAAAGGGAAAACCTCGCAGTTGTAGATTTGAACTCTTATCTCCGCACATTGCAATCAGGAATATTGTTTAATGGTGTTGCTTTCAATACAACCTTTGTATCAGGCGGCGCATTTTCGTTAGATGGTGTACACCTCACACCACGCGGTTATGCCCTGGTGGCCAATCAGATTATCAATACCATCAACAACAGGTACAACGCTACCATACCTCAGGTTGATGTAAATAAATACAATGGTGTACTGTTCCCATAACAGGCACACACATCTCATAAAAAAATGCCCCGCAATGCGGGGCATTTTTTTATGGCTTTATTCTGCTTTAGACGGACGGTATATATTAGGATCGAAGGACGTTACCACCGTAATGCGCTGCCGGTAACGGTATAGCGGATTTTGGTAGAATACAATGATGCGTTCATCCACATATACTTCTTCCAGCTTCGCAATATCGGCCAGCGATGCGGGCATACGTAGCGCGCCACATCTTACTACATCCAGTTCCTGCAGCTTTCTGCATTTCCCCAGCGATTCCGGTATAGTAACCAGGCGATTCTGTTGCAGGTAAAAAAAATGCAGTTCGCTTAGGTCGCCTATATTTTCAGGCAAGGCTTCTATATAGTTATTGCCAATATCAAGCAGCTGTAACGATTTTAATTGCGTTATTTCCGGCGGCAATTTTTCAAGCCTGTTAGAGCCTACACGCAAGCTTACCAGTTTTTTAAGATTGCCTATACTTGCAGGCAGGCTTACTATATCATTGCCATTCAGGTACAATACGGTGAGCGAAGGCAGATAACCAATAGAATCCGGCAATGTGGTAAGATCGTTATAGCTGACCGACAGATGTTCCAGTCTTTCCAGCTGATATATGCCATCCGGCAACGCTTTTATCTTATTACGAAAAAGTACAAGTTTCTTTAGCTTGTGGCATTTCAAAATGCTGGGTGGCAGGTAAGCTATCCTGTTGTTGCTAAAATTGATTTCCTCCAGGTTAGGAAACTGGTCCAGCACATCGGGTATGGTGTCCATTGCACGATAGGTCATGTGCAAAACCCGTACGAACTCTTTATCTGCCAGCGCATCATCCCAGTTCCTGTATACGCCGTCGGCCTTACCAATTACGGGAATAAGAAAAAGCAAAATGCATAACAGATTTTTCATGGTTAGTGGTTTTAAAACATCTATTCACCCTTTAGCTGTTCGTATTCTTTGTAGCTGATGACTTTGGCATGTGCCGGTATTGTAAAACTTGCATTCTCCACTGGCCTTGCCTCTATCGATTGAAGGCTGAAGTGTATGGTAAGCCCATCCTCATTGGCATTTGTAAACTTCACGGGCAATTCCCTGATATTCGGGAAACGTTCAAAAATAGTCGTTGCCAATGTCCAGTCTTTCGTAAAGAAAATATCTACGCTGCTTTTATCATTATAAATTATTGTGCCTTCTTCAGCTTTCACGGAGGCTATATTCTGCGTCGCATTATCCTTCGGTTTTAAGACGAGTCCCTCATATTTTTTCCCCCGCTGCATCAGCTTATCCATATCCATTTCTATGGCTACGTCCTTATCTGCAATATGTTTTAATGAAAAGGCTGTTTTCGCATCGTAATTAATCACCAGGGTAGTCTGGAACCCATTTTCCAGCTTCAGTTCCTTTTTTACTTTGTTGCCTTTTAATGTTATCGTATAAGTACCCGAATATTGCACTAATCCTTCCTGGTTGGCTGATGGATCCATCACGATCTTATAGGTGATAACCCCCTCGGTAAATAGCTTTTGCGCAGTAGCATTGATATTGCTTACGCAAAAAAATAGGGAGCATAAAAAAAAAGCTAAAATCCTAAACCGGGTCATGTTTACTAATATACGTTATTAAAGTCTTTAACGTAGTGTATAGCAATATACATGCCTGTTTACAGGCTGTCTATGACAAACTAATGACAATCAATTACTGTCGGGTAAACTTGCAGGTAGCAGCTACTTTGCCTTGCGAATCGGTGAGCCTTATAAAGTATATTCCGGATGGTATGTTATCAATGTCCAGTCTTGCGCTGGTACCACTGGTTACCCTAAATACCGATACTACCTTACCTATAAGATTATACACTGCAATCGTTCTTATATCCAGCTTACTGTCGAATATTACATTCAGTTCGCTTCTTGCCGGGTTCGGGTAAATAGTAACAAGGTCGTTGCCCGAATTATCTTTCAGGGTATTATTAATATCCAGGGTGTTGGGGTCTGTGTCCCTGGATGAAGATGACTGGGCAAAGACATTATTTGTCAAGGCCAGGCATACAACACTAAAAAAAACGAGTAGTTTTCTCTTCATTCAGGATTATTTCTTATTGCAAAATACTTAATATTCCAAACATATCCTAATAAATGCACATTAGTTTCGTGCCAGCCTGTTAAAAATCTCAGGCGGGATTTTTGACAGTTTATTTTTTCCTACATTGCCATATTCAAATACAAGTGAATGAAAAAAATCAGGAAATACAGTGGTTTTCTTACCGGTTTTGCTGTAGCTGCGATATTTATACTTTTTGTAAGAGCCAAAACCAGTGATTCCTACTTCGAAATATCTAAAAACCTGGATATATATGCTACCATATTTAAGGAGCTAAATACCTATTATGTAGATCCTATCGAACCGGGCAAGATGATGAAGACCAGTATAGATGCTATGCTGGATAACCTGGACCCTTATACCAACTATATTACGGAATCAGACATTGAGGAGTTTGAATTCCAGACCACCGGCAAATACGGGGGCATCGGTGCCAATATGCGCCTGAAAGATGGTGTGATATTCGTGGGAGAAGTCTATGAAAACACCCCCGCCTACAAAGCCGGTTTGCATCCCGGAGATGAAGTAATATCTATAGATAACCAGGTAGTAAAGGGCAAAAACCTTGATGACATCAGCCTTTTATTAAAAGGTGCTCCCGGTACACAGGTTAATATGAAAATCAAAGATGCCTACACAGGTATCGAAGCTCAAAAGATCATTACCCGTGGCGAGATAGAAGTATCCAGCATCCCCTTTGCAGGCTTAATAGGTCCTAACAAAGATGTAGCTTATGTAAGGCTCACGCAGTTTACACCTGCTTGTGCTAAAGGCATCCGCGATGCCCTGGATAGCCTGAAGAAAGCAAAACCCGATATGAAGTCCGTATTGCTCGACCTGAGGAATAACCCCGGCGGTTTGCTCAATGAAGCTGTGTCTATCTGCAATATTTTTATCGATAGAGGACAAACAGTCGTGATGACGAAAGGTAAAGTGCCGGAACTATCTGAAGAATTTAAGACCAAAGATCAGCCCTGGGATACCCAAATACCTGTTGCCGTATTGGTAAACCAATTCTCCGCTTCTGCATCTGAAGTGGTTTCAGGTACGCTGCAAGATCTTGACCGCGCTGTAATAATAGGCACACGTTCTTATGGCAAAGGCCTGGTGCAGGTAACACGGCCTCTTGGCTATAACGCACGCCTGAAACTAACCACAGCTAAATATTACACACCAAGCGGCAGGTGCATACAGGCACTTGATTACAGTAACCGCAATGCCGATGGCAGCGTAGGCAAGATACCTGATTCATTAAAAAAAGAATTTAAGACCGCATCCGGCAGAAACGTATTCAGCGGTGGGGGTATAGAGCCTGATGTAAAAATAAAAGACGAAGAGATCAGCAAACTGGTGATCGCTCTATACAGCAAAAATTACTTTTTCGACTATACCACGCAGTATGTAAAACAGCATAAGACTATTGCGCCTGCCGCCACCTTCACGCTTACAGACAATGACTTTAACCAATTCGCAAAATGGCTGGAGAATAAAGACTATTCCTACAAAACAGAAACTGAAATAGGGCTGGATTCATTAAAGCAAATAGCTATCCGCGAAAAATACTATGACGGCGCCAAAGCAGAATTCACGGCCCTGCAAAACAAGGTTTCTCACGATAAAAAGCAAGACCTTGCAAAGCATAAAGAAGAGGTAATGCGCTTCCTGGAAAGTGAGATAGCTTCACGGTATTACTACCTGCGTGGCCGCATTGAGAACAGCCTTAAAACTGATAACGATGTCAACGAAGCATTGGCGATATTAGGGCAGCCAGCACAATACAAAGCATTGCTTACCCCGCATAAATAAAAAGCGTCTTTAAAACAGAAAAGAGGAGCAAGTGCTCCTCTTTTTCTGTTTTAGTCTATCAAGATATTGCCCGTCATTTCTTTTGGTATGGGCAACCCCATGTAATGTAATATCGTCGGCGCAATATCTCCCAGCTTGCCGGGCTTTATCGTCCCCTTATAGTCATTCGATATCAGGAACAATGGTACCGGGTTCAATGTATGTGCGGTATTAGGCGTACCATCCTCATTGATCATATAGTCAGAGTTACCATGGTCAGCAGTCAGGAATATAGCATACCCCTTTTCCAACGCAAGCGGCACTATCTGCGATACACAATTATCCACTGTCTCCGCCGCTTTAATAGCAGCTTCCCACACACCTGTATGGCCTACCATATCAGCATTCGCAAAATTCAAACACACAAAATCGGCAGACTGTGAAGCTATTTCCGGCAATATAGCTTCTGTAATACCATACGCGCTCATTTCCGGCTTCAGATCATAAGTGGCCACTTCCTTAGGTGATGGTATCATAATGCGGCGTTCACCTTCAAATGTTAGTTCGCGCCCGCCTGAGAAGAAGAAAGTAACGTGCGGATATTTTTCTGTTTCGGCAATGCGTATTTGTGTTTTGCCGCTATTAGCCAATACTTCACCAATGGTATTGGTAAGGTTATCGCTATGAAATATTACATCTACATCTTTGTATGTCTTATCGTATTCAGACATCGTTACGTAATGCAAAGGCAACGGATGCATATCAAATTCAGGGAAAGCCTGCTGCGTTAATACGGTTGTGATCTCGCGGCACCTGTCTGTACGGAAGTTAAAACACACAACAATATCCCCTTCCTGTATCAATGCCAATGGCTGATCGTCGGCACCGCAAACTATTGCCGGTTTAATAAATTCATCCGTAACACCGGCATCATAAGAGTGCTGTATAGCCGCCAGCGGATCATGTGTTTTCTCACCAATGCCTTTAGTCAGGGCATCATAAGCGAGTTTTACACGTTCCCAGCGCTTGTCCCTGTCCATCGCATAATACCTGCCGCAAACCGAGGCAATAAATGCATGGGTACCTGCTATGCTTTCCTGTAGTTCTTTTATGAAGCCATACCCGCTTTTAGGATCAGTGTCCCTGCCGTCGGTAAAAGCATGTACCGCTATTTTTTGTACACTTCTATCGTTGGCTATTTTGCACATAGCTTCCAGGTGTTTTATGTGCGAGTGCACACCACCATCGCTCACCAAGCCTATCAGGTGCAGCGTTTTGCCCGAAGATTTTGCTGCATCCAGCGCTTTTACAAAAGCAGGGTTAGTAGCCAGCTCCCCATCACGAACGGCTTTATTAATGCGTTCCAGTTCCTGGTACACAATTCGGCCGGCCCCTATATTCAGATGGCCAACCTCAGAGTTTCCCATTTGGCCGGCAGGTAATCCCACCTCTTCGCCACAGGTAACCAGTTCTGTATTCGGGTATTTATTATATAATGATTTTACAAAAGGAGTATTCGCATGGGCAATGGCATCGGCAGAAGGCACTTTTCCATGTCCCCAGCCATCCATTATAATGAGCATTACTTTCTTTGACATGGGCGCAAAATTACTGCTATTATAAGAATCTTATTTATTTGAATTTATCATATAAATAAATCGCTTTATTGCCATCGATTTAAAAATTTAATATGAATGCACTAAAATTTTTGTTATTTTTATAATCCTTCAACAAAAAGTTAAAAATTTGCCAAGTTTGGCAAGTTTTTTGATGTTGATACAATTGTATTGACTTTTGAAGTGGTTGCCGATGAATAAACTTTACAAACGATTCTTTTTATCCATATTGCTCTGTTTCTCTCTGCTTGCTGCTAATGCACAGGCTTTAGAAGATGTGACCAATGGTATTCGCAACGGAAACGTTACGATGATAACCAAATACCTGGATAATACAGTTGCCATTACAATGAGCAACAATCAATCTATATATAGCAAGGCACAGGCAGAGATCGTTTTACGCGATTTCTTTACCAAGAACCCCGTAAAACAATTTACGGTGAGGCAGGGTGGCCCTTCCGGTACATCGGCCAAGTATGCTGTAGGTGCTTTAGAAACATCTAACGGAACTTTCCAGGTGTACCTGGTAATGAACCTGAAAGATGATAACTTCTTGTTGAGGGAAATAAGATTCGAGAAATAATTTAAGAGGGGCCGCTGATACAGCGGCCCCTTTGCTTTTTATAGATTGATCTGTTTGTTCTTCGGATACTTCACCGTATAGCTAAGTTTCTTTGTCACCGTTTCATTGGGTGCAAGTTTTAGGGTCCACTGTACGGCTCCGGTAGTTTCATCATAGTTGGCGCCATCTGTATCTACATCTTCCACAACTATATCCTTGTCATTGCTTACCGGCACCTGGTCTATCACAAAGATGCTCACAGCTTCTTTTCGGGTATTGCGTATATCCAGTTTGTAGGTAAAGCTTTCTTTCACATTGCTGCCTATGGTGCGCACGCTGCGTAGCTCTTTATCCCGTTCCCTGCGTATTACTATTTTCTTATCACGTCCCAGCGATATGTTCATAGTATCCCTGGTATTGCGTACGTCAATAGCGCCTTGCCCTACATACGTACCTTCGTAGAAGATATTGGTAACGGCAGGCAGCAGGTTCAGGTCTTCCCAATTGGTGATCTGTGCCTGCAGAAATACATCTCTATCCAGTTTAGGTACTGCATAGTATCTAAATGTAGCGGGCAGTTCATAGCTCTTAACAGATACCAGGTGCTGCTGCCCGTCTGAAGGTATGGTATAAGGCAGGTCTATATCATAAGATGTGTTTACGCCACTGTTATCAACGGTAACATAATTCTGGATAGTGGCAGGTGGCTCGTTTGCAGCTATACCTGTTTCAGATGCCATTGCATCCACTTCATAAGCTCTTTTATCTGCCCGTGCTGCACTCAAAGACAGGTTTTGCATATTCTTCATCTGGTATCCCGGTGATGGCTGATAAGCAACAGGGTTATAGAACTGCAAATACCAGGGATTTAGCACAGGTGCCTGTGCCCCTTCCACAGGGTTACCAGTTGACAACGTTATTTTGATCTTGTCCCAGTTGATGCCACTATTCTGGTACACATTGGCTTTATAAAAAAGGTGAACGGAATCTTTTAGGTTATCAACCCGCAGATCATAAGAAGGCGTCCATCCCGCACCATTTACTATATAGGCAATATGTACGTCTGTAGATATTGGCTTTGGTGAATAAAACTTCACCAGCAATTGCCCGCCGGGCTGATAGTCCTTACTTTGCTCTGTTGCCAATTGTCTTTGCAGGTTGGCTATATGCTCATCCATTTTGGTAGCAGTACGTGTTAGCTTATCCTGGTCGGTAAGTAACCCGGCCATTTTTGCTTTTACAAGGTCCAGCATCTTGGTAAGTTCCGCAACCGATAAGCCTGTGTTAGCGCCGGCTACTTGTTTGTTATCAGACAACAGGGCTATCTGTTCACCTATCACGGTAAGCTGTATGCCTACACCTGCGCGGTCGCGCTGTATTAGTTCAATGCTGTCTTTTAATAATTGTACCCGCGGTGAAACCGTTTGATTTTGCAGGTAATTATTCTGGAAAGAAGATGATTGAATAATTACTCCATTCCCTGCACCTATGTTTAGGCTTTGCTGGTTTACATTACCTGCTATGTTGGTAAACAGCACTTCAGTTTCCCCCTGTGGCAGTGTGATACGGGCATGGCCTGATAGCTCTGCCCCATTCAGAAAAATGGTGGCATGTTCTATATCTACTTTTTCTTTTTGCTGTGCATAGCTGTTACTGCACAGTAACAGCATCAAAATACCTGTCGATACATATTTCCCGGTAATCATAATATGGTTTTTATAGTAAGGTGCAGCAAAGCACCCGATTCCACAAAACCGGGAAATATATTTTTTATCGCACTATCCTGATCTTCGCAAAATTCAGCATGATCTTCTTATTACCATGCCCTCCACCAAATTCTATAGTAGCTATCCTGTTATTGGCGCCACCTTCTACCGATAATATCTTACCAAAGCCAAATTTTATGTGCTCTACCTGCATACCAACCTCCATTTCCATTGGGTTGTCCGCTTTAAAATCTGCGGCAGGTACATGTGCGGCAGGTGCTTGTTGCTGCATTTTCTCTGCTATCTTCTTCAAAGAAGAGGCTCGCTCTGCGGGTTGTTGTGCATACCGGTTACCAAATGCATTAACAGATCCTGTTGCCCTGTTGCTGATACCTGTAAATGTGCGGTCGAGATGTGCTTCGGGTATCTCTTCTATAAAACGACTGGGTTCGTTCTGCACCAGGTTACCAAAGCGGTAACGGCTGTTTGCATAGGTAACCCATAACCTTTCCTTAGCTCTTGTAATAGCTACATAAAACAATCGGCGCTCTTCTTCCAGGTCTTCCCTGTCATACAGGCTCATGGAATTGGGGAACAAATTTTCCTCCAGCCCCACAGCATATACGCATGGAAACTCCAGCCCTTTTGCGGCATGTATGGTCATTAGTTTCACTGTATCCTGGTCTTCGTCATTTTCTACATCTGCGTCTGTCAGCAATGTGATCTGCTGCAGGTAACTGCCCAAGGATTTATCGCGCAGTTCACCTTCTTCATCAGGTGTTTCTGTAAATTCTTTTATAGAGTTCAGCAATTCCTGTACGTTCTCATAACGTGCCAGTCCTTCTACAGATTTATCATTGTACAGGTCTTGTACCAGTCCTGTGTGCTTACCAACAGCAAACGCTACATCGTAAGCGTTCTGTTTTTCCAGCATTACCTGGAAGCTCCTGATCATTACTACGAACTTCTCTATTTCGTTTGATGCCGATCCACGCAGGCCTGCCGCTTCCGGATGATGTAGCATCTCCCAGAAAGGCTTCTGATGTTCGTTCGCGGCTATCAGCAAACGTTCTATGCTGGTTTTACCAATACCCCGCGCGGGGTAGTTGATGATACGCTTGATATTTTCTTCATCCTGCGGGTTCACGATGATGCGCAGGTAAGCGAGAAAGTCTTTGATCTCCTTACGCTGATAGAATGAGATACCACCATATAGTTTATAAGGTATATTCATTCGCCTGAGGCTTTCTTCGAACGAACGGCTCTGCGCATTGGTACGATACAGTATCGCAAAACTCTTATTAGGATAGTGGTTACGCAGTTTCATTTCCGTAATGCTATCCGCTACAAACCGCCCTTCGTCGTTATCAGTTAGTGTGCGCACCAATACTATTTTCTCGCCTTCGGTATTATCCGTCCAGAGAGATTTGGGTATCTGCTTTTTGTTATTGGATATCACCTGGTTGGCAACATTCAGTATAGACTGGGTACTGCGATAATTCTGCTCCAGCTTCACCACTTTCACATTCTCGTAGTCTTCTTCAAACTGCAGGATGTTTTGTACCGTCGCCCCGCGGAATGAATATATACTCTGTGCATCATCGCCCACTACGCATATATTCTCATGCACATCGCCCAATAGTTTGATGATCTGGTACTGGGCTACGTTGGTATCCTGGTACTCGTCTATCATTATATACTGAAAGCGGTGCTGGTATTTTGCCAATACTTCCGGGAAACGGGTCAGCAGCTCGTACATTTTAAACAGCAGATCGTCAAAGTCCATCGCACCATTACGGAAGCAACGTGCGGCATAGGTTTCATAAATATCGCCTAACAGCGGGCGGCTGCTACGTGCATCTTCCTGCTGTATAAAGCTATCCTGCTTATACACCTTCGGCCCTATCAGGCTGTTCTTAGCGGCCGATATTCGGTTATATACATAGGCAGGCTTGTAATGCTTATCATCCAGGTTCATTTCATTGATGATGCCTTTAATTACTCCCTTTGCATCATCCGTATCGTATATCGTAAAGTTGTTGGGATATCCCAGTTTATTTGCTTCTGCCCTTAGTATGCGTGCAAATACGGAGTGGAAAGTTCCTATATATAGATTGCGTGCTTCTGTATTGCCAAGTATCTTCTCCACCCTTTCTTTCATCTCGCTGGCCGCCTTATTGGTAAAGGTAAGCGCCAGTATATTAAAAGCATCCACACCCTGGTGCATCAGGTGGGCAATACGTGTTGTTAATACTTTTGTTTTCCCGCTTCCGGCACCGGCTACTATCATCAAAGCCCCGTCGATATGCTCAACTGCTTCTCTCTGCTTTTCATTAAGCCCCTTAAGGTAATCCTGCATCATGCAAATCTAAATCATTTATCCCTTGCTCTTATATATGCTATAATGCTAATTTCTATTGCTCTATATATTTCCTTTTTATAGAGAGGTATCTGTATTTCAGGTTGTCCCAAAACATGCCTCCCAATAGCAATGCGGCAGCAATGAGCAGCACACGCATATCCATAATAAAATACCCGATACCACCAATCACGCATCCTGCGAAGAAGAACCCGATAATAGCGCCTCTTAGCCCTACGGATTTTTTCAATTTTTGTTGTTGCTCCGGTTCTTTGTAAAAGAACAATTGCGATAGTTCGATGCCAAGGTCTGTAAACAACCCTGTAAGATGCGTGGTTCGCACTACTGAATTAGACACGGTAGTTACCAGTGCATTCTGCAGTCCCATAGCAAACAAAAGGGTACAGGCCACCAGTACAGAATGAGCTACTGCCATATCGATGGTTAATGCAGACACCACTATTAATAGTAGTATCTCTATAGACAAGGGTATCATATAAATATTACGCCCTGTTTTCCTGATGGTAGCTTCTACAATAAGTCCCGAACAGAATGCTCCTGCAAAAAATGCAAGGATATATAGCAGGTAAGAAAGAGAGATGAGATAATCACTCCTTACAAGCTCATCGGCAAAGTTGGCAAAATGCCCGGTAACATTGGTGGTAAGTATATGTATGGAAAAGAAGCCGGTAACATTTACAACACCGGCTACAAAAGAAAGCAGCGATGCCAGCTTCAGATTATGTTTGAATGTACGCTTACCCCCGGTATGCCTGAACATGTAACTGGTTATAAACAGCTAATGTAGCCAGTATTCTAAATACATAAAATGAGCTTGGTCAGCGGTACCGGTATTGTTTGTTAAAGAAAAATAAAAATCATACTTCCAAATTAGGTTAATCTACAGGTACGACTAAATTTGCGCTAACATGATGCGTTTCCAGCACATATCACACCTCTTCGCACTGGGTCTGATACCGGTTCTTATTGGCCTGTTCCTTTGGATGATCTATTGGCGCAATAATAAGATCAAAAAATTAGGCGATCCGTCACTCGTTCAGCAGCAATTGCTCGGGCGTATACCCGGCAGGCTTACGCTGAAGTTTATCTTATTGAGCATTGCGTTATTTACCATCATCGTTGGATGGGCCAACCTGCAAATGGGTGCCCGTACAGAAAAGGTACAGCGCAAAGGCGTGGATGTAGTGGTGGCGCTGGACGTTAGTAAGAGTATGCTGGCGCAGGATATTCAGCCTGATAGGCTTACCCGTGCCAAACAGCTGGTGATGAGCATGATGGATAAAATGCAGAACGATCGGGTGGCGCTGGTTATATTTGCCGGCCATTCTTATTTACAAGTTCCGCTTACTGTCGATTACAGCACCATGAAGATGATGCTGCAAAACGTTACACCGGATATGGTGCCCACGCAGGGTACGGTCATCAGCGATGCGGTAGATCTTGCCATGAAGTCTTTTTCTCAGAAGGAAAAGAAATTCAAATCGCTCATCATTATATCAGATGGTGAGGACCATGATGAGAATGCCGTAGCCAAGGTAAAGGAAGCGGCAGACCAGGGCGTCATCACCCATACGGTTGGTATTGGCTCTCCACAGGGTGCTACTTTATATGATCCTGAAACCCGTGGTGTAAAGCTGGATGAGCAGGGCAACCCTGTCGTGAGCAAACTGAACGAGGAAGAGTTGAAAAATATCGCGGCCGCAGGTCATGGTACTTATACTTTATTAAGGAATTCTGATGATGCTGCTACCAAACTGGTAAGTGCGCTGGACGGTATGGAACAGAAAAGCCTGGGTGCTGTAGTATTTACCGACTATACCAGTTATTTCCAATACTTCCTTGCTTTAGGATTCATTTTATTGATCATCGAATGGCTGCTTTCAGGCGCTAAACTTAAAACAAGCACAAAGACAGCATGAGCCGCCGCTATTATATATGGACCATAGTTTTGGTATTGATTTCGTTTGGCAGCTATGCGCAACAGCAAAGCCGCAAGCTGGTAAATGAAGGCAATAGACTATACCAGCAAAAAAAGTACAAGGAAGCCGCTGCTGATTATCAGAAAGCCTTAAGCAAGAATCCAACCTATACGCCGGGTATCTTCAATCTGGGCAATGCCTTATACCAGCAGAAGCAATATGATGCCGCACGCAAGGCGCTCGAAAATACCGTAAAGCTGGATACCAATAAACTGGGCAAGAGTGCAGCCAACTATAATATAGGCAATACTTATATGGCCGAACAAAAATGGGAGGATGCAATAGACGCCTATAAGAAGACATTACGGGCTAACCCCCAGGATGCTGACGCTAAATATAACCTAAGCTATGCACAACAAATGCTGAAAAAGCAACAGCAAAATGGAGGCGGCAAGAACGATAAAAACAACAAGGATAAAAAAGACGATAAGAACAAGGACAATAAGGATAATAAAGACAACAAGGATAAAAACAACAAAGACCAGAAAGATAAAGACAATAAAGATCAGGATAAGAACGGGCAGGACAACAAGGATAAAGACAATAAAGACCAGGACAATAAACATCCGGAACCACAGCCAAGTAAGCTTACACAAAAGCAGGCCGAGCAATTATTAAATGCATTGCAGCAGGAAGAAAAGAAGCTGCAGGATAAACATAAAAAGGAACAGGGTGTACCCATCAAAGTTGATAAAGATTGGTAAGCACATGATAACAAGATCATCAAAACAGTGAACAATATATGTTCACTGTTTTTGTTTGCATACACATTCTAAAGCGATGCTGTTAGCTCTTAATAACATTTACTCCGTTTATCGAAACTGTTTTATGGTGCTATAGGTTGTCAACATCTTTTCAACACAGCTGAAAATTTTTAAAAAATATTTGCAAGATTTTTTTTTAGTAGAAGAATTTCTTTTTAATATTGTGTTAAGGATTGTACTTACTAACCCATCCTTTATAGAGCCCGGAGGTCCACAACACCTACCGGGTTTTTTCTTTCCCTTTAAAAACCTTTACCACAGCAGCTTTCAGGCGATGATAATTTTATGATGCTACAATACTACATCTTTTATAAGCCCTACGAAGTGCTTTCGCAGTTTTCACCCGAAGGCGATAAAAAGACCTTAGCGCATTATTTATCTCATCTTGCAAAGGATATTTATCCTGTTGGCCGGCTCGATTATGATAGCGAAGGTTTACTCTTACTAACCAATGATAAAGCACTAACACATCAGTTACTCGAACCATCGTTTGCACATCAGCGTACTTATTATGTTCAGGTAGAAGGCAACATCACCGACGATGCTATTACACAATTAAGCAAAGGTGTTATCATTAACATCAATGGTAAGCAACACAAAACAAAACCTGCTATTGCAAAAAGAATAGTAGAACCATCTTTACCCGAACGTAATCCTCCTATACGTTATCGAAAGAATATTCCTACCTCATGGATATCATTAACGTTAACAGAAGGAAAAAACAGGCAGGTAAGAAGAATGACTGCGGCAGTAAATTTTCCAACATTACGTTTGGTACGTTATAGCATTGGTAAAGTAACAATAGGTAATATGCAACCGGGAGATGTTATAGAGTTAGATAAAAATATCCGACAGCTATTATTGGTTAAATGAACCTGTTATAAGCGCGAATATTAAGACGGTTTTAATTATCAATACATTATTTCTTTAATTTATTGCTGTATTTTCCGGTTTATTGGTATAGTTTTCTTAGGGTTTAGAAAGCGTTACTTATTTTTGTGCCGTTAAGATCATTTACTATTTATGTTCAATTTGATTTTGTTTGGCCCTCCCGGTAGCGGCAAGGGTACTCAGTCTGCCAATATTGTTCAGGCTTATCACCTGCAGCATATATCTACAGGCGACCTGTTACGCAGCGAAGTGAGCCGTCAGACTCCGCTTGGTGTAGATGCGCAAAAGTATATGGATCAGGGGCTGCTGGTACCGGATGAAGTGGTAATAGGCATGATCAGCAACAAGATCGATGAAAACCCCGACGCCCGCGGTTTCATATTCGATGGTTTCCCGCGCACCCGTGCACAGGCCGAAGCCCTGGACAAACTGCTGGAATTGAAAAAAACGCAGATACACCTGGTATTGGCGCTGGAAGTTCCCGAAGAAGACCTGATCAAGCGTCTTGTAGGCCGTGGTGCTACCAGTGGTCGCAGCGACGATACCGAAGAGGTGATCACAAAACGTATTAAAGAATACCATGCTAAAACAGAACCTGTAGCTGGTTATTATCACGCATTTGGCAAGCTGCAACGTCTGAAAGGTGACAACACTATAGAAGACACTTTTAAACTGCTTTCTGCTGAGATAGAAAAACACCTGCAACCAGCCTAGTGGAGAAAGGAAATTTTGTTGATTATATAAGGGTATTCTGCCGTTCCGGTAAAGGCGGGGCGGGCAGCCGCCATTTCGCGCGTACCAAGTTCAACCCCAAAGCCGGTCCTGATGGTGGCGATGGTGGCCGCGGTGGCCATATCATACTGCGCGGCAATGCCCAGTTATGGACCTTGCTTCACCTACGCTATCATAAGAATGTACTGGCCGAAAGTGGAGAGAATGGCAGCGCCAGCAACTGTACCGGTAAAAACGGTGCTGACATTATTATAGAAGTACCACTGGGTACTATAGCCCGCGATGAGGAAACGGATGAGATAGAAGCGGAGATACTGGAAGATGGCCAGGAAGTGATATGGGTGCGTGGTGGCCGTGGCGGCCTGGGCAACAGCAATTTTGCAACAGCTACCAACCAGGCACCTGAATATGCACAACCTGGTGAAGAAGGATCTGAAGGCTGGAAATACCTGGAGCTGAAAGTTTTGGCAGATGTAGGACTGGTAGGTTTCCCTAATGCCGGTAAGTCCACTCTGTTATCTACCATCAGCGCTGCCAGGCCCAAAATTGCCGACTATGCGTTTACTACGCTTACGCCGCAATTAGGCATCGTTCCTTACCGCGATAATAAATCTTTCTGCGTAGCAGATCTTCCTGGTATTATAGAAGGTGCTGCTGAAGGCAAGGGTCTTGGACACAGGTTCCTACGTCATATCGAGCGTAACTCTGTGTTACTTTTCCTGATACCTGCGGATAGTGCAGATCATGCAAAGGAATTCGCCATCCTCTATAATGAGCTGGAACAATACAACCCGGAGCTGCTGCACAAAAAAATGCTCATTGCCGTTAGTAAGAGCGATATGCTCGATGATGAACTGAAGCATGCTATCAGTGAAACGCTGCCTGCAGATATACCGCACCTGTTCATATCATCAGTATCTAACACAGGCATACAAGAATTAAAGGACGAATTGTGGAAGGCATTGACAGAAGAATAACCGTCAGGAATATAACGGCATTGGAATTAAAAGAATGGATGAGCGTAGAACGCTCATTTGTTTTAATAGACGTACGCGAAGCCTGGGAAAGAGAGGTGTATAACATCGGGGGCATTCACATACCATTGTCTGAAGTATTAGAGCGCCTTCATGAAATACCCGTAGATATAGCCACGGTTATCTATTGCGAAAAGGGTATACGTAGTTCCATTATCATTCAGCGACTGCAGAATCTAGGTTTCCATAACCTGTATAACCTATCAGGGGGAATAGCTGCATGGAAAGCAGGACTTAATTAATAGAGTTGATCATTGGGGTACGATATTTTCACAAACAATTATAGTATCCACTCTGTAATATTGCATATCTAATAAAACATATACTACGATGCGCGAAGTGTTCACCAAAATAGAGAAGAAACCAAGGACTTTCCTTCATGAAGATTTTAAGGTTACCACCTGGGATGCATTGCAACCCTATTTCGAAGGGCTGAAAGGCAGGGAGATCAACAATAAAGAAGAACTGATAAAATGGCTGGATAACATCAGCGAGCTGGAAGCTGTTATTAGTGAAGATGCCTGCTGGCGCCAGATCAATATGACCTGCGATACTACCAACCCGGCATACGAAGAGGCCTTCACTTATTTCTGTATGGAGATAGAGCCTAAAATGAAGCCTTATTTCTTTGATCTGAACAATAAGCTGCTGGCCAGCCCTTATATAAAAGAACTGGATAAGAATGTATTCTTCCCATACCTGCGCAGTGTAGAAAATTCTGTAAAGCTATACCGCGAAGAGAATGTAGCCATACAAGCCGATCTTAGCCTGCTGGCACAGCAGTACGGTGTTATCTCGGGTAAGATGACCATCACACACGATGGTAAAGAATACACACTGCAGCAGGCTGCACGTTTCTTACAGAATCCTGATCGCAAACTGCGCGAAGAGATATTCAACAAGATAGCAGAACGCAGGCTACAGGATAAAGACGCCTTGAACGACCTGTTTAATAAGCTGCTGGAAAAACGCCAGCAGGTAGCCAAAAATGCAGGCTTCGATAACTACAGGGATTATAAATTCCGTGAGCTGGGCCGTTTCGATTATACTCCGGAAGATTGCTTCGCTTTTCATAATGCAGTAAGGGAGCATATTGTACCATTGCATAAAATGCTGGTAGAAAATCGCCGCAAACGTTTGGGCCTTGATGTTATGCGTCCATGGGACGGTGATGCGGAGCCGGTAGGTGTACAGCCCTTGCATCCTTTCGAAACAGGAAAGGAACTGTCTGATAAGGCAATATCCGTTTTCAACCGCCTCGGGTCTTATTTCAGTGGTTGTTTGAACACTATGGTTAGCATGAACCGTATGGACCTGGAAAGCCGCATCGGTAAAGCACCGGGTGGATATAATTGTCCGTTGGCAGAAACAGGTGTTCCGTTCATCTTCATGAATGCAGCAGGTACTATTGGCGATGTCATCACTATGATGCACGAAGGTGGCCATGCGGTTCATTCCTTCCTGTCTCATCCTTTGGAACTTTCTTCTTTTAAGGAATATCCTATGGAAATAGCAGAGTTGGCAAGCATGAGCATGGAGCTCTTCTCTATGGAGCACTGGGATATCTTCTTCAAAGACGAAAGCGAACTGCATCGTGCGCAATTAGAAGAACTGGAACGCATCATCAGCGTACTGCCTTGGATAGCAACGATAGATAAATACCAGCATTGGTTATATACCCATCCCGGCCATACCAATGAAGAGCGCAGCACAGAATGGTTGAAGATATTGAACGAGTTCTCCACCGGTATTACTGATTGGAGCGGCTTTGAAGAATACCGTGCTAACTTCTGGCAAAAACAACTGCACCTGTACGAGGTACCATTCTACTATATAGAATACGGTATTGCACAACTGGGTGCCATAGCCATGTGGCGCCAATACCGTGGCAATAAGGAACAGGCTTTGGAAAACTATAAAAGCGCATTAAGCCTTGGCTATACCAAAACACTGAAAGAGCTATACGCAACTGCAGGTATTAAATTCGATTTCTCACCGGCCTATGTTGCAGAACTGGGCACGTTCGTAAAAGAACGTTTGGTTGAAATGGGATTAAAATAAAAAGAACAACACTCTGCTAAAAAGGCGCCGATTGGCGCCTTTTTTTATTCAAACAAATAAGCTGCTTTTTCTAAACTCTCCGGCTTACCCACGTCTATAAACACATTCCCTGTATGATCGTAGCCGCGCACAATGCGTTCTTTCGCAAAATGCAGGTACACATCTATCATAGAGAATTTACCGGTAAAAGGCATGGTGAATATTTCGGGAGACAGTACCTGTATACCGCTGAAAGCAAAGGGTTGCATCCAGGTTACTTCCCTGCTTATCCTTTGCTGACCGGTATTATTATTGGTCCATCCACATAGTATCATATGTTCATCAAACAATAGCTGCCGTGATGAGTCTCTTTTCATTACAGCCAAAGTAGCTATTGCATCATCCTCTCTATGTGCGGCTATCATACTGCCAAGATCCAGGGTGGTAAGTACATCTACATTCATCACTACAAAAGGTTCATCACCTTCAAAATAAGGTGCTGCTTTCAGAAGCCCACCACCTGTTTCCAATACCTCTTCCCTTTCGTCAGATATGGTTACCCAACTGCCAAACCCGTTATTATCATTGATCACCTGCTCTATCTGGTCTGCAAAATGGTGCACGTTTATTATTACATCTTCTATCCCAAATCGCTGCAGGTAGCGGATATTGAGCTCCAGCAGCGTCTTGCCGTTCACCTCGGCCAGTGCCTTGGGATGTTTATCTGTAAAGGGCTTTAGCCGCGTGCCTAAACCGGCTGCAAAAAGCATGGCTTTCATGCGGCTAAGTTAAGGTTTGTTAGCAGATACTTGATGGGCGATGCTTGATTCCGGATCCTCGATCCGGGATTCTGGATATTTGACGCTTTATGCCGTAGTTGATCTCGTTTAGTTATAATCTCTCTCCGGTATCAAAAATCGAGCATCAAATATCCAGCATCCAGTATCAAAAACCACTACCTTTGTCCCGCTTAAAAATTATATTCGATATGTCTTTAATGATAGTAGGCACTATGGCCTTCGATGCTCTGGAAACTCCTTTTGGCAAGGTCGACCGCATTATCGGTGGTTCCGCAACTTATGCTGCATGGTCGGCTTCCAATTTTACCAATAATATCAAGCAGGTTTCCATTGTAGGTGGCGATTTCCCGCAGGAAGAAATGGATGCACTGGCTGCACGTGGTGTTGATATGGCAGGCGTAGATGTAGTGAAGGACGGCAAAAGCTTTTTTTGGAGTGGTCGCTATCATATGGACATGAACACCCGTGATACGCTCGTTACTGATCTGAATGTACTGGCCGACTTCAACCCGCAACTGCCGGAAGACTATAAAGAATGTGATTTCGTAATGCTGGGCAACCTGGCTCCTGCTGTGCAGATCAGTGTAATGAACCAGCTGAAAACACGTCCGAAGCTGATCATCATGGATACGATGAACTTCTGGATGGACGTAGCTTTAGATGAACTGAAACAAGCTATCAGCATGGTAGATGTGCTGATGGTAAACGATAGCGAGGCCCGCCAATTGAGTGGTGAATTCTCACTGGTGAAAGCAGCCACCAAAATACAGGCTATGGGCCCTAAATACCTCATCATTAAAAAGGGTGAACACGGCGCGCTTTTATTCCATGGCAAGCATGTATTCTTTGCTCCCGCATTGCCATTGGAAGAAGTATTTGATCCAACCGGCGCAGGCGATACATTCGCAGGCGGTTTCATCGGCCATATAGCGCGTACAAAGGATATCTCTTTCGAGAACATGAAGACAGGTATCATTGTAGGTTCTGCGCTGGCTTCTTTCTGTGTAGAGAAATTTGGTCCTAACCGCATGAAGGAACTAACTGCAGATGATATCGATGCCCGTATCGATGAATTTGTAGAACTGGTAAACTTCGATATCAGCATCATCAGCTAATATCAATCTTATAGAACTAAAAAGAGGTGATCCTATGATCACCTCTTTTTTTATTCACCGGGTTATATACTTTGCCTGATGTCCAAAACTTTTATCTGTAGCTTGGTCACGCCGTTAAATTCATTTTCATCCAGCGTATATACCATATCAAAAGGTCCCCTCTGCACTATCTCCATCTTATCTGCCAGGCCAAAACCTATCCCATCTACCACGGTTCCATTGTGCTGATGCACCACAAATTTGATGTGCTGCTCCTTCACTATGCGGCTATATCCCTGGTAATCGTATACATGCTTGGTTACAAATACAGGCCGCAGGTTCGTTGGCCCAAAGGGTTCAAATTGCTTAATGATATTGTAAAACGCAGGCTTAATATCCTTTAGGGTAATATCTGCATCTATTTCTATCTCGGGTATCAGTAATTCAGCCGGTATCGATTGCGCCACTACTTCTTCAAACTTTGCCACAAAATCCTCTACATTATCCGGGTGCATGGTCATACCTGCTGCATAGAAGTGTCCTCCGTAATTTTCAAGCAGGTCGCGGCAGGCATGTATCGCTTCATAAATATTAAATCCGCTTACAGACCTTGCTGATCCGGTCACTTTATCGTTCGATAAGGTAAGCACTATAGTAGGGCGATAATAGTAGTCTATCAGTCTGGATGCTACAATACCTACTACTCCTTTATGCCAGTGCGACTGGTACAATACAGTAGATTTTCGCAGCACCATTGTATCATCATTCTGTATCAGGGCCAGCGCTTCTTCGGTAATGCTTTTATCTATCTCTTTGCGATCGTAGTTGTCAGATTGCAACGCTTCTGCCAGCAATAATATCTTTTCAGGATCGGGCTCTATAAATAATTCTACTGCTTTACGGGCGTCATCCATCCGGCCTGCAGCGTTTACGCGCGGCCCTATTACAAACACAAGGTCGGCAATAGACAATGGACGGTTTACGCCCGCCATGTCCTTCAGTGTCTTAATGCCAAGCGATGGTGCATCGTTCACTTTTTGTATACCGTAGAAGGCCAGTACACGGTTCTCACCATCCATCGGCACTATGTCTGCAGCAATACTGGTAGCTACCAGGTCCAGGTATTCATAAGCTTCTTCTTCCGGCAGGTTCCATTGTTTTACCAATGCACTCACCAGCTTAAAACCGATACCGCAACCGCTCAGTTCTTTATATGGGTAGTTACAATCTTCCTGCTTAGGATTCAATATAGCCAGTGCCGGCGGTAACTGTGCATCCGGCGTGTGGTGATCGCATACGATCACATCTATTCCAAACGACTGCGCATAAGCTATCAGCTCTACCGATTTGATACCGCAGTCGAGCGTTATCAATAAAGTAAACCCATTGGCATGGGCATAATCTATACCTGCTTTAGATATACCGTAACCTTCGCGATAGCGGTGGGGTATATAAAATTCTAATTGCCCGTTATAGTGTTTCTTAAGAAAGGAATAAACAACAGCAACTGAGGTTGTACCATCCACATCATAGTCGCCATACACTAGTATTCTTTCATGCCATTCTATGGCCTCAGTAATGCGCTTCACAGCTTTGTCCATTCCTTTCATCAGGAAGGGATCATGTAAATGAGCGAGCTGCGGACGAAAAAAATCCTTCGAAGAGTCGAAGCTGCTGATACCCCTTACAGCCAGCAGGCGGCACAAGGCAGGGTGTATTCCCAAACCTTCATACAGGGCATTAATATGCTCTTTCTTCGCAGGCTTTAGCGTCCAGCGCTTCTCAGGCTTCATTACCGAAATCTAATTGTTGCACAGATCGATGGTATTCATTCATCCAGTTATCCAGCTTGGTATTAAAAGCGGCATCTTCCATGTTAGCAGCGAAGTCGCCTTCATTCATAATGGTTTGCAGCAACGCATCCTGCGCAGCTATACAACTCATGGCTGTATCGTATGGTGTATGCGTAAAGGATACCATTTCGTACACAGATACAAATTGCTGGGGATATTTCTTGCCCAGTTCTTTTTCTATTTTCTTACGCTCCAAAAATTTCGGGTCAGCAACCTTATCCCTCATTTCTATAAAGTTGTTCAGTGCCAGTTGTGCCACCGCGTCTCCGTTTGGCTTGCGCTTTTCGTCATACTTTTTCAGTATGGTATCCCAGTCATCACCGTATTTATCCATCAAAGCGCACAACACAGTGCAATCTTCAAAGCCCGCGTTCATACCTTGTCCGTAGAAGGGTACAATGGCATGGGCTGCGTCACCTATCAGTGCACTCTTGTTGCCATAATGCCATGGTTGTATATATATGGTCACCAGGGAAGAGGTAGGATTGGCAAAGAAATCTTCCAGCAAGGTCGGCATCATCGGCACTGCATCAGGGAAGTGCTTGTTGAAAAATGCCAGTACATCAGCATCTGTCTTCAGGTTGGCAAATGATGTTTCACCTTCAAATGGCAGGAACAAGGTGCATGTAAAGGTACCATCTGTATTAGGCAGGCCTATCATCATGAAGTTGTGCCTTGGCCATATATGCAGCGCGTTCTTCTCCATTTGCATCTTTCCTGCTGCATCCGGCGGTATAGATAATTCTTTATATCCGTGTTCCAGGTAGTACTGTGTAAAATTGGTCCTGTCCATCTGCGAATAAGCTACGCGCAGTGATGAAAAGGCGCCGTCTGCACCAAATAGCAGGTCAGCCTCTTTTACAGTTTCCGTTCCATCGGGCGATTGAAAGTGTAGCGTATTCGTAGCTACATCCACTTTCACACATCGCTGATCAAAATATATTGTAGCGCCATGCTGTTCTGCCAGCGTCATCAGTCTTTTATTCAGTTCCCCGCGGCTTACAGAGTAAATAGCTTCGTTGTTCTTACCATAAGCCTGCGATGCACTTGTACCGTCTGCCTGGTGCAGGTAGCGGCCATGCATGGGTATTGCCAGGTCTTCTATATCCTTTCGCAATCCCGCAAGGTCTAATGCCTTCCAGCCCCTTGCACTCATCGCCAGGTTGATGGACTTACCCGCGGCAATGGTATTGCTGCGCATATCGGGCCTGCGTTCATACACAGTCACTTCATATCCGCGTTTACGTAATAGTACTGCCAGCAGAGAACCCACAAGGCCGGCGCCCAAGATAGTTACCGAACGTGCCATTAAATTGTTTTTCGCAAGTTACGCAATTTCATGGCTCACCGCCCCGATGCTACGGATTTCGATACATATATATAATAGGCTTGTATCAAAAACTCACTCAAAATCACACTTCACCTGAAAAAAAATCCTATTGTAAAGATTTCTTAAACCGTTGTGCAATGCTCCTAAAATGTGGTGGAGTTTATTACTTTTGGTGCTTATTATATAAAACTACTTCATGCGATTAGCATTCTGGAAAAAGAAAGATCCTGCAAAGAAGAAAAAACCCGTTTGGCGCGAATGGGTAGATGCCCTGGTGTTTGCCGTTGTTGCCGCTACTATTATCCGTACGTTTTTTATAGAGGCTTATACTATACCTACAGGTTCTATGGAGGGTAGCTTGTTGGTGAATGACTACCTTTTTGTAAGCAAGCTGTCATACGGTCCGCGCGTACCTATGACGCCATTAGCAGTACCGCTTGTTCATAATACCATGCCTGTTATCGGCGGCAAATCATATACAGACGCTGTACAGTGGAAGTATCACCGCTGGCCGGGTTTTGGCCATGTAGAGCGTTATGATGTGGTAGTGTTTAACTTTCCTAATGGCGATACCGTGATCTCTGAAATGCCCGACAGGGACTATTACCAAACCTGCCGCGAGGTGGGCCGCGATAATGTATGGGCCAGCTACCAGATCATTACCCGCCCCATTGATAAAAAAGAGAATTACATCAAGCGTTGTATGGGTGTGCCGGGCGATAAACTGGAGCTGCGCGACGGTATCGTGTATGTAAACAACGAAAAGGCCAAGATATTCCCACACTCCAAAAGCACTTATGTCATCCGCACCAATGGACAGTTCATTCCCCAAGACTTCCTGGATGATAATGAAATAGAACAGCCGCAGATGGCAGGCAAGAATATATATATAGGCTTCCTGGAAAACGACCAGGTAGAACCAATGCGTCATCAGGCCGGTATCGTTGCTGTGGAGCCTTACAATAATAAACCGGGTTATGTACCTAATAATCCGGGCGAATGGACCTTCCCGCAGGATACCGCCAACTTCAAATGGAACGTGGATAATTTCGGTCCGATCATCATTCCTAAAAAAGGTGCTACGGTGGAACTCACCCCGCAGAATATTGCGCTATACCGTCGGGTCATTTTCAATTACGAAGGCAACAAGCTGGAAGAACGCAATGGCAAATTCTTCATCAACGGCCAGGAAGCTACCACCTATACTTTCAAGATGGACTACTACTGGATGATGGGTGATAACCGCCACAATTCATTAGACTCCCGCTATTGGGGTTTTGTTCCTGAAGACCATGTGGTAGGTAAGGCTGCTTTCGTATGGCTGAGCCATAAAGAAAGCCTTGCTAAGCTGCGCTGGGGCAGGCTGTTCCATACTGTTAGCTCATTAAGTAAATAATTAACTTTAAGCCCCGTAAACCGGGGCTTTATTTTTTTAAATCCATTATGAAGAAATATTTATTCATCGCAACATCCATCATTGCATTTGCTTCCTGCGGTAATGAAGAACAAAAACCTGCTACAGGCACACAGGAAACAGAACCGGCAATGAGTAAAGGCAAGGCTATATTCAATGCCAACTGCACACAATGCCATAAGCTGCATGAAAAGCTTATAGGGCCTGCTTTAGAAGGCGCTATGGCAAGATGGGATAACGATACCACCCGCATCCGTGCCTTCATCCACAACTCGCAGGAAGCTATTAAAAATGGTGATCCTCGTGCCGTAAAAGTTTACGCAGAAAACAACCAGACTATCATGACGCCTATGCCTCATCTCAGCAATGCTGATATTGATGCATTGATTGACTATATAAACAACGGCGAGGATTGATGACTGAACTGGAAAAGCAATTTAGAGAAATCGCAATAAACGAGATCAGGAATGCCGACTTAGGAGTAACGGAACAATTTCTTGAAATTCATGAAATAGAATACGAAGGAGATAATCCCAAGATCCTATACGTTCATTTAGACTCGAACACGCATGGAAGGGTTTACTTTGCGGTAAAGGATGAGTACTTCTATTTCTGTGTCTATACACGTATAGAACCCGAACCAAAGGCATACTGGTCTGACTCGGAACGCAGCGTACACCTTTCATTTGTAGCAAATTCTGAGAACTTAAGCAGTGCTGACCTGGCATCCTTAACTGCCCTTATCCCTACAACGACGTGGGAGAAAGGACAAATCAGGCATAATATCCCACATCGTACTAGTGGTATCAATTTCATACCTAACGAAGAACCTGATACTTTAGACAATAAACTACTTCATTTACTCGATTTCCTGGAATCAGACAAAAGTGGAATCGATGCTGTTATTAAGGCAGCGGACTATACTTGTATTTTCGCTACTATTGATGCACACAATGGTAACGAACATATCCATGGTGTTTATCTGGAACCTCCGATACTGAAGCGTTTAGCAGACTTGGATGTTTCCATCGATTTTGATTTTTACGCACGGGGAAATCTTTACAAAAATCCATTTGCATAAGAAAGCCGGGACGATTATCCCGGCTTCATTATTCATTAGCTGTTATTATCTATTTGATCACACCCAGCTCTTTACCCACTTTGGTAAATGCTGCGATCGCTTTATCCAGGTGCTCGCGGCTATGCGCTGCAGATATCTGCACACGTATGCGGTCCTTACCTTTTGGTACTACAGGGTAGAAGAACCCAATTACATAAATACCTTCTTCCAGCATTCTTGCAGCAAATTTTTGTGCTAATACCGGGTCATACAGCATTACCGGGCATATCGGGTGCGTACCTTCTTTTATATCAAAACCTGCTGCTGTCATCTGCTCACGGAAGTACAAGGTATTGGCTTCCAGCTTATCGCGCAGTTCGGTTGTTTCGCTCAGCATATCCAGCACCGCTATAGAAGCGCCCACCACAGATGGTGCAACGGTATTAGAGAACAGGTAAGGGCGGCTACGCTGGCGCAGCATGTCCACTATTTCTTTCTTACCACTTGTAAAACCTCCGGATGCACCACCCAATGCTTTACCTAATGTACCGGTGATGATGTCTATACGATCCATTACACCGCATAGCTCATGCACACCACGGCCTGTTTTACCCATAAAGCCCGATGAGTGGCTTTCATCTATCATGATCAGGGCATCATACTTATCAGCCAGGTCGCATATTTTATCCAGTTGTGCTATCGTACCATCCATAGAGAACACGGAGTCTGTAACGATGAGGCGCGTACGCGCATCTTTAAATGCCTGCAGCTGTGCTTCCAGGTCGGCCATATCATTGTGCTTATAGCGGCCACGTTTTGCCTTACACAGGCGCACACCATCTATAATAGACGCATGGTTCAGTTCATCCGATATAATAGCATCTTCTTCGCCCAGCAGTGGTTCAAATACGCCGCCATTGGCATCAAAGCAGGCCACATATAATATGGTATCTTCTGCACCCAGGAAGGTAGAAAGTTTTGCCTCCAGTTCTTTATGTATATCCTGCGTACCGCAGATAAAACGCACAGAGCTCATACCATAACCGCGCCTGTCAATAGTGGCATGTGCCGCTTCTATTACTTTAGGATGAGAAGAAAGGCCCAGGTAGTTATTGGCACAAAAGTTCAGCACTTTACGGCCATTCACTGTTATCACCGCACCTTGCTCAGATTCTATGATGCGTTCTGCTTTATAAATACCCGCGTCTTTTATTTCGTTCAGTTCTTTATTTAAACGCTGGTAAAAAGAAGGACTTGACATTTTTCTATTGATTTTAGGGGCAAAATAAACAATAAAGAAGCAATAATGCCCCGATAATATTGGGTTTCCTGCCATAAAACGTTTGTTTTTCTTAAAGTATTGCCAAAAACATATGCCGGATTTCGCTACTGGCAGACAGTCGCTATTTTTACAACAAACACCCCGTTTGAGGTTTACGCTACTCATACTGTTTTTATTGGTTTACACGCAGATACATGCCCAGCTCGTGGAAGGCACGGTTACGGATGCATCCCTGGAGCATCATCCTTTATACCCCGTAACTGTGGTAAATGTTACTACTCAAAAATCTGTGTACACCAAAGAAGATGGCAGCTTTTCCATCTCAGCGCGTCCGGGAGACAAGCTGATATTCACCCTTGTAGGTTATAGCACTGCAGAGCAATACGTATCGGCAGATATCTTTCCTAAAAAGATCAATATCCAGCTGATCACGTACAGCTACCAGTTAGATGAATTTGTTTTACGCCCTAAATATACTCCCTACCAGCTCGACTCCCTGCACCGCCGGGCTGTATATTCCCGTGCTATGGCATGGAAGCGTACCTCTTCAATTATGAGCCCCGTGTCTTTTATAGCCGACAGGATATCAGGCAAAAGCAAACAGCGCATGTCTTTTCAGCGCAACTACCGTACATGGGAAAATGATAAGTTTGTAGATACGCGTTATACACCCGAATTAGTTTCACAACTTACCGGCCTATCGGGCGATAGTATCGGCTACTTTATGAACGCTTACCCTATGCCCTATGATTATGCACGTACTGCGTCCGACCTCGAAATAAAAATGTGGATAAGGTTCAATTATAAAGAATGGATCAAAAACCCGGTAATACCATCCACCGATTCAGCCACTGCTAATACGCATTACACTCATTGATCAGTTTATCATCATACCGCTTTGTTTGCTCGTTGTTTATATTGTTACTGTTAGCAGGCAATGCTTTCTGCCAGCTATCTTTCCAGGTACTGGACCTTGAAAATAAAAACCCGATAGCTAACGTGCTTATCACCAACAAACGCACCAAAATTGATACACGTTCTGATGCGCAGGGTAATTTTAATATGGACATTGACCAGGTAGATACTTTGCTATTTTCTCACCCTGCTTACAATTTTTCTGTGCAATATGTATATGCAGGTAAGCACACGCTGTATCTAACACCTAAAGTACATAAGCTACAGGAGGTGGAAGTAAAGTCGGACATGGCAAAGTTCAGGGAGGACTCAGCTTTCCGGCAGTCGGTATACCATAAAACGCTGCACGATGCCAAACAAAAACCTAAGGCAGGCTTTAGCAACGGCGTAGTAGTAGATGGTTTATTTTCATCATTGGCTAATAAAATATCCGGCAAAGGCAAAAAGAATAAAGAGTTTGTCAAACAGCTTGCCGCGGATGACAAAGAACGTTATCTTAAAGTACGATATAGTAAAAACCTTGTGGAACGTGTTACACCCTTAAGAGGCGATAGCGTACAACTGTTCATAGATCACTTCCCGGTTGATTACGATTTTGCACGCAATGCAACCGATCTCGAATTCGATTCCTGGGTGCGCAATAATTACAAAAGCTGGCTGGGCATAAAATAGCCTGCATACAACACATTATATTTTGTGTAACTTTAAGTATGAGCGTTCCGGAATGGCAAACGGGCATTGTTACGCGTATCGAGGAGGTTACTTACAATACCCGGCGGTATTGGATCACCATGCCGGCCACAGAACATTTCGATTTCGCACCCGGCCAGTTTGTAACGCTAGACCTGCCTATACATGAGCAACGCAACAAACGCTGGCGCAGTTATAGCATTGCATCATCGCCTGATGGTAGCAACACCGTAGAGCTGGTGATCGTACACCTGGAAGGTGGGCTGGGCACTACTTATCTGTTCAATGAGATCAAAGAAGGATCCGAATTGATCATACGTGGCCCACAGGGCATTTTCACCATGCCTACGGATATGCATAAAGACTTGTACATGATCTGTACCGGCACCGGCATTGCACCGTTCCGCAGTATAGTCAACTATATACATGCGCATAATACACCTCATGCCCATCTGCATATCATCTTCGGCACACGCAAGCGGGAGGATGTATTATATGAAGAAGAGCTAAGGGCTTTATCTCAAAAGATGGAGCGTTTCCATTATCACCCTGTACTATCAAGAGAAACAATTGATGGTTTCCATAACGGCTACGTGCATGCTGTGTACCAGGAATTATGTAAGGACAAGCCGCCCGCTAACTTCATGCTCTGCGGCTGGAAGGTAATGATAGATGAAGCCAAACAACGCCTGCAGGCTATGGGATACGAGAAGAAAGATATTCACCAGGAACTATACGGCTAAATCACCTGCAGCAGCCAGCAACTGTAATAATGCTTAAAGTGGTTAACCATTACTACATGTTTCATTGCGTTATCATCTGCGGCCTTGCTCAATAATAATCCAATAGCAAATGCAGATGCAGTTGGATATTCGCCGCATTTGTCTTTAAAACTAATTTCGTTGGCAGGCGCTATAATGGTACTGACACGGTCATAAAAGATGTCCATTGCTTTATCGCCATTTCTTCCTGCAATTAATGTATCTATCGCAACCGTCGATGAGTGGCAAGAAATAAATCCTTCTACTTTTTTCAGAGCTTCTTCAATATTCTTGGCAGTGAAGCAAAGCAGGTCATTTACCAGGATATTCTTACCCGTGTTCGGTTGATCACTTGCTATAAAAAACCCGGCTCCCTCCCCTGCAATCGTGTCATTGCTATATATACCTGCTTTTGAAAGAGCTTTAAAGCTATTGTCCGTCAATTCATCAATACCACCAACAAGCATACTTTCACCCGGATGATCCTGAAGATATAATTCTGCATTAATGAGCGCATGTTCAAAAGAATGGCCGCGTTGCACAAACGTAAGGTTGTGCCCGTTGCAACCGCATAATAATGCTATCTGCCCGCTTACGGTATTATGAGTTGACTGTATAAATGCTGTCGGGGTAAGCATTTGCTCATCCTGTTCTACCATCTTGGTCAGGAATACTTCTGTGTCCTGCAGGCATCCCATTGCAGTACCTATAGATATGGCATCTGGTTTTTCTATACCCGCTTTTTGTAAACTGATCTTGGACGCGGCTATTCCCGTGCGCACCACTTTACTCATCCTGCGCAGCTGCATAGGTGGTATCAGTCCGGTATAGTCGGGTTCTTTGCAGAAAAGCCTACCCTTATCAGCAGTTGGTATTACGGGAAAATCTGCATCCTTATTACTGCCTGCCGGACTAATAATACCCGCGCTATAGAGATACAAATTCATCATGAGCATTTACTAAAAACAAGGGATGAACAATTACCTCCAAAGCCAAAAGAGTTAGACAATACATGCTGCACATCTATACCTTCTTTCAATTCTGTCACAGGTTTAAAACGCACATCTTCCATCTGGCTTACCCAGCGTAGGTTGGGATACACCAGGCCATGCTGTATACTTAGCACGCTGAATACTGCTTCCACTCCTGCCGCCGCTCCCAAAGTATGTCCTGTATATGCTTTTGTGGATGATGCCATGGGCACATTCCCTTCAAATATTACCTCTACCGCCTTCCCTTCAGAGCTATCATTGTTGGCAGTACCGGTGCCATGAAGGTTTATATACTTGATATCAGCAGGTTGCAATCCTGCCTTTTTCATTGCATTACCCATTGCTAGTTTATTACCAATACCATCCGGCGATGACGCTGTTTGGTGATAAGCATCGTTCGCATTGGCATACCCGCTTACTGTTGCAATTGGGGACACACCACATTGTTCTGCGGCGCGCTTACTCATCAGCAAAATATAGCCTGCACCTTCACCAAGGTTCAATCCGCGCCTGTTATTATCAAATGGCTGACAAAGCTGCCTGTCCAATATCATTAGCGTATTAAATCCATTCAGTGTAAACCGTGACAAGCTGTCTGCACCACCTGCTATTGCTATATCCAGCATCCCGTTCTCTATCATTTGTGCTGCCATCATAATACTGTTGGCTGATGAAGAACATGCAGTGCTGATCGTTGTTACAAATCCGTCCAAACCAAAAGCATCTGCAACGAGTTGCGTTACAGCACCACATTCGTGGCTTTTGTAATTGTTGATATCTACCTGCTCAATATTCTCTTTTATGTTCTTGTATACAGCTTCTGTAAGGTCCATACCACCAACGGTATTGGCGGAAAAAAAGCCGGTGCGCAACCCTTTTATTTTTTCAGCAAAAGGTTGCAATGCCTCTTGTACTGCTATCGCGCTTAGCAACGCGGTGCGCGGCCAGTTACTGTTCACTCCTGTCATGGCAGCCAGTTGCTCATTGGTTGCTTTTATTTCTGCGACAGGTATCTCGTCTGCCCAAAAAGTTTTAAGATATTCTGCCTTACCTATTCCATGCCTGCTATCCCGTAACGATTGCAGACATGTTTGCGTATCATTACCAATAGCGCAGATGATCCCGGTATTAACGATATATGCTGCCGATACCACTATCCTTTGTTTATAATATCTATATGCTCAGGTGTAAAAGCAGGGCCTTTACCTGCTTTGGTTACCCAATAAAATTTGATCTTCCGTTCATTCCCCACAGCGTCTGCCCATCCACACAGGCAGGCTTCCATGCCTCTGTTTTGCAACAGGTCATTTACCCAAAAATATATTTGTTCCGCATCTGCCTCATCATTCACAAAGCATATCTGTTCACCTTTAAAACCATGCCGTATGCATATTTCCCCCAGCATGATGTTAGGCAATGTATAAACAAACAAAGACGGACTGGCAATAGTTGCCGTACTCTCCAGGTATTTTTTATCTGCATCAAGGCAACCCTTACCTGTTGCCAATACCACTCCTACTTTCGTTTTGTCAATACCTTCGTATAACGTTCCACCATCTTGTGCCAGCAAGACCTCTGCACCCAACCATGCCCATTGGCATAGCAGGTCCATTTTAAAGAATTTAGGGTAGCTGTACCCCATGTTACGATATACAGACGCCGCAGTTTCATTATCTGCATTAAACGATAATAAAGGACTTCCGTCCTTTATTATCCGCTGCTCATCAATATGTACCCAATGGTCGATCGTTGCTTGCAAAATATTTCTTTATGCGGTTGTTTTGGAGCTTTTCAGGTAACGGCTTAATGTGCGTACATTCTTCTCGTGATTCTTAACGAACGGGTTGTTCTCATCCCATACATACCCTGCCAGTACAGAACATATCTGTGACATGATCTCGGGGTTGCGGTTTTCTGCGAAGAAGATATCGAACAAGGTACCGTCATACCAACCGTTTACATAAGTGCGGAATACGCCAATGCCCAGTTGCATTTTCTCCATATAGTCGTTCTGCCAGTCTACCTGTTCGCCACGCAGATGGCGTATTACCAGGTGCGATGCCAGTTGTGCAGATACGGATGCCAACGTCACGCCGGAAGAAAATACCGGGTCCAGGAATTCCGTTACATTGCCTGTGAGTACAAAACCATTACCATAGAAAGTATCTGTTGTTACGCTCCAGCTTTGCAATGTCCTTGGTTCCCACAGCATTTCAGATTCATCAAAACGCATTGCCAGTTCAGGCTGTGCATGTATCAGCGCTTTGAATTGAGCTGCAGGTGTTCCTGTATATTTATCAAAAAACTCCGGGCTGCCTACATAGCCAACGGATGTATTGCCGTTAGAGAATGGTATTACCCATATCCACGTATTCGCATCGTGCACATACACCGTAATGCGGTTGGGCTCTACTGCTTCGCTGCGCTTAGGGTCTGTCATATGGCAGAACACCGTTTTACGCGGCAGCTGCGATGACGGCCTTTCCAGCCCAAACAACCTGGGTATCACACGTCCATAACCGCTGCCATCTATAATGAATTTAGCATGTATGGTTTCTTCGTTGCCATCTGCCGTTTTCACGGTGGTCACAGAGCTGCCATCTTCCGCTATCTTGATATCAGTTACTTCTGTTTGATAGCTGATGGGAACGCCCATCGCTTCGCACTGGTCTGCAAGTGTCTTATCAAACTCTGCACGTGGCACCTGCCAGGTCCATTTCCAGCCCGGCGTAAACTGCTGCATAAAATTGAAATCACATACTTGTCCGTCCATCACAAACTTGGCGCCATCTTTCTGCTGAAAGTGCTTTGCTTTTACAGCATCCAGGAATTTTGCTTCTTCAAGTGCTTCCATGCAGCGGGGTAGCAGGCTTTCACCAATTACAAATCGGGGGAATAGCATTTTTTCTACAACCTGCACAGAAAGGCCGGCCTGCTTTATGATAGATGCAGCAATAGTGCCCGATGGGCCTGCGCCTATCACCAGTACATCTACATTTTTTTGAGTACTCATTAGTCAGGGAATTTTATTTGTTTCAAGGGGTAAAAAACTTCTTATTTCTTTTTCAATTCTAATATAGTGTGACTTAGCCCAACATTGTCCGTTTGTTTAACAACATCAAATCCTGCCTTGTCTATCAGTTTAACAAACACTTCGCTATCATACATCTGGCTGTTACCATTAGCCATTGTCGTAAAATATAAGGACGTCATCTGCAGGCTGAATGCCGATGCTTCAAAACGCTGTTTGTCCCAAAATGTTTCATTGATAAATATGCTGCCATGAGCCGGCAATGCACGATGGCATTTCTCCAGTATGGATACGATCTCTTCATCGGCAAAGCAATCCAGGAACTGGCTCATCCATATCACATCATATCCTTCCGGCAATTCAGCATTCTTGTCAAGCACATTGCGCTCATGGTATTGCACGCGGTTGCTATATCCTGCCTCCTCAATATTTTTTGCGGCAACATTTAATTGCACTTTCAGATCCACCAGGCCTACTTCCACTTCACTGTTATACTCCAGGCAAGCCAGGGTAAATTTACCCGTATTAGCGCCTATATCCATTACTCTGCGTGGATTGCCTGCAAATACCAATGGCAATGCCGCCGGGAATGCATTATCTGAATAATAGTGATCAAAATTGAACCAGCTTGTTTTTGCAGGTTCCGGCAATATTGATAAGCCCTGGTAAATAGTTTCCCAGTTACCCAGGTGTCGTAAGCCCTTAGGTTTACCTTCTTCAATAGATGCTTTCAGATCTTGTGCTCCGTCATAACACACATCCCGCATGAAATCCGTGTTCACTTTTGTCATCGGGTCATTAAGGAAAAAATGTCCCGTTTTACTAAGCAGATATTTTCCTTCCTTTCTATATACCAGCCCAATACCCAGCCCTGCTTCCAATAATATCCGCACACCATAATGGCTTATAGCTACCTGCTGCGCTACTTCAGCAATGCTGATGCCTGATTGACGGGCATTTTCTACCAGCTTTAATATTCCGCTATCCCGTAGCAAAACAGACGCCTGGAAAATATAGGGGGCAAAAGCAATAAACTGTGCCTGGGATATAGCGTCCAGCGCAGGTTTCTTATCTGTTTCAAACAATGCTTTACTTTTTGCAGGGGTATCTATCATATTACGGCAGTATGAACTCCAAAAATACTGAAGTATCGGCTGTATAGGTAAATTTTAACCTTTAAAATCTATTTATATCTTTGACCATTCAAAAAATATAAAAATTTATACCTTATGAACAGAACCCTCAAATTGTCACTATTTATCCTTCTTACTACTGTCCTCGCCTGTAAAAAAGATCGATCGACTGATAGTAATACTACAACTGCTACCACACCTGCTACAAATTTTATGATCAATGGCATAAAAGATCTTAATTTGGCAAAAGGTGGTGCTACCCCGCTGGGATTAGAAGTAAAATACACCTCAGGGAAGCAGGAAACTGTAACTCTCACAACCGACAAATTACCTAATGGCGTTACAACTGATATCGATCCTAAAAGCGGAACACCTACTTACACATCGGTGATCACATTCCATGCTTCGTCATCTGCAGATGGCGGCACTTTCCCGGTGAAAGTGATCGGCACTAATGCCTCCGGCCAGGTTTTGAGCTACGACCTTAATCTGAACATCCCTTCTAACTGTGCAAAAGTAATAGCCGGCAATTACTCGGAATCTTATAATTGCCAGGGATATGTTTACAGTTCTGCACATGATGCCAGTATCGAGGCCGATCCTAACGAGAATGGGAAAATCATCCTGCATGGCTTTTGCAGCACCAACGCCACAACACTCAATGCAACTTTTGATTGCAGCGCTAACATCATTCAGATCTCAGATCAGAAACCTACAACGACTATCGAGGTAAGTGGCACTGGCGTTTATAATAATAGGACTATTACTACCACCTTTTTGCTGAATGGTCATAGCTGCACTTCTACAGCTACGGCCAAATAAAATACTTCATTATAAAAATACAACAGAGGCACTAAAAAGCGCCTCTGTTGTATTTAACCTATGCCCATTAGAATCTATCCTTTCATGGAAGCACTTATCCTGTCCTTCCATCTTTGAACTCTCGCTTTAAAACGGAAGCTCAGCAACATCATCACCGGCACCACTATCAGCGTCAGGAAGGTTGCGAAACTAAGACCGTAGATCATGGTCCATGCCAATGGCCCCCAGAACGCAACACTATCACCACCAAAGAAGATATGCGGGTTTAGCTCGCCAAACAAAGTAGCAAAGTCAATATTCAGGCCCACGCCCAATGGTATCAAACCAAGAATTGCGGCAGTAGCAGTGAGCAACACCGGTGTCATACGGGTACGCCCTGCTTCTATGATCGCATCCAGCGGTTCCATACCTTCTTTCAGCATTAGGTCCATAAACTCTACCAGCAATATACCATTCCTTACTACGATACCTGCCAGGGCTACGATACCGATACCGCTCATCACTATAGAGAAGTCGTTTTTGAATATACCTACACCTAAGAACACACCGAACACACTAAACAGGATCTCTGTCATGATAATTACCGTACGGCTCAGTGAGTTGAACTGCATGATCAGGATCAGGAATATCAGACCCACAGCTATCAGCATCGCGTTACCGAGGAACTTCCCGGTTTCTGCCTGGTCTTCCTGCTGGCCACCCATTTTAATGGTAATACCCGCAGGTGCCTTGAAGTTGGCCATTTCGCGCTGTACTGCTGCCACCACTTCATTCTCATTATAACCTGTTAATACATTTGATGATAATGATATGATACGTTTCAGGTCTTTACGTTTGATACCGCCGTATGTATTACCATAATGCAGGTCTGCAAATGAGCTGATAGGCACTTGCCTTACAATGCCACCCATACCCATGTCACGGAAGGTGATCGGCATGTTACGTACCGCATTGATATCCTCACGCTGATCTTTTTTCAAACGCAACGTAATAGGGTAGTCATCGTTCTGATCGCGGAAACGTGATATTTCTTTACCAAACACTGCAGTACGCAAAGCGCCTACAACAACTCCTGTTGATACGCCTTCGCTGTTCATGCGTTCACGGTCCAGGTCAAATACCAGTTCCGGTTTATTGGCCTGGAAGTCGCTGCGCAGTTCTTCCACACCCGGTACATTCTTTTGTTCCAGGTATCTTTTTACGCGTTCAGATGTTGCTATCAAAGAGTCCAGGTTATCTCCGGTAATGTCTATCACCACCGGTTTAGGCAATGGTGGCCCGCCCTGTTCTTTATCCACCGTTACTACAGCGCCCGGTACGCCTTTTACTTCGTCACGTATTCTTTGCATCATTTCGGTAGTTGATATTCCCTGGCGCTTGGCATATTCTACATAAGCCACCGTTATCTTACCCTTATTCGGGAAGTTACCCACCTCGCCGCTGGTAGGGTCTACCGCACCTACAGTAACGTTAGCAATTACAGACTGAACTGCCGGGTTTTTCTTACCGTTTTCAATGCCTAAGGCATGGTTCACGCGTTTCTCCAGCTTCAGCAACACTTCATTAGTATATGCCTGGTCTGTACCTACCGGCATATTCAGGTACACATAGGTAAAGTTCGGTTCACCGCTTGGGAAGAATACTACTTTAGGGCCGCGTACTATCATCAGCACCAGCGAGAAGATAAGGATACATACTGTTATCAGCATGGTCCTGCCTGGCCTTGCCAGTGAGCGTTTCAGCAAACCTGCATACCAGTTTTGGAAAGATGGCCATACCTTATTTTGGAAAGAGTGTATCCATTTTTCGAAAACAAATTTTTCCAGCAGTATGAACAGGTAAATAAAGATGATAAAGTTGGCAAATGCCCACGCACGTGCTACATAACATATTGCAGCCAGCGACAGGAATATGATCATCAATACCCTGTCTCTTTTGCTCCAGCGGCGTTTACCTGTATCATGCGGATCGTGCGGCTTCATGAAGCTTACCGCAAATACAGGGTTAATGATATAGGCCACTGCCAGCGATGCAAGCAGGGTAATGATCAACGTTACAGGCAGGAAGAACATGAACGAACCAATAACACCCTTCCAAAATGCCAAAGGAATAAATGGTATCAGGGTAGTTACCGTACCGGATAATACTGGCAGGAACACTTCTCCGGTTGCAAACTTGGCCGCTTTAGCTATCGGCATTTTACCATTGTCAAATATCCGGTGGGTGTTCTCTATCACCACTATCGCGTCATCCACCACTATGCCCAATGCCAGCAGGAACGAGAACAGAACGATCATGTTCAGCGTAAACCCTATCCCCGGCATCACCAGGAATGCGATAGCGCAAGATAACGGCACAGACATCGCCACAAACAATGCATTCGTCACACCCATGAAGAACATCAGGATCACCGTTACCAGTATAAAACCGATGATGATCGTATTTATCAGGTCATGCAGGGTAGAACGTGTCTGGTCAGATTGGTCACCTGTAGTTACAATGGTAAGGTCTTTAGGCAATTCTTTTGCCTTCATATCTGTCAGCAGCTTCTGTATCTTATCAGACGCGTCTATCAGGTTCTCACCTTTCGCTTTAATAACGTTTAGCGTAATTACATTCTTATTATCTAAGCGTGCATAGCTTTCCTGTTCTTCAAAATCATCTACCACATCTGCAATATCATGCAGATATAGTGCTTTGCCCTGCTGGTTTTTTACTATTAAATTACCTATCTGTTCTGCAGTTTTGAATTCGTTACGTATCGTCAGGATCCGCTTCTGGTTGTTCATAGACACCTGCCCGGGAGTAGAAGAGATATTCTCGTATGCCACGGCGTTTTCAATATCTCCGAACGAGAAACCTGATGCAGCCATTTTATACATGTCCACATTTATCTGTATCTCACGGTCCAGCGCACCAACTATATCCACACGCTTGATCTCTTTCATCTCCTCTATATTATCCTTCACACGGTCAGCATATTTCTTCAGCCTGTTTAGGTCATAGTTACCGGAGATGTTTACAAAAAGTATCGGTTGTTCCGACAGGTCAATGTCTTTTACTTCCGGCTCGTTTGGCAGGTTCTGCGGCATATCGGGCCTTGCCTTATCTACCGCGTCTTTTACATCTTGTTTCGCCTTGTCTATTTGTATATCGGTATTAAACTCAACGATTACTACAGAATAGTCCTGGAAGGAGTTACTGGTAACTTTCTTCACGCCGGTAAGGTTCTTCACCTCTTTTTCAATCGGCTTGGTCACCAGGTTTTCCATGTTCTCAGGAGAGGTACCCGGGTAGATGGTCTGCACATATATCTGTGGCAGTTTTATTTCCGGAAATTTCTCCTTAGGCAGGTTCAGATACGTCATCAGCCCTGCCAGAGTAATAATGATCGTAAGTATATACACCGCCGTGCGATTATCTATCGCCCAACTGGATGGTTTAAACTCTTTGAATTGGTCTTTCATTGAAATAGTATTAATGCGCTTACAACATTATTATTCTACAGAGATCTGCTCACCGTTATCTACTTCTTCATATCCTTCCGTAATTACTTTATCGCCGGGATTCAGGCCGCTCAACACTTCAACATATCCGTTCGAACTACGACCTGTTTTGATCATTACGGACTTTGCTTTGTTACCATCAGCTATAAATACCATTTCACCATCTGCAGTCTTCTGTATCACATTCACCGGTATTACAATCGCTTTATTATTCTGGTAGTTCGCTATCTGCATTTTGCAGCTCATGTTAGGGTGCAGCTTACTGTTATTACCCAATCTTACTTCTACCTGGAAGGCCCGTGAAATAGGATCTACTGCTTTAGAAACATAAGTGAGCTTAGTCCTCATGGTATCCTGGCGTCCTTCAAACACGAGATTCACAGGATCTCCGTCATGTACCTGGCCAAGGTAGTTTTCACCAAGGTTGGCCTGCACCTTCAAAGCATCAGAGTTCACTACGCGAATACTAGTGGCAGGGTTGCCGGGTGAAGCGATATCACCTTCTTTAACATTCACCGCATCCACAACGCCGGATATAGGTGATTTAATGGTGTACATATCTCTCTGGGCTATCAATGCTGCCCTTTGTTTCGAGGTTGCTTCATATTGTGTTTTAGCGCTTAACAATTGTACTTCCGTACCTATGTTTTGTGCCCACAATTTTTGCTGCCTTTCATAAAGGGATTTATTCAATGCCACCTGTGCATCTATACCTTTTATTTGTTGCTCTACTGCCGCAGCATCCAGTCTTGCCAATATTTGGCCCTTACTTACATGCTGGCCAACTTTTACCGTTATAGATTGAACAATACCTGGTGCCTGTGGCGTAGCTGTGACGTTCTGCTCACCATTAACGTTCGCCTGCACTTCTACATAGGAGCTGAATGTTTGTGGTTGAACTTGCAGCACGGATACAGGTGTTGCTTTACCTGAATCATTGCCTTTGTTTTGGGCCTCCAGCTTGCTGATCTTTTCATCTAAAGCAGCCCTTTCTTTTTTCAGCTTCGTCAGTTCGGCTTCCGCTTTCTTGCCGGATTTGTCGCCACCACCACACGCAGCCAGTATGATCGTTGGTATTAATAATAAATAAACAGAGCGTTTCATTGCTATATATTTTGTAAGAAGTTGATTAATGATGATTATTTAAATTGACCGTATGCTTTTTCTAAATCTGATTTGGCATTCATTACCTCTAGCATCGCATTGAAATAGTTGTTTTGAGATTGTAATAATTCAGTTTGCGCTTGTGTTACGTCAGAATTACTTCCTACCCCTTCTTTATAGCGTCTCCTTGCGAGATCCAAAACACCTGTCGCTAACTTCATATTTCTCTCCTGGCTCTGCACTTGCAATATTGCGTTTTTGAGCGTCGTTTTTGCCTGTGCTGTTTGCAGGTCAATGCTTAACTTAAGGTTATCAATATTGTTTCTAGCCTTCTCAACATTGATCTTGGCCTGCTTTACTCTATTGTATCTTTGCAAACCATCAAATATTTTTACATTCAACTGTAACCCTATAAGAGAATAAAAAATGTAAGATTGCTTAAAGAGGTCTTCAAAATTGTTAGTAGAATATGTATATGCTGCAGTACCGAAGGCTCCCAAACTAGGCAATCCAGATAGTCTGTGCCTTTTCAAATCATACTGATTTAATTTCAACTGACTTTCCATCAAGTTGAATTCTGTCCTATCCTTATAATCAAATTCACTTGTCAACAAGAGCTTAGACGCATCATCTACCTTTTCCTCTACAGCTGTATCAGTTAATACAATCGGCTGACTAATATCCATACCCATTTGATACTTCAATAACTGTTCGCTAAGAGTGATCATCGATCCAATTCTCATGCTATCTGTTGCCAGGTTGTTAATTTGAACACTGGTACGATCAACCTCTATTTTTTCTGCAAAGCCATTTTTATATAGCGCATCCATATCCCTCCCTAAATTGCGCGCATACTCAAGAGAACTCGTTAGTATATTGTATTGGCGTTTTGCGATAACAAACGAATAATATGCCTTCTGTACGTTATACCTGATGTCTTCTTCACTTAATCTTGCACTTTCTTTATAAAGTTTTATGAGTTGATTTCTTGCCTGCAAGGCTACCATCACGCTCCCATCAAAGATTATCTGTGATACCGTTGCAGTTGCATTGGTCGAATATTTAGGGGTGAATTGAACAGGTACGAAAGTGCCAGGCGGATATAAAGGCTTACCACTAGAATCAGTAAAAAATAATCCAGGTAGAAATGTTTTTTGCGGATTAGTAAAATCGTTGAATTGCCCTTGAGCGTTAATTTGCGGTAAAGCAAGGCCGGTAACCTCTCTATTTTTTGCCTTCTGCAACCCAACGTCTAACCGTGCATTTTTTGCAGCTGTATTATGCTTCACTGCATAGTCCATAGCATCTTGCAGACTCAGTACTTTCGGTTCTTGTGATACTTCTATCTGCGCCCGCAAACCCGCCGGCAGCAGGCAAATGATCGCTAATGTGGCTTGTATTATTCGTCTCATATTTTTGAAACTTGCTTTAGATATTTTTCTTTGTATTTCTGATATAATTTTTCTCCTTTAGGGGTCATAATGCCATGTAAAAAGTGGTCGCTCACTTCATGCATCACATACCTCATATCGTTGCGGTTGTTCACCATCAGGTTAGGGTGCAGCACCAGCATCGACATTTCCATACGGTAGCGGGCCATAAAGTCTGCGTTCAGCCCCTCACGGTACAGGCCTTCTTCCATTCCCCATACTATATTGTCTTTAATGCACTGAATATCCTTTTCCAGCATATTGTTTTTAAAGACCTTAAAAGCATCAGGATAATACCGCTCTAATTCCAGCATACTGTGCGGGTTCATGTTCGACAATACTTCGTCAAACATGCTCATCAGTTTCACCATACCTTCTATCGCATTCTCTGCTGTGTTCATGATGCCCAGGCAGCTCTCGGTAACATTGTTTTGAAACCAGCTTACCGATTCACTCACTACCTCGCTTTTATTGGCAAAATGCTGATACAGTGTTTTTTTAGAAATACCCGCTCTCCTGGCTATATCGTCCATCGTAATTGTCTTAAAGCCATATTGGCGAAACAATTCGACGGATGCACCGAGTATTTTTAATAGTGGTTCCATATTCGCCGCAAAACTATGGAAACATTTTTTACAAAAAACGTTTCCTATGGATAATATGTTTCTATAGCTTATATCAGTAAAATTTATTGTTGCCACATCAATAAAACATTATTAATTCGGCTCGGGTCATTGCTTTTACTGTTTTCAGGCATTATTTTGTAGTATCAATCATTCCAAAAACATCAAAACTTAGTATATGGGATTCCTGAAAGACTTTAAGGCCTTCGCCATGAGGGGTAATGTGGTAGACCTGGCTGTCGGTGTTATCATCGGTGGTGCATTCGGCAAGATCGTATCTGCTATGGTAGATGACATCCTTATGCCCGTAATTGGCCTGCTAACAGGTGGACAAAAGTTTGATGATAAGTTTTATATATTGAAACCTGCCAAGCCGGGTGATGTATATGAGTCCCTGGCAAAAGCTAAAGAAGCAGGTGCCAACGTATTTGCCTATGGTCACTTCATACAGTCGATTGTCGATTTTCTCATTATAGCATTCTGCATATTTATATTTATCCGCCTGCTGAACAGGCTGGAAAAGAAGAAGGAAGAAGCTCCTGCAACGCCACCGGCTCCCACTACTACTGAGAAGTTATTGATGGAAATAAGGGACACGCTCAAGAATAAATCTTAGTTTTTGTGGTTTAAACGGCTATAATTCTGCATTTTTGTGCAGGAAAGAGGAATACATGGCTACAGGAAATATCTATCACGACCTTATTACACGTAAAAAAGAGGGCCGAAGCGGGTTCGCCGTATTGGTAGACCCTGACAAAGTAGCGCCTGCGGATATGAAATACCTGGCAGAGCTTTGTAACGATGCCGGTGTAGACTATGTACTCATGGGTGGTAGCCTGGTACTCGCCGATAACCTGGATGCATGTATTCAACGTTTTAAGTCTGAAAGCGATATACCGGTGCTCCTGTTCCCGGGTAGTCCTGCACAGGTAACGCCTTATGCAGATGGCCTCTTATATCTTTCCCTGATATCCGGCCGCAATCCTGAACTGCTGATTGGCCAGCATGTGGTATCTGCCCCGGCGGTGCGAGCCAGTGGTTTGGAAGTAATTTCTACAGGCTATATGGTTATTGATGGTGGTACACCCACTACGGTTTCCTACATGAGCCACTCTGCTCCTATTCCTGCTAATAAGCCTGATATAGCATTATGTACAGCCTGGGCGGGAGAATTACAAGGGAAACACATCATATATATGGATGCGGGTAGCGGTGCGCGCAATCCTATCAGCAAAGAAATGATACATATGGTAAGCAGCCATATACAGCTACCGTTATTTGTTGGCGGCGGCATCCATACACCCGAAAAGGTTTTTGAGGATTGCCAGGCAGGTGCCAATATTGTGGTGGTGGGCAATGCCATTGAGCGTGATCCAATGCTGATACGCGACCTGGCACAGGCGTCCAAAGGCGTGATGTCCAAGGTCGAGAAATAACCTAATGCTCGAAAGTGAAAACCTTTCTATATCTGCTTTTAATGCTGCCGCTCACAGCGCATGCTCAGGATTATATCCAATACCAAAGGATATTTAACCGTATCGACGATGACATTATTGCAAGCAATGTACAGCAGGCTATCCCAAGATTAGATTCTGTTTATAAAAACTACTCCTTCATCTTCGCACGCCATTGCGTTAAGGCGCTGCAGATCTGCGGTAAAATAAACGATAGCTTAAACGCCGATAAATGGCTTACAAAGGCTTTTATTCAGGGGGTACCATTAACAGTATTGGATGCCAATGCCCTAACTAAAAAATCGTTACAATATTCTACCACCTCAAAGACGATTAAGGCTTACGATAGCCTAAGGTCGTTATACCTGAATTCGTTTAATCACTCTATTGCACACACTATAGATAGTTTGTTAAAGGTAGATCAACGCAAAACCAAAAAAATAAATTTTGGCTTTATCCTGTTAAGGTACACAGTCTATTGGCCTGCATGGCTGCATAATAATAAAACACAATACAGGTTCATTAGCAAAATAGTGGATGATTATGGCTACCCGGGAGAAAGGCTGATTGGTTTACCAGAAGATTATAACGATACCGCATGGACAAATAAAAGTCTTAGCCGGTTTGGCCCTAATATATTTGACCGCCGGGTGCAAACCATGCTGATGCATTGCTATTCCAACCCCAGGAAAGACATAAATGCCACACTTTTTCAAAACGTCACTTCAGGATATCTCACTCCAAAACAATATGCAATAATCCAGGATTTTCTTGCGGAATACGGACGTTCCAAATATGGTACCTACACCCGTACAGGCGAATGGTTTCCAATACCGAAACATAACAACCTTGTCGAAACTGACACCTTACGTCACAAACTTGGCCTAAACACTCTAGCTCAAAAGCACAGAAATGACAGCATTTTCAACCAAAGAGTAAAAGACAGGACTGCTGATCAAGAGATCATACTCGAATGATCAGCTTACTTCTTCATTCTTTGATTTCACATCTTTGGTATTGCGTATCAGTCCTACTCCGGACGAGAAAAACACGATACCCAGCAGCCCATACACAATGATCATCCTGACATCGCGGTTGCCTCCATCTGTATTTACGAAAGAATTAGCAGCCATTATAAGCCCTACGATACCTAATATGGTAAGTATTATTCCAAACATGCGCTTTTCCATAATCAGTATTTATCTTATCGATAGGTAAATAACGTGCCATCATCACTGCCTTTGTCTTTGGCAGGGTCTTATTATGTAACTTTACTTGTTATGTTTCAGATAGAGCGTCCATATCCACCTGAGGGCGATCAGCCTACCGCCATTGCAGAATTAGTGAAAGGAATAAAAGAGGGAGAGCCGTTCCAGACCTTGTTAGGGGTTACCGGTTCGGGCAAGACATTTACCATGGCCAATGTGATACAGGAGGTGCAAAAACCTACTCTTGTATTGACGCATAACAAAACACTGGTGGCGCAATTATATGGAGAGTTTCGCCAGTTCTTTCCCAACAATGCAGTGGAGTATTTTGTTAGCTATTACGACTACTATCAGCCGGAGGCTTATATTCCTACATCCAATACTTATATTGAAAAAGACCTGAGCATTAATGAAGAGCTGGAAAAACTCAGGCTTCGTGCAACCAGCAGTTTGCTCAGTGGCCGTCGTGATATACTGGTGGTAGCATCTGTTAGCTGCATCTATGGTATGGGTAACCCTACCGACTATGCAGCAGGTATCATCCGTTTCAATCAGGGTGATAACATTGGCCGGAACCAGTTTCTCCACAGGCTGGTGAATGCTTTATATATGCGCAGCCAGGGCGAATTCGGCCGGGGTAGTTTCCGGGTGCAGGGAGATACTGTAGATATCAACCTACCTTATGTTGACTATGGCTATCGTATCACATTCTTTGGCGATGAGGTGGAGGAGATAGAAAGCTTTGAGCCTGATACCGGTAAGCGCATCGGTACCATGCAGAACGCGGCCATCTTCCCTGCCAACCTTTACCTGGCCCCGCGCGACCAGATGGCTCAGATCATCCATGAAATACAGGATGAACTGCATGCACAGATAGAATACTTCAAAAGCATCAATAAGCCATTGGAAGCGCAGCGTATCAAAGAGCGGGTAAACTACGACCTTGAGATGATACAGGAACTGGGCTACTGTAGCGGTATCGAAAACTACTCGCGCTTTCTTGATCGCAGGCGACCGGGAACACGCCCCTTCTGCCTGATAGATTATTTCCCCGACGATTTCCTGATGGTGATTGATGAAAGCCACGTGACCATACCTCAGATAAGTGGTATGTATGGTGGCGATCGTAGCCGTAAGCTGAACCTGGTAGATTATGGTTTCCGGCTGCCGAGTGCATTGGACAACCGCCCACTGAATTTTCACGAGTTTGAAAATATGCTGAACCAGGTAGTATTTGTAAGCGCTACCCCCGGCGATTATGAACTGGAAAGAACAGGAGGTGTTGTTGCTGAACAGGTAGTACGGCCTACAGGCCTGCTTGATCCTCCTATTGAAGTACGCCCAAGCATCAACCAGGTAGATGATCTGCTGGATGAAATTGATAAGCGTGTAAATGCCGGTGATCGTGTGCTGGTAACTACACTTACCAAGCGCATGGCCGAGGAGATGGACAAATACCTCAAGCGCATCAACATAAAAAGTAAGTACATACACAGCGAAGTAGATACGCTGGAGCGCGTAGAGATCCTGCGCGATCTGCGCCTGGGTAATATCGATGTACTGGTGGGTGTAAACCTACTCAGAGAAGGGCTGGACCTTCCGGAAGTGTCGCTGATGGCGATCCTTGATGCCGACAAAGAAGGCTTCCTGCGAAATGTACGCTCTCTTACACAGATGGCAGGACGTGCTGCTCGTAATGTAAATGGACTTGTGATCTTCTATGCCGATAAGATGACGGAGAGCATGCAGCGGACAATCGATGAAACCAACCGCCGCCGCGATAAGCAGATCAAATACAATATGGAGCATGGCATTGTGCCGCGTACCGTAACCAAATCGAAAGAAGAGGTATTCAAACAAACTTCTGTGTTGGATATTAAAGGTTATGATGAAAAGAATAAGTATGCCCTTAACGAGGAGGTAATGTCTAAAGCTGCGGAAGATGAAGTAGAATACAAGAATATAGCTCAGTTGGATAAACTCATTACCCAAACCAAAAAGGCTATGGAAAAAGCCGCTAAGGAATTAGACTTTATGGAAGCAGCAAGGCTAAGGGATAAGATGTTCCAGTTGCAGAAAGAAAAGGATGCAATGAAGTAAACTATACTTAAGTAATACTCTTAAACACAGTATATCGGAGCACCATTTCCAGCAGCAGGCAGATGATAGCCAGTAAAGCAAATGGGAAGAAAAGCTCTGCATAATGCTTATAGCTGCTGATCTCTACTTTGGTCTTTTCCAGTTTATCAATATCTGCGTAGATAGATTCTAACGCTTTATTGTTACGTGCACGATAGTATTTACCACCCGTTTCTTTAGCGATCTTATTCAGCAATGCTTCGTCTATCTGCACAGGCATCATTTGCTTTTGTATGCCAAACGGCGTCTGCACCGGGTAAGGGGCCTGTCCTTCTGTACCTACGCCTATGGTGTACACACGCACTTTAAAAGACTTCGCTATCTCCAGTGCCGTCATCGGGTCTATCAGCCCTGTATTGTTTACACCATCAGTAAGTAATATCACTACCCGGCTTTTACCTTTGGCATAGCGCAGGCGGTCTACAGCAGTTGCCAGGCCCATACCTATAGCGGTACCATCCTGCAGCACTCCGCTCTTCACTTCGCTCAGTTGTTCTTTCAGTACGTTATGGTCTATCGTTATAGGGCATTGTGTAAAGCTCTCACCCGAGAAGATCACTAAGCCCAGCCTGTCTGTAGGACGCTGATCTACAAAGTTCATCGCCACTTTCTTGGCGGCTTCTATACGGTTGGGTTTAAAATCTTCCGCAAGCATACTGCCCGATACGTCGAGCGATAGCACTATATCTACACCCTCACTATCTATGTTTTCAGTAACATTGCTTGTTTGCGGCCTTGCCAGTGCTATCGTCAGCATTACCAGGGCTACCACGCGCAGTATAAACAACACCGGCCTGAACTGCACCCTCCATGTAGGCTTTATATTAGCGATGCCCGAAAGGCTGGTAACACGTACCGATGGATTATCAGTGACCTTATTCCTTTGCTGCCACCATATCATGAATGGAAGCAGCAGCAGCAACCCGAAGAATGCGGGGTGTGCAAAGCTGATATGTTTCCAATCAAATATTATACTCATGACTGTGGTGGTGTATTTGTATTTTCAGATGGCGGTGTCACTACAACAGGCCTTGTTGCATTCACAAACTGTTTCGCGTATTCCATTGCTGCGTGGTGCTCCTGCGGCGTTGGCTGTGCCTTGGCAAACTTGGCAAGGTCTGCTATATAGAATATGTTAGATAACAGCAACCTGTGTTGCGACATGTCTTTATGTACTGCTGCTTTATAGAGTATCTCGTCTGATGTTGATTCCATTACATCTACCCCAAAACGTTCTTCTATATACTTCCGCAGTATGTCAACCAGTTCTGTATGATACTCTTTCGGCTGATTGTTCTCCCAAAGTTTTCTCTGTTCCAATTCACTGAGCAATCGTAATGCTTTGGCCTGTGGTGTCTCTGACGGGGGTGGAGGTGGCGGCGGTGCTTCGGGTTTCTTACGGTTCTTCAGGTACAACATCACGCCAACGGTTGCGAGTATCAATACAATTGCAGCAACTATGTACCAGATATAGTCCATCCAGTTGCTCTTTACCTCGCGTATGCCTTTAATACCTACAAAGCCTTTGCTGGTATCAACCGGTACGGTCTGCACACCAATGGTGAAAGAATCCGTTTGTATCGTATATGCATTACCTCCGTTCGGTAGTACGGAGAATACAAATGGCGGCACCATAAACAGACCGGAGTCAAACCCTGTTATCAGCAACCTTTGTTTATAGATCACCTCGTTGCCCTGCTGCACAGTGTCTATCTTTCCCTTCTCCACTATTTCCAGCTTGTTGAAGGTGTCCGGTATCGTAGCCCATTGCAGTTTTCCTTTTTTCGGATCTACTTTTGCTTCAATAAACAACCTTGCCTGGTCTCCAACGGTAATCTGGGCAGCATCAATACGCGCACCAACAGTAGCATCCTGTGCGTATATTGTATGCTTACCCATAAGCAGGGTAAGCAATATTATAAAGCCGTATTTGTAAGCTGTCCTCATTCTTTACCTCGCCTTAAAAAACGTTTGTAGTTCTTTTACATAGTCTGCATCCGTACGTACACTCATTAGTTGTGCGCCGCTTTTACGAAAAGCCTGTACACAATATTTCTTATGTTGCTCAAAGCTGTGCGCGTATTGCATACGTATGGTTTTGTCGTCCGTATCTATCCAGCGCACATTGCCTGTTTCCGCATCTGCAAGCTGTATTAGTCCTGCTTCAGGCAAGTCCCTGTCCATCTTATCATATACCTGTATCCCTACAAGATCGTGCTTGCGGGCAGATAATTGCAATGCCTGCTCGTATGGCTCACTTATAAAATCACTCATCAGGAAGGTGATGGTCTTCTTCTTCAATACCTGGTTCAGGTACTCCAATGCCACACGTATATTGGTGCCATTCTTAGGTGCGGGCTCCAGCGCTATCAGTTCCCTGATGATGCGAAGTATATGGCTGCGGCCTTTTTTAGGAGGTATAAATTTCTCCACTTTATCGCTAAAAAAGATCACACCTACTTTATCGTTATTGGTTGCTGCAGAAAAAGACAATACAGCGCTGATCTCGGTGATCAGGTCGCGCTTCAACCGCTCATGGGTACCGAACAAGGAACTGCCGCTCACATCTACCAGCAGCATTACGGTCAGTTCCCTTTCTTCTTCAAATACTTTAACGAACGGGTGAGAAAAACGAGCGGTAACATTCCAGTCAATGAATTTTATATCGTCGCCCGGTGCGTATTCGCGCACTTCGCTAAAGGACATACCACGCCCTTTGAAGGCGGAATGGTATTCCCCTGCAAAGATGTGGTTACTTAACCCCCTGGTTTTTATCTCTATATGCCTTACACGCTTTAATATCTCTGTCGTTGTAAGCATTGCGTTACCTGCGTTGATTTTCAGACAACAAATGTACTCGTTCAGAAATACCAAATACTTAAAATTTATTTAAAAATTAGGCCTTAGCTTTGATAAAAATCAACACACATGTCAAGACTTACAAGGTTAATACCCGTTATGGCAGGTGCTTCCCTGCTATTCGCTTCCTGCCAGGATAATGGCACTAAAGAACAAAGCACTACTACTGTTTCCGACACAGCTATGGTAAAACCAGCACCACAGCCAATTGCTATTACAGATGTACCGGCATCTCCGGAATATAAGGATGCACAGTTAGCAATCGGCAATGTAACAGCTACTCCGCAAGGCGATTCTGTAAAGGTGAGCTTTACTTTTAATGTAAAGAACTATGAACTGATGAGCCAGACGGCAGATGCATCGGGCAAACAATGTAATAATTCAGATAAAGGGCAGCACATCCATTTTATCCTCGATAATGCACCATACGCGGCGCTATATGAGCCTAAACACGATGTGGTTTTGGCAAAAGGCGGCGAGCACTACCTGATGGCATTCCTGTCCCGCTCTTACCACGAATCTGTAAAGAGCAAAGGTGCGGCATTGCTGTATCACTTTAAAATAGATGACAAAGGCAAGCTGCAGAAAATGGAAGACCCTAAAACACCAATGGTATTCTACAGCCGCCCTAAAGGAGACTATATAGGCAAGGCAAACACAGACAATGTACTGTTCGACTTCTATGTATGGAACACCACACTAAGCCCTGATGGCTATAAGGTAAAGGCTGACATCAAAGCAGATGGCGTTGATACCACTATCATGGTTACAGAATGGAAATCGCACTTCCTGAAAAACCTGCCAATGGGCAAACCTGGCATTACGTTGACGCTGGTAGATAAAGATGGCAAGAAGGTAGATGGCCCTAATACAGAAGTAACGAGGCAATTCAACCTCGCTGCTGACGAGCCTATGAAATAAGACAACCTGATATAAAAAGTAAAGCCCTTCAATTGAAGGGCTTTACTTTTTCAGCTATACAGACTGCGTCTGTCTGTAACTACTTGCTAATCTTTTATAAATTTCAGGCCCCACTGTTCGCCTTTAATGTAGTACACACCTGATGGCAGGTTGTGAATATCAATTTGCTTTTTGCTTTCCTGTATGTTTTGCTGCAGCACTTTTTTGCCCAGCTGATCGTAAATATCTAATTGACCAATGTTTTTGGCGTTTTCTGAATTAACGTATAACAGATCGTGAGCAGGGTTAGGATAGACATTTATACCACGTGCAGCTTCAGTTTCTTTTATCGCCAATGCAGTGCATAAGCTAGTAGGCTGCAAGGGAGTTTCGCTGTCCATACTTGTACCATTACCTAATTGGCCTGATGAATTGTAGCCCCATGTCCACACAGTTCCATTGCTTTTTACAGCCATTGACAGTTCTTCTCCTGCATCTACCACATTAATGCCTGATAGTGTGCTTACTTGAACTGCTGTCAGTCTATCGGTAAATGTGCCGTCACCTAATTCACCCGAGCTATTAGCCCCCCATGCCCACACAGTACCGTTATTCTTCACCGCAAGTGAATGGTTCAATCCACCTGAAACGGAAGTGATACCACTAAGGCCTGTAACCTGAACCGGAGTGCTGGCGTCTGTTGTAGTGCCGTTTCCTAATTGTCCATCGCTATTTTCTCCCCAAGCCCATACCGTACCATCGTTCTTTACTGCCAGTGAGTAGTTCTTCCCTGCAGCTATGGCAACAATACCTGTCAAACCTGTGATCTGCCCCGTCGTACCGGTGCTACCAACGCTACGTCCTAGCTGGCCCTTACTGTTAATGCCCCAGCTCCATACTGTACCATCGCTTTTTAATGCAAGATTATGACTATCGCCGGAAGCGATTGCGGTAATAGATGTTAGACCAGGTACCTGGATCGGTGTATAGGATGAACTTGGTGATGCAGCGCCCAGTTGACTAAATGCATTGTTGCCCCATCCCCAAACGGTTCCGTCACTCTTCAATACTATTGTATGCTTGCTTCCTGCCGCTGCTTTAGTTGCCCCCGAAAAACCAGCCACCTGAGCCGGTGTATTACTGCTGGTTGTGTTTCCTGTGCCAAGCTGGCCGCCGATATTATCGCCCCATGTATAAACACTTCCGTTATTTTTAACCGCAACGGCGTGAGATGAGCCTGCAGCAACCGCAGTTATGCCCGTGAGCCCGCTTACGGATACCGGTGTTTTACTGCTGGTGGTGCTACCATTACCGAGCTGGCCGCTTGAGTTTGTTCCCCATGCCTTAACAGTGTTATCGCTGCAAATAGATAGACAGTAATTTACCCCGGCAGCTATTGTCTGCGCATGTAAATTTTTACCCCCTGTGGCAAACAGCGCGAAAGCCAAAATCATTGTTTTTTTCATGTCGTATAGTTTTACAAAGTATTAGTTGACTGCTGTAATGATAGCTAATTCCGGGACAATATTTTAAATATTTGCTCATTAAATTATTGACTTACAATTTAATAGGTCCCTATTCAATTTCGCTTATTGTTATGCTCTACCGTAGATTGTATACCGGGTATAAAAGTAAAGCCCCACGATTAGGATCGTGGGGCTTTACTTTTAAGTTATGTAGACTGCAAAGAACTATGCACCTACTGCTATACGTTTGAAGGTAACAACAGTCAGGTCAGCTTCTACGCTCTTTAGGTAGTCGCCAACAGATTTACCGTTGTCTTTAACGAAAGCTTGTGGTAACAGTGTATTTTCTTTGAAGAATTTGTTCAGCTTACCCATAGCTATTTTTTCAGCCATGTCACCTGTTTTGCCTTCAGCCATTACTTGTTCTACTGCGATCGCTTTTTCACGTTCTACCATTTCAGCAGATACGCTGTCAGCATCTACAGCCAGCGGGTTCATGGCAGCTATCTGCATAGCTACGTCCCTGCCTGCAGCGATGATGTTGTCGTTCGCAGCTTTGTTCATACCTACCAGTACACCGATGCGGTATCCTGCGTGGATGTAAGGAACAACAGTTTCAGCAGTTACAGTTTCGAAACGAACTACATCTATTTTCTCACCGATCTTAGCAACCATTTCCAGCAGTTTGTCGCCTACAGTAGCGCCATCCATAGCCAGTGATTTCAATTCTTCGATAGAAGCCGGTTTGTTGTTCAGGGCTATATCAGTAAGTGACTGAGCAAACTCAATGAATTCAGCGTTTTTAGAAACGAAGTCTGTTTCAGAGCTCAGGTTCACGATCACACCGTATTTGTTATCTGCAGAAGCTTTAGCTATTACCACACCTTCTTTAGCTTCGCGGTCGCTACGGTTAGCAGCAACTTTCTGGCCTTTTTTACGCAGGTAATCTATCGCTTTTTCAAAATCACCTTCACTTTCTGCCAGTGCTTTACGGCAATCCATCATACCTGCACCTGTTTGCTGGCGCAGCTTGTTCACATCTGCTGCTGATATTGTTACAGTACTCATTATATAATTTTTTTACTGAGGTTTTAAAAATTAAAGCGCAAAATTCGTGTTTTATGCTTAAAGCCCCAAAACAGGGGCTTTAAGTATATATTACTAAATGCTATAGCATTAGCGTGCACCACCCGGACGAGGACCACTACCACCTGGGCGACCTGCACCGCCACCCGGACGGCCAGCACCCTGGCGATTGCCACCGCCACCCGGACGGTTGCCAGCACCCTGGCGGCCTGCGCCAGCACCCTGGCGACCGGCACCAGCGCCTGCACCCTGGCCACGGCCACGGCCACCACCGCCTGCGCGGCGTTCGCCTTTTTCGCCACCTTCTTCTTCCATATCAAGGCCACGGAGGCGTTCTGCAGCTACTTCTTCTTCTACTTCTTCTTCTTTATTCTGAGAGCGTTCTTCCAGGCCTTCCATGATCGCAGCTGTCAGGTAGTTAACGATGATAGCTATTGATTTGGTAGCATCGTCGTTTGACGGGATCGCGAAGTCAACCTTAGTAGGATCGCTGTTGGTATCCACCATAGCGAAGGTAGTGATACCTAAACGCTTAGCTTCTGCCAGTGCAATGTGCTCGTGGCTCATATCTACCATGAACAAAGCAGCAGGGATACGGCCCATTTGAGAGATACCACCCAGTACTTTTTCCATTTTGTCTTTGCTACGTGTCAATGTCAGGCGTTCTTTTTTGGTAACGCTGTCCATTGTACCATCCTGCAGCATTTTTTCGATACTCTGCATCTTCTTAACGCTCTTACGGATAGTACCGAAGTTAGTGAGCATACCACCCAACCAACGTTCTGTAACGAAAGGCATGTTTACTTTAGCAGCAGCTTCAGAAACGATCTCTTTAGCTTGCTTTTTAGTAGCTACGAACATGATCTTCTTACCGCTCTTAGCGATAGATTTCAGTGCTGCAGCAGACTCTTCCAGGCCTTCAATAGTTTTATTGAGGTCTATGATATGAATACCATTTTTTTCGGCGAAGATGTAAGGGAGCATTTTTGGATTCCACTTTTTCTTCAGGTGGCCGAAGTGTACACCAGCTTCTAACAGTTGCTGGTGCAGGCTTTTATTTTCTTCCATTGTTGTAATTTCTTGACGGTTAAAAAAAAGAATACGAACCAGCGATTAACGTTTAGAGAACTGGAAGCTACGACGTGCTTTAGCCTTACCGAATTTCTTACGTTCCACCATACGAGGGTCACGTGTCATCAGGCCTTCTTTTTTCAGCAGCGGACGGTAAGCTTCATTATTCACTTCGCAAAGAGCGCGTGCAATAGCCATTTTCACAGCTTCTGCCTGGCCTTTAGGGCCACCGCCTTGTACGTTTACCACAACGTCGAAACTGCTTGCAGTGTCTGTAACTTTAAAAGGCAGTTCCACCTGGTTTTGCAGGTACATTATCGGGAAGTAAGCCTTGTATTCTTTTTCGTTTACCGTAATGTTGCCGGTGCCTTTGCTCATGTAAACACGTGCTACAGCTTCCTTACGGCGACCTACGGCATTTTTTTGCTTTTCCATTTATATTAGAATGGTTTTTACTTTTTTGAAATTAGAATTTGAAATCCTTAGGTTGCTGTGCTTTGTGCGGATGCTCTGCGCCTTCGTACACAAACAGTTTCTTTGCCATAGCACGGCCCATACGGTTCTTAGGCAGCATACCTTTTACAGCGCGCTCGATCATTACATTCGGGCGACGTTGTTGCAGTTCTTTTGCCATTTCTATTTTCTGGCCGCCGGGGTGACCTGAGAATGTTTGATATTCTTTATCGGCCAGCTTGTTACCGGTCAATACAGCTTTACCGCTGTTTACAACTATTACATAATCACCACAATCAAAGTGCGGAGTGTAATATGCTTTGTGCTTGCCACGCAGTACGCTGGCAATTTTAGACGTCATACGGCCCAGTGTCTGGTTAGTAGCGTCTACTACATACCACTCGCGCTTTACGATCTTCTCGTTAGCCGACTGAGTTCTAAAACTAAGGTGTCTCATTCCTGTTGACATAATACTCTGTTTATTGTGTTACGCACTGCATCACAGGCGGAACGGTAAATTTTGGGACGGCAAAGGTAAGATAGCTTTTTATCCACACCAAGAAATTCATTAACTTTTTTTAGAGAGCCTTTGCAACTTGTTGATTTTCAATAAAATTTTTGAATAAAAGTTATCGACAGTGGGGAAATTCAAAAGTGAAAAGTCAAAATTCAAAAGCTGCTACTATTGGTAATGTGCTAACAAAAGCGGGTTGTGTAGCAAGGTTACTTTTATTGATAATCAATTACTTGCGAGGAAAAATGTTATCATTTGCTAACAATGTTGATGGTAAATTCAAAAGTAAAAGTCGAAATTCACCACCTCCCCTCCTGCGTCGGGTACTCCTCCCGCCATCAATGGATGACTTTACTATATGCATGGCTATAAACAGGAGGAGAAAGGTTTTAATAGTTTATAGTTAGTACAAAATTACGGAATATCTGCAAGAGTGATGGAGGTAATGATGCACTCTAAATAGGATTGACGGAGTATGCAAATCGGGATTTGCGACCTTTATGATGTAGTCGGAGGCTACGCTTATAAAGACTTCGGTGAATATTAATTTGCTCCATATATTTTCAGGGTATAGCTAGGGTAATAAACAATCAGATACGACCTGTTTAAGTCGACTTTAAATTTGGCAAAGCCTTTTTTTGTAGAATACCCAAGTCTTTGTTTAATTAAATAATTACCCTTTGTATCTTTTTGTGCTCGTAAAAATTGTGCATGTTCAATAGGTACGCCATCATTGTCTGTTAATAATGCCTTTATATAGAACACAGATCCGATTGGTTTGAATTCAATAAAATTCAATTTGAAATTAATGTTACCTTTTTGCAAACCTGTCGAGACAACGGTGTCATTCTCGAACACATAATCGCCTTTGACTAAATATTTTTGTTGGATAGCAGAGCTAGTCTGGTTATAGTTTTGACATCTTGCACTATAATTATATCCTACAATCAAGCAGAGTATTATGATATATCTTATCACGGGGGCGGCCCGTTCAGCGTAGTCTCTGACTATGCTGTAAAAGGAGGCAAATCTCCTGATTTGTGATACACTATATCTATTCATGCCAATGCGATAAAGTTAAGTCAATATTAAGATCATTATATAAAGCATTTGCACTACTATACATATAATCTTCTTCCCTCGAAACCCAACCTGCACGTACGGGGTTTGCATGAATATAATCGAGCTTCTGCCTGAAGAAATTGTAGGATGTTATTTCAATAGCATGGCTGCCGTGCATCCACACCTGGTATTTGCTATTGCGCTGATGCTGCACTGCGTTCCATTCAAACCGATGCATCATCCAATGCCGCCTGCTTTCCGGCTCCTGTGCCATAACGTCCAAAATTGCATTGGCGGTAAACTTCTTAAAATCTCTTACTATATCAGACAGCGTTCCATTAGTACTGCTTACTATCAGGTGTACATGATTGGTCATAATAACATAACCATACACTTGCAACCCTTTATTCCGTACACAGTAAACAAGGCTATCCATAACAATATCCCTATACACTTTACGACTGAAAATGTCTATCCAATCCACTACTGTGAGCGTAAGAAAATAGGTGCCGTGCTGGTCATATATCTGGTAGGCGTTGCTCATGGGATTGGGAAGATAGGAATTATTTGTTTTCGCAAACTTCGTTTCGCAAATCGGGAGATTTGCAACCTTTATGAGCGTAGTCAGAGACTACGCCCAGCGGGGGATTCATTTGATTGCAAATAGTATAAATGACTAGATATTCCGTTCTCAGGTAACTTGTAGATAACGCCTAACCTCCTTAAATAAATAAACTCCTGTTGAAATGCTTTAGGATCAATAATGCTATTAAAGTATGCTTGCTTTTCCGACGTCATATCACGTAAATATGACTTCAGCCGGTACTCATCAAATCCGTCGCACCTCCCGTCAGGTCCAAAATCAACGTCTATCGTCCCACCTTCAAATTCAAAATAACAACCCATACCGTGAAAGTTATAATAAAGCCCTTCTACTTCAGCAGATTTGGGAAGTAGTTTCAACCTATAGGCTCTCAATAATTCTTCTTTTTCAGTATATGTGCTTTTCAAAGTATCGCACATATACTTAGCACACTGTGTATAGTCATAAATTAGTTGGTGTAACGTATTAATAGTCGCTGCTAGTGGCATTTCTCAATTAGTATAGGTAATTGGAAGATAGGAATTATTTGTCCGCAAACTTCGTTTCGCAAATCAGGAGATTTGCGACCTTTATGAGCGTAGTCAGAGACTACGCCCAGCGGAGATTAAAATGAAAGAAAACTGTCTAATTTAGACTTGTCCGAAAAATGGGGTGCTTACATTTATATTATTTGAATGCACCATAAATGACCTACTATGAAGCAAATTACTCTACGAGTATTACTCGGGGCTATACTTTTAAATACTTTTTTTGATTGCGTAGGGCAGCAATCAACACTTACTTCAGCAGATACTCTGACATTATCGGATATTAATTATTTGGAAAAACACTCATCTGCAGGGTATTTATTCTTGGCCGATAGTCTTTCTAAAGCCAACGATTCTATCAATGCTAGCGAATACCTCAAAAAGGTAGATCCTTACTATCTCATGTATCTAAATGATAATCAACCCTCTATCAATTCATACATCTCTAAATTCTCACTTACAACTAAAAGTAGATTACAAATCATAGACAATTACTCAAAAACATATTTAGAACCTAAATCGGAAGCTTATGCCAATTTATTAAAGATGTATGAAGAAGACCAACATTATAGAACGTCTACCAACAACTGCGATGATAGTTTTTCTTGTGCTGAGTTTTTTAGAAGGATGAACCGTACGGATAGTATTCACTTTTTATACCTATTCGATTTTGTTAATAAAAATGGCTGGCCAACCTTAAAAGATGGATCTATGTATGCGAGTCTTCTAGCTATTCACGATCATAAACATCATAGATTTTATATGCCGATTTTAAAAAAAGCAGTAATGAAAGGAGATGTTGAGATAAGTGCTTTAAAGTTAATTATTGGGTGGAACTTAAAATTGAATTATAATTTCAAAACTGATCTATTGAAATATAAATACTACATCTACGACGTCAGTAGCCTTTTGAAAAGACAATTACCGACATCATTACAAAAAATTCAGGAGCGGATCAAGAAGTTATGCTCATATGACAAACTGCATGTCGCTTTAGAATTTGAAGCGCCAACGGCAAATGATTTTTGGTCTTGGTTTGACAAAAATCCAGCCAGTAAAAATATGATTCTAAATAAATTTATGAAGGAACTTTCTCCGAAATGTCCCAAACACATCAACGAACTATGGGATGCTTATTACATACCATCCGCATCTAAATCAACATCTATGAAACTTTATATTTTTTACTAAGGGTAAGGCTTACCTATTAAGCCATCATTATTATGCAACTTGAAAACTTAAACTCTTCGAAATTCGAAGCATTCAAAAATGATAAACTCTCGTTCGGCGTAGTCTCTGACTACGCGGTTAAAGGACGCAAATCTCCTGATTTGCAATACACTACTCCCATCTCTTCACCACCAGCGAAGAATTAGTACCACCAAAACCAAATGAATTGGAGAGGAACAGGCCGAAGTCCTGCTTCAGTGTCTCGGGTATGATATTGATCTTGGCGCTGTGCTCATCGGGGTTCTCGAAGTTGATGTTCGGGGCAATGAAACTGTTCTGCATCATTAGCATACTATACACGATCTCACTCGCGCCTGCCATCCAGCATTCGTGGCCGGTCATGCTCTTGGTGCTGCTCACCGGTACCTTGCCGCCAAATACTTCAAATATGGCTTCGGCCTCGCTGCCATCGCCTGCCGGTGTGCTGGTAGCATGTGCGTTGATGTATTGTATATCTGCGGCCGTCATGCCGCTATCTGCCAATGCACGGTTGATGCTGCGCACCTGCCCTTCGGTACTTGGGTTGCTGATGTGCTGGCCATTGCTGCTAAAGCCATAGCCCAATACCTCTGCCAATATAGTAGCGCCACGTGCCTGCGCGCTTTCCAGGCTTTCGAGTATCACCGTTGCTGCACCACCACCGGGTACCAATCCGTCCCTGTCGCGATCGAAGGGGCGGGATGCTCTTGCAGGTTCGTCCTCGCGGAGCGAGAAGGTGCCGAGTGCATCAAAATTGGGCATAGAGTAGATATTCACTTCCTGCGCACCGCCGCAGATAACACGATCCTGCAGGCCTTGTTTGATGAACATATAACCCAGCCCTATGGAATGGGAACCGCTGGCACATGCCGCGCTGATGGAAAAATTAATGCCTTTGAGTTTGAAGATGGTAGAGAGGTTCATCGTCACCGTACTATTCAGCACCTGGAACACAGAGCCGGAGCCTACGAGGGTGGTATCTTTCTTTTCACGTACCAGGTCTATACCTTCTATAACGGGTTGCGCGCAGCTATCATTGCCGTAGATGATACCTGTTTCATTATGCTCCAGGTAATCGTTGCTCATGCCAGCCTGCGCGAGTGCCTCGGTAGTAGCCATGTAGGCAAATTCTGCATGCTCGGGCATCATAATGCGGGCACGCCTGTCGAGCAGGCCCTTCAATTGCGGGCGCTCTACAAAACCCGTCAACCCCGAACGGTAGCCCATTTCTTTACGCTTAGGATCGAGGATGATGCCCGACCTGCCGTTGAATAAAGAATCTGCTACTGCTTCCCTGTTCTTGCCCAAAGAAGAATAGATGCCTAAACCTGTGATTACTACGCGACTCATACGCCAGCAAAGTTAAATTTTAAATGCATCTGTGCCATAATCCGTTGGCTGGTAGCACGGTATTTGCAGCAGATGCAGTAAAATATTGCCTCATGGAAAACATAACATCATTCAACAACTGGGAACAGACCAAAAAACAACTAAAAGAACAATATCCACAGCTTACAGAAGACGACCTCTGCTACGAAATAGGCAAGGAAGAAGAACTACTGAAACATCTGCAGGAAAAACTGGGCAAGACGAAAACGGAAATACGCAACTGGCTGCACATTATGGGCTAAAAAGAAAGGCCGGCTTTACGCCGGCCCTATTATAGTACGTTGCAAGATCTTTTTAGCTATATAATCCACCATTGATGGATATCACCTGGCCGGTGATATAAGATGCATTTTTAGACGCGAGGAAGCCTGCAAGATCTGCCACTTCTTCTGCCAGCCCGAAGCGCTTCATCGGTATCATGTTCACCAGTTCTTTTTCATTCAGCTCTTCGGTCATATCCGTTTTCACAAAGCCGGGAGCAATCGCATTCACGGTAATATTACGCTTGGCTATTTCCTGTGCGAGTGCTTTGGTGGCGCCGATCATACCTCCTTTGGCAGCAGAGTAGTTTACCTGGCCCGGCATACCTTTCAGTCCGCTCAGCGATACCATATTAATGATGCGCCCGTAGCGGTTCATCAGCATAGGATTCAGCACCTGTTTGGTAACATGGTACATACCACCGAGGCTTGTATCCATTACGCTATCCCATTGTTCATTGGTCATAGACATGAGCAGTGTATCCTGGCGGATGCCCGCGTTATTTATCAGCACTTCGATGATGTCTTCCTTATGTGCTTCCATCCAGCCACCCAGTACCTTTTCTACATCTTCTTTGCTGGCTACGTCAAAATTCAATGCTTCAGCGGCCACACCCTTTTCTTTTACCAGTTGCACCGTTTCTTCAGCAGCAGCTTTATTGCCTTTATAGTTTACCAGCACGGCATATCCCAGCTCTGCCATCTTCAGGCAGCATGCGCGCCCTATGCCTCTTGATCCACCGGTAACTAGTGCGTATTTCATAATTCAAAATTCAAAAGTAAAAATTCAAAAACTGACTAATCAACCAATCAACTAACCAACTACCTTCCTGAACTGCGCTACTACATCTGTATCGCTCATCCATTGTTTTACATCCTGCAGTTTTTGTGATGCTGCGAAGTCTTCTTTGAAGAAAGGTATCTGCTTGCGTATGGCAGTGTATATCCATTTGGTAGCAGGTGATAATTTGTTTGCGAAACCACGCAGGTCTATCGCCTGTACTAGTGCCACTGCTTCTACACTCAGCACTTCGTACGCGTTATCTATTACGCGGCTGCACATCATGGCGGCATTGCAGCCCATGCTTACGATATCCTGGTTGTCGTTATTATTAGGTATGCTGTGGATATACATAGGGTTGCTGAGCGTTTGGTTCTCTGCCACGGTAGATGTAGCAGGATACTGCATACCCTGTATACCGAAATTGAGGCCCAGCTTGCCTGCATTGGCAAATGGCGGCAGCTTCTGGTTCAGGTGCGGGTTCAGCAGGAAGTTGAGCTGGCGCTCTGCAAGCATCGACAGCTTGGTAACGGCTATCTTCAGCTTGTCCATTTCCAGCGCTATATAATCTCCGTGGAAGTTGCCCCCGTGGAAGATGTTTTTATTCTTACGATCAACAACAGGGTTATCGTTTACAGAATTCAGCTCGTTTACGATCACCTGCTCGGTGTTCAATACCGTATCCAATATCGGGCCTAAGATCTGTGGCACACAGCGGAGCGAATAATATTCCTGCACTTTGTCTTCTATCACATCTTCGGTGATCTTTTTATCGTACAGGTGCTCATGGCGTTTGCGCATCAGCTTGCTCTGTGCGCCCAGTTTGCGCATCCATTCTGCTACATGGCGCTGGCCCCGGTGCTGTTTTACATTGTTCAGCTCGGCAGAGAAGTGGTCGTCGTAGGCTTCCATCATCTCATTTACCATCAGGGAGAGCAAAGTGCTCCACATTACCAGGCGATGCGCCATCAGCACATTCACCCCGCCGATACCGGTCATAGCAGAGGTGCCATTGAGCATCGCCAGCCCTTCGCGTATGTGTATGCCCAGCGGTTGCAGTTTCAGTTTTTTGAATACTTCTTTTGCCGGTGTCACTTTTCCTTTCAGCCAGAAGTTACCTTCGCCTATCAGGCCCAATGCAAGATGAGCGAGCTGCACAAGATCGCCACTGGCGCCTACACCACCATGCGCGTACACACAGGGATAAGCATCGTTATTCAGCAGCGATACCATCAGTTGCACCGTATCGGGGTGTATGCCCGAATAACCGAGCAACATGGTATTGAGCCTTGCCAGCAACATTGCCCTGCTATGCTGCGGTGATAACAATTGCCCCATACCCGAGCTATGGCTGCGGATGAGGTTGTACTGCAATTGCTTGCGATCGGCATCGTTGATGCGGTATTGCGCCATTGGGCCAAAACCGGTATTGATACCGTATATCAGTTTATTCTTAGAGAAAGACTGTAAAAATTCAAAGCTCTTGCTCACATCCCTGACAGCAGTTGCGGAGAGGTTTACTTCATGATGCTGAAGTACCACCTGCTCAAATGTTGCCAGATCTATTGCTTTGCCACCTAGGGAAATCATATTCAGTAGAGGTATGGTAAAGTTTGCAAAAGTATAAAAACTATATGTAGCAAGCTATACCGGCTGCCATATTGAACCGTGTATATATAAGTTTATTTGTTTATCAGCGCGGTAAAAGGATTGCGGAGCTTTACATAGCCTGCAAGATCTACCTTAATGCTGCCTACCAGTATAGGGCTATCTACACGTACCGGCACATGGTTCTCATCATCGCTTACCCATACTGTCATCTTTTCACCACCCTTAAAAATAGTGCCTTCGATCAATAGCGGAGAGATCTTAATGGTATTAAAAGTTCCGTATTTGGTTGTTACCCGCTCCTTGCCCAGGTAGCGGATGAAGAGGTTATACACCTGGTCGTCGAGAAACATGCTGAAAGGTATCTTATCACCGGGACTGTATTTACTGTAATCAATGTTGCGGGCATAATAAATAGCTGATAGTACATCCTGTACGCAGCGCGGTATTTTATATACACCATTGGTAGATATTGCCTGCCCCATTTCGTGGTTGAAGGTAACATTGTTGTATATCTTAAAGCCTCCCTCATCTACATTGCGGATGAATTTCTGCGGCAGCATGGTTTCAGCATCAAGAAAAGTCTCATACCTATCGCGCACTTTATAGAACCATTCATAAGATTTCATGGTCTTGCCATCGCCGGTGATGTGATATACTTTTTTGTTATTCAAGGTTTCCAACGATGTGGAGAAAGATGCGTAGCCAGCGCCCACCCAAATACTGCCCATATTGTAGTACACTTTAAAGATCAGCTTTTCGCCATCCTTAAAGCTCGTGTTTTTGATACCGCAGAAATCGTTCTGCGCATGGGCAACGGTGTTTATTAGTAGTAATAAGGTAAACAGCACACTAGATTTTATCGCTCGTTTCATATTTCCTGATCCTGAATGTTGTTTAAATATAACTGAATTTATCTAACCAGTTTTGCCCGAGCAATCATCAGGCTACCTACTACAGATGGTATGGCCAGGTTGATGCACCAGATACCAAACGTTGCAGTAAGGATGCCTATTGTATTGGCAGAAAAATGCCCGAACAGGAATATACCCAAACTGCCCCTTGCACCCAGCTCTACCAAGGCCACAGAAGGCACCACTGCTATCACCCAAAAAAACAGGGCCGACATAAAGAAACCTTCCAGCGGCGGCATCATTACATTCATCCACCGTAATAAAATCAAATATTGTGCCGTGTAAATGGCATAACGCAGCAAGGAGATCATCAGCACCTTAGCCTGCTGCTTGTCTGTAAACCTGCCCAGTAATTTGCCATACACATTGTACCTGCGCAGCCATTTTATTTTGCCTATCAGCGGTATCCAGGTATCGAAGCGCCAATAGGCAATAAAGGTGATGATGGTAACCATAATGCAACCTATCAATAATAGCAGGGCAATACTGCCTGAGAACGCAATATTATAGTAAGCAAGCCCCATGCATCCATATACAAACAAGGTGAGTAATTGCGCTACAGATCCTAATACAGATACTGCAACAAGGCGCGTGGTATTCTTCCGCTGCATGTAGATGAGCCTGCCGGGATATTCACCTATGCGATTGGGCGTAACAATTGAGAATGCGATACCTGCTATATAGCTCATGAATGCCTGCCTGTATGTGGTGGGCTGTGCGGAGTTGGCCAGCAGTTGCCATTTCCAGGCTTCCAGCGCTACGTTGATGGGCATGAGTATTACCACCGTTGAAAGCAGGTACCAGGGCCCTGTATCCCAGAGTGTATTCATATCTACTTTCTCTAGCTGCTTTATCACCTGCTCATATATACCCCATAGCAACAGCGCAGATATAGCCCCGCCCAAAACATAGTTGAGCCATATTTTAGTACTTTTGTTCAAATCCTTTCTTTTTGCAGCAAGCACCCCATATTATTCTTGGTATAGACCCCGGTACTACCGTTATGGGATATGGCTTGATCGCTATTGACAAAAATAAGGTTTCGCTGGTGGAAATGGGGGTATTGCAATTAGCAAAACACGACGGGCATGCCGAACGCCTGGAACTCATCTACCGGAAGATGGAAGCCCTGATACATACGCATAAACCTATATCCGTAGCTATAGAAGCCCCATTCTATGGCAAGAACGTGCAGAGTATGCTGAAGCTGGGCCGTGCGCAGGGCGTGGCGATAGCCGCAGCGATGAAGTTTGGATTACGCGCTGAAGAATACGCCCCCAGAAAAATAAAGCAATCCATCACCGGCAGGGGTAATGCCACCAAAGAACAGGTGTGGGAGATATTACAGCACACGCTGCAGTTTAAAGAAGATATCCGTTTTATGGATGCCTCTGACGCGGTTGCAGTGGCCCTGTGTCATCATTACCAGAACAGGCTGCCGGAGTTATCGGCAAAATCGTCTGCTACTATCGCTATTCCCAAAGCCAAAAAAGGAAACTGGGAATCTTTTATTGCCGCCAACCCGGGCAGGGTAAAAAAATGATCTTACCCGGGAAGTTTCACAGGATGGAAACCCTCGTAACACATCTGATAAATTTCTCTGAAAACCGCTACTAATTTGCATGAATAAAGGGTATTACCTATTTTTAAACTTTAAATGTTGTTTATACAACTTAGATTGTATTTTTGAAGTTGTATATTACAGAAACACATAAGATAAAAAGCACACACTTACATACTTTTAGGTTTATCCGGGAAAAACAGAATTAACTAAATATGGCTGATAAAGCTAAAATTTTACTTGTAGAGGACGATCCCACATTGAGCTACGTTGTCAGGGATAGCTTATCCAACAACGGATATGACGTAGTGCATTGTGCTGACGCAGAGACCGCCTGGGCTCAATTCATGAAACACAACTTCGACGTATGCCTGCTGGATGTAATGCTGCCTAAAAAGGATGGCATGCACCTGGCTACACAAATACGACAGAAAAACGAGGCTATTCCCATCTTGTTACTGACATCCAAAAACATGGATGATGACAAGATAGCAGGTTTCAAAAGCGGTGCGGATGATTATATCACCAAGCCTTTCAATATGCAGGAGTTACTGCTACGCCTGGAAGTGTTCCTGAAACGTACCCGTAAGAAGGAAGAAGATGTGCAGCCTGAAGTGAAACTCGGCAACCTTACTTTTGATTATAACAACCTGGTGCTGGAAGGTGATGGTGTATCTCACCAGCTTACACAGCGCGAAGCCGACCTGATCAAATACTTCTGCGCTAATGCCAATAAAGTATTGAAGCGCGATGAGATATTGCTGAACGTATGGGGTAAGGAAGATTACTTCCTGGGCCGTAGTATGGATGTGTTCATCACCAAGGTGAGGAAATACCTGAAAGGCCAGCCGGGTGTAGAACTGCAAACCATCCACGGTATCGGCTTTAAGTTCGTTTACAATCCGCAATAATATTTAATCAACCCTCTTAAAAAAGGCAAGGCGAATGGTAGATACCATTCGCCTTTTCTATCCTCTATATGTAACGCTAAAAATCTGTAGCGGAGTGGTCGAGCATTTGCTCAAACCTTGGACAAGCAACCTGGCCACCCATGCGGTCGTTATGCTTGTAGTTTCCGCGTATATATAATGACATTTCATATCCGCCGGTACCGTTTGTTGCCGGTTTCAGCGAAGATGTGTTCACATCGTAAGACATTGTAATGGAATACTTATCGTAGTCCAGTTTAATGGTTGGTATCAGCGCATCTTTAACTCGTAAGAAGCAGCCTGCATATACAGCAAAATTGTAGATCGACTCGCTCCTTGTATGCCAGCTTACCAATCCACCACCGATAATTTCCTGGTAAGGGCCTTGCTGGCTATAGTTTACGTGTACGATCAGCGAATATTGTTCATTAAAGGCCGCACGTATACCCAGGTTCCCGTTCCATTTGGTATCGAGCCTCAGCATATCCTGATCGCCGGCAAATGTCTCTTTCGGTTTTGCCACGTGATAGGCTGCTGCGCCTATATAGTAGTTTACCATGTGCGCTTCGCCGATAGTACTGTTAAAACTCATACCCGCACCGAGGTCAAAGTATTGAAGGCTGGTGTTGTTCATGTTCTCTCCGGACGGCCTCAGCGGATCGTACTGCCCGTTTGCATATTGCGAACTATAAGTTGCCTTAGACAGATCGTATGAACGCTGAATATATCCGCCTGTGAACCCTATCGACAAGTAGGACCTGTGCCCATCTGCCATTGCCTTGTTGTAGTTGATGGCAGGATAGATCTGCATACTGTTGAAGTTGATAGAGCCTGCACGGTCATACGTAGCCGTAGCCCCGAAGCTGATGTAATCACCCACTTCCCTGTTCACTGCAACACGCGTTTCTGCAGATGCCAGTATCGTTTTGAACGGAGCGGAAATATTGCTCCATTGTGTACGATAGTTAACACCGGCTTTGTAGTCGCCACTAAAAATACCTGTCAATGCAGGGTTGCGCAGTATCGCGTTCTCGTAAAACTGTGAGAAGTGAATATCCTGTGCTTTGGCCTCCGGCCCGCTACATGCTGTAGCCGCCAGCATGCACCCGATTAAGTAAAATTTGTTTGTTTTTGTCATAAACGTTTTTTAGCGTATCAATGAAATATCACCCTTCAGCTCTATCGGCTCTCCCGATTCACAATAAGCTTTTACAATATAAACATATACATCCGGTTTTAGAGGGGCATTTTTATAGGTTCCGTCCCATCCTACCATCGGATCGTTCAGCGGCATATCATCCCTTGAGAACATCAGTTCTCCCCACCTGTTGTATATTTTAAAGCTTTTTACTGTCATGATGCCTTTACCCTGTGGAAAAAACTGGTCGTTCACTCCATCGCCGTTCGGCGTAAAGGTATTAGCAAGGAATATCTGGCTGCCGTCGCATGATACATGCACGGTAATATCGTCTTTGGCCTGGCAACCCCATTGGTTGGTAGCCACCACGGTATATGTGGTTGTTTTAAAAGGAGACGCCTGTGGCGATTGGCAATCTGCACAGCTCAGGTGGTCTGTTGGTGTCCATACATAGGTCACCTGCTGGTTGGTTTTCGCATTCAGCTGCACGGTATTACCACCGCCGAGATTTACATCCGGCCCCAGTTCTACTTCCGGCAGATCATGCACTATTACCACCACATCATGAGATTCGGCAAAGCAATCGCCCTGCTGCACCTGCACGCGGTAGGTAGTTGTTTTATCAGGTGTCGCAACCGGGTTGGCTGATGTGGGATCATTCAATCCCTCCGCAGGTGTCCATAGATAAGATGATCCCCCTGCCGCATGCAGTACCGCTGATTCGCCCTTACATATCTCCGCACCCGGGCCAACTTCTATAGGCCCTTTATCGATCACGGAAATCGTAACACTATCCTTATTAGAACATCCATGTGCGTCTGTACCCCGCACGGTATAACTTGTTTTAGTTGTAGGGCTAACGGTAGGATTAGCGCAAGATATACAAGATAACTGGCTGCCACCAGACCATGTATAGCTTACACCACCGGTAGCATTGAGTGTTGTACTTGAGCCGTTGCATATTGTTTTGTCCTCGCCCGCGTCAATATTAGGTAACGGATTTACTGTCACCGTGATGTTTGCCGTATTCACACAACCATTTGCATCGGTTCCCGTAATAGTATATTTCGTTGTTGCGGATGGATTAGCATTCGGATTAGCGCAATTTGCACATGACAATCCTGTTGATGGCGACCAGGCATAGGTTGCACCTCCCGTTGCCATCAGCGATGTAGATGCACCCGTACATATTTCCTTATCGGGCCCGGCTGTGATATTTGGCAAAGGCCTTACCGTTACCGTAACAGATGCAGTAGCGCTACATCCGTTGGTAGTACCTGTAACCACATAAGTGGTAGTCGCGGCCGGCGATGCGTTCGGGTTAGGGCAAGTAGTACAAGACAAGCCTGTTGCCGGAGACCATGCATAGCTGTTAGCCCCGGTAGCAGAGAGCGCTGCTGTTTCTCCCGGGCATATCGTTTTACTGCCGGTGGCTGTAACATCAGGAAGCGGATTCACCGTCACTTTAACGCTTGCTGTATTTATACAGCCTTTGGCATCTGTACCGGTCACCACATAAGTGGTAGTAGCTGCGGGGTTGGCCACAGGACTTGCGCAATTGGCGCAAGACAAGCCAGTTGCAGGGCTCCATGTATAAGACGCAGCACCTGTTGCTGTTAATGTAGTATTGCTTCCGTTACAGATAGTTACCGGGGCAGTAAGCCCTATCGTTGGCAATGGATTCACGGTTACCGTTACTGTAGCTGTGTTAGTACAGCCGTTGCTATTGGTACCTGTTACTGTATAAGTAGTTGTTGCAGTTGGCGTAGCAACAGGGCTTGCACATGAAGTGCAGGACAGGCCTGTTGCAGGAGACCAGCTATAAGTAGATGCCCCGGCGGCAGTAAGTGTTGATGAACCACCTGCGCATATAGCAGCCTGGCTTGCACTTGCAGTAACTAAAGGTTTGGGATTTACGGTAACAGTTACAATTCCTGTATCTGTACAACCGTTACCATCCGTACCGGTTACAATATAAGTTGTTGTTGTACTTGGGTTAGCCGAAGGTGATGTACAGCTTGCACATGATAAGCCTGTAGATGGCGACCATGTATAACTGCTGGCGCCGCTACCTGTTAATGTAGTAGAGGTGCCATCGCATATAGTAACATTACTACTCGCCGTTACATTTGGCAGACTGTTTACTGTAACCGTTACTGTTGCAGTATTGCTACAACCACTGGCATTTGTACCTGTCACTGTATATGTTGTAGTAGTGGCGGGGTTAGCTACAGGGCTTGCACAATTGCTGCATGACAAACCTGTTGATGGTGACCATGTATAGCTTGCTGCACCCGTTGCAGTTAATGTGGTACTGTTGCCGGCGCAGATAGCTACGTTGCTGCCGGCGCTTACCGTTGGCTTCGGATTTACAGTAATAGTAACCGTTGCTGTGTTGGTGCAACCCGTGCTATTAGTACCTGTTACTGTATAAGTAGTGGTTGCGGTTGGGCTGGCTACCGGGTTGGCACAGGTTGTGCATGATAATCCTGTTGCAGGTGACCAGCTGTATGTAGTCGCTCCGCTTGCGTTTAATGACGCAGCGCTTCCGGCGCATATTGTTTGCGTACCTGTTGCGGTAACTGTTGGCTTCGGATTCACGGTAACATTGACCATGCCCGTATCAGTACATCCGTTACCGTCTGTACCGGTAACAATATAAGTAGTAGTTGCAGAAGGCGTTGCTGTGGTGCTGATACAAGAAGTACAGCTCAGCGATGTTGCAGGCGACCAGGTGTAGCTGGTTGCCCCATAGCCTGTAAGCGTTGCCGATGCACCGTCGCATATAGTCACATTTGCACTGGCAGTAACATTGGGTTTTGGATTAACAGTGATCGTCACTTTGCCGGTATCAGAACAACCATTGGTATCGATACCTGTAACGATATAAGTAGTAGTGCTTGTTGGCATTACTGTAGTTGTAGCGCAAGTATCGCAACTCATACCGGTGGTTGGCGTCCATGTATAAGAACGTGCACCGGCAGCGGTTACCGTCAGCGCAGTGGTATAACCCTGGCATGCTGACTGTGCATTACCAGCAGTTACATTTGGCAGCGGATGCACTACTATAGTCTTTATAGTAGTATCCTGGCAACCTTGTGAATTGGTAGCGATAAAGCGTACCGTGTAATTACCCGCAGCATTATAAGTATGCGTAGGATTGTGTGAAGTACTGGTATTGCCATCACCGAAATTCCATGATAAACCTGTTACCGGGCTTAGTGTAGATAAAATGGTATCCCTGAATTGCACCGTACTGGTACCGCAATTGTTAGATGGCGTAAATGTGAAGTCACCATCCGTATGATCTACCTTCACAGTATCCAATCCCTGCACCGGCACCAGGCAATTAGCGCCATCGCTCAATATAAGCTTTGGAATATATTTGCCGGTTTGTGTGTATGTATAAGAATATGTAGATCCTGTAGTAGTATGGGTATATCCATTGTTCATGTCCCATACCAGTTGAGAAGCACCATTGGTAGTGGCTGAGAAATTCACCGTTAATGGCAGGCAACCGGTTAGCGGTGAATAAGAGAATGTACCTGTAGGGCCGTGAACGGTAACGTTCTTGGTAACAGAATCCTTACATCCTGCCGAGCTGGTACCGATCAGCTTTACATGATACACACCGGGGTAAGTAAATAAGGTAGATGGATTTGCCAGTGAAGAGCGCGAGCCATTATCGAACACCCATGTATAAGATGATACGGAAGAAGAGGTGTTCGTAAAATTCACCGCAAGCGGCGGGCAATTAGCCGCAGTATCGCTCAAGGTAAAATTCATAGCCGGGCTTTGCACTTTTACAATACCGGTATGAGACGCAGAGTCCATACATCCGTAGGTATCTGTTATCACCAGCTTTATGGTATACACACCGGCAGTTGCATATGTATGTGTCGGTGTTAATTGCGTAGAAGTGCTGCCATCGCCCCAGTACCAAACACAGGTGAAGTTGTTACCACCCGAATTATTATGAATAGTTACCTGCTGGCCGGCACATACCACTGTATCGTTAGTGTAGAACTGCGCAACAGGCTTGCTGGCTGTTATGTAATTGGGCCGTGTAAGCGTGCTTACACATCCGTTGGCATCTGTTACTTTCAGGGCCACAGACCAGGTACCTCCATAAATATAATCCTTCGATATTGTATCAGCAGTAGTAACAACATCTGCGCCATATCCAAAATTCCAGGAACGGCTCACAATGGCAAAGCCGCCATTAGGGGTACTGTTATCTGTAAACGCTACATGCAATGGCAAACAACCCACGCGTGGTGTACCGCTAAAGGATACCGTTGCCCCACCAACGTGCATATAGTTGGTTTTAGTAAGCGAGTCCTTACAGCCGTTTGCATCTGTTACCACCAGCTTCACTGTATAGATACCCCCGTTATTATACTGTGTATAGAAAGAACTGGCAGTATCGGTGAAACTAATGCCATTACCAAGATCCCAATAATAAGATTTGATATTTGAACTCGCACCTGCTGACATCAAAAAGAAAGTGTTGGCGCAATTTGTTGTATCAGCATTGAAAGTTGGCGTAAGCGGCTGCAGGTTGATCGTGCGGCTCCAGCTACTGTTACACCCGTAAGTATTATTGCTTACATTCAATGTTATGGTATAAGATCCGTAGGATGAATAAGTATGGGTGAGCGTACCACCTGTTTGGGTAGACGTGTTACCATCACCCCAGTTCCATGAATAAGTATCAGCGCCAAGTGAGCTGTCAACTATTGTAACAGAACGCCTGTTGCTGCAGGAATATACTACACCAAAATTAGCCAGCGGCGGATGTACCGTTATATAGTTGTTGCGTGTTACGGTGTCTTTACAGCCATTATTGTTTGCCACCAATGTTACGCTGTATTGCGAGCTGCCGCCCGGGTAAGAATAACCCGTATATACAGGGTTGGTAGCGTTGGAAGTGGCGCCATTACCGAAATACCAGGTATAGCTGTTTGCGCCGGTAGAACCGTTCGTAAATCTTACAGAATCTCCCGGACAAATAGTGAGCGGCGATGCCGTAAATGCGGCAGTAGGCTTGCTGGCTATGGTTACTGTAGTTTGTGCGGAGAAGTTACAACCGGTACCGGTGGTGTAACTCATTGTTACCGTATAGGTACCAGCCGTTGTATAAGTATGCGATTGAGTAGAGCAGGATGCACAGGTTACGTTAGAGCTGGCATCACCAAAATCCCAGGTAATACTTGTTACCGGCTGCAAGGTAGTGATGGTGGCATCAAACGTTACTGTTACCGGCACACAGCCTGAAAAGCTGCGCTTGGTAATGGTAGCCGTAGGGGTTTGTACATGTATGAAGTTATTGCCTATTGCGGTATCAGAGCATCCGTTAGACGCTGTTGCAGCAAGTGTAATATTATAATTTCCAAGAGCGGTGTACGTATGGCTTGGGGCGGTTGATGTTGATGTATTACCATCACCAAAGGTCCAGTAGTAAGAACTTCCCCCTGTGCTTGCATTAGTAAATGTAGTAGAGAACGGAGCCGAGCAGCCCACTGATGGTGAGGCTGAGAAATTTGCTCTTGGCGATTGATTAATGGTAACTGTATGATAAACGGTATCCTTACATCCGTTTTTTGTGATTATCAATCTTACACTGTAAGTTCCTGCAGTTGTGTAGGATTTAGAAGGGTTAGCAGCGGTGGATGTTGTATTGTCTCCAAAATCCCAGGCGCTGGTGTAGCCTGATGGGGAAGATGTATTGGTAAAATAAATGGTGCGTCCACTGCATATAGTGCTGGCACTTGTATTAAATGCCGCTGTCGGATGGCTAATGTTGATGTAGGAACTCTTGGTCATGGTATCCTTACATCCTGCAGCATTCGTAGTGATGAGGCGCACGTTGTAGCTGCCTAAAGCATTATAAGTGTTGGATGGACTTGTATTTGTAGAGGTATTCCCATCACCAAAATCCCATGTATAGCTAACACCTGAGCCCGAATTATTGGTAAAGGCTACCGTAGCCGGCGCAGCACAAAAATTGGTATTGTTAGCGGCAAAATCGGCAGTAGGTTTTGTCGATACTTTGATATAATTGATTTTCGTAAGCGACTGGCTACAGCCATTGCCATTGGTCACCAAAAGCGTAATGGTATAATTACCGCCGGTAGTATATGTTTTTGACGGATTCTGAGCAGTTGATGTAGTACCATCGCCAAAATCCCAAAGGTAGGTAGTAGTACCTGAGCCGCCCGGCGAAGATGTGTTACTGAAAGTAACAGTACGTGGTAAGGTACAAGACGGTGTAGAGTCTGCCGTAAAACTTACAATTGGCGTAGGCGCCACGGTAATGTAGTTGGTCTTTGTAACGCTATCGCGGCCACTGGCATTCGTCACCACCAGCTTTACTGCATAAGTACCTGCGGTAAAATAAGTTGTGGACGGATTCTGCAAAGTAGATGTAGTACCATTTCCCAGGTCCCAGTACCAGCTGGTGGGGCTATTGGTACTCAGATCTGTGAAATTGGTTACAATGGGAGAGCATCCCGTGGTAACATTGGCTGAAAAATTAGCGACCGGAGCCTGCGCGAATGCAGCTACGGAAAAAATGGTCGAAAAGGTAATACACAGGATAGCGTGTATATATCTATTCATAAAAAATCTTTAAAGTTCCTCTAAATGGTAATCACACAAACCAATCTGCACGCGGTATTAACGTTACATATTATTCGAGAGCAAATTTATACAAACTGTGGATAAACTGTTAGCTTTTGCATCAAAATGTGCATAAGTTAATAAATATTTCATATAAAATATACGACTATCCGTAAAAAAATGAAAAATATCCATTTACGAAGAAAACGTAACTCTCAAAAATGTTGATTTCCTGTTGATTGCCTACCTAAGGCATCTTTTATAGAGCTGAATCGTATTTTCCAACCCATAGTAAAGTGCATCAGATATAAGTGCATGGCCTATAGATACTTCTGCAAGGCCGGGAATGGAAGATGAGAAAAAGGACAGGTTCTGCAAATCAAGGTCGTGGCCGGCATTAAGTCCTAAACCCTTGCCTGCAGCCACTTTCGCGGTATTGATATAATCAGCTATCGCTGCATCTTTATTGGTATGGTAGTTTTTGGCGTAAGCTTCCGTATATAATTCAACCCTATCTGTACCGGTATCTGCTGCAGCGGCAGCCATATCGGTTACAGGGTCTATAAATATGGACACACGTATGCCTTCTTTTTTGAATACGGGAATGATGCTTTGCAGGTAACTGCTTTGTTTAATGGTATCCCAGCCGTGATTAGAAGTAAGCTGCCCGGGATCATCGGGTACTAACGTCACCTGGTGGGGTTTTACCTCCAGCACCAGCTGCACAAACTTATCCTCCATGGGGTTGCCCTCTATGTTGAACTCGGTGGTTATGATCGGCATGATCTCGCGCACATCGCTATAGCGTATGTGGCGCTCATCGGGCCGGGGATGCACGGTGATACCGTCTGCGCCAAACTTCTGGCAATCAATAGCCGCCTGCAGCACGCTGGGGTTATCGCCTCCGCGGCTGTTACGTAAGGTGGCTATCTTATTGATGTTTACAGAAAGCTTGGTTGGCATCAGTCCTCTATTTTCGCCAAAATTAAGGAGCATTTCAATTAAATTGCAGCTAATGCGCTACCTCCCGGTAAAAAGCTATCTTTCCATACTGCTGCTATTGCCGGCGCTATACGCCTGCCTTATCATTACGGGCTGCTCAAGCAATAAAAAAAAGGAACAAGACCATAAAACCTTCCATCTTAATTTTTCCAGCGGAACACTGGAATCTATGGACCCTGCATTTGCCAAAGACCTGTATTGTATGTGGACGGATCACATGCTGTATAACACACTCGTGGAAACCAATAGCGATCTGCATATTATTCCCAGCCTTGCCACTAGCTGGGATATAAGCGATGACGGCCTCCTGTATACTTTTCATTTGCGTACAGATGCTTATTTTCATGATGCGCAGGAGTTCCCGCAGGGCAAAGGGAGGAAAATGACCGCCGCAGATGTGGTGTATAGCTTCAACCGTATTGCCGACCCGGCCACCGCCTCTACAGGTGCATGGATATTTAATGGCCGGATAGATACACTGGCTCCGTTCACCACAATTGACGACAGCACGTTCCGGGTAAAACTGCTTGTACCTTTTCACCCGCTGATAGAAATACTGACCATGCCCTATTGCAGCATTATACCACACGAAGTGGTAGAAAAATGGGGTAAGGATTTTCGCGCGCATCCCTGCGGCACCGGGCCATTTCAATTTAAGTATTGGGATGAAGGAAACATCCTTGCAATGGAGCGCAACCCGCACTATTGGGAAAAAGACAGCTCGGGGAATCAACTGCCTTACCTTGATGCCGTTACCATCAGTTTTGTAGATAGCAAGGCTACGGAGTTCCTGCTCTTCAGGCAGGGCAAGATCGATTTTATCAATAATATAGATGGCTCCTTCAAAGACAATGTGTTATCTAAAGACGGCAAGCTGAAAAAGGAGTTTGTATCAAAATTCAACCTAACGGAAGAAACCTACCTAAATACAGAATACATAGGCATATTGGTAGATAGCGCCAACCCGCTTACCAAAGGCTCTCCTTTATTAAACCCGTTGGTAAGGCAGGCTATCAACTATGGCATCGACCGCCAGAAGATATGCACCTACTTTAAGAATGGAGTGACTACACCGGCTACAAATGGCTTTATACCTGAAAGCATGCCGGGCCACAACCCTAATGCCACATGGGGGTATCATTACGACCCGCAAAAAGCTTTGGAATTGCTAAAAAAAGCCGGATACCCCAACGGGAAGGGTATGCCGCCGATAACTATTACCACACAGGATGTATGGTCTGATATAGTAAACTTTATAGCTACAGAACTGCAGGAGCTAGGCATCACCGTGCAGGTAGATATTATGCAACCGAACATCATCCGCCAGCAGATGAGTCGTTCGGGATTAGCGGCATTTCGCGCGCAATGGATCGCCGACTACCCGGATGCAGAAACCTACCTGGTATTCTTCAACGGGCAGTCTCCCGCGCCGCCTAACTATACCAGGTTTAAAAACGCAACCTTCGACAGGTGGTATAACGAAAGCCTGAACCAACCCGACACCATCCGCTGGAAAACCTATGAGCGCATGGATAGCCTGGTAATGAGCTATGCCCCGGTGATACCGTTATATTACGACCGGATGCTTCATTTCACGCAAAAGAATGTACATGGATTCTCATCCACACCTATGAACATCATTGAATTAAAAAGGGTGCAAAAAAATTAGATCAGGGCTTGCCGGCTATTACCATTACAATCTCCCCTTTAGGTGCCGTTGCCTCATAATGCGCTGCCAGCTCCTGTAGTGTGCCCTTACGTGTTTCTTCAAACATCTTGGTGAGCTCCCTGCACACTGCTGCCTCGCGGTCGGCGCCAAGATAGGTTGCCAGTTCCTGCAGTGTCTTTACCAGGCGGTGCGGCGATTCATACAATATAATGGTGCGCTCTTCTTCCGCCAGCTGCTTCATAGCAGTTTGCCTGCCTTTTTTTATGGGCAGGAATCCTTCAAAAACAAACCTGTTGGATGGAATACCCGACTGCACCAATGCAGGAACAAAAGCTGTAGCCCCGGGCAGGCATTCTACCGGTACATTATTGCGCAGGCACTCGCGCAGCAACAGAAAACCGGGATCGGAAATACCAGGTGTGCCGGCATCTGTAAGCAGGGCAAATGTTTTGCCAGCCTGCAATTGCTCTACCAAATGTGCCAGCACTTTATGCTCATTGTGCTGATGGTAGGACGTTAATGGTTTTTGAATATTGTAATGCTTCAGCAGTACCTGGCTGGTACGTGTATCTTCGCACAATATCACATCGGCATTCTTCAGCACTTCCACCGCGCGATAAGTAATATCGCCCAGGTTGCCGATAGGAGATGGTACCAGGTACAGGCGCATACCTTAGCCTTCTGTCAGGGAATATTCGAAAGATTCCATCACCAGGTTGGCCAAAAGCCTTTTACAAGCTTCATCTACCGCTTTTTCGGCTTCCTGCCTGTTAGCAGCTTCCAGCGCTACTGTGATGTGTTTGCCTATACGTACATCAGCCACTTGAGTCAGGCCCAGGTTGTGCAGGCTGTTATTTACAGCTTTACCCTGAGGATCCAGTAATTCTTTATGCGGCATTATGTTTATATGTGCAGTGTATTTCATCAATATTAATATTTATGCTTCTTTCGGTTTGTAAATAAAGGACAAAAGTACGTAGAGAATAAATGCCAAAGGCAATGCCGCGGCTTTTAGTACCGGAATAGATGCCAGCGTTACGATTACGATCACCAACTGAGGCCATGCAGTAGCGATACTAAACTTAGATGGCATGAATTTGAAAAACCTCACTTTAGATACCATCAGCCAGCTGAGGATCGCTATTACCAGGTATAATATCCATTTGTTATGCAGCAGGTTGCCTATTCCGTAAGGGTTATACCAGTTGAGCAGCGGGAAGGTAGCCACAAACAAGCCTACAGCAGGTATGGGCATTCCTTTGAAAAAGCTGGTTTGCTCGCCCGAAGAGATATTGAATGTAGCCAACCTCAATGCACCAAAACAAGCCAGCAGAAAAGCAGGCGCCATAGAAAGCATACTCACATCCAGCGCATTGGCTTCGCCCATGTATGAGGCCCACAGCATTTTATATAATATCATAGATGGTGCTACACCAAATGACACTACATCTGCAAGAGAATCCAGGTCTTTGCCAATGGGCGAAAATATTTTTAAGGTACGGGCGGTAACGCCATCCAGCATATCACAAATGGCTGCTATTAATATAAATATGCTGCCCCAGTAAGCCTGCTCGGTACCGGTTACCCAATATTCCACTCCGTTCACATCCGCCAAAAAAGGCTGCGCATTCAGTATAAAGGCAATAGCTATGCAACCGCAAAACAGGTTAGCTAATGTCAGCAGGTTTGGTAAATGCTTCATGAGGCATCAAAAGTAGCAAAAATAAAATACTGGTTCAGGGTTTGTACGGTGGCGTTGTGCCTGCCAGCTACAAAAAAATGCCTGCAATTGCAGGCACTATATATTCAATTATTTATTCTTTTATTCAGGAACCACCAGGCGGAAACCATTACCGTGGATATTCACGATCTCTACGCTGCTATCTTCCTTCAGGTATTTGCGCAGCTTGGCAATGTACACATCCATGCTGCGGCCGTTGAAATAAGTATCACTACCCCAGATACGTTTCAGCGCGGCATCACGTGGCAACAGGTCGTTCTTATATTCGCACAGCATCAGCAGCAATTCATTTTCCTTTGGCGACAGTGTCAGCACATCTCCGGCGTCTCCCAGTTGCAGGGTACGCAGTTTGCTATTGAAGTGGTAATGCCCTATGTTGAATTCAACCTGCGAATGCTGTTTTTCCTGCAGCTCCTGGTTGCGCTTCAGTATTGCTTTTATCTTATGCAGCAATACTTCACTGTCAAACGGTTTGGTGATATAATCATCAGCGCCCAGTTTATATCCGTTCAGGATATCTTCTTTCATGCTCTTTGCAGAAAGGAAGAACAGGGGCACATCAGGATCTACATTCCTTATTTCTTCTGCCAGTGTGAAGCCGTCCATATTAGGCATCATCACATCGAGCAAGCATATATCAAATTTCTCTCTGCGGAAGGCCGCCAAACCAAGTATACCATCTCTTGCCAGTTCTACTACAAAATCATTCAGCTCCAGGTAATTCTTCAGTACTTGTCCAAAATTGGTATCATCTTCAACCAATAAGACTTTAAATTTTTCTTTTTCCATCAGTGTATGATTGGTATGTTGCTATAAAAGTAATACCCCTGCGGTTAATGTCGTAACAAATGTTTTGTTAATAAAACCTCGGGCAGTTCATATTTTTTGCTCCGCGGGAATGTTCCCCGTATCTGCCCATAAAAACCAGGCCAAATTCCATTCCTCCATAGGCTTTGATATTTTGCCCCAGGGACGACATGGCATAATCATAGCTGGCCATGATACGCAGATCGTTCCACTGCAGCCCTATAGAGCCTATCAGCGATTCCTTATACCGGTAATGCAAGCCCGCTATCAGGCTGCCTTCGCCTTTATGCTCGCCGTAATTATTCCCTCTTTGGGTAAACTTGCCCTGCACCAGTGTGCCAAATACCAGTTCGCTGGCGCCCTTGTCCATGCTATAGTATATAGATGGGTTGAGCGTAAAGATATCATCCATCACAAAGGTGCCATCCATATTTACAGTAGGGCGAATGCCCAGTTCGTTAATGCCTGATTCGTAAAATGTTTCTTTGGGCTGATTGATGTGCGCAAAACCAACACCTACTTTTACAAAGGCCAGCTCGCTGGGGAAGTAAGAAAAATTGATACCGGCGCCGACGTCAAAGAACTGCGTTTTGATCACATTGATATTATTCTCCCCGCTTGCAAACGACTGGTTGAATTTAAACCCATCCCACTGCATACCAAAGTATAGCTTGTTATAATCTATGGTTCGGGTAGCGTAGCCGCCCTGCAGGCCTGCCGATATCATAAACACGTCGCTTGTCTGAACATGATAGGCAAGTGTCAGGTCGCCTCTTGTAAGCGTCAGGTTACCATCGCCCGCCACATCGTTATAAAAGGCAATACCTACGCCCAGCCAGTTGGTCGTATTTTGACCCTTGAATGCCTGGAAATCCGCGTAGGCAGAAAAAGTCTTATACGGTACAGGTACTGCGGTCCACTGAGTACGATAGTTGGCGCCCAACCTATAATCGTTATCGCTCATCAGCGCGGTATTTGCCGGGTTTACCAGCATGGGCGTATTGTAATACTGCGAAAAATGCATATCCTGAGCCCCGGCTGTTCCGGCAGCTGCAACACCTATCAGTGCTGTGATTATTACCTTGTTCAGCCTGTTCCTCATTTTAATAGCGTTACATTACCTTTTTTAAACATAGTGGTGTCATCTATAAAGCGCACATTCAGCGTATATGCATAGGCATCTACTTCCTGGCGTTTGCCGTTATAGGTACCATCCCATCCCTTCTTAACGTCTGTCGATTCAAAAACCAGCTGCCCCCAGCGGTTGTATATCTTCAGATCTATGGACTCTATTGCTGCGCCCACTACATATAGTATATCGTTATTGCCGTCGCCATTCGGGCTAAAGGCATTGGGTATATCTGCCAGCGGTAATATATCTGCGGTAACCGGTTTGCATGTGGTATCAGCACAGCCTTCTTTGTTCATAGCTACCAGGCATACATCATAGATGCCCGATCGTTTGTAAAAATGTTCCGGGTTTGTTTCCGTTGTACCGGTACCATCACCAAAGTTCCAGTTATAGGATACCGCATTTTTCGACAGGTTGGTAAACCTGTTGATCTCGTTGGTAACGGGTATAATGGGCGTATAGCTAAAATCTGCCAGCGGCGATGGTTTTACGGTGATTATCTTACTCAGGGAATCTACTTTATTACATGTGTTGGGATTGTATGCCATCAGTGTAACCTTATAAGTACCTGCAGAATCAAATTTGTGAAACGGCCTTGCCAGTGTAGAGGTCTTATTATCGCCAAAATTCCATAGATAAGTTTCTGCCAGTACAGATGTATTATTGGGCGCAAAAGAATCTCCAAGGCATACCAGGTCGGGCACATCAAAGCCGGCCTTCACCAGGTCGTCCCTGAATGTTACGGTCTGCGACACGCTATCAGGCGAGTTACATGCGGTTGGGTCTGTCATTACCAATGTAATAGTGTATGTACCTGCCTTAGCATAATTCTTGCCCGGCGGGGTTTGACCTGTATAGGTACTGCCATCGCCAAACTCCCAGAAATATACAGTACCCGAAGGAGTAGCACTCACCTGCGATGTATTTTTGAACGTGGTGAGGAATGGCGCACAGGTATCAACCACAGTGGCAACAAAAGACGGATTTATTTTATTGTCATCAACCGTTACTGTAAGCGAAAAAGTATCTGCAAGGTTGCAAGCTATAGGGTTGGCGCCTATCAGCCTGATCTTGTAAGTACCTGCTGCAGTATAGGTATGCGGCGGCGGTGTCTGTGCAGTGCTGGTAGGACTGCCATCGCCGAAATCCCATTGATAGGATGTCGCGTTTACCGAGGTGTTTACAATGGTTACCGGTGTGCCTAAACAAATATGCGTGCCCGGCTGCAAGGTAAAACTGGCATCCACCGGGCCAAGGAAGAAGGCGATTTTCAACGCCACGAGGTTACAGTTAGGCCCTGTATTCGTTGTGGCGTAGGCACCTGCAGTGGTAGGGAAAGTGCCTTTGCTGCACCCACCACATATAGCCTGGTACACGATACCGTTTTTATCAAACCTGCTGGTACCCCCATCTACGTGTTCCGGTACACCACCATTGCTACCCATATAAGTCGCATACAAGAGGTTGGCCATGTTTGAAGAAAGAACTATAAAATAAAAGTCTGCTCCATCTGTAGTAGATTGTGCTGCCGGACCCGCAAGCCCGCCTATCGGCATTCCGGTTGTTGTGCCGGTGCCGGGAGGTGGTGTAAAACCACTGGACGAATATATATCTCCTCCCCATCCGGAAATGTAAATATTCCCGCAGGTATCTACCAGGAATGCAACAGGAGATATGTTGGTATGGTTTGCATCTCCCGAACCGAATACAGTTGACCGTAAATTGGCGGAAAGATTAGCATCCAATTTGATAATAAACTGGCTGGAGCCGGGATTTGAATAAACGCCCGTACTTACCGGGAAGGTGCCTCCCAAAGTTTGCCCCATTGCATAAATATTATTTACCGCATCTATCTGTATCCCGTAACATTGATCATAGGCATTCCGGCCGATGTAGGTAGATCTTAAACATGGATAGCTGCCACTATTCAAAAATTTCGAGATAAACCCATCTGTTCCACCCTGGGACGAAGAAATATAAGCCCCTGTGGTAAAAGGGAAATTGGTGCTTTGGGTGCCGCCAGCTACGTACAGGTTCGATTCTGTTTTGTCTAAGGACAATACATACGCGGCATCATTATCATCGCCACCCAGGTAAGTACTCCATATCAGCGATGTAAGAGAACTATTCATTTTCAACACAACGCCATCCTGTGCATCGCCGGTAACTAAAGTGGTCTTTATTGCTGAGGATGTAGTGGGGAAATCCGTAGACCTGGTACTGGCCGCAACATATACATCACCCGATTGATCAACTATCACTTCACTTCTGGCATCATCCCCATAATTATGTTTCAAATTGCCATAGCCAAATTCAGCTGCTGTCTCATTGGTGATATCCTCTCCCGATCCTCCAACATAAGTCGAGCCCAGTAAGGCAGTACCACTTGCATTGAATTTGGTAAGGATCAGGTCCCCCTTACCATTATAGCTGCCGTCGTAGGCACCTGATGTAACTGGGAAATTAGCAGAATAGGTTCGGCCGGCAATAATAAGGTTTCCCGCCTGGTCTACTATCAAACTATGAGGCTGCTCATTACTATTGCCACCCAGGTACGTGGAGTATATCAACGCACTGCCAGTTGCATTGAATTTTGAAATAGAGATATCGCTTGGATAATGATTCCCATCTACAGTAGACCCTCCACCAAACGAAGTTTGTATGGCACCCGTTGCAGGAACAATGGGATAACCTGACCCACCTAAAGAATTGCTTGTAATTCCGCCCGCATAAAAATTGCCTGCAGCATCGTAAGTGGCGGTATAACCCCAGTTGTCATAACCGGAGCCTGTAAATGTTGCAAAAACTACCGTTGGGTCAATAACCAGTTCTTTTGTTTTATCATACCCGTCAGGGAAATCATAGCTTACCCTATTACCATTCACTTTATAGCGGCAATACACCTGTACCTGTTTCCCGTTCACTACCTGGTAAGCATAAGGCTTCATTTCTTCAGTAGTAACCACACTGTTAGGTATCTCCAGGTTGCCGTTTTTTACATGCAGTTCTTCGATGCCATCGTAGCGCAGCTTAATGGTTTCGGGATCAGCGCCCGGCTTTACAATAAAATCGTAAGTGAGGCGGCTGCCATCAGATGAGGCACGCAGGTCGATGTTCGTATAGAGGTTTAAATAATCCACTTCCATACATGGGTGGATGCCCGACTTCCACCTTTGAGGGTCATTTCCTAAGAAAAAGTTGTAGTAATGATCCTGCACCTGCTGCTGTTCTATTACGGGCCGTGGGTTAGCGTTCTCAAATACCATTTTATAAGCATAGTAGTTGAGCGTTACTTTTTCATACTTGCCCGTTTTGAAACCCTGTATCTGGTCAATATTCCCTGCTGCGCCTACTACATAGGTGAACACATTATTTTCAAGAAATATATTGCCGTTACTGTTAGACATTTTGAACCGGAACGCTTCCGGCCACTGGCCTTTGTTTTCTACAAACTCCAGCGTGCCGCTCCCCGGAATGGCGAACAATTGCAGAGGCAGTATGAAAACCACCAGGCATACATATAAAAACTTCCTCATTATATCGAAGGTTGAAACCCGCACGGGTGCTAAGTAAATGTAAGATTTTTCCGCTATATGCCGGCTATAATTTAAGACGAGGCAGACTATAACCAGGGGTTAAAAAACGGCAATAAATTTTCTGGGAACACTGCTGCAAAAATGAGGTGAGAATGGCAGGTGACGATGCGATCGCCTTAAAAATAAGGGAGGAGGGTGGACAGCCTAGTTGACTATCTTATCTGCGCAGCAGCTGCTGGCAAAAGCATCGGGCTTGGCCTTGAAGGCAAATCCCATACCCAGGATGTAGCCCATTGCCTCGCGAAGGGCTTCGTTACTTTTGAACTGCGGGCTGGTGTTGATGTCTGCATGCACTTCCATTTCAATATCATAGGTATTGAAAAGGTCGCATAGCTCGTAAGCTATCTCAATGCTTTTAGCCACTTCTACCAGCATCCGTTCTTTCACGGTAAATGGCTGCCGGGTTTTGTCGTTGCAGATAAACATGAAGCCGCCTCGCTTTTCGCGCAGAAAAACGATTACTGTAGCAAATTCTGTTTCTGCACCACGCACCTGGGAATCTGTACCGATACATACCTTGAGCTTGTATCCTGCATTGGTCTCCCGGATGATGGTTTCTTCCACAGATTTTTTAACCGGCTGCTTTAAAGGTTCTCCACTAAATGTCCGCCATATCATAGGCATATATTTTAGGTTTTCTTAAAGTTACCCACATTTATGTTATCCTCACATTAGCACAAGGTTAATATACTGTGAAATGCACAGCTTATCAACACTGTAGATTACACCTGTATGTTTCAAAAATGACAAATCAATAACATCTCTTTAATGCCCTTACGGCACTTGCAACTTTGATTTATCGCTCTGCTTTACATAATTTTACGGGATAGAATTTCCTTTCCGTAATTACTATTACCTTTCCTCGGAAGTTCGTACATATAGAGAAATAGGAGATGATACAGAACTAATTATTAAAACTGGTCAATCTCTAAACGAACGAATAGAATGGACGACAAGTCAAGAGAAAAAGGTAGTGTGGAGATGCTCAACCCGGCATACTGGACAATAGGCAGATGGTTTACATTACTGATAGTTTTGCTCGCATTCTGGTGCGGGCTGTATCTTGCTGCGCACTCAGACTATGGCATGCCCGGTTATGAATACACCAGCTTCAGCACTACCCAGGTAAGGGAGATCAATACTATACTTACCAGTGACAACATCGCCATCAACGTTACCCCCGCGCATAACCCCCAAACACTTATAGACAGTGCCAATACTATAGCCCCTGTAAATGAAATGGGCACCGTAAATACTACACTTGGCTGTGATCTTGCCTGCCGGACCGATAAAGTACTGATATACCTCAACAGCGAATACGATCATAAAATAGCGCCCGAACAAATGGCTACTATTCGCCAGTATATCTCCACTTTCGGCCCGCGTGAGGTGGGCGTGTTCCTTGCCGATTACAGGCTGAAAGTACGTTCTTACTTCTGGCTATCCGGCCCTATGATCTATGCTGAGCTGGTATCGTGGGTGGTATTTGGTGTACTGTGCAGTTTGTTGTTTGCAGCGGGCAATGGCTTGCGCAAAACAAACAGGCAGGCTTTTGATAACAGGGATGTCCTTTACCAGATAGCCAAAGTTTTCTATGCGCCTTTTATAGCAGTGGTGCTGCTGCTTACTTATAATTACTTTAGAAATAACAGTTCGCTGAATACCGGCCTGGGCCAGGGTGTTATCATTTTTGCATTCATCGCAGGCTTTTACTCGGGCAGGCTGATGAATTTTATGGACCGCCTGAAACAGCTGATCTTACCAGATAGCGGAGATCATTATCCCGCTCCTGCTTCGGTACCGGCTATGGCTATGCCCGCTTACACTACAGAAACAATAACACCTGTGCGTCAAAGCACCCCGGAACCGGTAAGCGTACCCACTATTAAGGAAGAACCTACACCAGAACCTATACCGGAAAGAAATACAGAAGCTTATCAACCCGTACCGACAACACCGACACCTAAAAAAGATGATGGGCTGATCGAAGCACAAATAGAGATAAAGCTGGATACTGCCGGCATGTATGACGATGAAAAAGCCAGGCTCAGCAGGCAAGGATTTGCAAAAGCCATCGTTACCCTGCACAATGTAAATGGAAAGGATATCATACCTGCTAAAAAGGCAAGTGAGGATGGATCGTTATTTATTGCAAAAGGAGTAAGGCCCGGCATCTATATAGCGCGCGCCACCTTATCGCAAAAGGTAATGGAAGATCATATCATTAACCTGTTTGGCGAGCGCACCGCATATATCACGGTTGATAAGCCGGGGCTGGAACTATACATACGCAAGTATGAACTCGTAGATTAAAACAAACTTTAAATAAATCTTAAAAAAACCACCTGCATCAAGGTGGTTTTTCTTTTATCATTACTTTCAATTTCAACACTTCATTTAATACATACTTATGAAAAACTTTTTGCTCATAGCAGCAATGCTGCTCACCACATTTTCTATATCCGCGCAAGAGAAGAAAGATAAGAAACCTTTGCTCAGTCCGCGTGCATTTGTAAAAACTGCTGATATTAATATCTCTTACGGCCAGCCATCCAAACGCGACCGCGAAATATTTGGCGCGCTTGTTCCTTACGGGCAGGTATGGCGTGCAGGGGCCAATGAGGCTACCGAGATCACGTTCAAAAAAGATATGATGTTTGGCGGTACTGCGGTTCCGGCAGGCACTTATTCTTTATTCGCCATACCAAACGAAAACCAATGGACCATTATACTCAACGGCCAGCTTGGGCAGTGGGGTGCATTTGAATATGATAAATACAAATCAAAAGATGTAGCGCATGCAGATGTACCGGTGCAAAAACTGAACAAGGCGCAGGAAAAACTGGTATATGAAGTAAAGAAAGATACCCTGAAAATATCATGGGATAAGACTTCTGTATCAGTTCCTGTAACAGTAAAAAAATAATACTATTCGTCCGTCATTCTTCCCGTTTCGTCCGGTTTCAATTTATGCACCTGTTTTTACATACTATTTTTACATCAGCTTCTTAAAAGTAGGAGCATAGGAGTAAACATAGGTAAACGGCAATTGCGGCTGGTTTTTTAACCCGCCGCTTTTTTTATGCCTGTATCTTAAACAATTCATTTCCAAATCGTTTTCCTGCATTATTTTGCAGTATGAGAATAGTTCCCGGTGAGATAAAAACGGCAGACCTTCATGCATACCTGCTAGGTTCCGTTGCCCCAAGGCCCATATGTTTCGCAAGCACGGTAGATAAAGACGGTAATCGAAATCTTTCGCCCTTCAGTTTTTTTAATGTTTTTGGTAGTAACCCTCCTATACTGGTATTTTCTCCATCGCGCAGGGTTAGAAACAATACCATCAAGCATACGCTGGAAAATATACAGGAGACCAGGGAAGTAGTGATCAATATGGTTAACTACGATATGGTGCAGCAAACCAGCCTTGCCAGCTGCGAGTATCCAAAAGAAACGGATGAGTTTATAAAAAGCGGCTTCACACCTATAGCATCAGATATGGTAAAACCCTTCCGTGTAAAGGAATCGCCGGTGCAGATAGAATGTAAAGTATTACAGATCATAGAAACCGGGCAAGGCGGTGGTGCCGGCAACCTGGTGATCTGCGAAGTAGTTTGCATGCATATAGATGATAATATTTTGAACAGCGCCGGTAAGATAGATCCTCACAAGATCGACCTCGTAGCCCGCATGGGTGCCGACTATTATTGCAGGGCATCCGGCAATGCGGTGTTCGAGGTACCAAAACCTAATACTCAACTGGGTATTGGTGTAGATGCATTACCCGCTCATATTCGCAATAGCAATATACTTACGGGCAATAACCTGGGTGTGCTCGCCAACAGTACCAATATCCCTGTTGTAAGCGATGTACTGTATGACGACAGGCTCATCAGCATATTAAAAGAATATACTAACGATAACGATGGCCTGCACAATGCGCTGCACACATATGCAAAAGAACTACTGGATGCAGGCGATGTAGACAAAGCATGGCAAGTACTGCTTGCCGGCGAAGAATAGCATTACATATCTAAATGTATTGAATAGCCACCGCGAAAACCGCGGTGGCTATTGTTTTAAGCCATACTGTGTTTTATAAGCATTTCTCATGTTTGTTAACCGCTCGTTAACCGCTTGCTAATTACGGGTTAAGGGGACTTGAAAATTTCTGTATGCGGCCGCCATGCCCCCATATTTGCATCATCAAACGAACAAACAACTCAAACAAACAACAAACAACAAACAAAATGAAAAAGTTAATCGCAATCGCAGCTATCCTTACTTCAGCTTACGCAGCTAATGCACAGGTTTCTTCTACAGCTACACAAACTGTAAACCTGAACCTGTCTAACGCTATCGAACTTACCTTCACAGGAAGCGGTAATGCAAACG
>MKUO01000019.1 GCA_001897855.1 Bacteroidetes bacterium 43-93
GCCCTCGCCGTTCGGTATCAAGATGGCTGACAGGCTTACAGGAAAACCTATCCATTTGGATATTTCCGACCTGCCAATGAAGCGGGGTATCATCACGAACCGGAACAAGTTTATACTTGGTCCGTCGGGTTCGGGTAAGTCGTTCTTTACTAACCATATGGTACGGCAGTATTACGAACAGGGCGCACACGTATTGTTGGTAGATACGGGTAACTCTTATCAGGGCTTGTGCGAACTCATCAAAGGAAAGACCAAAGGCGAAGACGGTGTTTACTTCACTTATACCGAAGATAACCCCATTGCCTTTAACCCTTTCTATACCGATGATGGCGTGTTCGACATTGAGAAGCGGGAAAGTATCAAGACTTTGATACTGACCTTATGGAAACGTGACGATGAGCCGCCAACCCGTTCTGAAGAAGTTGCCCTTTCCAATGCGGTAAGCGGTTATATCGAACGTATCAAAACGGAAGACGTTTACCCGTCATTCAACGGTTTCTATGAGTATGTAAAAGGCGACTACCGCAAGGTACTGGAAGAAAAGCAGGTCAGGGAAAAGGACTTTGACATTGCCAACTTCCTGAACGTACTCGAACCCTATTACAAGGGTGGCGAATATGATTACCTGCTGAACTCCAACAAGCAGTTAGACCTGCTTTCCAAACGCTTTATCGTGTTTGAGATTGATGCGATTAAAGACCACAAAATCCTCTTTCCCATTGTGACCATCATCATTATGGAGGTGTTCATCAACAAGATGCGCCGATTGAAAGGTATTCGCAAACTCATCCTGATTGAAGAGGCTTGGAAAGCGATAGCCAAAGAAGGAATGGCAGAATACATCAAGTATTTGTTTAAGACCGTCCGCAAATTTTTCGGAGAAGCGATTGTCGTAACGCAAGAGGTCGATGATATTATCCAGTCGCCCATTGTCAAGGAAAGTATCATCAATAACTCCGACTGTAAAATCCTGCTTGACCAACGCAAGTATATGAACAAGTTTGATGATATACAGGCGATGTTGGGGCTTACGGACAAAGAGAAAGGGCAGGTACTTTCCATCAATATGAACAACGATGCAAGCCGACTTTACAAAGAGGTTTGGATTGGCTTAGGTGGTACGCAC
>MKUO01000020.1 GCA_001897855.1 Bacteroidetes bacterium 43-93
CTGAATGTTACCACACCTGCAGGTTGTGCCGGCAGCGATACGGTTACTTTAACAGTATTCCCGGCAGCGTTCCTGTTTACAAGTAACGACACAGCAATATGCTCAGGAGAATCAGCGAGAATACATGTTAATGCAAAAGGCGTCAAGAGTTTCCACTGGACACCTGACGTAAGAATAGACAATGTTTATTCTCTTGACCCAATAGTAAACCCGATAGCCAACCAAAAATACAGGGTGTATGCAGTAGATACCAATTTCTGCTCAGATACTGCAGAGGTAATGGTAAGAGTTCATCCTAGAGCAATGCTCCAATTACCTGATTCTGTAAGATTGTATCCAGGGCAGTCGTACCAGGTAGAACCGGGCGGTAACTGCAGCTACTATAGCTGGTTCCCTCCACTAGGTGTAAGTGACGTAAAACTCTCGAACCCTGTATTAAAACCGGAAGTTAACACACGTTATTTCGTAACCGGTGTAACAGAAGCCGGATGCGTCATAAATGATTCAATAAGTGTATTTGTATCCAATGAAAGCATCGTAGATATACCAAATGCATTCACCCCGGGATCCGGTGTCAATAACAAATTGAAAGTAGTGCACCTGGGAGATGCCACCCTGAAGAAATTTGTTATCTACAATCGTTGGGGCAATCCTGTCTTTGAAACGAACGACATCAATACGGGCTGGGATGGCACCTGGAAAAATGAACCACAGCCGATGGGTGTATATGTGTACACACTGGAAGCTGTATCACCAACCGGAAGAGTGTTCAACAAACAGGGCAATATCACCCTAATAAGATAAGTGAAGGGATATAATTCGTGTAAAAAAAGTGAAAGCCCGGATATAAATATCCGGGCTTTCACTTTTTTCGCTATACGACAAACTAATCTAAATGCATTTTTTCCTGCAGATCCTGTGGTAGTGCATCTTTGTGCAACAAGAATGCTGTAGTCTTGTAGCGCACATAATTCTTAGATACATAGATGTATCCTTTATAATCATTTTTTTCGCCCCATGAATTTTTTACGATGTAGTATTCATTTCCATCCTGGTCTTTTGCCAGGCCTACGATATGCATACCATGATCGTCTGTAGTTGTATAATCATCCAGGCCTTCCTGGCGCATTTCAGCAGTGATCTTACGTTCAGGCTTAGGCCCATTGAACAAATCTTTTTGCTCACTCTCTTCCATATCCTCCCATTCTTTTTCAGGAACAAAGGCTACCCCATTCTTCCAGCTAAAGTATTTTTCACTAACATCAGCCGCCCAGGCAACTGTATAACCATGATGCAAAGCATAATCAATAGAACGGGTAATATCGTTGAATTTTACATTGTACACTTTATCAAAGCTCCAATTATCCGGCAACAGGAAAAGTGTCTTTTTATAATATGGTTTATCGGTTACGGAAGTAATCTCAACATAATCTTTTGGATTAATGCCTACCACTTCGTTTGCAAATGTTTTAGGCGTGTATTGTTTACCCTGCCATGTAAAAGTTTCCGGTACCTCGCCAAGATATGTATCTAATACTTTTTGAAAAGCCTCCTTCCATTTTGGTGTTAGCTTTTTGTTTGGGTTACTTACCACTGCATCCAGCATACCTTTTAGCATTGCCTGCATTTCACCAAATTTGTTTTTGGTAGTACCGTAATGCAAACCGGTATAAACACTTTGTGGGACGATACCGTATTTTGCATACATATTTATCACGTCATGGCATTCTCCACCGTCGCCCCATGACAATCCGCCATGCAATTTAACATAGGCATCTGCTTTATCCATATACACGCAACGTGCTGTAAAAATCTCAGCAAGGTCTACAGGCTTTTTGCCCATACGGATCATTTCACTTTCGAGGAACGACGTGGTAGAATAACTCCAGCAAGTACCTGAACTTGCCTGATTTTTTACCGATGTACGTTCTACATTCAGTATGTCCTTAAAAACATATTTCTTCTTTGCGCTATCACTTTTATTGCTTTCCAGTTTTTTTACCAGGTCATCCTGCGCATGCGCCATCAGTGGCACACATGCCAAAAGCATTAAGATTTTTTTCATTAACAGATATTTATTGTAAGAATTTGGCGAATATAGAAAAACTCCGACCGAAAATCGACCGGTAAATGGGTGAAAAGCAGGGTTATTTATTAATATAAATCAATGGAATAGAGTAAGATCCTATCCTTTCCGTCCACTCCAAAGAACGAAGCTTTCTCAACGACGAAAAGAGTAAAGCTACGCTGAAGCGATTTTACTATCTGTTCGCGCTTCACATCATCGTAGAGCTCCAGACGATCTTATTCCTCTAAGGTATCGAGATGTTCGAAAAACGCCCTGTCACCATCTATTTTGGCTACTACGTTGTCTATTACGCCTTGCATATACGGAGATGGCTCGCCAATCTCAAAATCAAACAACACCTCGAAAAGTGTGTCCTCGTCTTTAAACTGCTGATTTTTGATATACATAACAGACACATTCCACACCGTAAACCTAATAAAAAAGGTTCAGGAATAAAATAGCCTCTACTGATATTGGATGTATATAGGGCTTGGATCGAGCTTGAGCACGTCTGCAGGTTGCATAATTTTATATGGCGGCGTTAGCTCATCGTTTTTATAGAATAGCTTAAAACCGGCAAACTGTACAGGCTCGGAAACAACCGCAAGCTGGTAGCTATTCCTCTTTTTCGCGGGGAACCCAAAACCATCCATATTGATCACCACCTGTACTTCGCGGCGCAATTTGATATTGCGGGAATTGGTAAGCATACCTTTAGTGAAGCGATGCACAATGAGCACCTTAGGCGCCAATTTATTTTTGACAACAATGTCTTTCAGGAAGGCAGATGCATAATTGACATCCTCAGCATCGAACGTGCCGATGGAAGTGCTGGGCACTTTGCCATTTTTCATGGAAAATTCAGGATCGATACCCAGATGTACATTGGGCATGGCAAGATATTTTTCCAGCAACGGCAATTCGGCCTGCAATGAGCTGTGCCCTACCTGCACATCGAGGAATACGATTGCATCTATCTTTTTTGCCATTTCCAAAACCTTATCGATCTGTGAGGACGGCATACGCAATCTATATTTGCCATCCTTACCCGGTAAGTGTTGAGCGGTAACCGCTATATAATGCAATGCGGGCTGCACTGGGATTTGCGGGTCTGCGGCGGCCCAGCGTTTTGCTTCGGACTGCAAGTGCTGCAACATTTCGTCCGGCGGCAGCTGTCCCAGTATACCCATACCTTTGGAATATAGATTGCCATAATAAGCTACTATTCTTTTAAAAGGCAGTATAGCACCTGCCAGTGGATAGGCAGATTTTACGGGCCACTTTGCAGATGCTTTATCATGAACAAGATGCAGCATTAATTTGTTATACAGCGCTGTATCCAAAGCTGCTATTGGTTCCTCAACCGGCTCGGCCACACTGACAGGAGGCTTTGCCGCTATTGCAGAATCTTTTGCGGGAAAGTCATTTTTCTTTGCCTCTGTGTTGTTACATGCGATGAGCGAAAGAAAAGGAAGCAGCAACAATTTTCCTGCTAATGTTTTAATTCTTGTATGAGTTGAGAGCTTTGATGAGTTGCGCAGCATTCCAGTTGCCATCTACGATAATTCTTTTAACGGTATATGAAGGTTCAAGCGCATCAGAAGATCCTGATAACCTGAATGCCGCAATGTAATTATATTTCTTTAGTTGCTCAATAGCATTTCGGTTCCACAGGCCATAAGGATAGGCAAAATATCGGGGAATTTTGCCGGTAATACTCTTTAATGTCTCCATCGGCTTCACTAATTGCTCATTCCAATCGGTCGTTGTATAGGATGTAACCCGTTTATGATTCCATGTATGACAACCAATTGTATTACCCTTGCCTGATAGTTCCCGTATCTGGGCCGCCGATAAATAGCCGGGTTTCCCAAGAGTAACAGTCATGATAAAATAAACTGCTTTAAAGCCGTATTTTTCCAAAACAGGTTTAGCATCGGTATATTGACCTTCTGTGCCATCATCAAAAGTAATGATGAGGGGCTTCGAAGGCACCATCCTTTTACCTAATACCTGATCGGGCAAAATGGGATGGAAATCATTATCCTTCAGGGCTTTGATCTGAGCTGCAAATGTATTGACAGGTACAATATATATCCTGCTAAACTTCGAATCCGCTGGTTTCCAATCGCGCACCTGGTGATAACAAATAACAGGGATGTTCCGGAACGGATCCTTAGCCTGACAAAAAACAACCACCGGTGAAAAAGAGGCTCCAGCAAACAGTATTGCGCTTAAAAGGTGCTTCATACTTCTAGGGCACTACCAGCATAGGTGTTTTAACGCGGTGTAATAAATGGCTAGCCATGCTTCCCATAAAAACATCTGCCAGCGCCGAGCGCCCCTTCATACCAAAAACCAGCAGATCATGAGGAGTTGAGTCCAATACCTCATTGATCTTAACCGTAGGTATGCCATACTCTTCGAGATACACAACATTATTTCCCAGATGCTTTATTGCCAGTTCGTTTATCTTTTTACTATCGTCCCTTAACGTATTAAACACTTCGCCTTCGCCGCCGGTTGCGGTAGAGAGCCACATTTCGTCAATAATGTATACGACCGTAACATCCGGTTGGGGTACACGAGCGCCAATCAGCACCTTAGCTGCTTCTAAAACTCTTTCTGTCTGCTGTGAGTAATCAACGGCTATCAATACTTTCATGTGTTTGCCTTTTTTGTGCAAATTACCGAAGAGCACTTCACAATCCGCTGACCGCAATCAGCAGAAAAAATAATTACAGACACTATCTATGCTAAAGTCCTGTTTAACTGCACAAAATGGCGTTGCTGATGAGCAATGAGAAAACGGAAGGTATCGCCCAGCTTCAGTTTAATAAATTTACTGATACTGATAGGCGTTTTTATCTTACCAATATCCTTTTTATACGCGGCTTTGAGATAATGAAGTAATTGCTCTTCTCCGGCAATAAACTCCTGCAAAACTTTAGCGGCATCTAAGCGCAATTGCGGCACATGATCTTTGGGCGCACTCATTTTTTTGGGTATGTTACCATCAGCGCCCGGCAGCATTATTTTAGTGAAATAGTTACCTATCCTGCCGCTTTTAAAAACTGCGTCCGGTGCACTATTGACGTTCTGCGACAAGGACTTCTGTATCTGTGGCAGATAATACCTGTTATAACTATTCAGGTGTTCTATCACCTGCAATGCGGTCCATCCACCTGTTGGCGGCACTTTGTTTAATTTATCGGGATGCAAGGTGCGGACCTTATTGATTCTTGACAAGATGTCTGTGACATCCTTTTCCAGGCCTGACAATAGCAGCTGCTTATTGAAATTGCGCATATATTATTCTTTGAAGCAAAACTAGCTATGAAGAAATATCTAAATCTTGGCGCAGACCAAGATTTACAATTTAACGCTCCCAAGCAGTTTACTGAATGTTGCAGGATCGACCCCGATATAGGAAGCAAGATATTTATGCGGTATCAGATTTAGTACATGCGGACTACGCTTAAGTAATGTTATAAACTTTTCTTCTGCGGTAAAACTCATTAATTCTACCTGCCGCTGCAGGGTTCCCTGCAAGACGAATGTCAAAGCTTTTAGTATCCAGGCCTCAATGCACCTATGCTTCCTCATCAATTGTTCCAGATCGCTATAATGTATGCGCAACAAAATACTGGTAGTTAAGGTCTCGAGATAATATTTAGAAGGCGTTCGGGTAAAAAAGCTATCGATGACACCGGAAAAGGAAGGTTCATAGGAAAACACCAAGGTCGCCTCCTTATCGCCGTGCAGGTAGTATGCCCTTTGCACACCGGATGCTACCCAATACAGGTATTTTTCTACCTCACCCTCACGGGTCAGGAGCTGCTTTCTCTTATATTCCACAAGTTCCCAGCTGTTAGCAAGATCATCCCAGGCACTATCATCCAGGGGGTAGATCAAAAAAACCTGTTCCTTAAGTTTATCTAAATAGTTCAATTGGGATAATTTATGCAAAAAAGACAAGATCGCGATGATATTGGCACGAATTTTCGTGTATTTCCTTATAAACCACACATGATTATGGATTATAGCTTAACTACCAACAGTATAGATGACGCAGAAGACCTGTTTCTATTAGCAAAAGACCGCCTCCTGGATATAAACGATTGGCGCAATAATGATACAGGCTTTATACTCACAGATCATCATAAACAAAAGCTGCACAGAAACGCTCATTCCGGAGATTTTATTAAAATTGGCAGCAGTGACAAATGGCTTATAATAAACAAAATACAATATGACGATTACCCGGATGTGAATGGTGAGAGCCTCACTATATTTTTATCTTATACAGATGACCCGGAAAGTATGCATACAATAGCCGTAAACAGAGTAGGCAAAGTGCTAAGCGTACAGGGATTCAACATAGACTTTTTTGAAAATGCTGAAGCCTTTCTTATCGGTATCCTTGCCACCAACGAATACGCTATCGCATCTTAGTTACTTAAGGTAGAAGAAGAAATAGTCTGTAGTAAAGGAAGCACCATCTACCATAATGGTAAACCAATATTTAATTGTCTTTGCCTTCTTGCCCTTCAGATCATACAAAGGAGAAACGGGGCCATTACCGTTTCCTCCCCACTTCCAATGATAGCCTACAGGACTTTTGTCTTTAAAAAAGATGTCTTTGATATTTGGTTGAAAGACTACGAAATAGCTGTTTTCAGAAGCATGTACGTTTTTCTTTAAAGGTATTTCTCCCCCCTTATAATCGAGTAGCATAGGCGCGTCCAGTTCGTCATTTTGAGCATAGAACCGGATACGCATATTTTTCCCGTTTTTTATCAATGACCATTGTACCAGGCATTTAATATTGCCCGGCCCACCTATTGCGTATTGTTTTACACTCGTTTGGGCCTTTACCATTGTCAGCCCCGTTGGCTGCGCCCAGGATACTGTGCTTATAAAAAACAACAAGGAAAAAACTATCACTAAATAGGTACGCATAGGCTATACTAATAAATTTTAAATAGCAATTTAAATGGAATATTGCAAAAACAGATGTTAAAATACCTATAGGGATTATTCTTTGGTGAGTACCTGGCAGTAAAATGTACCGTCGCATTCGTCGTGCAGGTGCATCATATAGACACCCACATTTAAATGTTGTATGACCAGTTCATTTTGCCCGGGCTGTAACTCACAATTGATAACGTTATTCCCGGTATTGTTGTCGGAAATAGTTGCCAATATGGGCTTATTCGTTCTGTTGGTAATGTATAATTTATCAGTCATCTTTTTATGCAAATGTTTATCTAAAATACCCTACCCTTGTTTGTTTGAAAATACCTTTATCAAGGTATTGTAAGATACGTGATAGTGCAGACATAGGAAACAGTTATCAGGTATATTTTACAACTATACTTTTAAAAAACCGAGCCGACAATTTGAATATTAGCTAATGGTTAAAAATAGATTGGCTGTTCATTCCCTGATTTTGACTAACTTATGTTTTGAATTCAGCTTTAAATTATATAATCTTGTGAAAAGAATTTTTGTAATGAAATTGAAGGTTACCTTGATCTTACTTGGAGCGTTTAGCATTCTGTCATCATCCTGCAAACGGTATTATGACTGCCAATGCACCAATAACACAGGCACTATTACAAAACATGTGGTAAATGCATCAAACAGGGTGCAGGCCAGCAAAGACTGCCGGGCCCTGCAGTTAGATGGCAATTGCGAATTACAATGATAAATGCCCTGTTTTTTCACAGGGCTTTGTTTTTTTGCATTTCTTCTGCCGCTTCTTCATTATTTCGCTTGCTGATACGTGCCCTGATACGGCTTAGCGCCTCCGGGGTAATACCTAAATACGACGCGATCATATATTGCGGTATTCGCTGAATGAAACTGCTTTTCTCTTTTAGAAACTTTTGGTAGCGCTGTTCAGGCGAATCTAACAACAAGGCAGCCACCCTACCTGATAAGCTGATGTATAACTGCTCCGCCATTAATCTGCCGACACGTTCTGAATCAGGTAAATACGTGTATATGTATTGCAGTGCATCATAATCGATCTGCACTACTTCTGTATGTTCCAGCGCATCTGCAAAAAACAGCGATGGCTTCCTTGATAGAAAACTCTCGTAATTACAAAATGACGCCTCTTCGGTATAAAAGTTAGTAATCACCTCCTTGCCGTCTATATCGTAGTAGCTCCTGATAATCCCCTTGTTAATAAAACATATAGCGTTACATACCTCGCCGGGTTGCAGCATCTTTTCGTGCTTTCTAAACTCACGAACAGCAAGCTTACTCTCAAAATTGCTCCAATTTTTCTCCTGAAGCCCGGGAAAGAGGTTGAAATAGAATTGTTTAATCTTACTGAACTTGCTTGTATTGTCTGACATTAAAACCTGTGATTAAGCCCTGACTCTAAGTTAATTACAATCTTATTTTAAATTTATGATTGTAGTATTATTTCTACATTGGGTTTTAAATTCACTATTATATTCACCCGCCCAGGAAATATGAAATCTGCCGGCGATATTATACCTTAAAGCAATAGATGTTTTACCATGCGTTACTTATTTTTATTATTGTGCATATTTTTTAACTACTTCAATGTTACAGCAAAGCCTGCAGATACATTGAAGATCTATTTCGACCTGGGAAAGACCGAGCTAAAGCCTGCAGGACGACAAACACTTGACTCATTGCTATACAATGACGTCCTGATAGCGGGTAAAAAAATTGGGATAATTGGTTATGCTGATTACGTTGGAGGTGATGAACTAAACGTAAAAATATCTGAAAACAGAGCTAAAGTAGTGCAGGATTACCTGATCAGTATGCATGTGAGACCGGAAGATATACAGGTAGTAATTGGGAAAGGTGAAGTAAAACGAAGCGATACAACGGACAGAAGCGGCTTTCAACCCGACAGGCGCGTAGACATTATACCCGGCGGCATTAAAGGCTGGAAACCACCTGTAGCCAAAGTAAAACCGCCGGAAGTTCCAAAAATTGATATTAGTAAAGTTCAAAAGAATGAGGCGATTCGCCTTAATAAAATCTTCTTCTTCCCCGGAAGCCATCGTGTACGGGAAGAATCATTACCTGAAGTGGATAACCTTTACACAATTATGAAAGATAACCCGAAGCTCAAGATTAGAATAGAAGGACATATCTGCTGCCTGACCCCAAATAACACAGACGGATATGATTATGACTCCGAAGACTTTCATTTATCTGCTAACAGGGCAAAAGCTATTTATGATATACTTGTTGAAAAAGGCATTGATGAAAGTCGGATGGAATATAAAGGATTTGGGAAAAGCAGGCCTCTTGTCAATCCTGAAAGAAGCACAGAGGATGAGAATATGAACCGGCGTGTAGAGATACGAATACTAGATAAGTAAAAAGCGGCCTTACAGGGCCGCTTTCTTTACCTATGATCTAAAAGAAAATTACAGTTGAGTAGCAGTATATACTACATCTGTAGTATAAGTACCTGCAGGGTAGCTGAAGCCGGGTGTTGCCTGGTATTTTACAGAGAACGTTTGGTTACCACCTCTGCTGCCATTGCTGATCAGGTTTTGGTTGCTTGCTGTTACATCTGCATAAGCAGTAGATGAAAACGGTGATGCGATAGTACCACCTGTACCGTTAGCAGATACCATTACATCCAGTACAGATGCTACAGGCATGATCGGTGCAGGTGAAGTGGTACCTGTATAAGAGAAGTTTGTTGAATTGGCTTTGATCGCTACAGTGAAGTTCTTGTTAGAACGTACTTTCAGTTCCTGGGCAGAAGATGTTACACCGTTTGCATAATCGTTCACCGTATTAAACGCCAGGTTAACAGCAGCACCTGTTGCGCTGGAAGAACCGGTAAAAGTGATCTCGATAGCGTTAGACAGGTTCAGGTTTACAGTTTGCGTAGCTGTAGAAGAAACCTGGGCGTTTGCTGCGTAAGTTGAAGTAAGGATAGCTGCGATTGCGATGATCTTTTTCATTTGGTTTGTTGTTTGTTGTGTGGTTATGGTTTGTTGTTATTGTTTGTTGTTGTTTGTTTGTTTGATGATGCAAATATGGGGGCAAGCATGGCGCACATGCAAAAAATGCAGCCCTGTTAACGCCGTTTTTGCAACCTGTTAACCGGTGATTAACAAAACGCCTGCCACAAACCATTGTAAATCAAACAGATAAGACAAGAGCAGCCATATGGCTGCTCTTTCAGTAAATTATATATTGTCCTTAGAACCTTAAAGCATTCCCAGCTCTAACTGGGCTGCTTCTGACATCATGCTCTTATTCCATGGTGGAGTCCAGGTTACAGCCACATGCACATCATTAACGCCTTCTATCTCTCTTATTTTCTGATCTACGTCTATAGGCAATGATTGTGCGACAGGACAGCTAGGTGCTGTAAGCGTCATAGTGATCTGTACATTGTTGATAGGCAATATGTCTATTTGATAGATCAACCCCATCTCGTAAATATTAACGGGTATTTCCGGATCGTATATTGTTTTAAGGCATTCTATTACCTTTTCTTTCAAAGCATCAGTTTCCATTACTTTCCATTTTTAGTTTGTATGCCAATGCAAAGTTTTTCATTTGTTTTACCATAGACAGCAAACCGTTAGATCTTGTCTGCGCCAGATGTTTGGTCATACCTATCTTATCTATAAACTCTAATTTAGCGTTAAGTATCTCATCAGGTGTATGATTGGTGAGCACACGTATCAGCATACTTATCAAACCCTTTACGATCACTGCATCACTATCTGCAGAAAAGTAGATATACCCGTCTTTATAATCCGCATGGAGCCATACGGTTGACTGGCACCCCCTTACCTTATTCTCATCCACCTTATATTTATCATCTAACGGCGGTAGCCTTTTACCCAGGTCTATGATATATTCGTATTTATCATCCCAGGAGTCGAAGAGCCCAAACTCTTCTACTATCTCGTTTTCCGTATCCTGAATTGTATTCACTTTGTCCATTAACCACAAAGTTACGAAAGCATCTTCACTACCTTATGTAAGCCAGCAACCAATGCATCTACTTCATCTATAGTACTATAGACCGCAAAGGAAGCTCTTGTAGTACCCGGAATACAAAACCTTGACATTAACGGCTGCGTACAATGATGGCCGGTACGCACAGCAATGCCTTGATTATCTAAAAGAATACCAATATCCTGCGGATGGATATTATCTATTACAAAGGAAATTACACCTGTTTTATGCATGGCCCGGCCAATGATCTTCAGCCCATTTATCTTTTGAAGTTCTTCAGTAGCGTAATTCAATAATACCTGCTCGTGACGGGCAATATTTTCCTTACCAATAGATTCCATAAAATCCATGGCAGCCTTAAAAGCAATTACATCGGCAATATTAGGTGTGCCCGCCTCATATTTATATGGCAGCTCGTTATAGGTAGTTTTTTCGAAAGTTACTTCTTTGATCATCTCTCCCCCACCCATATATGGTGGCATAGCTTCGAGGATGTGCTTTTTACCATACAATACGCCAACACCGGTTGGACCATATAATTTATGCGCAGATAATGCGAAGAAATCGCAGTCCATATCCTGAACATCTATATCCATGTGAACAGTAGACTGTGCGCCATCTACCAATACTACAGCGTCTACTTTATGAGCAGCAGCGACTATCTCCTTAACCGGATTAATGGTGCCCAGGGCATTAGATGCATGTACTATGGCAACGATCTTTGTTTTGGAGTTCAATAACGAATGAAAAACATCCATTTGCAGCTCCCCGGCTTCATTCACCGGTATCACCTTAAGGATCGCTCCTTTCTCCTCACACAAAATTTGCCATGGAACAATATTGGAATGGTGCTCCATACCGGATATGATCACCTCATCTCCTTTACCAACATTCTGCCTGCCCCATGTAGCAGCTACAAGGTTAATACCTTCCGTAGTTCCGCGGGTGAAGATGATTTCTTCGCGAACTGCAGCGTTAATGAATTTCTGTACGGTATCTCGGGTTGCCTCAAATGCAGCTGTAGCTTCCTCCGCCAGTGTATGTATACCTCTGTGAATATTGGCATTATAGCCCGAGTAGTAAGAAGTCAGCGCATCGATGACCGCCAGTGGCTTTTGCGTAGTCGCTGCATTGTCCAGGTACACTAATGGCTTGCCTTTTACCTGACGCTCCAGTATCGGGAATTGCTTCCTAATAGAAGCTATGTTTATAGCAGGCTGAACTTCTTCTATCGTTGCCATCTTTATATCTGAGTTGTCAATCGCGCTGCGATCAATTCCTGCACATACGTACGTATATGCTCTATTTTTATTTTTTCGAGTATATCCAAAGCGAATCCCTGCAGCAGTAGTGACATAGCCACCTCTTTGGGAATACCTCTTGACTGCAGGTAAAAAATTCCTTCTTCGTCCAAACTACCAACCGTGCAACCGTGAGAACACTTTACATCGTCCGCAAATATTTCTAATTGTGGCTGTGTGTTTACTGTAGCATTTTCACCTAACAAAATGTTTTTATTCGACTGGAATGCATTGGTTTTCTGAGCATCCTGCCTTACGTATATACGGCCATTGAAAACACCTGTAGAGCGGTCGTTTAAGATACCTTTATATAATTCATTGCTCTGGCAATGAGGCATTACATTATCTACGATGGTGTGATTGTCTATATGACTTTCCCCATTCTGGAAATATAGGCCATACATGTGTGCCTCTGAATGTGCAGCACCCATTACAATATTCAGGTTATTGCGGACTATGCCACCATCTAATGAAATAGTTACCGTTTCTGCATAGCTTTTACCTACCTGGTGAATATGGGTAGTACTTACCTGGCTGGCCTTGCTATTATCATTCTGGATCTTGCAATAAGAAACATTAGCATTCTCCGCTACTATTATCTCTGTAACCTGGTTAGTGATACTTTCTGAAGCGCCAAGCGTGGCATAAGTTTCTACAAAACTTACTTCTGCTGCTTCACTCACGTATACCAGACAACGAGGCAATGCACAAACGGCATCTGCAACAGCATCTACTATATTATATATATATACCGGATGTGGTACTACCTTCGCTTTGGGCACGTAAATAAATACACCTTGCGCATATGCAGCATTCAGTGCATTGATACCATCTTTCAGGTATTTGCTGCTGCTATTGAAGTATGCTTTTACAATGTCGGCATATTCATCGGAGGCTGCGGCCTCTAATGAGGTAACTATGATCTCGTCAGAAATGATCTTTGAGAATTCCTCGGAATACCGGCCATTCACAAATACAAGTTCATTCGCATTCTCGTGCCCCGGAAGCCTTACCGCATCTATGCTTGATTGATTGAACGAAGTGATATCCTCATTCTGCAACCTGAATTCTTTCTTAAATATGCTACCTATACGGGTATATTTCCATTCTTCATTCCGCGAAGTAGGGAAACCCATGTTGGTAAAAGTATCAAGCGCTGACTTACGTACAGGGGCAAGCGGACTATCCTGCTTTGCAGCCTGTATCGTATTCAATTGCTCTATATAATAATCCACTGTGCTCATGTGTTTTTTGCTTTACAGCAATGTGATTTAAACGTCTTCTTCTACTCCTATTTCGTTCTTAATGAAGTCATATCCTTTCTTCTCCAGTTCCAATGCCAATTCTTTAGTGCCTGATTTTACGATACGGCCTTTATATAAAACGTGTACGAAATCGGGTACCAGGTAATCTAGTAAGCGCTGATAGTGTGTAATCACCAGTACTGCATTATTTTCATTACGCAGTTTGTTTACACCATTTGCCACAATCCTGATGGCATCGATATCGAGCCCAGAATCTGTTTCATCGAGGATAGCCAGCTTAGGTTGCAGCATCGCCATCTGGAATATTTCATTGCGTTTCTTTTCACCACCGGAGAAGCCCTCGTTCAATGAACGGCTCAGCATTGCCTGGTCCATTTCCATCAAAGCCATTTTTTCTTTCATCAGCTTCAGGAAAGAAACAGCATCCAATTGCTCTTGCCCACGATATTTGCGCACTTCGTTTACCGCAGTTTTTATAAAGTTGGTAGTGCTTAATCCCGGTATCTCTACAGGATACTGAAAGCTGAGGAATACACCTTCACCCGCCCTTTCCTCAGGAGAAAGTTCCAACAGGTCTTTGCCTTCAAAAGTCACAGAACCACCTGTTACTTCATAATCCTGGCGGCCTGCCAGTACAGATGCAAGCGTGCTTTTGCCGGATCCGTTAGGGCCCATGATCGCATGTACCTCTCCCGGTTTAATATCCAGGTTAATACCTTTAAGAATTTGTTTTTCTTCAATGCCTGCCTGCAAATTATCAATGCGCAACATGTGTATCTATATCGTTTTATTTTTTTAAAAATTATCCTACGCTACCTTCTAAGCTAATAGCCAATAGTTTTTGTGCTTCTATGGCAAACTCCATAGGAAGCTGGTTCATTACCTCTTTAGCGAAGCCATTAATGATCAATGCAACGGCAGTTTCCGTATCAATGCCCCTTTGGTTGCAATAGAATATCTGGTCCTCACCCACTTTAGAAGTGGTGGCCTCATGCTCTACTACCGAAGTATTATTCTTCGCCTCTATGTAAGGGAAAGTATGAGCACCACATTTATCACCTATCAGTAGCGAATCGCATTGAGAATAGTTACGCGCATTGGTGGCATTTTTACTCACGTGCACCAGGCCACGGTAGCTATTATTGCTGAAACCTGCGGAGATACCTTTGGAGACAATACGGCTGCGGGTATGCTTACCTATATGCTGCATCTTGGTACCGGTATCGGCTTGCTGGTGATTATTCGTTACGGCTACTGAATAAAACTCACCAACAGAATGATCTCCTTTAAGTATTACACTAGGATACTTCCAGGTTATAGCAGATCCGGTTTCTACCTGTGTCCAGGATATTTTTGAATGGCTACCCTGGCAAATGCCACGCTTGGTAACGAAGTTGTAAATCCCACCCTTGCCATCCTTATCTCCCGGATACCAGTTTTGTACCGTAGAGTATTTGATCTCTGCATGATCTTGCGCTATCAACTCTACTACAGCAGCATGCAACTGGTTCTCATCGCGCATTGGTGCAGTACAACCTTCAAGGTAGCTAACGTAACTTCCTTCATCCGCTACAATCAATGTCCTTTCGAACTGGCCGGTATTCTCCGCGTTTATACGGAAATACGTAGATAGCTCCATTGGGCATCGTACGCCCTTGGGAATGTATACAAACGAACCGTCACTGAATACGGCCGCATTTAACGCGGCAAAATAGTTATCTGTAACAGGCACCACCGAACCAAGGTATTTTTTGATCAATTCCGGATGCTCTTGAATTGCTTCACTCATAGAGCAGAAAATGATTCCCTGTTCCGCCAATTGAGCTTTAAAGGTGGTAGCAATAGACACACTATCTATAACCGCATCCACAGCTACGCCGGAAAGGCGCTTTTGCTCATCAAGGGAAATACCCAGTTTTTCGAACGTCCTCCTCAATTCCGGATCTATTTCATCCAGGCTATTGAGTTTCTTTTTTTGCTTGGGGGCAGAATAATATATGATATCCTGATAATCTATCGGGTCATATTTAAGATTGGCCCAAGATGGCTCTTCCATCTTCAGCCATTGATGATATGCTTTTAGCCTGTATTGCAGCATCCATTCAGGTTCATTCTTCTTTGCAGAAATGAACCGAATTGTATTCTCATCAAGTCCTTTGGGGGCTTCATCAGCTTCTATATCAGTAACAAAACCGTATTTATATTCGCTAAGTATCGCCTGCTCTATATCGCTGTACTTCTCTTCCATAACATTAACCTTTAGCATAACATATGCTAATTGGCCTGCAAAGTTACCAAGGAATTAGCCAAAAAAGTATAAATAAAGCTGAATACACTATTAAAAGCTTTAAATTCTTTGTGTTTTTTTAGAAAACGGAAGCGTTTATATGCCCAAGGCCTGATACATTTGCCATATCTTAAGCAAACAAATAATATATCCGCCATTTTATGAACAGGCTAAAAGCATTTGTATTCGTTATTCTTTGCCTTGTGGGTACATTTAGTAATGCCCAGACAAAAACATCTGCGACTAAAAATACCACTACGACAAAAAAAACACCGACGAAAAAGCCGGTTAGTAAAGCAAGCGCAAAAAGCAATATCAAGCCTCCGGCAGATGTAGCAAAAACAATTAAACCTACATCACCACCTCCACCGCCTACGCCACCCACGCCTCCACAAGAAGTAAACCCGATCTCATCAAAAGATCAGCCTATTGAATTTGAAGCGGGTTTTACACTGGCCATACCCGTACGTACATTCCACCTGTTCCAGCGACTGGGATTTGGAGTAGATGGCGCGGCCCATTATAGATTACAGAATAAACTCAAAGACCTGGCAGTAGGTGTGCGTGCTAATTATGCTTATTTCCTCGCCAAACCGACAAGTACTTTTTTCAAATCTGAGTCTACCAGCTTAGTAAACTTGCTTGCAGATGCAAAATATAACCTGCCGTATCATTTCTTTGCCGGTGCAGGATTAGGTGTTGGTGTGGCATTAAAAAGCAGTGGCAGCAGCGTTGGATTTGCAAAAGCTATCTATGCCGGTTATGCGGTAGAATTGCCTGACAATAGCCTGTTATTCTCCCTATTCTTCGCGCAATCGATGAGCGGAACAAAAAATCTGGGCATCAGAGCAGCTATACAACTCTAATGCCAGATACCGCAGGAAGGAGTAACTTTACGTTTTCTATGTCTTTTTACACCACAATTGCGCCGGTTACAATTACCTGTAACAAACGTTTGGCGCCTTACCTGGAACAGGAAGTAGCAGAGCTGGGCTTTACTATCGAAGATCGTTTTGTGACAGGAGTACGTATTAATGCAAGCTTGAATGACTGTATTAAATTGAACCTGAACCTGCGGTGTGCCAGCCAGGTCTTATATAGCCTGAAGCAGTTTGACGCTTCCGACGCAGACACTATCTATAAGAGGTTGCTGGCCTATCCCTGGGAAAAGATCATTCCCGAAGATGGCTATTTTTCCATAACCAGTAATGTGCAGAACGAGACGATCAACAATAATATGTATGCCAATCTGAGGGTAAAGGACGCTATTGTTGATCGTTTCAGAGATAAAACAGGCAAACGCCCTAATACCGGTGCAGAACTGACAGGTGCTGTTATTCACCTGTTTTGGAAAAACGACAATGCCGAGGTATTTATAGATACATCGGGGGATTCACTGGCAAGACATGGCTATAGGAAGATACCGGGCCGGGCTCCAATGCTGGAAGCCCTTGCATCGGCAACGATCCTGGCTACGAAATGGGATAAGAAATCGCCATTCGTCAACCCGATGTGTGGGTCAGGGACAGTTGCCATAGAAGCTGCACTGATAGCTACCAATACCCGCCCCGGCCTGTTCCGGATGAATTATGGGTTTATGCATCTTATCGGTTATGATGAAACCGTATATGATAACGAAATGACCATTCTGGATGAGCAAATAACAGAGGTGCCCGGGTTGAGGATAATAGCAACAGACTACAGCGATATCGCTATAAAAAACGCACAAAAGAATGCCATAGCCGCGGGTGTAGCGGATATGATAGAGTTTTCCGTTTGCGATTTTGCGGAGACCAAAGTGCCTGAGGGGGAAGCGGGTGTAATGTTTGTAAACCCCGAATACGGAGAACGCCTTGGCGATGAAAAAGAGCTGGAAGAAACCTATGCGCGTATAGGCGACTTTATGAAACAAAAATGCAAGGGCTATCATGGATATGTGTTTACAGGCAACCTTGAACTTGCAAAGAAAATAGGACTGAAAGCCAAAAGGCGAATAGAATTCTATACCAGCACTATTGATTGCCGTATGCTGGAATATGAACTTTATGAAGGAACCAGGAAACCAGTTAAAGAAAATGAATAATATACGCCTTCTCATATATGTGCTCATTTTTTTGTTTTTAGGATCGCAGTCCTATGCGCATAGCAGGGATAGCATTATTACAACACAGGAGTTCAAAATAGAAAGCGCAGGAAAGAAAACAACCGTAACACTTGCCCAGCTATCGAAATATAAGCAAGCAAAACTGGGGAATGTAAAGATCCTAAACCATAGAGGAGAACAAAAGAGCATCATCCGGAATATTACCGGTGTATTGCTGAAAGACGTTGTGGACTCTTCTTATATGAATGTAAACAAGCCTAAAGATTATAGCGAATACTACATTCTGCTGGTAGCATCTGATGGTTATAAGAACGTATATTCGTGGAACGAGATATATAATACAGATATTGGCAACCATATTTATATCATAACCGGGAAGGATGGCAAACCTGCCGACCAAATGGAGGAACGGATATTGGTAATGTCGCTATCTGATATAAACACTGGGCGAAGGCATCTAAAGAACCTCGCCCGCATAGAAATAAAAAGGGCTGATTAGTGCTGATAGATAACCACGGAAGGATCATCAATTACCTGAGACTGGCAGTTACAGACAGGTGCAACCTGCGTTGCAGCTATTGCATGCCTGAAGAAGGTATTCAATGGCTGGAGCGGAAGGAATTGCTCAGCTTTGATGAAATGCTGCGCACCTGTAACCTGCTTGTAAACGCCGGGATAGAAAAAATACGCATTACAGGCGGCGAACCGTTTGCACGTAAGGGGATCATGTCCTTCATATCTGATCTGTCGAAACTAGACGGGCTTAAAGAATTAAATATTACTACCAATGGTGTGGTGACTGCTCCACTAATTCCTGAATTAAAACGTCTTGGTATAAAAAGTATCAACCTTAGTGTGGATACACTCGACCGTGACCGATTTTATGCAATAACCTTCCGGGATGAACTTCCTGCAGTACTCAACACCATTGAAACTGCATTGGCACATGACATATCTTTAAAACTAAACGCTGTAGTTATGAATGGTAAAAATACAGAGGATATTTTACCACTCGTAGCACTTACAAAAGACCTACCAATAGACGTGCGTTTTATTGAAGAGATGCCCTTTAATGGCGATGGGCATACCGAACAGGAAATATTCTGGGACTACAAGCGCATTTTAGACCATATCAAAACCCAACATCCTGCTATAGCCAAAATACAAGACCCTCCCTATTCCACTTCCTACAACTATCAAATACCTGGGCATAAAGGAAGTGTGGGCATTATTGCCGCATATACCCGATTATTTTGCGGAACATGCAACCGCATCCGCATTACACCGCAAGGCACACTTAAAACCTGCCTGTATGATAACGGAGTGCTCGACATAAAGAGTCTATTGCGCGATGAGACATTGAACGACGCAACTATAATTAGTGCAATACAAGATGCCATTTTGCATAAACCTAAAGATGGGCATGAGGCGGAACGAACGCGCGAAATGAGTAATCCAATTCATGAATCAATGGCTACTATTGGCGGATAATGTTATGGTAACGGTACAACAAGCTGAAGAAATAGTATTTGCTGAAGCCGGGAGCTACGGTGTAGAACATTTACCTTTTCAATCGGCCATAGGAAGAGTACTCGCCGTGCCTATACAAGCAGATCGCGATCTGCCGCCGTATGACCGCGTTACAATGGATGGTATTGCTATTAATTACAGAGCATTTGAACAGGGTCATACAAAATTTAGAATAACAGGTACTCAGGCAGCGGGGGAACATCCTTTAGCAATAGAGGCCCTGGATGAGTGTATTGAGATCATGACCGGTGCGGCGCTGTCCGAAACTACTGATACAATTGTACGATACGAAGATGTGACCATAGAAAATGGTTTTGCGACTATCCATGTGACCTCAATAAAAAAAGGACAAAATATCCATCGCAGGGGAACAGATAGAAAGGTAAATGACATTATACTTAATGCAGGCAATTTAATAGATGCCTCTGCAATTGGCATTGCAGCTTCCACGGGACAAACGACTGTTGCGGTGACCCAATTACCTAAAATTGCTATTCTATCTACAGGCAATGAACTGGTAGAACCATCAGAAACACCCAATGAATACCAAATAAGGCGGTCGAATGTATATGCCATACATGCGATACTACAAGAATATAACGTGGATGCCACGATCCTTCATATTCCCGACGATGTATCTGTTATAGAAAGGATATTGTCAGAATGTCTGTCTGCATTTGATGCAATTATATTAAGCGGCGGTATTTCCATGGGGAAATTCGATCACTTGCCACAAGTATTGGAGCAATTGCATGTAAAAAAGCTATTCTACAAAGTGCAGCAGCGGCCCGGAAAACCATTTTGGTTTGGGAAACATACAAACGGCTGCATTGTATTTGCATTCCCGGGCAACCCGGTATCAACTTTTCTGTGTGCGTACCGCTATTTCGTGCCATGGTTAAGAAGGTCTTTAGGATTGATAACTCAGCCTACTAAATGGGCGAAACTGGATGCGGATGTAGTATTTGAGCCCCAATTGCAATATTTTTTACAGGTGAAATTTAGGCACACAGCCGATGCACAATTAATCGCCACTCCTGTTACAGGTAATGGCTCCGGTGATTATTCCAACCTTGCAGACGCAGATGCTTTTATGGAACTGCCCGCTGAAATCAGTAATTTTAAGAAGGGAAATATATACCCTGTTTGGCCTTACAAAGCCATTTGACTTTTAAATACAATGAGCGATTTTACACATATTAATGAGCAAGGCAAGGCCACAATGGTAGATGTTGGTGAAAAGATGCCTACCAAACGGACGGCTACCGCACGAAGCATTATTTCCGTACCTCCGCTGGTTTTAGAAAAACTAACTAACGGCGATATCCAAACGAAAAAAGGTGCCGTGTTTCAAACTGCGATTATTGCCGGTATTATGGGTGCAAAGAAAACGGGAGAGCTAATACCACTCTGCCACCCTATTGGCATGGATAATTGCAATATTGATATCTGTGTTAATGGTAATGGAGAAATAGAAATATTATGCGCGGCAAGTATAACGGCAAAAACGGGCATAGAAATGGAAGCGCTTACCGGTGCATCCATTGCAGCACTTACTATCTACGATATGTGCAAAGCTATGAGCCACGATATAATAATAAAGGAAACCATGCTGATAGAGAAAACGGGAGGAAAAAGTGATTTCAGAAGAAAATAGAAAAGGGCTATATGGCCTTGTTCTTGCCGGTGGCAAAAGTACTCGCATGGGTAGCGACAAAACCGTTATGACCTGGCATGGACAGGAACAACGTTATTATCTGGCTGATATGCTGGGCGAATTGTGCGAAGATGTATTTATATCCTGCAGGGCGGAACAAACACATGACATTGCCAACAATTATAAAGTACTAACCGACCAGGTTGAAGGGAAAGGACCGTTAGGTGCTATACTTACCGCATTTAATACTTATCCCGACAAAGCATGGCTCATTATTGCAAGCGATCTTCCTTTATTAGATGAAGAAACTATCTCATGGTTGATAGACAACCGCGATCCAAATTGCATAGCCACCACTTTTGAGAGTCCGCACGATAGCCTTCCGGAGCCGTTAATTACTATATGGGAACCTGCGGCTTTTGAAGCAATACAATCATTATTTCAAGAAAATATATCCTGTCCCAGGAAAGTACTGATGCGCAATCTAGAACGAGTTAAGATAATAAAGCCTAATAACCCACAAGCCTTACTGAATGCGAATACGCCTGATGATGCCGCCCAAGTTATTAAACTGATACAACACAATCATTCTTAATGCCGGATGAATATACCAGATATAGCTGCCAGATAAAACTACCCGGTTTCGGGATAGAAAAACAGGAGTTGTTAACGAAAGCAAGTGTGCTGATCGTGGGTATTGGCGGGCTTGGCTGCCCGGCAGCACAATATCTTGCATCCAGTGGCATCGGTAAACTAACACTTGTGGATGGCGATGTGGTTTCAAAGTCTAATCTCCATCGGCAGATCCTCTTCAATGAATCAGAAATTGGAGAAAAAAAAGCATTAGTAGCTCAAAGAAAACTCAGCGAACAAAGCCCTCACATACAGATAGAAACCTTAGACATACCTGTCAATCCCGAGAACATAGTAGAACTTGTTAGTAGGCATGATTTAACACTGGATTGTACTGACAATTTTGACACCAAGTATCTGCTAAACGACGCTTGTGTGCTGGCTGCAAAACCATTGGTCTACGGAGCTATTTATCAATATGAAGGGCAAGTGGGTATTTTCAACGCGGCAAATGATAATGGTAGCAGAAGTGCCAACTACCGAGATATCTTTCCTGATGTAGACAGCTCGCAGATACCTGATTGCAATGATGGTGGCGTGATCCCTACCCTCGCAGGCATGATTGGATTAATGCAAGCCAATGAAGCAATAAAGTATATAACCGACATCGGACAAACCTTAGTGGGTAAACTTGCTATACTTGATGCACTAACGATGCAAACCCGCGTCATAAAACTCCCAAACGAAACCAAAACTCAAATCAATTCCCTTCCCGTTATTCGCCTGGTTGCAACGGTCAACAAAGCACAATTGAACGAATTTCTTGAAAATGGTGATTCCTTATTATTGGATGTACGGCCGGCAGAAGAACATGCTGCCTTTAATATAGGTGGAATAAATATTCCGCTTCAATCACTTACCGGGGACATTATAATCCCGGAACATGTCAAAACGATAATTGCCTATTGCGCTACAGGTAAAAGAAGCGGCGAAGCAGTGAAGGTATTAAATAGAAAGCTGCAAGACATCAAGGTTTACTCTCTTGAGAAGGGGTTGCAGAATTGGGATTAAGGATGCGCCGCTACCCAAACCTCCCCATCTTCAAATATTTCCTTTTTCCAGATCGGCACTGTTTGTTTTAGGGTATCGATGGCATATCTACAGGCATCGAATGCCGCATCTCTATGCGCAGCAGACACCGCGATAACTACGGGCACCTCTCCAACATCAAGAATCCCTACCCTATGATGCATTGCAATTTTATGTAGTGGCCAGCGTTGCAGCATTTCCCTTGCAATCTTATCCATTTCCTTCATCGCCATCCGTTCATATGCTTCAAACTCCAGGCGAAGTACCTTTTTACCTTTCGTATGATTACGGACGGTTCCAACAAAGACATCAATACCTCCGCTTTGCGGTGTCATTACCCAATTGATGCAGACATTAATATCTAAGGGTTCTTTCAGTATTTTTATATCAATGTTCATTAGCCGCCACTTACAGGAGGTATTATTGCCACCTCGTCACTATCCTTAATAATTGAGTCATCAGAAGCATATTCATCATTTACAGCTACCATATAAGAGGATATACCTCGTAATTGGGGATATCTCCCTTCCAATTTCTGTTTCAATGCACCCACAGTAATGTCCTCATCGACAATCAAATCAATTGATGTCGCCAAAAAAATATCTTTTACAATACCAAACGCTAATATTTCCATAACCCTTACCGAAACAAATGCAAATGTTTTATTAACACTTCTATTCCTGCCACTAAAACAAGTAAAGAAGTCATCCGACGTACTACCAGAAGATCAAACTTCACAGCGCTTAACCATGAACCCAGTTGACCACCCGCCAACACTGCAATTGCCAGCAAAGTTATATGAGTATAATCTAAACCGGCAGATATTCCTGAAAGTTGGCCAGCAATACCTGACAGGGAATTCACTAATATAAACAGGCTTGCAGTAGCGGCAATCTTCTTCGACGTATCCCAACCGGCAAGATTTAGGAGTGGCGACAGAAAAATACCGCCTCCTATACCTACCATGCCTGACAAAAAACCAATTATTCCCCCCAGGCCTGCATCCCTAAAGACATTAGGCTTATCGGCCATTTTACCTGCCTTAACTTTTATCCAGAGCAAAATAGCCGCTATAACGAGACTGCATCCTAATACGACAAAAAAGACATCTTCCTTTAATTTGAGCCGGGCTCCCAAAAAAGCCATTGGGATACTTGTAATAATCAGTGGTAATATTTTCCTCCAATCAACTTGCTTGTTTTTTAAAAATACAAGCGTACCTCCTGTTACTACCACAATATTGCATATTAATGCAGTCAGCTTCATTTCCTGAAATGGAATAGCGTATAAGGCTAGTATAGCCAGGTAGCTTGATCCCCCGCCAAAACCTACGGATGCATATACAAATGCTATTACAAAGAAAAAAACAAGTAATTCCCAGTGCTGCATGAACTATACAAAGCCCCTAAGCTACGTATTATTGACCGCGTGCGCAATTTACCACGGGATTATGCAGGAACTCGTCATTTTTTACCGGTACAACCACATAAATGCCAACTTTAGGCAACAGGCCTTCTTTATCATTTTAAACAAAACAAACGTACCAAAGAAAGGATAAGACATTGCTGACTATCTATTGTGCAAGATATAGGCATTCGCACATATGGGGTATATTGTGCAGGCCACTCTTCCGAAAGGATAAGTGGCTTTTTACCCTTACAAAACAGAAATAACGGCAGATTTAGTAAGTTCAAGACCGGCTGAAGCTATGAATTCAAACCAGATGAAGAAACGGGCATTTACAATCATCATTCATGCATGTGTATGGTTTATATTCTTGTCACTACCCTATCTTTTTAAACCCAGCCATCACAATGCACCTAAAGGGTCTTTACTGGAGGATCTTATAATCACTCCAAGGTTGGTGGATGGGCTATTACTAATCGGATTATTTTACTTCAATTATTATATAGTAATTCCCAAGTTTTATGCAAAACGGAAATACTTACCATTAGTTCTTTCTTTATTACTGGGTTTTGTAATATTCCTTGCGGTTAATTATAATATGCGGCCAACTGAATCTATGCATCATGGACGCGAACACGGGTCGTCTTTGGGTATGGCATTCGGACCGGGATATAATCTGTTCATGTTCATCATCGTCTACGTTTGTTCATTCACATTATCATTGTATAATCAATTACAAACAGAGAGAGAGGAGAAATTAAATACGGAGATCTCTTTTCTTAAAGCCCAGATCAACCCACATTTCCTGTTTAACACATTGAATAGCATATATTCCCTCGCATTGGCAAAATCAGACAAAACTCCGGATGCTGTAGTAAAGTTATCAGGCATGATGCGGTATGCGGTTAGTGACTCCAACCAACAAGATGTTCCCTTGTCGAAAGAGCTTAACTATATTACCAATTATATAGACTTGCAAAAGATGCGTATACCGGAAACGGTGAAGATCAATTACAGTATTACCGGTAACGCGAATGAAAAAAAAATCGTTCCTTTCATGATCATACCATTTGTGGAAAATGCTTTTAAGTATGGCATAAACCCGGAGGAAAATTCGGAAATATATATCGACATTAACATCAAGGACCGTGAGCTTGGCCTCGTAGTTTTCAATAAGAAAGTATTTGTACAGGAAGACCCGACTACAAGTACCGGGCTCGGCATACGTAATACCAAAGAACGATTAAGACTGCAATACCCAGGTAAGCACAGCTTGACAATTAACGAAACGGATGATAGCTTTACTGTAACATTAAACATAAAACTATCTTGATAAGTGCTATTGCTATAGATGACGAACCGCTCGCACTGGATGTAATCAAAGTTTTTTGCAACAAGATCGACTTCATCAAGCTCGAACAGACGTTTACGCAAATTGGCGAGGCCGTGAAATACCTGGAAAATCACAAACCTGATCTTTTATTTTTAGACATAAGAATGCCGGCAATGTCAGGAATAGATTTTTACAAAAGGATAGCGCCGGGCACTATGGCAATATTCGCCACAGCTCATAGTGAATATGCATTGGAAGGCTTTAACCTGAGCGCCATTGACTATCTTTTGAAGCCATTTGATTTTAACCGGTTTAAGCAGGCAGTTGATAAAGCAAATGAGTACCATACCTATATACAAAATAAAGAGCAGGTATCGGAACCATACCTATTCATACGAGCTGATTACAGTGTAATAAAGGTTGCCACCGCAGATATTGAATATATAGAAGGCCTCGACAACTATCTCAAAATTCATCTGTATAACTCTAAACCAGTAGTAGCCAGGATGAGCATGAAATCTATGGAAGAAAAGCTATCACCCAGGGATTTTATGCGCGTGCACAGATCTTATATCATACCTATAAAGAATGTCGTATCTCTACGGAATAAGACCATATACCTCAAAAATGCAGAGATACCGGTAGGCACCAACTACGCAGAAAAAGTACAACAGAAGTTTTCTTAAATCATTTCAGTTTCAGTTCCAGAAACGCCGGGCAATGATCTGAATGTTTCACATCAGGGTATATCGCCGCACCTTTCAGAGAACCTCTTAACGGTTCTGTTACAGATATATAGTCTATACGCCAGCCTTTATTTTGTTCGCGAACAGATGGGAACCGGGCGCTCCACCAGGTATAATGATGCGGATCAGGATTGAATACACGGAAACTATCTACAAAACCTTTTTCCCAAAATTTATCGAGCCATTCCCTTTCTTCCGGCAAAAACCCGCTTGATTTTTTGTTACCTGCAGGGTTATGAATATCAATATTTTTATTGGCTATATTATAGTCGCCGCAGATCACCAGCTTTGGCCTGTTTTTAGACAGCTCCAGCAAATATTCCTGGAATTCATCCAGCCACTGGTATTTATATGTTTGACGCTCATCGCCACTGGTACCACTCGGGAAGTATGCATTTATTACACTGATATCACCAAAATCAGCCCTTATAACACGACCTTCAGCGTCGCTTTGCATAATGCCATTGCCATAGAAGACATTATCGGGTTTGATCTTGCTAAAAATAGCTACGCCGCTATAGCCCTTCTTTTCTGCGGAAAACCAAAACGTCTCATAGCCTAAAGCCTCAATTTCGGAAATATTTACGTCTTCTTTAGTGGCTTTTGTTTCCTGCAGACATATAATATCAGCAGGATCGCTTTGCAACCAATCAGTAAAGCCCTTTTTCATGGCGCTTCTTACGCCGTTTACATTATAGGTAATGATACGCATCTCTTATTGTTGTAGTAGTGCAGGCTTAATCTGCTGTTGCAGACCCTTGGCCCAGTAAATCAATGTGTTTTTTTCAGCGTCGGTAAGGATGGCATCCTTGTGGATCCATGTATAAGAAGGCAATGGCATTTCATTTTTTTCCACCATACCTATTACCTTGTCCAGCTTATGCATTTGTCTTTTAGCCGAATAAGACGCAAACTCATTAAAGTTCAGTTCCCTTTTACCTTCATTAACATGGTGCTGCATCCATAACCCTACGGGCTGGATGTTTGTGTACCACGGATATCTTGTTTTGTTGCTATGACAATCATTACATGCTTTTTCCAATATTACATTTACATCTGCGGGCACGGGATATATGCTTGCAATATCCGAAGGGCGTACACCGGAATCGTTTCTTTCCGGCCTTACGAACTGAACCAGAACTATAGCGATCAGCAGCATTACCAGGACCTTTTTCATTGAATGAAGTTTGGCACAATTTAAAAAAAACGCTGTAACAATTGTCACAGCGTGCTCTTTTTAAAAAATATAGTTGTTATTATTTCAGTGTTTCTGCGAGCCATTCGTAGAATTCACGGTGCCACGCTATACCATTTTGTGCGTGCAATATCCAGTGATTCTCATTTGGGAAGTATAACAGCTTGCTTTTGATACCACGCAACTGTGCCGCCTGGAATGCTTCCAATCCTTGCTCTATAGGTACGCGATAGTCGATACCGCCTTGTATGATCATTATAGGAGCAGTCCATTTGTCAACAAAATTGCTAGGGTTGAATTTCTGATATCCTTGTGGTTGTGGCTTTGCCCAATAAGGGCCGCCGATATCCCAGTTGGCAAACCAAAGCTCTTCCGTAGTACCATACCAGCTTTTCAGATCAAACAGGCCATCGTGTGCAATAAATGTCTTGAACCTGTTCTCGTGTATGCCTGCCAGCATGTATACACTATAACCGCCATAGCTGGCACCGATACAACCGAGCCTGTTTTTATCTACGTAACTTTCTTTAGATACTTCATCAATGGCAGTAAGATAATCGCGCATAGGCTGGCCTCCCCAGTCTTTACTGATATCAGCATTCCATTTTACACCCCAACCCGGCATACCACGACGGTTTGGTGCCACTATTATATAGCCGTTTGCAGCCATCAGTTGAAAATTCCAGCGGAAGCTATAGAACTGAGATAATGCAGACTGCGGACCACCCTGGCAGTACAACAAGGTTGGGTATTTCTTCTTAGGATTGAAATCAGGAGGATAGATTACCCAAACCCCCATTTCTTTACCATCGGTTGTTTTTATCATCTTCAGCTCCGTATTGCTCAGGCCGATTTTACTATACACTTCATCATTTTCATGTGTCAGGGCCTTCATCGACCCGTCTTCTGTATTTACCAGGTACAATTCAGCAGCATGGTTCATATCCGTGCGGGATACGATTAACCCTTTGCGTGCCTGGCCAACAATGCCCGCTACATCGAACTTGCCGGAAGTAACCTGGCGCACCGCGGGTAACATTTTCACCATCAGGTTGCCCGGTACATTTACTTCAAACAGTTGTACGGTTCCCTTCGACGGAGCATTGAAATAAATTTTAGTTGATGTGCTATCCCAGATAAAACCTTCTGCAGTGCCATCCCATCCGGCTGTAAGATTCATTTTATAGGCATTTTTACTGCCCAGATCCATCACGTAAATATCTGTCTTATCTGCTTCGTAACCATCGGTATGCATGCTGGTCCAAGCCATGCGTTTGCCATCCGGACTGAAAGAAGGAGCCATATCGTAGCCCATCATTCCTGCTGTCCAGTTAGTAGTGGTACCGGCCTTTAGATCATAATAATAGATATCGGTATTCGTACTTTGTGCATAATCCTTACCTGTCTTCTTTTTACAAACATATACCAGCCCTTTGCCATCAGGTGTCCATACAAAATCTTCGCTGCCGCCAAATGGTTTTTGCGGGCAATCGTAAGGTTCAGACTTCATAATATCGGTCCATGTACCGTCTGCAACATTAAGAATGCAAACATGCGCGTATTTACCATCTTCCCAGGTATCCCAGTGCCTGTAATCCAGGTTGGTGTATGCCTGTAATGTAGTTTTAGGAAGATCTTTATAAATATCAGAACCATTAACCGGATCTACCAATACCTCGCGGGTAAATGCTATATATTTATTATCAGGAGACGCCTTAATATTATCAGCACCTTCTACAGGATACTGCACCGCCTTCTTATCTCCCTTTCTTGTGATGGATATATTTTTTTCATCGGCAGTTGCTATAAGTTCTTCCCTGGTGGGTTTGTTATTGCTTTCAGAGATCTCACTTAGCTTACCTGTAGCAATATTAAGCTTATAATGCTTCGTTGCAGATTTTTCTGTAGTCCAGTCATATTGCCGAGTTGTATAATAGAGCGTTTTGCCGCTTGGCGTAATTCTGTCTGCACTCACTCTTTTCAGACTCCATAGCATCTCCGGCGTCATGTGGTCCTGGGCGGAAGCCTGTATAGATAGTAACAGGAATGCAACCAAAAGTTTTTTCATATCATTTAATTATTGAACGCGAAAGTATAATCATTTAACAGGTGGTTTATCCCTCGTTTTGGGGGATGTATCGCTCCTACCCTTTTTCACCGGCTCAAAATCTACGATATTACTCCATCCTGCTTTCAGCTGTATAGGATCAGTATAAGGGATCACATATTCAGGCTGTATCTTTTCCAGTAAATTGCCGGTATCCCATTTGCCATTATGGTTTTTATCAACCACAATCCGCATTTTAAAGTCACCCGGTTTTAGCTTTCTTAATGCCACCACCGTATCTGTAACAACCTTATTGTAAATAGTATCTTTTTCAGATGTTACCATGAATATATAATCCATCCCACGGTATTTACCGGGCAGGTGGATCTCCAGTTTTGCATAATCATCATCGCTTTGGGTGCGGAATGAAAAACGTGCAGGCATCACCTCTGCACCTGCAGAGTCTTTAGCAAATCCTTTTAAAAGCCGTAATGTATATACCGCATCTTCTTTCCATGGCGCTGTGATGTGTAAGACCTGATTGCTGATAGTGTCCCTAAAAACGTTTACCTCGGATTCTACGGACACACCTGAGCTATCGAAACTCAGGAATACTCTTTGCTTGTTGATGGTATCTATTCTTCGGTTAAAGGTAATATCTACAGGCCTTGTGATATCAAACGTGCGCTTGTTGATATTTGAAGTATCGAGAACGATGGAGTAAACAAAGGGAACTGGTTCATTCTTCCGGACTGCTCCTGAGCGATCGTTAGTTTTTTTACCTTCCGGTAACTTAGCAGTGTCTGTATCTATTTCTTCAAACACCCTTAAAGTAACGGGATTGATAGCGCTATCTGCAGGATATATGATGCTATCTATAAATCCTACCTTCTCTTTCTTTCCATCGAAAGTGAGATTATTATTTGCATCGTGCAAGGCATATATGCGATAAGCGTGATAAGGAAGACCTGCCAGTTCAAAACTTCCTCCTGCACCAATGGGTGCTATATAACTAGGTTTCTCCTTTACAATTGCACTATCCGATTTTTCAGCTTTGTACAATACGACAAATCCATCTGCGTCGGGCAAGCCGGTCATCGCATCGTACACAATACCTGCAATTTTTAAAGAATCGAAATAATTGCCTGTACTAAATACATAAGTATAGGGATCCATTGGATTACCTTCATGCAAGTCCTTTATGGCCTTGCCCATAGACACCCGGTAAGTGGTATTTTCCTGGAGTAACGTGTCCGGAATTTTGATCTCTACCCTTTTCCCATATGATAATACGCTTAACGGAATAGGTAACAAGGGTGACACCTGTACTTCTTTAGATGCATCACTTACTGTTACAAATTCATTAAAATGCATCTCGATTAAAGACACGCGTGTATTTAATAATGAATCTTTAGGAGAAACGGATTTGATCTTTGGCGGGGTCGTATCCTTCTTGCCACCCTGGGGCGGCATGATATTGGCGCAGCCAACCAGCACGATACTTATCCATAAAAAAAACAGGAAGCGGACAGAAAATAGCTTCATTTGGTGCCAAAAATAAGATAAACCACCCGGTTTTACTATTTGTGCGTAGGTTTGTAAAAACTTTTAAATTTTAATCTTAACAATTTAATCAAGCTGATATGTTTTTAAGCATTCTATTGTTATTCAAGCTGTTTTTCTTTAGCCCGGATCCCAAAAGTGACCAAAAAGTTCCGGCAAGTATTTATGATTTTAAGGTAGAGGGGCTAACAGGCGGCACCATAGATTTATCGCAATACAAGGGAAAGAAAATATTGATAGTAAATACCGCATCAGAATGTGGGTTCACGCCTCAATACGAAGGGTTAGAGCAGTTGTATAAGAAATACAAGGGAAAACTTGTGATCATAGGTTTTCCGGCCAATAACTTTGGGCACCAGGAACCTGGTACGAATGAAGAGATAGCAGGTTTTTGTAAAAAGAACTATGGTGTAAGCTTTCCCATGGCAGCAAAGATTTCCGTTAAGGGTGATGACATGGCGCCGATCTATCACTGGCTTACAGAAGAAAAATATAATCACTATAAGGACACCAAAGTGAAATGGAACTTTCAAAAATACCTGATCAACGAGAAAGGGCAATTGGTAGAAGTATTCTACTCGCCCACCAAACCGATGAGTGACGAGATCAACAAAGCAATTGAGCAATAACGAAAGCCTCTCTAATAGAGAGGCTTTATTTGTTTTATTTGATCTCGAAATCCTTTTATATAGCTTGTTTGTTTACATACTTTATGTATAAGACTTCGATGATCTTAAAAAGTTTAATTAAGGGTGTGGTGGTAATGGTGGGCGCGGTGGCAATGGCGGATGTGGTGGAACCGGCGGATGTGGCAGATGTCGCGGCATAGGTGGCCTTGGTGGTACAGGCACATGCCTGTAAACATGCACAGAAGGCCTGTAATGCCGGCTATAATGGTGTCGCGGATAATAACGATAATGTCGTGGATAGTATGCATAATGCCTGTCTGAATAGTAATAGTGCCGTACTACAGGCCTGCAATGATAGGTTTTGCAATGTCGATAATGCCAATGACGCGCAAACATCCGGTCATTTGATATACAAAGCAGTAATGCTGCCAATATTACTGTTAGTATCGCTTTCATAAATTAATGATTTTGGTACAAAACCATCTGTACAAGAATTTCACCCTCAAAAGTAAAAAACTGTTAAAATAAATAACCCGCGATGTAGCGGGCTATTTATCAAATATTTACAAATGAAAACTATCTTCTTTTAAGCTTCCAGTTAGAAGTTTGAGAAGCAACGCCGGTAGCGTTAATTGCACTTTTTTGCTGCTTTTCTTTACTCCAGATATAAGATCCCAGCAAAGCCGCCACTTCTTCGGCAGATTCACTATCTGTATTCAGATACTCCGGTTTAAAATGCTTTTCGATAAACTTAGTATCAAAATTGCCACTACGGAAAGGTTCCGTCTGCACTGCCCATTTACCGAAATTAAGGGTGGTTGAAATTCCCTGTATATAATATTCATCAATTGCCCTGCAAAGCTTATTGATAGCCTCATCGCGCGTATTACCATGCACCACCAGCTTTGCTATCATAGGATCATAGAATATGGGAATATCCTGACCTTGCTCATAGCCATCATCTACCCGTACACCAGGTCCCTTGGGTGGCTGGTACATTTCCAGTTTACCGGTATCAGGCAAAAAGTTATTCATAGGATCTTCGGCGCAAACCCTTAACTCCAGGGAGTGGCCGTTGATCTTCAGATCTTCTTGTGAAAAAGAAAGCTTATTGCCGCGAGCTACATTTATTTGCTCGCGTACCAGGTCTACGCCCGAGATCATCTCTGTAACGCAGTGCTCTACCTGGAGACGGGTATTCATTTCCAGGAAATAATAGTTCAGGTTTTCATCCACCAGGAACTCTACCGTACCGGCTCCATAATAATTGCAGGAACGCGCAACGGCAACGGCACTTTCGCCCATTGCTTTACGGATATCAGGTGTCAGGCAGCTTGACGGTGCTTCTTCAATAAGCTTCTGGTGGCGACGCTGAATAGAACATTCGCGCTCAAAAAGGTAAACGTAATTTCCATGCTGATCGCCCATCAATTGGATTTCTATATGGCGTGGAGCACCCACATATTTTTCTATAAATACAGCATCATCGCCAAAGGCACTTAAAGCTTCACTTTTGGCCATGCGCATCTGTTCTTCCAACTCAGCTTCGTTATTTACAACACGCATACCCTTACCACCGCCGCCTGCAGACGCTTTTATTAAAATAGGGTATCCTATCCTTCCGGCTATTTCTTTCGCTTCGGCTGCATCTTTCAGGGGATCTTCCGTACCGGGCACCATCGGCACATTAAACTTTTTAGCTGCCTGCTTTGCCGCTATTTTGCTACCCATCATCTCTATAGAATAGGCAGAGGGGCCGATGAATATAAGACCGGCATCTGTAACTGCTTTGGAAAAGCCTGCATTTTCGCTTAGAAATCCATACCCAGGATGTATAGCATCTGCACCTGTTTGTTTTGCTACCTCTATTATCTTTTCGCCACGTAGGTAAGACTGTGCAGAAAGTGCCGGACCAATGCATACTGCCTCATCGGCATAACGGACGAAAGGCATATTACGATCGGCCTCGGAAAAAACCGCTACTGTTTTAATACCCATTTCTTTGGCAGTACGCATAACACGCATTGCTATTTCACCACGATTGGCAACCAGTATTTTTTGCATGGAACGAATATAGTTTGATTAATTGAATTGTTTTTAAGCTTAAACATTATAAAAATCTCAGGCATCAGGTGCTTCATGGTTTTCTGCGGACTGGTTAAAATAGCTCCAGACAATGCGCGCCTTGGCGGCACCGATCACCTTGGTTAACTCTCTTTCTGTAAGTGTTTTAATATTTTTTACGGAACGAAACTCTTTAAGCAGGTCTGTGGCCGTCTTATCGCCGATACCCGGTATAGCTTCGAGTTCATTTTTGATAGTGCCCTTGCTACGGGTTTGCCGGTGAAACGTGATGCCAAAACGGTGTACCTCATCCCGTATGCGCCTTATCAGCAAATGTGCAGGGCTATCATATGGTAACTGTAAGGGATCATTATCGCCGGGGAAGAATATCGATTCTTCTCTTTTTGCCAGGCCTACAATAGCCATTCTGCCGGTAATGCCTAGTTTCTCAATACTTTCCAGTGCGGCCCCTAATTGTCCTTTGCCCCCGTCAATGATAACCAACTGTGGCAACGGTTGATTGTCTTCCACCAATCTTTTATACCTGCGATACACTATTTCTGACATCGAGGCAAAATCATTAATACCCTCAACTGTTTTTATATGAAAATGCCGATAGTCTTTTTTGGATGGCTGGCCATGTTTGAAACATACCATTGCAGCTACGGGGAATGATCCCTGGAAGTTAGAGTTATCAAAACACTCAATGTGTTCAGGCAAGTCCTGTAACTGCAAAGCGTCTTTTAGCTCCTCAAGGACTCGTTCCGTATTGTTCCGTTCTGCCTCACTAAGCAGCAATGTCTTTTTCCGCTTAGCATCTTGCATGGTTATCTCTGCATTTTTGAGGCTCAGCTCCAATAACTTCTTCTTATCTCCTGCCTTTGGCACGGTTACCTTAATATTTTCGTCTGCCACATTAATGGTAAACGGCACTACCAATTCTTTTGCCTTACTTTCAAATACATTTCGCAGATTATCAACTGCTAACGACAATACATCAGCATCGTCCTCATCCACTTTTTTCTCTAACTGAATGGTTTGTGCATAGATAATGCTTCCATTGTTTACGGCCATATAATTGACATAAGCAAAATCCTCATCACTTATGATCGTTGCCACATCCAGATTGCCTAAGTGTGTATTTACCACCGCAGACCTGCTTTCGTAAGTAAGCAGATCATCGATTTTAGTTTTTATTACAGCAGCCTTTTCGAACTGCATATTTGCGGCGCTTTCAGCCATCTGGTTCTTCAGGTATTTGATCACTTCACCTGTATTGCCTTTCAATACATGCCTTACCTGCATCAGGTTATCTGCGTAATCTTCTGCAGATTGTAGCCCTTCGCAAGGGCCTTTGCAATTGCCAAGATGGTATTCAAGGCAAACCTTATACTTGGCTTTTTTGATATTTTCAGGAGAAAGGTTCAGGTTACAAGTCCTAAGCGGAATATTGTGTTTGATAAGACCAAGTAATTCGCGCACTCTTGCTACACTCGTAAATGGCCCCAGGTATTCAGATCCATCCCTAATTAGCCTGCGTGTAAAAAACACTCTTGGGAACGCTTCTTTCTTTATTACGATATATGGATAGGTCTTATCATCTTTCAGATCTATATTAAAACGAGGCTGATGGTGTTTAATGAGAGAATTTTCCAATAAAAAAGCATCATGCTCGGTATTAGTAACCGTAAACTCTACCCTGTTAATAAGAGATACGAGACGCCTGGTTTTATAATTGTCAAGCGTTTTATTGAAATAGGAGCTAACACGTTTGCGCAGATCTTTTGCCTTACCAACATACAACAGCTCATTCGACTCGCTGTAATATTTGTAACAACCGGGCTGATGCGGTATGGATGCCAGTATATCTGAAAATTGTTCTCTCGTCATGCCTTTCTTCACTCCTATAAAAAAATGTATTCCACTCTCAGCTCGCGCCCCTTGCCTGTAACGGAAGATTCAAAGTCTTGTATAATAATACTTTTTACGGGTTCGTAAAACAACTTTTGTGTATGGGTACTCCACTTGTTGTTTCTTGCAGTCTCAATATATATGGAAGTAATTTTGTGGCTATAAACACTAGCGGTGATATTGAGCTTCCGGGTAAATAGTTTAGGATCATTGGCTTCATAGTAAAAGTTCTCTGTCCTTGCCATACTATCTACAAAGCTTGTAAAGTTATACTGTCCTTCATACTTTCTGTCACCGATGTCAGTGGCAAAAAAAACTTTTAGTATATCTCCCCAGTTAATAGCGTTCACATTAGTAATTATGCTGTCGGCCTTACCATCTAAATATATTTTTTTAATAATACCAAAAGGTAAGCCGTGATAGACATGCCACTGATCCGCAGCATATGCTTTGACAGAAAAATAGGTACCGGATGAAACCGTTTTTGAAGTATCAGTCCTCTTACAGGAAGCAAATAATATTAATGCAAAAAGTATAAGAGGCAAATGAGCTCTTCTCATCTTACAAAGGTAAGGACTACGTAAGTTTTAAAAAGGATTAGTTAAGCTGAGGATTTACGGGGAAATTGACCAGGTGTGCATACTCGCCACCCAGGGATCTTATAGCAGACTTCCATATATCACTATGGTCTGACGCAAACAGCAGAGATTCATCAAATGATCCTACCAGCCAGGAACCTTCTTTCATTTCCTGCTCCAATTGTCCGGGAGACCAGCCTGCGTAGCCTAAAAATAATTTTATATCAGACTGATCGTAGCTACCATTGGCCAATACATTCTGCAAACCATCAAAATCACCGCCCCAATAAGCACCGGCAGCAATATTTATGCCCCCAAGTTCGGGTATTTTATGAAGCATATGCAGGGTTTCATTTTGTACCGGGCCGCCATTAAAAACCGTAAGGCTGGGTTGAATAAACTCAGGAAGCAGGTCACTTAAAACCCAATCTGTATTTTTATTAATAATGAACCCCATAGACCCCTCGTCTCCATGCTCGCACAGCAATACAACTGACCGCGAAAACCCGGGATCTGCCAAAAACGGCTCAGCTATTAGAAAGCATCCCGTCGATAGCAATTTTGTATCCTCCTGCTTAGGTATATGCAAAAAATCCATCGTATAATAAATGTAACAACTCCTGTAAACAAAAACAAAAATGCATAAAGAATGTTTGAATACGCTCATTATCAATCTGTACAAAGGCATTATCTATCATTCGTTTCTGAAAATGGAGTTACATTTACATAGAAAACCAGCACAGTAAATGCATTTCTTTTACAGCATTCTTCTTTTTGCTATCACTTTTTTTGGAGGTATTATACCATTGTGGTTTAAGGATTTTGACGAAAAAAGGATGCAGTATCTGCTGGCTTTTTCAGGCGCCTTCCTGTTGAGTATCACATTTCTGCATTTACTGCCGGAAACATTCAGCGACCTGGGAGCCCGGGCCGGTGTCTATGTACTAATCGGCTTCTTTCTACAGCTTATTATTCAGCGGTTCACACACGGTATAGAGCATGGGCATTTACATGTACATCCGCAAGAAGATCACCATCATCATGTACCCGTCTATTCTATACTTGCAGGATTAAGCCTGCATGCCTTTATGGAAGGATTACCCTTGGGATTTAATTATAAAATGAGCGCTACGGAACCGTCGCTATATCTTGCCGTAGCAGCACACAAACTACCGGAAGCCATTCTCGCGACTACCCTCTTGTTAAATGCCAAAGGGCGAAAGACCACATTAATTACTATGTTCTTTTTCTCTTGCATCACACCAATATCCGGCATCCTGGCCAATAGCCTGGGACAATTTTACCATGCAATGGCCGCGGCTGTTGTGGCATTAATACCCATAGTAGCCGGTGCATTCATACATATATCAACAACTATATTTTTTGAAAGCGGAACCAAGCAACACTTGCTTACCCGGCAAAAAGTAGCAGCAATACTAACCGGTGTAGCCATTGGATTTGCCACTTTATTGTTTGAATAATATCAGAAACTTATGTCCCTTACTATACGGTCCATATTACTTACAGTCCTTACGCTACTTTCCTCTTTTTCTCTAAAAGCGCAGCAGGGAAAAGAAGAAGAAAAATCGTTGTTATGGAAGATCAGTAGTAAGGATCTGAAAAAATCGTCTTACATATTTGGGACGATCCATATGATATGTCCCAAAGACTATGTTTGGACTGAAGCAATGAAAAATGCCTTCGCAAAATGCCAGGAAGTTTGTTTTGAATTGGATCTTGATGATCCCAACATGATGATGGAGATAGCGACCGGCATGTTAAACAAAGATGGCAAAACACTAAGGGAATATTTCAGTGACAGCGACTATGTAAAGCTGGAGAGGTATGTAAGGGACAGCATTGGCATGGACATATCAGTTTTTTCGCAGATGAAGCCGGTTGCCCTGGAAACTATGTTTGTAACCCATAACAACGAATGTGACAACCCTATATCCTACGAAAATAACCTGATGGCAGATGCACAAAAAGTACATAAAGAAATTACAGGGTTGGAATCTGTAAGTGAGCAGCTGGATCTATTTGACAATCTACCTGTTGATAGCGTAATTAAAGATGTAATGAATACCGTAAATGGTATAGAAACCGGTGAAGATGACTATAAAAAATTAATTGCCGCTTATAAAAAACAGGATTTGAAAGCACTTTACAAGTTAATAAAGGCATCAGAAAAAATAGACCTGGACCTGGCTGGTTTCCTGGATGTGCGTAATGAAAAATGGATACCACGCATGACAGAAAAAATGGACAAAGGCGCTATCTTCTTTGCAGTAGGTGCGGGACACCTTCCCGGCGAAAATGGCGTATTAAACCTGTTGAAAAAAGCAGGATATATTGTAACGCCCGTTAAATAACGATTTTAGAATTGTTCCAGTACGTGGTTAATGGTAGAACTGGTAAGAGGTTTATTCAGGAATTGTTTTACAGAAGAATATCCTTTTACCCGGGCAATATCATTTTCATTAATAGAGGAAGAAAGCATATAAATATAGAAGTTGCTTCTTCGTTCTGCCGGTAATGTTTCAAAAGACTCTACAAACTCAAAGCCGTTCATCACAGGCATTTGAATATCTACAAAAATTATCGTTGGTATATCATTCGAAGCCATCGTCCTTAAATAGATCAAGGCGTCATTAGCCTGTTGAAATGTAGACACACTTGCGCAACGACCTGTATTCTGAATAATCTTCTCAGCTATAAAGCAATCTAACTTACTGTCATCAACAACTATAAAGTTCAGTTTCTCCTGGCTCATTTTATTTATTTGGGATGGCGATAGAAAAAGTCGTTCCTTCTGCCGAGGATACAACGTCTATCTTACCATTTAATTTTCCTAATGCATCTTTTACGTTATACAGTCCAAAGCCAGATCCTACCTCCTCGCTATTTCCCCTGTAAAACATGTTAAATATCTGGTTAATGCTGTTTTCCGGAATACCGATGCCATTATCCTTCACTACAATATTAGCTATTCCTTTGGCAACATTTACATCCAGTTCTACAAATTTATTTTCGTTATTTTTTACCTGGTATTTAAAGGCGTTGGATAGCAAATTATTAAGTATGATCTTTATAGATACTTCATCAGAACGGAATGTTTCTGCCTGTTGTACATTCTTAACAAACTTTACATTGTTCATTTTGCTGGTTACTTCGTAAATATCAGAAAGGTCTTTCACAATATCATCGAAGTTAATATCAGCAATTTCCACCTCACCTCGCCGTATACTATAATAATCATGCAGGTTTTGGATATAATTATCCAGTTTCAGCATGGCGTTTTCCATCATCCCCATCATTTCCTTTACGTCCGCAAGATTATCTGTATGCTTGGCGAGGTCTATGATACCCAACACACTTAATATAGGACCACGCATATCGTGGGTGGCACTGTATGCAAATTTGTCCAGCTCGTTATATGCTTTCTGCAGTTCTTCGTTCTTTACAGCGAGCATTGCAGTGGTAACATAGAACTTATATCCCTGATCGATCGACGAACGTATATCATCCTCAGACCAGGGTTTCTTAATATACCTGTAAACATGGCCACGGTTAATGGCATTGATAACAGATTCTATATCTGCATAGCCTGTAATAAGTATCCTGATGGGGTTAGGAAATTCCTTACGTATCTCTTCAAAGAATTCAACGCCGGTTTTATCAGGCATTTTTTGATCACTCAGGATAACGCTGATATCAGGGTTAGCCTTCAGGTGATTGATTGCCTCCGTTGTGTTGATCGCTACAAATATATTATAATCAAACCTAAATGCGGCTTTGAAGCTGATGAGGTTATTTTGCTCATCATCTATATATAGTACTTTTATTTTATCCTTACCATTCACTAGCGTACGTTTTAAAGTGTTTGATGAATAATAGGAAGCTCAATGATAAATTCTGTACCCTCTCCTAATGCCGAATTTACGTTTATTGTTCCATTATGTTTAGCAATTGTATTATATGCAATGGAAAGTCCTAATCCTGTACCCTCTCCTACATCTTTTGTTGTAAAGAAAGGTTCAAAAAGCTTTTTCTTTGTTGCCTCATCCATACCGGTGCCATTATCCTTAATCCTGACAGTTACAGAATCTCCGTTCGCACTTGTAGAAACCGTCAGCAAACCACCTTTCGCCTCCTTGAAACGTTCTTTAATAGCATACAGGCCATTCGTCATAATGTTGAGGAACACCTGGTTTAGTTTGCCCGGGAAACATTCCACCAATGGTAAATCACCATAATGCTTTGCAACTTCAATACGATTATCAAGCTGGTTGTTTACAATAACAAGCGTTGAGTCAAGCCCTTCATTGATGTTGGCCTTCTTCAGATCATCCTCGTCCAGCCTTGAGAAAATGCGCAAACCTTTTACTATCTCTGCAGTTCTTGATGAGCCTTCATTGATACCGTTTAAAAGATAGTCGATCTCAGTTTTCAGATAATCAAAATCATATTCCTGTTTCAGATCATCAATCTTCTTTTTCTTCTCTTCAACAGGCTCATCGTTCAATGTAATTGTTTCGATCTCGTTCAACATGGTAATTACCATATCTACATCTCGCTTCAAGGGCTTTACATTAGACGTAACAAAGTTGATCGGGTTATTGATCTCATGCGCTATGCCGGCAGTAAGCTGACCGAGAGAAGCCATTTTCTCAGATTCTACCAGCTGCATTTCGGCTTCCTTGAGGTCGCTGATAGCTTTACTGAGGTCGTCGTTAGATTGTCTAAGTTCCTGTGTTCGCTCCGTAACCTTTGCCTCCAATATAATATTTTGCTCTCTCACAATCCGCGCGTTTTCTTCCAGGGCCCCCATCGCCTGCGCCTGCGATTCTTCTTTTTCTTTCCGGAATATATTGATCTTATCTGCGAGGGCGAAAGACAGCAACACGATCTCTATTACAGACGCTATCTGTAATGCGAATGTCGATGCTGTATTATAGGGAACAATATCGTAATCTTTCAGCACAAAAATAACCGCGCCTATTAATAGCAAACTCCACGCGAGTAAGAAGAACCCGGCGGGCCTGTAATGCCTGCGATAGATTACATAAGATACAAACAAAGAATATAACGAGGCTATAGCCGTATTTAATTGCATTACCTGGAAAGCGATGGACCGCATCCCGAGTAACGAAAGGGCAATGCTGAAAACGAAAATTCCATTGAAAAAGATCAGGCCGTAATGTAGCTTACGAACTTGCTCTTTAGTCCTGAGAAAATTCTTAATGAATTCAATCGCCGCCATAGCCCCAAGGCAAGAAAATAATGTAGGCCCTTGTAAAGCTAACCAGGGCGAATTGGGCCACAGGTATTTGAAAGTGAAACTTTGCAAAGTTGTCTGTGTCAACCCTACCGTAATGATGTAAACAACGTACAACAGGTAACTCCTATCGCGAACTGAGAAGTAAACAAAAAGATTGTAGAAAGACATCACCAGGATAATACCTGTAAATATGGCCATCAACAGCTCTTTCTGATAGCTATTGCTAACTACCTGGGTTTCTGTGCCCAATCTTACAGGGAACACCAGCTGCGCCGCACTTTTTACTCTTAATAGAATCTCTACAGTATTACCCGGTTGTGCACCGGTACTGAAAACGTAATTACGATCGTTATACTTGCGCTCATAAAATGGCTTATGCTTATCAACGCTCTCCTTTAACAACAACTTCCCATCCTGCGAAAACACGTAAATATCCCCCTCATCAATCAGCGGTTGTTCTACAAGAAGCAAAGGCGTCTCAGAAGTATTGTTTTTCAGTTCAAACTTTATCCAAAAAGCAGAATTAGAAAGTGCGAAATTGGGTATTTTGCTCGTAACAGGCTTGTATGCGGTAGAAGAAAAAGCCTGTTGATAGCTTAGCGTATTTGTTGCGTCCTCTAACACGCTCATACTAGTGCCCGGTATAGTCACCAATTGATCGCTGGTAGCATAATCTACCCTTCCGGCGTAGGATATACCTGCAGAAAAAATCAATAGTATGGCTAATTTTATTCGTACAAACCAGTTGCTTTCACGAAAAAAAATATGCGCTACGTTAGGAGTCATGCTATGACCGATAGTTCGGCACCATCAATGGGTTAAAAATGTTAATACTAGCTCCTCTATACCAACCCAACAATTACCTCACTAATATATTACTCTTTATGATTATTAACAACCTATACATCAACATTTAATTATTGTTGATAAGAAAACTGGTTATCAGGCTGTTATAAGGATATTTTTCACATCCTTCCTATAAGGTAATATTTGCGGCCCGGGTGCTTTAAATACTCTAAACAGGTAAATTATAGACTCGTTACCATCGAGGCCCTTGTAACCAGTCATATCCCTGAATTCGTTGTACAGTTCCTTTATGTGAGGAGTTATTCCGGGTGGCATATCCGGCGCATTTTGCTCCAGGCGTTGAAAAAAGGCAACCGGTACATTCATTGGATGAAATGCAATATCCAGCTCTGTAGCTTTTAACCACAGTTTTTGAGACGCACGGCCACCGTCGAGAAACGCTTGCTGATCGGTTCCTTCTATGGTAAGCAGCCCCATCGCTGAAGCTGTAGTCATATTTTTTATAGAGGCAGTGCTCAAGACCTTTCCGCCATCTATATCCCGCAGAATAGCTACAACTTTGGGATCTCGTATCAACCTTACACCTAAAAGATGAGCGGGGCTTAGTTCCAAAGTTGTGATACCCATACCTGTTTTGCGTTCAATAGCCTCAGCCTCGGTCCAGCGCATTTCCTGGTAGGTGAAATCATAGTGACTTTGTGGCGACAGTACTCTATACCTGTCTGTTTCTGAAATAATCCTGCCAGTTGCTTCCAGTATGGCCGGATCATGAAAGAATTTCAGTTTGGTCCCCTTGATTGACGAAACGCAGGATTGGAATTGATCGTACACTTCCTGCCCCAGCTCAACTTGCTGTGTAATTCGTCTGTTAGTATGCCTTTGAAAAATGACTTTTGATAGATTGTCGTCTGTATGTGGCTCTATACCGTCCTGGGATGTTGCATTCGGGAAGAAAGTGAACGATGCTACAACATCGTCGCTATTACCTTCCGGATGGTATTTTACTTTTGTCTCAAACCCAAGTTCATGTGATTTTAGGATAACATTCTCTATAGCTGCACCTAATGCTATCATGGAAGCTGTATCCTTATAATCCATGAACGAAAAGCCAAAGTATCGATCGAAGAATAGTACAAGAACGCCTTTTTCATATACCCATTTCCAAGGTTGGGCATTACCACCTGATGGCGCTGTACCTGCAGCATCCACAATCGCTGCTACCTGCTCTTGCGTTAATGCTATTTCACTTTTGTCGTCTGCACTGATGACTTTTGCGGCTACGTCTTTTAATTTTTCCAGTTCCAGCGGGTGAAATGGATTAGGAACAACATCACTGTTCTCCTTCCTTTGTTTATCACCAACAAGTTCTTCCATATCCACAAAATAGCGTCCGGATTCATGATACTGATCCAGCGCTATCCGCCTCCATATATCAGCAACGGCCCCGCCGCCTAACGCCACAGCAGAAGCTAATTGTGGCCAGGTAGTTATGGTATGCCCTATCTCGACGCCTGACGCCTTTAAGCGTGCAGAAATAGTATTCAGGCCAACGATAGGTGCCAGGTAAGGCATCTTCTCTTCATTGGTTTTTAAGTGTTTCAGTTTGGAAATATCAAGATGGTCCACAAACCCATGCAGAATAGAACGATCAGGTTCCAGGTCGAACCGTTCTACATCTATAGTGCATCTGTCACTTGCTTCCATCAATACAGGTATGCCGAGTTCTTTTGCTTTAACGCGACAAAGAATTTTCATGTCTACACCGTCACATTCATCTATCAAGGCATCTAGTTTACCACCTTCCAGGTAAAAAGCATCCATATTTTCTTCTGTCAGGCCGTCTTCAAAAATGGTAACTTTCAGATATGGATCTATTTCAGCAATTTCGCGCGCTACGGATATCACCTTCTTAAGCCCAAGGTTTTGCACTCCTGTGCGTATCCTGTTTAGATTTGTCAATTCCAGCAGGTCAAAATCTGCCAGCCTTATCTCTTTGAAAGAACGTTCCATTGCCAGTGTAACGGCCACAGATTGCCCTACAGATAAGCCAATTACACCAATTACTTTGGTGGCTAATATATCGCGCTCACGTAATGTTATCTTATATTGATTGCGGCTGGTGCGTACTTCTATGAATTCTGCTTCATCGAGCAAGTGCACTATACGTTTACTCCATGGATAGTAAACCCATACCCCGTAACTAGTCAAATCCCCATTCGTATGTTCATGGATCAAAGAATCATATTCTTCATCAGTCAACTGTTTTGTAGGGTTCCTGATCTTAAACATTTCCTGCAATTGAGGAACTATCTCATCATACAGGAATATATCTTCTGCCTGCAGCAGCTCGTCAAAACGGGCTTTTTCTTCGGGATTATTAAATCTGAAAAAAACGGGCTTATATAAATTCCTCTGTTGTTCTGTTTTGTTTTTGGCTATAGTTATCCTATCCATATTAATATCAGGCTAACGTTTTATTTATTTAAATTTGGTATTTTCAAGTCGTACACAACATCCAGAATCCTTCCCTTGGGGCCTATCTCTTCTTTATGTTGTTGCAGGTTTTTACGCAGATCAAATATAATTTCTCGTTCTTCGGGATCGGCAGTTTCTAATGTTGTGGTATTATTAATAATCACAGCGGTAGCAATAAGGTCTTCTTTAGGATAATAAAATGTACCATTATTGCCTAGAAACGTTGCAATTTCAAAACCTACGCGTGCGCTATTTTTAACCGTTGCAGGTGCGCAAAGCCCAAACAAAGTTGTAAGCTGAAGCTGCTCTGTGATAGCAACCGCCGCCCGGCCAAGATACATGCTTCCGATGCCTAAACCCGCAACTTCCCTGGAGTTCCATAAACCGCAAAACTCGGCGGTTCCTGCCTCTGCATATTTTTGTATCTGCTGATGGATTGTTATATCCATATCCTTTACGGCCTTTTCAATAGGCAATTCATATTTACCGCCTGCAACCTGTACGCGGGCACCGCCATACACTTTCTCTCCATCTTCAGATTCTACAAGTATTACATAGGTGTTAGAATCTTCAAACCATTCTATATTGGCTGACGTGATCATAGTGATACCGTAGATCTTCAGCACCTTCATGTGCCCATCAACAAATTTCTGGCAAGCTGCTACATCATCCGGCGCCCTGAATGCCTTAATAACAATTTTGATGTAGCTCATGGCATATTAGTTGTTTCAATAAGAACGAATATGAAACGTGGCGATTGATGAACGCTTTCTAAAATATCAGTCATTATTATTTACCCTTCGTGCTTTTATCTAAATGTTTCAATAAAATACTACATTGAAATATTATTGATTAAAAATTACATCAATAATATTTAAAAGTCAAGCTATCCTAAAAAAATGAAGTACTAATGGGCAGGCATAATTAACCGTAGCATTATTACAGATTTTTTGCTTTTTCTCTCCCTATAAGCCCTTATCTGCTAATACTCAGCGTGTTTTCAATTGTAAAAGTAATGCTACTTTTGCATTTTCTACAATATTATAAACTTTATGCTCAAACTAATGGTATTTTCCATAAATGCAGTATCTTTAGTTGAAGCATATTTACATACGTTTGAAGCTTTTAATTAAACCATTATCAAACAGAGGATGCCTGCAGATAAAATAAATATACTATATGTAGATGATGAGCAAAACAACCTCATTTCGTTCAAGGCGACCTTTAGGATGAAATATGCTGTGTTTACTGCTATCAGTGGAGAAGAGGCTATTAAGATATTGGATAGCCAACCGATAGATATTATTGTGACAGACCAACGGATGCCAAACATGACAGGCGTAGAGTTTTTGGAATCTATCCTTGAAAAGCACCCGGACCCGATGCGTATTTTGCTTACCGGGTATGCAGACCTGAATGCCGTCATAGATGCAGTTAATAAAGGAAAGATATTTCATTACCTTACCAAGCCCTGGAATGAGGATGAACTGGATATGACGATAAAACGCGCCTACGATGTATATAAGCTTAAAAAGGACGAAAAGGAACTGACAGAAAAACTGGGCGTTACCAATGCTCAACTTGAATTTCTTTTAAGACAACAGTTACTTTCTTAAATTTTTGATACGGCCCGTCAGGGCTGTTTTTATAAATAGTATTTTAGCAGCCTGACATTACTAACCGTTTAATGATAAAGCTTAGCGTTGTTATTATCACTTTTAATGAAGAAAAAAATCTTCCCCGTTGCCTTGATTCCGTAAAGGAACTCGCAGATGAAATACTGGTAGTGGATAGCCTTTCAAGCGATAATACCTTATCTATTGCACAAGGTTATGGAGCACGTACCATTAGCCAAAAATTCCTTGGCCATATTGAACAAAAGAATTTTGCCTGTGCCAATGCCCAGTACGACTGGATATTGTCTTTAGATGCAGATGAAGCCCTGGATCCTATACTGGCCGACAACATAAAAAAGGTGAAAGCAGGTCCGCAGGCTCAAGCTTTTCGTTTCGCTAGGCTAAACAACTTTTGCGGGAAATGGATCTATCATTCGGGTTGGTATCCTGATGCTAAGATCAGACTATTTAATCGCCGTGAGGGTATGTGGAAAGGTGAAAACCCGCATGACAGGTGGGAGCTTCACGATGCAAATAGTAAGCCCCTATTTTTAAAGGGAAATTTACTACACTATAGCTTTTATAGCATATCCGATTACGTTAAAAAGATAGAGCGTTACACAGAAATCGCTTCCCGGCTAAGAGTTGAAAAAGGTAAAAATTATAGTTTATTGCAAATATGGCTGGTGCCAAAATGGAAATTCTTTTCTGACTATATTTTTCGGCTGGGGATATTAGATGGCTATGCGGGATACCTTGTTTGCAGGCTGAATGCAATGGAAACTATGATCAAATACGCGAAAACAAGACAGTATGCAGAATGGAAAAAACAAGGAAGGGAATTTTAAGATGCAAGATGGCATTAGCTTAAACAAATACATTAGTTCTACAGGTTTCTGTTCGCGCAGAGAGGCAGATAAGCTTATAGAACAGGCAAGGGTTACTATTAATGATAATATTGCCATACCTGGTGCACGCGTGCAAGACCATGATATTGTATGTGTAGACGGCGAACCAGTAAAAAAGAAAAAGTCTGACAGACCTATTTATATAGCATTAAATAAACCTGTTGGCGTTACCTCTACCACAGATCCGAAAGACAAAACTAATATCATCAGTTTTCTGAATTATCCTAAGCGCATCTTCCCGATAGGAAGGCTGGATAAGGATTCTGATGGATTGATATTCCTCACTAATGATGGTGATATCGTCAATAAAATCTTAAGAGCCGAAAATAATCATGAGAAAGAGTACATAGTGACGGTTGATAAGGCCATCACACCGGAGTTCATTCAAAAAATGGCTAATGGTGTGCCGGTATTGGGGGAAACAACAGAGCAGTGCTTTGTAAAACAGGAAGGCAGCCGTAGATTTCGTATCATTCTTACACAAGGACTTAACCGTCAGATAAGACGCATGTGCGAATATCTTGGTTATGAAGTTCGCTCCCTTACACGTATCCGCATCATGAATGTACAATTAGGTAATCTTGCACCAGGCAAATGGCGGTACCTGACTCAACCGGAAATTACTACAATAGAATCTTTGATTGTTGGATCTAGTAAAACAGCTTCCAGTATAAAAAAAGCGAAAGCACCGGGTAAAAATGATACCAAGCCTAAGGAACAAAAAAAGCTTGCGGCCAGGGAGGAACAGTTTTCCCTTTCTGTCAAAAAAAACAAACATACAAGCTATAAAGACTGGAGAAATAAAAGGTAGTACTCCCGTAGGGGTATTTCCATTTTGCTGCGTTTTATCTGTGTAACTAATTAAATAAATAACATGAAAGATTCATTGAAAACATTTTCTATCGCAGCTATCACTTCTATAGTGGTAATGACAGCCTTTTCCTTTAAACCTGCAGATCCAGGCAACTCCGCCCCGCAGCACATTGTTTACGAATACAAACAATTCTCTACAATAGAATCTGTAATACCCGGAGGGCTTGGCAGATCGCGGATTTTAACTACAGACGATAACGGCCAAATGATAGAAAAGGAATTGAAGAATTTTTACAGCATGGTAGGTATCAACTTTGGCAATATTGCTAATAACGACCGCACTATTGTTGATCGTATTAATGACTACAGCAATCAAGGTTGGGAATTAATGCAAGTGTCTACAGGTTCACATGAACAGGCCTCTAACGGCAGCAGTTCAGGCGGTTTGTTTATTACCCGTTATCTTTTCAGACGGGCAAAATAATTCATCGTGTAAGCCATCTCATACAGATGGCTTTTTTATTGCATAACCGAAAGATATTCCTTCCATGGCCCTACTTCTTCTTTATACTGTTTGGCCATAGTTCTGCAGATCTGGATGATATGGCTAAGGTCATGTGCCACCCAGGTAGACAATAACTGTCTCAATGTAACAGTACAAGGGATGGATGAATCCCTGTATTGTCAAGATCCTCTTCAGTCAGGTTAAGATCATGTAACACCTGGAGGTTGTTTTGTCTTGCCTCAGCGAATTCTTCTAACAGATCTATTAATGACTTTCCTTTACTCTCTTCAAACATGGCTGTGCGATCAAAGACTTCAAATACTTTATCGCCATCCTCTGCCAATGTTTTCGAGATACGGGGAATCCAATTATAATTCTCGCCATGGAGCAAATGCCCAATCACATCGTATGGATTCCACGTATTCTCTCCTTCGTCATTCATTGTCCAATCGTCATCCAAACCAGTGAGTAGCTCTTTTAACAGGTTGGGTGTACGTTCGAGGATGGGAATTGATTTTTCAAGACTAAATTGCATAGCGATTTTATTTCTACTGCAATTTCAGCAATTATTTGGACAGTTCTAATCACAAAAAAGCCGTTGTCTAATGGACAACGGCTTAGATAATAAATATGGCAGCTACCTACTCTCCCGCATTGTGGTGCAGTACCATCGGCCATGAGGGGCTTAACTT
>MKUO01000021.1 GCA_001897855.1 Bacteroidetes bacterium 43-93
CAAAAAACATGTTATCAGCAGGATTACGCAAAAAATATTTGTTTTTAAACACAGTTCATTGCGAGAAGCGATAGCGACGAAGCAACCTTGTGATATAATACCATCTCTCACCCGTCATTGCGAGAAGCGATAGCGACGAAGCAACCTCGCAATATGTGTGGTATATAAACAGGTGTGTTGGTATAACCTTATTTCTCGAGGTTGCTTCGTACATATCTGCATCCGCAGATACTTCCTCGCAATGACGACCATTTTTTTAATTACACGTCTTTGAGCTTTTATTTTTCACTTTTTGAATTTAAACCCGTCATTGCGAGAAGCGATAGCGACGAAGCAACCTCGCGGGATAACACCACGTCTCACTCGTCATTGTGAGAAGCGACAGCGACGAAGCAACCTTGCGATATAACACCATCTCTCACCCGTCATTGTGAGAAGCGATAGCGACGAAGCAACCTTGAGATATAAGTACTGTATTACGCGAGGTTGCTTCGCTGCGCTCGCAATGACGGGTGTTTTTCTGTTTCACGGACGAGTTCGAGAGAGGAAATTACATGCCCCTTATAGCACCTATGCCAATCCATATAAGTGCCCAGAGCAAGACGATTATTGCAACTGTTAGTATTGGCATCCAAATGGCTTCCATTCCTGCATTGACATGATCTCCATTGTATTTTTCGGTGAGTATATGACGATGATTTTTCCCATAACGTATCCGCAGGTATAAATAACCAACCAGCCGATATATCATATTGAGAATGGGCGACCTAAAACTCATAGCAGCAAATTAAGAAAAGCTAAACTAATACCCTTATTTCTCGTGGTAGCTTCGTACATATCTGCCGCAGATATTCCCTCGCAATGACGATCGTTTTTCTCCTCCTGTTTATAGGAGGAGTACCCGACGTAGGAGGGGGAGGTGGTTATACGTTAGCGGCTGTACTATATGATTGAACTATTGTAATTCTATTCGGGAGATTTCTCGCTGCCCTCGCAATGACGATTAAAATCTAATCAACCAATCAACTACCCAACCAATCAACAAACCTACTTCTCCCAATCCCCATCTTTGTTTAGGCTGATGAGTGCCTGGTACACGCAGTTGTGCAGGATGGTGAGGTGGTTCTCTTCGGGCATGTAGTGGAAGTTGAATTTGATATTTTCGTTGCCTGCTCTCTTTATAAGGTCTGCCAGGTGGCGTGCATCATTTTCCATACGATCCCCTTCGCTGCCTACGGCTATGTATACACGTGTACCGGGTTCGGCTTTTTTACTCTTCAGGTCATTGGCTTTGGCGAGGATAGAACTATTATCCCACCAGATGCTGGGGCTAACAATGAGGAAGCGGTTGAACATAGAAGGTTTGGTAAGCAGTATCTGTGTTGCCAGTAACCCGCCAAGCGATTGCCCGATGAGTGTCTTAGAAGTATTGCAGCGATAAGCACGTTGTATATATGGTTGCAGCTCTTTATCGAGAAACTGTATGAATGGTTCTGAATGCCCCGTTGTGGGGAAGGAATGCAGGTCGCTGTCTATAGTAGTAGGAAAGGTAAAATCCCTTTTGCGGTCAACGTTGGCGATGCCCACTACTATGGTTGGCGGCATAGAACGTATCATAGTGAGGAATTGCACCACACCCGTTACGTGTATAAAATCTTCGTTGGCGCTACCATCCAGCAGGTATATGACCGGGTAGCAGGTAACGCTGTCTTTGTAATACTCATCGGGCAGGTACACATTCAGCGTACGTGTTTCTGAGAGGTACTTGCTGCTGATCTTATCTACCACACCCAGCTTAAAGGGTGGGAGCGATGCAATGCGTTGTTCCTTGGTTTGTGCGTAAGACTGTACAGATGCCAGCAATACAATGGCAATGGTGCAAACGGAGCGAGATAGTTTCAGCATAATGTACTAAAGTTAAATATTAGTCTGTGTTTGTAAGGCTATAACTGATGGTTTTAGAAAATAGTTCCAGTTTATATCCTTCGTAGAAATCAAGATAGAGATAACCCTTATTATCTTTTGTGTCCCGCAGTGCGTCATCTGCTACAAACCTGCCACGATAAAACAGGTCGATGGTTAACGGCGTAGTAATAGCCGGTAGGGTGTTTACTATGATCGCTGCTTCACCAAAAGATATGCGGAGTGTGTTATGTTGATGATCTGTAAAACTTAATACATATTGTGTTCCATCCATTACCCACTGCACGCAGGTAAATTCGTTATGCAGATCGAATGTTGTATTGCCAAGCCTTACCTCCAGCAGGCTTTCAAACAATGGTATATCTGTTGTGTAGATCATTCAGGGAGGCAAAATAGTACAGTTGTTGCATAAAAAAACCACCTATATAGGGTGGTGTATTATTCGTTGAGCGTATCCATAATAACAGCAAAAGCATCTGCGTATTTGGTGGGGAGGAACTCCGTGATATCGTAAGTGGCGATGTCATTGATATAGAACGGATCTTCCTTGATAAGATCTTCCACTGCATCCCTGCTGCCGGCACGTGCCAGTATAATGCCACCCACACGAGGTATCTGCCTGCCCGATGCCAGGAAGATACCATTTGCATAATATTTATCTAGGAACACCACATGCTCCGGTATCAGCGCATCTACCTCGTCGAGGCTTTTATGGTAGTTTAGTTTTATTATAAAGAGATTCATAATTGCAAAGGTATAAATAAAGCCATCCTCGACAGGATGGCTGTTTACCCTTTATTTTTTGATTTGCCCGCTTTGTTAATACGTCCTTTATTTATCCTTAGCGTCTTTCATATCCGCTTTGTCTTCTTTCTTTACGGCACGTTCTTTTTTCTTGGCTGCCTTACGTTCGTGGCCTGCAGCATCGTGCATTTCCATCTTGGTTTCTTTTTTGTCGGCCTTGGCTTCTTTGCGTGCTTCCTTAGGTGTTTTATCCACCTGGTCTTTAACGTTCTTGTCCTGCATTTTTGTTTGCTGCATGTCTTGCTGTGGCGTGTTGCTTTGTGCCAGCATAGTTGTAACGGCCGTTACCATCAGGGCCAGTACAAACACGGTAGCTAATAGTATCCTTTTCATAAAGTTCATTTTTGTTGAGGATAGCTCTATAAAACTTATGCCAGCAATAAAAGGGTATTGCCCAATCTTTTCATACAGGCATTAAGTTGAGGAAACTATTATAATGCAGATGTTTACTACCTGTTACATCAAACAGCCGGGATGAACACGATACAACGCTGCTATCACCCACAACATCATCAACCCCAATGCAAATATCATGGTGATGATGGGTATTACCTCACCTCTTTTTGCAGCGTCAAAATTGTGCACTGCAGAGGCAAGGTTGGCAGCGTAGAGTATAGGTAACATAGCCCTGAAAGAAAAATGAGGAAACAGGTCGGACAAAACGATCATAAAAAAAAGTGGTACACAATACACAGGCATCCAGCAAGCCAATATATGATACAGCCTTTTTACCCCGCCGGCAACAGCCCTCCATTGCATTAGCAGCGCATACAACGCATCGCAGCAGGCTACTATTATCAATAGGTATAGGGAAGTCTGTTCCGGCAATCCCTTAAACCTATTATCTATAGCATGAAAACACAGCATCACAACCAGGTATAGTAGCGTATTGCGCCCATACTTCATACCACCCGATATTAGCGGCAGGCTTGCATAATACCATATAGCGGCAGGCAAAAAACTCAATACTAAAAGCAATGCAAGTATCATAGCGATACGCTAAGTAACAGAAAAAATCTTACCATCCTGCGGTGAAAAAAAATATATTTTGGATAATTGTCCAAATGTTCTGTAATTTTGTCCAAATGTTTGTAATTATTAAATACCTATCACATCATGTCCAATCTCACAGGGGACAACTCTGTCCCGCAACAAAACCCCGATCATGAGGGTAACTCCCAAAACAATGATCCCAAACCTGTAAATCCAAAACCTAAAGAACGCCACGAAGACTACGAGAAAGAGAACTTTGACTTTGAACGCAAACTGCCACTGCCCATCACCGTAAACCCGAAGATAAACCTGGAGGCGTTACTAAAAGAGGCAGAATGGATACTGAGCCTGCCCAAGCCCAAAGAGAAAGGACTGTTTACCGTAATGAGCTGTAATGAATGGATGGAGCAAGCCAGCCGCCGCCCCATACCCAATATGCTGTTTAGCGAGTTTTGGTACGAGGGAGAACTGTGTATGCTCTTCGCAGATACCAACACGGGCAAGAGCATCCTTGCGGTGCAGATAGCAGACAGCATCAGCCGGGGCATACCCATACCGGGATTTAAGATAACGGCACAGCCACAAACGGTAGTGTACTTCGACTTTGAGCTGTTCGACAAACAATTCGAGGCACGGTACAGTAACAATTTTACACAACATTATTGTTTTGACAAGAACATGTACCGCAGCGAGCTGAGCAGTGATATGGACATGCCCAAAGAGTTTGAAAGCTTTGAGGACTACCTCTACTTCTCGCTGGAGAAGACGATACTGGAGACCAAGACCCGGGTACTAGTGATAGACAACGTAACCTACCTGAAAAGCGAGACCGAACGTGCCAAAGATGCCCTGCCGCTGATGAAGCACCTCAAAGACATTAAGAAGAAATTTGAGCTGAGCATACTGGCCCTGGCACACACCCCCAAGCGCGATATGAGCAAACCCCTTACCCGCAACGACTTACAGGGCAGTAAGATGCTCATCAACTTTGCAGACAGTGCCTTTTGTATAGGTGAAAGCAGCCGCGATAAAAGCCTCCGCTACCTGAAGCAGATAAAAGCCCGCAACACAGAGCACATCTACGATGGCGACAATGTATGCCTCTGCCGTATAGAAATCCTGGGCTTTACCCATGCGGGTAATGGTACGGAAAGGGAGCATCTGCGGGAGCAAGACACCAAAGACCGCGACTTCTTAATTGCCGAGGTGAAAAGATTGAGTGGGGAGGGAATGACGCAACGGGAGATAGCAGCGGAGTTGGGGATAGGTACGGGAACCGTAAGCAGATACATCAATCAATAGTTTGCTCCACCTTGCTCCACTGCTCCATCTCTCCATAGTGGAGCGCTGGAGCAAGATTCTTATCTTTGGTAATCAGTTGTTTGTAATTAGGAGTAATGGGAAATGACTAAGAAAATCACTGTCAAAATATGAATGAAAACTTTCTATGGATAAACGAGCATTTGTCTCTAGTAGAAGAGGGAAAACTAAAGGATGCTAAAAATCTCCTATTCTCTAAACTTCCAAACACATTGTATAAATACAAACCGCTAAATGATTACGCCTTAAATAGTGTAAAGTATGAAGCAGTTTGGCTAAGTGATTTGGCTTCTCTAAATGACCCATATGAGTGCAATATGCAATTTAATATAGACCAAATGATAGATGATTTTTTTCACTCGCCTAGTTTTTTAGCAGATTTTAAAAAAGTGCACGATACAGCCATTACTGAAGAAGAACATGATGCTATAAAAAGGAGCAATAATCAATGGGGAACATATAAATCTATATGTATTGCGAAAGGGTTGTCAATTATTGAAGAAAATGAAATGCGCAATGAGTTATTTAATAAATGGCAGGAGACAACTGACATGGTAAGAAAAAAAGTAAGGCTGTGCAGTTTCAGCGAACGAAGTGATTCTGCAATTATGTGGTCACATTATGCTGATCATCATAAGGGAATTTGTGTTGAATACGATTTTAGAAAATCCAACCAAGAAATTGAATATTTATACCCTATTTTCTATACTGATAATTTGTTTGAATATAGATTTTTTGTTCGTCCCAGATCTGTTAATCAATTTGCATATGCATCAATTCAAAAAGGACTTGATTGGCAATATGAAAAAGAATGGCGAATTATTTTCCCATATGAAAGATTAGACACTACATATTATTACAAGGTTCCTACCCCTAAAGCGATATATCTAGGTAGTCGTTTTGATGAGAATGATAATGATAAAAAAGAAATGCTTTTTGAACTTTGCCATCGATATAATATTCCACTCTATAAGATGAAATTGCATGACACCGAATATAAAATGGTTCAAGTTGAGTAATCTTGCTCCATGCTCCACTATGGAACAATGGAGCGCTGGAGCAAGTGGAGCAAACCACTCTCCCCGTCATTGCGAGGTAGTATCTGCGGATGCAGATATGTACGAAGCAACCTCGCGAACAACGGGTTGTCATATAGCACTTATATAGCAAGGTTGCTTCGTCGCTGTCGCTTCTCGCAATGACGGATGATAATTAAAAATTCAAAAGTAAAAAGCCAAAAGTGAAAACACCCCGTCCTTGCGAGGGAGTATCTGCGGATGCAGATATGTACAAAGCAATCTAATCAAATTGGCGGGCAGGTAACTCATTCGCGCATACAACACACCCTTACACCCCTCTGAAGAGGGGAAGTATAAATACATATCCGATGTTAGGATCAGATTGCTTCATGCCTCGCAATAACGTTATTAAGTCAAAAGTGAAAAGTGAAAAACAAAGCGCACATTTCGGGGTGGGATGGTGGCGGGGATGCATCTGTTAAAGTATCATTAACGTGTAACATTCTATACTACAGCACGATACACTACGTTTAACAAGAGTAGATTTTTTACAAAAAACGGCCCGCATTGCCAAGGTTTGTCCCGGTAGTGTCGTCTATACTATAAGAGGTCGTTTATTTTTTTAACCTCTAAATTTTTTAAAAGCGTTATGAAGTATCTCCTGTTCCCTGTACTGCTGCTGTGCGTATTATCCACCGCCTGCCGCAAAAAGACCTATGCTCCGCCAACGGAGTCTTACCGCTATTGCCTGTACGAGCCCGGTACGCGTATAGATACGGTGTATAACAAGGATATGGGCACCATACAGTACGTGCCCAAACAAGATAGCACGCACGCATCCTTCCACTACATCAATGGCTACAACCGGCTGGATATGACGGATGGCAGCTTTGCCTTCCACCTGATGTTTTCTATAGATAGCAGCATCCACGATTTTAGCTATACAGACGCGCAGCTCAAAGAGCACAATACCGTATATAGCAGCGGCTATGGTTTCGGTGGTGTATCTAACTTCCAGTTGCCGGATCATGGTACTATATCGGGCCATCGTTTATACGGCAACACCTGGCAATTGCATATTGCCGTAGATCTCAAATCGCGCGATGTACAGACGGGTATAGACATCATCAGGGAAGATATTACCGCATCTTCATCGCAATTGTAATACCTGTAGTTTTTAGTAAATTGTAAAAGTCGTCAGATATGAAATACACCTGCTCCCTTTTGATGCTTGTACTGGTTGTGGCAACGTCTTGCCGTAAGAAAGAAGTTACATCTATTACGCCACATCCTCCTGTGCAGCCAAAGAAGGAAAATAGCACAAATTGCTTCTTTCAGCTTAATTCGCGTATCGATACATTCTACGATGCGTATTGGCAAAAATTAAGGTACCGTGAAACCGGCGATAGCACACACATGACCTTTAACTATTATCATTATGACACTACAGGTTTTTCCGTGTGCCTGATGTTCCAGGTCGATACCGGTCTTACCAGCTTCAGCTATTCGGGCAAGGAGCTAAAGGAGCATTATGTAGTCTATTCAGGCGATAGGGGAGATAATAAGACGTTGCACTATGCCCTGGTAGAGCAAGGTACTATATGGGGTAAATTCATAAAGCAGGATGAATGGCTGATAGGCTTTGATGTAGCGCTGGACCAGCGGGATACTATGCTGGGGCTTTCGGGGCTTGCAGATACAGTTACTACACGCTGGTTAGTAATGACATCTTCTCAAAACTTTAAATAATTAAAATGAAATACCTCGCACTACTACCACTTGCCATACTGGCTTTTACCTCCTGCAAAAAGAACAGATCCTTAAATAGAGAAAGGTATTATTACAGAACAGCTACCTATTACAATGGTATGGCTGTTAATGAGAACAATCCTTACAGCCTGTACGATTCTGTGGCACATAGCCGCCTGTTCTATTATGTTTACGGGTCGGATATAAAACACGCCAATGATGCCTCCAGTGGGTCCATCATAGTATTTGATGTTCCCGATAGCATCACCAGTTTCACTATTACAGGAGATGACCTTGCAAAGCATCATACGTTTTACGACACTTATGATGGCTGGGGCGGCGGTGCCTTTACGCGATTGGAAAAGGGCTTTATCACCGGGCATATGCTTGGTGATAGTACCTGGAAGTTAACGCTGATAATACAAGTGCCGCAGCAAGGTGGCATCCCCGATTACGACAGTATAGTAGATACCATCATTGCCCATGATCCTGCACACGAACAAATGGTGTATGGCAGGTTATATTGATTCATTGGTCTCAGCATCTACCGTCATGATCTTGTAGCTCACGGCATGGGGTAGTGGCTGTATGGGTGTGCCCTTATGTATAGCCCACTGGCGGGTAAAGCAGGCGCCAAAGTATAGTATCAGCGCGGTATAGAACACAAACAGCAGCAGCAATACCATAGATGCAGATGCACCGTAGATATTGTTGATATTGCTGTAGGTAAGCAATGCATGCATAATAGATTGCCCGATGCCAAAGAGTATGCTGGTAAGCAATGCTCCCACCCACGATACCTTCCACGTAGGCCTGCCATCGGGTAGGTAGCGGAATACTATGGCAAACCAGCACATCACCACTACGGTAGATATAGCCCTGCCTATAGCCAGCGTAAACAGTGCCGATACCTGCGGCGACCATTTGGTAAGATAAGCCCCTACCACCGTTTGCAGGGCTTCTGCCGCAAATGCTATGATAAACAGGATGCCTGCCGTCATTAGTACTGCAAGAGATTTCACCCTGCTGCCAAGGCTACGGGCAAGGGTTTCTTTACCCGCGTGCCTTATCTTCCATAGCTGGTTGATGGAGTTCTTAAAAACCCGGAACAGGGTAGTGATAACAAACAGCAGGAAGATGAAACCACCTATCGTTACCCAGGGCCTGTCTGCAATGCGGCGTATAGCACGCAATACATCTACCAGTTGCCTTACGGTTTCGATGCCAAAGGTGGCAGATAGCTTCACAAATAGCTGGTGGCGTATCAGCTCGGGGCCTACTATCCATTTAAACACCTGCACCAGCAGCAGCAGTATAGGCGGCAGCGAAAAGGTAGTGAAGAAGGCTGTAGCGCCCGCCATCCGCAGGGGATCGTTCTTTAGCAAATGCTTCAGCGAATCGGTACAGAGTTGTATGAATAGTTTTATGGCTCGCATAGCGGCTGTTGTAGTGTTATATCATAAAAAATCCATGCCCGTTTACAGCAGGCATGGATCTCTTATGTGTTTATTGTTCGTTTAGCTTAATATATAATTCTGTTTGGGCGGAAAGTACATGTTCTTCTTCCAGTCTACCGAAAAGATGCGTTTCAGGTTGGCAGCCAGCTCCTGTACGGTCTTGCTTTTTAGCAGGTACAGGTTAGCGCCATTGCGATAGCTATCTTCTATATACCTGTCTGTGGTATGAGAAGTGTACATGATCACCGGCAGATGGTCGTAATCCTTATTCCTGCGTATCTCTACAACGCACGATATACCGTCTTTGCAAGGCATGTGAATATCCAGGAACAGGATATCCGGTATCAGTTGTTTCAGCATTGTAAAGAGCTTATCTCCATCCTGTGCAACCCTTATTTTAGCGGGTATTTCCGCCTGTTTCATTGCCAGTTCAAAAACCAACACATCGTCATTATCGTCTTCTGCAAGTAATACATCGTTTCTTTCTTCGGCCATGTCTAATATTAAAGTGGTACTGAATAAAGAACAAATATATACACCCAGCGCTTTGCAGCAACCTATATATAGAATCTGCAACTGTTTTTAGCTCGTATTCAGCCAAAATAACATGAAAAAAAGCCGTGGCATGATATGTGTAACTGTTTAAAGTATGGCAACAAAATTCTCAGAATTGATAAACAGTGATAAGCCCGTACTGGTAGATTTTACAGCCACCTGGTGCGGCCCCTGCAAAATGATGGCCCCCATATTGGAGGAAGTGAAGAAATCTGTGGGCGATAGCCTTACCATTGTAAAGGTAGATGTAGATAAGAACCCCGAAGTATCGGGCCAGTTCCAAATATCGGGCGTACCTACGCTGATACTGTTTAAGAACGGACAGGTAAAATGGCGTCAGTCGGGCGTAATACCCGCCAACCAGTTAAAGCAAATACTGGCGCAGCACAGCGCATAATACTACTACCTTTGCATCTGCCCAAAGACCGCAAAGATGCATAAGTGCTTCATCTCTTCTCTTTTGTTAGCAGCAATATTATTTGCCTGTATGCCTGTTATGGCAGCATCGGGCAAGTATTTGTTAAAGCCCTCCGCCTTTCAGCATTGTATGCAGTGGCAGCGGGTATTGCTGATAGATGTAAGCACACCGGATGAGTATGCACAAGGTCATATAAAAGGCTCCATTAATATAGACTGGACTGGGAGCGACTTTGACGATAAAATAGCGGCACTGGGCAATGACCGTCCTGCACTGATGTATGATCATAATGGCAGTAAATCTGCCCTCGCCGCTGACAATTTGCGTAAGGCTGGTTTCAAAGAAGTATATGAGCTAAAAGGTGGATTGCAGGAATGGCTGGCAGATAAGAAACAGGTAGAAAAAGACACTTCGCTGCTGGAGATGAGTATGGAAAGGTATAAACAACTACTTGCCACAGATAGGCTTACGCTGGTAGATTTTTCTGCTCCCTGGTGCATACCCTGCCGCAATATGGCACCCTCTGTAGATGCACTGGAAAAAGACAAAGCAGGCGTGCTAAAAGTACTACGCATCAATACCGATGAGAACCAACACCTGGCTACAGAATTACAGGTAACAGGATTACCCACCGTATTTATTTATAAGCAGGGAAAGGTTGTTTGGCGTCATATTGGCTACACTACAAAAGAAGTATTATACCAGGCGGTAGATAGTCTTAAATAAGCATTACCATTCACCGGCTAATGTTACCAAATCATTAAGTTAAGGTTAAGTGTTTGGCAGGCTATAAGCTAGTGCAGCAGAGGGTTTTAGCTTTGTGGCAAATTGTAGTTGTATGGCTTATTTGCAGAAGTTTTTTAGTCCCGACGGGCATAAGTTCTATGGATTGTTTGACCAGGTAGCCAACAAATTGCAGGAGATGAGCATCACCTTTCATGCCGCGCTGTGCCATACTACCGAAGAGCCGTTTGAGCTGCTGGTAGATCGCCTGGCTAAGATGGAAGAAGAGAACGATGTGCTCACTCATAAACTGTTCGTAGAGCTCAGTAAAAATTTCATCACTCCTTTCGACAGGGAAGATATACATGCTATGGCATCAGGCCTCGATGATATTGCAGATCTGCAGTATGGTGTAGTAAGGCAAATGAAAAGCTATGGGTTGCAGCAGGTAGGTGTTACCTCTCAATACGTTGCCGGAGAGATCAAACATTTCACATCCATATTGCTGCAAACGATCAAGGGCCTGCAGGATAAGCGGATGCTGACATCGCTAAAGACCCATTGCCTGGAGCTGCGGAGGATCACCGTTACCTGCGATAGCCGAATAGACTCAGCCGTGGCAGGCCTTTTCCCCGATCATACAGAACCTGTTATCATCATCAAATGGATGGAGCACTTCCAGATGCTGCGTGTGCTGGTAGATAAATGCGCTAATGCCGTAGGCGTTATAGAAGCCATCATCATTAAGTACGAATAGAAAAAGCCCTCTTATAGAAGAGAGCTTTCTTATTTTTTAAACGTTGCTTGTTATTTGTTCTATAGACCGTACGTCTTATAGCTGAGTAGCAGTGTACACTACATCTGTAGTATAAGTACCTGCAGGGTAGCTGAAGCCCGGAGTTGCCTGGTACATTACGCTGAAGGTTTGGTTACCACCGCGGCTACCGTTAGATATCAGGTTTTGGTTAGTGCTTGTTAAGCCAGAATATGCTGTAGTAGAGAACGGAGAAGCTACTGTACCACTTGTGCCGTTTGCTGTTACTTTAAGAGCCAGTACACCGCTTACAGGCATTGTAGGAGACGGTGTCGTAGAGCCGGTATAAGTAAAGTTTGTAGAGCTTGATTTTACAGTTACGGTAAAGTTTTTGTTAGAACGTACTTTCAGTTCCTGTGCTGCAGAAGTAACACCGTTTGCATAATCGTTTACTGTGTTGAAAGCCAGGTTAACAGCAGTACCGGTAGCAGTACCAGATCCTGTAAAAGTCAGTTCGATAGCGTCAGAAAGATTCAGGTTTACTGTTTGTGTTGCTGTAGAAGAAACCTGTGCGTTAGCTGCGTAAGTTGATGTCAGGATAGCTGCGATTGCGATGATCTTTTTCATTTTGTTTGTTTTTGGTTGATTTTTAAATTTTTGTTTCGATTGTTTTTTTAAGCTTGTGTTTTTTTGTTTTTTGCTTTGATGACACAAAGATGGGGGTAAGCACCTGCCTTCTCCAAAGAAAAAAGGGCACTTAACCACTCAATAGCAACTCGTTAGAAATTGATTAACAATCGTATATAACACCTGGAGGTTTGAAAAAGCCTGTAAAATCAATAGTTTTGCGGCATAGTTATGCGAATATTAATGGTATGCCTCGGCAATATATGCCGGTCGCCGATAGCAGAGGGTGTGATGCGCCATAAGATACTGGAGCATGGTTTGGACTGGGAAGTAGACTCCGCAGGAACAGAATCCTACCATATAGGAGAGCAACCGCACAAGCACTCGCAGCAGGTATGCAGGCAACATGGTTTAGATATATCTTCGCAGGTAGCGCGCAAGTTTACCAAAGCAGATTTCGACAGGTTTGATATCATCTATGCAATGGCAAAGGATGTGTACCGCGAGATAGAAAGTATAGGCGGCAGCAAAGCAGATATGGGCAAAGTGGTATTGTTCCTCAACGAACTGAACCCCGGCTCTGATGCATCAGTACCAGACCCCTGGTATGGCAATGAAGATGGCTACCTGCCCGTGTACCGGATGATCAATGAAACCTGCGATGTAATTATAGAAAAATACAAGAACTAAACAGTACAATGTCAAAACCATCCATACCACAAGGAACCAGGGATTTTGCACCTGCAGTAGTACGCAGGAGGCAATACATATTAGATACATTACGCAGCATATTTGAGCAATACAGCTTTCAGCCATTGGAAACACCGGCCATGGAAAACCTTACTACCCTTACCGGTAAATATGGCGAGGAGGGCGACAGGCTGATATTTAAGATACTGAACAACGGACTGCATGAAAAGAAAGGTGCTGACCGCGATAAGCTGGTGGCAGACTGGGATAAGATGCTGGAAAAACCATTCACCTCTCCTAATGTTACAGAACGGGCGCTCCGTTACGATCTTACCATACCCTTTGCCCGCTTCGTGGTGATGAACCAGAACGACCTGGCATTTCCCTTCCGCCGCTACCAGATGCAACCCGTATGGCGTGCAGACAGGCCACAGAAGGGCCGGTACCGTGAGTTTTGGCAATGCGATGCAGATGTGGTAGGCAGCACATCCCTCATCAATGAAGCGGAGCTTTTATGTATTTACCGCAGTGCTTTTCATAGACTGGGTTTGCCGCAGATAGAGATCAAGATAAACAGCCGCAAGCTGCTGGCAGGTATCGCAGAATTGTGTGGTACACCTGAGCTGATGATGGATATTACCATAGCGCTGGATAAGCTGGATAAAATTGGATGGGATGGTGTGGTAAAGGAACTACAGCAGCGCGGCATCAGCGACGAAGGCATCAGCCAGATACAGAAGGTAATCAGCGTAACGGGCGATAACGAAGCCAAACTATCTGCATTGGAAATCATCATGGCACCAAGCCAGTCTGGTTTACAGGGTATTGAAGAGCTTAGGAAAACACTTGCCTATCATGCAGAACTACAGGATACAGCATGGAACTCAGCCTTAACCGTAGATATCAGTCTTGCCCGCGGACTTAATTACTATACCGGTGTAATTGTAGAAGTAGTATGCAAAGCAGTAAAGATGGGCAGCATAGGCGGTGGTGGCCGTTATGATGATCTTACAGGCTTATTTGGGCTCAAGGGGCTATCCGGTGTAGGTGTGTCTTTTGGCATCGACAGGATATATGATGTAATAGAAGAACTTGGTTTATTCCCTGAAAACCTCTCTGTAGGCTCCAGTGTAATGATTGTAAACTTTGGTGGTGCTAATGAGGAGTATGCCCTGCATGTATTGAAACAACTGCGTGATGCAGGCGTTACCGCAGAGATATACCCTGATGCTGCTAAGTTTGATAAGCAGATGAAGTATGCCAACAAACGTGGTATCAGCTATGTAATACTGCCCGGTGATGAGGAGCGTGAAAAGAATATGCTGAGCCTGAAGAACTTTACTACCGGTGAGCAGCAGATGATAACCCTGCAGGAAGTAATAGAGAATGTGAAATAGCACCCAATAAGCTTGTATAAACAAATAGCCCCCGCAGACGCGAGGGCTTTATTCTTTTTGGTGTGTAGTGTTTGTTTTATCTACGGAACGCAGGACAATCAGCTTGCCAGTACCTTTTTGCATTACCAAATGCATCCAGGTAGATAGTAATGGTCACGTTGCCAAACCAGTACCAATCATTGGATTTGCTATCGCCGCGCTGATATTTATAATTCGGATATTGTTTATTGGTCTCGTTCTGCATTTTAGAGTACCAATCGTTCTTTTCATCACCACGGTAAGCCAGGTTTACAGCCTGCTGGCCTTTGTAAGCCCTCAGTGTATCCAGGTTCACATAAGATTTGCTCACATCATCCAGGTAGTCTGTATTGGTGTAGCGGAAACCTAATTCTGTGGTAATGAACAGTTGCTTACCTACCAGGAACTTCATACCGCCACCAACAGGGAATGCTATATTGGTCAGTTTATATTCCTTACGGTCAGGATATACCGGTATGCCCTGTCCTTCTGTAGAAAGGGGACGCAGGTACACCTTTTCGCCATTTAAGCCATCTGTGTACGGATTGAAGTGGAATATAGAAAGTCCGGCAAATATATAAGGAGTTATTTTAGACCTGTCTTTTTCTATTTGCAGGATGTTCAGTTCAAAACCGCCGTGTACCTCAAATATATTGGTAGCAAAACGCAGGTTGCGGTCTTGCTTCACTTTTACATCAGAAAGGCTGTCTGCTGCCGTAACACTGGCATAAGACGCTCCGAAACGGATACCTAAATGTGGGTTGAAGAAATATTTATATACGATGCCTGCCATCGGTCTATATCCTTCCTTCGGGAACATTTTATTCTGCAGATCGCCATAATAGTTAGCCACGCCGGCTGTTAAGCCTACCTCGTGGTGGGGTTGTGCATAGGCAAAAAAAGGCGTCAGCAGTGCTAATGATAGTATAAAACGTTTCAAAGCCTAAAAGTTTTGTTAATAGATACAAGTCGAAAGATAAAAACAATTTTCGAAAAACAAAAGGTATATAACCTCCCTGTTCTATTAATGTTTTTGGTATATAATGTAATTTACTGCTAATACGGAAGATGCTTTTCTTATGGTGTTGGAAATACCCGGTAATCCCTGGTTTTTTAATCCGGCTTTAATCTAACCGCCTGCTATTATCGGAAAACGTATTTTTGCCCCCTCGCAACAAATTATAAGTATGAGCCTCGTAAAAGACCTGCAAGCGCGTAACCTGGTACAGGATATGATCCCCGGAACGGAAGAACAACTGGAAAAAGAGATGACATCCGGTTATATCGGCTTCGACCCTACGGCAGACAGCCTGCATATCGGCAACCTGTTACCTATTACCCTGCTGATGCGCCTGCAGCGTGCCGGGCATAAGCCTTATGCATTGGTAGGTGGCGCTACGGGTATGGTGGGCGATCCATCGGGCAAATCGGCAGAACGCAACCTGCTGGATATGGATACTTTACAGCACAATGTTAATGCCCAACGCAAACAGTTGGAAAAGTTCCTCGACTTCGATCCTGCTAAGCCAAACGCTGCGGTGATGGTCAATAATTACGACTGGTTCAAAGATTTTTCCTTCCTCGATTTCATTCGTGATGTCGGTAAGCACATTACCGTAAACTATATGATGGCGAAGGATTCTGTGCAGAAAAGGCTGGAAACAGGTATTTCTTTTACCGAGTTTTCTTACCAATTGATACAGGGCTATGATTTCTTCCACCTGAACAAAAATCATAACGTAAAACTCCAGATGGGTGGCGCCGACCAGTGGGGTAATATCGTTACCGGTACAGAGCTGATACGCCGCAAATCAGGCAACGACGCATTTGCACTTACCTGCAAGCTCATCACCAAGAGCGATGGCAGTAAGTTTGGCAAGAGCGAGAGCGGTAATGTATGGCTCGATCCGGAGAAGACATCTTCATACCAGTTCTACCAGTTTTGGCTGAAGCTGCCGGATGATGATGCTGCACGCATGAGTTATAATTTCTCCTTCCGCAGTGTGGAAGAAATAGCCGCATTGGTTGCAGAGCACCAGGAAGCACCACATCTGCGCAAGCTGCAGAAAGCATTAGCAGATGAGCTAACCATACTGGTGCACAGCGAAGAAGACCTTGCATTTGCTAAAAAGGCATCAGAGATACTCTTTGGGCAGAGCACGGTAGATGCACTCCGCTCCCTGAACGAAAAACAACTGTTGGAGGTGATGGATGGTGTGCCACAGGTTACCGGTACAAAGGAAAGCCTCGGTGGTGAAGGTTTGGATATACTCAACTTCCTGGCAGGAAGCGGCATATTCCCATCAAAAGGCGAAGCTCGTAAAATGGTGCAGAATGGTGGTGTAAGTGTGAACAAGGAAAAGGTAGCGGGTATAGACCATAAGCTCACATCGGCACATTTGCTGAATGATAAATATATGCTGGTGCAAAGGGGTAAGTCTAACTACACATTGGCGATATTTAATTAACTTATTTTATGATTAGGATTAAGAGTAACCAATTTGGTTACTCTTTTTTGTTTTCATACCTTTAACTGTCGCTATATGAATATATATAACCGCAGTTCCCTTATCAGCTTTTATGAAAGGCATCCGGATAGCAAGACCTCAATAGAGCGATGGTATCATGATGTTGCAGCTGCTAAATGGAAGAAGCCTAATGATGTGGTTAGGGATTATAATACTGCCAGGCCGATTGGTAACAGCAGGGTGGTGTTTAAGATAAGCCATAACGACTACAGGCTGGTAGCTGAGATAAACTATATAAAAGGTTGGTTGTTTATCAAATTTATAGGTACACATCAGCAGTATGATAAAGTAGATGCGGAAATAGTTGACATGTTTAAATCCAAAAAGAAGTGAGTTGTAAAAAGTAATATGGAACTGAAGATTTTAAAAACACGAAAGGATTATAAACAGGCATTGGAACGCTTCAGCGAATTGTTCCAGGCAGTGCCGGGTACAAAGGAGAGCGACGAGGCTGATGTGCTTGCTTTATTGATTAGCAATTATGAAGAGGAACATTTTGTCATTAACTCGCCAAGCCCTATAGAAGCTATTCAGTACAGGATGGAGCAACAAGGCTTAACCAATAAGGAGCTCGCCGATATTCTTGGGTACAAAAGCAGGGTAACAGATCTTTTTAAAAGGAATCGGAAAATAAACCTGAATATGATACGCAGGCTGCATGAAGCATTGCATATACCTTTGGAAACGTTAATAAAGGAATATTGATAGGCATGTCTTCGCGTATTGTAAGGTATTTGTTGGTAACACTGGCTTTGATAGCCGTCACTTTGCCGGCATTTTATTGTGGTAATCCTAAAGAGCAAACCCAGGCGGGCGATCAGCCTACGTCTCCCTGGCGTAATGTGTATGATACTTCTGCACACTACGTAGGTATGCAGACATGTCGTGGCTGTCACCAGGAAATCTACAATACATTTATACAAACGGGCATGGGTCAGTCGTTCGATCATGCTACGAAGCAAAAGTCTGCGGCAGATTTTTCTCCGCAACATGCCCTCGTGTATGATAAAGACCTGGACATGTATTACAAACCTTATTTCCGGAACGATACCTTCTATATCATGGAGTATCGGCTGGAGGGTAAAGACACGATTCACAAACTCATTCAACGTGTAGATTATATTGTAGGTTCAGGGCAGCATACCAATTCGCACATCTATAACAGTAATGGTTATCTATACCAGGCACCTATTACCTTTTACACGCAGAAACATAAATGGGATCTTGCACCCGGTTTTGAAAAAGGCGCCAACAGTCGTTTCAGCAGGATGATAGAGCTGGAGTGTATGAGTTGTCACAATGGATATCCCGAATTTGTGCCCAATAGCGAGAATAAATACATCAGCGTAAAAACAGGTATTGATTGCGAACGTTGTCATGGCCCCGGCAGCCTGCATGTAGCGGCAAGATCATCGGGCAGGGCAGTAGATACTTCTAAGCAACCCGACTATACTATCGTTAACCCACGCAGGTTGCCTACAGAATTACAGAACAATATCTGTCAGCGTTGCCACCTGCAGGGTATCTCTGTACTCAACGACGGCAAGACCTTCTTCGACTTCCATCCCGGTATGAAACTCTCTGAAGTGATGACCGTATTTATGCCCGAGTATGAAGGTGCAAGGGATAAGATGATCATGGCATCGCATGTAGAGCGGATGAAGAAGAGCAAGTGCTATATCAACTCCGGCAAAATGAGTTGTATCACCTGCCACAATCCGCACGTAAGTATCAAATTCACACCACGCGCGCAATATTTAAATGCCTGCAGTAGCTGCCATGGTAGCGCTAACCAGGTACACTGCTCTGAAGATGCTACAGTACGGGCTACAAAGAATAATGATTGCGTTACCTGCCACATGCCACACAATGGCAGCATAGACATACCACACGTGGCTGTTACAGATCACTATATACGCAAGCGGCCATTGAACGATACACTGGAAAAGAAGATCACTGCCTTCCTTGGGCTGAAATCATTTAACAGCGATCATCCTGATGCCATCACCACAGCCAGAGGTTATATGGAGTTTTACGAGCGCTATAATCAAAACAAAGGGCTGATAGATTCCGCATTGTATTACCTGGGTAAACAGCAATCAGACGAAGCAAATAAGAAACAGAACCGTGATTATATAAGAGCTTACTTTTTGCTGAATGATTATAACAAGGTAGCAGAGTATGCCGCACAGCAAAAACCGGAAGCAATAGATGATGCATGGACTTGTTACCGGGTAGGGGAGTCTCATTATCAACTTGGCCAGGCCAACAAAGCATTGCCCTGGTACCAGCGTGCTGTAGCTATATGGCCTTATTCGCTCGACTTCCAGAATAAGTATGGCACCTGCCTGCTTGCATTGGGTAATATCAATGATGCGAAGAAAACATTTACTTTTGTGGTGAATGAAAATCCCAGATATCCTGTTGCCAATACCAATCTCGGCTATGTTTACATGCAGGAAGGTAATAGTGCCATGTCTTACGACTATCTCTTAAAGGCAGAACAATTGAATCCCGATAATGAACAAACCCTTATCAATCTTGCAGTATGGTTTCACGGTAATCACCAGGATACACAGGCTAAAAAATACCTACAGCACCTGCTGAAACGACATCCCGAGAACACACAGGCAAGGGCGATGCTTGCCGATCTGCAATAAAATATAGTTATCCAAAACCTAAACATATATGAATCAACTACCTCGCTACGCTTTATTGCTGGCAACATTATTCTCTACACAATACAAAGCATCTGCCCGTTACGGTCGCAACGATTATTCCTGTCCTAAACTATATATCGGTATCAGTACGGGTATAGAAAATCCATCCGGATTGATAGGCTTTAATGTAGATGTGCCTGTTACACAAAACTTTTCGCTGGGTGCAGGTGTAGGCCTTAGTTCATGGGGCTACAAAGCCTATGGCGAAGGCCGCTTCTACTTTGGTGAATGTAACCGTGGATGGGCGTTAGGTACGGGTGTTACCTACAATACAGGGCTTACTAATTTCACTACCACATTACCTACTACCGCCGGTGACCAGGATGTAGCATTAGACCTGAATCCAAGAACCAACGTATTTCTCGCCGGTTATCGCTTCTGGAATCTCGGGCACAACGGACACCGTATTTATCTTGCTTTGGGTTATTCCATCAGGCTCGATGAAGATAATTACAGTATACGCAATCCATACGTTCAGCTTACATCAGACGGGCAACAAGCGATGAAGATACTAGCGCCCGGCGGCTTTATGCTCGGCTTTGGCTTCTCCTGGGGAGTGGCGCGATAATATTTGAAATATAGATTACAACCGTCCTGTGTCAAGCAGGACGGTTTTTTTATGTTTTAATACCGTGTAAACACCCTTCTTTTTTATCGTTTGTGAAGAATAATCATCGTTTGTGAAGATTATTTGCAGGTAACTACACTGGTAAAATAGCTTTGAATAACATGCATGTAAAAACACTGGTACCATGTGTGCGCAAACAGGGTGCCTCTTATCATCATTTAAAACTTAAAACACATCGCCGATGAATAGAAAAAACACCGAACACCCTTAGACGTATTTCATTCCATTTCACCACAAAACAGTTTTATGAAAAAGTTTTTAAGTCCAAAACAATCACTGACAGCGTTGCTTACTGCTGCGGCACTATCATTTTCGTTTAACGAGGCCAGAGCAATCGCTCCTCCTTGTCTCACAACCCATCTTACCATCAATTCAGGCGAGTACAATGGTTCGCCTGTAACTCCGGGCTCTCCTGATCCTTTGTGGACTATCTCTAATAAGACAGCTCCTTTCCTGGGTGGGGGTGCACCACCAATTGGTTATAATGCAATAGTGGTAACTAATCCTTCATACGTAGGTTGGGGAGTAACTGCCGGCGGGGGCGGGCAATGGTTAAGTGATTATCAAACACATGCCGTTCCCGGAATAGCTACTACAACAGGTTCAGAAATCACCTTCCGCAGAACATTCAGTATGTGCCGCCAGGATGTTGTTCGGTTCGACCTGGATATACTGACTGATAACAATGTTTCAGATATTCTTGTCGACGGAGTGCCTACGGGTTTTAGTCAACCTCCGGTAACGACACCTGTTGACCACTACAGCACAGGCAAAGACTGGATTGTTACTTTCTCTAGGTCACTTGGTGTAGGGTTACATACGCTGGAATTCGTTGTTAATGATGAATATGGAGCATCGCAAAACCCGGTTGGCCTTAATGTTTTCGGTTCACTTACATCACCGGTAGGTGCGCTGGAGAACGACTATATGGGATGTAAATACAGTTGCAGCCCTTGTCTCACAGGCACGCTTACCGTTAATAGCGGAATGTATAATAGTTCACCTGTTGCGGTTGGCAGCTCAGATCCTTTATGGAGTATCTCCAACAAAACGCCAACATTCATTGGTGGCGGTTCACCTGCTATTGGTGCACAGGCAATAGTAGTAAATCCCGTTGGTACATGGGGCACAACAGCAAGTGGTCCTAGTCAATGGATATCAGATTATCAGCCACATGCCAATCCGGGCATATCCACTACTACGGGTTCAGAGCTTACTTTCCGCAGAACATTCAGCCTATGCAGCCAGGATAACATCACGTTTGACTTCGATATCTTAGACGATAATTATGTGCAGGATATACTTGTAGATGGGGTATCAGTAGGCTGGAATCAAGGGCCTTTCCCTCCGGTTGTATATAACTACGCTACCGGTGCAGATTGGTATGTGAATTTCTCTTTGCCACTAGGAGTTGGTACACATACACTGGATATCATAGTCAATGACGAATACGGCGCTACTCAAAATCCCGTAGGACTTAATATTGCAGGTACGCTTACATCACCATTAGGCGTATTGGAAAATGACTATATCGGATGTCCTTATCGTTGCAACCAAAGCAGTGGCAATGGCGGCGGTGGACAAGGTAAGGCAGGTGTTACCGGTGCAAGCGAGCTTTACTACATGGCTGCGAATGAACAGAATGTATTGTATCAGAACGAGCCAAACCCTGCATATAACCAAACATCTATACGCTATGAAATAGCTAAGATAGATAAGGATGCTTTTATAGCAGTATATAATGTTGCCGGTCAGAGGATCATGAAATTCAATATAGCTGAGCCGGGCAAAGGTTCTGTTGTAGTGGATGCCAATACCCTGAAATCAGGTTACTACATTTACTCCTTAGTGGTTGATGGTGCAACAGTAGATACCAAGAAGCTAATTGTTACCAAGTAGTTAAATTGTTAAAGGATGATAAAAAACGGCCGCTATTTATTAGCGGCCGTTTGATTATGGTTATTTAGTAAAGGGATAATCGCCTGTGAATTTTGTCTTTTCTTTCTTCGTTATCCGGTTGGTCATACTCAGCAGGAACCCTAATGACATAATAATAACACCCAGCCATACCAGGTTGATGTATGGGAAGATCAGGGCTTTCATTACTATATAATCATCTTTAGGATCAGGCTGCTTTACCTTTATCTCTACAGATTTTGTATCCGGAATAATATTCTCGAGGCGCACAAATAGATCCATGCTTTTTGCGGTATCCGTTACCTGGTAGGCATATTGGTCGCGGATGAAGTAGATGGGCTTCAATGTAGTTACTAATCCGTCCAGGTCATATAGATCAAGGTTGGCATTTACAGCAACATCGCCCGGCTGCTGCGCATAGCGCGGATCATTTACCTGTGTATTCAGCCCGCGGAATATCATATAACCGCTGTTGGTATAGATGGTATCGCCTTCCTTAACAATATTACTTTTAAACTGTGCCGTATCTTCTCTTTTTTTAGGATCTACTGCAGCAGATACATAAGTGAATATATCTTTTGTAAGGTAGTGTTTGGATGCAGGGTTGGCGCTTAGTCCGCTTTGCATACCCTTAGGATTTACAAATGCATCCGGGTACAGGTTGAAGGATTCCTTGATCTGATGCGTAGCGCTATCCCGGCGTTCGTAGTGTACTTTATAGAATGTACGGGGATCTGTTGCTGACAGCGAATCGCCTTTGTAGGTTACGAGGTAATTGCCCATAGCTACCGGTATGTTTTTATAGAATATAATGTTCTCAGCACTTTCCTTTGCATTCTCCGCATCGGTTTTCTTGCCAAAGTCCATCATAAAGCCGGCGGTATTTACAGACAATACCTCTTTATTGTAAGAAGATAACAGTACGCCAAGCAGCAACACGCCAAAACCAAGGTGCGATGTAGATGCGCCCAGCTTCTTTAGTTTGGCCTTTTGTACGGTAATGGCATAGTATATCATGCCCACAATAGTGTAGCTGCAGCCAAACAGCATGAGTATGTATTGCGGAGATGTTATTTTCTGTGTAATGCCTATAAACAATGCCAGGGCCAATGCTATCGCCCCCGTGATGCCCAGGCGTTTCAATACCACTTTATTGTCACTTGTTTTAAAACGCAGATAAAGTACAGTTGCTGTAAGTAATGTGATGATACTGGCCACCCATACCTGTATACTGTTATAGTGTTGCACTATGTTGGTAGGTGGTGCTATATCCTTGCCGGTAATGGATTTGTATAAGGGAGCCCATACAGGGATAGATGTGGTGATGATGATCTGTACCGCGGCAAGTAACAATACAAACGAGCCAATGAATATCCAGAATTCGCGACTGTTGACAGATTCTTCTGTTTTTACCCTCGGCAATTCTTTCCAGCGTTTTATTAATAGTCCAATGCTTAGTATCAGCAGGATGCCGATAACGATCACCAGGTGCCATGTAAGTGATTTGCCCTCGTCTGTAAAGGCATGTACAGATGTATCGCCTAATATGCCGGTACGTGTAAGGAAGGTAGAATACCACACTAATGAATAGGTGGTGATGAACAGTATTACCGTCATTATCAGTGAGCGTCCTGTAGATTTATATACGATCAGGGTATGCAGCCCGGCAACTAATGTAAGCCATGGAACTAAAGAAGCATTTTCTACCGGGTCCCACGCCCAATAGCCACCAAAGTTGAGCGATTCATAAGCCCATGCTCCACCCATCATAATGCCGGTACCCAATACAGCACCGGAGAACAGAGACCATATCAACGCAGGCCTTATCCATTGCTGGTAATCCCTCTTCCACAATGCGGCAATGGTATATGCAAACGGAACAATGGTAGAAGCGAAGCCAAGAAACAGTACCGGAGGGTGTATTACCATCCAGTAGTTTTGCAGCAATACATTCAGCCCGTTACCATCCTTAATAAAGCTCATGTAGTTTGGCTGAGAGAATATCGGCGCGTTAGACATTACATCGCGCAGCAGGATAAAGGGCATACTGCCAATCTTTACATCCTGCCCAAAGTATAACCCCAGCAACATACTCGCCAACGCTATCTGCACCAGGGATATGATGGTCATTACCCTACTTTCCAATTTCTTGGCAGTGAATATTATAACCATACCCAGTACGGCATCCCATATCGTCCATAAGAGGAAACTTCCTTCCTGCCCTTCCCAGAAACAGGATAGCAGGTATTTAGGAGGCAGGCTCAGGTCAGAATGGCGCCATGCATAGTGGTATTCAAACAGGTGGTTGGATATTATATAATACAGCACCCCAAAGATGCCCACGATAGACGCTGTGTGTAGCACAAAGCCGTTACGCCCCAGTCGCAGCCAGGTATTGCTACCTCCGGCAATATCATTCTCTGTCTGGGCAGCACGCCAGTAGCTAAAACAGCTAAACAGTGCAGTAACGAAAGTAAATACAACAAAAAAATGACCGAGTTTCCCCGGTCCTAAGTGCTCTCCTATGAATTGTGTGTCCAATTTGTATCGTATAATTCAAAAAGCGGCATATGGCCGCTTATATTATTAATAATATATTAGCCGGCGTTACCGATTGCTACCTGGTCGGTCTTGTATTTAGATGGGCATTTCATCTGTATCTGGCGGCAATGAAATGTTCCATTTTGCATGGATCCTGTCATTACTATCTGCTCAGATTTTTCTATATCCGTAGGCTTGGCACCATTAAATATTACCATACTCTGATTACCTGCTTTATCTTTTACGTAAAAAGTACAATGATTAGGGTCAATCTGTGGATCGTATTGAACTCCCTTTACTTTATCCAGGTAGCCCATAACATGAAATTCTTTACCGGCTTCGTTTTTTGCTGATGCAAAAGTCTCATAAGTACTAAAATCGCCAAACATACTAACGATCACACACACTGCAGCAGCCACTAAAACCAGCAAAATTATATGCGTACGCTTCATTCTATATAATACTTTAATAAAAGAACCTTACGGTTGTTTTGCAAAGTTAGCTCGAAAACAGATAAAAAGATGCTAATTATTAACGGTGTTAGTTATATGATACAAAATATTATACAATGGTTAAACATGGTGTAAGATTAGATATTAGTCCTAATTTTGCCGTCCGAAAATCTTAAAACGAAAAATGACCGATCTATCGAAGTTTGACCCCAATTCTGTCGGACTCAAATCAAACAACATTTTTGGACTTCCTTTTAAAGAGGACGATGCAGAACTGGTATTAATGGGTGTACCCTGGGAGGTGACCGTTTCTTATCGTAATGGTACATCCCGCGGGCCTGAAAATATTTTTGATGCATCTATGCAGATAGATCTCTATGATCCTGATGTAACGGACGGATGGAAGAAAGGATTCTATATGCTGCCTATTGACAAGAATATTCGTAAGAAGAGTGATTTTCTTCGCCAGTGCGCAGAGCTGATCATCTCTCACCTGGTAGAGGGCGGCGATGTTTCTGAGAACGAACAGCTTTCTGAAAAACAGCAGGAAGTGAACAATGGCAGCCGCATGATGATAAACTGGGTGTACGAGATGACATCGAGGCTGATAAAAGAAGGTAAAAAAGTAGGTTTGATTGGCGGCGATCATAGTACGCCATTGGGCTATATAAAGGCGCTTGGCCAAAAGCACAGCGAGTTTGGCATTCTGCAGATAGATGCGCATGCCGATCTGCGCAAGGCATACGAAGGGTTTACGTACTCTCATGCATCTATCATGTATAATGTACTGCAGGAAGTACCGCAAATGAAAAAACTGGTGCAGGTAGGTATTCGCGATTATTGTGATGAAGAGCTGCAGCTTATTCGTAATAACCCCGACCGTATTGCTACTTTCTTTGATAAGGATATAAAAGAACAGCAGTTTGAAGGCAATACCTGGAAACAGATATGCCAGGATATTATTTCATCATTGCCGCAGAAAGTATATATCAGCTTTGATATAGACGGCCTGGATCCTAAGCTATGTCCTAACACAGGTACGCCGGTACCAGGTGGTTTTGAGGTAGATCATATCTTCTATTTATTCAAACAGCTGCATGCCAGCGGCAGGGAACTGATAGGATTCGACCTGAATGAAGTATCCAGCGGCGAGCATAGCCAGGATGGTATAGATGGTATAGTGGGGGCCCGGGTGTTGTACAAGATGTGCAACTATATGGTAGCTAACCAGGACAAGGCAAAATAATCTGCAAAAAAAACAATGAAAAATATGACCCCGCAAACAATCATAGTACTGCTGCTGGTAGGGCTGGTGGCAGGGATACTCAGCAGTATGGTGGGTATTGGTGGTGGCGTAGTGATCGTACCATCACTGGTGCTGATACTGGGCATGAGCCAAAAACTGGCACAAGGTACTTCACTTGCAATGATGCTACCACCGATAGGCGTGCTGGCAGTGATGAACTATTACAAGCAGGGGTTTGTAGATTTTAAAGTAGGTGCGCTGCTTTGCCTTACCTTCGTTATAGGCAGCTATTTTGGTAGTAAACTGGTATTGGGTTTGGATACTGCATTGGTAAAAAAGATATTTGCAGTATTCCTGATGATCGTAGCAGTAAAATATTTCTTCGATAAATAAATAATAAAACAATTGGCACCCGTAGGGTGATTTTTATGGCACGTACAAAGATCAAAGACATTTTAAAGAGCGAAAAAGTAGATTATAGTGTAAATGTAAAAGGGTGGGTGCGCTCTTTCAGGAATAATCAGTTTATAGCTCTGAACGATGGCTCTTGTATGGCTAACGTGCAGGTGGTTATAGGGTTAGATACCGACCCCGAATTGCTGAAAAAGATAACTACAGGTGCCGCATTGGATATCAATGGTACTGTAATAGCATCACAAGGTAAGGGACAAACAGTAGAGGTAAAAGCAGATGACGTCATTGTTTTGGGTGAATGTGATACGGAAAAATATCCGCTGCAACTGAAGAACCGCCCAAGCCTCGAATACCTGCGCGAAATAGCGCATCTGCGTTTCCGTACTAATACTTTTGGCGCTGTGTTTCGTGTAAGGCATACACTGGCATATGCGATACACAAATTCTACAACGACCGTGGTTTTGTGTATATGCACACGCCTATCATCACCGCAAGCGATGCAGAAGGTGCAGGTGAAATGTTCCGTGTAACAACATTGCCATTTGACGGTACCCCGCGCAATGAAGATGGTAGTGTAGATTATAAAGAAGATTTCTTTGGGCGCAGCACTAACCTAACGGTGAGCGGACAATTAGAAGGTGAACTGGCCGCTATGGCGTTTGGCGAGATATACACTTTCGGACCTACCTTCCGTGCGGAGAATAGTAACACAGCCCGCCACCTTGCAGAGTTCTGGATGATAGAACCGGAAGTAGCTTTTGCTGACCTGAAAGACAATATGGACCTGGCAGAAGACTTCATTCAGTACGTAATAAAGTATGCACTCGATAACTGTTGTGAGGATCTTGAATTCCTGCAACAACGCCTGCTGGAGGAAGAAAAGCAAAAGCCGCAGAACGAACGCAGCGAAATGGCATTGATAGAAAAGCTGGAGTTTGTACTGAACAACAAGTTTGAGCGTATTACTTATACACAAGCCATAGATATACTACTGGATTCTCCTGCTTATAAGAAGAAGAAATTCCAGTACGATGTGAAATGGGGTATAGACATGCAAAGCGAGCATGAACGCTACCTGGTAGAAAAGCACTTTAAGAAGCCGGTGATCGTAACAGATTACCCTAAAGACATCAAGTCGTTTTATATGAGGCAAAACGATGATGGCAAAACAGTGGCAGCTATGGATATCCTGGCGCCGGGTATTGGGGAAATAGTAGGCGGATCGCAAAGGGAAGAGCGTTATGACCTGTTGGTAAAACGCATGGAAGAAATGCATGTGCCGGTGGAAGAAATGTCCTGGTTCCTGGACACACGCCGCTTCGGCTCAGCGCCGCACTCAGGTTTCGGTCTTGGGTTCGAGAGGCTGGTATTATTCGTTACCGGGATGACCAATATACGCGACGTAATACCATTCCCGCGTACACCAAAGAATGCAGAATTCTAAAAATGACAAAATATATCTAAGCAGAAGGGCTACCATTTTGTAGCCCTTTTTTTATCATCGTATCAGTGTTATATCTCCCTTGAATTCAAAATGTTTATTTCTCGGCCCTACAATCTGCAGGAAGTAGAAGTAGGTACCTATCTCAGCTGGTGTACCGTTGTAAGTACCATCCCATTTTTCCTGGGGATTACCCGTAGTAAATACTTTTTGCCCGAAGCGGTTGAGGATCATGAAATTCATGCTTTTAGGTATACAATCTACATATACACCCACCTTATCATTTAGCCCATCGGCATTAGGGGTAAATGCCGATGGCACGAACGGCATACATTCACATATCTCGTAATCCACGATAATGGTATCTGTGAGTATGCATCGGTCTGAAGTGGCTATCACAGTATAAACACCTTTTGAAGTGATCCTGAAACTGGTATCCCTGCTGCCGTCTTGCCAAACATAGCTGGCATTAGGTACTTGTGGGTTTAACAGCATAGTTTCATTTTTGCATAAAACAGTATTATCTCCCAGCTCCAGGTTCAGATCGCGTACGGTGATGGTGGAGTCAATACTTTTGGTACAACCATTGAGCGTAGCTTTCAGCGTGTATTTTCCTGCATTTATCTTTCTCGTGTTTTTGATAACCGGGTTAGGTATGGTGTCCTTAAAATTATCGGGCCCACTCCATTGATATGTCACATCAGCAGAACTGGTAGAGGCTTGCAGCGTTAAGGTGTCTACCGGGCATAGCGGGTTATTGCTAATGATCTGTAAGTCTGCCGGTAACGGATGGATCACAACATTGGTAGTATCCGTTCGTACACAGCCATTAAGCACCGTAACTTTTACTGTATAAACACCCCCACTGGCAAGGCTGGAACTTTTTAGCTCCGTATTCTGCAGTGTATCTGCAAAGCCATCCGGGCCGCTCCACTCAAATTTGGCACCGGGATTACTATCTGTCGATTTTAATTTAAAGCCTTCACCTTCGCATACGGGTGCAGTATTCGTAGCCTTGATTCTTGGCCCGTTGTTGCGTATCACTATGTCAATGCCATTATCATTGGATGTCTTTGCAGGGCCGGAGGATACTATATCTATCCGATATTTTAAACCTGCGGGAATAGAATCCGGTATCACCCAGGTAAAAGAGCCAGCCGTATCTGTGTTTACCTTCCCGATGATCTGGCCCGGGAAATGGCCATAAATATTGGAAAGCCGGAAGGTAAATACATTTCCGGGCCTGAATTTGGAGGTGACATCAAAATCTATATGTACCGTATCTCCTGTGCATAAAAGTGTGTCATTGAACGGTTGCTTTATAATGACGCTTGTATCAGCCCTTTGAAAATAGGTTCCGAATAGTGCAACTGCTATACAGTCGCCGCTTCCCATATCCAGGCTGTCATATACCGATGTTTGTGCATCTGCAAGGGTAGTAGGTACTTCTTCAAAATTCCAGAAGTTTCTGCTGCAGGATTTTTTATTTCCGTTGATATAAACATCAGTAGTGCCGCCAACATTATCCTGCACATCCGAAAAAATAACAAAGCCCTTCGCATTTTGGGTATTGGCTGTAACGCCATTTATGGCGGTGGTATAACCAAACAATCCGCTATACTGGGTCACTAGCCCATCGTCAATAAATATTGAGCCTATATACCCTGCATTCGGTTCTGTATAGATGATGATGAGTGTAAACCCGTCCGTGGGATCGCCACCGATACTGTTCGATGCTCTATAGGTACCATTACCTGTAATAGCAGCAGTGACATCTGCCCTGTAGCAGGCATTACCTGTTTCTCCCCAGCATTTAGGTCCGTCCAGCCCTATTTCCGGTAACACGTTAAAATTCGTAGTAGCACCGGTCGGGTCAACCAGCGTATTGGTAACAGACGTCGGTGCTGTTGGGTTATAGCCTGCTATAAAATATAAAAAAGCTTTTACTATAGTGGCCCCTGCCGGTATGCCGGATACGTTGAGTGTAGTAGGGAACGTGCCGGGTGTAGCCGTATAACGCAGGGCTGCTTTGCCGGAGGCAGATACATAATTTAGCCCAACCGCTGTATTGCTGTAAGAAGGGCCAAGTGTATGATTGCCATTAGCGAATAGCTTTAATGGGAGGGCAACAAAAACACAGTAAATAAACAGATAAGTGCAAATGAATAGGTGTCTTCTCATAATCTTATTTTGATGATAATTCCCGTTCACCTTGTCTGCCACGCATTTAAATTTAATAATATTAATTTAAAATCATAATATGGCAGGCATAAGATTACAATGACTGGACGACGTGATTTAAGGTGCGTTAAATATTAATTTGTCATTATTTGCATTAGCGGTAAGAAAATATTAACTTTTCATTTCTTTAGTTATATTTACGCTAATAACCGCAGCTAATACTGATTATGAACAAAAAGACTTTACCTTTCTTACTGCTGGCAGTGGTGTTTACTTTGGTTTATTCATCCTGCAAAAAAGCAGATGAAGTGAAGCAAACGCCTGCTAACCAGGCATATTTCCCACTGGAAAAAGGTAGGTATGTAATATATGATGTGGATTCGAGTATTTGGGACGATACCAATTGCGTAAAAGTTACCCGCTTGTATCAAATGAGGTGGACTATTGCGGACACTTTCACCGATGGACAGGGCAGGCCTTCTATGCGTATAGATGTCAGCATCAGGAAGCACGCTGAAGATAACTGGCAAACACCTACAGATGATGCTGTATTGTATGCTACAAATAACGGCCAGGAACTGGAAATAGCACACAGTAACTTACGTTTTATAAAAATGGTTTATCCTGTTTCGGAAGGTCGCACCTGGGAAGGCAATGCTTACATCAATACTAATGATGCCGACTGGGCATTTTTTAAGGGTTGGACGTACAGGTACACTGATGTAGATCTTCCGTTTGGCACGGGCGATGTAACTTATCAGCATACCGTAAGTGTAATTGCAGTGGATGAAACTGTCAATGACCCTAATGCGCAACCCCGCAACACTGCTTCCCGTGCTTATAGTAAGGAGGTTTTTGCACCGGGTGTAGGTATGGTTTATAGGGAATACTATCGTTGGACTTATGATCCTAACTTTGTGAATAATATGGATCCAAACTATGCTGATACACGCTGCTTAAAAGGTACAGGTGTTATCATGCGTGCAGTAGATCATAATTAATACATAAGTTTTTATGTATGGCAGGGGTAAGATATGGTGTGTATGGATATTGTTGCTTTTAGCTACATCAGGTAGTGTGCAGGCTCAGGCCCCGCAGTATGTTTTCAAAATAAGTTTTAAAGATAAAGCAGGTGCACCGCCATTAAGCAGTGCATCTTCTTTTTTGTCTCAACGTTCGCTGGACAGACGTGCTGCTCAAGGTATTGCACTCGACAGTACCGACAGGCCTGTATCGCCAACGTACATTAACGATGTGCTTACAACTACAGGCGGTATATTTCACGTTAAGTCTAAGTGGCTAAATTTTTTAGTGATCCTGCTGACTGACTCGTCTAAAATACTTACGCTTTCGGGTAAGCCATATATCCGGTCAATAGAATACACCGGTTATTACGATCCGTATCTACACAATAAAACAAGTAATGGCGGCATTAATCAGAATGCACAGGTAACAGGTTCTTCCAATTATTATGGCAGTGCCTGGGGGCAGACGGATATGGTACATGGAGATTACCTGCACGATCGTGGTTTCAAAGGACAAGGTAAATTGATCGCTGTTTTAGATGCCGGTTTCGTTGGTGTGGACATAGGCCTTGGCTTCGATAGCCTAGTACAATCCGGCAGAATAGTAGATGCGTACGACCTGGTACATGCCAGTACCGATGTGTACTCTTATTCTGGACATGGTACAGGATGCTTGTCCACTATGGCCGCGTATCTCCCGGGTACATATGTCGGTACTGCGCCGCTGGCAGAATATGCATTATACTGCACAGAGGTAGAAGGTATAGACCAGCCTGCTGAAATGGATAATATGGTTGCAGGGATAGAAAGGGCAGATAGTGTAGGCGCAGATATTATCAGTTCCTCCCTTGGCTATAACAATTTCCAGGGGCCGGGTTACACTACACTTACTTATGCAGATATCGACGGCAAAACTACCGCACCCGCAAAAGCGGTAAATCTTGCTACTGCAAAAGGAATACTGTGTGTTATTACTGCCGGTAATGAGGGAGGTAATACATGGAATTATATTTTAACCCCCGGCGATGCGGACAGCGCAGTGACGGTAGGTTCGGTTAATAATAATAGAGATCCAGCAGGCGATAGTGGCTTCGGACCTAACTCTGCGGGTAGGATAAAACCCGATGTCTGCTTGCTAGGTAGTAGCGCATATATTATGCAAACCTCGGGTACACCTGTGCCGGGTAATGGCACCTCTTATGCCACACCCCAACTGGCTGGCTGGGCAGCTTGCCTTTGGCAGGCAACAAGCAATACCACTCCATGGGAACTGCGTAATGCTATCACACAAAGCGCGCACAGGTATCTTAACCCCGGAGCGCAATTTGGGTATGGTATTCCTGATTTCGGAAAGGCATTTGAATTGATGGGGATAAAGGATGTAGCGGCAGATTTAAATACTGATAATTGGTTAAAGGCATATCCCAATCCTTTCGATAAACAACTTACCATTGGATGCTATATGGATACCAATGAAAAAGCAGATATTACCATTTTTGATGTTACCGGCCGTAAGGTAGCCGCCAGTGCCTTGCAGTTAAATAAAGGTGTGCAAACTGTCACAATAGATCTGCCTGGATTATCTGCAGGCACGTATTATCTGAAAGCGGTAACGGAAACTAAGAATACCACAATAGCATTATCACACCGTTGATCTGCGTGTAAGCACTGCAATAAACAAGCTATCTGCACTAATAGGAATGCCATTTACTAGCTGCATAAATTGCAATTGCATTTGCCTGTGCTGTTGTAGTAAGTGTTCCACCACCTGCTCATTCTCCTCTTTGAAAACAGAACACGTAATGTAATAGAGTGTGCCGCCGGGTGCAAGATATTGACTAGCATTTTGCAGTATCTGCTTTTGGCGTTCTGTTATTTTGACCAATTGTTCTTCTGGATTGAAAAAGTAAAGTTGTTCCGGTGTACGTGCCCAGGTGCCGGAGCCGGTGCAAGGTACATCGCAGATGATGCTATCGAATTGTTTATTGCCAAGCGTCTTTTTTAGTTCTGTTTCGTTCGATGAATCAAGGCGCAGAGCGGTAGGCAACTTAAGTCCATACAGTCTAAACCTGTCTTTCAGGTTCGATAGAATGCTGTCTCTTATGTCGGAAACAGTAAGCGAAATGTGGGGCTCCTTATCTACCAGGTAGAGCGACTTACCACCTGCGCCGGAACAGCAATCCCACCAGGATTGGCCGGGCTGCGGCGTAAAGTAATCACCTACCGCCTGGGACGATGCGTCTTGCACCACATAATCTGCGGGATCGAGTATTTTATCTATTGCGGAACCGTTGGGTAATGCAAGGCAGGTATCACTCAGCCATTCAAAGGTTAGTCCTGCAGTTATCAGTATGCTGATGATCTTTTCCCTGTTTTTTCTAACCCTGATAAACAAGCGAGGCTGCGTCATAGTACTCTGCAGCCAGTCATACTTTTCTATACCTTTAGAGAAAGCCACTTCGTACGGAAATATATCCTGCATTCGGAATACTGTCTTACCCGTGTATACTGACCCATGATTCAGGCTGCGTAAATAAGTGTTCAGTATGTTTAGCTTTTCCTGCACACTACGCAGTTCTTTTTGTACGAGTGCCGGTGGAAGTAACGGTACGACCAGTTTCTGATTATTACTATACAGAAAAAGGCAGGCGTGCATCCTGGTTTCGAAGGGTAGGCCCGGATTTATCGCCTTGGAGCATCGGTACCAGCAATACGCCATTTCTGAGATGGTTTTACGGTCCCGGCTGCCAAGTACAGGGTATTTCTTAAAGTAGATTTTGAGAAAATGTGTTAACGGCAGGCTGCCATCGTACTGCTGAATGATGGTTTGTATATGTTGCCAGATATAACGCATGCGATGTGCAAATGTAAGAAATGAAGCAGCAGATAAATTCATGCAAAAAGGAACCGCCAGTTGACGGTTCCCTTACAGCATAGCTTATATATTATTAAAGTCCCAGTAATGCTTTTACCGGACTTTGACCGATCAATAGTAATTCCGGATTTTCCAGCAACTCTTTTACCCTTACCAGGAAGCTAACAGATTCGCGGCCATCAATGATACGGTGATCGTAGCTTAGCGCCACATACATCATAGGCCTGATCTCTATTTTGCCATTTACTACCATTGGGCGTTCCTGTATCTTGTGCATACCAAGGATGGCAGATTGCGGTATGTTGATGATAGGTGTAGACATCAGCGAGCCAAATACGCCACCATTGGTAATGGTAAATGTTCCGCCTGTCATTTCTTCCATGCTCAGTTTGTTGTCACGGGCTTTACCTGCCAGTTCCATCACTTTGGCTTCTATTTCGCCCATGCTCATGCTTTCTGCATTGCGTATTACCGGTACTACCAGCCCTTTAGGTGCAGATACCGCTATGGAGATATCGCAATATTCATGTTTTACGATCTCTTCACCATCGATATAGGCATTTACAGACGGCCATTCCTGCAGCGCATAGCAACATGCTTTAGTGAAGAATGACATGAAGCCAAGGTTCACACCGTATGTTTCTTTGAATTTGTCTTTGAATTCTTTACGGATCTCCATAATGCGCGTCATATCCACCTCGTTGAAAGTGGTAAGCATCGCAGTAGTGTTCTTAGCTTCAACCAGCCTGCGCGATACTGTCTTACGCAAGTTGCTCATCTTCTCGCGTTTTTCTTCGCGGCTGTAAGCGCCTTCACCTTTACGGCCGGGGTTCGCCAGGGCATTTAGCACATCTTGTTTCAGGATACGGCCAAGAGAACCGGTTCCTTTAATATCAGAAGGTTTCACCTGCTTGTCTGCCATCATTGCATTGGCAACAGGTGTTGCTTTTACATCAGAAGCAGGTACGGCAGGTTTGGCTTCTGCTTTGGGCGCTTCCGTTTTTTTCTCTTCTTTTTTAGCAGCGGGAGCAGCTTCTGCTTTCGGGGCAGGAGCACCTTCTGGTTTAGTTGCTGTCTCGTCAATTTTGCATGCCAGCTCACCTATAGCCAGGGTAGCGCCTTCGGCAGCAACTATGTGCAGAACACCCGCTTGTTCAGCATTCAGCTCAAAAGTGGCTTTTTCAGATTCCAGTTCGCACAGAACTTCGTCACGGTTTACCCATTCACCTTCCTTTTTCAGCCATTTAACAAGGGTAACTTCACTGATAGATTCGCCTACAGTAGGCACTTTTATGTCGATCATGTAAATGTTGTTATACGGGGTGCTAAATTAACAAATTTGCACGGTAATTAATCCGGAATACTTGATAAGGATAGTATTTATAAAATATCGTATAAAATGAAATAGGGTTTCAGAAACGAAACCCTATAGCTTATTTTGTAATGTGATTACTCTACCCAGTCTGCAATAAATACGTTTGTATCGTGGGTGCCGCCATTGTTCCGGTTTGAGGAGAATATGAGCTTTTTACCATCCGGTGAGAACATGGGGAAGGCATCAAAGCCACCATCGTGTGATATTTTTTCAAGCCCTGTACCATCCAGGTTTACCAGGTAAATGTTGAACGGGAATCCTCTTTCGTATTCGTGATTGGATGCAAAAATGATGTGTTTGCCATCAGGAGTGAAGTTAGGTGCCCAGTTAGCCTTTCCAAGATTAGTAACCTGTTGTACGTTATTGCCGTCCGCATCTGCAACAAATACTTCCATGCTGGTAGGTGCAACCAGGCCCTGTGCCAGTAAGTCTTTATATTCTTTTACATCTGCTTCTGTTTTAGGACGGGATGCTCTCCATACTATCTTTTTACCGTCAGGTGAAAACCATGCACCACCATCATAGCCCAGCTCGTGTGTGATCTGTTTTACATTTGTGCCGTCCAGGTTCATCGTATATAGATCAAGGTCGCCATTGCGGGTAGAGGTGAATACGATCTTATCCCCTTTAGGAGAAATAGTGGCTTCCGCATCATATCCTTCCACATTAGTCAGTTGCTTTATGATCTTGCCGTTCAGGTCTGCTTCAAATATGTCAAAGCTGCTATAAATAGGCCAAACGTATTTTTTCAACGCTTTTTTATCAGGCACAGGAGGGCAGGTATCTGCAGCTTTGTGCGTAGATGCATATATAACATGCTTGCCGTTGGGTGTAAGATAGGAGCATGTAGTGCGTCCCTTGCCTGTACTTACCAATTTGTAACTGAATTTATCAGTTGCTGATTTAGGCAGTTTACCATAAAATATCTGGTCGCACATAAGGCCTTCCTTGGGATTGGTGCGCTGGAAAACAATTGCCTTGCTATCAAAACTGAAATAAGCCTCGGCGTTGTCTCCACCAAAGGTCAGTTGTTGTACGTTTTTGAAATGTTTTTCTTCAGGATAGGTGATAGTGGAGGATTGATTCTGGTGTTCGTATTTCTGCTTTTGTGCTTGGGCACTAAAACTAACTGCAAGTACAAGGAGTAATGGATAAACTACGCGCATTTTCAACTATTTATGGTCGCAAAGGTATAAGCCTGCTTTTTTATGTTATTATATATATAGGAAATGGATTGTCATAGTTTTGTCATAACAAAATAAAGGGGAGCTGGAAAGCCCCCCTCTGATACGACAATATAAGTTTAGCTTGCGTCTCGCCATTCCATTCCTTCGAATGAAACGGTATAAGCGCCGTTAGCATGGGTGATCCTGTAACGGGTGGGGTAATATCCGGACTTTGCAACCTTAGCCGCCCTTGGCACTGTTTGGTTATAGTCCGTCAGGCTTTTCAGGTAATTGTAGGTGATCATTGGTTCAATGAAGTTTACCTGTCCGTTATAAGTGCCATAAATAAAGGTCAGTGTAAATGGGTTTCCGTGGAGTTCCGGTGTATTCATGTCAATCCAGTGGGTACCCATTTCAGGAACTCCGCCGCCGGGGTTTATATAGTTGGAAGGCAAGTAGTCGGCGGACGGATATTTCTTGAAACCTGTACTATCTACTTCGTACGGAGGTATTTTGGCCCTTTCTTCTTTTGAGATCATGTATAAATGAAAATCGAAGTGGGGGATAGTATAGATAGGGGCAGGTTCATGGCCTGCCGGGTTCCAGTCTATTACTATGTGGTTGAATGGTGTTTTAGATGCCTGGCTTGGTAATATCATTTCGTAGCTATGCTCATGCGTATGGCCTTTATCCGTGTCTGCTGCAGGCAAACCGTTAAGTGCCGCATCGTTAAGTGTAAAGCCTACTGCAGTTGGGTTGCCATTCTTATCGAGCGATGCCCATGAGTATACTTTGCCATTGCCCATCATTACTTCGGCAGAATTGTAAGTGCCGGAAAGGTCTGCGTCTTTATCTTTCTTTTTACAAGACACAAAGCTTGTTACTGCGACTGCCAATGCAGCCACTGTCATCATTTTTTTCATTTCTGTGTTTAGTTGATCGTTATAAAATAGTTAGAGATTACATTTTAGGTGGAATAGCCTGTGGCACCAGGTTTTTGATGGGCTTAATGGACTGTAGATAATCGTAAATGGATTCGATATCTTCATCGTTAAGGTGTGCAAAATTTTGCCATGGCATTGGTGGCAGTAACGGACGTGAACTGGCAATTCCCTTATACTTACCTTCTCTCAATGCGCGGCGGAAGTTGTCAAGGCTCCAGTTGCCTATACCAGTTCCGTCAGGTGTCAGGTTAGCAGCAAAACTCACGCCCCATGGGCCTGCAGCCGCCGTCAGGTCTCCCGCAAATAATACCCATCGTCCACTTTTGGCAATGGTAGTATCATATTCACCCAATGGGTTATCCGCGTTGTAGCCTGACAGGTATCTTTCCATATCGGGTACAGGCCCTTGCGGCGTCATCTTTTTAGGCGTATGGCAATCTCCGCAGCCGATGGTGGTTACCAGGTATTCACCTCTTTTTATTTTCTCTTGTTTAGAAACCTCCGCTGTTTGTTTCTCAGGCGTTGATTTGCACGCGACGAAAGCTACTGACATGCCCAGAGCAGCGAGGTACATTGTTCTTTTCATTTTTATGTTTATTTTATGTTTAATTGTTATTTACAAAATATAACATTGGCTATTGGCATATAAAAACATGTCAACGGTAACGGTATTGTCTGTCTGCTGTCTAGTAAATCAGTTCTTCGCTTAGCTGGTAAAACCCGCCTTTGCTGTGTATTACATTTGTAGGTATTGTACCAGTGAACTCTTTAAAATCACGTATCAAATGCGCCTGGTCGGCATACCCGTGATGGTAAGAAACATCTGCCCATGATATAGCTTCCTTCTGTCTAGCCTGTTGCACATATTCAAAAGCGTTGCGAAACCTGATAATGCGCGTGTATGTTTTAGGGCTGGTGCCTAAGTGGTCTTTAAAACCTCTTTGCAGTTTTCTTTCACTCACGTACAGGTGCCGGCTCAGATCTTCAATAGATATTTTGCCTTTGCTTTGCCTGATCATTTTAGTGGCTTCATCCACAAAGTTGCGCTCCTCCTTCATATTCCTGAGCTGCGTAAAGAGAAACTCTTCAGCCAGCTTGGTAAGTAGTATCGGGCACTCTATGTCGAACATTTTCTCAGACAACACGGCTACCTTCTTACTCACAAAGTTGTTAATATCTGTGTAAGAATTGAAAACGGTAGATGCCGGTATCTTAAATAATTTCATGAGGCTTTCAGGCTTCAGGTTAATGCCAAAGCAAACGGAATATCCTGATGTTTTCCATGTTACGGCATCTTTATAGATACCCACGAAAAATGCATCGGGAAGCTTTTTCCATTCATTATCAAAAAAAGCAAAACAGTCATGCCTGTTTACGTGGATGATGATCTGTGACATACCTAATGGGAGGCAGGTTTGTATAGGAGATACCTCATTGGGAGCCCCGTCAAATACCTGGAACCAATAGTTGTCTACGTATGGTTGTAGTGCAAGAGAAGGTTTGAATTCTCTATAATGGATCTTCATCGTTTATCTTTTGATAAATACTTAGCTTTTAATGAGAACATTTTTGTTGCCTTGCGCCTAATATTCATCTAAAATTCTACAGTGTTCTAATGGTCTTTAAATGCTGCAAATTTCATCCCTTTAGTTTTTAAACCGTTACAGCATTCAGGGTTTGTTTTATGAAATTTTCTTCTCGTTGAACAAGTTCCTCTTTCAATCAGGATGCAAAAGTAATATCTATATTTTGTTAATGATTGAAAAAATCCGACAATTTTAAGCAGCTACTTGCTCGATTTTTAGTGTATTAGCTATGGTATTCCATCTTTGCTCACTTAAAGTTTCCGCAGCCAGTTTTACATAGCCCATAAATATTTCTTCAGGTGCATTTGCCTTTATGGCACCCAGCCAGCCTATTATTTCCATATTGTTCAGTGTGCTCATCATCCAGCGGCTTTCTATCATCATGGTTTCCGGTGGTATGCTTTGGATGATAGCCTGCTGGGCGGCAAGAATTTCTTCATCGGTATAATGTTGCCAAAGTGTAAGCAGCAATTCATGCTCTTCCCTGTTCATATGGTATAGGTTGAACCCGATAAACTCATTGAAAGCATAAAATATTCCCTGGCCGATTTTCATCCGTTCCATATCAGATGTAGCATTTGTCCACGATGCACATAGGCTTCGCAGGTCTTCAGAAAGTTTATGGTCCAGCTCATGGTCTTTCTCAAAAGAATCTACCAGAGCTGCATTGTGTGCTACAACCATTGGCAGGATGTGCGCATCTTCATGATGTGCATGTTCATCAAATAGATCTACTACCAGCAATACCTGGTCTATAACCTCTGATGCGTTAGCTTGTTCAAAGTCCATTTGCTGGATATTCTTTGCTGTGTCGTACATAAGAGCCCTTAACCCTTTATGTATCTGGTTGAATACGTTGTAACGTGGTTGTGACATGATATGATTGTGTTTGATTTTTATGCAAAATTATTCCTGCTGTTTCTTCAGAAATAGAATAAAACCGACAAAGTTTGTAATGAAATTGTTATTTAATTGGTATCATCCATTCAATAAGAGTATTATCAGGTTTTTCATAGTTTGGAAGCGCCTGGAACCTGAAGTAGGATACGCCTGTGCTATGTTTAAGGCATGCTTCCTCAACCAGGTGCTTGTTAATCAAAAGGGTGTTTTCACGGTATTGATCTACCGTACAGCAAAATTTATAACGTGCATACTTTCCACCAGGAAGATAAGTTCTGAAGAATTTACTGGCGTTTAACCTGTTGGGTTTCTTTGGCACTATCGCGGCATCATAACGCCCCGGACCGGGTGTTACGTTTTGGCAGGCATGCAGCACAGCATAATAATCGAAATCTTCTTCATTCAGTTTTTCGTGCTCAATAAATTCTTTTACATCCTTCCAGACGTTATAAATAGATTTACTAAAGTAATCGCCAATGCTGGGGAATATGATCGCTTCCTGCGTATTAAGATTTCTGACTTCACAATTGAGTGATAAATAGCTTCCGGGAAGAGAGGATAGTTTGCCCCGAAACTTGCCTTCTGATCTGAATTGTCTTGGTGAGACTTCCATTACGCTTTTAAATGCTTTGGAAAAGCTACTGTCATTACTATATCCCACAAGGTATTTTATCTCTCCGGCCGGCAAGTCGGTAAGAGACAGCAGATCTGCTGCAGTTTGTATTCTTTGCTTTTTTATAAAGTCACCTACGGGTTCGCCCAACTCATCCTTTATCTTCCGGTGCAGATGGAAAGGCGAATAACCTGCGTGCCTGGCGAGCGCTTCGAGCGTTATGTCCTCATCCAGGTGCCGGCTGATGTATGTGAGTAATTCCTTTACCATTGCAGCACAAAGGTAGATCGGTATATAGAAATAAACTTTGCCATTATTGCTGTGATGGAAACTTATTTCTCGATAACAAAAAACCGGGTCTTAGCCCGGTTTCCTTCAATGTATTGCAATAATCAGTTAGAATCCTTGTTTAGCAACTCCGTCTTTAATAGCCTGCAGCGCCTTAGCTTCGCTCATGATTGCAGCCATTTTGTTGCCTTTACCATCGTGGCCGGCAGCCATATAACCACCCTTCGCGGTTTTAGTAATAACGGCGTCGTGCATCGGTACATTTTTTTCCTTGGTTTTCAGGCAGTACGCTTTGATCATTTTAGATGTATCCATAATAGTTGAAATTTTAATAAGTAAACAATTGGGGGAATTTTAGCCCAAGCTACAGGTTTTTGTCAGTAAAATATGAATGACACCGACTTTATTGCAAGATAAGTGGATATTATCCAGTTTTTTGTGGAAAATACATTAGAGCTCGTGCAGTGCGAAGGTTTCTTTAACCTTTATTCTACCATTATCATTATGTACGGTGCAACATTCTACTTTAGGATCATGTTCAAAGAATAACACCCAATTTTCGTCTGCTGCCTGTTCCAGTATCGCCCGTTTTTCATTTAGTGTATCCAGTGGGCGCATATCGTAAGCCATTACCCAGGGCATAGAAATATGCGCTACACTCGGCAGCAGATCCGCGCAAAACAGTACTTTCCGGTCGTTATATTCAATAAGCGGGAGCATCATATTATCCGTATGTCCCTTCATGTATTTGATCTGTATACCGTCTATCCAGTAGTCGCCATCCGGTGTGTCTATTAAACGTAATTGCCCGCTTTCCTGTATGGGCACAATGTTCTCTTTCAGGAAAGATGCTTTTTCACGTTCGTTGGGGTTTAAGGCACTTTCCCAGTGTGCTTCATTGCTCCAATAAATTGCTTTCGCAAACGTGGGTACTAATTTGCCATCATCTTTCTTTATGGCACCGCCGCAATGGTCAAAGTGGAGATGCGTCAGGAAAGCATCAGTAATATCGTCCGTTGTAAAACCATGTTTGGCAAGCGATTTTTCCAGGCTATCTTCCCCGTGAGGGTAATAAAAGCTAAAGAATTTTTGATCCTGTTTATCACCCATACCGTTGTCTATCAGTATTCTGTAATTGCCATGCTCTATCAACATGCAACGCATTGCCCAGCTGCACATATTGTTGTCATCGGCGGGGTTGGCCCTGTTCCACATACTCTTAGGTACAACCCCGTGCATTGCCCCACCATCCAGCTTAAAATATCCTGCATTTACTGTAAATAATCTCATCTTAAATAACGGTTGACTTTAAATGTTCTTTCTTCGCTTTTACAATAGCAAGATACAAAACAATCATACCTGCGGCAAAGAAGGTGATGAGTGCCAAAACAGAATTGCGCATGCTACCGGTAAGGCTATCAATATATCCAAATGAGAAAATGCCTATTACCAGTGCGATCTTTTCCGTTACATCATAGAAACTAAAGAAGGAAGTAGTGTCTCGGGTCTCGGGCATTAGTTTTGAATATGTGGAACGACTAAGGGATTGTATACCACCCATTATCAACCCTACAACTGTGGCTATGATGTAAAACTGCATGGCAGTTGTGGTATAATAGGCGCCAATACAAACGCCTACCCAGATGAATACTACACATATCAATACAGTTAGATTGCCGAACCTCTCAGATAGTTTCGACATAATATACGCGCCTGCAATGGCTACCAACTGGATAATTAATATAGTGGTGATCAGTTGCGGCGTACTCAGCTTCAAAACCTTATCTCCGAAAATTGTAGCTGCTACCATAACCGTTTGTACGCCCATGCTATAAAGGAAAAAGGCTAAAAGGTAGATGCTCAGTACCGGCAGGCTCCTCACCTGCTTCCATACTTTTCGCAACTCATGGAAACCATTACTAAGGATATTGTGTTCCGGGTGCTGCTCCAGTGGCCTCCCCTTCGGCAGCCTTGCAAAGGGTATTTGCGCCCATCCTATCCACCAGATGCCTACCAGCAGAAACGAAATACGCGATGCCATACCTACTGTAATGCTGAATGTATCGGGGTTTAAGACAAATACAAAACAGATGAGTTGCAGCAACACACTGCCGATGTAACCATAGGCAAATCCCTGCGCGCTTAATTTATCCCTGTCCTCCTCCGGTGCTATTTCTGGCAAAAAGGAATTATAAAATACCAGGCTGCCATAAAAAGCGGCAGCAGCAACTGCCGATAGGATCACTCCAAGTTCTACATGATCGCCCGTGAAGAAAAACAAACCGCAGCAAGCAAGAGAACCTACGTAACAAAATAGCTTCATAAAAGACTTTTTGGTGCCTTTATAATCTGCTATTGAGGAAAGGATCGGCGATAAGATAGCTATGAGCAGGTAAGCCAAAGCCAGTGAATAAGAGAAAAGAACACTGTTTGTTATTTTGATGCCAAAGAAGTCGACAATATCAGATGTGGCACCATTTTTTTCGGTAGTAGTTACCGCAAGATAATAGGTGGGGTATATGGTGGATGTGATAACAAGATTGTAGGCCGAATTTGCCCAATCGTACATAGACCAGGCCCTGTAAAGCCGTTTTTTAGCGATAATATCGGTTTGCATGCAGCCAAAATAAGCAATTAACTAATAATTGTCTGTTCAGCGTCAGCATGTTAACCCTGATATAATACATATGTAGAAAATCGCGTTTATTAACAAATGTTAAAATCCCGAAGGGGTATTGGTGGTTAGGATTAAAAATTAATAACTTGCCGCCCTTATACGTGTCAGATAAGACTAGATTTTGATACGAAAGCTGTGTGTGTCACGGGTTTGTAAGTAGTATTAAGTTTCTGAGAAAAAGTAAAAGGTCAAGTTGTTTTTTTACAGCGTACTTCTATCTTTGCACCTCACGTATATATTGTCATTAAAGGTAAATTAAAACGTAAAAACTAATAAAAATCAGCATTATGGCAGACGTAAAAACAGCCGCTTCAAAATCACAAAGCCATGCAGGCAAGCCCAAAAATTCAAGCAATTTTGCCATTAACTTAGGTATAGTAGTAGCTTGTATAGTGGTAGCTGAGCTGGTATTTAACTTCTGGTTTGGTTCTCCAAGCAATTTTAAAGATGCAGAAATGCATGTTCCTGCCAATTTTATGGGTACGATGCACTCAGGCGGTTGGGTGGTACCTATCCTGATGGGTACAACACTTACTTTGATCAGCTTCTGCGTTGAGCGTGCGCTGACAATCATCAAAGCAAAAGGTAAAGTAAATCCTGCTGAGTTCGTTCGCAAAGTTCAATATCACCTGGCTAATAAAAACCTGGATGCTGCACTGGCAGAGTGTGATAAGCAAGCAGGTAGCGTAGGTAATGTAATGCGTGCCGGCCTGGTAAAATATCGCGAAATGACTAACAACCATGAGTTGGCTACAGATCAGAAAGTCCTGAGCATTCAGAAAGAGATCGAAGAAGCAACTGCACTGGAACTGCCAATGCTGGAAAAGAACCTGGTGTTCCTTTCTACCATCGCTTCGGTAGCAACCCTTCTTGGTCTGTTCGGTACAGTATTGGGTATGATCCGTTCATTCGCTGCGATGGCAACTGCAGGTGCTCCTGACGCTGCTTCACTGGCGGCCGGTATCTCTGAAGCCCTGATCAATACAGCGTTAGGTATTGGTACTTCATTCCTGGCTATCGTGTTCTACAACTTCTTTACTACACTGATAGACGGTATCACTTACGGTATTGACGAAAGCGGTTTCACGCTGACTCAAAGTTTTGCTGCTAACTATAAGTAATAGATTGGTAATAAGCCTTCTGGGTTTTGTGAAAAAGATTTGTGGAAAATCTACGGTTTTGAATCTTATTACTAAACAGTTAAGAAAAATATAAGCAATGCCTAAAGTAAAGATGCCACGGAAGAGCACCACCGTCGATATGACGGCCATGTGCGACGTAGCTTTCCTGCTACTGACATTCTTCATGCTGGCAACAAAATTTAAGCCGGAAGAGCCTGTTACAGTAACAACGCCTTCTTCTATATCTGAGATTCCCCTGCCGGATGCTGATATCATGCTGATAACAGTAGACCCTAAAGGCCGTATATTCTTCTCTATAGACAATAAGAATATGCGTAAGGATCTGATCAATAACATCGATGATTATAAGAAGCTGGGCCTTACAGAGCAGGAAAAACTGTCTTTCGCTATCGGTTCTTCAGTGGGTGTGCCGTTCAGTCAATTGAAATCATACCTGGATATGGATCCGGATCAGCAAAAAACTGTTAACAATACCACTCCGGGCATACCTGCAGATACCTCTGTAACCAACGAAAATAATGAGTTGGCCGCATGGATCAGGGTAGCACGTAATACCAACCCAAAGTTGCGTATCTGTATCAAGGCAGATGGTAACGCTTCTTATCCTGAGATCAAGAAGGTTATCAGTACACTGGAAGGATGGAAAATTTTCAAGTTCAACCTGATAACAGGGCTGAAAGGAGTACCTCCGGGAACTGCTGCTTATACTATGAAGCAGAATGCAACCGGCAATAAGGTACAATAAGGACAAATAATTTAGTTAACTATATAAAAGTTTTTCCATGGCTGAAATGGATACCTCCTCGCAGGGGGGACATAAGAAAGGCCCGGGGGTCAAAAAAGGTAAAAAGCAATCTACCAGGGTGGATCTTACGCCAATGGTGGATCTCGGTTTCCTTTTGATCACATTCTTCATGTTTACCACTACGCTGTCTAAACCAAAGACAATGCAGATAAACATGCCTTATAAGGATGAGAACATTAAGGAAGATGAGCAAACCAAGCTGAAAGCCAGCCAAAGTATGACGGTTTTGCTCAGCAAGAACCATCGTATATATTATTACCAGGGTATTGGCGATGATCCTACCAAGCCACCGGAACTGCAGGTAACCTACTTTAAGCAAAAAGATGGCATCAGGGATGCTATCATCGCTAAACTGAAAGATGTAGAAGCATTAAAAGCGCAAGGCGTCCTTCAGCCCAAAGATCAGGCGGCAATCCTTATCAAACCAGATACGAATAGTACTTACTCTGACCTGGTAAATATGCTGGATGAAATGAGTATTAATGACGTAAAGGTTTACGCGATTGTGGATATTAGCCAGGTAGACCGTGATTTTATTGCCAGCACCGAGCAGGCAAATGGCGGACAATAATTTTATGGAAAACCCCAAATCTTGCGTCTTAATTATTAAAGGAAAAAGATAAAATGGATATAAATAAAATACTCAACAGCGACTACCTCGATATCTTGTTCGAGGGCCGTAATAAAAAATACGGCGGGTATGAGTTGCGTAAGAAATATCCGCAGCGTATGCGCAATGCCGGCTTTATTGTATTCGGTGTTGTAGCGCTGGCCATGGGTGGCTCCCTTTTGGCAAGTGTGTTAAAAACCACTGAGAAAAAGGAAGTTGCTATGATGAAGGAAGTTACTTTAGCAGAACCACCGCCAATAGATCCAAACAAGCCACCTCCACCACCTCCACCGCCGCCACCGCCACCGGTGAAGCCAACGGTAAAATTCACGCCTCCTGTTATCAAGAAGGATGAAGAGGTAAAGGAAGAGGAGAAACCACCAGAACAAAAAGACCTTAAGGATGTAACAGCCGGGTTATCAACCCAGGCAGGTGATCCGAACGGTATCGATGCGGGTTTGGTTGATAAGCCTGGTACCGGTGTGGTGCAGGCTCCTGCTCCTGAAGTCTTCAAATACGTAGAACAAATGCCGGAACCTCCTTACAACGTAATGGAGTACCTGGGTAAGAACATGCGTTATCCTGATGCTGCCAGGGAAAATGGTATCGAAGGACGCGTTAGTGTTCAGTTCATCGTAAATGAGGATGGTAGTATCACTGATGTGAAGATCGTTGGTTCTAAGCGCCTGGGTGGAGGATGTGAAGAAGAAGCGATGCGCGTAATATCTTCTATGCCTAAGTGGAAACCCGGTAAACAAAACGGTAGGCCGGTGAAGGTATATTATACGCAGCCTGTTAGCTTCCGTCTTGAGTAGTAACAACATAGATCAAATATTTAAGGCTATCGCATTCAGTCGATAGCCTTTTTTTTAAATTAAATTTAGGATGGTACACGGGCATAATCTTAGTATATAGGTATTACTTTTGCTGCACGCACTGTCTCAATTAAATTATTCTACATGAAGAATCTTTCAACTGCGCTTAGCGCCCTTGCTTTAATAGGTGTACTGGTATTGTTCGGTATGCACTTTTCAAAAAATGATAAAAAGACAGCTACTGAAAGTAACACCAAAACATCGGTGGAAACTTTTAATAGCACCGGTAAGATCGCATATGTAAATATCGATTCCCTGGAAGCGAATTACCTGTATCTGAAAACTGAGAAAAAGAAGTTTGAAAAAAGGCAGGCGGATATGATGGCAGAGCTGGAAAGGAGCGCGCAGCAAATCCAAAATGATTACATTGCCATGCAGCGCAAAATGCAGGCCGGTACGCTTACTCCTGCTGAAAAGGATGCCGGTGAAAAACGCCTGATGCAGATGGATGAAAGCTACAGGACAAGAAAAGATGCCTTACAGGTGCAACTGGTAAAAGAGCAGGATGAATTCAATAAAAAGCTCCAGGCTGAACTGGATGCATTTCTTGCAGAATATAATAAGGACAAGAAATTTGACTATATCCTGTCTTATTCCAAAGGTGGATCTATCATGTTTGCTAACAAATCGCTGGATATTACAGAAGATGTATTGAAAGGTATGAATACGCGTAATCCGGTGGTGAACGAAGCTGAGAAGAAAAATAAATAGTATTTTTCTGAAAACTTCGCTTTTGGAAAGTAACAATTCATTTCACAGGTCACTAACGCTGCTCGATGGCACATTGATGGTCATCGGGTCCATGATTGGCTCCGGTATCTTTATCGTAAGCGCCGATATTGCCCGTAACGTAGGTAGCGCAGGTTGGTTAATAGTTGTATGGCTTATTTCGGGCTTTATTACATTATCTGCAGCGCTTAGCTATGGCGAGTTGAGTGGCATGTACCCGCACGCGGGTGGCCAATACGTTTACCTCAGGGAAGCTTTTGGTAAAATGTTCGGGTTTTTATACGGCTGGGCATTTTTCGCAGTGATACAAACAGGTACTATTGCTGCCGTAGGGGTTGCCTTCGCTAAGTTTACAGGCTATTTTATCCCTTCTCTCGGAGATAGTAATATTTTATTAGGCACAGCAGAAGGCTTCCACATCTCAGCAGCGCAGTTATTAGGTATAGCGGTGATTGTGGTGCTTACTTATATCAATACACGTGGGGTAGAAGGAGGGAAATGGATTCAATTCATATTCACATTTGCTAAAATAGCAGCCTTAGCTGCTCTAGTGATCTTTGGATTTATTTGGGTAAAAGATGCAGGCATCGCACACGCAAACTGGGATATGGCCTGGTTTGCAAAAAAACTGGGTACAGAAGGCGGTGCCATAACCCACGAAAGCCTGTCGCCCAACACTTTAGTTATTGCTATTTGCGTATCCATGGTTGGTGCCTTGTTTTCCAGCGATGCGTGGAATAATGTAACCTTTATTGCCGGGGAAATAAAAAAGCCGAAAAGGAATATTGGCTTAAGTCTTTTTATAGGTACCGTAGTAGTTACATTGCTTTATGTGTCTATGAATTTTATGTACCTAAACGTATTGAGCGTTACAGAAATTGCCAATGCTCCGGCAGACCGTGTCGCTGTAGCAGCCGCGCAAAAAATATTTGGTGCTTTAGGTACTGGGTTAATTGCCGGACTTATCATGGTATCTACATTTGGCTGTAATAATGGTTTGATACTTTCCGGTGCACGTGTGTATTATACCATGGCGAAGGATGGTCTGTTTCTGCCATCTGCAGGTAAGCTCAATGTCAAAGGGGTGCCGGCCAAAGCATTGTGGATGCAGTGCATCTGGGCGTCGGTACTATGTTTGAGTGGGCAGTATGGTAATCTGCTCGACTTTATCATTTTCACTGTTTTACTTTTTTACATACTGACCATCTGGGGCATCTTCAGGCTCAGAAAAACACAGCCCAATATCCCGAGGCCGTATAAAGCCTTTGGTTATCCAATAATACCATTACTATATATATTGATGGCTGCTGTAATTTGCGTTGTGTTATTGGTATCAAAACCGGGCTATACAATGTTGGGTCTTGTTATCGTACTCATAGGCATCCCCATCTATTTATATCTTCAAAAAAGAGAGCGCACGGCAAATGAATAAAGGCGATATAGAACGGTTGTTCGACGACATGCAGCATCTGCACGTTGTTGTTGTTGGTGATGTGATGCTCGATACCTATCGTTGGGGGATAATAGAACGTATGTCGCCGGAAGCGCCTGTTCCGGTGGTTTCTGTTAAAAATAAAGATGCAAGGTTGGGTGGGGCAGCTAACGTTGCACTCAACTGTAAAGCGCTTGGTGCGAAAGTAACATTGGCGAGCGTAATAGGTAATGATACGGAAGGATTGGAGCTATTGCAACTAGCGGCAGAAGCGGGTATCAATACTTCTTTGATCATGCAAAGCAAGTATCGCCCCACAACTACCAAAATGCGTATCATAGCAGGGGATAAGCATGTAGTACGTTTAGATGAAGAGGTATGCGATGATTTGCTGATCGAAGAGGAACACCCTTTCCTTGACATGGTAATGCGGTTTCTCCAGATCGAGAAACCTGATGTTGTGATCTTTGAAGATTACAATAAAGGTGTCCTGAAAGAAAATGTAATTCATCGTCTTGTAGCACATTGCGGAGAGATCGGAATTATTACAACTGTAGATCCGAAGTATAGGAATTTCCTCGCCTATAAAGATGTTACCGTATTCAAACCTAACCTGAAGGAAGTAAGAGAAGGTTTGGGCCTGAATTTAGACGATCTTAATACAGAGAGTCTTAACAGCGTACATATTAGGTTGAAAAAAGAACTCAATCACCACGTCACTTTTATAACCCTGTCAGAAAAAGGCGTTTACTTCAGCAATGGTAATTCGGCCATAATTCCTTCTCACGTACGGGATATTAAAGATGTTTCCGGTGCAGGTGATACAGTCATCGCTACTGCATCTATAGTATATGCCCTGACCAAGAATGCTGCTGTAATGGCTGCAATTTCTAATATTGCCGGTGGCTTGGTTTGCGAGCATGTAGGGGTAGTGCCTATAGATAAGCAACAGTTATTGGCTGAGTGTGAACGTATAATTAAAGAAACATAGTAGAATGAATGCATACCCTATTCACCAGGTATTAAAACAGTTTTTCGGTTACGATTCTTTTCGCCTCAACCAGGAGGCTATTATAAATAAGGTACTTTCAGGAAGGGATGTAATGGCTATCATGCCAACAGGAGGAGGTAAATCTATTTGTTACCAGGTGCCTGCTGTTCTATTTGATGGCCTTACAGTAGTTATTTCTCCGCTTATAGCCTTAATGAAAGACCAGGTAGATGCATTACATGCCAATGGAATCAAGGCGGCCTTCCTCAACTCTACCTTATCTACGCAGGAACAAAATACTGTCATTGCGGCGGTAAGAAATAAAGAAATAAAATTGTTGTACTTAGCCCCGGAGCGATTGATGAGCAATAACATGCAATTCATGAATTTTCTTGCTACGGTACGATGCTCTTTGTTTGCCATAGACGAGGCACACTGTATCTCTCAGTGGGGACACGATTTCAGGCCTGAATATCTTGGGCTTGCTGCATTAAAACAGAGATTCCCGCAGGTGCCGGTGATAGCGCTTACTGCCAGTGCAGATGTAATAACACAAAAGGATATAGTTGACAAGCTGCAATTGTCAAATCCGGAAATATTCATCTCGAGCTTTAACAGGGCAAACATCAGTTATTATATACAGCCCAAACAAAAGGTTTTTGAACAAATAACTCAATACCTGCAGGAGCATAAGGATGATAGTGGTATCATCTATACATTATCGCGTGCAAATACGGAAAGCATTGCGGAAAAATTGCGCGAAGCAGGATATAGTGCATCGCACTATCATGCGGGCATGGGCAATGATGAGCGGAGTAGGGTACAGGAGTCTTTCCTGCGGGATAATACCAAAATAATAGTTGCTACGATAGCCTTCGGTATGGGTATAGACAAGCCCAATGTGCGTTTTGTAATGCACTATGATGTGCCTAAAAATATGGAGGGTTATTACCAGGAAACAGGCCGTGCAGGCAGGGACGGTTTGCCCGGTGATGCTATACTGTATTATTCGCGTAGCGACATTAATAAGCTGATGCGTTTTGTAACGGTAGAGAACAATAATGCGCAGACTGCAATCCTAAAGAAGAAGCTATGGCAGATGAAGGAGTTTGCGGAACACGAGGGCTGCCGCAGGCAATATATGCTGCAATATTTCGGTGAGGATGCTCCTGCGTATTGTGGCAGTTGTGATTATTGCCTCAGTAACCTGGAGCACAAGACAGCTACTATCGAAGCGCAAAAAATATTATCGGCGGTGATACGTACCGGCCAGAAATATGGCGCCGACTATCTTATTGATTTCCTCAGAGGGTCTAGCAGCAGTAAAATTGTGCCTGCTCATAAAGAATTGAAGACATACGGTGTAGGAAAAGATTTAAAGAAAGAAGAATGGCAGAGCATTGTGAAACAAATGCTGCAACAACAATTAGTAGATGTTGAAGATAGTTCTTATCCTGTATTAAAATTGAATGATGCTAGTAACAGGATATTAAAGGGATTGCAGGAAGTAGTGTTATTAGTACGGAAGCCTATGGAAGAAAGTGTAAGCGCACAAACTGCACCGCAACACGACCCTAAGCTGCTAACAGAGTTGAAAGAAATAAGAAGAGAAATAGCAGAAGCAGAAAATGTACCGGCCTATATTATTGTTGGTGATAATACCCTCCTTGATATGGCAACGTACCTGCCGCTTTCCCAAGATGGGCTAAGGCGAATTTCAGGGTTTGGAGATTATAAGGTCAATAAATATGGTCCCGCATTTCTGAAAGTCTTACAAAGCTATGCTGCCGGTAATAATCTGGAATCACGCATTCATCTTAAATCACCTAAGCGGGAACGTGCAGACCGTACCGAAAAGCCTGTTGCGGGTGCTACACATAAAGCTACGCTGGCATTATTTAACGATGGATATAGCATCGAAGAGATAGCATCAAAGCGAGGCTTGTCTCAGGGGACTGTAGAAGCGCATTTATCCGTGTTTATAGCCAATGGCGAGCTGAATGCCTCAAAAATATTACCCAAGAATAAACTGGACGTGATTATAGCTCTTATCAAACAAACCGGATTTACTAATGTCCTGAAGCCATTAAAAGATCTATTGCCTGAAGATTATACTTACGGCGATATAAAAATAGCACAGGCGCATTATGAGTGGGTAAAAGATAGCTGATACAACAAGGGCTGCATATCGATATGCAGCCCTTTGTTTTTTTATCTTTACCTGATTAGTAATTGGTCAGTTTAAATGTTTTTTTGCCGTTAGGGGTAACTACTTCCAGCAGGTACAGGTCATCTGAAGCCGGTAATGTAATTGTTGTTTCAGATAGCTCTTGTGTGGATATTAATTGTCCTACAGAATTATACAAGTTGGCTTTCCCGGCTGTTACGCCATTCAGCATAATTTTGTAAGAACCTTTGGCCGGCAATTTAGAAATTGCAATATCAGCAGATGCAGAATTTACATTTACAACATCTGTATTAGGATTCGAAAGTACACGTAATTTTGCTGGAAGGAATGCCACATTGTTTCCTGTTAATGGGTCAGATGTAGAAGTGTTGTATGTTACCATTGCACCTACATAATACTGTCCGGCGGGCGTGCTGCCTGGTATCGTTACTTCGTAACTGGCTGATGTACTCATCGCCTCTTTTGCAAATGTAGCCCATACATATCCCGGTGACAAAGCATAATCGCCTGCATCGTATAAAGAGTCTTTTGACAGGAAAAAGCGTACAACTACATTAGATAAGTCGGAGTTTGACATATTTTCCACAGTAATTCCGCTAATGCTGATGCTATCCCCGGCTTTTGCAGCAGTTGCTGTTGTTGCCGGTTTTAGTCCGGTTCCATCCACTGCATAGTAAGATTCTACACCTAAATCTACTATGTTAGGTATCGTTGTTAGGTTGTTGTAATCCAATCGAACATATGCTGCATCAATAGCGTGTACACCAATGCCATTTTCATAAATGCCATAGCTGATCCCTTGCATTACTGTAGGTACACCATAATCGTAGCTTTCATTACCTGATACCTGGAAACCCCACGCGTGTCCTAATTCATGAGAGATCACCGCCTTATAAACAAATGCGGTACCTTTTACCTGGTCCCAGGGATTGTCTGTATAGGTATATCCTGGGTTCGCAAATATATCTGTTTCCCCGATTTCATTTGCGGATGACCCACCTATTGGCACCGTAAAAGCTACTTCACCCGTAGACCAGCTATATCCTGAACCAAAATATGTAGTAAGCTCTGCATTTGTAGGAAAGCCTCCAAATTCACTATACCCATTAGTAAGGGCTGCATGTCCGGTACCAGGAATAGATTGATAAATATTCACAACGTTGTTCCAGTTGTTCATTGAAGCAGCATTTAAACTATACCAGGGCGTAGAAGATGTTGGAACTTGTTTCATTGCCGCTGGAAGATATCTAAAAGCACCCACCGATAAAGTTCCGGTAGTCTTTTGCCCCGGCATTCCTTCATTGGCTGGTTCTGAAGTAAAAGTTGATGATTGTGCTTTGAATGTTATACTATATTGAGACGCTAACAATGTTTTAAATTTATTGAGCGTCAGTGGCTCTTCATCTTTTGTATAGGTAACTAATGGTTTTGCTTCCCTGCCATCAGTGGCCCTTGCATATTGCATGAATTCATGAGGATTACGGCTTTCATCTATGATAGCAATACCATTGGCAATAGAAAGCACTTTTTTTGCGCTTAATTGTATACGGTCACCGTCAATACCTGTAACAAAATGACCATCAAGCATTAAGTATTCGTCCGTCGTGTTGGCATCTTTCACTATGCGATACATAGCTTTATGTCCTAATAATGGGTTCATCTCTCCACGTCCTTTATCATGAGAGAATATCAGGTATCGTACATTAGGCTTTAAAGAAGGGGTATGTGTTACACGTATTGTTTTATTGTTTAACACACCGCCGGCGTATTGTAGGTCCAATACGCCGTTTTTGTTTTGCGCAACTTCAATATTTCTAAAACTAACCACAGAAAGCGGCATATTCTTTTCGTTGGCGCTATAAGTGACTTCTTTTACTGTTCCTATAAAGATATTGTCCGCATCATCACGCATTTGTGATAAGGAAGGGTCATAACACTGGCAATACGATGCAAATGAAGCAGATGCCATTAAAAGGGTAATGTAGATTTTTTTCATAATGTTATTTAAGTTGCGCTAAGATAGGTATTTGCTAATTATATATAGTCAATATACTATTTTGTTCGGGCCAGCAGTGTAGATAAGGGTAAAGTGATGGTTTTTCCCTTATTATCCTTTCCATAGATAGTGTATACACTTAGTGTTTGCATGTTGTATGGAATGTCAATGGGTTCTTTATATTGTTTATACGCCCCACTGTCAAATGAATAGTATATAGTTTCGTCTTCAATTTCAGTGCTCAATTCTACCTTAAGTTTACCTTTTTCTTTATATGGGCGTACAATGGCATCATATGCGCTTCTGGCATAGTTAATGCCTGCAACATCCGCACGTTTCATTTGTTTTTCCATGCGGCTCACGAATCCCGGCCAGTCACGCTTGTCTTTAGGGCTCCAAAAAACATCAGACAGCGCCCATGCCCGTGGATACGTCATATACTCACCATGATGTATATCGTACACTTTTTCAGCCCACAGATTCGCTTGCCCGCCTAAAATATATTTAGGGTCGACGCCATCAGGGATGGGTTCAAACTCATATGCTTTCTTGAGGCGAACTGAACCCCATGTCAAGGATTCCGGTTCCACCGAGATATCACCTTGGGGAAGGTCTATATAGGTATATTGGCTTGGGGTCATTATCACTTCGTGACCCAGCTTAGCTGCTTTTGTGCCTCCTTCCATGCCTTTCCAGCTCATTACGGCGGCGTCAGGTGCCAATCCACCTTTTAGTATTTCGTCCCAGCCTATTACTTTTTTCCCTTTCGATTCTATGATTTTAGCTACTCTTTTAACAAAATAACTTTGTAGCTGATCGCTGTTCCTGAATCCCTGCTCTTTCATTAACTTCTGGCATCCAGGATCCTTTTCCCAATAGCCGTGGTAGCATTCATCTCCCCCCATGTGTATATACCCGAACGGGAAAAGGTTTGCTACTTCTGTAAATACGGTGTCCAGAAAAGTATATACCCGTTCATTAGCAGGGTCAAGTGAATTGTCAATAAATATTTTAAATGTTCCGTCTTTATACCATTCGGATACTTTGCTGCCCGGGTTTACGAATGCTTTTGGGTTGTTGGTGCAGGAAAGGTCAGGATAAGCAGCTATAGCAGCCGCACTGTGTCCCGGTACATCTATTTCAGGCATTACTTGTATATGTCTTGCCGCAGCGTAGGCTATAACGTCCTTTATTTGTTCCCGTGTATAGTAACCGCAGTCGGTTGCAGGCTCACCATCTTTAGGCCATTCATAGTCACCAAATTTACCGGTACGGTTTACCCTGCATCCACCTATTTGTGTCAATCTTGGCAGGCTCTTGATCTCAATTCTCCAGCCATGATCGTCAGTAAGATGCCAGTGAAATACGTTGTACTTATATCGTGATATATTGTCGATATAATGCTTTACCTCTTCTACGGAAAAGAAATGTCTGCTCACGTCCAGCATTATCCCTCTCCAGCCAAATCTTGGATAATCTACAATGCTCACGCCCGGTATAGTCCAGCTCACTCCATTTTGTATGGTATGACCCTCTATTTCTTTAGGCAGTAATTGTAATAGCGTTTGTACACCATAAAACAGGCCTGCAGATGTATTGGCGTTAATAATCACTTTATCGGAGCTTACATCAAGCGTATAACCTTCCGGGCCTATTTCTGTATTTTGCTTTTTGTTGATGTTCAGTTCTATAGCCCCGGGCTTGTTACCAGTTTTTACAATATACCCTGTCGCCGGTGTTAATCTTTCCGACAGGCAATTTGCCGCGCTCTGTGCCTCTGCCGATTCCACGCGTACAAGAATAGGATTACTTAGCTTAAAGGAAACAAATTTATTGGTGGTAACTCTTACCGGCTGTGGGATGATGTAAACATCCTGGGACCGGGCATAGAAATAAACGCTAACCATAGCAACTATAGCCAGCACTATAAAAGATACTTTTTTCATTGCTTCTTTAAAAAGGTAATATACGAGCTTGTTTACAGAGAACCTATATCGCTTTCTGTGCAAGATATTCTTCCCAGTTTTTAAGGGCGCCGTTTTTTAATACCCTGGGGAATTTATTCATCGCACCTTCTTTACCTATAAAGCGCATATACTCGTAAAACGTATCGTTGGGTAATAATTCCACAAACACTTCTTTAAGGGCCGAAGTGCGCTCTACTGCGTAGTCATCATTTATTTCGCAAAGCGTTTCGTCGAGTATCTGTCTTACTTTTTGAGGGTCAATATTAGGGTCATCGCATCCTATATACCAGCGGTGCGCAAAAAGATTTTCGTATTTAAATCCGGCAACTGCAAATTCCCTTACTGTGAACCCTAATTTCTTTGAGACAGTATCAACCGCTTTATTCATATTGTCTACAGACATATGCTCTCCACACAAGCTAAGGAACTGTTTGGTACGGCCTACAATGGCTATCTCGCCTTCTTTGGCATCTGTAAATCGTATTACATCACCAATTATGTAACGCCAGGCGCCGGCGCAGGTGCTCAGCATCACGGCATAGTCAACATCTTCTTTTACTTCATTTATCAGGTAGGTAACAGGGTTCGGCTTAGGGTTCCCATCGTCATCAAAATTTTCTGAAGTAAAGGGGACGAATTCGTAAAATATACCGGCATTCAATACCAGTTTGATGCCGTGATTTCCCGGGCGGGCCTTAAAACCGAATGATCCTTCAGACGCCATGTAGGTTTCAATATACTCTATAGGCCTGCCCAATAATTTTTTGAAACTTTCTCTGTATGGTTCAAAGGAAACACCACCATGAATATAGATGCTTAGGTTTGGCCATATTTCATGGATATTACGCACTCCATGGTATTTAATAACCTCTTCCAATACTATTTGTACCCATGCCGGTACACCGCAGATAGTGCCGACATCCCATTGTGGGGCCTTTCTGATAATAAGCTTTATCCGATCTTCCCACTTAGGCCGTTTAGATATTTTTTGCCCCGGTTTATAAAACAGGTTTGACAGCCAGCGGGGCATGTTCTTAGCACTGATCCCACTCATATCGCCTTCATAGTAGCCACCTTTTTCGAATAAAGAAGTGGTACCGCCCAGCATCAGCACCCCTTTTTGAAAGGCTACTGGCGGAATATTGAATTCAGTCATGGTGTACAACTGCTTAAACCCCACCTTTTTGGTAGATCTCAGCATGTCTTGTGTTACCGGTATATGCTTACTTGCAGATTCTGATGTGCCGGAGCTGAGGGCAAAGTATTTAACCTTTCCGGGCCAGCTTACATTTTCTTCTCCATCAAGGCATCGATACCACCACTCCTTATACATTTTATTATAAGTGAATACAGGTACATTCTTTTTAAAGGCCTTAATGAAATCAACTTCGGTGCTCAGAATTTCACCAAATCCGTATTGTTTGCCAAAAGAGGTGTATTGCCCGCGTTCTAGTAGCTGGCGCAAGGTATGTCTCTGGTATGCAAGAGGGCTCGCTACCGTTAGTTTAAATTGTTTCCTAACTCTTAATGATCTCGATATCAGGTTGCCCAATAATGCCATTGCTCGTTCTCCGTTATTACCTTCTTCTATAAAGGGTAGCAAAGTTAGTTATTAGTTGCAGCTTTTTACATCATGTATTGTATTAAAAATAATACATCTGCGTTAATTTAACATATTGTATCTGAGTTTTAATGTTTGGCGCTACACCTTACCTTTGCCCCCGTTATGCTGAAAGTGCAGGTCGTTAATAAATCGCCCCATGGTTTACCTGAATATCAGACTACCGGTTCTGCCGGCATGGATATTAGAGCATGGTTGCCCGAGCCGGTTACATTAAAGCCATTGGAAAGACGCTTGATACCTACGGGTTTATATATTGCTTTACCGGTTGGTTACGAGGCTCAGATCAGGCCGCGTAGCGGAATGGCAATAAAACGTGGTATTAGTTTGGTGAATACGCCGGGTACAATTGACAGCGATTACCGGGGCGAAATAATGGTTCCGGTAATTAATCTGAGCGCAGAAGAACAAACGCTTACAGATGGCGAACGTATTGCGCAGATGATTATTGCAGAATACAAAACGATTAGCTGGGAGCAGTCTGAGTCGCTAGACGAAACAGCGCGGGGCATCGGCGGCTTCGGCCATTCCGGCACGCATTAATATTTGAAGATTTTTATTGTAATATATAAAATAAAATAATGAATATTATTATCCCAATGGCAGGTATGGGCAAAAGAATGCGCCCACATACATTGACAACAGCAAAGCCCTTGATCCCTATTGCGGGTAAACCAATTGTTCAGCGACTGGTAGAAGATATTATCGCTACCTGCAACGAAAAGGTGGACGAGATAGCTTTTATCATAGGGCCTTCGTTTGGTAAAGAGGTAGAGGATCATCTTTGCAAGGTGGCGGAAAGTCTTGGCGCAAAAGGTAAAATATGCTACCAGGAGCAGCCATTGGGAACGGCACATGCGATATTATGTGCGGCAGATAGCCTGCAGGGCAATGTATTTATTGCGTTCGCGGATACTTTATTCAAGGCAACTTTTAGTATTGACACTAATAAAGATGCGATAGTATGGACGCAAAAAGTTGATGATCCGACAGCATTTGGTGTGGTGAAATTGAAAGACGATGGTGAGATCGAAGCTTTCGTGGAAAAACCAAAGGAATTTGTATCTGACCTTGCCATTATAGGTGTTTATTATTTTAAAGATGGTGAAAACCTGCGCAAGGAATTGCAGCGCCTGATAGATGAAGATATTAAACTGAAAGGCGAATACCAGATCACAGATGCTATGGATCATATGCTGAAAAAGGGTATGAAATTTTATACCGACCAGGTATCTGAATGGCTCGACTGTGGTAATAAAGACGCTACTATTTACACCAACCAGAGAATATTATCTATTAAAGCCGATACGGAACAATTAGTATCAGAAACCGCGATCATGGAGAATTCTGTGATCATTGAGCCTTGTTTTATTGGCGAGAATGTAGTGATACGGAATTCGGTAATAGGCCCGTTCGTTTCTTTGGAAGAAGGCGTACAGGTGAAGGACGCCCGGATTAATAACAGCATCATTCAGGCACACAGCATTGTTAAAAATGCACGTATAGAGAACTCGTTATTAGGTAAAAACGTAAATTACAATGAAAAGCCGCGAGATATCAGCCTTGGCGATTTTTCTACACTAATATGAATTTATTGAGGCATTGGCTCATCAGCGCCGGCTTTTGGGTGATAGGTTGTTTATATCTTAACGTACCAGCATTTGCACAGGATACTGTGCACGCTCCTGCCATTACAGCACCGAGCTTGCAGACGGACATGATATTTTATGATGCCGAACGTGCCAAATTGAAAGGCGATGATAAGGAGGCTGAACAGTTGCTGTTGAAGGTAGTGCAGCAGAAACCGGACGCTGCAGGTGCCTTCTACGAATTAGCCAGGCTCAATTTCAAACAAAACCGCCCTGAGAAGGCTGAAGAGTATATTAAAAAGGCTATCTCTATAGACGACTCAAATCCCTGGTACAAAAGTCAATATGCTGAAATACTGGTATTAGCCAACAGGCAGGACGAAGCAGCTGATATTTATGTGCAACTCGCAAAAACGCAGAAGTATAATCGCGAATTTCTGTTAAAGGCAGCACACATGTATGTGTATAAGAACAAGCCGAAGGAGGCAATGCAAGCTTTGGATCAATTGCTTCAAAAAGACTCTACCGATGAGGAAATACTGAACGACAAGATAGATCTGTATCTGAAGGCGAACGATGTGGATGGCGCTATTAAGACCACGCAAAAATTAATAACGCTATATCCTAAAGACGGCAGGTATTACGCAACATTGGCAGAGATTTATGAGAATAATAAAATGCCTGAAAAAGCGGAAACCTTATACAAGCAAATTGAACAGCAGTTTGGGGATGAGGCACCGGTGCAGCTAAGCCTGGCAGAATATTATAAAAAGAAGAACGATCCTGTTAAATACGAATTGTTTGTAAAGAAGGCCATCACTAACCGTAGCCTCGATGCAGATATGCAGATATCTCTTTTGGCATCTTACTGGCAAAATAATTTTAGAGATACCTCTAAAAGGAATGATCTGGAAGGTATAGCTAAAGAAGTGGCAATGCAACATCCAGGTAATGCCAATGCATTGGCTGCTTATGCGCAAGCTCTTGCAGTTAATAACAAAACGGCTGCATCGCAAGAGTATTATAAAAAATCCGTGGCTGTAGACGGATCTCAATATGGCATTTGGCTGAATTTACTATCGGGTTATACGGATAAACAGAATGCAGACTCTCTTATAAAATATTCTGAAAAAGCATTGAGATTGTTTCCTAACCAGGCAATGCTTCATTATTTGAATGGAATAGGCAAAATGAATAAAGGCGACTATAAAAACGCCGTAAAGTCAATAAACAGGGCTATTGATATGCAGCCCGAAGATAACAAAGGCCAGTTGGCGCAGATGTACACGCTACTGGGCGATGCATATAATTTTGATAAACAATACCCGCAGTCCGATGAAGCGTATAACAAGGCCCTTGCTTTGGACCCTGAAAATGCAACTGTGTTAAATAATTATGCATATTATTTGTCAGTAAGAGGTGTGCGGCTGGATGATGCGGAAAAAATGTCCAGGAAGTCGCTGGAAATAAGGAAAAATGAGCCAACATTCATGGATACTTATGGATGGATACTCTACAAACAGGGAAAGTACGATAAGGCGCTTGAATACATACAAAAAGCGATAGATGCTAACGGCATTAATGCTGATGGCACGGTTTGGGAGCATCTTGGGGATGTTTATTACAAATTGAATGAAGTGGATAAGGCGGTTGAAGCATGGAAAAAGGCGAAGGAGAAAGGCACAGATAATATTGAAATCGACAAGAAAATAAAGGATAGAAAGTTGTATGAATCATAGTGTAGCGCGGTTTGGGGTAGTGCTATTAACTTTATTGGTATTTGCATCCTGCCAGGTGGGCAAAAAACCTGTCAGGAAAAATGTTACTATCGATAAATACGCCATAAAAGAACGGTATGGTATGAATAGTGTAGATACTATACCGGTTACAAAGGAATTGCCAGGCTCCGGAGGCGTTGGTTCTGAGCAAAAAAAGACACTGACAGCTATGCTGCTTAACCTGGCAGACCGCCAGGTGCCATTTGTCTCCTTTAGTGGTAAAGCCAAGATGCACCATATCGCAGGCAATGACAAGCAAGAATTCGTTGCCCACATTCGGATCAAAAAAGACTCCATAATATGGATCAATGTAACAGCTCTTGGCGGTACTATCCCTGTGGCAAGAGTCTTGATAACACCGGATAGCATTTCACTCATCAACAATCTGCAAAAAGAGGTGCGTCAGCTGCAGATAGGGGATGTAAATAAACTGCTTCCTGTTTCTGTAGACTTCGCTACTATGCAAAACCTTATTATGGGTAATGTGTTGAAACAGAGTGGGAATCCCGTTGACGTAGGCGATTTTGGCGGTACCTGGACTATGCAGGTGAAGGATAGCCAGATGGTACAGCAATTAAGTTTTAACAAGGCCGACAGCAGCATACGAACATTACAGATGCGTACCGCTGATGATAGTACACAGGGGTTGGTTCAATACGGTGGTTATGAAATCATAGACAATAAGCTATTCTCCATGCAAAGAGTCATCACAATAAATAATGCGGGCGATGAGCATTACATTGATATGAATTTCAATAAAGTGGATTTTGACGAGCCGCTTGATTTTCCTTTCAACATTCCCAAAAGCTATGACAAGAAATAATGCACAATATTATGTACCAAAGCAATATTGACAGTTTTTTTTAGTTTCATACCATTATTTTTGTTTGTCCCTTATAACAAGTCCTAATGAAGGTTGTAATATTTGCAGGCGGCCGTGGTACCCGCATCTCAGAAGAGTCGTCCATGCGCCCCAAACCAATGATAGAAATAGGTGGTAAGCCAATACTTTGGCATATCATGAAAATATACGCGGCCTATGGCCATACTGAGTTTATTATTTGCCTCGGTTACAAGGGCTGGATGATAAAGGAGTATTTCGCTAACTATTTCCTGCACAATGCCGATATTACTGTAGACCTTTCCCAAAATTCGCTGGAGGTCCACAACAATAATTCTGAACCTTTTAAAGTATCGCTTATAGATACGGGTTTGGATACTATGACCGCCGGACGTTTGAAGAGGGTGTTGCCATACGTAGGCAACGAAACCTTTATGCTAACTTATGGAGACGGTGTTTGTAATGTAAATCTGGATGAGTTGGTGAAATTTCATAAAGAACACGGTAAGATTTGCACTATGACCGCCATACAGGCTACCAGCCGCTTTGGTGTAATAAAAATGGAAGAAAACGGGCTGATAGATAGTTTTGAGGAAAAGCCGGAAGATAGCGGCACATGGATCAATGGTGGTTTCTTCGTTGTAGAGCCGGAAATTGTAAAATATCTACCTGAAAATTCGGATGATATCATGTGGGAACGTTACCCTATGGATATGCTGGCATCAGACCGGCAGATCGCTGCGTACAGGCACCACAACTTCTGGAAGTGCATGGATACCCTCAGGGATAAGGAAGAATTGGAACATCTTTGGCAAACGGAACCTTTATGGAAAAAGTGGTAACTGCAGATTTATTACGTTCTGCGTTTAATAATAAAAGAGTATTTGTAACTGGCCATACCGGCTTTAAAGGCGCCTGGCTGATACAGATTTTAAAATGGCTGGGCGCCGACGTAAAGGGCTATGCGCTTGCACCGGAAAAAGATAACGATCTTTATAATCTTATAGACGGCGATAGCCAGTGCTATAGTTCTGTTATTGGCGATCTGCGCGATATGCACACGCTCCAGGGCGAGATAGTACGTTTCGAGCCTCATTTTGTATTTCATCTGGCTGCCCAGTCACTTGTAAGGCGCAGCTATGATATTCCATCTGATACGTTCATGGTAAACACCCAGGGAACAGTACACGTACTGGAAGCAGTACGCAGCCTTAAAAATCCTTGTGTTGCCCTGATGATCACTACCGATAAGGTATATGAAAACCCTGAACGTGGATTGCCGTTTAAAGAAGATGATAAATTAGGTGGACATGATCCCTATTCAGCAAGTAAAGCAGCTGCTGAGATAGTAGTAGCTTCTTATTCCCGGTCTTTCTTTCAACCCGAAGCCTATACTACTCATCAAAAAGCCGTTGCGTCTGTCAGGGCGGGTAATGTTATTGGCGGCGGTGATTTTTCAGACGATCGTATAATTCCGGATATAGTGAGGGCGTTAGAATTTGGCGAGACGGTGGAACTGCGCAATCCGCAATCAATCCGCCCATGGCAGCATGTACTGGAACCTCTTAGCGGCTATCTAACATTAGCCGCAAATATGTCAGTTGATCCGGTTAAATACTGCGGTGCCTATAACTTTGGCCCTGATGTGAATGATCGTCTCACTGTAGAAGAGTTAACAAAGATATTCCTGGAGCGTTTTGGTGTGGGTAATTATCGCATTACACCGCCTGAGCGTCCGCTACACGAGGCAAATCTTTTGTTGCTGGATAGTACAAAGGCTTTGCAGGCACTAGGGTGGTCGTCGCGGCTTAGCGCCAGGCAGGCCATACAGATAACGGCCGACTGGTACGCTAATAAGAGTTTGTCTGCACACGAAAAATGTATGCAGCAGATAAGCGATTATTTTGGGTCTTAATTATGCTTCTGCCAGGGATGTGTTGATGATAAACGCGGGTATTGTTTCCTGCTGCAAAGCATTTTCGTCCAGGTAGAATTCTTTTTTCACCTTGTCGTACTGGTACAGCTTTTTAAGCAGTACCTTGTTACCGGCTACGAATTCAATAGCATCAGCAATGTAGTCTATCTCAGCATCCAGCATCGTAGGGTGTAAGGATACTCTTACCCATCCTATACGTACCAGCGGATTGCCGCCTACGATCTCGTCTTTTATATGAATAGAAGCATCATGGTCCAGCCCATATAGATGATGTCCATAAGTGCCTGCGCAGGAGCATCCGCCTCGTGTTTGTATGCCAAACATATCGTTCAGTGCCTTCACTACCATGTGATAGTGTATATCCTCAAATACTAAAGACAAGATGGCCTGTCGGTGCCGTATTCCCGGTTCCAATATTTTTACCCCATCCAGTTTTTCTACACGCGCCCATAATCTTTCCAGCAATTCCTCTTCCCGTTGCTGAATATTGGCAACACCCATTTCTTCTTTCAGTTCTATCGCCTTGGCTACTCGTATAGTTTGTATAAAACCGGGTGTACCGCCATCTTCACGGCTCTCAATATCTGCCTTGTACACATGCTTTTCATATGGGCTGGTCCATACAACAGTGCCTCCGCCCGGGTGGTCAGGAGTTACATTATGATAAAGCTTCTTCTTAAATACCAAAATGCCGGCGCTACCGGGGCCACCCAAAAACTTATGCGGAGAAAAAAAGATCGCATCCAAATATTCATCTTTTTCTGCCGGGTTCATATTGATCTCCGTATAGGGTGCAGAGCAGGCAAAGTCTACAAAACAATAGCCGCCGTGTTTATGAATAATGGCAGCTATCTTCTTATATGGTGTATATACTCCTGTTACGTTAGAACAGGCAGTAACAGAAGCAATTTTTGTTTTTCTATATGCATAGCGCTGCACCAGCGTCTCAAAGTACTCAAGATCTACCTCTCCCGCATCATTCGGACTGATGATCTCTACATCGCAAATGGTTTCCAGCCACGTGGTATGGTTAGAGTGGTGTTCCATATGAGTGATGAATACAATTGGGCGCTCATTTTCCGGGATACTTATTTTGTCCGAAAAATTTTCGTGCAGCTTCAGGCCCAGCAGACGTTGAAATTTATTGATAACGCCTGTCATCCCGGCGTTGCTGGATATGATTGCCTCGTCATCTCCCGCGCAAACATGTTGTTTTATCTTTTTCAGGCTGTTTTGGTACAATTCAGTCATATGCGTACCGGTGTATGTTGTACGTGTATGCGTATTGGCTACATATGGATACACTTCGGCCATCATATAATCCTCAATAGGCTTATACATCCTTCCGCTGGCCGTCCAGTCGGCATACAGTATCTTCTTTTTGCCGAATGGGGAAACGAAATAATGGTCAATGCCTATGATATTTTTCCTGATGTCCTCGAAATGCTGCATGTGATTTGAAAATTACCAACTGCAAAATTACCATTTTCTTTAATCTTTTTTGTGAGTTCAAAGGCATTTTATCCTTTATTTGCAGCATGTATAAGTTTGAAGAAACTCCACTCAAAGGTGCTTTCACAATAACCCTGCCTGCATTTTTTGACGACAGGGGCAGCTTTGTAAAACCATATAATGAAGATGCGTTTACCAAAGCGGGTATTTCTTTTGATCTAAGGGAGAGCTATTTCTCATTCTCTAAGAAAAATGTCATACGGGGTATGCATTTTCAGCTGCCGCCGCATCAGCATAGCAAGATCGTTTATTGTCCCAACGGCGCCATATTGGATGTGATCATTGACTTGCGTAAGGGTTCTCCAACTTATGGTCAGTATTATGCGCGGGAACTGTCCTCCGACAACCATAAAGCCTATTTTATTCCGGAAGGTTTTGCTCATGGTTTCAAAGCACTGACCGATAATGCCATGACTTATTACATGGTTTCATCCGGCTATAACAAGGAATCAGATACCGGTATTTTGTACAATAGCTTTGGTTTTGACTGGGGAATTAAAAATCCCATAATTTCAGAAAGGGATCTTTCGTTTGTTGGGTTGGGTGATTTTGAAACTCGTTTTTAATTAATAACTCCACAGGAGGTTGAACTTTACTACCCAGTGGTCTTTTTTTTCTGTGATTGTATAACGAACCCCGGAACCACCATTTTCAGTAATGTCCACCGTATATTGATTTTTTTCTCCTTTTACAGGTTTTAGCGCCGTTACCGATTTGCGATGAGGCACAGAGATAAATTTACTTTTGTATAATTTCCATTCTTTTGTAGATAGAATAAGGTAGGTAAAATTTGTCACCGCCACATGGGCAATCCCGGGATCGTCGGTTACTATTATGAACTCTGCAATGCCATGAGATAATATGTTTGTATTCACCTTACTTCCATCAAAAGGTACTATGCTGTCGTCAATGCATATTCCTTTCTCATTTAAAAGATATTTGTATAGGGCAGTATATTTATTGATTCTGATTTGCCGCCTCGGGTTTCGGTCTTGTGAATCGTTCACACCGTCTCCGTCAGAATCTTTAGACAAAGGGTTGGTAAAGCTCTTTTCTTCTTCTATATCCGTTAATCCATCACCATCACTGTCTTTTGTCAATTCGTAAAGGTTTATCTGCATAATTAAATTATCCGTTACCAACCCAAATCTGCCTGGATCATTAGAAAACGCTCCTTTTGATAATCGTGCTACCTCGGCAACTTCTACTTCAAGGGTAGAATCATTTTTTATTAGCGGGATCGCCGCCCTATACTTAATGTAATAAGGATAGCAATCTCCAATGCCTGTATAATATCTTGCCCAAGTATCCCCGTGATCTTTTGAAACACCAACCCAGTAACCTAAACTCTCGTCATAGAGATTGTCCACATAAACAACAAACTGCATTTTGTTAACACTGTCGTACCTTAAGACATACCCACTAGGTATGCCGGCAACAGTATCTGTGTAAGCTCTGTCCGAGTTGAACATCTCAGATGAATAGCGTTCTGAAGTGCTTACAAACCTATTACTCCCGATAGTGGATTTTATGATGGTGATGGTATGAGGAGTTTGAGCATTGAGACTAAAATAAGATAGCATACACAATAGCGAGGTATACAAGGATAGTAAACTCTTCATAGGATATTTTTCTAAATTAAGCCTTATCAACAGGATGTTTGGCATGTCAGTGTCAAACTCTGAATATTCCAGTTTACATATCTTTGCATGCCATATAGATATTTCTCAATTTTTTTAAACAATAATATGAAAATAAATAAGGTCCTTGATATACTAGGAATCAATAAACTGAACGAAGGCGCTGCTACAGGTACTAAATGGCTGAAGGCCGGTGGAGAGAAAATAGATTCTTATTCGCCCGTTGATGGCAAACTGATAGCGAGCGTGACAGCATCAAGCGGTAAAACTTACGATAACATTGTAAAACAAGCACAGGCAGCATTTGAAGAATGGAGAATGTGGCCTGCTCCTAAACGCGGCGAAATAGTTCGCCAGATAGGAGAAGCTTTGCGCAAGAATAAAGAACCATTGGGTCGTTTGGTGTCTTATGAAATGGGTAAGAGCCTGCAGGAAGGCCTTGGCGAGGTGCAAGAGATGATAGATATTGCTGATTTTGCAGTAGGACTGTCACGCCAGTTATACGGTCTTACGATGCACAGCGAGCGTCCTATGCATCGTATGTACGAGCAATGGCATCCGTTGGGCGTTGTCGGTATCATTAGCGCTTTTAATTTCCCGGTTGCAGTTTGGAGCTGGAATAGCTTTGTAGCATGGGTATGTGGCGATACCTGCGTATGGAAGCCATCTGAAAAAACACCACTTACCGCTATTGCCTGTCAAAATATCATTGCAGAAGTTTTTAAAGCTAATAAGGTACCTGAGGGTGTTTGCGGTTTAGTTGTTGGTGGTCGTGAAATAGGTGAACTGATGAGTGCAGACACACGAATACCACTTGTATCTGCTACGGGCAGCACCCGCATGGGTAAGGCCGTGGGCGCTGCTGTAGGCGCAAGGCTGGGCCGTGCATTACTGGAGCTGGGTGGTAACAATGCTATCATTGTTTCAGAACATGCCGACCTGGACATTGCATTGCGTGCATGCCTATTTGGTGCTGTAGGCACTGCCGGACAAAGGTGCACTACCACACGCCGTCTTATTATTCACGATAAAGTTTACGATGCTTTCAAAAAGAAATTAGTTGCTGCCTATAAACAACTTAGCATTGGCGATCCGCTGGATGAGAAGAATCATGTAGGTCCGTTAATTGATAAGGACGCGGTAAATAATTATCTCCACGCTATCAGCGAACTGAAAAAGCAAGGCGCGAAAGTGGTTGTTGCCGGTGGTGTGCTGGAGGGCAAAGGTTATGAAAGCGGTTGCTATGTGAAACCATGCATCTACGAGGTATCCAATGATATGCCTATCGTACAGCATGAAACATTTGCTCCGTTGTTGTACATCATGAAGTATAATAAGCTGGAAGAAGCTATCCGCCTGCAGAATGATGTTCCTCAAGGTCTGTCATCTGCTATAATGACGCTGAATATGCGCGAAGCAGAGCAATACCTTTCCCACATGGGTAGCGACTGCGGTATAGCTAATGTGAACATCGGTACTAGTGGTGCTGAGATCGGTGGCGCGTTCGGTGGCGAAAAAGAAACTGGTGGTGGCCGCGAAAGCGGTTCTGATAGCTGGAAGGCATACATGCGCAGGCAAACAAACACCATAAACTGGGGTAATACGTTGCCACTGGCTCAGGGTATCAAGTTTACGGTGTAATTGTTATTTATACGATTTTTCTAAAGGGGCTTTGTAGCCCCTTTTTCGTTTGCAACCACTGCTGATACTGGTAAATGATAAAATCTTAAATTGCATATAAGGCTAACACCCCGCATCTGTTATGGTCAAGACTTACAGGATAGTTTTGTTGTTTTTCGCAGTTTTTTTTACAAAACCGGCATTTGCCGGGGATGTTTCCGGTACTGCGTTAAAAGACATGATAGATAGAGCAAGGGAAACAGGTATTGTGTTCAAAAGGGTTGATCTGTTCCATCAGGTCAGTGGTACTTATCATAATGATTTGCTGCAGTCAGCAACATTATTGGATATCACAACATCACAAAAGAATTCACTTTATGATGCTAAGCCACAGGCTATAACCTTGTCTTTACCGGCGAGTGACGGATCCGTTTATACGCTGGATATGTTAGCATTTGACCCTATTGCCTCAGATGCGAAATTTAACTACCTGGATGCTTCAGGAGCGCATCCTTCCGCATGTGATAGAGGTATTCATTACCAGGGAATTGTAGAAAATGCAGGCCAGCGATCCATGGCCTGTTTAAGTGTGTTTCGTAGTGGCGATCTGATGCTTTTATTTGCTACGGACAAAGGCAACTTTGTAGTTGGCAAATTGCAGGATAGTTCAGGAAAATATGTCCTTTATAACGATAGGGATATGATCAATAAACCTTCAGGTAGCTGCGGTGTAGATAATCATTACGACAGATATTCCGGACGGGGACAGAATAAAACTACATCGCCTTATAACTGCAATAAAGTGCAGATATATTGGGAGGGCGACTACCAGCTGTTTCAAAATAAAGGTAGCCTTACAAATGCGCAGAACTATCTTATCGGGCTTTTCGCTGAGATGCAAACTTTATTCAGAAATGAAAAGATCGCTGTAGAGCTTAAAACACTTAATATTTGGACAACAGATGATGGTTATCCCGACGCGAATGAAAATCTTGCGCTGACTACTTTTACCGGTACATGGAATAATAAGGGAGATACCTTTGATGGTGATATCGCGCAATTGGTAGCTATGGATACAACTCCCAAAGCAGGGGTTGGATATGTTGATGTTTTATGCAACAGGCCATTTGCGTATGCTTATAGTAATATTTATGGCTCATATAGTACGTTGCCTGCTTATTCATGGGATGTGGTTGTGGTAGCGCATGAAACAGGGCATAACCTGGGATCTCATCACACTCACTGGTGTGGTTGGAATGCAGGCCCCGGTGGTAGTTGTGGTTCAATTGATAATTGCGCAACTCAGGAAGCAACCACAGCTTGTCCTGTATGCGCAACATTATTCGATAACGCTGCCACTACAAATAGCTGGAGCGGTACCATTATGAGTTACTGCAACTTCGTTGCCCGTGGTATAGATCTTGCAAATGGTTTTGGCCCTTTACCCGGTAATAAGATCAGGTCATCTGTAGCGTCTGCATCCTGCTTAAAATCTATAATCAGTGCAACACTTACAGCAAAGTCTATTTGCCGGTATGACGGCGCAGTGACCATAACCTATAACAATAACAACTTTGGGGTGGCGCCGTTCCGGTATTTATGGTCTAATCAGGCTACCAGTCAGAATATTACCAACCTCGGACAGCCTAAGACCTATTCCGTTTATATTACTGATTCTAATGGCTGTGTGGCCTCTTTCTATGCAAACGTGGGCGTAGACCCTACACCGGGATGTTTTCCTGCCGGTATCTCGGGCATTGCTAATGTAGCCGGAGATCTGCATATATACCCGAACCCGGTAAGCCAATCTGCTACTATTCAGTTTTATGCACTCTACGCAGGCACAGCTAAAATAAATGTAACAGATATGCTGGGCAAGCTAATGGAAACAAGGACAGTGCCTTATTCTAATGCAAATAATACGGTTCACATCGATGTGCATAGTTGGCCTAAAGCTATTTATACGCTGTCTTTTGATGATGGTGCCGGAACGCTGCAAAATCTTAAATTGGTAGTACAATAAGTATTCAGTTATGGCACCCTTATTGATTAATATAAATCAAGCTAACTTCGATATAGATATTTCATGAAAAGAATATGGGTGTTACTATTGGTTGTATTAACTACAATCCACGCGCAGGCGCAGGATAAAAACGTGCCCAAATTATCGCCAATTACACGCCAATACCTTCAGAAAGTAAAGCAATCGGGTAATCATGGCTACGTTCCCGGCTATATATACAAAACGATAGAAGGTAAGCAATACATGAGCGGCATGGTAAAGGTGCGTGATCCCCATGTAGAAACGGCGATGAAAAAGCTTGGGGTAAAGATCGGTACTAAAGCAGGTAATGTATGGACGGTTCAGGTCCCGGTTCCCAAAGTGAAAAAATTTACAACCCTGAAGGGGATTGAATATATACAGCTGGACGAGCCTGTTACGAAACCTGCTGCTGAAAGTAAATAACCGGCAATTCAGATATTCATTAATTCATTTTGTTATATATGTGCATAAAAACGGCCATTTATATGACAGTTTCTTTTTGAGAATGTCAGTTTATGGCGTACTTTTGCGCCCAGTTTAACATTGAATTTCAATATATATTTAATATATGTCGGGACAGCTTAAGGAAGTAAGGAACAGGATCAAGTCGGTAACTTCTACCCAGCAGATCACAAAAGCCATGAAAATGGTAAGTGCTGCTAAGTTGCGCCGTGCGCAGGATGCTATTTTGCAAATGCGCCCTTATGCGCAAAAACTGCAGGAAATGCTCAGCAATATTGCCAGCAGTGCCTCCGGCGATATGGAAATGCCGCTTGCTGATGAGCGTGCTGTGGAAAGAGTATTGCTGATACCTATCACCAGCGATCGCGGTCTGTGCGGTGCTTACAATTCAAATGTTATCAAGGCTACCCGCGCTTTGATCGCTGAGAAATATGCTACCCAGTTTGCTAAAGGCAATGTAACGATCCTGCCAATAGGCAAAAAAGGATACGAGTATTTTGTCCGTAACAACTATAAAGTTGTAGATGATTTTTGGACTATCTTCTCCGAGCTGACGTTTGATAATGTGAAGAATGCTGCTGTGTATGCCCAAAAAGCATTTTTGAATAAAGAAGTTGATAAGGTTGAGATTATTTACAGCCAGTTCAAAAACGCTGCTACCCAGATGTTTGTTGCAGAGCCATACCTGCCAATCCCTAAAGTGGAAGGTAATGAAAGCAAAAAGAACTCTGATTTCATCTACGAGCCTTCAAAAGAAACATTGCTGCTGGAACTGATGCCTAAGATCCTGAATACGCAGGTGTACAAAGCCGTTCTGGATGCAAATGCCTCTGAACACGGTGCCCGTATGACGGCAATGGATAAAGCAAGTGAAAATGCGAATGAAATGTTGCGTAACCTGAAGATATCTTACAACCGTGCACGCCAGGCAGCTATTACTACCGAGCTTACCGAGATCGTAAGTGGTGCTGCTGCCCTGCAAGGCTAATTGCTTCTTTATATAAGTCTTTTAAAACCGCCGGAATGCCGGCGGTTTTTTATTTTAGCCTAAGGTTTATTCCTATTAACTTTGGCGCTGCATGTTGCAGCTTATCTTCAATCTGTCTTTGGCCCTCCGCGCTATACGGGTTAATAAACTCCGTACTGCGTTAACGGTTACTATTATTGGCCTGGGTATTATGGCGCTCGTTGGCATCCTTACCGCTATTGAGGTAATGAAGGCGAGTGTATATACCAATTTCAGCAGCATGGGTTCCAATACCTTCCAGATCACCAGCGATATGATCAAAAAGAAGCGCCGGGGCCATGGGGTGAGTATCAATATTAACGAAGGGAAGAATATTAAGTACGACGAGGCTAAAGCTTTTAAAGAACGCTACCGGTTTCCGGGCAGCATCGTTGGGATTTCCATGTCGGGTACAGGTACCGCTATTGTAGAATATGGATCAGAGAAGACAAATCCCAATATTAGCGTAATGGGGGTAGATGATAGCTACCTGAAGATATCAGATACAAAACTGGAAGCCGGGCGTAATTTCTCAGCCTACGAGCAGCAGTATGGCTCCTATGTGTGCATCCTCGGTAATGCGGTTGCGCAGAAGCTTTTTAAGCAGAAATACAAATCTGCAATAGGTAAAATGGTGTCCGTAGGGGAGGGTAAATATGTTGTTGTAGGTGTATCTGAAGCTAAGGGTGGGAGCATGATTATGAATAGCGACAACCTGGTGCAGATTCCCCTCAATAATGGCCGCATGGTTTATGGGAACAATGAGCGGTATGTATTAAATGTAATGGTAAGCAACATCCACCAAAAGGATATTGCAGCCCAGGAAGCAGAAGGTTTGTTTCGTGTGGTAAGAAAGGTTCCAGTAGGCGTCAGCAATGATTTCGAAATAGAACAAAATGATAGCCTTGCCGAAATGGTATTGGATAGCATTAAGTATATAAGCTGGGCGGCCCTGGTAATAGGTGTTGTAACGCTTCTTGGCTCTGTAGTAGGCCTTATGAATATAATGCTGGTATCTGTAGCTGAGCGGACCAGGGAGATAGGCGTAAGCAAGGCTCTGGGGGCTAAGTCTTCCACCATCAAGCAGCAGTTTCTTACAGAGGCTATTATGATCAGCCTGTTTGGCGGTATTGTCGGGGTGGTAATGGGTATGCTGGTAGGTAACTTGTTCGGGTTGATATTTCACACTCCTTTTATTGTGCCCTGGTTATGGATCACTGTGGGCGTCAGCCTGTGTGCAATAGTGGGTATCATTTCGGGTATCTATCCTGCCATAAAAGCTTCCAGGCTCGATCCTATAGAAGCCCTGAGGTATGAATAAAACGAAAGCAGCAACATGGCCAAAGAACTGGAAGGACTGATATATAAATCTACAGGTAGCTGGTATATTGCTAAAGATGAAGCTGGCCAGCTATGGAATCTGCGTATTAAAGGCCGCTTTAAGGTAGATAAGGATATATCTTCTACCAATCCCATAGCTGTAGGCGATAGAGTAACGTTCGAGGTGGAAGATGAAGCTACTAATACAGGGACTATATCTGCAATAACAGACCGGCATAATTATATTGTCCGGGTTTCTCCGCACAACAGGCACCAGAAACATATTGTTGCTTCTAATCTTGATGCTGCGATGGTGATGGCTACCATTCGGGAGCCGCGCACATCTAATGGCTTCATAGATCGCTTTCTCATTACGGCAGAAGCTTATCATATACCTGCAATAGTAGTCATCAACAAGATAGATGTGCTTAAGCCTAAAGATCAGGATCAATTAGCGCATTGGCAGGACATGTATAGGGATGCAGGCTATGAAGTATATGCAATAAGTACATTGCTGCCCGAAACAATCGAAATATTGAAGGCGCGGCTGCATAATATCACTACTTTGTTCAGCGGTCACTCCGGTGTTGGCAAAAGCACGCTTATTAATTTATTGATACCCGGTAAAGATCTTGTAACTCAAGAGGTGTCGGGTTACAGTGGCAAAGGCCAGCATACCACCACGTTTGCAGAGATGTTCGACTTGCCGGGAGGCGGTCGCATTATAGATACGCCCGGGGTAAAAGAGTTCGGCCTAATAGATTTTGAAAAGGAAGAACTGGCTCAGTATTTTCCCGAAATGAGAAGGGTGATGTCCGGTTGTAAATTCAATAATTGCCTGCATGTAAACGAGCCGGGCTGTGCGGTTAAGGATGCGGTTAATAATGGTGTAATTACTATAGATCGCTATGCCAGTTATCTGACCATTCTTGATACTATTGAGAAGAAATGGTAGCTATCTATTCAATAATACGTTTTTTTTATTTTAATAATGCTATGATAATATACAATGTTACGGTAAAGGTGGAGAGCGATATAGCGGATGAATGGGTAAGCTGGATGAAAAAAGAGCATATGCCCGACCTGATGACTACAGGTTTATTTACGGATAGCAGGCTGTGCAGGCTGCTGGAGCAGGATGAGCTGGAAGGCCGCACTTATGTAGCACAGTATTTCTGTAACAGTATAGATGATTACAACAGGTATATTTCAGATCATGCTCAGGGGATGAGGGATAAGGGTTTCGCCCGGTTTGGCAATAAGTTTATCGCCTTTCGTACTATAATGGAAATTGAGTAATAAACCTATGATCAATATCCTGAAACGCACTGTTTTCGGGGATTTCAACAAAGCAAAATTCTTGCCAATATGACGCAAGCCGCTATGGATAAGGCTTTTTTAATGGGGAGCTATCCCCATTAGCGGCAAGTAATGTGGATAAAATCCGTAAAAGGGCTGCTGGTAAGGGTTTTAGGCGATTAATTTTTTTAAGGGATATTTGGAAGTGTTCTAAAGGTGAGTATATTTGTTTATCCACAAGAAATTAATTATCTCACAACTAAACACACTACAATGAACAAAGCAGAATTGATCGACAAGGTTGCTAAAGACGCCGGTGTTACTAAAACACAAGCTAATGACGCATTGGATTCTTTCACAAATGCAGTTGTCGCAGCTCTGAAAAAAGGCGATCGCGTTACATTGGTTGGTTTTGGTACATTCTCAGTATCTGAGCGTTCTGCCCGCAACGGCCGCAACCCTCAAACTGGCGAAGTGATCAAGATCAAAGCGCGCAAAGTTCCAAAATTCAAAGCTGGTAAAGAATTCTCAGCTAAAATCGCTAGCGGCAAAAGCAAATAATTTGTCTGCGAAATGATTCCAAAAAGCAGGGAGCGCAAGTTTCTTGCTTTTTTTTATTTTTGCAATCTAAATTCTTAATTATGGGTAGAGGCGATAAACGCACAAAACGCGGCAAAATAGCTATAGGTAGCTTTGGTAAAAAGCGCCCTGCTAAGGTTGCCATCACCGGCGCAAAAGCTGCTGAAAAGAAAGCATAATATATGCCTTAATGATTTAAGTGCCCGCAGGTATTACCCGCGGGCATTTCTTTTTGTAAACAAACTGTTATTGCCCTGCAGTGCATGGTTTTTCTTTCTCATTTGGCCTAAGTTTGCTGCCTGATACATTAATTGCTGTTTTATGTCTGCTTTTCATACAAAAGATATTTCCCAGAATACATTCCTGGTAACGGGTGGTGCAGGGTTTATAGGCTCTCACATTACCGAATACCTGCTCAAAAATGGGGCTGGTAAGGTTCGCGTGCTCGATAACTTTCTCACAGGTTTGAGAGAGAACATCGACCTCTTCTCCGGCTATTCCAACTTTGAATTTATAGAAGGAGATATTCGTGATTTCGAAACCTGCAAAAAGGCTTGTGATGGAGTAGATTATGTATCGCACCAAGCAGCCTTAGGTTCTGTGCCACGTTCGGTTAAAGACCCGGTTACCAGCAACGAGGTGAATGTAAGCGGCTTCCTGAATATGATAACTGCTGCAAAAGATGCCGGAGTAAAGAGTTTTGTATATGCTTCCTCTTCTTCTGTTTATGGCGATGAGCCTAACCTGCCTAAAACAGAAGACAGGGTAGGTAATCCATTGTCTCCGTATGCTGTTACCAAGAAGACGAATGAACTCTATGCAGATGTATTTGCAAAACTATATGGAATGAATGTAGTTGGGCTTCGTTACTTCAACGTATTCGGCCCAAGGCAAGATCCTAATGGCCCATACGCTGCTGTAATACCTCTATTCGTGAGTGGCATATTAAGCCAAACTCCTGTGTATATAAATGGAGATGGCGAGCAAACACGGGATTTCACTTATGTAGATAACGCGGTACAGGCAAATATACGTGGTATGCTTACAGATAATACGGATGCTTTCGGGCAGGCATATAATGTAGCGGTAGGCGAAAATTTCTCGGTTAATTTTCTATACGAATCTATACGTGAAATGCTGGGTAAAGACCACCAACCTACTTATCGTGAAGAGCGTGCCGGTGATATTCGCAATTCTTTGGCAGATATTACTAAGGCCAGCAAGCTGTTAGGTTATCAGCCTACTAAGCGGTTCCTGGATGGGTTGCAGCAAACCGTAGCCTTCTTCAAAGAGATTTATCAATAAGCTATTTAACCAGCATAGATGCCTTACCTGATGCAAGTCGGTAAGGCACTCCTTTTTTATCCATAAGCGAGCAGTAATAATCGCTCATGTCGCCAACCAGTCTTTGATAAGAGAACTTCCCCTGTACAAAGTTTTGTCCTCGTGTTCCGAACAGAACCCTTTGTTGGGGATTGCTGATGAGTTGTAACAGTGCTTCCGCAAAAATGATTGCATTATCGGGTTCTGTGATATAGCCACATTGATTATCAATCACCACGTCTCCTACGCCGCCAACATTGGTAGATACTACCGGGCGGCCTGCAGCCTGTGCTTCTATAAGCGATACCGGCGTGCCTTCATTGTGAGATGTGAGTGCTACGATATCGAGCCCCGCAAGTACTACATCCATATCTGTAAGCCACGACGTGCATATGGCTGTTGCTTCCCGCTTTTGCTCGGGATAGTAGGCGTAATCAATGCCGGCTTCTTTAAATTCGGCTTCCATTTGCGTCCGCATGTCGCCATCGCCAATGATGATGAACTTAACGTTCGCATCAGTTTGCTCGAGCACTTTCTTTGCGGCAGCTACAAACATGCTATGATTTTTTACAGGTACTATACGTCCTATAATGCCGATAGCAATATCATTATCCTGAAGAAAATATTTGCTCCTGAATTCAGCCCTTTTTATTTCCTGGTGCAGCCGGAATTTATCAAGATCCAAACCAAGTGGAATGATCTTCATCTTATCTTCTTCACATATCTTATATACCTGCGTCAGTTCTTGCTTTTGTTTCTCGCTAATTGCTATAATACCTGTAGACCGGTTTGCAAGATATCGTTCTATCTGTATGAAAGCGTTACTCTTCCATTTGCTGAAATAACTATGGAATACGTGACCATGAAAGGTATGCACAATCACAGGCACTTTACAGGCATCTGCAGCCAGTCGGCCAACAAGACCTGATTTTGCTGCATGGGTGTGAACTATATCGGGTCGAAATTTTTCTATCAACCTCTTGATCTTACGATAAGCAATGCCGTCATCAATGGGGCTGATGTCGCGTTTCATTTCCCTTACCTCTACAGGGGTAATGCCCAGGTCCATGCTTAGATGGTCTGCATCCTGCTCATGGTCATCCTTACCGCCAATAATAAGCATGGTTTCAAAATCAGGAGCCATATACCGGGTGAGGTAAGTAGCGTTAATGGCAGGGCCGCCTATGATCAGTCTATTGAGTATTCTTAAAACCCTTGGCATCTTTGTTTCTTCTGGTGCAGCCCTGGGGCATGATGACTGCAGTGGTATAGTAACGATTTATTCGCTTCAAAGTTATGCCTATATGTTCACAATGTAAAGGCGGTAAGCCTTTTGGAAGCAGCATTAACCGCTAAATAACATGTAGGGAGCTTGAACTGCTAAATGAAGTACTTCTTATACCAATATTGGAACACGATCAGTGCCCAGATAGTAGCTACACTTTCCTCAGGATTGGACGAATGTAATTTGTTCTTTAGCATGGTGCCTATTTCAGGCTTAAAGATGCCTTGTTCTTCCAGGAATTCTCGTTTTAACAGGTCATCAAATATCAGGCTGCTGAGTTCATTCTTAAACCAGTCTTGTAACGGCACATTAAAGCCATGTTTGGGTCGGTTATATATTTCTTCCGGCAGTATACTGCGGAATGCATCCTGTACTATTCGTTTTTTCATGCTGCCATCTATCTTGTAAGCCTCAGGCAGGGAAAATGCGAAATCAACTACTTTACGATCCAGGAAAGGGCTCCGTACTTCTATACTATTTGCCATGCTCATCATATCCACCTTTACCAGCATGTCGCCGGGCAATACCAGCTTCATATCGGTAAGCAATACTTCGTTGAAATCATCTGTATTCAGATCTTTCAGAAGCACGTGTTTTTCGTGGTTCAGCGCCTGCCGGTCAATTTTTGAAATTGATTGATCGCTGAGTAAGTTGTCAACTTGTTGCTCTGTATTAATAGACGCCCATCTCCAGTATCTTTCCCTGATGGATAGTTTGCTGCCTTCTGCAAAACGATGCAATTGGCGAAACAGATCTGTGATTTTGCTGTTGCGGCTGCGTGGCATCATTTCCCACACGGGCAATAGCGAACTTACTATACTGTTTGTCAAAGAGCGCTGGCGTACTTTACGTTCAGCAGCATGTTTGTTGTAACCCGAAAATACTTCATCGCCACCATCGCCGCTCAAGGCTACCGTTACATGTTTACGGGTATGATGGCTTAGTATATACAATGCCAATGCAGAAGAGTCTGCAAACGGTTCGTCCAGGTAGTCCAGCACGTCATACACATGCTCCAGGAAATCGTTTGTAGATAAAGAGAATACTGTGTGCGAAGTATTGTATTTCTTAGCTACAGCTTGTGCATATTTGGTTTCATCAAAGAAGGGATTGTCTTTGTAGCCTATGGAGAAGGTATTCAATTGTTTTGTATGCCTGCTTGCCAATGCTACAATCACCGATGAGTCTATGCCTCCGCTCAGGAAAGCGCCTAATGGTACGTCAGAGATGAGCCGCTCCTGCACGGCCCAATCCATCTTTTCTATTAGCTGCTTTTGGGCTTCGTCATAAGTGTATTTGTCATAGCCCTCTTTATTGATCTTTATTTCATAATAGGCTTTATAAGTTTCAATACCATTCGGCCCGCATACCATATAATGTGCAGGCATCAGCTTCAATACACCTTTTAGTATACTTTGAGGCTGCGGTATATAATTAAGCTGAAAATATTGATGAAGCGTATTATAGTTGATCTCTTTGGGGATATTCCACTCAAGTAAGGCTTTCATTTCAGAGGAGAATGCCAGGCAATCTTCTGTGGCATAGTAGAGCAGCGGTTTTTTGCCAAACCGGTCTCTTGCCAATATCATCTGCCCTGTAATCTTGTTATAGAAAGAGAAGGCAAAGAAGCCTTCCAGCCATTCAATAGATTTTACACCATATTCTATTAACAGGTACAGCAGTATTTCGGTGTCAGAGCTGGTTTTAGGCCCGCTGATGCGTTCCCAGGTATTGCTCAGGTATTGCTCAGATAGTTGTTTATAATTAAAGATCTCCCCATTAAAGATCAGTATGTAATTTCCGGTCACATCGGTCATCGGCTGGCAAGCACCTGTCGAGGTGTCAATAATCGACAATCGACGATGTCCTAATGCAACTTTGCTGTCTGAAAAAACATCTCCGTGATCCGGTCCACGTAAGATTAGTTTTTCTGTTGATTGTGTTATTTTTGTAAGGTTGCTGGCTGCGTTCGTTTTAAAAGCGTAATATCCGGTGATGCCGCACATGAAAAGTTAGATGGAGATGAATGATCAGATGTTTTTACTGAAATCTTAAATTTAAATGCAAGTTATAACATTCCTCGACTTCTTACTACTTCCTTTCTATCTAGTCATCATCTACCTTATCGCTTTTAAGATACGTGATAGCCGATACCCGCCCGGCCACAGATGGCGGCCCTATTTTATCCCGGGACTTACATTAAAGATACTGGGTGCCATATTTATTGGGCTTATTTACCAGTATTATTATGGCGGTGGCGATACGATGCTTTATTTCCACCATGCAGAAATCATTAATAGTTCGATGGGCGAATCTTTTGGCAAATGGTTCAACCTCATTTTCCACATCCCGGAATGGTACGATGGACGCTATTCCGAATACATTTCCAAAATGGAATGGTACCAGTCCTCTACAGAGTATGTGGTGGCCTGCATTATAGCATTTCTGGGGCTGTTTACTTTTACTACTTATCTGCCGACAGCGGTGTTATTAGGAACCCTGGCATACACAGGTATCTGGGCTTTATTTCGCACGTTTGCAACAAAGTATCCGTATTACACTAAACAGGTTGCCATCAGTGTACTGTATATTCCAAGTACTATAATGTGGGGATCCGGAATATTCAAAGACACTATTTGTATGTTTGGTCTTGGATGGCTCACATACGGAGCTTTTAGATTGCTGATAAACCGAGATTTCAGGATTGGTACCATTATTATGACGGTATTGGCTTTCTACCTGGTAGCTTCTATCAAGGTTTACATCCTGTTGGCTTTTGTTCCTGCTCTCGTCTTGTGGATATTGTTTACCTATTCACATCGTATTCGCAATGCTTTTGGCCGTTTTATGTTGAAGGTGTTAGTGATCGCCGGTTCCTTTGTTGGTTTCCTGGTTTTCTCTCAAAAGTTTGCGTCTTCACTTGACAAATATTCACTGGAGAACGTGGCTACTACTTCTTACAGAACGAGTTCTTTTATCGCCGAACGCTCGGGCGATGAGGGGTCTGCCTATAGCCTGGGAGAAATGGATCCTTCTATTGGGGGTATGCTCAAGAAGTTCCCGGCTGCAGTGAATGTAAGTCTTTTCAGGCCCTATTTGTGGGAAACCAAGAAGGTGATGCAATTGCTGAGCGCACTGGAGGCTACCATGTTCCTATGGGTTACCATCAAGATATTGATATCCGTTGGGCCACGCCGCACCTGGCGCACCATCACAAGTGACCCTACCATTCAGTTCTGCCTGATATTCGCTATCATTTTCGGCTTTGCGATCGGTGTATCTTCCGGTAACTTCGGTACGTTATCACGCTATCGTATTCCGTGTCTTCCTTTCTATGCGCTTGCCTTGATGCTTATTTATTATCGGCACTTTCCGGTTCAAAAGAATATCTTATCGCTAAAGCTATAATTAGGAAAATAAGTTGAGGAATTGCTCCTTCTGAGATTGAATACTATATTCTGCAAGCATCTTATTATAGCCTTCTTTACCCATTTGTTTTCTGAGCAGGGTGTCCCGTATCAGGGTTTTTAAATAGCGTTTCCAATCTTCAGCATTGCTGCAGAGATAACCATTTACGCCATGTTCAATAATGATCTTATTAACACCGGCGGGGCTTGCTACACCGGGAATGCCGAGCGATAAATATTGAATCAGCTTAAAGCCGCATTTGCCTTCGCTCCATTTATTTTCCAGCATGGGCATTACACCAATGTCCATTTTTAAAAGGTCTTCTACTTCTGTTGCTTCGGTCCATTTGGTGAACTGCCAATCTTTTAGATCCAGCTCCGGCTTTTTATTGCTGATGACAAGGAACGTAAAGTCAACTTCCTGCTGAAGCTCTTTCAGCGCATCTTTGATTATATCAAGGTAGAACATAGTAGTATGGCTCCCCGTCCATCCTACTATTACTTTATGCTCATCGTGATCTTTTTTAGCATTGTGTCCCCGCTGCATATCCACACAGGTGGGTATGCGTACCACATTAGTACTGTATTGCCTCGCATAATTGCACAGGTAATCGTTACCGCCTACAACTTTATATACCCATTTGCAGATGTACTTTACTTTCCATGTAGCCTTGAAAATTCCGGCGAATTTGTTTGCTACAGTAGTACTATCATTTGGTAGCCAGATAGCATCATCATAGTCATAGATGATTTTCTTGCGCCAGATCTTTGCTATGATCCATTCAAAGATGGGTGGGCCGACAGGAGAGGCTTCCCGATGTATAAAAATGTAATTGTACTTCGGAACGTCAACCAGTACGGTCCTGATTCGTTTAAGGAATCCGCTCAGGATGCCCGCAGCTTTTTGTATGGCAGAGCCTTTTGTATATAAAATGTGCCATGTTTTTGCATCCAAGAACGGTGCAATTTTATACTCGATCCCAGCTTCCTGCATGTATGGCTCATATAGCTCGACACGAAAACGTTGCGACGGCGCTACACGCAAAGGATAAGGTACAATGAACAATACTTTTTTATCAGGCATTGTTCATACTGTTTAATAGGGTTTCAAAATTTTGTATAAATATATCTTTGCCAAATTTTTCCCTAACATAACTACTTGCTGCCGAACCAAGATGTTTTCTTAATTCAGTATTATTTGCAAGTTTTAAAATAGCCTCAGTCATAGCTTCAATATCCTGTTTGGGTACAAGCAATCCGGTTTTATCATGCTCTATGATTTCTTCAGGGCCACCACAACGTGTTGCTATTACAGGCGTTCCATAATAAGAGGCTTCCAGGCAGGTCATTGAAAAAGACTCCGAATCTGAGAAGTTTAATACAATGGCTGCATTCTTTATGGCCTTTTCAATATCGGCAGTAAACCCTTGAAAGCTAACAATTCCTGCTAATCCTTCGCGATGAACTCTTTCTTCAAGCTTTTGCTTGTACTGTTTGTTTTTATGTAAGTCCATATCACCGCCTGCAAATAACAATCTTAAATTCTTATTCTGCGCATACGCGTGGATGAATGCTTCCAGTGCATAATCTTGGCCTTTTCCCTGGATATAATTAGCCAGGTATAATATTCTTATCTCGTTTCCGCTACTAATGGTCGGGGCATTGATGTGCTCGCTAAAATTTACAGGGTCATATATGCGGATCGTGTTTTCTCTTGTTGGTAATTGCTTTAATACGGTATCAGATACCGCAATCACTTTATAGGAATATCGTTGAGCAACTGTTATCCAAAAATTTCTTAAAGCTGCCGGAATAGATGAAGGTACAAAACGTACATACGTAAGCAGTTTTATTTTAGCCCCGAATATTGTACTGCCTGCTCCAAGAAGGTTATAAAAATCATTCATCTGCACAATATCTATTCGCTCCTTCCTGATAATACGTTTAAGCCTGATAATATTGGCCAATAGTGCAAAAGGATATTTTAATAATCCTGTTACAGACTTGTTTATTTCCCGTATTGGGAGTGCATATACAGCAAACCCCTTTTCTTTTAATAAGGGAACTAAAGTGCTGGTTTTATTAAGTATAAAAACAAAATGATGTTTATCTGACAATAGTTCAGCTTCATTCAACGCGCATTTGAATGCTCCTGTAAAGGCTGTAGAATTATCTATTATCAGTATGTTCAAAGCCAGCTTTAATTTTCAATAACTGTTTGCCATTCCTTTAGCATCGCTTCCAGTGTAAATCTATTTGTTAGCTTTTCAAATTCCCCTGTTGCAGGTTTTGGCGATGCGAGCCAGTAATTGATCTCTTGCGCCCACATAGCAAACCGCTCTTGATTAATAATGTTTAGCATGGACAGTAGTGATCCAACCTCAGTTCTGATGCAGGTAACTACAGGCTCTTTGCCCAGGCCTGGTACATTTAATATCTCTCTTGGTCCTGTAGGACAATCTGTAGTAACAACCGGTATTTTACAGATCAGTGCTTCCGCCAGTACATTCGGGAAGCCTTCCCATGACGATGATAAAGCAAATAGGTGACTATGTTTATAAAATTTAAAAGCATTTTGCTGAAACCCCATCAAATACACATCTGCATCTTTATATCCTTCCTGCCAGTCGCAACAAACAAGGTCAAGGCTTGCGCACAAATCTATAAAGCTTTGCTTCAGTTCACCATCACCCAATATCATCAATCTGGCATTAGTAACCGGCTTTACAAGCTTTAGTATTCTTATAAGTTTATCCTGTTCCTTCGCAACATGCAACCGGCCAGATGTGATAATAACGGGGCACGAAAAAATCTGCTGTTCTTCCGGCGTTAATGTTTCATTCGCCAGTTTGGTTATTTCGGCTGTCTCATAAAAATTATATATGGTTGTCAGCTTACTGATCGGGATACCAAAATGTTCAGATAGTTCATCGCTAAGCGCCTTGGTTACACAAACTATTTCATTTGCTTTTCTATATAGTTGTGGTATCAGTGCTTTTTTACGCACTGCACCCATCATCCCCGAAATTACTTTATCATGCATTTTTGAGCCGCGAATGCTCAGTACTACTTTTTCTTTTCCTTTGGTCAATACATTTACATAATCAGGCCCTTCCAGGAAACTAATGGATACGTCAATATTATTTTCGCGTTTTAGCTTTTTGATAAAGTTTAACCTGTATCTCCATGCTTTTACTTTTCCAATGATACCGGTATATGCGGGCGGATCTGTAAAAACAACTTTCTTGCATGTTCTGTAAAATCGTTCTCTGCCGGTTCCTGATAGGATGCAGAGTGTTACATTATAGCCCAGTTCTTCCAGGTGATAGCTCAGCAGGGATATAGATCGTTCCGCTCCTCCTTTGCCCAATTCCGAGCCTATCAGCAGAACATTTTTCATGCATTTTTTATTTTTTGTTCCAGGTGATCCGCTACTTGCGATATATAGGCATCCATATCATAATTGTCCAGGTTTTCCTTTCCTGTTTTACCAAGATCGGCTGCTGCTGCACGATTGTTATATGCCCATAATATTTCCCTTTTTATCGCTTGCGCGTCTTTTATGGGTACCACATGGCAACCTCCTTCGCCACGCGATAGCAATTCTGCCGATCCGCAGTTGTCTGTTATGATTACGGGCACACTGTTGTGGGCTGCTTCGAGAGCCGTAGCAGGACCGCCGTCTATAAGGCTCGGTACTACAAATAGATCGAGGCCTTGCATAAAATTAGAAACATCACTTATGGGCCCGGCGAGCTCAACGTTCTTCAACGGGGCAAAGTGGCTGTTAATGTAATTCATGATTGGCTGCTCAACACTTCCCCCGATCCGCAGTTTGATGTTCGGCGGATTATCGTCGTTCATGATCTCCTGCCACGCATCTATAAGGTAATGCAGGCCTTTCAATATGACAGTATATGCCAAAAAGCCTACAGTAAAAACTTCGCCATCCCCAGCAATATTCGTTTTGCTGTTGTTGGGCGGGAAGTCCGGGCTCATATGTCCCAGTATTTTCACTACGTTGCCATTAAACACATTTGAGTGGGTGTAACTGGTATATACAGTTGGCATAGATCCTATTACTTCATCCACATGCGTTATCGATTGGTTGAAATAATGGAGTCTCTTTTTATAAGTATAGGCATCTACAGTTGTAATGCCCAGTTTTTGATTTTCCTCAAGTACAAGATCGTAGATATAGTTCTCTTCGGGTGTTCCCGGCATCAATACAATGAATATGCCCAGCTTTTTCGCCTTTCTAAACGTGCGTTTTAAGTAGGCGTTGGTTGTGAAAATGATACCTGTATCTTTTTGGATACGGAAATAGCAAAACCAGTCGTATAATTGTTCTTGTAGTAAGCGAAACTTATGGTTGGGAATCGGTAGGAACTTTATAATACTGTTCAGTATAAAAAGGTAATACCTGCTAAACGTGGATACAGGAAGCGACTTGAATGGCGTTTCAAATTTGCCTTTAGAATGAACAATAAAGTTTTTCAGTAATCCTCTTTTATTTAGTTCCCTCGATAAAAAATACCCCAGGCGTGCCATTCCCGCACCGCTGTTTGCCGATAGCGACTGGAAGGAGATTACCTGTATTTTTTTAGCACACATTTATGTTTCGTTTGTATTTGTTTGGCTTCGTTTATAATATTGCCGATCGTGTTATGTGTTTGTTGTCTGTTGGGTTAGGTAGCCGTCGTTGGGTTTGCTCCAGCTGGCGTTCAAGGTAGTTGGCTATGTCTTTAATAAGCTCTTCCATGCTATATGTATCCAGGTTCTTTTTGGCGTTCATACCCATTTCCGCGGCTGCTTCTTTGTGGTTATACGCCCACAAGATTTCGTTTTTGATACTCTCGGCGTCTTTTATAGGAACAATCTTACAGCCCGGATTGTTTCTTGATAATAATTCGGCTGAGCCACAATTCTCGGTTATTACCACCGGTACTGCATAATGGGCTGCTTCTAATGCAGTGTAGGGGCCGCCTTCAGTAAGGCTAGGTACTACGAAGAGATGTAATCCGTTTAAAAAACTCTGAACATCGGGCAACCTGCCTAGTAATTGCATTTTTTTTGTGTGCAGGTGATGCTTTACGATGTATTCGTGCATGGAGTCATCTATTTTTCCCGCGATGCATAATCTTATGTCCAGGTCCGGATGCTCGGCATTGATCATATCCCATGCCGCCATAAGATACTGCAAGCCTTTTAGTACTACGGTATGAGCGAGGTACCCAACCATGAAGGTTTTCTTTGCAGGCTCTTTATGCTCGATCTTCACCGGCTTGAAATCAGGTTTCAAATGCCCGATCATCTTAACCACCTCACCGCCAAAACTCGAATGTTTATATGTTTCGTACACGGTGGGATAGGTGCCAATAACTTTATCTACATATTGTATCGACTGGTTGAAGTATCGAAGACGTTTGTCATAGGTGTAAGCATCCTCTTCATGATCTATTTCTAATTCTTTCCGCTCTTCGAGCACCAGTTTTTTTATATAGTTCTCCTCAGGATTTGCAGGTATAAAAAAAATTGGGATGCCTAATTTCTTTGCTTTTTTGAAAGTACGTTTCAGGTAGGGTTGTGTAACGAAAAGCTGATCCACATCCCTGGTGATTTTTTTCGCGCAAAACCAATCAAAAATCACTTCTTGCCAATACCTGAATTTATATGGAGCGAAATGAAGATATTTATCCAGTCTATTTAATACAAACAAAAAATATCTTGACCAGAAAGATACCGGTGAAGATGGGAATTCGGTAGTGTATTTCCCTTTTGAATAGACGATGAACTCTTTTAGTAAATGACGCTTATGCAGTTCTGCAGATAGGTAATAGCCAAGTCTTGCCATTCCTCCACCGCTATTTGCGGTAAGAGATTGAAAAGAGACGACTAATATTTTTTTGTCTTTGGTCATGCAGTTCTATAGGTTTTTTCTCTCATTCTGTCCAGTTGCCTGATCGCCGGATATTCGGCAACATAATACAGAGTTGCTGCCAATAGTAGCGACGCCGCGATGCCGAAATACCATCCATAAATGAGGTAAATATTGTAAAAATTCAACCCTAGTTTGTAAAATACCAATTTTACAAGAAATAAAGAGGCTACGTGGGTAACGTACAAGGTATAACTAAATACCCCGATGTTTTCTAAAGGTTTGATCCTGATGTCGTATTTCAAACCGGAAAAGAGGATCACAAAACTAAACAGGATCATACCGATACCTGTTATCCGGTTAGAATCCTGATGAAAAAGGTATGACTTGATGATTACCAGCAGTTCGAAGATTACAGCTAATAATGCCAGGCTGTAAATAGGTTTTATCCTGAATTTGCTGATAAAATAATCCCGATAGGTATAGAATATTACACCTACAAAAAAGTAAACGTTATAGTCAATAATGTATTGCGGTATAATTGGGTCTTTTTGATCGTCGAAATAAACATACCCGCGCCACCACCATGCAAATATGTAGATGCCAACGGTCAATAAGCCATAAATGCGAAGTTTTTTAACAGCCCACGGGGCAATCAGGTAAAATAATACTTCAAAAGGCAGCGACCAATATTGAGGAGTAAGGTAATTGTCCTTTGGTACGTAGAGAAGATTGTAGAGAAGTGTCTTTATATTTTCAAACTTATAAAACTCAATATAAAGTGGTTTGTAGCCTTCTGTTTGCCTGTAAAAAATAGAGGCCGCGTCTTCTTTGATAATGAGAAATACCACCAATGCCCACACAATGCCTAATACATACGGTGGGTATAACCTGATGGCGCGCCTGATGAAGAAGGCTTTAGTATCTGTATTCTTATTAAGGCTATGAGCAATAGAAAAACCGGAGAGGACAAAGAATAAGATCACGAATTCTGATCCCAGGTCGGTGTGCTGCATCATAAGTATGTTGAACCATTCCCAGTAGCTCCAGTCGGCTTTAGGGTGCACATGGGCTGCATATCTCATTGCATCAGTAAACAGGGCCGAGCGCGAATGGTTTATTACAACGTATATCGCCGCAAGCCCACGCATCCAGTTGATGATGTTCCAGTTGATTTTAGAGGTTGATATGTTTGCGCCTGTTTCTATCAATTTTTCAACATTTGCGATAAAGACATTTTGTCTACATTCTGGTATTTAGAAATATAATCAAGGAAATCCCTGAGTATATGTTTCATTTTTATTTTTTCATCATACACCATGGGATACTCAAATTCTGCATAGTGTGTGGACAGTACAAAATCACCATCATAACGCCTTACCATATCAAAGTCATAGATAAGAGAATCAAGGCGGGTGGTAGGTTGTAAGGGGTAATGGTACGCAATCTCGTTGTGGTCGCTAAAGTGTAATACAAAAGGATAGTCAGATTCTTTGTGAAGTAGTTTGAAGGTAAGTTGCTTTGCTATATTAGATAGCCCTTTTATGTCTTTAGCTTTTTTGAAAAAGCTAATGCCGCCACCACAAATGTTCAATCCCGCATCTATTACAGAGTGGTAACCTTTCATAGACAGCATATTCTGTGGCGGAGTAAAAACGCTTATTTGATAATTGAATAAATGACTTAAAAAAGCAACCTCTTGCTTTATCTCGTTAGTTACATTTCTATTGGTATAGTATTCAGCACCACGAACATAATTATTGCTTCTTTCGGTCGGTGGGGTAGGGTCTTCGTTGCGGTGAAATTTAGCATGGTAGGCAATATCCAATTTGCCTTCTTTTATTTTCTCTTGTAAAAAGCTCACTAGCTCCTTATTGTCCTCAATCGGATGAGATGCGTTATCGTCTTTCCAAGCCTGCCAGTCGGTATTGTGTCTGTCTTTGTATATCTGGTGCACCCAGTATAGCCAATTGCCCTTCACTTTAGATATCAGGCTCAGTGTTGGTGCAAATTCTTCCCAGATGTCGCCATAGCAGTTTTCGAGCTCTTGTGGCGTGGTATAGAAGTTAGTATCATCGTCTCTTATTGCAAATCTCATGGCGTTATGGTTTTTGGTTGTAGGTTGTCAATTGCATCATTGTATACTGTACAATAAGCTTCGATGCACTTATTCATGTCAAATTGCGTATAGCAATAGTTGGCATTTGCTCTATAGGTATCATATTCGACAGGGTTTGTAGCTAGTAATTTCATGGCGTTACTCAATTCATCAACTGAAACGCTGTTGTTCCTAATTGGTATAATGATGCCTGCCTGTTTTCCATTCAGTTGAATCATGTTTGCTATTTCGCCTGCGTCAGATGCAATTACGGGTATGCCACAGCATAGATATTCTATAATTACAGTAGGTAGGCTTTCAGACATATACGTAGTGGGCAACAAGCCGGCATTCATCATTTGTATCCAATCCAATGGTTTGTCGGAGTGGCCAATAAAATGGATGTTTTGATGCACTGCGTATTTAGCCTTTAGACTGTCCAGGTAATCGCTTTCTCCCACTAACACCAGGTGTGTATCTTGCTGCTGCATTTTTATAAATGCTTCAATAGCTGGCTCCCAGCCTTTTTCAGCAATACCTCGTGATACCATTCCGAATACAAAATGATCTTCGGGGATCTTTAATGACTGTCGTAATGACGATGGAACTATGGATGGTACTCCATCATACCCATTGTATATCTTGCTCAGTTTACCTTTCGTAATAGCTCCAAACTTTTCTTTGAAAAACCGGATTTGCTTATCTGATATGCAAACAATATGTGCCAGGCGATATAAATTATTGGCGGCTCTAGTTTCGTAGTTAAGCAATGGAATGGCAATGCCTGCATGAAGTTTTGTGTAGAACTGCAGGTAATCTCCATGTATAGTAGTTACTACAGGTATTTGATCGTTTGCTGCTGCCAGGCAAATGGTGTCAGACTTTAGCAAATGGCTATGTATTACCTGTATCCGTTTTTCTTTTATTTTTCTTCTCAGCGATTTCCTGATAAAGATGCTTCGCAGGCTGAGGTCTATCTTTAATTTAAAGAATAGCGAATCTATTTTAGACACCAACCCTTCCGCAGGTATTGCAGCAAACTCTAGCGGCACATCTGGTGCAAAGGTTTTATATAATCCTTCGTTAAATCCGGTTTTGTAGAATATAAAGATCTGAACATTGTGCCCCGCCTGTTGTAATGCACGCGAAAGCCGCAGAACGAATGTTTCTGCTCCTCCGGGGTGTATTACTTCTGTTGCTAGCAAAATATTCATATCATACTATTTGGCATAGTCTGCCATTAATTTATCATAAGATATACTGTTGGTAATATGGCCATTCTGCAATTCGTATATCTTATCACAATACTTCAGTGACGTGTATCGATGCGCAATAATGACAATCGTAAGATTTTCATTGCCAAGTTCACGTATTGCATTTGTGATCTCTTCTTCTGTCTTAGAATCTAATGCTGATGTGGCCTCATCAAATATCAATATCTCCGCACCTTTATATATAGCGCGCGCTATTGCTATTCTTTGCTTTTGTCCGCCGGAAAGGTTATTTCCTCTTTCATTGAGCATGGTAAACATGCCCTCCGGCCAGGCTGCGACCAGGTCGCCCAGGCTCGAGAGCTTGATTGCGCGCTCCATTCTTTTTATATCAATCTGATCCCTCGTCTCACCTATTGCTATATTCTCAGCGAAAGTTTTATTCATGATAAATACTTCCTGGCGTACATAGCCCAATACCTTCCACCATTGGGGAATATTGTCCTGGTTCAGCTTGCTGCCATCTACCAATATCTGGCCTTCTGTAGGATATAGAAAGCCCAGTATATTACCAATCAAGGTCGATTTACCGGAACCTGATTTGCCAATGATCCCTATTTTTTCACCTTTCCTGATCTCCAGGTTACAATCTTTTATAACAAGGTTATGTGTGTTAGGATAGTGGTATGATACATGCTCAAAGCGAATGGTATCGTTAAAAGTGAGAGGCGCTACCTGTTCTTTATTTTTGGGCTGTTCCTCCAATTCAAATTCAGGATCGTTGAATACAAATTCTGTTGAGTTCAGGTTACTCATTGCCATCACAAACCGGTTTACAGATGGAATGCTGCGGTAGGCAATGATGGAAAATACAGATATGGTTGCAACAATTTGTTCCGGATTCTTTATGATGAATACGCCATAAAGCAGTATCAGTATGATGCTGATAAATATAGCTACTTCCAGTATCCGCGTTGGTATGAACTGCATAAAATCCAGTCTTGCCTGGTATACGCTATAGTTTTCGGCATATTGCTCAAACCGCTTTTTGAAGTTCTGTTCGGTGCCGGCAATTTTTATATCTGTATAGCCAAATATCATCTCCTGCGCATTGGCATACAGTTTGGTTGCGTTAGATGTTTTTTCAAGCCCTGCGGTTTTGATGCGGCTTTTTACACGGGCGTAAAATCCGCCCATGATCGGTAGCATCACTATTATTAACAGCAGGAATAGTTTCCAGTCGATAAAGCAAACTGTTATTGCTGTAAGGGAGAAGATAATGGTTTCATTAATGAGGATGATGGTAGAGATGGCAGCATTGCTGCAGAGCACTGCCTGGTAATAGGTTAATTTACTTACAAGTTCGTTCGATGTATCTTTTTGTATATCCAGCAACGGCTTTTTATATATTTTATCAAGCACGTTCATAGATGAAGACACATAAAAATGCTTTACAAAATTCACCTGTAGTTTATTGATATAAAGCCCAAGCAGGTTTTTGAGTATGATCACTACAAAGAACAACAGGGCGCTGTAAAGAAGTAGTTCATTCTTAGTAAGACTTGCCAGCGATGGCACCTTGGTAACAAGTGTGTGATACGACGCCGGCGAAAGAACTAAGCTTATTAATGGCAGCACAAATGCAAGCCCTACCAGGTCGCTTATAGAGCCTATAAACGTCAGCAAGATCAGCCAGATGAACTGTTTTTTTTGTGCGGCGTTAAACAACCGGTACAAACGCCGGGAGCTTGTTAATGCACTGAGCCCTTTTACTGCCATTTTCTTATTCTAAAATTCCGCTGTAAAACTATCTATTTAGTATTATAGATTTGTCTCCTGCGATGTTATTGATATGTGAATGGCATTTCTGCCGGGGAGCTGCTGGTTAATGCTTATTAGCAAAAATGCTGGATATGCTTACCTTTTTCTTTTGATTATCGTTGTCATAGCCATACCCGTAGCCATAACCATAGGAGTAGCCGTAGCTACCGCCATAGCCATAACCATATTTTTTCAGGAATTCTACTCCGTTGAATATAATAGCCGGGTTTTGGATCTTACCGTCCTTATGCAGTACGTCAAACATACGCACCTGGTCTTTTACGGTGTAAGACTGGCGTACCACAAATAAGTTAATGCCTGCGTATTGAGAAAGTACTAACGCGTCAGATACCATCCCGATAGGTGCGGTATCAATGATCACTACGTCAAACATTTCCTGCAGTTCGTTTATCAGTTGCCTTGTTTTTGGCAATACCAGCAGTTCTCCGGGGTTAGGTGGTATCGGGCCACAATTGGCTATATACAGGTTTTCGTGGATGCCAGATGCTTTTAAAACAGATTCCAGTCCGCTCATCCCCGCAAGATATCCACTGATACCACCATCATTTGGCAAGCCCAGGTATTGGGATATTTTTGGTTTGCGCAGGTCAAACTCCATGATGATCACCCGCTTTTTGGCAAGTGTCATAGTAATGCCCAGGTTAATGGATATAAAGGATTTCCCCTCCCCGCTTGAGCTGGAGGTAATCATAAATGTCCTGTTGTTATTTGCTGCGGCCATAAACTCCAGGTTGGCACGTATCAGCCTGAACTGCTCTGCAACACCGGTGCGTATATGCGGGCCTACCACAATCGTATTTTCACGGTTATTAGTGCCATCTACACGGCTTATGGTACCAACAATTGGGATGCTGGTAAGTGTTTCTATATCGTGATCGTTGATTACTTTGTTGTTCAGCAGTTCCCTGATGACGATGATACTGCCCGGTATCAGCAGGCCCAGCAGGAATGATATAGCATAGATAGTATTGGGTACCGGTTTAATGGGCTTTCCCGTAGAGTGGGGTTCTACCACTACTTTCGATTTATTGGTAGCCGCATATACCGATATTTCGTTTTCTACGTCCTTCTGGTACAGGATCAGGAAGGTGTTTTTCACTACGTCATAACCGCGGTTTGCCTCGCGCAGGTTGCGTTCTACGTTAGGGGTATTGCGTATGCGGTTTTCATATTCTGATGCCGTTTTAGCGGCATTTGCAAAATTAAGGTCCAGTTGTGCCAGTATGTTATCGCAGGCATCGGCAATGCGTCTTCTTTTGGCAGATATTTCAGTATCCAGCGCTTTTACCATCGGGTTTTCAGGACCGCTCAGGCTTGCACCCTGTTCCCTCTTTTGTATCAGTTGGTTGAATTCAGCTACCAACTGCGTTAGGTTGGGGTCAGCTACCGTTACGCCGGCTATCACCTGGTTGTGCTTAGCTGTCAGCACATTTGCTTTCAGGCTGTTGATAGCTTGTTTTTGTGCGAGCAATTGGTTCATCGCCGTTTCGCTGGCTGTTTTTGCACTCGCATATTCGGTAGCTTGTGCAGTCGGGTCTATGATGTCGTTTTGCTGTTTGATGTCCACCTGCACAGAATCCATCGCTTTCAGGTCCTCGTTCATGGAGGCTTCCTTCTTCTTCAGGAACTCTCTTGTTTTTTGTGCCTTCAGGTTGATGGTTTCCAGTTCGCTTTTTTGATATACATAGATCAATACATCCATGAAGTCTACACCTCTTTGTGGTATATTATCATTATATGTAAGATCCAGCAAGCTGGTGCGGCCATCGTTCAGGTGAATGGTAAACAAGCTGGATACCCTGGCTACGGCAACATCTTTGTTTTCTATCTGCACCCTAAACTCAGTGGTCTTCAGGTAGCCGCGGTTCACTTTGGGGTTGTTTACATAAGTGATCATAAACCTACCAAACGGCCTGCGGATCCATGTATCGCTCAACACTTTATCCACCGTTTTATCGGGCATCGTCAGTTGAAACTGGCCTTCTGCAACCTGCTTCACGGTCATCTGCATCGTACTACCCTGGTAGCCTACAGTGTCAAAATTTATTTTTATAGGGCATTCTTCGTAGATCTCGGTTTCTTTTACACGGCCCATTGCCCAGTATCTCACGTTCAGGTCAAGGGAGTCAACAACCTTCGCCAGCATGTCCTGAGATTGCAGTATCACTTTTTCGTTAAACAGGTTTACCTGCGATTTGTCGTTCTCAGGATCCAGCTTGCTCAGTACGTTCTTGGCTACGTTATCCTGGTTTTCGTCTATCAATATCGAACTTTGAATGTCGTACACAGGGGTGCTATATCGCAGGTACAAAAAGCCACCTGTTACAGTTACCGATACGGACAACAAAAACCAATACCAGTTGCTCACCAGCGTACCCAGCAGGCGTTTGAAATCGAATGAAGAGTTAAGCTGCTTCATCAATTTCTCAGAAAACTGTTGTTGTTGGTATTGGGGTTCCATGATCTTATTCCGGGCTATGCTTATTGTTTAGATATTGCAATAATGCCATACACTGCCAGTACGGTTGATAGTAATGTGCTGATTATAGGCAGGTACACACGCATAAAGTCGTTGGTTTCCTGCTTGCGTATCCTTGCGGGTTCTACATATACATAGTCGTTTTGTTTCAGGTAAAAGTAAGGGCTGCTGAATACCGTACGGCTGTTCAGGTTCAGTCTTGCATACTCACGTTTCCCTTCTGTTTCTCTCACTATCAGCACATTATCCTTTCTTCCGGTAATGGGTATATCTCCTGCCGCTGCAATAGCGTCTATCACACTTAGTTTTTGGTTGGGCGCCACCACAAATCCCGGGTGTGCTACTTCGCCAACAACCGTCACTCTGAAGTTGATGATATTAGCTTCTACTACAGGGTCCTTTACATAGGCCTTCAGCTTATCTGCCAGCAGGTCTTTTAATTGCCTTAATGTAAGTCCTGATACTTTTATTTTGCCTATTACAGGGTAGTCAATAAATCCGTTTTGATCTATCAGGTAGCCAAGGTTTTGAGCGGTATTGGTAGCTCCGAGGCCCGAAGATGGCGTGATAGAATAGGCTGTGCCACCAAGATTGAATATGGGGGCGGGATTCATGCCCTCTTTATCCAGAATACTGCTGATGGTAGATACCTTGATAGCCAGGATATCATCCGGCAGTAAAGTGGTTTCCTTGCGCCTTTCAATATCTTCTACGATCACAGAAGGGTTCTGTGGCATAGTGTCTTTGAAATAGACGGTTTTCTGCGGTGTGGAACATGCAGCCACCATTAACAGGCTTGCTACGGAGAGCTTGTAAATAATACTGCGCATACGTTTATGAATTTACCTGGGTGTGTAAACTGTGTTGCTGTGCCCTTATTTCTTTGAGATAGGGCTGCCCGGAGGCTCCTTACCTCTTCTCCGTATCTCTGATATGTAACTTTAGTATGCGGCACTATGTTGATAAAGGCAAGGGTATTGTTAGTTGTGAAATGCCCTGTTTTTGCCTGTTATTACATTTTATTATAGTGCAAAATACTATCTCGCGCTCGTATTATGAACAATTGTGGATAAATTATCAACAGAATAATAACAAGATATCCACATGATGTGCACGCGATATACAGCAAAGTTAGGGAAGCAACGGTTTTATCGTGCAATCCCTGTGTTATTCAGTGGTTAATGTTGGCGGAAAATTAGGGCGCAAGGCGGCTTTTATCCCATTTACCTTGTTCATTCAGGGTAAATAATATCCTGTCGTGCATCCGGTTAGCTCGGCCTTGCCAAAATTCTATGCAATCTGGTTTTACGCGATAACCACCCCAATGCGGTGGGCGCGGAATATTGCCGGAAAATTCTTTCCTGTAGTTTTCGTGGTTCTCTTCCAGGAAGGTTCTTTCTGATATTACCTGGCTTTGGGGCGATGCCCACGCGCCCAAACGGCTGTTTTCCGGGCGCGAATGAAAGTATTCATCACTCTCTGCTTCTGTTACTTTCTCTGCAATGCCTTCAATTCGTATTTGTCTTTCCAGCTCCTTCCAGAAAAATACAAGGGCTACATGCTGGTTTTCTTCTATTTGATGCCCTTTATGGCTCAGATAGTTAGTGAAGAAGGTGAAGCCATGCTCATCCATTCCTTTAAGCAGTACTATCCGGGCATGGGGCCTGCCCGCAGCATCAACTGTGGCCAGCGTCATGGCATTGACTTCGTCTACAGACGACTTCAGCGCATGATGAAACCAGGTCTTAAAAAAAGCTAAAGGATTATCGCCGGCCATATGCTCGTCGAGCGAGGCCTGCTGATAATCCTTTCGTATATCTGCAATATTTTTTTCGGGAAATGACAAGAACTAGTTCTTTTTTTCGCTGCCCAGGTATTTAGCCATCACATATATCAGTTCTATTACCAGCAGGAATATAAAGATATAAGTAACGATAGGGCCAATGCCAAAATTTACAGTATCAAAAAAAGCGTTCAGTAATAATGAATTCATAACCTGTGCGAAATTTGGTGCAAGATACAAAACATGCGGCTAATTATTATAGTGTAGGCATTTAGGTTTTTTCTGAGTATTTTTCCACCCTCATCTTCACCGTTTACTTCCATGTTATTAAGGCATGTACCATTTTTAAAAGCTGTTCTTGCATATTCCTTTACCGCTTTTGGCGGCCCGCAGGGACACCTTGGTATGATGCTAAAGACTTTTGTGCAGAAAAGACACGATGTAACGGAAGAAGAGCTGGTAGAATACAATGCTTTTTGCCAGATGCTACCCGGGCCATCATCTACGCAAACGGTTACCCTCATTGCTTACAAGCGCGGCGGTGTCCCATTAGCTACCATTGCCCTTTTATTATGGATGGTGCCTGCGGTATTACTGATGGGGGCTTTTTCCTTCCTGATCTATTATTTCGATGTCAGGGATATACAGACCAATTTATTTACCTACATCCGCCCCATGTCGGTAGGCTTTATTGCATTCGCTGCGGTCCGGATGATGAAAAGCAGTGTGCAGCACGTAGCTACCTGGTTTATCATGACCTGTAGTATGGTGGTAACGCTTGCCGTGCAAACACCCTGGGTATTTCCATTGCTGTTGGTAGTAGCGGGTGTGGTTAGTAATTTCAGCAACAAACGCATCCCTGAAACGCATACCAAGCCAAAGCCTATCCAGTGGATGAACCTATGGATATTCGCCGCTCTTTTTATTCTTGCAGGTATCTTTAGCGAAATGGCCCGCATCAACGACTGGCCACATAAGCGCGTTTTTAATCTTTTTGAGAACTTCTATCGTTTTGGATCTTACGTATGGGGTGGCGGACAAGCTTTGATGCCGATGATGCTCTTCCAGTTCATTAACAGGCCTCGCTCTCTTGGGCAGCCACCGCTGTTATCCAGTGAGCAATTGCTTACTGGTTATGGTATTGTGCATGCTGTACCGGGCCCTGTGTTTTCTATATGTTCTTACGTAGGCGGTATGGTAATGAGTCCCTATGGGCCTTTCTGGCAGGTGGTAGGTTGCATTACCGCTACAATAGCGGTGTTTCTGCCCAGCACTTTGTTGTTGTTTTTCCTGTTCCCGGTCTATCAAAATCTGAAGCAGCATGTGATCATCTACCGCGCTCTGGAAGGTATTAATGCTGCTATAGTAGGCATTATCTGGGCATCAGGTATATTACTGTTTCAGTCTATGCCTTTTGAATGGATGCACGTGGTGGTAGTGGTCATCACATTCAGTATGCTGTATTTTACCAAAATACCTGCACCTTTTATTGTATTGGGCTGGTTACTGCTCGGGTGGACGATGAACGCCTGATTACTGCTTCTCCTTCAGCAGTTCTTTAATATCGCCGATCAGTTGGTTCACTGATCCCATATCGGTACCCTTATACATACCGCGTATACGTCCGGAATCATCTACTAACACAAAACGGTCTGTATGTATAAAATCACTGGCTATATCTACTGTGGCAGTATCATCGGCTGCAGTTACCAAATATTCGTTCCTCGCCATATCATATAGCGCCTTCTTGTCACCGGTAAGGAACATCCATTGTTTAGGGTCGGCATCAAAACGCAGGCTGTACGCTTTCATGGCGGCTACGGTATCTTTTAGCGGATCAACGCTGTGAGAAAGGATCATTATTTTATCATTGCCGCGAAAGGCTTCATAAACCTTACTCATGTTCTCATTCATCTTGGGGCAGATGCCTTTACACGTAGTGAAGAAATATTCTACTACACGGATCTTTCCGTTCACATCTTTCAGCGTAACAGTTTTCCCTTCCTGGTTTACAAAAGAAAAGTCACCTACTTTATGCCCGGGATTGCCATATACAGGCAGCTTCTTAGGTTCTTCACGTGTTACTTTATAAAAGTAGGTCATGAAGACCGCGGCAAGGATTATAAAAAATGAAATCAGAAATATAGTCGTGTTCCTTTTGCTCATAACGATGCAAAGGTAACATGGCTACTTTGTTTCCCGCAAATAAAATAGTAAAACAGTAAATATACGCTAAGTACTAATATGTGCACTTGGCCACACCATCATGGCTTACGTTCAGCATATCTTCAAATGCCTGGCAGGTAGCTTTTGCGTTTGGCTTGGTTTGGTTGCGCATCTGCTTTTCATAAACTGTAGTTTTAGATGTGCCGGCTTCGGTTTTAGTACATGTACATGTATAATCCTTTTTGCAGGATGTAAAAGCAAAAGTAAATAAAGCCACGGCAGCAATAGAAAGTACAGTTTTCATTTTTAACCTGTTTTGTTTCAAATATAATGCAATTTTAAAATTATGCATAGCATTCTTAAACTACAAGATTTATCATCTTGCCTTTTACATATATTATTTTTTTAGGCTCTTTGCCTTCCAGCCATTTTTGTATGGTAGCATCTGCCAGTACAGCTTTTTCCAGTTCTTTTTGGTCTATATCCAGCGGAAACTCCATTTCTACCCTGGTTTTGCCGTTTACAGCTACAGGGTATTTTTTACTGTTATCTATTGTGTATTGTTCTTTATAAGCTGGGAATGGTGCATCCAGTACAGAACTGGTATGTCCAAAACCTGTTTGCCATAACTCTTCTGCAAGGTGTGGTGCAAAGGGCGCTATGATCACAGCAAGCGCTTCCAGTATGGTACGTTTATGGCAATTGAGCGAGCTTAACTCATTTACACAGATCATAAACTGGCTTACCGCTGTATTGAAAGAAAAACGCTCAATATCGTCACCTACTTTTTTAATGGTTTTATGGATGATGCGCAGTTCTGCTTCTGTAGGCGCTTCTTCCATAACGATCCATCCCTTTTGTTCATCAAAATACAGGCGCCACAATTTTTTTATGAAGCGGTGTACTCCTTCAATGCCTTTCTGCTCCCATGGCTTGCTTACATCTATCGGGCCGAGGAACATTTCGTACATCCGGAATGTATCTGCACCAAACTGGGCCACAACATCATCCGGGTTAACGACATTGTACTTGGATTTTGACATCTTTTCTACGCCATCACCGCAAATGTATTTACCGCCATCAAGGATAAATTCGGCATTGTTATATTCTGGCCTCAATGCTTTGAATGCCTCCGTATCAAGTTCCAGTCCGTTAACAATATTTACATCTACATGCAATTCGTGTGTAAGGTATTGATCTTTCAATCCTTTTGATACAAAGGTGTTGGTATCCTGTATCCTGTACACAAAGCGGGAATTACCTTGTATCATCCCCTGGTTCAGCAGCTTCTTGAATGGCTCATCAAAGCTGATGTATCCAAGATCATGCAGTGCTTTGGTCCACAGGCGGCTGTAAAGCAAATGCCCTACGGCATGTTCTGTACCGCCAACATACAGATCTACTTCTTTCCAGTAATTGGTGGCTTCCTTGCTTGCAAATTCTTCGTTGTTGAATGGATCCATATACCGCAGGAAATACCAGCTGCTGCCTGCATAGCCCGGCATTGTATTGGTTTCCCTGGTAACAGTTACATTTGATTGTGCAGATAGGTTTACCCACTCTTCAACATTGGCCAGCGGGCCTTCGCCTTCGGGGCCTGGCTTGTAATGCTCTACCAAAGGCAGTTCTACAGGCAGTTCCTGCTCTCCGATATGATTTTCCGTTTCTGCCTCATCCGTAGCGTATGGTATGCCGTTAATATACACGATAGGGAATGGTTCTCCCCAGTAGCGCTGGCGGCTAAAGCCGGCATCGCGCATTTTATAATTCACTTTTGCATGTCCCAACCCTGCGTCTACAATAGCACGTATGGCAACATCTATGGCATCCGAAAGTTTTATATTATTCAGGAAGCCACTATTTTCAAGTGTACCTTGCTTTTCGGTGTAAGCAGCTGTCCCGTTATAATTATTACCAAAAATATTGGTGATCGGTATATTGAAGTGCTGGGCAAATGCGTGATCGCGGTCATCGCCACTTGGTACCGCCATAATGGCGCCGGTACCGTATCCGGCCAGTACATATTCAGATATCCAAACAGGTATTTGTTTACGGGTAAATGGATGTATCACATAAGCGCCGGTGAACGCGCCGGTTACCTGCTTTACTTCAGACATGCGCTCGCGCTCGCTGCGGCTCTGCACATATTGTTTATACCTGTTTACCTCCTCCTGTTGTTCAGATGTTGTAATGCTGTTAACAAGTTCGTGCTCCGGGGCAAGTACCATAAAATCTACCCCGAAAATAGTATCAGGTCGCGTGGTGAACACTTTAATATGCTCATCAGGGTCTTTCGCTAAAGGAAATTTCACCTCTGCGCCGATGCTTTTTCCTATCCAGTTGCGCTGCATTTCCTTCATCGCTTCAGACCAATCCAGTTTGTCCAGGCTTTGTAGTAGTCTTTCAGCATATTCTGTTATCCGCAGGAACCACTGGCGCATTTGTTTGCGGATTACTGGATGCCCACCGCGTTCAGAAACCCCATTTACTACTTCATCATTAGCCAGCACTGTTCCCAATGCTTCACACCACCATACTTCTGCATATCCCTGGTAGGCAAGGCGATATTTCATCAATGTTTCGCGCCTGGCCTGTTCGCCCATTTCCTTCCATTGCTTGGAGTCAAAACACAATTGATCATCTTCAGGACAGGGGGCATTGTTATTACCTTCTTTTTCAAAAAGGATAACCAGTTCTTCAATAGGCCTGGCTTTGTTCAGTTTCCTGTCATACCAGCTATGGAACAATTGTAGAAAGATCCACTGTGTCCATTTATAATAACCCGGATCGCTGGTGCGAACCTCCCGGTCCCAGTCGTAGCAGAAGCCAATATTATCCAGTTGTTCCCTGTACCGGGCTATGTTTTTTTCTGTTGTTACAACAGGGTGTTGCCCTGTCTCCAGCGCATACTGTTCCGCAGGCAGTCCAAAGGCATCAAAGCCCATGGGGTGGAGTACGTTAAAGCCTTTCTGGCGTTTATAGCGTGCAAATATATCAGAAGCTATATAGCCGAGTGGGTGACCTACGTGTAGGCCGGCGCCACTTGGGTAAGGGAACATATCCAGCACATAATACTTGGGTTTGTCACTTATATTGTTGACAGAATATGTATGATTTTCCCTCCAGTATTGCTTCCACTTCTTTTCAATATTGCTAAACGCGTACTCCATAATAATTTATAAACGGAGCCAAAAATACAAAAAGGCAGCCGCTTTTATGGCATGTACACAGTTATTGCCATTCCTGGCATTCCGAACGTTGATATTGGAAGTCGTTTTGGTAATACCTGAATTCGTAATGGGATATATAGCCCCTGTTGGCAAACTCTACTTTCTTTTTTTTCATGTTTACCGGTATGAGCCATATGTAGTAAAACCGCAGATAACTGAAGACGGGGCTCATATAGTAGATAGGGATATGTTCATTTTTCTGACGTTCGTACCAATATCGGGTATTACTATCGGCATTAATATAATGAATGTTTACGCCCATAAAAGTATCAGGCATATGCTTGAAGTAAGGTTCCTGCAAAATATAGAGGTCTTTTGTCCCCTTATTCATTAAGGCGGGGCAGCTATCATTTAATGTTCCTCCGCGCTCAATGATCGTCCTCAGAATGTGCGACTGGCAATCTGTCTCCTTGTACATCCAATATTCATTGCCGGTACTTACGTGCCGCTGCGCAAATAAAATCTGAGGAAACAGAACCAGTAATATAAATACATATCTAATCATCAATCCTCTTTTTTAGCCTCTTTACATTCTGTTTTCAGATATCCCAGTTTACCGGCCTCTTTATTGAAGTTGTAGAATACATGGCAGCCTCCGTCACTGTACGACCAGGAATATTCTTCTCCTTTCTTTTCCATATCTATAGGTATCATCCATAGGTCGCAGGTATCGGCAGTTAGGTTCAATACACTCATATACATCACCACGCCTTTTTTTGACTTCTGTTCTTTATAAAGCGTTTCCTTATTCAGGTCTATATCTATAAATTTTATCTCACAGCCATCAATTTCTTCAGGAAAGCCTACTGTATAATATTCTTTGGAAAAATAGATCGCTTTTTTCTTTTTCTTGCCGGCAATGCTTTCCAGGCCCGCGTCACCGTGCACTAAAGCAGTTATCGCATATTCGTAGCACCCATGTATATCCAGGTGGTATACCGGATCATATTTTTTCTCTTGTGCAAATGCCAGGGTAGGGAGGAGTATTAGCGTAAGTAGCAGTCTTTTCATACAGCCAATTTACGGATTACTGAATAATTTGCACATTTGCTGTATGCTTAGCTACTGGGAACAACAAAGCTTTATTAACTACGACCATATAGTGATCGGTTCGGGCATTGTGGGATTAAGTACCGCCATTGAACTCAAAGTTAAATATCCCAAATCTTCAGTGTTGGTGCTGGAACGATCTCTGTTGCCAACAGGTGCCAGTAGCCGTAATGCAGGCTTCGCCTGTATGGGGAGCCTTACGGAGCTTTTGGATGATCTGCAGTATAGTAGCGAACAGGATGTGGTAGCGTTGTATGATCTGAGAAGAAGAGGATTGCTGAAGCTCCGTGAAAGATTAGGGGATGATAGGATGGGGTACAAAGCAAATGGCAGCTACGAATTATTGAACGAGCATGAATTAGAAGCGCTGGATAGGCTCGACGCCATTAATGCTTTGCTGAAAGATATTACGGGACAATCTGCCTTTTCGCTTGCAAATGAAAAGATAGGAAAATTCGGCTTTTCGAAAGAGTATACAAAAGCACTGATACAAAACAATTGCGAAGGCGAACTGCATACCGGCAAAATGCTGCGTGCATTGATAGATTATGCTATGATGGTTGGTGTTGAGATAAAGACAGGCGCTTGTGTTCAACGCTTTTATGAACATGCAGCACAGGTTGATGTAGTGTTGAATGATGTCGTTCGAGGCGAGCTTATTTTATGTGCCGGTAAGCTATTCATTTGTACCAATGCATTTACAAAGCAATTGCTTCCTGGTGAGGACGTGGTACCGGGCCGTGGCCAGGTATTGATTACTGAGCCAATAAAAGATCTGCGTTTCAAAGGCGTGTATCATTTTGACAAAGGCTATTATTACTTCCGCGAAATAGATGGAAGGGTATTGTTCGGCGGTGGGCGCAATAAAGATTTTACCCGGGAAACAACAACTGATATAGAACTCAATGATCTGATACAGGACGATCTTGCACAAAAACTGGCAGAGATCATATTGCCCGATACTCCGTTTGCAATAGAACATCGCTGGTCAGGCATTATGGCTTTTGGTGCCAACAAACAGCCTATTGTAAAGCACGTTTCAGAAAATATCTATGGTGCCTTTCGTATGGGTGGTATGGGCGTAGCCATTGGTAGTGAAGTAGCAGCACAATTAGTGAGCCTGTTGCCTTAAAAATTGAAGTCCTGTTTCAGGCGTATCACTACTTCACCAATCGGTAAGCCCATTACATTGTAGTAGTCGCCGTCTATTTTTTCTATGCCTATCATTCCTATCCATTCCTGTATGGCATAGGCTCCGGCTTTGTCGTAAGGTTTGTATTCCGATACATAATGAACTATTTGCTCATCGCTTAGTTTACGGAAATGTACTTCGGTGGTCGTCGAGAAGCATATTTGCTTTTCGGCCTTCTGCATACAAACACCTGTTACCACTTTATGTACCCTGCCCGATAATTTTTTTAGTATGTTAATGGCATCGGCTTCATCCTTTGGCTTATTCAGTATCTCACTATCCAGCAGTACTACGGTATCAGCAGCTACAATGATTGCGTCATGAGCATGCTTTTCAATCGCCGCAGCTTTTTTCTTTGCAAGGTATTCAGGCACTAATGCACCGTCCATACCGGCAGGGTTAGTTTCATCTACATCTGCAATTACAATATCAAATACTAACTCAGCTGCTTCCATCAGCTGCCTGCGGCGTGGAGATTGAGATGCCAGTATGATCTTATGCATGAGCCTGGAAATAATAAATGATGAGCGAACCTATGCCTGCAACCATAATGATTTTCAGCCAGCGGCTGCAATCATTATAATGTTTGCTGGTTGCTTTGGTGGGCAGGTAAATGATTAAACCAATAATAGGTGCGGCCAATGTAACGATGGTATAGACACCAAGAAGTATCCGGTCTGCCATCAGTAGTTTGATGGCTCCGGTTATAAGGGGTACTAATGTGATAATGCCAATCGCTTGTGTAAACCTGCTCGATCTTAATAGTCCCCATCGAATGGGCATAGTTACGCAGCCTTCCTGCGCATCCCCTTTAAAATCTTCCATATCCTTCACTATTTCCCTCATCCAGGTAAGGGTAAATGCGAAGCAGGTATATATTCCCAATACCCATACCGGGTTGGGAATTTTGTTTTGCGGCGTAACGATAAACGGTGGTTGCGTAGCAAAATATTGTATGGCCGGTTCATACAGCATTAGTGTGATAATAGTAAATGACGTAAGCAACGCCACTACTACATTCCCGGTGATAAACTGTTTCTTAAAGGTGGTGGAATAGAACCACAGCATTACTGTACAGCCTACTTGCAATAATACCAGGCTGTAATGCCCGGCCTGCCTCGCTACCGAAGCAGCCAGCAATATGCCAATTACGTTTAGCACTGTATGTGCTATAATGGCCATCCGTAGTGGAATGCGTTTCTCCAATATTACCTTCTGCGGCCGGTTGATGATGTCTATCTTAATGTCGAAGTAGTCATTAATGATATATCCTGCAGCCGCTATCAATACCGTGGAGATAGCTAATAGCAGGAAATTATGCCATTGAAGCAGCAGCACCTGGTTGCTGTAAGATTCTATAGGCAACATCACGCATCCCCAGGCAAGTAGCTGCGTGAGGAATACGATAATTAGGTTTTGCCATCTTACAAGCTTCAGCCAATACATGATTTATTGATTTGCAGGTACGCCGGAGAGTTGGTTAATGGTTGTCAAAATATACAACCAATCAACTATTCAACAGGTCAATTACTTTCCCCAATTTGCAGGATCTACCCTCCATTGTTCCAGGGTAGCTTTTTGCTCCGGGGCTATGAGTTTTTGCTCTTCGGCAACTTCCATCAAGGCCTGGTAATTGCTTATGGTGTACAATGGCAGCATTGCTTTCTCAAAGGCTTCGGATGCTGCATTAAACCCATAGGTAAATAGTCCGCACATGCCAATTACTTCCGCGCCTTGTTCACGCAATACATCTACCACCTGCAGACTGCTTTTGCCAGTCGATATCAGGTCTTCGATCACCACCACTTTTTTGCCCGGTTCCATTACACCTTCTATCTGGTTGCCCATACCATGTTCTTTGGGCTTGCTGCGAACATATATGAACGGCAGCTTTAATAAGTCCGCGGCCATTACACCATGTGCTATACCGGCAGTAGCCACACCTGCTATCACTTCTGCATCCGGAAAATGTTCCAGCACCATATTCGCCAGCTCGCTTTTTACAAAATCGCGTACATGTGGGTAGGAAAGTACCTTGCGATTGTCGCAATAAACGGGTGAATTCCAACCTGATGCCCATACATAAGGCTTTTGCAGGTTTATTTGCAATGCTTTAATTTGCAGCAGCTTTTCGGCGAAATGTTTTTGTGTGCTCATAACCGCTCAAACCTACGTCAAATAGGCAAGTTTACAAACTTTGACTATACATGTTCATACAAAAAATATACATTAATAATAAGCCCCTGATCCTTACAACAGATGCGAAAGCATACATAGCCACGCATACAATCGCTGCCGGCTATATGTTATTTACGGGGGCATTTACCCGCAATTTTCGCCTGGCTATTCAGCACCTGGAAAAGATCACAGGCCTTGGCGCTATTATAGAAGATGTATCAGCAGGTTCGCTTCAGGAGGTTTTATATGAACTATATACACCTATAGATGCTGGCGGCGGTGTAGTAGTGAATGAAAATGGCGGTGTGCTGATGATCTACAGGCGCGGTAAATGGGATCTGCCGAAAGGTAAACGAGACGATGGTGAAGATATTGCAACTTGTGCCGTTCGTGAAGTAGAAGAAGAAACAGGTTTAAAGACTTTGTCCTTGACTGAAAAAATATGCGATACATACCACGTGTACGCGCAGGGAGGCGCCAATTTATTAAAATGCACATCGTGGTACAAAATGAAAGGGTCTGTAAAAGATAAATTGGTGCCACAGCAGGAAGAGAATATCCTCGAAGCGCGTTGGATTTCAGAAAAAGAAATGCCAGATATTGTGTACAAATCTTATGAGGCTATCCGCGAGGTCTTGCACGCGGCAGGATATAAATGGTAATAAAAAAGGAGGCATCGCCTCCTTTTTTATTACGTATCAAGCCTAACTAGTGTACCACCTGCAGTTTTGTTGTTTTTAATATTCCTTTTTCGGTATTGCTAAGCCTTGCAAGGTATAATCCCGGTGTAATATCTGATAATGAAACTCGCACATAATTTCCATCAACGGTAGTATTGATAATGTTTCTTCCGGTCATATCTATAAGTTCAAATTTTGCATTGTTGGCAGTTCCCAGATTTACATCTACATAATTACTGGCCGGGTTAGGATATATTTTTATATCGTCTGCTTTTTCATTGCCCGCAATAGACAAAGGCGCCATTTGCAAGGTGTTCTTGTGCAGCGCGGTAACTACCCAATTAAAGATTTGATTATTGTCAATGCTGTCCTGGTTAGTCAGTACGGCAATGGTAATGCCGTTTGTTGAATCTACCATGTTTTCGTTCAGGTATCCGAAACAGGTACCACCATGGCCATATACAACATGCCCGTTAACTGGCCTCATGCGGAACAAGCCTAGCCCATAGCCATTATTTGCATTAATAGAAACAAATTGCTTCATCTCCGCAAGTGAATTGCTATTGATGATCTTTCCGTTCATTAAAGCAACCCAGAATTTTGCTACATCTTCTGCAGTAGCCACAATAGCTCCTGCTGATGTAGCCATGCTCAGAAATGCAGTATTATCATAGTTAGCAGAAACCATCATATCTTCCAGTGGGCCATTCGTGGTCATTACTGTCCAGCCATGTGGTATGGTGCCTCTTTTTTCGGCAGGGTAGATGATCGTATTTGTAAAACCTTGCGGATCTAATATCATTCTACGTACGGTAACATCATAGGGCTCATTGAATATTTTTTTTATAATTAACCCTGCCAGTAAATAGTTGGTGTTCGAGTATTCCCAACTGGTTCCGGGAGCAAAGTCAGGTGCGCCGATAAATTGCAGCATATCCTCAGGTTGCCATACTTTCGTATAGTCGCTGTTTAATGCTGTGAAAAAGCCGGGATCATTGGTATAGCTAAATAATCCGCTGGTATGGTTCAGCATCTGGCGTATGGTTATTTGCCCGCTCACGTTGGGGATGTTTTGCAACCATTTACCTATCGTATCGTCAAGACTCAGCGTGCCCGCTTCCTGCAGTTTCAGCATAATGCAGGATGTGTAGGTTTTGGTATTGCTACCTATAGGAAAATACATATCGGTAGTAATCGGAACGCCGCTATAGGATTCTCCATAGGCACCTGTCCACATACCTTCGCCGGGGCGATACACAGCTGCGGAAAGTCCTTTAATATGAAAGCGTTTGCCAACGCTGTCTAATACACTTTGCAGCCGACCTGCATAAGCCGATGCGATTTGTGCCTGAGCACTACATACTGTTAACAACAGAAGGCTGGTTGCTAATACAATTTTTTTCATTGATATAGTTTTTAATTGGGTGAATGTTTTTGTTTCAGCAAAGAAACATCAGTTGTAAGCCGCTTTTTTATCTTTTAGACTAACAGCTTTGTTTTTTCGACAGCTATCCCTATTATGATTTTGTCGACAAATAATGCAGGTATGTCTATTTTTTTATAATTCGGGCTATTTTGTTGCTTTCTTCGCATTGAATGAAGACCACACTTAATAAGATATACAAGGCGCTTACCGGCCGATTGGCCAAAAACATCTATTTGTGGTTGTTTCTCGGGTATGTGGTTTTTGATATGAACTACAATAATGAGCATGTATATCATCGCGGCATTATCTATTCGCCCTGGTACTACTGGTTCATTATCACAGGGTTTTTGCTGCAGATGACATTGGTATATGTCAATAACCTATGGTTATGTCCCAGGTATCTTCATGCGCGCCGGTATGGCAGATATACGCTTTATGCCTCTGTACTTGTATTTATTATTTCACTTGCTTATACAATTGGGGTTAAGATAGCAGGTATGCACTTCGATGTAGATCATGTGCAGCAGGCGGGGTTCGTAACATCCCCCGTTACCAAAGGGTGGACTTTTTGGGATTTGTTGACCGATATGCAAACCTATACTTTCGGCAACGCATCCTGGCTGTTTATATTTACCATGGCCTGGTATATGCAAGACTACGCCAGGCAGCGACGCGCTGCAGAGCAGGCAGAGAAAAAACAGGTAGAGGCGGAATTGAATTTTTTAAAGAACCAGATAAACCCGCACTTCCTGTTCAATACGCTCAATAATCTCTACGGTCTGGCATTAAAACATTCAGAAAATGCACCCGGGGCTATTTTAAAATTATCGTCCATCCTCCGTTATTTGCTCTACGAATCCAACACCCCAATGGTATCTTTCGAAAAGGAAAAGGAGATCATGCAGGCGTATATCGAATTGGAGTTGCTACGCATCACTGATTCTGAAGGATTGCATTTTAGCGTAAGTGCGGATAGGTCTGATTATTCGATTCCCCCATTGTTATGGATGCCTGTACTGGAAAATCTCTTTAAGCATGGTACGCGTATCATCACCAACGATATGCGTGGAGATTTTAAATTTGCAATAACAGATAATAAACTCACTATATCCAGCACTAATAATTATAAAGGTGCGGTGCAAATAAATGGAAGCAAAAAAGAGGGAGGAATCGGACTTGCCAATTTATCCAAGCGGTTGGAGTTGTTATACCCGAAAAAGTATAAAATAGAACAGCATAAGGACGACCAGGATTATTCTATAGAAGTAAAAATTGACCTGTAATGAACACCGGAACTATACGCGTTTTAATAGTCGACGATGAACCAATCGCCCGCGACATCCTGGAGACATATATTGCAAGAATTCCCGGGCTCGAACTGATTGCAAGTTGTAAGAATGCACTGGAGGCTTTCCAGGTATTGAACAAACAAAAAGTTGATCTGCTTTTGCTCGACATCAATATGCCTGAGATCACCGGTATTAGTTTCCTTAATACTTTAAAGGATCCTCCGCATGTTATTTTTACAACTGCCTATTCCGAATATGCGCTGGAAAGCTACGACCATAATGCGGTCGATTACCTGCTCAAGCCCATCTCTTTTGAGCGCTTTTTAAAAGGCATCCATAAAGCAATAGACCTCATCGGTGGCAACAACACTACAACAGAAAAAAACAGTACACCTATAGAATCCGACAACCTGATGTTTATCAAAGCAGAAGGAAAGTTGATCAAAATAGATTTGAAGCAGCTTTGGTTCGCCGAAGGATTAAAAGATTATATCCGCCTATGGACAGAGCAAGGGAAAATCGTTATCCACAGTACCATGAAGAACTTTGAAGACTCGCTCAGTAAATATTCCAACTTCATCAGGGTACACAAGTCGTTCATTGTCAACCTGGAATATATCGAAGAGATCGACGGCAACCTCATCCGTATCCGCAAACAGGAAATAGCCATTGGCAGTACTTATAAGGATGAGGTGTACAATATGCTCAATCGCTATAAACTACTCTAAGTCTTAGTAAAACATTAAGAGTACAGCGTTACACCTTAACAATCCGCCAACATTAGGCACGGTAATTTTGTATCAAAATGAGGCGGATGATACAGAAAGTTACACAGGCGGGCAGGGTTAAACATATTCACACAGGCTTTCAGCTAATACGCAATCGCAAGTCAATGTGGTGTATGATAAAAGATATATGGCGTGGACATTATAAATTATCATTCGGCACCAGTCTCCTATTGGTTTTAGGGGTGCTATATATTGTTCTTCCCTTCGATTTTGACTGGATCCCTTTTATAGGCTGGATAGATGATGGTGCAGTAGCATTCTTTTTGATTAAGCTATTGCAAAAAGAAACCAACCGCTATGTGCGGGCTAAGGTGATGGAGCGAAAAGGATTCTAAAATTTCACTTCCTCAGGAACAAACAGCTTCACGTTACCGCCATTACGTATCACATCTCTTACCAGGGTAGATGATATGGTAGAGAATTCCGGAGAGCAGGTGAGAAATAGTGTTTCTATTTCCGGGGCAAGCATCCTGTTCATGTCAGCAATGGCTTTTTCATATTCAAAATCGCTCACGTAGCGTATGCCTCTGAGTATATATTGAGCACCCACTTTTTTACAAAAATCTATCGTTAGTCCCGTATAGCCGGTTGCTTCTATTCGCGGATCGTTTTTGAAAATATCATGTATCCATTGGCAGCGCTGCTCTACGGTAAACATAGGCTGCTTGGATGCGTTGATGCCTACGCCGATGATCAGTTTGTCAAACAGGGACGCGGCACGTTGTATCACATCTACATGTCCTTTCGTTACAGGGTCAAATGTGCCGGGAAATAAACAGATACGTTGCATAACATCTATTTGCTGGGATTGTTGAAAATGCTAAATACGGTAGTTCCGTAATTTTTCATCCGTATGAAGTTAGGATGTTTTTGGTAGTCGTTTCGCGATGTATGTTCTAACACAAATATGCCTTCCGGAGCGAGCATATTTTTTTCAAAAACAAGTAAGGGCACTTCGTCCATATTAACTAGCCCATAGGGTGGGTCTGCAAAGATAAAATCATACTGCTCGGTGTTTTGCTTCATAAACTTGAAAACATCGCCTTTTATAATATGCAGTTTATCTTGTATGCCCAGGTCCTTAGCCATCTTCTTTATGAAGTTGATATTACCCATGTCCCGTTCTACCACGGTCAGGTCTGCTGCTCCTCTGGATGCCAGTTCATAACTGATGCTTCCCGTTCCTGCAAAAAGTTCACAGGTCTTGATGCCTTCAAAATCCAGCAGGTTGTTCAGCGAGTTGAATAAGCCTTCTTTGGCTACATCCATAGTAGGCCGGGCTGGTGTATTTGCTGGTGGGTTAAATTTCCTCCCGCCAAACATACCGCCTACAATGCGCATGCGTATAATTGTTGTAACAAATAGATAGTACCCGTCCAGCTACGATCGTTTGATGGTACATTGCCGCTGCCATCTTTCAGGTCGTTAAAGTATTGAGACAGCTCTGTAACCGTTCCGGATAAGCTCCTGTTACTGGTGGTGCATTGTATCGTCAGCTCATCAGCATTAATATGATACTGATTGCAAACGTTTTTTATATGGTAGGCAATATCTTCTGCATTTTGGTAAGTAAATACCTGGTGCCAGTGAAGCGCCCTGTTCTTATATAGCGTTGCATATACCTCATCTCCTGTAATGCTGCATTGCAGTGAGCTTTCAGCCTTGAAGGGTTTGTAAAACTGGTAAGATGCAAAAGGTAATATTCTTGCTTTAGTAAAATAGCGGAATATCAGGCTTTTTATAGCTGCCGGCCATGAATATACATACTGTGCTTTGTCATCCTTCACCTGGTAGGTCGACATGATCTCATTACGCTCCACAAAGTAAAGTTGCTTCAGCCAGTTGCTGGCCTCCTGTTCTTTGAAGAGTACTTCGGGTATCAGCATGCTTTTATCTGTAGCAATAAATGCGGCCACTACCTTATGCGGCGAGCTTAGCAATGTTTCATTGATAAACTCATGCTCAAAGAAATCGAGTATCCACGGAGACAGGCTTTTTTTGTAATCATTATGGCTGATCATCAGCAGATCGCCACGTTCACTAAATCCTGCGGTACATATGCTGCGTGGGGTAAGTACAAAGATCACACGCGCCACCTGCGCTATAAGGCCCTCACCATTGTGCACCTTATAAACCTGCTGGGTTAAACTACTATTTGCTACGTCAGACATAAAAAGCACACAATTATAGAATAAATTTGCGACACTTACACCACCGCGTCAGCATGCAAAGGTCGGTGTAATGCTCTGAAAGGTGCTATTGCACCGTCATAGCGATATAAAAAATCATACGTATTCGATTGTTATTTTGTGAGAGTATCTGTAAGCAATAAAGACATTCTGAGGCTGGCAGCGCCTATTTCTATGGCCTTGCTCATCCCACAGGTCAGTTTCCTAACCAATACTGCCTTCTTAGGCCGGGTTGGTGAGCGCGAACTGGCGGTCAATGGCATTACAGGTATTTTTTATATGACGCTCAGCATGATAGGTTATGGCCTTGCCAGTGGTATACAGGTGCAGATGGCCAGGAGGGCAGGAGAGGGCGATAACAAAGAACTGGCTAATACATTTATCAACGGGATGATGCTGGCTATGCTCAGCTCCATGGTGCTGATGTTGTTGTCTCTATGGATGGCACCCCTCATCTTCGGTTACAGCCTGCATAATAGCGAGCACATTTATTTAAGTATCGATTATCTCTACGTGCGGGTATGGGGGCTGCCGTTTTTGATGCTCACCCAGCTAGCGAACTCATTTTATATATCTACCGGGCAATCCAGGCATCTTATATACGGTTCGCTTGCAGGTACCATAACCAATATCGTGCTCGATTACCTGCTGATCTTTGGTAAGGGCGGATTTCCTGAATTAGGACTTATTGGTGCTGCACTGGCATCGGTAGGAGCAGAATTTATCAACTGCTTGGTGATGTACAGCATATTCTATTTTAAGCAGCAATATCGCAAATACCCGGTCTTTTCCTATTTTCATTTCGATGCAGAATTGTCGCGTCGCAGCCTGAAGGTTTCAGCTCCTCTTATTGTACAATTTCTTTTTAGCATAGGCGGCTGGCAGGTATTTTTCATTTTTGTAGAGCACCTGGGCCAGCGGGAGCTGGCAGCTTCCCAGATATTACGTAGCGTGTTTGGTATTATGGGTATCGGTACATGGGCTTTTGCCTCCAGTTGCAATACCATGGTTAGCAATGTTATAGGGCAAGGCAAGCAGAGTGAAGTGATACCACTTATCTGGAAGATAGGCAAGCTCAGTTTTTTCTACACTATTATTGTTTGCGGGCTGCTGCTGATATTTTCAGAAACTTTCCTCGGTGTCTATACAGAGGATAAAGGCTTGATAACCCTGGCAACACCCAGTTTGCACCTCATACTAGCGGCTATGCTCGTCATGACATGGTCTACTGTTATGTTCAACGGTGTGGTTGGTACCGGTAATACACTAACAAACCTGCTGATAGAGGTTTCCTGTGTATGCAGCTACCTTGTCTATTGCTATATAGTGATAGAACGCAACAGGTTACCCCTGCAATGGGCCTGGGGTTCAGAGTTCGTGTATTGGTCTTGCCTGTTTGTTACCAGCTATTTCTACATCCGCTCGGGCAAGTGGAAGGGGAAAATGATCTAAGCAGCTTTTTCTGCTATTTCTTCCATGCTGATGCCGTTATGGCTTTCATCATACACACATTCACCGTTTTTGATAAGTAATATCTGTGGCGACTCATGTCGCACACCAAATACCTTAGCTATATCGTTTGATATGTTGCGGTACCGGATCAGGTCCAGGTAATAAAACTGCACGTTTTCAGGAGCCGTTTTCCGCTCCAGCCTACCCTTTGCCATATCACTGATGCTGCAACGTGTACTGTGTTTAAAGATAACTACGGGTTGTTGTTTACTTTGTTCTTTTATTTGATCCAACTGCGCTTCTTCGGTCAATGCTATCCAATTCATAATGCAAATTTACATGCACTACTCCACTCAAAAAACTTAGGCCATTGATATGCAGATAACCATCATTTATGATGGTCACTCTTTTAACACTTTGCCATGATAAAGCAGGCTACCGGTTTTTGGGTCTTTGATGGTTATAAAATACATGCCGGTTTGCAGGGTTTCAATGTTCATACTATGATCTCCTTCGGGAAGATATTGCTCTGCCATTTTTGCTCCGGTGGCATTGTATAGGTAAACTATTCCATCGTGTTCCATGTCAATGTGTAGTACGTTCGTTGCGGGGTTGGGGAATATGAGGATGGATTTTTCTTTAGTAGTACTGCTAATGCCAGTTGGAGTAGTATAAGGGAATACATACGTGCAACTAAACGTATCGGCAGTATATGTCCCGTCTGTATTAGTGAAGCAATGGAAAAAATAACCTTCCTGCCCGCTTTGATTGAGAAAGAAGTTTTGTGCAGGTCCCATGCCTTCAATAATATATGTATATATGGTCTGCCCCGGCCAATGATAGGATATTCTTTTGTGATAAACGCCACCAATTAAAACAGAATCTATCCCTGCTACTATTACGGCACTAAACATATTGCTTCCTGAATGTAATGTGTCTCCAATACCAAGATTAAAATCGAAATATAGTTTACCTGCAGTATCATACCGCTCACAAACAAATACCTGTTTGTTTTGTTCTCTTATTGCTGCGAAATAAACATCTGGCCCATCTGCTACACAGTTTTTAATGTCAGGATAAATTATTTGTCCTGTTGTTTTATCTTGTCTTATTGTGTCGATATGAGTGCGAATGAAAATTTTCTTGTAAGTATCACCCTTGATAATGGTGTCAGAACCATTGACGTAATATAGATCATTATTTGCATTTTCAATGTAAGGCCCGGGAGTACAAAGGTGCGTGTACCTCCACATAGCGTTGTTAGTAGGGAAGGGGATGTACTGTTGTGCTTGAATCTGGAATGCTGCCAGCAATAGTGGCAAAAGAAATAATTTTCGCATGATATTTTGGTTTGGTACCATAAATCTACAGCGCACTATTGTCAATTTTGTAATGGAATTGCCATACTTCAAAGCATAGGCTATTATGGCTCGTTTGTGTGCTATAGCTGTTTGCATTACTTTCGCCCTTCAAACAGTTTATTTATAATGAAACATGCATATGTATTCCCCGGCCAGGGAGCACAGTTTTCAGGAATGGGTAAGAGCCTGTACGAGAGCAATAGCCTCGCGAAAGAATATTTTGAACAGGCAAATGAGATACTTGGTTTCCGCATCACAGATATCATGTTCTCCGGTAGCGACGAAGATCTGAAACAAACAAAGGTTACACAGCCGGCAATATTCCTGCACTCCACCATATTATTTCTTACTACCCCCGATCTGTTGCCCGAAATGGTTGCTGGTCACTCTTTAGGTGAATTCTCTGCTTTAGTAGCAAACAAAGTTTTGTCCTTTGAGGATGGCCTTAGGTTGGTTGCACAGCGTGCAGCGGCTATGCAGCGTGCCTGCGAGATCAATCCTTCTACAATGGCTGCAGTTCTTGGTTTAGAAGATGCTAAGGTAGAAGAGATATGTGCTGAGTTTAAAGATGAAGTGGTAGTACCGGCTAACTATAACTGCCCGGGTCAGTTGGTGATCAGCGGTAGTATCAATGGTATCAATCAGGCTTGCGAAAAAATGAAGGCTGCAGGCGCTAAGCGTGCTTTGGTATTGCAGGTAGGTGGCGCATTCCACTCTCCGTTAATGGAGCCTGCTAAAGAACAGCTGCAGGACGCGATCATGAACACACAATTCAGCAATCCTACCTGCCCTGTTTTCCAAAACGTAGATGCGTCTCCGTATATCGATCCGCACATGATCAAGCAAAACCTCATCAACCAGTTAACAGCACCTGTCCGCTGGACACAAACCGTTCAAAAAATGACGGATCTCGGCGCTACACACTTCACAGAAGTAGGGCCGGGTAATGTGTTACAAGGCCTTATCAAAAAGATCAATAAAGAAGCTGTTACCAACGGTATCAACTAAAAAAGAAAGTACGAATTACATAAAACGCCCGGAACCCCGGGCGTTTTATATTGTGCAGGCATTAAAAAAGCCCTCCCGGAAATCCGGGAAGGCCGTACTACTATAATTGAAACGACAATCCTTAATTAAGCAACCAGTGTATCCAGCACGCTATTCATATTGCGTACTGCTTCTGCTGATTTGTTGAAAGCTTCCTGCTCTTCAGTATTTAATTTATAATCAACGATTTTTTCCCAGCCGTTGCGTCCTATTACTACAGGTACACCCATGCATATATCGCTTTGGCCATATTCGCCATCCAGCGATACGCAGCAAGGGAATACTTTCTTCTGGTCGCGGATGATGCTTTCTACCAGTGCAGCGCCTGCGGCTCCCGGTGCATACCATGCGCTGGTACCCAGCATTTTGGTAAGGGTGGCGCCGCCTACCATAGTGTCAGCAGATATTTGTTTCAGTTGGTCTGCGCTCAGTGTATTGCTTACTGGGTTACCATTCAGGGTAGCCAGGCGTGTCAGCGGTATCATGGTAGTATCGCCATGTCCGCCTATCACTACTGCATGCAGGTCGTTCTGAGAGCAGCCCAGTGCCATTTGCAGGTATGTTTTAAAACGTGCGCTATCCAGGATGCCGCCCATACCGATCACGCGGTTTTTAGGTAGGCCAGTTGCTTTCAGCGTCAGGTATGTCATGGTATCCATCGGGTTACTGATCACCACTATGATGGTATTAGGAGAGTACTGTAACAGGTTTTTAGCAACGCCTTCTACTATTTTAGCGTTAGTGCCTATCAGTTCTTCGCGGGTCATACCCGGTTTGCGGGGAATACCTGAAGTGATCACACATACATCAGAATTCGCGGTTTTGCTATAATCGTTGGTGCTGCCGATAACACGGGTATCAAAACCCAGCAAAGAGCAGGTTTGAGAAATGTCCAGCGCCTTACCTTCTGCAAAGCCTTCTTTAATGTCCACCAGAACTAATTCTTCCACTAATGCCCTGCGGGCAATGTTGTCGGCACAGGTAGCTCCTACGGCACCGGCACCCACTACAGTTACTTTCATTTATTAATTACTTTTTATTTGTGAATGAGAATGAAAAAATCCCTGCAAAGATAGTGGTATTGCAACAGATATAAAGCTGATTTATTTCATAAACCCTAATATCAAACGTTAAGAAAATGGTATTGTCATGACGAAAGGGCTGGATACACATATAAAATCTGGCATGGTTTTTTCTCTGTATATATAGACGCCCGTTGCAACGTTTTGTTTAATTATTAAAGTGAAACGATATGTTGAAGAGATATGAAACACCGCAGGAATCCCATCCATCTATCATTAGTCTCATCGGATTATTAATTGGCCTTTTTTCCGTTTTGGGCGTTGTTGTCGCGGGTATATTTACTATTAGTAAGTTGCTGTAATAATTACCTCAATCAGTACTTCATCAGGGCTACTCAAATATTTGAGTATTTTCGCGCTAAGATTTTTCGCTTATGAACGCATCAAAGCGCGTGTACGATAACGTACTGCAAACAATAGGTAATACCCCGCTCATTAAATTGAATAAGGTTACGGCTGATCTGCCATGTCCTGTTTATGCCAAGGTCGATTTCTTCAACCCCGGTAATAGCATCAAAGACCGCATGGCTCTGAAAATGCTGGAGGTAGCGGAGAAAGAAGGTAAGATAAAACCGGGCGGCACCATCATCGAAGGTACATCCGGCAATACCGGTATGGGCCTTGCACTTGCTGCTATTATCAAAGGCTACAAATGCATCTTCGCCACTACCGATAAGCAATCCAAGGAAAAAGTAGATATACTGAAGGCGGTGGGCGCTGAGGTGATCGTTTGCCCTACAAATGTAGAGCCTGAAGATCCCAATTCTTACTATTCCGTATCTAAACGTCTCGCTACGGAAATTCCTAATAGCTGGTATGTAAACCAGTACGATAACCTGGCCAACAGGCAAGCGCACTACGAATCTACAGCTCCCGAAATTTGGGACCAGACAGATGGTAAGGTAACACATGTAGTGGTGGCTTCAGGTACAGGGGGTACTATTACAGGTATTGGCATGTACATGAAGGAAAAGAACCCGAATGTGCAGATGTGGGCTATAGATACTTATGGCTCATTGCTCAAAAAATGGTTTGATACAGGCGAGCTGGATATGAATGAGGTACATCCTTACATTTCAGAAGGTTTTGGTGAGGACTTCCTGCCGCAGAACTATATCAAAGAGGTGATTGATCATTTTGAGAAAGTAACCGATAAAGATGGCGCGGTAATGGCTCGTAGGATAGCTAAAGAGGAAGGCCTGTTTGTTGGTTATTCTGCAGGTTCCGTGATAGCAGGTTTAAGGCAGTTAAAGGACAGGCTGAAGCCAACAGATGTGGTAGTGGTTGTATTCCACGATCATGGTAGCCGATATGTAGGTAAGATATACAATGACGAGTGGATGCTCGATCGCGGCTTCCTCGAAGTAGAAACAGTTCGAGATCTGATAGGTGGACTTGGCCGTCGCAGGCTGGTAACTATTGATGAGGATGCCAAAGTAAGCACTGCGTTGGAACTGATGAAGAAGTACGACATAGAGCAGATACCTGTTATGAAGAACGGTGAAATTACTGGGGCTATTACACAGGTTGGTGTGTTCAGAAGAATGATCGACAATCATGAAGTGAAGGATTTCAACATTGCAGACATTAAAGAACACGAACTGCCGGTGGTAGATATGGATATGCCTATGGAGCGCTTAAAGCATTACATTGGTAAAGACAATGGCGCTGTATTGGTAAAAGATGATAGCGGCCAATACCATATCCTTACCAAATACGATGTGCTGAATGCTTTTAGTAAAGGATAACTTAATTTAATTTCATTGGGAGCCGTTTCAAAATTGAAACGGCTTTTTAATAGCTCCGATATTAATCCATTACTTTTACGTTCCAATGAGCAATAGTTTTATCAACAATTTTATAAGAAAGCCTCCTGCCTTATTCCCCTGGGTGGCGCTGTTCCATATCGGCATGCTCGCATTCAGTATATGGAGTGCGAGTTCACTGCCATTATCCCCTATATGGATAGATGTCGCATGGATGGTATTGTACACCTTCAGCTGGATATTTATCTGCAACATGAAACGCTGGGCAGCGTGGATGTATCTTATGGTAACTATAGCGGATCTTGCATGCTGGATGGTGTTTCATAATGATCCCATCAAACAGGATTATGCAAGTTCGTTAGTGTTAATGAATGTTCTATTTTCATTCTTTATCCTCGCCTATTATAAGAAGTTCTCATGAAGCGAATTTTTTCGGACATGATGGGCAGAGAGATAGAGATCAACTTTCCACCCAGGCGTATTATATCTGTTGTGCCTTCACAAACAGAATTGTTGTACGATCTCGGACTCGAAAATGAAGTAGTGGGAATCACTAAATTTTGTGTGCATCCGGAATCATGGTTCCGTACTAAGGAACGCATAGGTGGTACCAAGAAGCTGAACATAGAAAAGATCCGCTCCTTACAGCCGGATCTGATCATTGCCAATAAAGAAGAAAACGAACAGGCGCAAATAGAAGAACTGGCAAAAGAATTCCCGGTTTGGATCAGTGATATACAAACTTTACCACAAGCGTTACAGATGATGCAGGTAGTGGGGCTTATAACAGGCACCGAACACAAGGCAAATGAAATTGTTGATGAGATAGTAACGGGCTTTACCAATCTGCATACAGCATCACAACCTAAACGGGTAGCTTATTTTATATGGTATAATCCCTGGATGACCGTAGGAGGTGATACCTTCATTAGTAGCATGATAAAGACTATCGGTTGGCAGAACGTGTATGTCGGTGCAACTCGTTATCCCGAAGTCGATCTGCAGGATTTGAAAGAGAAAGATCCGGAATTGGTACTATTATCTTCAGAACCTTATCCGTTTAAAGAAAAACATATAGAAGAGATAAAGGCAGAGCTGCCTAATGCAGATGTGCGCCTTGTAGACGGCGAAATGTTTAGCTGGTATGGCAGCAGGATGAGAGAAGCTATAGCATATATGCAGAATTTGGTTAAATAAGGGTCAACTCGGCTATTATTGTTAACTTGTAGTAAAATCATCACTCATGAATTTCTTCCTGCGTGTTATCCTGTTTCTTACTGTAGTTGTGGTAGTGTACTCTATTGCTAAGGCCATCATGCGCTACCTCGATAATCGCAGGGACGAAAAATAAATCAGACTCATTTTATGCAATCAAAATTTCTCGGCCTGCGTACGGTAGGCTATAAAGTGTCAGACCTTAATGCAGCAAAAGAATGGTACACAAAAATATTGGGCATCGAACCCTATTTCGATATGCCATTTTATGTAGGCTTTAATGTGGCAGGGTACGAACTGGGCCTGCAGCCTGTTGAGGGTAATGAAGCCAAAGGTGATACCACCGTTACGTACTGGGGAGTAGAAGATGCGCAGTCTATGTATAAAGACTTACTGGCGGCTGGTGCGGCATCACATTCCGAGCCGCAGGATGTGGGCGATGGCATAGTTGTTGCTTCTGTAAAAGATCCTTGGGGAAATGTATTTGGGATCATTTACAATCCACATTTCAAACTGTAGTTAACATTCTTATGAAAAACTTCCTTGTATTATTCCGAGAGCCGGATGGCAGAAAGGATGAACATACTGATGTAGAAATTCAAAACCATCGCCAAAACTGGAATCAGTGGTTTACCAAATATATCAATGAAGGCAACATCACGGGCGGCAGTGGTCTTACGCTGGAGGGACGTCTCGTTAAAGGCATTGATGCGCAGGTGGAAGAAACCATACATTATGTAGGCACAGAGATCGTCGGCGGTTTTATGACCTTAAAAGCTGCAGATCTCGATACGGCAACACATATTGTTAAAAGCTGTCCCATTTTCGAATTCGGTGGTTATGCCGAAGTTCGTGAGTACAATGGCTAGGCACTAATATCTGGTACTTCATCAATGCTACGGTACACGGGTAATCTTTTTGATTCAAAAAGTTCCCGCTCACGGTTAGCACCCGGGCTATCTGCAATAACGAGCAGCGCTTCACAACTGTGCATTACAGCCATAGATATCTTCATGATGGCTTCGTAATGGTCTGCAACCGGCATGGCATTTACAACCGGTAATGCAGCATTTACTCCTATCAACGGGGTATGTCCCTTTGCCAGTAATACAGCGGCGGCTTGGTTTAAAGCATCCAGGTTGGCTTGCTTCTGTTCTTCTGTCGGTGCGGAATAAGGCCCCGCGACTCCAATGATCATGATAGTTTCAGTTACTTCAATAAAAATATCACTTAAGACTAAAACCTGAATCATTAATAAAATAAAAGAGCCCGAACAGTTCGTCCGGGCTCTTTTTATGTAATTGTTTTTTTAAAAGTCAGTTTCTACAGGGTTAGGCTTTGGTTGTTTTAATTTTATCATACCTGCCTTGTTAAAGAGCAGTATCACACCATACACAGGGTCTATTTCATGCCAGCGTACACCAAAGTTAGCATTAGATGCGCGCATGTGGTGATTGTTATGATAAGATTCGCCCAGCATCAGTACATCTACGTGGAAGAGGTTATCCGCTGTATTCTTCATCTCGAAGTTCTTGTAACCAAATTTGTGTGCGTACCAGTTGATGATGGCGCCATGTACAGGCCCGCTCATGTAGTGTATCGGCAGCAGTAAGAACATCCACCAAGATGTAGCGAAGTACACATAATAGCCTGTGTACGCTGCAGCCCAGAAGATTCGCGGGGCCCAGCTATGTGCAAACTTGTCAAAAGCCGGCCAGTCAGGAACGTTTTTGCTAAAGCGTGGCTCTACTTTTGTTCTGCCGTCAAATATAGCGGTGTACACATTTTTAGTATGCCACATCATCGTAAATACATTTTTAAAATGCAGCGGAGAATGCGGGTCTTTATCGGTATCGGCGTAGGCATGGTGCATACGGTGCATCAATGCGTAGGCGCGTGTGCTCAGGTAAGAGGAGCCCTGCGTTACAAAAGTGAAGATAAACCAGAACTTCTCCCATCCTTTACTCATGGTAAAAGAACCGTGGGCAGCATATCTGTGCTGAAAAAACGTTTGCGAAAAAAGGGATAAATACCAATGCGCTGTAAAAAAAATAAATATTGCCATTTCGTTTGAAAAAGTGCGCAAATTTATCTGTTTTTCCGGCTTTAACCATCATAGTATAGAATGCAACATGTGTTTCGTGGCAAATTCAGGCTTTAAGCGGCTATATTTGTTCCACAGCTTCATCATAATTCATGTTTCGCAATTTTAATAGGGTAGATGCAAGATTCTTACTACTTGTATCGGCTGCACACGCTATTTTCTATCTCATAGCCTGGCATTATAAGCATATCTATAATGGCGATTCTCATGAATACATATACATGGCTACCAACATTAAAAATGCAGGCTGGTTTTATGCAGGCAACCCGGTTTTAGCTGTAAAGGAAGAATTTATGACGCTCAGGCCGCCTGGCTACCCTTTATTTTTATGCTTTATTTACCTCTTTGCACTTAATAACTGGATAGTATTATTGGTTCAAAATCTGGTTTCTATTTTTAATATTTATCTATTAAGACATACAATAACCCGGCTGGGTTATCTCAAAAGGTATGATTGGCTTTTACTTGCATTCATCCTCCTGTTTCCTTCGCAGTTCGTAAACGCCAATATTATTGCTCCCGATATATTACTACAGTCCTGTGTTGTAGCTTATTTTTACTTCTTCGTAGCTTTCATGCAAAGGAAGCATTGGCGATATGTGCTCGGTATGGGCCTTATCCTTGCGGCAGGTGCTTTTATTAAGCCTGTGCTTTATCCAGTGGTATATCTACATGCTGTGGGTATATTGGCTTACGCATCCATACATCGCAGTGCATTAATGCGGACAGCAATATGCGCAATAATGCCATTATTGCTTATTGTTGGCTATGGATATGTTAACTACGAGCGCACCGGCAAGTTCCATTTTTCAAGTACACAATCTTTCAATGCCATTTTCTATTATTACAACTTTTACAAAGACGAATATGGCGTAGACATGGCGGAACAGTTTTTACACGCAGAGCGAAGCCATGTAAAAGAACTCCCGACGTTTTTGCAACGCTATGACTACGCGAATGCTCGTGGAATGCAGTTATTAAAACAAAATTTTTCATCTTACCTGCCATATCATATTGGCCGTAGCCTTCTCGTGTTTATAGATCCCGGTAAAGGCGAACTGGATATGTTTATAGGCTTACTTACACTGTCCAAACTCTATGATGTTTATAATACTGCAAGTTTCTTTAATACAATAAGAGATAAAGGATATGCCGGTATAGAAGATTACATGGCTCGTAATCCCACTTTACCAATAGCTGCAGTAGTGTTGTTCTTTAATTTGCTGCGTCTGGCTGGTTTTGTTTTATTCTTGTTCAGTAAGCGATATTCTTTTAGGCTGAGAGCTTTTATAGCAACATTGGTAGGTTATTTTGTATTTATAGCTGGTCCTATTGCTAACACAAGATATTTCATACCCGTTTCATTGATTGTGATCGGTACTGCTGTGCTAGGCTATCAGTATATCTTGCAAAGGCAAAGGAATAAGGCTATTATTGCAACCGCTGGTAATCTTTAATATTGTATTATATCCGCAAATACTATCCCATTATTGCATCGGCGTTATTGCTGTGCATCGGTGTATGTTTGTTGTTCCCATATTGTCAGTATTATATAGACCCGGACGCAACCGCCTATCTTACAATCGCCCGCAGATATGCAGATGGTGATTGGCTAAAAGCTATTAATGGCTATTGGAGCCCATGGAGTTGCTGGCTTACTGCTGGTTTTATAAGGTTGGGCACAACCGCAATTACCGGTGCTATACTGGCCAATACGATCGGCGCAATAGGGGTATTGTATGTTTCTCAATTATTTTTCATCAAGTACAGGACACCCTATTTCGCACAGGTTGTCTTACAAGGCGCATTAGCCATATTCCTTTGCTATGCGGTGTATTATCAAAACTTTGATGATCTCTGGGAGTGTTTTTTTCTTTTATATGCTTTGCGCATTATCGTCAGCCACAGGTTTAAATATTCGCCCACGTTATGGATTGGGGCAGGCATGGCAGGCGCGTGTGCCTATTTTGCAAAGGCCTACGCTTTTCCGTTTTTTATAATCAGCACTGCCATACTCACGTTTTACATTAACCGGGCATGGCATAAAAAATATGTGCGCAACTGGCTCATCAATTTTGGTGTGGTTTTGTTGGTAATGCTTACGCTTAGTTTGCCCTGGCTGTTCGCGCTGCATAGCAAGTATGGCATGTGGACCACCGGTACTGCAGGCAATCTCAATATGTCCTGGTACCTGGTAGGGCATCCTCTATTGAAGCACGAATTTGCTAGTTTCTTACCGCCGGTATATAACGATTCGCCCTCTTATTGGGAAGATCCCTGGTATGTGAATGGTCCGCTTCCTATGTTTTGGCATTCGCGGGCGCTCTTTGTCAGGCAACTATTGAAGATCGTCCAAAATAGTTGGAAGTTTATTGTTAGCGGTATGCAGATCAGTGTTGTATTTCTGCCGGTCTTCCTGTATGTATTAAGATTATTATTCAAGAAAATTCGCCGGTTACATTATAAGGTGTTTTATCCTTTGCTGATTGTGTTTTTGTTATTCCCGTTACCATTCTTTCTTATCAATTTCGAGGCTCGGTACATCTGGTATATGCTGCCTTTGAGTATGATACTGGGCATCGCTATTATGCAGCGAAATAGAATTTTCAATAAAAAGGTTTTCATACTGCTTTTTGCGGGCTCTTACGCAATATATCCGTTACATGGTATCTATAAGATGTGGAACGAGGGGAGGGAAGAGTATAACTTGGCTGGTCATCTTAAAGCCCTCGGTCTTAAGGGTAGCTTTGTATCCAATGTATCGTACGGCCTGCCCGGGGATGTGGAACTGCAACGCCTTGCCTACTTTTCAGGTAATAGATACTTCATGTCCTCTTCCGATAGCCTTAACGAGCAGGTATGGAGTAAGGCCCATATTCAATATTATTTTCTTTCCCGGCATAGCGATAATACATCTTTGCTATCAGGCCGCTTAGACGACAAATACCCGGTCTTATGGGAAGATGCCAACTGGAAAATCTACAGGCTGGGCAACTGATGTCTACGGTGGCACAAAATATCAGTATTAATAATTATCTTTGCACACTTTTTAAAAATTATTCAACTGATATATGGCATCAAAAAAAATACAGGAACTTTTAGGAGATCAGGCTGGTTATTTGCTTGACCATACCTGCAAAACAATTGATAAATCTGCACTGCACCTGCCTTCAGGTAATGTTATAGATGATGTTTGGGCAATGTCTAACCGTAATATCCCTACACTGCGCAGCATCCAGGCGCTGATGGGTAACGGCCGTCTTGCAAATACAGGTTATGTTTCTATCCTTCCTGTAGATCAGGGCATCGAGCACAGCGCAGGCGCGTCTTTTGCTCCCAATCCTATTTATTTTGATCCTGAAAATATCGTAAAGCTGGCTATCGAGGGTGGTTGCAACGCTGTTGCTTCTACTTACGGCGTATTAGGCGCAGTTGCTCGTAAATATGCTCATAAAATACCATTCATCGTTAAGATCAATCACAACGAGTTTATTTCTTATCCTAATCGTTTTGATCAGATCATGTTCGGTACTATTAAAGATGCATGGAACATGGGTGCTACAGCAGTGGGCGCTACCATCTACTTTGGTAGCGAAGAAAGCAGCCGCCAGATCGTAGAAGTTGCTAAAGCGTTTGAATATGCGCATGAACTGGGTATGGCTACTGTATTGTGGTGCTACCTGCGCAATAGTGGTTTCAAGAAAGATGGTGTTGACTATCATACTGCCGCTGATCTTACAGCGCAGGCAAACCACTTAGGTGTTACTATACAGGCTGATATCATCAAACAAAAACTTCCCGTAGGTAATGGTGGTTATACCGCGCTTAACTTCGGTAAAACACATAAAAAAGTTTACGAAGAGCTGACTACAGATCACCCGATAGATCTTTGCCGCTACCAGGTTGCTAATTGCTACATGGGCCGTGCAGGATTGATCAACTCAGGTGGCGAATCCAAAGGTGCATCGGATCTTGCCGAAGCGGTAATGACTGCAGTAGTGAATAAACGCGCCGGTGGTATGGGTCTTATTAGCGGACGTAAAGCATTCCAGAAACCAATGCAGGAAGGTGTACAGTTGCTGAATACAATCCAGGATGTATATCTTGATAAAGATGTAACTATCGCATAATATTTTTCCCGTTTATACTTTTTTGAAAGGCCACATATTATGTGGCCTTTCTTGTTTTATGTTGTTTTCAGCGTCGTGTATTTTGCTGCAACTTGTAGTGATAATAATCACCACTACGCTATGATGTATGTTCTATTATATAGCGAATTGCAGGTATATATTTACGTTTATTAAAATGTTTTAATAGCGAGATTAATAGCTGATTATAAAACGATTAAAAACAAATTAAAACCACTAAATCGTATTTTAATTTGATAACACATAAATATCTTGCAACTAACAAACAAATAAAAAACTGTTAAAAACAACTTATAGTTAGTAGTCAAACAAAACAAACCAAACACACCTTCACACCCTACAATTTTTTTTTGACTCTGCGCCGGTTGTTACTACTCAGTACCTATTAATCGCTCGTTACCCCGAAACATAGAATGCATGACTGTGCTACCATGCTATTCTGGAAAATTTTATGAGAAAGTAAAAACTAGTATTTTAATATGAAACAGACATCTACCTTTAAAAGCTTTCTGCTGATGGCTTTGTTTCTGCTTGGTTTCCAACGGTCGCAGGCTGCCATTTCATCGGGTACCTATACAATAGGTGCTACCGGCACGTATCCAACCCTGGCTGCCGCCATCGCAGACATAAGCACCCTTTCGGGCTCCATAGTATTAAACATCCAGCCCGGCACCTACACGGGTACCGATTGGCAGGTGCAGATACCTAATTTTGCAGGTTCCAGTAGTTCTAACAGGGTTACTATCCAGGCAGCAAATGGTGTAGGTACGGTTACCATCAGCAACGCCGGTACTTCTTCTGCCAATTATGTATTGCAGCTTAATGGCACACAATACATTTCAATAAAAAATCTTACGATAGTTAACACCGGTACTACGTATGGCCGTGTTATAGATTTAACCGGCGGCGCCAGTTATGATAGTGTTTTAGGTTGTACGCTAACCGGTGTTTCCGGTTCCTCTTCAAGCAATAACCGCGCTGTTATCAGTGCCACATCCGGTGGTAGTATGAATAGCAATGTTATCAAAGGCAACACTATCCAGTATGGTTCTTATGGTGTTTACTGGAATGCAGGTAGCACCAGTACGCTGGCCTCTGATGATGTTATTAGTAATAATACATTCTCAGGCAACTACTACGCTTATATATACACTCAGTATATGGGCAATGCTACCATCCAGTATAATACCTGTAGTGCTTCCAGCATTAGCGGCTATCACTATGGTATTTACATGTATTATCCGCAAAATGGCTTTACAATTACAAATAACTCCATCACTACAAGCAATACAGGCGGGTATCTGTATGGTATATACTCTACATACGGCAACAGCAGTACTACGTCTGCAAGTGAGCTTGTAGCATCTAACAATACTATCACACTAAACAGTACCAGCTATGTGTATGGTATTGACTTTTATTATTACAACTATAATATCAAGGCTGAAAATAATAATATAACCACTACAGCTACCAGCGGCTACACATATGGCGTGTACATGTATTGGTTCAATGTTAATATTAAGTTCAATAATAACGTGGTCAGCTGTAGCAATACTAGTTCGGGATATATATACGCTGTTTATTTCTATTACAACAACTATGGCGCCAGTGATGCATACCTGGAAGTAAATAATAATACTATCTCGTATAGCTCTAACTACTATTGTTACGATTATTTCTATTTCAATAATTACAATGGTACTAACTGTACTTTTAAATGTAATAACAACACATTTAATTGTACCGAGCTAAGCACATCTGCGTACAACTACGGTCCATATTTCTACTACACAGGTATGTATGGTTCCGGTAACTCAGCAGAGATCAAGGGTAATGTGATGAACTATTCAAGCAAATATTATCACTATATAGCTTATATGTTATATCAGTATCATGCTGTGATATCTGATAATGTAGTTAATGCAACTTGCCCAAGTGGTACTTCCGGTTATGGTTATATCTATGGACCGGCCGACTATTACAGCGAAGGTGCAATGGTTAAAAACAATACTGTTAACTATACTCATAATGGATCTGGCGGTGTTTACAACTATGATCCTTTTTGCAGCAACTCAGGAAATGGTAGCCAGGACACATCCTTAAATAATACATACAATATAAGTCTTACTTCAGGTAGTTATTATAACTACGCAAACTATATTAACGGTTATTCTTCTGGTAATACTATCAATGTTAGCACCACTTCAGGTTCCATCTACAATTATCCGCAATATGGATACGGTGGCCTGGTTTATAAAAACAAAATGAATTTTACATCCACTACAGGTACTATCTATGGATTCTATGCCTATGGTTATCCATCTTATACAGGTTCTACCTGGATGGGTAATACTATTGATATGACCAGTACATCAGGTACTATCTATGGTTGTGGTGGTTATCTGCCAGGTAACAATAGTATGATCAGCAACATATTTAAGGCTAAGACAGGTGGTAGCACGTACATGTATTATGAGTCTAGCTATGGCAACTATGCCGATATGTACTATCTAAATAATACATTCCACAGTGCTAGTACAGGTAGTACCAACTATCTTATCTACAAACAAGCCGGTAGTTCCAGTTATAATGGAGTGGCTTATTTATACAACAATATCTTCTCGCGCAACGATGGCACAAGCACTAGCCCGGCTATTTATCTGAATGATACTACTTATTGGCGAGCCGATTACAACTTGTATTATACTCCGGGTACTGTTACGCTGCGTGGTACTTCTAAGCCTAATATTACTACCACTTCTTTGCAGGCTTGGAGAAATGCAACAAATCGCGACCGTAATTCACTGATCTATGATCCGGGTTATAAAGATGCTGTGAACAAGGACGTGCATCCTGATCCTTCAAATCCTAATTCATGGGCGGTGAACGGTCGTGGTATGCATGTAGATGGTGATACGCTTGATGCGGATGGTGTAATGCGCCCTAAAACACGCCAGAATGGTGTTCCTGACCTGGGTGCTTATGAAGTTAGCCCCACCAGTACCCCTCCTGCATGTACCGCTATCCCTGCGGCACCGGCAGCAGGCACTACACAATACTTCCTCTTTGGCCAGGATACTGCAGCAAGCATAGCATGGGGCCCCGCAGCGCCATCTACAGCGGTAATGCGCCAGTACAGTGGCCAGCAGGCAGGCGCGCCTATGCCGTCACTGGTAGGCCGCAGTTACCTGTGGTTAGATCTGTTTACCAATGGTGTGTATGCACTCTCTCATACGCCAACAGTATATTATAAAGATCCTCAGTTGGGTACTATCTCTACAGAGGCCAATGCCAAGATCGCCAATTCATCCAATGGTTCTCCTTGGGTAGGTTACAACTATGGCAATGCTGCTACTGATCCTGTGCTCAACAAAGCATACCCTACAGCTGCATTGGATAGTGTGGGTAAATACACCATCGTAGAGAATGCACGTATCGGTATTCGTTGTGTGATCAACCCTACCAATGTAAAAGTGAGTAATATCACTGCCTTTACTGCAGATGTTAACTGGGATGCTGTATTCCTGCCTATAGGGTACCAGGTGATAGTAGACAATAGTTCCGCTACTCCTGCGTCCGGTGTGGGTTCCAGCTTCGCGACCACCAATACAATTTCGCTGACTACGCTTACAGAGAACACGCACTATTATGTGCACGTGCGCAGTATTTGTGGTGCGAAGGATACTTCCGGCTGGACGACTGTTGATTTCACAACACTGATCACTTGCCATACTCCACAGCCAAAGCTGATTACACTCACACAAAGCCGTGCTATTCTGTATTGGGATACGGTACAGACAGCTACTAAGTACGAATATGTGATACAGCATGCGCCAACTCCGGCTCCCGCATTTGGTACCGTAGTTTATACTCCTAGCCTGCAATTGCCATTGGCTCCCGCATCAGATTACTATGTGTTTGTAAAAGCATATTGCAACAGTATCTATCCAGAGTCTGAATGGGGTGTATTAGGGTTCTCTACTTTCCCTACTGCTATCAATACTATCAGTGGTAACAGCATTGGTTTGAGTGCCTATCCAAACCCTGTAACAGATGTATTGCATATAGCCCTGTCGAGCAAGATAGATGGCGAAGCAACTCTTACCGTTACAGATGTTACCGGCAAACAGGTACGCAGCATAGTGGTGAATACAAACCAGGTAGAAGTAAACATGAATACCTTGCCTGCAGGTGTGTACCAGCTGAAGTACAGCGACCGCAGCCATGTAGATGTAATGAAGATCAGCAAGCAATAAATAATAACTAAAAGTTTATAATTTATAAAATGCCCCCGCTCAGGGGGCATTTTGCATGAAGCATGAAAATTTTCTCAAAAAAATGCTTTTAAATTTTTAATATTTTTTAGTATCTTGCTACATAACACTTAATTCAAACTCCGGCTTAAAATAATATTGCTGATGCGTATTAAATTTTACTCAATGAAACGGCTTTTTGCACTGTGTATGGTACTTTTTGCCGCTCACAGCGTACAGGCGCAAACCTGGTGTACACCAACAGCTTTCCCAAGCGGGTGTACAAGTAATTTATATCTCAGTTATGTATGGACTGATTTGGGGATACAGAATATAGATAATGCAAGTACTTGTGATGGCTATAAATATTATACAGGTACTAAAAAAGTATTGGAAATAATGGCCGGCCAGGCATGTTCGCTGCAAGTTCAATATAACAAACCAGGCCTATACCTTGCTAGAATGGTTGTGTGGATTGACTATAATGGTGATGGGTTATTTAATAATGATACTTATAACCCGGTGACTTTTCCTAACGGAGAAGTTGTATTTAGTGGTCCTAGTAACAACAAAAATCTTATTACAACTAACCCTTACGCAAAAGATGGACTTACTCGTATGCGTGTGAGGATATATTATAATGGAACCCCGACTTCTGCACCACTACCCGCTGATATAAGAAAACCCAATGCTGGTTGGAATGTTGACGCTTGTGATGTTAATGGAACAGCTAACCCGAATGGAGAAACAGAAGATTATGATGTCATCATCCACAATCCGTGTAAAAAGATTCCTTCAGTTAGCATCACCAATGTTACCTCAAAAGGAGCGGATATTTCCTGGACTGTGAACGGTAATGAGAGGATGGTGGAATATACCATAGACCAAAGTCCTAACGATCCGGGCAATGGTAACTTCCTGCTTAATCCTACACAGACATCTATACATGTTCCGGATACGAACACAAGGCGTATCAACTGTAACACCAAATATTATTTCCACATCCGCGATATTTGTGATACAAACAGTCATAGCCAGGCTACTTATAGCTATGGCCCATGGAGGTTAGATTCTTTCCAGACACCTCCTTGCTGCGATGTGCCACCTATTACGGTGGATAATATCACTTCTAATACAGCTATTGCTTCATGGGGCCCTGTTACTTCTGTTATTCAATATGAATACGCGGTAAGCATTTCCGATTCTCCGGAGCCAACAGGTGGCACGCGTTACAATGGTACTACTACCTTGTTGCCGGGCCTCGATTGCTCCCGCGAATATTATTTCTTCCTCAGGGCTTTATGTAGTCCTACACCTACATCAGACTGGGGTATAGATTCATTCCTTACACAGCCTTGTACCAGCATAGATAATTCACCGGTACTGCCTGAGTTTAAGCTCAACGCATACCCTAACCCTACCCGCAATGTAGTAACGCTCAGCGTAATGCACGGCATCAAGCGAGAGGTAGGTACTATCGAGGTGATGGATGTCACGGGCAAGGTATTAAAGACCGCTGTGATGGATGGCGATAAGCTGGATCTGAACCTGAATGATGTACCGAGTGGTTTATACATGATACGCTACTCCGATGAGCAGCGAACGCAGGTAATAAAAGTTCGCAGAGAGTAATACCTCTTTCAACAATAATATTTAAGCCCCGTTTCACGACGGGGCTTTTTAATGTTCCTTAAAATCAGATTAAAACTAATTTATCTTACTTTCCTCTTACCCTATATTCCCGTCTTTCTCATTACAGGACATACGTGTCCCTGTATTTGTATGGTTACTCATAAAACTTAATCCTGATGAAAAAGCTTTTCCCACTATGTATCGCGCTGGCAGCAGCAATGCCTGCTTCTGCACAAAAATTCACCAAGAACTGCATCCCCACTTACACAAATAGTTGTTCGGATGGTTTTTATATCAAAAGCGTTGTTACTACGGGAGGTATCCAAAACATTTCAAGCACATCTGCTTGCGGAAATACCTCCAATAATTATTCTTATTACAGTGGTACAGGTAAAACCCTGGAAGTAAATGCAGGATCAACAGTTTCAATTGTTATCAATACATCAATTAGTAGTACTGCAGGTGCTGCCCTGAATCGTATGGCAGTTTGGGTAGATTGGAATCGGGATGACAGTTTTGACAACACTAATTTTTTAGGTCCCCTGAATCCTGAAGCAGAATTGGTAGGTCAGGGATTAAGTGCGCCAACTACACCTTGCACTATAACTTTCGTAGTGCCGCATTTTGCCAAAGATGGTATTTCGAGACTGCGAATTCGCAGCTTGTCATCAGGAACGTACACGAGTACACCTAACGGCAGCAACGCTCCCGGAGATCCTGTTAATCCATGTATTACAAATAGCCCTGTAGTCAGTGGAGAAACGGAAGATTATGATGTCATCGTTCACAATCCCTGCCTCAAAATACCCACTGTTACATTCTCCAATACTACTTCAAAAGGTACAGATGTAAACTGGGTAAACAATGGTAACGAACGCCTGCTCGAGTACACCGTAGACCAAAACCCTAACGACCCGGGTACAGGTAATTACCTGCTCAACCCTAACACTACGTCCATGCATCTGCCCAATAGCGATATCAAGCACATCAAATGCAATACCACCTATTATTTCCACATACGCAGTATCTGCGATACCGATAGCCACAGCCAGGCCACTTATACCTATGGCCCGTGGACTACCGTATCTTTTACTACGCCGCCTTGCTGCGATATGCCGCCTGTAGATATCAATGACATCACCAGCACCACTGCATTGGCAACCTGGCAACCGGTTACCTCTGTATATGCTTATGAATATGCCGTTGGTATTGCGGGCGAACCGGCCCCTACCGGCGGCACACGCGCATCTGCTACCGCGTTAACTATCAATGGCCTCGATTGCGGGCGCGAATACTATTTCTTCATCCGCGCATTGTGCAGCCCTACACCTACATCCGATTGGTCGGTCGATTCTTTCCTTACCCAGCCCTGCCTCAGTGTAGATAATACACCTGCACTGCCTGCATTCACCATCAATGCATATCCTAATCCTGTGCACAGTACGCTTACGCTATCTGTAATGCATGGCATCAAACGCAGCGATGCCACTATACAGCTAACGGATATCTCCGGTAAGCTGCTGAAAACAGCCACCATGACCGGTGATAAAATTGACCTTGACCTTAAAGAAATACCCGCCGGGCTTTACCTCCTGCATTATACAGATGGTGAACGCTCACAGGTCATCAAGATCAGCAAAGAGTAGTTTTTATCTCAAACACTGCGTCATATCAAAAAACAAGATGCCTGCTGTATAGCAGGCATCTTTAGTATTACTTATTTGGAACGCTCTTATTGTTTTACAAACGGCTTGGTAGTTATAACAGACTTGTCGGCACTATACAACTGCAGGTAATAAGTTCCCTGGCTCAATCCGGATACATTTATCTGTGCATTTTTAGAATTGCTGATACTGCCTTTAGTTACAACTTGCCCTAAAGTATTACTGATTCGGTAGTCAGCATTATCGTTAATACCTTCTATGGAAAGTACATCTGTAGCAGGATTTGGAGCAATGCTTATTTCATCTGCATGAATGTTGTTTATGCCGGTAGATTTATTTTCATAGCCAGGCCATGCTCCGGTACCGGTAGTAAGGCTTGCATCATGGAACTTGGCTGTAAAAGCTATATTATTAGGGTATATACCGTCTAGTCCACCAACAACAATACTGCCATCTTCATCCTTATTTGCCCAAACACCATAAGGGCCTGTTGATGGGAATTGAAATGCGTTTGCACCACTATAATCAATGTCACCGAGACCGGAGTTTAAGGCAGGGTTGATATAAGTTAAATATCGGTTCCCCAAGGTGATATTAGCTATTACAAGATCTACTTTCCCATTTGGATCCACCAATAGATCAGTCAAAAACTCTTCATAAGTCGTTGAGATCCCGCTAAGGCCTGAAGGTGTTGTGGCAGGTGTTAGAGGAGCGTATGATTTAGAAGGATTAGTAGTTACATCCCACTCTTGCCATGTAGTAGAAGACTGACCTAAAGTAGTAGTGTATGCTCCTGCAGTTACTACGTGCCCATTTGTTGGGTTTCTACCTATTTTATTAAATCCCCCGCTATTAAATGGATAACTGGTAAGGTTTGTCATGTTATCAAATGTCATGTTTGTTTTTATTCCATATAGAGTGCTTCCACTAGTACCAGTAGTAAAATTCACTATGGAACCTGCTACAAATATTTTTCCACTTCCATCATACTGCATTGCATAACCGTTATAGCCGTCTGTAGAACCCCAGGAGCTGGTGCTCCAACTACCCAGAAATATTCCACCACTGCTATATTTTAAAATTGAAAAATTTCCGTAACATGGACCGCCGCTGCAGCTATTATTTACCAAAGCATATACATTTCCACTTGCGTCAATAGTAACATCGTTTATATCTGAATACGTATTTAAAAAAAGACCCCAAGTCTTTGATATTGAGCTGGGATTAGCAATGTTTAAGCATACAATGAATGGTATTGCTCCCCAGGTACCTGTAATATATGCCTTATGCCCATTTTCGTCTACAGTCATTTTTTTGCTTTCTTCATTACCGGAAGGACCCGAATTGATAAGCGTATTTGCATCAAATGTATACTTGTAGAGAATATCGCCGCTTGTGCGATCCGTCAATAATAGGTACGTGTCGTTAGTTCCGGAGTTGTCAAAGTTACCAATGCTGTAATGGTAAACTGAGGAAGAATTTAATGCACCATGTACATCTGAGCAACCTGCATTTGCGAAGTAAAACGTGCCTGTCGTGGCGTCTGTGTAAGAATAGCCAGTACCTGTTACGGCACAAGGCCTGGAGTAGTGGGTTGTGCATGCGCCAATATCCAAACTAAACTGTGCATGGGTTCCTAAGGACATGGCAATGCCTGCCATGAATAGCATTAATTTTTTCATTGGGATTTTTAATTTATATAGTTAAAGAATAGTCCAATATACTATCGCGCTATAGCCAAATCCAAATTTTTTGTATTAAAAAATCAAGTTTTTTTACCGGTATATTATAACTGCCTGTTACTCAACTGATCCGCGCCGCATTGCAGTATCTATAGTCTCAGGCTAATCCCTTAACTTTGCGTATAGATCTTTGATATACTGTAAACCCAACCTTCCCGGCGGAGCTGTTTTAAACATAAACGCCAAAATCACTAGCAAAAACTAGCATTTTCTAACATTTTGCCTAAATGAGGAAAGCCGCAGCACCAGGCTGCGGCAGAATATTTATAAGGTAGGAAAAATAATAAGTAAAGGCTGTCTAAAAACCTTTCTATAATACCTGTTTAAATAATTGTGCCAGTTATTTCTCTAAGGTTTATTGTTTTGTTAAAGCCCCTAAAAACTAAAAAACGGACTACATAGAGCCCGTTCTTCAGTTTCATGGTGTTAGGTAAATGCGTTATTAGTGTAGTGGTATGGTGTGGTGTTAGGGCTAGTTCAGGGTGATGTGAATTATGGCTGCAAGTTAAGTAGTGTTTTTACCCCCCGCACCGGTGTTTTCAACAGAAATGAAAATAAATAATGCCATGCGCGATAATTATTTTATCTGCCTTCAAAATGATGGCGATGTTTCGATATTTACCTGTTAAAGCCGAAAATTTTCGCGTCAGCGTTCTTTTTACCCCTTACCAGGTCAGCAATAATTTGGGAAGCTATTACACTAAATGTAATACCATTGCCTCCAAAACCTAGCGCAAAGTACGTATGCGGCATACCCGGTAGCCTGCCTATATAGGGCAGTCCGTCTTTTGTTACCGCAAACGCGCCTGCCCAGCTAAAGTCCGGTCGCACAGGGATATCAGGAAGTTTTTTGTTGAAGGCCTCCTGCAGCAACTTTGCTTTTTGTTTGATGCGGCTATCGCGTAGCCCGGGGGTGTAAAATGGATCATCTTTACCACCTATCAGTATCCGGTTTTTATCCGTTATCCTGAAGTAGAGGTATGGATTAGCTGTTTCCCATATCAGGCTGTTTCGGTGCCAGAAATTCAGTTGCGCTATCGGCTCAGATACCAGTGCGTAGGTGGAGTGTACTTCGGCTATTTTGTGTGGTATATTTCGCAAACTTTCGTAGCCACATGCTATAACAACAATACGTGTTTCTATTTTAATATTGTTGTTAGTTATTAATGTGGCTCCCCGTTTGTGATACCTGATGTCCGTGATCTCTGTGTTGTTGTAGATGCCATGCCCGCGCCTGTTACAGCCTGCTAGCAGGTGATGCGTCAGCAGGTAAGCGTCAGCTTCAGCGCCATCGCTGGATAGTATAGCACCGGGTGCGGTAAAGCCATAAAGCCGATCTATGTCTTCAGGTTCCAGCCACCTTACTTTAAAGCCATACTGTTTGCGCGTCCTGTATTCTTTATATAGCTTGGGTACATGGCTTTTGTAGCTGGCATACTGCAGGCTCGGCCTGATGTGAAAGTCTACTGCCGGTTGCACATGCCTGCAAATGTCCTGTAGCTTATAGATAGCCTCTCTGCAAAGCTCGTAACTTCTCAATGCATGATGTTCGCCGACCATAGCAGATAGCCGGTGTAGCGGTGTGTCTATCTCATATTGCAGGAAGGCTGTGCTGGCTGCAGTGCTGCCTATACCCGCATGTCGGCGGTCCACTACTGTTACTCCTAAGCCCATCCGGGAAAGTGCATCTGCGGTAAGGGCCCCACTGATGCCTGCTCCTATCACTACTACATCTGTCTTCAGGTCTTGTTGCAGCGAAGGGTAGGTAGTTACCATGCCGCTTTTCATCAGCCAGTAAGGGTCGTGCGAATGCAGGTTCATAATCAGCAGGTAGGCAAAACTGTGCCAGCCGTGCATAAAAAAAGCGGGCATAGCCCGCTTTGAAATCTGTTATTTGTAATGATGATTATCGCAGATCTACCACTTCTACACCCGGGTGTTTTTTCGGGTCAAAGGTGAACATATCGTCCGTAACGGGTGCATTGGGTGTAAAGCCACTAACATCATACTGGTAGTTATTGCCGTTCTTCTCCCACACATTGCCACCAACAATGGTTTTGGTATTATCAACAGCCAGTTCTACCTTGGTGAATTGTTTGCTCTTGTTGGTAGGCGTCATTTGTATAATGTCGCAGCTTTTACCCGATACCTTCCTGGTGCCTGCGTATTTATAGCTATACTCCTTATCGTAGAAGTTGGTGAATAGCTTGGCCGGAGAGATGGTTTGTTCGTTGGGGTTGTAATTGCTAACCTGCACTTCTTTGGTTTCTTTGTTGTAGGTCCACACGGTTTTGTTATCGCAGATGATCTCTTGCCCTGCAATATCCACCTTGTATTTAGAACCCTTCATATAGAACGTACCTTTCTTGGTGTCCTTTACCTTACCGCCGTTACCGTTCAGGTGCAGGGCAAAATTGGCCTTTAGTGATTTGAGTGAGTTTATTTTTTTACTTACCGCTTCCAGTATCGATTTTGCTTTAGCATCATTCTGTGCCATCGCGGGTTGTGCCAGTGCCATTACTGCTACAATGCTTAAACCCAGGATTCTTTTCATCTTCTTTTTTCTGTTTTAGTTACTAATGGATAATAATACTACTTGGACAAATACCTTGCCTGAATGTTTAAAATGAAATGTTAATCATTATTCCTGTTAAAAAATTGTTCCAGCTCAGCGATGGTTTTATAAATGACATCCCTCGGTTTGCTGCCCCTTGCAGGCCCTACGATACCGGCACTTTCCAGTTGGTCCATAATACGCCCGGCGCGATTATAGCCAAGGTTATACCGGCGTTGGAGCAAAGACGTAGAACCTGATTGTGTTTCTACGACCGTACGGGCGCATTCGTCAAACAGGTCGTCGCGGTTGGTGAGGTCAACCATCTTGTCGTTCTCACCTTCTTCACCTTCGTATTCCGGTAGCTCAAATGCTGATGGATAACCTCTCTGGCTACCTATAAAGTCAACGATCTTCTCTACTTCTGGGGTATCAACAAAGGCGCATTGTACGCGAAGGAGCTCGCTGCCATAGGATACAAGCATATCACCACGGCCTATCAGTTGTTCTGCGCCACCGGCATCCAGTATGGTGCGGCTGTCCACTTTGGCAGACACCTTAAAGGCAATACGGCCCGGGAAGTTTGCTTTGATGGTTCCGGTGATCACATTCACAGAAGGACGTTGTGTAGCGATAATAAGGTGTATGCCTACAGCGCGGGCCAGCTGCGCCAGGCGCGCAATAGGCATCTCCACTTCCTTGCCCGCGGTCATAATGAGGTCTGCAAACTCATCAATGACAAGAACGATGAATGGAAGGTATTTATGTCCGCGTTGCGGGTTCAGCCTGCGGTTGATGAACTTCTCGTTATATTCTTTGATGTTTCGCGCCCCAGCTTCCTTCAGCAGTTCATAGCGGTTATCCATCTCTATGCACAATGCATTGAGTGTATAGATCACTTTCTTGGTATCAGTTATGATAGCTTCTTCTTCATTCGGCAACTTGGCTAAGAAGTGTTTTTCAATAGTGCGATAAATACTAAGTTCTACTTTCTTAGGATCCACCATTACAAACTTAAGTTGTGCCGGATGTTTCTTATAAAGTAATGATACCAGTATAGCGTTGATACCTACAGATTTACCTTGCCCTGTAGCACCTGCCATCAGCAAGTGCGGCATAGTAGCAAGGTCAACAATGTAGTTCTCATTATCTATCTTCTTGCCCAGTGCAATAGGCAGGCTCATAGTTGATTTGGCAAACTTCTCACTTGCGAGTAAAGAACGCATGGATACGATCTGCTTGTTGGTATTAGGTACTTCAATACCAATGGTGCCGCGGCCCGGTATGGGCGCAATGATACGTATGCCAAGAGCAGCAAGGTTCAATGCTATATCATCTTCCAGGTTACGTATTTTAGATATGCGCACACCCTCTGCCGGTACGATCTCGTATAGTGTTACTGTAGGACCCACCGTTGCGCTGATGCGTTGTATCTCTATACCAAAGCTTCGCAGCGTTTGGATGATCTGGTTCTTGTTTTTCTCCAGTTCTTCTTTGTCGAGTGTTATAGATTCACTGCGGTCCTGCAAAAGATCAAGTGTAGGGAATTTATAATCACGCAGATCCAGCTCCGGCGCATAAGGCTCATTGTCTTCAAGGCTGATGTGGCCGTTGTTGGCAAGAAGTACGGGCTCTTCTTCCTGTTGTATGATCTCTATGGCCAGTTCAGGTTCCTTTGGTTGTGTTGCTTTTTTCTCTGCGGGTGGAACTGTAAGTGTTATTTCCGGTAATTCCTCAGCTTCTTCTTCCTCATCTGTCAACTCATCTTCAATCTCTTCCCCGGCAGGGTCCTCATCTAATTGAGTAACTTTTAATGAATTGACATGGGGCGCTGTTTTTTCGACTAGTGAGATATCCCAGTCATGTATTTCCCCGGTTTCCTCATCCAGCAGAATTGGCTTTATAAAGGGTTTCGTTGCGGGTACTTCTTCTTTGGCAATGTTGGGCTCCTCCTGTTGTGTTTGAGGCTCTTCCTCTGTTTTTACGGGAGTAGGTATCAGGCTGGCTACAGCCCGCGCTGTGCTTCTTGCTTTATGAAGTAACGGCCGTATATCTAACGCGAATACTGCAAATGCTACTATGCATACCGTAGCGACAAGCACCATCCCTGTACCGCCGGTGCCAAGCATCCTGTTCATGTATTCAATAGCTGCATTACCCCATGCACCGCCATAGGGAAAATCTCCCGTTTGGGTATTGGATGGAAGCAGGTTATGATACTGCAGATACGCGAGTATAGGCGCAATGACCAATAACACCAGCGATACCCAGCGCAGATATCGCATAGCAGGAACTACACGTTTGCCATAAACCATGGTTAGCCCCAGCATACCTATCCAGATGCCGATTGCCAGCGATGCAATACCTGCGCCATTGAATACCAGAGCATGAGATAAGGCAGCACCCAGCCTGCCGCCCCAGTTGGCCGCAGCTTCCTTGCCGCTGAGCAATGTGTGGAATGACGATTTGTCATAATCAAGGTTCCAGTTAAAAAAATAGCTAACAATGGATACTGTTATGAACACTCCGGCAAGAATAAAGAAGATGCCAAAACCCAGGCGCCATTGCTTTTTATGGTCTAACGATGGCTGCGTAATGAGATTCTCCTTTTCCTCGACTGCTGATGTAGTTTTTTTGTTATTCTTGGTCTTGGCCATATTGGGGCTGAAACAGGCGCAAAAGTACAATTTTAATGTAGTGAGGGAAAATATAAAAGCAGTTTATATTCAGCTGATTTAAATGTATTTGCCAAAAGCGATGATGGCGACAGGTAAGCCAACCTTATAAGAATAGACCCCGTCTTTATTTAGTATTACTGTACCGGGCGCTAAAATTTACGCCGAAGAGGTTCTGTAACGCGGAAGGCTATCAAAAATTATGCAAGCAAGCATTGCAACTTTGAAATATTTCCGTATTTTCAACCGTTGAGGAAGAACATTTCTACAACGCCCGGTATAAAAAATGACGATATCGGGGGGGAGGATTTGTAAGGGAACAGGGGTAGTAATTGATTAAGTTTAAAACATTGAAATAATACAATAACAAGGTTAATATATCATGATGATGAAACATACAATTAGCCGTGCAAGTCTGATAGCTGCGTTAGCATTAAGTTTTCAAAACGTGCAGGCGCAAGACATTCACTTCACTCAATTTACCGCATCCCCGCTGATTGTAAACCCTGCGTTTACAGGTAATTCTATGGGCAAATGGCGCGCATCTGCCGTTTATCGCGACCAATGGAGGAGTGTAACACCGTCAGCATTTAAAACTTACGCGGTTTCATTAGATGCCCCAATCGTTAATGACCTTACTCATGACGATTTTCTTGCAGCCGGCGTTCAATTGTATAACGACGTTGCAGGTGATGGTAACCTCTCTAACCTCTCTGTGTTAGGATCTGTTGCCTATCACAAATTCCTGGGTAATACAGATCATCCCAAAGTATTGTCTGTTGGCTTCCAGGGCGGCTATACACAAAAAAGTATAGACCTTACCAAGCTGTATTTTGGTAATGAATTCAATAACGGAAATTTTGATCCCGGTACCTCAGGTACTGCTATGAATAATAAAGTAAATTACTTTACCGTAAACGCAGGTATCAGCTTTGCGCAAAGTGTTAGCGATAACTTTAGTTATGTAATAGGCCTAGGTGCCAATAATCTGAATCAACCTCAGGAATCCTTTAAGAAAGAAAAAAATGCTGATGTAGGTTTGGGAATGCGCTATACTGCACAGGCAGGTATCGTTGCTTATCTGAGTGAAACATTCAGTCTGCGTCCTGCAGTTTTATACCAATCCCAATCTTCTGCTACAGAGCTGGTTGCGGGTAACGAATTTCACCTGATCGTAGGTAATTCTGAGTTCCGCTCCTTCACTACTGCAGTATTCCTCGGCGGCTACTATCGCAGCAATGATGCTGTAATGGTAAACGCAGGTGTTGAATTCAAGGGGTTGCGCGTAGGTGTTAGCTACGACTACAATACATCAAGCCTTAAAACAGTATCAAACGGTAATGGTGGTTTTGAGATAGCTCTCACTTACCTGGCGCCTAATCCGCTTGATTTTGCACGCAGGCTGATCTATCCTTGCGCACGCTTCTAATTACAAAAAAATAATTATTAAGAAAGGGCAAAAAATATTTTTTAAAGCCCTTTCTTTTTTTTAAACCAATTTATACTTTTATACCCATTAACAACGCTCGCGAACATGAGAAAAAAATGGCTGCTACTGATTCTGGCATCGGTTCTTGTTACCACCGTTCAACTGAATGCTAACGCTCAACAGCAACGTAAAGAAAAGTACAGAAACAAAGCTGACGATCCTGTAGCTAAGCTTCCTGATTATAAAAAACTTCGCTGGGCTGATGGTTTATATCGTCAGGGTAGCTATTTCAGTGCGATCGAATATTATCAGCAACTGAAAGAAAACGATCCAAGGAACTTATACCTGACATACCAGTTGGCAGACTGTTACAGGATGACACGTGACTACGTGCCTGCTGCTCACTATTATTCAGAAGCATACGGTATGTCTCCAAAGACATATCCAGAAGCTTTGTACTTAAGCGCTTTGATGCTTAAAATGCAAGGACGCTACGAAGATGCAATTGCGCAATTCAACCAGTTCATAGCTGATAATCCGAAGACTATGAAAAAGGAGAAAAAGAAAGCGCTTCGTGAGATAGAAGGTTGTAACAGTGCTATGAACTCTATTAAGGACCCTCAGCCAGTAACAATACTGAATGCTGGTCCTAACGTTAATAGTGCCTACACCGAATCTGCACCTTATCCTTTGGGCGATACGGCATTATTATTTTCTACTATGCGTCAGAACAGCCCTGTAGAAGTAGACCGTCGTAAGACCGACGAATATCTGTCTCGTTTCATGGTGGCTATCAAACAAAAGCATGTAGAGCAAGTAGATTCTTTCCAATGGCCATTAGTATTCAGCGATGGTAATAACCAGTTTACCAGCAAGAAAGAAAATGTTGGTAACGGTTGTTACAATCCCGGTGGTGATCACTTCTACTTCACTAAATGTGCTGAAGAAGATTCTATGAAATTTACCTGTAAGATCTATGTTTCTGAATTCAAAGAAAGCAAATGGTCTGAGCCACGTTTACTTGGTGAAGGTATTAACGAAGGTGGTTCTAATACGCAGCCTTGCGTAGCTAAAGTTGGTAAAAAAGAAATTTTGTTCTTCGCTTCAAACAGGACATTGCAAAGCCGCGGTGGTTATGATATCTGGTATTCTGTAATTGATCCTCGTACAGGCCAATACCGTCGTCCTCAAAATGCCGGTAAACAAATCAATACTGCCGGCGATGAACTGACACCTTACTACGATAGCCGTGTAGGTAAATTATACTTTGCTTCTGATGGCTGGGTATCATTTGGTGGTTTTGATATATTCTCTGCTGATGGTGGACCTTCACGTTATACTAATCTGCAGAACCTGGGCTACCCAATCAATTCGCCTGCTGATGAAATATACTACATCAAGGATCCTGTTGGCAAGCCTGATGCTTATGTAGTATCTAACCGTATAGGTGCTATCGCACTGAAGAACCCAACATGTTGCGATGACATCTGGCGCATACAGTACGAGCCTAAACTGGTGGTATTAGGTAAAGTTGTAGATCGTAAAACACAGCAGTCTATGGAAGAGGTTGTGGTGAAAATGGTAGATCAAAACAACGATACTAAAACTTTTAACTCTTCTGACGGTAACTTTGGTTTCAATATCCTTCGTGGTAAGTCTTATGTTATCACTGGAGATAAGCAAGGTTTTGCTTCTACCCGTGCTACGGTGAATACTATGGATGTGAAACGTACAGATAAAGATGACACGGTACGTGTTACCATTTATATGGACGAGATCACTCCGGTTTATACTTTTGCTGTTAGCAACGTGTACTATGATTATGACAAAGCTGAACTGCGTCCTGAATCTATAGCTTCACTGGATACACTGGTTGCTTTCCTGAAAGATAACCCATCATTCAATGTTGAGGTTTATTCTTTCACTGACTCAAAAGGTACAGATGCATATAACAAGGCTCTTTCTGAAAAACGTGCCCAAGCCGTTATTGATTACGTTGTAGGTACAGGAGGTATAGATGCTGCACGCCTGATAGCTAAAGGCTTTGGTGCTGCAATGCCTGCTGCTCCAAACAAAACAGGTAATAAGGATAATCCTGCTGGTCGCCAGTTAAATCGTCGTACGGAATTCCGTATTGTAACGGATGTGCCTACCCGCCGTCTGCTTTACAATAGTGCAAAACCGGGTAATATGGATGATCAATCTAAAAACCTGATGCAAAACGAAGACTCCAATGATGAACCTGATAACGAACCTGACATGACAAAGCCAGGAAGCCGCGTTAACAGGTAATATCTTTAAGTCATATTGTTTACTGCCCCTCAAAAGAGGGGCAGTTCTATTTAAGGCATTGCGTATTTTTGCATTGATGCAATATTTTAAAACAACATTCTTTACAATCAATGCATCAGTAAGAGAGATACTGATAGCTAAATTAGCCAATGAAGGTTTTGAGGGCTTTGAGGAAACTGACGAGCGCCTCGATGCCTACATACCTTTATCTGCATACAATGCAGAAACCATTAGCCTGGTAGCAGGGGAATATAATACCCCATACGAAACGGAAGTAATTGGTGAGCAAAACTGGAATCATGAATGGGAGAAGAACTTTAACCCCGTTGTTGTGGATGATTTTTGTACCATTAGAGCTGATTTTCATGATATCGACGTGCGAACTATTCATGAGATCGTCATTACACCTAAAATGACTTTTGGCACCGGTCATCACGCAACCACACAGCTAATGGTGAAAATGATGCGCGACCTGGATTTTGCGGGCAGTAAAGTATTTGATTTTGGTACAGGTACCGGTATTTTAGCGATACTTGCCGAGAAGCTGGGCGCCGAATATGTGGAGGCGGTAGATAATGATACCTGGTCCTACGAAAACAGCATTGAAAATCTGCAACGTAACCATTGTAAACATGTGCATATTAAAGCTGGCAGCATAGAAAATGTTGAGGATACAGATTTTAACATAATATTAGCTAATATAAACCGCCACATTTTGCTGCAATATATGAGCGACATGTACAGCCTCCTTAAGGCCGGTGGTACAATATTGATGAGTGGTTTGCTTAAAGAAGACAGGGCTGTAATAACCGATGCAGCAACGAATGCAGGCTTTAAAGAAGATAAATATGAAGAATTAAATAACTGGATTGCTTTATCTTTTGGTAAATAAGCTGTATCTTATATGCCCGGTTATTTTAATTACAAAGCAATGGCCGGAAGTACTGTTAAGGTTTCGTAATATAGGTTTTACGGGTACTTAACTCTATATTTGTCAACTTCAACCGGAATTATAGAAAAGAATGGGTATTGCACTTTTGATAGTGATGGCTTACCTGGTAGGATCGATTCCCACTGCGGTATGGGTAAGCAAAAGGGTGTACGGTATTGATATCAGGGAACATGGCAGTGGTAATGCAGGTGCTACAAACACCTTTAGAATACTTGGCCCTAAAGCAGGATCGATAGTGATGCTGGTGGATATGTTCAAGGGATTAGTTGCTGTGAAACTAGCTCTACTTTCCGCGTTTAGCTGGTCGAGCGAGGCAATAGTGAACCTACAGATAGTTTTAGGTTTATTTGCCGTTTTAGGGCATATTTTCCCGATCTGGGCCGATTTTCGCGGGGGCAAGGGTATTGCCACACTGTTTGGAATGATAGTGGCGATACAGCCGCTGGTTGCAGTAAGCCTTGTGGGTGTATTTTTTATGATGCTCTATCTGACGCGTTATGTTTCTTTGAGTTCTATTTCTGCAAGTGTTGCTTTTCCATTACTCATCTTGTTTATATTCAGAGAACCGGAGCTTAGCTATCGCCTTTTTGCAATAGCAACAGCATGCCTGGTAGTGCTAACGCATTATAAGAACATAGGCAGGCTAATAAATGGTAACGAAAGTAAAGTTCCCTTATTCCGCAAGCGCCGCTTCCGTAAAGACAATTAATAATTATATCACTTTGATATAAAAAAGTTTTTTTTTAAATTGGTTATATAATGCTATACAAATAGCGTTGATTGCCAATGAGGCGGACTATATCGCTTTACGTTTGGTTGTTTAGTTTCCTCTTTCCTATCATGAGGAGGCGTGCCCCGCTGGAACAGGGGAATGACCTTGAATTATACTTATATCGCGGACAATACCAGTTAGGTACAAAAGATGCCATGTATTCTGATGGAACCCGTTATCGTCCCATGGTAGTAGCTTTCAATCATCTTAAGAAAGAACTCCCCACGGTAGAAAGTGTACTGATATTAGGAACGGGCTTAGCCAGCGCCGCTCACATATTAACAGAGCGCGGTTACAGGCCGAAGTACACGTTTGTAGAATATAATGAAACGATACTGCAATGGGCACTGGAACTGCTACCGCAGCACGCAGCCTTAGCAGTAGAGCCTGTAAACGCCGATGCTGAATATTATATGCAACAGCAACAAGGGAAATACGACCTTGTGATCATAGATATTTTCATTGGCAGAGTAGTGCCGGGATTTGCCACTACCATACCGTTTTTGCAAAAATGCCGCACTGCTGTTAATGCAGGGCGGCATTTGGTAATGAATTATATGATTAACGACGAGGGCGAGTGGAATATATTCCGTGAAAATTTCACCGCCGTTTTTCCCCATTGTCAAGTAAAAGACCTGGGCATCAACAGAGTACTTATAGCTACAGTTTAGCAGATTGTATACGTAATACCTTCCTGTTTTTCTTTTGCACTCTCATTTTTTCAGGTACCAGCGATAGTATCTCATCCATGAGTGTTTGCAACAAAGACAGTTTTACGAAGTGGTCGTTCGTAATAATACTGACTTCCCGCACCGGTTCGGGATCCTCAAAATATCGCACTCTTTCTATCTGGTTGTCATTGAATTCAAATGTTGCCAGTTCAGGTAGTATAGTGAGCCCCTTATTTTTATCTACCATTTTACGAAGCGTTTCTACATTGCTGGATTCGTAATGATATGGCTTTTTGGCCTGCAAACGCTGAATCTGGTCACTGCAAAGATCCAATACCTGGTTGCGCATACAATGGCCTTCATTCAGCAGCCACAGGCGTTCGAGATCGATGTCATCCGGAGATATCAAGCGTTTTTTCAGCGCAGGTTCATCTTCAGAAAAGTATCCCACAAAAGGTTCTGTGAATAAAGGATATTCTTTAATACCATTCTGTTCCAGAGGTGTACTTACGAGTGCAGCATCTAACTCATTGTTTCTCAATGCGGCAAGTATCTGCTTGGTTTCCATTTCGGTAACCTGCAATTTTACATCCGGGAAATGACGGGAATAACCATCTAATAAGCCAGGTAAGATATATGGCGCAATGGTAGGGATAACAGCCAGCCTAAATGAACCCATTACATTATTTTGCTGGTCCTGTATTAATTCCTGTATTTTCTCACATTCTGCCAGTATTACACGTGCCTGATCGACTATAGCTGCACCCATAGCGGTAATAGCTACCGGGTGTTTATTGCGATCAAATAACTTTACGCCTAGCTCCTCCTCTAATTTTTGTATTTGCATACTCAAAGTGGGCTGAGTTACAAAGCATTTTTCTGCAGCTGCCACAAAACTTTTGTAAGTGGCCACTGCTACTACATATTCTAACTGAGTGATTGTCATGATGTATAAAAAATGTTAGAATACAAACTTACTGTTTAAAATTGATATAGACCAAACCTATAGTTATTATTGGTAAAAGCTTGGTTTCATGCGCGGTATTCATAAGGGTTAAAAAATTGTTTCAAAAAGCAATTTTTAGTTAAAAATGACAAAATATAAACTAATTAAAAAAAGCGTTAAAAAAACGTTATCGGCGGCGCTTTTGTGATAGTTGCGGGTGTAACTTTGTACTATCATATTCTTGCCTTGTATACTATTGAAAATTTGTAATTATTAACGGTTAAAAACAACCACACCGTATGAAAAAAATATCTATTCCTTTCGTTGTGAGGCTAAAGCTTTTTTTGTTTGTATTGACGATGAGTGTTTGTCATTTGTCACACGCTCAATTAACACTTTACTCTCGCACAGTATTATCCGGCCAAACATATACACAGATATCCGGAGGTACTGTCATTAACACTAATGCACAATTGACAAACGGAACCCAGGATGATGGTTCCGTATTAGTAAGTCTCCCATTTTCATTTACCTATGACGGTAACAGTTACAACCAGGTTACGTTTTGTACCAATGGCTGGATTGGTATGGGGGATCAAACTTCTACAGCCACCGTTGGAGACGGCAGATCTGCCGGCAATTTGTTCTCTGATAATTCGCCTAACAATTTTATCGCAGCATATTTCGCAGACGGTGGCGCTAACTTCCCAAGCGGTAATGGTGCCATGGTGCACGGAACGGTAGCTACCGATGTTTATGCTTTTGAATGGAGGGATGCCTGCGGTGTTGGTTTTTCACAAAGCTCTACCGATAATATTAATTATATGGTGTTATTATACGGGCCAGCCTCGTCAGCGCCCGGCCGTATAGAAATATTGTATGGGCCTACAACAGGTGCATCGCCAAGCACCGGTCGTTCTATGGGTATAGAAGATGCAACAGGCGGCAGCGGTCACTATATCAATGCCCTGGATGGTTCTACTACATCTACAACTACGAACTCTGCATGGCCCGGCAATGGTAATGGTTATCGTTTTGACCCGCCGCCACCGTGCTCAGGAACACCGGTTGCAGGTACGATAGTAGCTCCAACGTCGGTATGTCCTACCAATTTCACAATGACATTGTCAGGAAATACTGTTGGCCCGGGCATAACTTATCAGTGGCTATCGAAACCAAGCACGGGCACAACTTATACTGCCATTGCGGGTGCTAATTCCTCAAGCCTCACTACAACCATTACCGTTCCTACTGATTTTATTTGTGAAGTGACCTGTACGAATAGTAACGCAACTACCACTACACCTTCTGTAAGCATTGGCATCAATAGTTTTTATGCCTGCTATTGTAAATCGGGACTGGGTGGCTCGTCATCAGGACCGTCCATTGATTCTGTAGGTATTGATGAATCGACCTTACATAATGGATCTCCGGGAGTTGCGACGGGCGCTTATACGCAATATAATCTCACCGGTAATCAAACTGCGAGCTTACAGGCAGGCGGTCTGTATTTTATATTTGTTCAGTATGGCGGCGACGCCATAGGTTCGGCCTGGCTGGATGCTAACAGGAACGGTACGTACGAACCAAATGAGTGGATACAGATAAATACCAATGGTGCAAGTGGTTTGGCGACACTTCGTGTGCCACCGACAGCAGCAACGGGATTTACAGGGTTACGCATACGTAGCGCCGCTGCAGGAGATGCAAACGGGGCAAGCGATGCTTGCAGTAATTTTTCTGACGGTGAAACAGAAGACTATATTGTAAATATCAAACCTGCGCCTGCAAATGACATCAGGGTGGTTACACTTCTTAATCCTGTAAAAAAAGATCCCGGTATTTGTCCGTTTACTGACATACCGGTTAAAGCTGTGATCTACAACAACGGATCGAACGCACAAAACGGATTTAGTATCACTGCACAACTTAACGGCGCTTTATCAGCTACCAATACAATCCCTTACAGTGGCGTTTTGAATGCATTTACATCTGATACCGTTACTATAACGACCTATAACTTTAACGTAACAGGTAGTTTTAATACAAAGGCTTATGTAACAGGTGCTTTGGACGTGAACGCAGCAAATGACTCTTCTGCAGTAACGCAGTTCCATATCCTGCATACTTCAAATCCTCCATTGGTGCATTCAGACTCTGTATGTTTTGGCGAAACAGCCTTACTGACATTAAGATCAGATACCGTTAAGCATTTGTGGTATAAAACGCCGAACAGCAACAATCCATTTTTTACAGGAGATACGTTGACCATATCGGATGTTGCCAGGGATACTGTTTTTTACGTAAGCAGTGCCGGTATCAAAGCGGCGAAAGCTCTTACTACCACTTCCGCAGCAGGAAATGGATGTAGCGGTGGAGTTATGTTTGACCTGGTGCCTCTAACCAATATATCGGTTGATAGTTTTGCAGCCCTTTTTAATTCCACCGGTGGACAAATAGCTAGAATTTATTACAGGCAAGGATCGTTTGCGGGTTTTGAAACAAATTCCGGCGCATGGACATTTTTGGGAACTTATAGTGTTCCTGTAGCTTCTACATCGGCATTTACACAGATAAGACTGAATAATTCCTTGCAACTGTTAGCGGGTCATACTTATGGTATCTATATAGATTATGACGCCCAATACACAAGTGGCAACAGTAGCTTTACAAATGCCGATCTGCAAATTAACACCGGCACGGGGCTTTGTGGTTCATTTAGCGGCACCAACCAGGACATGACGTTTAATGGTACTGTTTACTACAGTAAAAGCAACGATATCTGTGAAAGTCCGAAAGTGCCTGTAACGGCTTATGCAGGACCAATACCTGCAGCTAACCTGGGGCCAGATATCAGTGCCTGTGAAAATATACCATTGATATTAGATGCAGGATTTGCCGGCGGCAGTTATTTATGGAACACAGGCGATCAGACGCAAACTATTAATGTGCAAAATGCACCGGGTAAGAAGAGCTATTGGGTATTGGTAGATAAATATTGTACATCGTCCGATACCATTAATATCATTACTAAGCCTTTGCCAAGTGTAACCGGCATATCTTACCAGAAGGCAGGTAACAAATATTATTTCTCCGCTGCCGGTGCGAGCGATATTAAGAGCTTCCTATGGGTGTTTGGTGACGGTGCGACAAACTCAAGCTCTCTAAACCCTGTGCATGAATATGCAGATGATAAAGGGTACCAGGTGAAGCTGATAATGTACAACGATTGTGGTGCCGATAGTGCTGATCTTTATGTGCCAGTAGGAATAAACAATGTGAATGCGCAAAGTGCACAGCTTGCCTTGTATCCAAACCCTGCTAATAGCAGTTTAACTGTAGATATAGAAGGGGCCAAGAAAGTTGGAGATATGTTTATCGTAAACAACATCGGTGTGGTTGTGTACAGGCAACAAAATGTAGGCAATGGTAAAATAAATGTCGATGTTTCAGGGCTTCCTTCCGGAAATTATATACTGAGATTTGGCAAGGATGCGAACGTGGTTTCAAAATTGTTCACAATAAGCCGATAATATTATCTGTTTATAAGTAAAGAAGGGCTGCACAACGCAGCCCTTCTTTTTTTGTTTTAATCCTACATTTGTAAATTAAATAGATGATATGAGCTTAGGTACAAAACTTAAGTTTTCTCCTGATCAATTCGTTACACTACTAAAAGCACCGGATTTGGTAACCGGATTATTTGGTGACTTTACAATAAAAACTACCGTAAGAACAAGGAAGGTAAACCAGGTTGTTTTATTTGTTGTAGATAAGGCAATGCTTGATACTCAATATCCCAAAGTGGTCAGTAAGCTGGAAGATAATTCGGTTTTTTGGATAGCTTATCCAAAGCAAGCAAGTGGTATACCATCTGACCTGATCCGGAATTCAGGATGGGATGTGGTATTTCAGTCTGAATACAGAATAGTGAGTTCTGCAGCTATTAATGATGAATGGACGGCTGTACGTATAGCCAGGAAAAAGCCCGATGTAGCATATAAAAGTTCTATCCCAATGGAAGAGCGTAGTACTCCTGGTGTTGATTATAAAAATAGAACCACCAAGTTACCCAAAGATGCTCTTGCGGCGATGAAAGAACATAAGGGGCTTGACACATTCTTTTACAAAATGTCATTCTCTCATCAGCGGGAGTACATAGAAGCTATAGAAGAAGCAAAGAAGGCGGAGACAAGACAACGGCGCATAGTGAAAATGATAGAGATGGTATTGGATATTAAAAATAGGAAAGAGCAAAAACTAAAATAGATGAACTATAAAGACATCCCGGCAGGAGTTTCAGTATTTGATTTTATCAAGAACCATTTTGAGGGTAAACTGGTTACAGATTCGCGTTCTCCTGCAGGTAACTGGATGCAGTTTACACTGGAGAAAATTGAAAAGGGTAAAGCTGTCCTTTCGCTTGAGGTGAAGCATGATATGACTAATCCCTATGGTAACATACATGGCGGGATGATGTCGCTAGTAATGGATGAGGCGATAGGGTGGGCGGTTGTGAGCCTTGATACTCATAATCACTATACATCGCTAAACCTGAATGTAGATTTCCTGTATGCCATTAAAGAAGGTGAACGATTGAAGGCCATATCTGAAGTAATACGCCTTGGTAAAAAGATCATTCACGTAGAATGCAGGGTTTATGATATGCAAGACAGGTTGCTTGCAAAATCAACCAGCAACCTGATAACCACCAGTATGAAACCAAAGGATGGAGAATATAAAGTGGCGAATTAACCCAAAATAGAAAGCTCCCGAAAACGGGAGCTTTTTTACATTACATCTATCAGCGCTTTACTGCACTAATAATTTTTGAGTTGTTCTCTGATCGTTAGTAGAAACTGTTATGAAATAAAGTCCTTTTTGAAGACTATTTGTACTGATAACAATATTAGCACCGTTCACTGTTGACTGGTAAACTTTTTTACCTGTAATATCCGTCATCGTAACTGTTGCATTTTCAGTTCCTGTTATATTCCAGCTTACCATAACCTTGTCTTTTGCAGGGTTTGGATAGATGGCGAAGTTCAGAGGTGCGTTAGCATCTGTAATACCTGTTGTTACCGGTGTAATGCTTCTTTTGCTCATAGACCTTTCAAAGTCGATACCGCTGAAAGAAGTGCTGCCGCTTACTACTGAAATAGAAGCAGGAGTGGTAGTGAATCCAAGCAATTCGGGATAAACAGAATAAGTAGCAGGTGGCAGGTTGCTGAAACTATAGTTGCCGTTTATGTTGGTTACAGAAGAGGCTACCGGTTGGCTTGCACTATTAAGCAGTAACACTGTAATGCCCGGAAGCACATCTTTGGTTCCTTTATTAGCACCTGCGCTTACATTCCCACCAATAAAACCCGGCCCACTGGTAACAGTACCATATTGCATAATAATGTTTTGACCGGGGGTAGCTGTGCCATTTGTATGAGCTATCAACGTAGCGCTATTCCACATCAGGCTGCTGGTATGATAGGTTGGTATAGCACCTGTGCCGCTTGTTGGGCCATTCAACAATTGTGCTTTTGTGCGGTAAGTACCCGTTGGCTGACCTGCGAATGAATATTGGGTAGCATAGCCAACAACTGAACCGGTAACAGTTGTAGAGTCAATTGCTGTAAGGATATTGGTACTGGAATCAAAAGTGATGAGCCAAACTTTGAATTGTGGAGAAGCGACCATGTTGGTGCTGTCCTGTATGATGTAACCTGATATGGCATCTGATGCGGTACCTGATACAGTTACAGTATCCATTGTTGTATCTACGCAAACAACAGAAGAAGTAAGGCTATCCAGCCACGTATTAATAAGTGTAACAACATAGGTGCCTGCTGCAGCATAGGAATGGGTAATTACATTTGATGTAGATGTATGTCCATCGCCAAATTGCCAATATGCACTGGTAGTTACTGTAGAACTCCAGGTAGAGGTGTTATAGAATGTTACAGACAAACCGCTGATGCTGGTACTGATGCCTGGTGTGAGGCCTGTGCAGTTAGCCGGTGGAGAAAGTAATACGGTGTAAGTATTGGTATAACTGCAACTGCTGCTGGTGTTAGTTGCTGTTAGGGTGATGGTATGGTAACCGGCTGTTGCATAAGTATGTGTGGCAGGTGAACCTGAAGATGAAGGTGAAGCATCGCCCCAATTCCAGCTATAGGTCATGCCGGTGCTGCCTGCCGGGGTATTTGCAGTTACAGTAACCTGTAGTGGGTTAGATGTGCTTACAGAAGATGAGATAGAAGTGCCGCATGGGGTATTATTAACAGTGATAGTATTAGTAACTGTATCTGAACACCATACGCTGGATGTATTGGAGTCAATAATATACATAATGAGCGTACCGGTATATGTGCCGGTAGCTGAATAGTTGTGGTAACTGGTGCCACTGCTGATATAGCCACCATTGGCATCACCCCAATCCATATAATATTGAGTATAAGAATTTGTTGGAGGTGTGCCCGTGTGCGTGGAAGAATTGGTAAGGGCCACGCGCAGCAAAGAATTGTTGCTGGGCGACATGGCCGTAGAAAAGCCGGCTGAGCATTGAGCATTGCTATTGTACGCAAAGAATAGCGTAAATAGTGCAAGTAATAATTTCCTCATAGGTTTTGTTTTTAGAATTGATGACAAACTGAGTTTATTAGTATGACGTTGCTTTATAGTAAAATGTTAGAAAGTGAGATAAAAAAGAAAAATATGCTGACTTATCGTAGGATGCAAAAGAAAAGCTCCCTATTTGGGAGCTTTAAGAAACAACAATATCGGTATCGCTTTACTGTACTAGTAATTTTTGAGTTGTTTTCTGTTCGTTAGTAGAAACTGTTATGAAATAAAGTCCTTTTTGAAGACTATTTGTACTTATAACAATATTAGCACCAGTAACTGTTGACTGGTAAACTTTTTTACCGGTGATATCCGTCATCGTAACTGTTGCATTTTCAGTTCCTGTTACGTTCCAGCTTACCATAACCTTGTCTTTTGCAGGGTTTGGATAGATGGCGAAATTCAGAGGTGCGTTAGCATCAGTAATACCTGTTGTTACTGGTGTAATGCTTCTCTTGCTCATAGACCTTTCGAAATCGATACCGCTGAAAGAAGTGCTGCCGCTTACTACTGAAATAGAAGCAGGAGTGGTAGTGAAGCCAAGCAATTCGGGATAAACAGAATACGTAGCAGGTGGCAGGTTGCTAAAGCTATAGTTGCCGTTTGCATCTGTGATAGATGAAGCTACCGGTTGTCCTGCATTGTTAAGCAACAATACGGTAATGCCCGGAAGCACATCTTTGGTTCCTTTATTAGCACCCGCACTTACATTGCCTCCAATGAAGCCCGGCCCACTGGTAACAGTACCGTATTGCATGATAATGTTTTGCCCGGTAGTAGCTGTACTACTTGTATGGGATATCAACGTAGCGCTGTTCCACATCAGGCTACTGGTATGATAGGTTGGTATTGCGCCTGTACCGCTTGTAGGTCCATTCAGTAACTTGGCTTTGGTGCGGTAAGTGCCGGTAGGATGGCCGCTAAATGAATATGGAGTGCTGGAAGAAGAGCCCGTAACGATCATCGAGTCGACAGCCGCTAAAATATTTGTAGCAGAATCAAAAGTGATCAGCCAAACTTTGAATTGTGGAGCGGCGATGGTATCAGTAGTATCTAACATAATATTGCCTGATATTTCGTCGCCTATAATAGTGATCTGTTTCACTACGGTATCTACGCATTGGGGTTGCATGGTTAAAGAATCTAACCATGTGTTTACAAGTACCACGTTATAGGTGCCGGATGCACTGTAAAAATGGGTAGGGCTGTAGGCGGTAGAGCCATAAGTATCACCAAAAGACCATGAAGAACTATTTATCGTAGAAGATGCGGTTGGTGAGGTGTTAAAAAATGTTACACCAAAACCGTTAATTGAGCTGGTGAAATCAGCCGTTAAGCCGGTGCAGTTTATTGGATTTGCTAAAGTAATCGTATAAGTATTAGTGTAAGAACAGCTACTGCTTGTATTGGTGGCCGTAAGCGTAATGGTCTTATAACCGCCGCCATTGTAAGTATGTGTGGCCGGCGACCCGGTGGAAGTTGGGGAACCGTCACCCCAGTTCCAGCTATACGTCATGCCGGTGCTGCCTGCAGGTGTATTAGCTGTAACGGTGACCTGCTGAGGATTGGAGGAGCTTACAGATGATGAAACAGACGTGCCACAAGGTGTGTTGGATACGGTAATTGTATTGTAAGCTGTATCGATACACCAGGATGAAGATGTATTGGAATCGATTATCGACATAATGAGCATGCCGGTGTAGGTGCCGGTTGCCGCGTAATCATGATAGCTGGTTCCGCTGCCTACATAGTTGTTATTGCCATCGCCCCAAAACATGTGGTAGACGGTGTAGGAGCTGGCCGGTGGCGTACCTGTGTGGGTAGATGTATTGGTAAATGATACATGTAACAGGGCGTTGTTGGTGGGCGCCATAGCTGTTGAAAAGCCGGCGGAGCATTGTGCATTACTACTATACGCAAAAAGCAGAGCCAATAGTAAGAGTGATAATTTTCTCATAGTGTTCAAAATTTTAAAAATGTGATAAACTAAGTCTATTTATCAGACGTATACATGTGCGGAAACGTTAGGGTATCATCAATAAAAGCCGCGTTAATTGCGGCTTTTGTATGATAATTATATTTTTATATTTTCTATTCGAGCGTCAGTTTGCGAATTAGACGGAGATTTTCATTTTCTATTTTGATAAAATAGATCCCTTTGGCCCAGCCTTTTAAATCGACTTCGGTATGATTTCCGTTAAAGGACTGCTGATAGAGTTTTTGCCCATTCATGTTGAAGATTGTCAGATCAGATTTTGTTTCTGCAGGGTTATTCATGTTGATAATAACTCTGTCCTTTGCAGGGTTGGGGTAAATGCTAAGTACTTCTTTTTCTATTACGGTTATCCCCGTAGTATTGGGCATGATGGTCTTATGTTTTTCAGACCTTAAAAAATCTACATTAGATATGGTTGCGCTGCTGGTTGTAATAGTTGCCGTTCCGGCGGTGGTGTAATAGCTCATGCTTTCAGGGTAAATGCTATAATTGCCTACCGGTACTTTGTTAAAGGAATAGTCTCCGTTAATGTCTGTTATAGCATACGCAATCGCTTTTTTGTTGTAGTCCATGAGGAATACATTCATGCCCGGTATGCCATCTTTAGTTCCTTTATTAGCACCCGCACTTACGTTGCCGCTTATAAAACCCGGGCCGCCTGTTACCGTACCGTATTGTAAGTTTATATCCTGCCCCAAATCGTCGCCGGAATGATATAAGATCGAAGCGCTGTTCCACATTAAAGCAGAAGTAGCATATGTAGGCAAAGCGCCGGTACCAGATGACGGTCCATTCAATAACTGAGCCTTTATCCGATAAGTTCCTGTAGTGGCACTATCAAATTGATAAACAGTTCGATAGCCAACGGAGTTGCCGTTTAGTATTTGTGAGTCTACTGCAGATAAAGATGTTGTTGCAGAATCATAGTTAATAAGCCATACTTTGTATTGTGGGTAAGGAATGGCTGTAGCGCTGTCATCCTGGTATATAGTGCCGGATATATAGTTGTTGGTACTACCCATATATACTACCTGGCCAAAATTATAACTACAATTACTGTCTACAGCAGTAACTGATACATATACGCCGCTATGATACGGATATACATGTGTAGCGGTAACTCCTGTATCTGCTCCGGTATGGTCATGCCAATCCCATGTATATTTAATAGTAGGGCTGCCACTGTAACTATGGGCTACAGTATTTATTCTATTCCCTGTAGTTGTTGCTGAAAAATAGCATGCGGCGGCACAGCGACTTATTGTAATTGTGTATGCTGTAGAATCATAACATAACGTAGCCAAAGTTGAAGAGTCGTACACAGTTGAGGTTAACCCAATTGTATAATTGCCGGGTATAGTATAGTTATGGGTCGTATTTCCGGTTGAAACATATTGCATAGTTCCATCTCCCCACCATACCGTATACACAAATTGTTGTCCGGGACCGGTTAATGATACAGTTGAGGTATTATTGAGCATAACACCTAATGGGTTAATAGGATCGGCATATGGAGACGCCGTAAAGCTGGCGGTGCATGTAGCATATATATTATTCATTACCAGTATCAATAACAGAGCTACTAAAATCTTTTTCATGTTCTAAAATTTAAGAGTAAGCGTATACCCGATAAGACATTGGCAACAGGCTTAAGGTTAGGGAATTGTATGGTGTTTAGTTTTGTTATAAACCAAAAGCGCCGCTCGAAAGAGCGGCGCAGTAAGGCTTTCATCGTTTATGAAGAAATTCCTTCGTTTATGGATTTTTATTTCATCGTTACTACTGTTGTTTTTACTTCTTGTTTAACAGGAGCTTTAGTAGTAACGGTAGATTTACCATGAAGGTTGGCCAGTGTTGGAGCGATAACCAGCGCAACGATACTCATCAGTTTGATCAGGATGTTCATGGACGGGCCGGAAGTATCTTTAAAAGGATCACCAACAGTATCACCTGTAACTGATGCTTTGTGTGGATCTGATTTTTTATAGTAAATCTCGCCGTTGATCTCCACACCTTTTTCAAAAGATTTTTTAGCATTATCCCATGCACCACCTGCGTTGTTCTGGAACATGCCCATCAATACGCCGCTAACAGTAGCGCCTGCCAGCATACCACCGAGCGCTTCAGGGCCTACCAGGAAACCAACAGTCAGAGGAGCGATCAGGGCTATTGCGCCAGGCAATACCATTTTCTTGATAGATGCTTCTGTAGATATAGCCACACATTTATCGTATTCAGGTTTGCCTGTGCCTTCCATAATGCCGGGAATAGTACGGAATTGGCGGCGTACCTCTTCCACCATTGCCATTGCTGCTTCACCCACGGCGCGTATGGCGAGGGAAGAGAAGATGAAAGGTATCATACCGCCTACAAACAGCATAGCCAGTACATCCGCTTTATAGATATCAATACCGCTGATGCCGGCAACGCCTACATAAGCAGCGAAGAGTGCTAATGCTGTAAGCGCTGCAGAAGCGATAGCGAAACCTTTACCGGTAGCCGCAGTGGTATTACCCACTGCATCCAGCACGTCTGTTTTTTCACGAACTTCTTTAGGCAGTTCGCTCATTTCTGCAATACCGCCTGCATTATCTGCGATAGGGCCGAATGCATCGATCGCCAGCTGCATAGCAGTAGTAGCCATCATACCGGCGGCAGCGATAGCCACGCCGTAAAGACCTGCCATTGCAAAAGAACCCCAGATGCCGCCTGCCAATACTAATATTGGGAGGAAAGTACTTTCCATACCCATTGCCAAACCACCGATAACGTTGGTAGCGTGGCCGGTTGCAGATTGACGTATAATGCTCAGAACAGGACGTTTACCCATTGCTGTGTAGTACTCTGTAATGATGCTCATTAGGGTACCTACTGCAAGGCCAATGATGATGGCGCCAAACACCTGCATGTTCGTAAATTCATGTCCGCGCAATACCATTGATTGTGGCAGTATATACATCACCAGGAAGTAAGAAAGAATTGCTGTGAGGATCATAGAACCCCAGTTACCCATATTCAATGCTTTTTGTACCGCATTGGTGCTGATGCCTGCGTTATCAGAGATACGTACCATCCATGTCCCGATGATAGAAAGTACAATACCTGTACCGGCTATCAGCATAGGTAATAATATAGGTCCGAAACCATTGAAATTGTCAACCACGCCGGGGTTGTTCACCACCTCGCGGCCCAATACCATGGTAGCCAGTACCGTAGCAACATAAGAACCAAACAGATCGGCACCCATACCGGCCACATCACCTACGTTATCGCCCACGTTATCGGCAATAGTGGCAGGGTTGCGCGGGTCATCTTCAGGAATACCTGCTTCTACCTTACCTACGAGGTCGGCGCCCACGTCGGCAGCCTTGGTATAGATACCCCCGCCTACACGGGCAAAAAGGGCAATACTTTCAGCACCCAGGGAGAAACCGGTGAGCACCTCGATAGCGCGTTCCATTTCTTCGCTATTCACCATAGCATCTGGGGCAAACATCATTTTGAAAACTATGAACAAGCTGCCGAGGCCAAGAACCGCCAGGCCGGCAACACCCAGGCCCATTACAGAACCACCGCCAAAAGATACCGCCAGTGCTTTGCTAAGGCTTGTACGCGCAGCATTTGCGGTACGAACATTTGCTTTTGTGGCAATGCGCATACCGATAAAACCTGCCAGGGCGCTAAAAACAGCACCGATAACGAAAGCGAGTGCAATAACCGGGCTCGACTTAGGATTGCTATAGCCCATGAAGCCGAGCAGCAGGCCTGCGATGATCACAAAATACGTGAGTATTTTATATTCAGCTTTCAAAAAGGCCATAGCGCCTTCGGCTATGTATTTAGAAATCTCTTTCATGCGGTCGTTTCCCGCATCTTGTTTGCCCACCCAGGAGCCTTTTATCATCGTGTACACCAGCGCGAGCAGCCCGAAAGCCGGTACGAGATAGAAAAGTGAATTCATATAAGCTATACAATTATTAAATGAGTGGCAGCAAATATAGAAGTTTGACTTATAAAAACATAGGTTTTATGTACATGTAAGGCTGTAAATGATGGAACAATTTTTGTATTTATCTATTATATGCAATAAACATATTCTTAACAACTGAATATTTACTTTTACTTAGGTGGCGCAAGGAGATTATAAAAAATTATCTGACGAGGAATTAATATTCCGATATGCGCATAGAAACGAGCAAGCGGCGTTTACCTGCCTGTTCGATCGCTATGGCCACCTTGTGTATGGCGTATGCCTGAAATACCTGAAAGAAACGGAAGCTGCAAAGGATGCCATGCAGCAGATTTTCATTAAACTGCTAGACGACCTGAAGAGGTTCAAAATAGAAAATTTCAAACCCTGGCTATACCAGGTGGCCAAAAACCACTGTTATATGCAGCTACGCAGGCCAATGCCGGTTGTAAATAATAAAATTGAGGATGGGTATATGGAATTTGAGGAAGACTGGCATCATAAGATAGAGCAGGAGCAATTGCTGGATAAGCTGGAAACTGCCATTAAAGAGCTAACCGGGGAACAAAGAATATGCATTGAACTATTTTACCTGCAAAAAAAGACTTACCAGGAAATAGCGATACAGACCGGCTATACACTGATGCAGGTAAAAAGCGCCATACAAAATGGCCGACGGAACTTAAAAAATAAACTGGAGGCGTCAAGGAACGTGCAATTATGAGCAACGCGCAGTTGATACATATCTTCGACAACAGCACCTGCCTTACTAAAAAGCAGATGCGCGACTACGTGGGTGGCAAAATGACCAACGAGGAAGCTCATGCCGTGGAAGTGCATCTGAACAGTTGCCCGCTCTGCAGTGACGCTGTGGAGGGTTTGTTTGAACAACAGGAGGGCGGCCTTGCAATCATGCACGAACTGAACACTGATTTTCTGAAAGATCATTTTGGGCTCAGTAACCCGCAGGTACATCTTAATTCGATGGCTGCAACACAATCTGTAAGAAAACATGTTCCGCGAGAGAAGAAACCGGCTAAAACAACTGTCCTTTCATGGCGCAGTACATCTTTAGCTGCAGGGCTATTATTGCTGGCGGGGTTAATATGGTTTTACCGGGTAGATCACCGCGCGCCCGAGCCTATTGCGAAGGTGACAGACAACCTATCCAAGCAATCGCCTGAAATAGCCGGCAAGCCGGGAGAACCGGTGGCTGGCAATGCAATAGCCATGAACGAGCCTAAAGCAGAGAAGAGATCTGTAGTACAGGCAATAACACAGTCAGCGCCCGAAAACATCACTGCATCTTTAGATAAAAGTGCTGAAGCGACACCGGCAACATTAGCAGCGGTGGCAGATACAGAACCTGGAGTTGTGCAGAAAGAAGAAGTTATGGTAGCAAAGGCGCCACCTGTTGCTGAAGGACCTAAACTTGCGAAAACTGAAGCAGCAGATAAATTGCCTGCATCTACGCCTGCCGTTGCAACTGCTTCTACATCTTCATATCAACCATCATTTGGCAATAGCTATTCCAATAGCAAAACTGAGGCTTATCAAATATCAGGAGCGCGCAGCAGTAAAATGGCTTACACAGTTGATGGTGTACGCACGCAGGATAAAAAGTCGAATATTGCTAAGGCAACTACAACAGAACCTGACAAGCTAGATGCTGCTGATCAGCTTTATCTCCGGAAAAACTACGGAGATGCGCTGAATTTATATGCAAAGGAAATGCATGCTGCAGATGCAGACCGTAAGCAGGCTGCTATGTTAGGTGCTGCACGTTGCTATCTCGCTCTTGGCAATAATGCCCAGGCAAAGAAATTACTTCAAAACCTTGTAGATTCCTCTAATGGCTCTGTGCGCAGGCATGCGCGGAGATTGTTGAGGGAGATAGGGGAGTAAATTAATTTATCTATTTACATATATAAAGAAAAGAACCCCCGCAAAAAGCGGAGGTTCTTTTAATAAGGCTTGTAGGGCAAATGGTGTAGCATACAGGGGCTGTGCGATTCCAAAAAACACATATCCTAATCTCCCCACTGTAAAAATATATTAATTCTATGAATAAACCTGTAGAATTTATTTAAGTGTTATTTATTTAATGTGTTTTTTTAAAAACCTAAAGTCACCCTTTCCGCGTAAGATCTGTTTTGTATTTTGAGCCCTTGTTTTTAGCCTTATGAAGAAAATTATAGCCGCGCTGGCATTGGGACTTCTTGCGTTCCGGTGCGGTGCGCAGGAAGGGGAGTACAGAAGCGTTAATAATCCGCTTTACTGGAAAAATCGAAAGCCCGATGCGGCCTACTGGCAGCAGGACGTAGCGTATAAGATCAAAGCCTCGATAGATGAAGAAACCAATGTCATCTCGGCATCAGAAACACTTGATTACTGGAACAATTCGCCCGATACACTGCGGTTTGTTTATTTCCACCTGTGGCAAAATGCCTTTGTGAAGGGCTCTCACCTGCATGAACTGGAAGAAGCACAGCATGTAAAAGGCCGCCTTGGGAAATATGAAAAGCAAGGGTTAGGTACTGTAGTTGATGGAATAAAAGTGAATGGAGAAGCACTGGCCACCGAGCTGGATAATACAATACTTAAAGTGTATCTGCCACGTCCGCTATATCCCGGCGGTAAGGTGAGCTTTGCCATGGACTTTAAAACCTATTATGATAACGGATCTACCCGCCGCCGCATGCAGATGTGGGACGCATGGGGCTATAAACATTACAATGGTGTGCAATGGTTCCCTAAGATATGTGTGTATGACCGCAAATTTGGCTGGGATACTTACCAGCACCTGAACAAAGAATTCTATGGTGATTTTGGCAGCTATGATGTGACACTGGATTTTGCATCTAATTACATTGTAGAAGCAACAGGCACGCTCATCAATCGCAAAGAAGTGCTGCCTGATGACCTGCGTGCAAAGCTGGATGTAAAAAACTTTAAAGACAAAAAATGGGATGAGAAACCTTCAGAGATCATCCCATATGTAAAAGGACAACGCAAGAGCTGGCATTTTAAAGCTATCAATGTGCACGATTTTGCCTTTACCGCAGATCCTTCTTACCGCATATCTACCGCCTATTGGAATGGAGTAGAATGCGTGGGGCTGGTACAGGAACCGCACGCAAGCGGCTGGCAGAATAGTGGTGAACTGGTGGCTAAGATCATACAAACCTTTTCGCAGGATATAGGCATGTATCAGTACCCGAAAATGGTAGCAGCAGATGCGCGCGATGGTATGGAATACCCGATGCTGACGCTGGATGGCGGCAAAGCACCTACCTACGATGGTTTGCTGGTGCATGAAATAGGGCATAACTGGTTTTACGGGCAGGTAGGCAGCAATGAAACTTATCGTGCAGCTTTGGACGAAGGATTCACGCAATTTCTTACTGCATGGGGGCTGCGCAAGATAGATGGCGAAAATATGGTGACAGAAAAGCCAAAGAGTTTTTATCGCAGATGGTTTAATGAGCCAACCAATACCCTGGACCGTAATGTGATGAATGCATACCTGGTGGATGCATTGAATAAAAATGAACTGCCGCTAAACACGCATTCTAATGACTTCCACGATGCACTGGGGCATGAAGGAGGATACAGGAATGTATATTTTAAAACGGCTACCATGCTGTATAATCTTCAATACACATTGGGCGATGATCTGTTTTTGAAGACATTGCAACACTATTTCGATCAATGGCGTTTTGCACATCCTTATTTTGAGGATTTCCGCAACTCCATAATACAGTACACGCACCAGGACCTGAACTGGTTTTTTGATGAATGGCTGGAAACTACCAAGACCATTGATTACGGTATCAAAAATATTCACCGCATCAGTAAAGATAGCTTTGCTATCAACTTTTACAGGAAGGGGCAAATGCAGATGCCGATAGATTTTACAGTAACGGATAAGAAAGGTAACCAGCGTGATTTTTACATTCCAAATACATGGTTTGAAAAGAAAACAACTGCAACTACATTACCTAAATGGTATGGGTGGGGTAAACTGCACGATACGTATACCGCACGCATCGAGGCACCTAATGGTGTACGCCATGTGCAGATAGACACTTCTTACCGACTGGCGGATGTGGATGAACTGGATAATTATAAAACAAGAGGTTTGCCTATATCGCCCAAAGCAATAGTGGTGAAATTTGATGCAGGATTGTATAACCCGACTGACAGAAAGCACAAGCGTATGTACATACGCCCTGATATCTGGTATAATACGGTAGATGGTATCAAACTGGGTGGACATATTGAAAGTGACTATTTCAATACCATCAATAAAGTAGATGCCGCTGTATGGTGGAATACACATATAGGACAAGCTGACCGATACCAAAGCTTTAAAAGTGAGGGTTGGTATGATAAATACGTGGCTCTGAATTATACCTTTAACTATTCATCGCCGCTAACACGTAATACACCTAAGCTGCTGAAACAATTGAGCTCGCGCTGGCTGGATGGATTATGGTATCATCGTGCAGGGCTTACATGGCTGGCAGATGGCAATAATACATTCAATGGTAATGCACAAACCATGTGGCGTCCGTTGAGCTATGATCATGATTATCTTATCTATAAAGATGAATGGAGTAGTGGTAGAGCATTGCCTAATTCTTCTGTAAATGCATCATGGACCCATACATATGGTTATGTGCATGGTACCGGTATGTATAAAGTAAGCATCAGGGCACCATTCCTTGCGGGTAACAGTCCTAATGCATTTAACTACTCCTATGCGCAGTTTGAATCGATCAACAACAATAAGCTGGGCAAACTGGAGATCAAGACAAGATTGTTTGGGCGGTATGGACGTGGCACCAATTTGCCGTATGAAAGCTTGCTATGGATAGCAGGCGCAAACCCTGAGGAAATGATGGAGAATAAATACACGCGCACACATAGCTTCTTACCTGATGACTGGACAGGCCTGTCTCAAACTGATATAGGCCATTTTCAACAAGGCGGAGGGTTGAATCTTCGTGGTTATGCAGGTTACCTGGTTGCTGATGACAGGAATGGGAATGTACTGATAGGCTACAAAGGACGTAGTGGTGCATCGGCAAGTGCTGAAGTAGATTTTGATGGATACTTTAAAGTACAGCCCCGGGGAGTGAAAGATTACCTGCACCTGGACGCTTATCTATTTGCAGATGCCGGTGCCATAGAGTTAAGTAATGCGAATGTGCTGACCTTGCCCTACATTGCACCTACTACCATGTGGAGTAACCTGCGTGTAGATGCAGGGCTGGGACTTGCACTGACGATAAAGAAATGGGGCGTATTTGAAAAAGCAAATCCGCTAACCCTGAGATTTGATATGCCATTCTTTATCAACAGGCCACCAAATGCTAATCCGCAATATTGGGCATTCCGTTATGTAGTAGGCATCAACAGGACATTTTAAATCAGGGCTTAATTCCACTAAAAAAGCAGCAGATATTATCTGCTGCTTTTTTAATTTCTAATTCCTTTTAGCTTACCAGAACTTTACTATCTGCTGTACCAATTTGGTATTCGTAGTCTTAAATATCAATGTGTAGATACCGCGAAACAACGTACTAATGTCCAGCGTAAGATCGTCAAAGGGTTGCAGGTGCGTTTCGTAACATACCCTGCCATTCATGTCCACTACCATCAAAGAGCATACTTCTGCTTCTTTGTTCTTAATGTTGATCATCTTTTGTTCGTACTTTTTGGGTTTTTCAATGCGCCTTCACGGTACTAAGCAATAGGTACAGGTGAGAACAATTCGCCTGTCAAAATGTTTATTTATTGTTTGGAACACTCGCTCAGCAACACTTCTTCCACACTATTTGTAAAAGGGTTAAAAGTAGGTTACTTTACTTGTGTAAGTACATCTAAAGTATCAAATTTTCATGTTATAAAAAAAATAAAATCGCTTAAAATATTAAGCGATTGTTATTCAATAAAATATGCGAGGAGGCATCAATATCCACGGCCTTCTTTGCGCTCCATATAGTTCATAAATGCCTTATTGGCTACACGGTTACCGCCCGGGGTAGGGTAGTTGCCGGTAAAGTACCAATCGCCATGATTATCAGGGCATGCATTGTACAACCCTTCTATTGATTGATAGATGATGTCAACTTCTGCAGTCACGTCATCAGGCCTTAGCAATTGCGCTATTTTTTCACTTACTTCTTCAGCAGAGAAAGGAGCATACACGGCCTGTACATAGTTCTTTTTACTCAGTTCGCCGGCAGCTTCTGCATCTTTACATTTTTGGAACGTATCGATGAGCACTTGTTCCCTGCCGGTTTCTTTCAATAAAGCAACAGCAGCCTGGAACGCGATGAAATCGCCCATACGGCTCATGTCAATGCCGTAACAATCGGGATATCGGATCTGCGGAGCAGACGATACAATGATGATGCGTTTAGGGCCAAGGCGATCGAGCATTTTAATAATGCTTTCTTTGAGCGTAGTACCACGGACTATAGAATCATCTATTATTACAAGCGTATCTACTCCTGGCTCTACGGTACCATAGGTGATATCATAAACGTGCTGCACCATTTCGTTACGGCTTGCATCTTCCGTAATAAACGTGCGCATCTTTACGTCTTTAATGGCTATTTTTTCTATACGCACCCTGCGGCTGATCAGCTCTTCAATTTCTTCACTATTGAGCTTGCCCGATGTAATGCGTTCCAGTTTTATTTGGTTCAGGAATTGCTCTAAACCTTTGATCAAACCATAGAAAGCGGTTTCTGCTGTATTAGGAATAAAGGAAACAATTGTGTGTTTCAATTTTCCATCTACAGCCTGCAACACCTTATCTGCAAGATTGCGGCCTAGCTGCTTGCGTTCTTTGTATATATCCTTATCGCTACCGCGGCTGAAATAGATACGTTCGAAACTGCAGGCAGTGATCGGTTTTTCAGGCAATATACGCGGATTGCTAAAACTGCCATCGCCCTTTACGATCACCGCATGGCCCGGCTGTAATTCATGTACTTCCTCAAGGGGTACGTGAAAAGCCGTCATGATTGCAGGCCTTTCTGATGCAACAACCACCACTTCGTCATTACGGAAGAAGTAAGCAGGACGTATGCCGTTGGCATCACGCAGCACAAAGCTATCGCCATTGCCGATAAGGCCGCTGCATACAAATCCACCATCAAAATGTATAGCGGCTTGTTTTAGCACACCTTCCAGGTTCAGCGATTGCGGATTGGCATCATCTGCCTGGCAGAGGTAATAATGTATGGTTTCGATCATGGCGCCCAGGTCACTCTCACGTATTGTGGTAGTGGGATGAGCATCCAGCATCTTAAACAGTTCGTCTGTATTTACCAGGTTGAAGTTGCCCGCCATGGTAAGATTGCGGGTAGGGTTGATATTCGGCTTCAGGAAAGGGTGGCAAAATTCCACATTATTCTTTCCTTGCGTACCATAGCGAAGGTGCCCCAACAATACCTCGCCCATAAAGCGCACATAGCCCTTTAGCAAACCGGGATGTTGCAGTATTTCAGGATACATTTTTTCCAGTTCAGCCACTTCCTGCTGCACATTCTGGAAGATCTGTGAAATAGCATTCGCGCCGCTGATGCGCAGGCGATGCATAAACTGGTGTCCCGGCTCTACATTTAGCTTAACGGTAGCAATACCGGCGCCATCCTGGCCGCGGTTATGCTGTTTCTCCATCAGGAGGTATAATTTGTTAAGACCGTAGAAAGCAGTACCGTATTTGCGGTGGTAATATGCCAGTGGCTTCAGGAGGCGTATATAAGCCAAACCACATTCGTGGTGTATCGCGTCAGACATGAGGCTGCAAAGATACTAAGCTTTGGCTATTTTCTGAACAGCGGTAATTTGATTTTGATTATACCCTAATATGTCTTCTTCGCCCTTTTTCTTGAACTGGATATTGAATGCAGTGCTGATGAGCAGGGCGAGCCCAATGGCAAAAATGCAGGCAGCGGAAAAACGGTGCAGGTACAATATACGCCTGAGCGTCAGCTTCCTGCGAATGGAATCTGCCAGGAATACTTTACAGAAATCCACAGTTAGGATCAGGCCAAGGCAACAACCAAATAGCACTAATCTATAAAGGGTACTGGTATTTGCGGTAGCAGTAACTGCCGCTAACCATGTGATAATAACGCCGGGATTAATGGTGTTTATCAGGAACCCGCTCAGCCATATTCTAAAGTAATGCGCGCCGCTGATAGTTACATTCATGGTAGAAGGGCGCTTGGGCTTATATTTATCGAAGAGGCCCAGTAAACCCATGCCTATCAGTAAAACAGCACCGCCGTATGCAATGGTACGTTTATGCTCATTCAGCAGTTCCAGCCAGTTAGCCGCAACGTTGGCAACCGTTACATACATGATATCGCTTAAGGATACCCCTAATATAAACGCGATCCCCGCCTTATAGCTATGGTTCATGCTATACCTGATGACGGCAAACAGGGTGGGGCCCACAGAGATGGCCATAAACAGCCCTAATAATAATCCTTTAACTATAGCATCTATCAAATGCATAACCACAAGGTAAAAATTTCTGCCGACAGGTTGCGCTTTTTGCCTGTTATAAGTTGTATAAAAATCTTTGTCAGATGATACTATTTAGCCCACACCATCATTGTACGGTCTGTGTCAGTTGTGGCTTCTATAGATATCCAGAGGTAAGGAGATCGTAAAAGTTCCTCTGCTTTTTCCGGCCATTCTATTAAGGAAAGGTTATTTTTTTGTGTAATACAATCTTCCATGCCGGCATTTACCGCTTCTTCAGCATCGCGCAACCGGTACCAGTCCATATGATATATCATCCTGTCTTTACCATTTTCATCAAAATGGTATTCATTTATTAATGCAAAGGTGGGGCTGCTGATTGCATCGGCGACACCCAAATAATCGCATAGCGCATGGATGAAGGTTGTTTTCCCCGCACCCATTTGCCCGCTAAAAGCGAGTGTATTATAACCAGTCGCGACCTGCCAAAACTGGCGAACAGCATTTTCTATTGTGCCTAAAGAATAGGAAATTTGTAATAATGGAGCTGGCATAAAAATTAATCGCGAAGATAAGGGCAAAGCCGGTATTGAAAATGCAAAAGACATATTCTACAGTTGTAGAAGGGATGACATGTGGTAATTGTGCTATTACTATATCTAAATTGCTGGAGAAAAAGGGAGCTACTAATATCTCTGCTAACGCTGCATCGGGAGAGGTGAGCTTTTCTGTGCCGGAAGAAGCAGATGTAGAGAAAGTATATGATTCTATAGATGGCCTTGGCTATAAAGTGGTACGAGGCGAAGAAGATATAGCAAGCCATGCAAGCCATGCAAGCCATGACCACGACCACAGTGCACGCTATTTATTAATATCCGCTTTGCTAACGGTGCCATTGCTGGCGCATATGTTTACGAATTGGTATGTATTGCACCTGCCCTGGGTACAGTTTGCATTTGCAACGCCGGTGTATATAATGGGCATAATGGTGTTTGGTAAAAGCGCTGTAAGATCATTGCAGAACAGGGTGCCAAATATGGATGTACTTATTATGCTCGGGGCAACTGCTGCATACATCTATTCATTAATAGGATTGCTGTTTTACAAAGACCAGGCGATGGATTACCTGTTCTTCGAAACTACTGCATCTATTATTACGCTGGTGATGCTGGGCAACTGGATAGAGCATAAAACGGTAACCTCTACAACTGTTGCTATTAACGAATTGGTGAAACTGCAACCTCAAACAGCCAGGATAGTGATGACGGATAGTGTGGGCAAAGAGTCTGTAATGACTGTTGAGAGTAAATACGTACGCACTGGAGATATTGTGTTAGTGAACAATGGCGATAGTGTACCTGTGGACGGTGAAATAATATATGGCGATGCTCAATTGGATGAGCATATGATCACCGGTGAGAGTATGCCTGTTCGTAAACAGGTTGGTAATACAGTTGTTGGGGGAACATTGGTGGTAGATGGAAATTTGAAGGTAAAAGCTACAACCATCGGTAATGCATCGGTGCTTTCGAATATAATAAAGATGGTACGGGAGGCGCAAGGCACCAAGCCACAGTTGCAGAAACTGGCAGATAAAATCAGCGCGATATTTGTGCCCACCGTATTAGTTATAGCAGTGGCTACCTTGCTTGGTAACTATTTCTTCGTGCACTTGTCTTTTGCCGAATCTATGATGCGCAGTATTGCCGTGATGGTGATATCCTGCCCCTGCGCTATGGGACTAGCGACACCTGCTGCTGTTGCCGTGGGCCTGGGGCGTGCTGCGCGAAACGGTATATTAATAAAAGGTGGGGACACACTGGAACGGCTTAAAACCATTAAACAAATAGTATTTGATAAGACGGGTACACTCACTACCGGTAAGCTGCAAATAGAATCCCTGGTAATTGCAGATAAGAATATGCAGGAAGATCAACTGCGTTCTTTGATAGCATCTATAGAAGCCCATTCGTCGCACCCCATAGCACGATCCATCAACGCACAATGGAAATCAAACCATCCTGTAATATTCAGAGAAACGACGGAGGTAAAAGGTAAAGGTATTGAAGCTGTAGATGAGGCAGGCGTCCAGTGGCAGCTGGGATCGGGGAAATGGTTGCATGAAAATGCCGCTGTTGATAAGGGTTATGATGTATATCTGTATAAAAACGGTACCTATACAGCGGCGCTAAAGATAAGTGATGCGATACGAAAAGATGCAAAAGATACAGTTGCCAAACTGAAGCAGATGGGTTATAAAACCATCCTGCTAAGTGGCGACTCCGAAGAAAAGTGCCGTTATGTGGCAGAAAGCCTTGGCATACAAGACGTATTTGCAGGATATAATCCTGAGCAAAAAAATAAGAAGCTGGACGAACTAATGCGTGCAGCACCTACCGCAATGGTAGGAGATGGCATTAATGATGCACCAGCACTGGCAAAGGCCACGGTGGGTATTTCGCTAAGTGAATCAACCCAGATCGCTATACAATCGGCTAATATCATCTTGTCTGGCAATAAGCTTTCTGTGCTACCCAAAGCCATTCGCCTTGGTATATATACAGATCAAACAATCAAACAAAATCTTTTTTGGGCATTTATTTATAACATAATTGCAATACCTGTAGCAGCGATCGGCTTATTAAGGCCTACCTATGGAGCAGGGATCATGGCACTGAGTGATGTAGTACTGATACTAAATTCACTGTTATTGGGTGTGAGGAAGCTTGATAAATAAACTTTTTATGTTGTTTTTACGTCATAAATAATGGGGGTATTCGATACTACCGTACGAAATTTGTTATTTTGGGTATCAGGGTTTAGGCCTGTTAATGAACAAGAATGAAAAAACTCTTATTGCTATTTACTATATGCACCATTTCCCTGGTGGCAAAAGCTGATGCTAATTTCTGGCAACAGGTTACTTCAAAAAATGAGCTACAGGAATTTGTAAGATCCATACACCCCAATAAGTATCTCGTGTACAGATTGCAGGAGCAAAGCCTTAAGCCGATATTGGCGAATCTTTCTGAAGACCCCGATAGGGGTTTGCAAATAGAACTGCCAATGCCGGATGGCACATTGAGGACGTTTAAAGTATGGCAGGCACCTATGATGGAAGGTGCTATGGCCGTACAGTTCCCTGAGATAAAGACCTTTACTGCCATAGCTATTGACAATAGCGCCGTGACAGCAAAGCTGGATTTTACGGATTTTGGTTTTCATGCAATGATTTTTGATGGGGACAAAACTTATTTAATTGACCCGTATAATAACAGCAACAGCGGATACTATCTCTGCTATTATAAAAAGGATATAGTACGCAAGAGTAGCATATCGTGCGAGGTAGACGCAAATGCAGGTGATAATCCTGCAGGTAGCATGCCCGATTATCTTACTGCAAATGGATTACCGGGCGCACAATTGAAGGTGAACGGTGCCTTAAAACATACCTACCGCCTGGCATTGGCATGTACCGGTGAATATTCTATAGCAGTGGCTGATCCTGCGCCGGCATCGGTTGCACGTTCTTTGAGTGCTATGACCACTTCTATGAACCGTGTGAATGGTGTATATGAAAAAGAAATTGGCGTACATCTAAATTTTATCACCAATGAAACAGCATTGATCTATACAGATCCTGCTACAGATCCTTTTACTGCCAATAACAACGGCCCTGCATTGCGCTATCAAAATCAAGTTAACACCGATACAACAGTTGGTGTGGCTGCTTATGATTTAGGACACATATTTAGTACCGGTGGCGGCGGTATTGCCGAACTGGCGAGTGTATGTGATGCCTTGTCCAAGGCTGAGGCTGTGACCGGCCAGCCAGACCCCGTAGGCGATGCTTTTGATATAGATTTTGTTGTTCATGAAATGGGACACCAGTTTGGCGCAACACATACATTCAATGCAGCAACGGGCTCTTGCATTGGTAATACGGTGATATTAACTGCATTTGAACCAGGCAGCGGTTCTACAATAATGGCTTATGCCGGCATCTGCGGTGGGGACAACAACCTGCAACTTCATAGCGATGACTATTTTCATGCAGCAAGCCTGGCACAAATGTCTGATTTTATTTTGTCGCCAACAGATGGCGGCGCTTGTGCTGTTACTACCACATCAGGTAATAATCCATCTGTGGTGCCATCATTTAACCAAACATACACTATACCGTATTTAACCCCATTTGAGATCAGCGCACCCAAAGCCACAGATGCCGATAACGACAGCCTTACCTACAACTGGGAAGAATACGATCTTGCAGATTTTAATAAAAGTTTTAGCGCTACAACGATCGGCCCTATCTTCCGTTCTTTCAAACCAACATCATCGGTTACAAGGACGCTTCCGAGATTAGACAGCCTGCTGCATAACAATACCAATTATTTAGGGGAGAAGCTACCTGAAGTAACACGGAAGATCGCTTTTAAACTGACAGTAAGGGATATTCATAATGGCTGGGGATGTTTTAATACACCTGATGATAGCATGGTGGTAAAAGCAGTAAGTTCTGCCGGGCCGTTTCGTGTTTCTTTTCCAAATACTACATCCGACAATTTGCAATCGGGTAGCACAACCATCGTAACATGGGATGTAGCCCATAGTGACGAGGCGCCAGTTAGTTGCAGTAAGGTGGATATTACTTTATCGACAGACGGAGGATATAATTACACTTACACGCTTGCCTCTAATACGGCAAATGATGGCAGCGAAACCGTTACTATCCCGCAAGGAATATCTGCAGATAAGTGCCGTGTAAAAGTTAAGGGAGCAGGGAATGTGTTCTTCGATATCAGCGATCAGGACTTTAAAATATCGTCCCAATCTATGGGACTTAAAATATACCCTGTGCCTGCTTATAATATTTTGAAAGTGGAAACAGGTAACAGTGCTGTGTATGAGATACGTGTGTGTAATATACTAGGGCAGCGTGTTTATGAAAACACATTTGCGGGGCGTGATCTTATAGATGTGCGAGGATGGGCATCCGGTGTATATAGCATCCGGCTGATAAATAAAGAGACGGCGGAACGGATCGACCAAAAAATAACTGTTCTATAAAAATAAAACCCCGGCATCGGGGTTTTATTTTTTACTGCTATAATTCTTCTTTTAAAAATCTGCCGGTATGGCTTTCTTTTATTTTGGCAATAACCTCAGGAGTACCTGCGCCAACTAATTGGCCGCCGCCATTGCCACCTTCCGGGCCCATGTCAATGACGTAATCTGCTACTTTCACTACATCCAGGTTGTGCTCAATGACTAAGACTGTATTACCACGATCTACCAATCTATTCAATACCGCGAGCAAGTGCTTGATGTCTTCAAAGTGCAAACCGGTAGTTGGCTCGTCCAGTATATAAACAGTCTGGCCAGTATCTCTTTTAGATAATTCCGTTGCCAATTTTACCCGTTGTGCTTCACCGCCGCTGAGTGTTACCGCGCTTTGTCCGAGTGTTACATAACCAAGGCCTACATCCTGCAAGGTTTTTATTTTTCTATGCAGGAAAGAAACGTTTACAAAAAATTCTACTGCTTCATCTACGGTCATATCCAATATATCGGCGATAGACTTTCCTTTGTAGCGTATCTCTAATGTTTCACGATTGTATCGTCGGCCATTACATTTTTCGCAGGGTACATATACATCCGGCAGAAAGTTCATTTCTATAACGCGCATACCACCGCCCTGGCATTCTTCGCAACGTCCGCCCTTTACATTGAAGGAGAAGCGGCCTGCATTGTAGCCACGTATCTTAGCCTCCGGTATTTGTGCAAATAACTGGCGTATTTCGTTGAAGAAACCGCAGTAAGTTGCAGGGTTGCTTCTTGGTGTCCGGCCAATAGGACTCTGATCTATTTCTATTACTTTATCTACAAACTCCAGTCCGGCCATTTTTTTATAAGGCATAGGCACTTGCTTGAACTTAGGATAGCAATGCTTTGCCAATATAGGATAGAGTGTTTCATTTATAAGTGTACTCTTGCCACTGCCTGATACGCCACTTACACATATAAAAGTACCCAGCGGAAGCTCGATAGAAACATTCTTGAGGTTATTGCCAGTAGCGCCCTTTAATACAAGTTTTTTGCCAATGCCTTTTCTACGTTCTTTAGGAACTTCGATAGCCAGTTTATGATTGAGATAACCCGCTGTTGTAGTGTTTTCTTTAATCACCTGTGCAGGAGCGCCCTGGCTAACGATACGGCCTCCATGCACACCTGCCGCCGGTCCGATATCTATCAGGTGGTCAGCTGCCAGCATAATGTCTTTATCATGTTCAACGACCAATACAGAATTACCACTATCGCGGAGATTTTTAAGCGCGTGTATCAATTTCTGATTATCTCGTTGGTGTAAGCCAATACTCGGCTCATCCAGGATATAAGTGATACCGGTGAGCTGCGAGCCTATCTGTGTGGCTAAACGTATACGCTGACTTTCGCCGCCGCTCAGTGTACGAGTGGCACGGTCTAGTGTAAGATAATGTAAACCTACATCGAGCAAGAAGGAAAGACGGTCGCGTATTTCCTTTAGTATGTCTTTTGCTATCTGGTTTTGTTTGTTGGTCAATCGCTTCTCTATACCCTTAAACCATTCTGCAAGATTGTGCAGTGACATAGCAGATAGCTCTGCAATGTTCTTTTCGTCTAGCTTAAACCAAAGGCTTTCCTTCTTAAGGCGCGCGCCATTACATTCGGGGCAGGTAGTTAGTTGCATATAGCTTTCTGCCCAGTCGCGTATCGCTTCAGAAGAAGTTTCATTGAACCAGCGCAGCAGCATATTGATGATGCCCTCGTAATTGGATTGTGCAACATGCTCATGATAGGTCTCTGCTTCATCGCTATTATATGTAATAACGCCTTCCTCATTACCATACAGCAATATGTTTATCTGATTTTGCGGTATGTCCTTAATGGGCTTGGTAAGTGATATTTTATTCCGCTTTGCTAATATAGTTGCCTGGTTAAAGGTCCACGCTTCGCGTTCGCCGCCAAGAGGTGCAATGCCACCGTCGTTAATGCTCTTGTCTGTATCAGGTATCACCTCATTCATATTTACCTGGTACACACTGCCAAGGCCTTTGCATTTAGGACATGCTCCGTAAGGTGAGTTGAATGAAAATGTATTGGGTGAAGGCTCTTCATATGACAAGCCTGTATCAGCGCACATCAACTGTTTGCTATATTGTGAAAGCTTATTTTTATCCGCGTCCAATACAAACATAAGGTCCTTACCCATCTGTAGAGACTTCTGTATGCTTTGGCTGAGCCTTGCCTGGGCGTCATCCTGTGCTATCAGCCGATCTACGACCAGTTCTATATCATGTATCTTATACCGGTCTACCTGCATACGCTCCTTCAGGTCGAGTATTTCGCCATCCACCCGCACCTTTAGGTATCCCTGCTTTCTTAATTGCTCAAACAGTTCGCGATAATGTCCTTTACGGCCACGTACTATCGGCGCAAGCAGGATGATCTTCCTGCCCGAAAAATTTTGTTTGATATGGTCAATAATCTCCTCTTCGCTAAACTTAGACATTTTCCGTCCCGTATTGTATGAATAGGCGTCGGCCACGCGCGCATATAACAAGCGCATAAAATCGTACACCTCTGTTACCGTACCAACAGTAGACCTGGGATTGCGATTGGTTGTCTTTTGCTCAATAGAAATTACCGGAGACAGCCCTGTTATTTTATCCACGTCAGGACGATCGAGATCGCCCATAAACTGGCGGGCGTACGCAGCAAAGCTTTCCATATAACGGCGCTGCCCTTCTGCGAAAATAGTATCAAAAGCCAGTGAAGATTTACCGCTGCCACTAATGCCTGTAATAACAACCAGCTTATTCTTAGGTATGCTTACATCTATGTTCTTAAGGTTATGAACACGTGCGCCCAGTACTTCTATGTTTTCGTTGGTGCTCTCTGCCATCCCTTCCTTCGTTGCCATATTTTTCATGCGAACTGCAAGTTACGGAAAGGTAACAGCATGGCAACGAACGGAGCTATTGTAATTAACTGTGACTTAATATTTTCTGTCTATGGCGTAGTCAACCAGCGAAATCATCGCTTCTTTTGCCGGAGATGGAGCATAGTTGTCGAGCATGGCAAGGGCCTCGTTTTTATAATCAGCCATTTTTTTGGCTGCATATTCGATGCCTCCCGACTTGCGTACAATATCTATTACTTCCTGTACCTTTTTGCGATTGGTGTTCTGATTCTTCACTATGTAGATGATCTGCCGCTTGGTTGCATTATCTACATTCTGCAAGGTATATATAAGCGGCAAGGTCATTTTCTTTTCCTTAATATCTATGCCTGTAGGCTTACCTACGTTATCCTCTCCATAATCAAAGAGGTCATCCTTTATCTGGAAGGCGATGCCCACTTTTTCGCCAAACAGCCTGAATTGCTCACTTATATTAATATCTCCAGATGAAGAGAATGCGCCGGCTGAACAGGCTGATGATAATAAAGAAGCTGTCTTCGAACGTATTATTTCGAAATATATATCTTCGGTTATATCAAGTTTCCTGGCCTTCTCCATTTGCAGCAGTTCACCCTCACTCATCTCCTTAACTGCCCTTGAAGTTATTTTAAGTATCTGATAATCATCATGTTCTAATGATAACAATAATCCTTTAGCAAGTAAATAATCCCCAACTAATACAGCGATCTTGTTTTTCCACAGAGCATTCACTGAGAAAAAATTTCTACGAAGCATGGCATCATCCACAACATCATCATGCACTAATGTAGCGGTATGCAGTAATTCTATAAGCGAAGCAGCCCTGTATGTTTCTTCTTTGATATCGCCTACGATCTTTGCAGAAAGGAATACAAACATAGGCCGCATCTGCTTGCCCTTACGCTTTATAATAAAACGCATGATCCTGTCCAGTAAAGGGTTTGAACCCTTTACACTGTCTGAAAATTTTTTTTCGAATAACGCCAGTTCTGAGCCTATGACCTGCTTTACAAGATCCATTTTATCGTTAATGAGTAGCAAATGTATCGTTAACCGCTTGTAAAAAAACTAAAAATCCTTTAACCCGGTGTTGTAAAAAACTAGCTTTATGGCATAGTTGTTGAGTATATCACCTCAAAAAACAGGTATTATTTTTAGTTTTTGTTCTTTGTTTTTTTGGACTGACTAATATACCTTTGTCACAGTTTTATTTAATTTAACCAAAATTTGTATAAAATAAACACTCTTGTTATGGTCAACAAAAAGTACCTATTGCTAGCCAGCTTAAGTTCCTTATTGGCAACGCAGCCGGTATTTGCGCAAGAAGGAGAGATGCAAACAGCGAAGTGGTCGGGTCGTGATATGACTTATCGCGGTCAGAGCTACGATGTTCTTGACTCTTCTTACGTACCCGGTTTCCGCATGAAGCAACATCGCAAATTCATGAACCACCAATACGCATTTCCTGCGAAGCCACGTAACATGTGGGAAGTAGGTGTTGGTCTTGGACTGTACAATGTATCTGGCGACGTACCAACTCTGTTCCCCTGGAACGCTAAAGGTGGTGCGCTTGGTTTCCACGCTCACGTACGTAAATCATGGGGTTATGTATTCTCTACCCGTTTGCAGTATAACTATGGCGTAGCCAAAGGTTTGGAATGGGGAGAGGCTCGTAACTACAGGTATAACACTGCATGGGCTCAATATCCCGGATATGCACCTGAGTTCCCTGCGGGTTCAGGCTATCCTGCAAGCAAGCCTGTATTTTATAACTACCGTATGGAAGCTCACCAGCTGAACTTAGACCTGATCGCTTCTTTGAACAATATCAGGTTCCACAAAGCTAAGTCTGGTGTTTCTTTATATGCATTCTTAGGCCTTGGCGCCCTGGCTTACAACACTCGTGTTGATGCCCTGAATAGCGCTAACCAGGAGTATGATTTCGCAACTATCGTTGGTTCTACACCACAGATCCACGAAAATCGTAAAGAGATCCGCGACAAACTTCAGGCTGCAATGGATGGTACTTACGAAACAGACGCTGAAAACGAACGCGATCGTCGTCGTCCATCTATCTTTAAAAACAAAACACTGCAATTTGCACCAAGTGTAGGTGTTGGCGCTCAGTTCCGCCTGAGCAAGCGTATCAACCTTTCTCTGGAAGATCGCGTTACAATGCCTTGGGATGATGATCTGCTGGATGGCCAACGTTGGTCTGAGCAAACACCAGGTTCTCCTGTTCAATCTAACCAAAACGACGGTATCAACTACCTGAGCCTTGGTATCAACTTTAACCTGGGTAACAAACGTAAAAACGTTGAACCTCTGTACTGGCTGAATCCTCTGGATCATGCTTACAACGAGCTTTCTTACCCACGTCATATGATCCTGCCTGATCCAATTCTGCCTGATGCTGATGGTGATGGTATCACTGATCAATTCGACAAATGTCCTGGTACACCTGCAGGTGTAGCTGTTGACAGCCACGGTTGCCCACTGGATACTGATGGTGATGGTGTACCTGATGATCGTGATAAACAACTGATCACTCCGACTGAATGTCAACCGGTTGACGCTGACGGTGTAGGTAAATGCCCTTGTCCTGATGGTTGCGGCCAGGCAGTATCTTCTTGCGGTAACATTATGGCAGGTAGCATCACTTTCGATAACAATGCATCTAAAATACGCCCAACTTCTCAAGCACAACTGGCTACACTTGCTGCTCAAATGCAAGCTAACCCAACTTGTAAAGTGGTTATCACAGGTGCCGGTAACGGAAGCAAAATTCAGCAACAACGTTCTTGGGATCGTGTAAACGCTGTAATCGAATACATGAGTGAAAAACACGGTATCGATCGCAACCGCTTTATCTTCCAATACGGACAGGCTGGTGACGCAAATGGTGTAATGTACCGTTCTGCAATGCCTGGTGAAGAAGGTCCTGCTAACGTAGCACCTCCATTCCCTAACCTGCGTAGGAACTAAAATTAAATTGAATAATACTGAATTAGCCCCGGTGATGAACCGGGGCTAATTTTTTTGCGATATACTGTTGGAGCGTGAATAATGCAAAAGAGCCGACTATACAAAGCCGGCTCTTTTTTGTGTAAATAATATTAATTAGCTAAGCTGCTGCTTATGAAATTTTATTAAGCCCTCCATAGGAGACTTAGCAATAACGCCGGGCTGCAATTCGTACTGGTAACAAATATTGTTGATCACATCCCTGAATTCGTAAGCTACAGAACCTGTAAAATATAGCGGCAGTTTCCAGCTCTCACGGAATTTGAGTATGTGGTGGTGGAAGAAGTCATTAATGCAGTCTTCTATGATATTTTCTACCATGTAGTGGCCACGGTAATTGATCAAGAGGTTTACAAATGTAGAGAGGTACCTGTTGGGGAACGGTTCTTCGTACAGCCGTCGGATGATCGCGGGTAGATCGTTGCCAAAAAGCTGCTCGAAAGCTGCTGTTAATTCGGCATCAAAGGTTTTATAAGCGTAGTATTGCAAAACGCGTTTACCCATATGATTGCCACTACCCTCGTCACCGGCAATAAAGCCGAGCGAGGGTTGCTGCGCGGCTATTTTTTTGCCGTTGTAATAACAGCAATTGCTGCCTGTACCTAGTATGGATACGATGCCCTTGTTGTTACCGCAAAGTGCCCTAGCTGCCGCCAATAGGTCGCCCTGGACATCTACCTTTTTTATACCAAAGAACCGGCGCAAAAGACCGGTCAGTTCCTTCTGCTTGATTGGATTGCCGGCACCGGCACCATAGTAAATAATACTATCGGCAACATGCTTTTTAGGATTCCATTTCAGCTCTTCCCTCAGCAGTGTGTTTATATGATCATGAGACTGTAACAAGGGATTAATACCCGAAGTTTGTACATGCAGTGATTTTCTGCCGTTGCTCAGAAGACACCAGTCTGTCTTCGTAGAGCCACTCTCTACCAATAGTACGGAACCCATACCTTTATTTTTTGTACTTACAAATTTGCATCATCGCAGAACAATATCCTAATGTAATGTGTTGGTATAATGTTATTTCAAATGGCAGTATACAGATAGTTTATCATTTAATTCATAAATGCACCTAACTTTGTTGCCTTATTAAGATGGACTCAAAGAAACCTTCCGGGTTGCAGGTTTGGACGCCGCTGCTTTTCGCTTTTATTCTCATGTTTGGTATGACGCTTGGTTTCAACCTGCGGGATACGTTACGCACCAAACGTGACCTGGGAACGGTGATTGAACGTAATGACAGACTGGAGCAGATCATAGACCTGATCAATGAAAAGTATGTTGATACGGTAAACAAAAACAACTTGTACAGCGATGCTATTACAGGCATCCTTTCGCATCTTGATCCTCATACCGTATATATACCCTCTGACGAACTGGAAGAAGTAAACGAAGGCCTCGAAGGTAGCTTTTACGGTATAGGTGTTGAATTCGCTATTATCAGAGATACTATACAAGTGACATCTGTTGTGAAAGGTGGACCATCCGAACATGCAGGTGTAGAAACGGGAGATCAATTAATAAAAGTTGGGGATAGTGTTGTAGCGGGTAAGCATATTACCTCAGAGCATATCATAAGAATGCTAAAAGGCAAGGAGGATACTAAAGTAGTTGTTGACTTAAAACAGCCATGGAATAACAGCAAGCGCTCTGTTACCATCAAAAGAGGCGTAGTGCCGGTATATAGTATAGATGCATCCATTATGCTGGATTCGCAGACCGGCTATATTAAGATCAACAGGTTTAGCGCTAACACTTACAATGAGTTTGTAGCATCGTTGAAAGAGCTGAAAGGAAAAGGGATGAAAGGGCTGGTGATAGACCTGCGAGACAATCCCGGTGGTTATCTTGACAATGCTAAAGACATCGCGGATGAGCTATTACCGGGTAATAAACTGATTGTGTATACGGAAGGCCGCAGGTCGCCAAGAATTGAATACTATACTGATAATAAAAGCGGATTTGAAAAAGGAGAAGTTGCGATACTTATAGATGAAAATTCAGCATCAGCAAGCGAGATACTTGCCGGGGCTGTACAGGACTGGGATAGAGGCGTGATCATAGGAAGGCGATCTTTTGGAAAGGGACTGGTACAGGAACAATATAATATGGCAGACAGTTCCGCATTACGCCTTACAGTAGCCAAATACTACACGCCGTCGGGGAGGTGCATACAACGCTCTTATGCAAAAGGGAAGGATGCTTATGCAGAGGCTTTTGTTCATAGGTTTGAAACAGGAGAACTTACCGGGAAGGACACTATTAATGTAGGAGATACAACGAAATACTATACAGCCAATAAACGTGTGGTGTACGGCGGCGGAGGGATAAAGCCGGATGTATATGTACCATACGATACTACAAAGCTAACACCGGGTATGATGAACCTGATGTATAGCGATGATGTAAGAAACCTGATATGGGACTATTATGTACGACATCGTAATAGTTTAATGGAATTCCGTAATGTGAAAGAATTTGATAAAAAATTCAAAGCAGACGAACTTGTCACTGCCTTTCTGAAGATGCAGGATCCTGTATTCAGGCGGGTAGTGGAAAAGGTAATGCAGCACAATGCCAACTATAGATTCTTTGCCGCGCAAATGAAGGCGCAAATGGCAAGAATACTCTTCTACAGCAATGGTTATTACTCTATAACAACCGAGGATGATGATGTAGTGCAGAAAGCCCTGCATGTGTTGCATGGCGGCGCTTACTCAGCTATTGTAGGTAGGTAACGCATCCAGCCATCCCATATTCTCCACGCTATGGGCATTTGCACAGAAAGTCTGATGCCCGTTTGTCAAGACCCAATATTTGCATTGCAGGTTTTTTTGATACGCCAGCAACTGATGCAAGGTATTCTCAGTTATCGCAACTTCGGGTGCTTTGCATTCGATCAGCATCCAGGGCACATGATTGCGGTTGTAAACAACAATATCAAATCGTTTAGTGAGCCTGCCAAAAATGATCTTTTTCTCAACGGCCATAAGAGATGCCGGATAATGACGCGCAAGCAATAAGTAAATGATATGCTGGCGCACATGCTCTTCAGGAGTTAGGTTTACCCAAATCCTGCGCACGGGATCATATACCTGGGCCGTACCCTCAGATGCCCGTAGTTTTAACTCTATTCCGGTAAAGTCCAGGTGGATCATGAACATCCTAAGATAATACATGTTGGCATCATTTCGTAACTTTAGTAGGTATGAAGACTAAAGAAGAGATCGTAAAGAATTGGTTGCCGAGATATACGGGTTTGGAATTAAAAGATTTTGGAGATTATATCCTTTTGTGCAATTTCAGCAGTTATGTAACCCGTTTTGCAAGCATGAACAAGGGCGCAAAAATATCCGCGCCTGATAAGCCCATGCAATGCGCCACGGCCGATGGTATTACGATCATCAACTTTGGTATGGGTAGTCCGGGCGCGGCTACAATGATGGACCTGCTATCGGCGATAGACCCGAAAGCAGTGCTTTTCCTTGGTAAATGCGGCGGACTGAAAAAGAAGAATAAAGTGGGCGACCTGATATTGCCCATTGCTGCTATAAGAGGTGATGGTACCAGCAATGATTATTTCCCCCCGGAAGTGCCCGCACTGCCTGCGTTTGCGTTACAAAAGGCTATATCCACAACTATACGCGATTATCAGCGTGACTACTGGACGGGGACTGTGTACACCACCAATCGCCGGGTGTGGGAACATGATGATAATTTTAAAGATTACCTGCGCCGCATAAGAGCCATGGCTATAGATATGGAAACAGCTACCATCTTTTCTGTAGGCTTTTATAACAAGATACCTACGGGTGCATTGTTATTAGTATCTGATCAACCAATGATACCCGAAGGTGTAAAGACAGCCACGGGGGATGCGGCAGTCACAAAAAAATATGTGGACATGCACCTGAGCATAGGTATAGATTCTTTGAAACAACTTATTAATAACGGGCATACCGTAAAGCATCTTCAATTTTAGTGGATCATAAGACCAACATACTTTCAGTAACTAATCTTTCTATTGCGTTCAGCAATGGATTTGCCGCTGTTAAAGATATTTCCTTTAACATAGCTAAGGGAAAAACCTTAGCAATCGTAGGGGAGAGTGGATCAGGGAAATCCCTGACGGCATTATCGTTAATGGGGTTATTACCCAGGCAGGCTTCCTTGGACGGCAATATGATGCTTATCGTTAGTGGCCGTGAGATTAACCTGAATAAGATAACTGCAACTCAATGGCAGCAGATGCGTGGTAAAGAGATGGGGATGATCTTCCAGGAACCGATGAGCTCTTTAAACCCGGTAATGAAAATAGGGAAACAATTGGCGGAAACGATAGAGGTGCATAATGGAATGTCTAAGGCTGAAGCTAAACTGAACGCGGTAGACTGGCTACAAAAAGTGCAGTTGCCTGAACCTGCAAAAATGTATGACCGATACCCGCATCAACTATCGGGCGGTCAAAAGCAAAGGGTAATGATAGCAATGGCCATGTGCAATAACCCTGCGCTACTGATTGCTGATGAGCCGACAACTGCCCTTGATGTTACCGTGCAGAAAGAGGTAGTGGCATTAATGAAGCAATTGCAGGAAGAGCGGGAGACCGCTATGATATTTATAACACATGACCTGGCGCTGGCTTCTGAAGTAGCGGATGATGTGCTGGTGATGTATCGTGGTGAAGTGATGGAGTATGGTAACATTCACCAGGTATTAGCTAACCCGCAGCATCCATATACCAAAGCGTTACTGGCATGCAGGCCGGCTCCGGAAAAGAAAGGTAAGAGGCTGGTTTCTGTGGCGGACGTATTAGGAAGCAATGATGCTGTGAAAACAGAGAACACATCGCCTGCGCGGGTAATTTCTGAAGCGCAAATTTTGCAGGTTAACGGCCTTAAAGTATGGTTTACGGAAAACAGAGATTGGCTGGGTCGGCCCATAGATTATTTTAAAGCAGTAGATGATGTTTCTTTTGAAATAAAGAGAGGCGAAGTGCTTGGGTTGGTAGGAGAGAGCGGATGTGGCAAGAGCACTATAAGTCGTAGCCTGATGGGACTGCTTCCTGTACATGAAGGACAAGTGATCTTTAAGGGAGAAGATATTGCAGGGTTACCGCAAAAAGAATGGAAGCGTGTACGCAGGCAGATACAAATGGTATTCCAGGATCCGTATGCATCCCTGAATCCGCGCATGACCGTTGGTGATATGCTGATGGAGCCAATGAAAGTGCACCAAATAGTGCCGACAGGTGAATTGAAGAAAGAAGCCCTGCGCTTATTGGACCTTGTGCAATTACCAGGCGATAGCATGAATAGGTACCCGCACCAATTTTCGGGCGGACAAAGACAAAGAATAGGCATTGCAAGAGCATTATCACTAAAGCCGGAACTGATGATATGCGACGAAAGTGTATCTGCATTGGATGTTAGTGTGCAGGCACAAATACTTAACCTGCTCAAGGATCTGCAGACGGAGTTTGGATTAACTTACCTCTTCATTTCTCACGATCTGAACGTGGTGCATTATATGAGTGACCGTGTATTGGTAATGCAAAAAGGGCATATTGTAGAACGGGGAGAAGCATCTGACGTGCTGCAACATCCTGTAAATGATTATACAAAAAGACTGATAGCGGCTATGCCGGGGAGGTAATATGAAAACATGGGATCATATATTTACAGCTAAGGGTATTCCAACTGATTTTTTCATGGATGCACAATCTGAGCCTCAAATTCTGTCCTTTAAAGATGAGCAGCTAATTCTAAAAATCGAATGTTGGAACGATAGCGAGATTCCTGTGGGAACAGATTATCACTTGGAAGTGACCTTTTACAATGTTGCGTGTTATCAAATTTTATTGGCTGAATTACCACATTTTACGCTACAAAGAAAGCAATCTAAATACCCACCATTTATTTTTGAAATAGATTATTCCAATTTCGATCTATCAAAGAAACTGAGCAGAAGTGCAGATTCATGGTACCCAAAAGTAAAATATAGATACGATCCAACCAGGTGGTACGAAACAATGTGGCTATGGGAACCCCGTAAATTATTAAGCCCTATTCCAAATAGTAAGACTGCATTTTTGATACAAGGGCACGATACTTACATGGAAATATTAGCATCCAACTTCAGTATTATAAAAGCATATGATTAAGAGGTCGAGATTAGTGATTTTGAACAATCCTCATCCATTCAGGATGCTTCTTCAGATAACCAACAATATATGGGCATAAGGGAATTATCTTCGCGCCAATGCTTTCTAAGTGATGGAATGTTTTCTCCGTAAGTATAGCAGCAATACCTCTGCCTTCCAATGCTTTGTCCACTTCGGTATGCAGCAATACAAATACATCACCTTTCATGCTGTATTCTATTACCGCCAGGTGTCCATCTATATGCAGTTCGAAACGATTGGCATCGCCATTGATAATCAAAGGTATTTCCTTGTTTAATTCGCTCATGCTTTATAAGTATTTACCGGTATAGCTTTCTTTGATCTTTTTTAACCCTTCGGGTGCACCCTCGTACAACAGATAACCACCGCCTGCACCACCTTCCGGCCCCAGGTCTATTACCCAGTCGGCACTTTTTATTACATTTGTGTTATGCTCTATTACTATAATGCTATGTCCCTGCTCTATCAGCGCATCAAAAGATGCTAATAGCTTATTGATGTCATGAAAATGCAGGCCCGTTGTAGGTTCGTCAAAGATGAACAATACTTTATCTTTTGCCGCACCCTTGCCAAGGAAGGATGCCAACTTTACGCGCTGTGCTTCACCACCACTAAGGGTGTCACTGCTTTGTCCGAGCTTCACATATCCTAGCCCTACATCGCTGAGGGGTTGTAAAGCAGTAGCCAGTTTCTTCTCGTCTTTGAAAAATTGAATGGCTTCATCAACGCTCATTTCCAGTACGTCATAGACATTCTTAGTGTGGTAAGTGACCTCCAGCACTTCGTCCTTGAAACGCTTGCCTTTGCAGCTTTCACAAAGCAGGTGTACATCTGCAAGGAATTGCATTTCCACGATCACTTCGCCCTCACCTTTACAGGTATCACAACGGCCACCATCTGTATTGAAAGAAAAATGCTTTTCTGCAAAGCCACGCATTTTTGATAGCGGTTGTTTGGCAAATAACTTACGTACTTCGTCCCATGCTTTGATGTAAGTAACCGGGTTGCTTCTTGACGATTTACCAATGGGGTTTTGATCCACCATTTCTACGTGTGCTATCCTATCGAGATCACCACCAAGGTATTTATGAATGCCCGGCCTTTCCACACCTTCACCGTAATGCTTTTGCAGGGCAGGATATAGTGTTTGTTTTACCAGGGTTGTTTTACCACTGCCACTCACGCCTGTCACCACACACATTACATTCAGCGGGAAATCGACGGAAACATCTTTCAGATTATTCTGCCTGCAGCCTTCTATGCGTATGGCACCTTTGGGCTTACGTTTTACTGCGGGCACTTGTATGTTTAGTTCGCCACTCAGATATTTACCCGTAAGGCTCGCTTTGTTTTTAATGAGTTCTTTTGCATTGCCGGTAGCAACCACTTCACCCCCCAAATGGCTTGCGAGTGGGCCCATATCTATGATATAGTCTGCTTCCCGCATCATCATATCATCATGTTCTACCACCACAACTGTATTGCCAAGGTTGCGTAGGTTCTTCAGTACGTTAATGAGTCTTTCGGTATCCCTGCTGTGCAATCCAATACTTGGTTCGTCCAATATATATAAAGAATCGGTAAGGTTGCTGCCCAGAAATTTTGTTAACTGTATACGCTGGCTTTCACCACCACTTAGTGTGTTAGCAAGCCTGTTAAGCGTTAAATAACCAAGGCCTACATCCAGCAGGGTTTTGATCCGCTGGTTGACTTCTATAAGTATGCGTTTGGCAATTTGTGTGTCGTTATCATTCAGCTTCAGATCCTGAAACCACGTGTACATATCCGAGGCCGGCATCAGCATCAGGTTGGCTATTGTAGTGTCTTCGATCTTTACATATAAAGCTTCTTTTCTAAGGCGTGTACCCATGCAAGTTGGGCAGGTAGTGCGCCCGCGATAGCGTGCCTGCATCACGCGGTATTGCACCTTATACAGGTTCTGCTCTACCATCTTGAAGAAATCGTTGATGCCCTGTACACGGCTATTACCTTCCCACAACAGATCATATTCGCTTTGGGTAAGATCAACGATAGGAGTATGAATTGGGAAATCAAAGCGGGATGCTGTGCGAATAAACGATGCCTGCCATTCGCTCATTTTTTCTCCTTTCCATGGTGCTACTGCCCCTTCATACACACTCAGGCGTTTGTCGGGTATTACAAGATCCTCGTCGATGCCCAATACCTGCCCGAAGCCTTCGCAGTGGGGGCATGCGCCGTAAGGATTATTAAAAGAGAAAAGATTGGGTTTAGGCTCTTCGAAAGTGATGCCGTCGGCCTCGAACTTGTTACTGAAGTGCTGCATCTTCTTACCATCGGTTTCCAGTGTACATTCTCCTTCGCTTTCGTAGAAAGCAGTTTGTATACTATCCGCAAGGCGATGCAAGTCATCTTCTTCAAAATCCTTCACCACGATGCGGTCTATCAGCAGGTATATTTCTTTTTTAGGAAGCGTAGCAGTGCCGCCTAATATATCTTCAATGCGTATGGGTTTGTCGTCTCCTTTTGCGTGAACACGGCTAAACCCTTTTTGCATTAAAATATTCAACTCCTCTTCTACGCTACGGCCATAGCGTGTTACCAATGGTACAATGATCTGCACCCTTGTTCCCGCAGGCAGTGTTTTAATGAAATCTACCACATCACTCACACTGTCTTTCTTTACTTCTTTACCGCTTACCGGCGAGTAGGTGCGACCGATACGCGCAAACAGCAGGCGCAGATAATCGTATATCTCCGTCATACTGCCCACTGTACTGCGGGGCGTGCGTGTTGTTACTTTTTGCTCTATAGCAATAGCGGGGCAAATGCCGCGTATATAATCCACATCAGGTTTATCCATACGCATGAGGAATTGCCTGGCGTATGCACTTAGGCTCTCTGCATAGCGACGCTGGCCTTCCGCAAAAAGCGTGTCCATAGTAAGACTACTCTTTCCACTACCGGAAACACCCGTTACCACAACCAGTTTATTACGAGGTATAGATACATCCACATTTTTAAGGTTGTGCATACGCGCGCCCTTAATAAAAATGGAGTCATCATTTTTCATTTCCTTGTGGTATGGTGGTAGCGGATTGTTCTCTCCAAACTGCTCCAAATCTTTATCCTTAGCTGTTACTTTCTCTGCTGCTTTTTTTGCCATATATAACTAAACACCTGCCCAACAGGGGCAGGTGCAAATGTAAGATTTGTTATAGACTGATGTGTTGTAGGCCTATTGATAAAGCCTATAATCCTTGTTTATCTAAGGTCGGCATTAGGATCTTCTACATCCTCGTTATCGCCCAGGCTATAATAATTGTTTTCTTCATCCTCTTCGCCTAATGCTTCATCAGCATCATCTAATTCAGATCCCGGTACATCCAGCCCGCCTTCTACTAATTCGTCTCCGTCTTCATCTGTGATATCCAGCTTTTCGTAATCGTCGGTAGAGGCCAATAATTCCTGTTCGTCAGCAGTAACATCTGCTTCTGTTCCCATTACGATTTCGTCATCGCTATCTATCGTTGTGTCATTGTCTTCTCTTTTCGGTACATCAGTACTCAGGAAGCCATTATTGTTTTGAGGTTGGGTTGCGTCCTCGCCGGCTGGGTAATGAGGATAGCCCGGGAAATCCTGTTCATTATTTTTATTGTCGGTAGCCATAATCGAGTTGATTTAATAGTGAGTTTGAAAATACTATGCCAAGTTAGCACTTCAGACAAACGATAATAATGACAGTCGTCAATTCTCTGTTAATTCTTAGAGAACATTCATTTCACGGGCCCCGGTTATTTCCATCGTTTGCTTTGATTGTATAAATGCCACGATCTTAAAATCTTTTCGGGATAGTCCGGCTGGCACTTTAAAAGATGCATTCCCGTTACCGGAGCTAAAGCTTCGGAGCTCATAAACCACATTGCTATGTTTTAAGGTTCTGCCGGCATTTTCACCTTTTTTTACTGTTGTTGTAGCCTGCGTTTTAGCTAAAACAACAAGCAACAAGTCTTCTTTTCTAAGTTCACAACTAAAAGATACGGTTATAGCATCATTTGTGGTACTTTGCTGCAATTGTATTGCGCGGTTTTCTTTTGATGCGATAACCTGGGAAATAGCCTGCTTAAGGTCAGACTTATCGGAACCAATCATTCCTTTTGTTCCGTTAACTATTGCTTCAGGAGTATATACAAATTCCTGATTCAGAAAATTGGCGTAACGATTTTGTCTTTCTGTAAATAAATGTTGACTAAATGGGTCTTTCCATCCAAGCCTATCCCAGTAATCTACATGAAAACTGAGGGTTATAATATGTTCACCATATTCCTCTACCAGTTTTGGCATTAGTGCGTCTGCAGCCGGGCAACTGCTGCATCCCTCTGAAGTGAATAATTCTACGAGCGCGAATCCATTTACTTTAGCAGTTGGCGTCTGTTGACTATTACAGGACAGCGAAGCCAGTAACATGATACCGGACAATAGCACAGCTATTTTCATACGTTCGTCTATTGCTATAAAGTTCTCCTTTTGCTGAAGAAGAATTTGTCCGCAACAAGACAATATAAAAACGGCTCATGGCCGTTAATACTTTTAGTCGCGCGTTAATTATTTAATCATCAACGTCAAATTTGTAACCGAGGTTTTGGTATGTATTTGTGCATTGTACAGGCCGGGTGCAATATTGCTTAAATCTGCCGCGTGGTATTGTTGATTGCCGTCAAAACTGTAAGAACGGACCGTTTTGCCCAGTATATCTATCAGATTTACAAATACCGGTCCAGCTATTTGCCGGCCAAGATCTAAGTTTATACGACCCGTGGCCGGGTTGGGATATACTTTTATGTTTGACGTCGGTGCATATGTTGCATTGACATTTGCAGGAAAATCAGAAAACTTAAGTTCATCTACGAAAATGTAACTATTGTCTGTTGCATTCAATCCATTTGACGGAGAAAAAACGATCATGGCACTATCAGGAGTGGCCTGGCTTGTATAGATGATATCAATTGAAAAGTTGGCCCAACTCATTACCATACCAGGTAAAAGATATGTTGCGCTGCCTATTGTATCGCGTTTATTGCTTACCGTGTTCCATTTTGTCAACTCCATATTTACATATCCCTGGTCGTTGCCAAAAGCCATGTATTGCCATTTGCCTGTAAGTGATGCCGGCCTGCCTGTATATGGAAAGCCAGAGACCGGTGTGCCTGTTAAACTATCCAGCCTTCCGCTAACGGCAATGCCATTGACCACAGACGAACCAATTTTTTTTGAAATAAGCATCATATAATAGTTGCCATCCGTGCCCGGCGTGTCTTGCTGACAAGTAAATATAGCGGCAGATGCTGTCTGCGCATTCCTGTTATCCCATCCATCAGGCGTGTTGTAACTCCCGTGGTTTGTCCAGTTTTCGAAACTGGCATTTGGTATTTGTGCGTAAAGAGATAATCCTGTTGAAAGTAAGAAAAAGAGTATAAGTATTTGTCTCATAAAAAGTAATAAAGGATACAATTTACGCCAAAATATTAAGTTGTGACCAGCCTTAAAAAAGAGTAAAGCCGGAAGTAGAATATTCCGGCTTAAGCTAAGTACTGCGCCCCTTGCAAATATTAGCGTTCATTTGACCAATAATGACGTCGAAGGTTTAAAATCCTTTGTTAAGATTTTTTAACCGCTGTATTATCGCTGATTTTTTAAATACTTTGGTAGCTGCATGGAAACAAAAGCAAAGCGCAATTTTGCCCTAGAATATGATCTTTCCTGGAGAAAGTATGACTTTATCGTAAATCTTTATCAGTTGGGCAGGGATAGCCTGCACAGAAGAAAAGCCCTGGAATTCGGTGGGCTGAAAAAAGGAGATATCGTAATGGATATTTGCTGTGGCAGTGGACTGAGCATGGCTGCTATACAAAGCGTGATAGGCCCGGAAGGGAAGATCATTGCCGTGGATGCAAATGAGCATATGCTTGCGCTGGCCGAGGCAAGGGCGAGAAAAATGGGCTGGAAAAATGTGGAGTTTGTGCTGTCGCCCATAGAAGACCTGGAAATAAAAGAGAAGATAGACTTTGCTTTTTTTGCGCTTTGCTGGTATGATAAGGAATTGAATACCGGCTGGGTGAGAAAGATAGAACAGTTTATGGACCGGGACACGGGGCGTATTTGCTTCTTTGATTATAAATTGCCGGGCAACTGGCTACGACCCATCATACAGCCATTATTATGGCTGGAGATCAAATGGCTGGGCGAAGCATATACCGTAGAAGACCTGAAATGGGAGCCGAAGGATGTAATAGGCGGCATATTGCGCGATCCAAACTATACGGCTTATTTTTTTGATTGCCTGGTAGCTATTGCGGGTAAGCCGTTGTAGGATTTTTTATTTCTCTTTTTTTGCCCAGCGTTGTGTTGGTATCAGCCTGCCTTCTGCGCAATCGGCAATGAGTATATCCAGCCGCTTTAGGCGTGTAGCCTCCTGCTTGGCACTCATTACCCACCATCTGCAGACTTTTTGATAGGATGCCCCTTTTGATTGAAAAAATGCCCAGGCTTTTTTGTTAGCCTTTAGTTTCTTTTCATAAGCGGGATCCAGCTCCACTTTTCCCTGCTCGAAAGAATATATCGCTGATTTTTCAGGTTTACGTTTGGCGAAAGCTTCATGCCCGGCGGGGTGCATTAATCCTTTGGCTGTTAACTCTTCTATCTTACGGATATTTACCGAGCTCCAGATACTACCCGATTTTCTTGGAGTAAACCTAATAATATAAGCTTCCTCGCTGATAGATTTGCGAACCCCGTCTATCCAGCCAAAGCATAAAGCTTCGTCTACAGACTCGGGCCAGGTAATACTGGCCCTGCCGCTGCCTTTCTTGTAGAAGCCTACTATTATTTCTATTTCGGTTTTATGGTTTTTTTCGAGCCATTTACGCCATTGCTCCGGTTTTTCAAAAAAGGTAGGAGTGCCGTTCGTTTTACTCATGGTTGTAATTTCTTTTGCATTACGTAATCGTTCATTTGGTACCCTTCACCGATGTCTATGTCCTCTTCGTATATCTTGGCAAACCCCTCCCGCTCATAAAAGCCAATAGCAGGATTGTATTTGTTTACGTTTAGTTCCAGGATTTCTTTACCCGCAAGTGTAACCGCTTTTTCCACTTCAGCCAGCAACGCCTTCCCAAATCCCATCCCTTTGGTTTCGGGCAAGCAATATATTTTATGCAGTTTATAAATTTCCTTATTCTCTATACGCGGTGCATATGCGGCGAAGCCTTTAGGAGACTCACCATCATAGAGTATTATATAAGTTTGCTCCCTGTTTGTTATCTGGCTTTGTATTGTATCAAAGCTATACATCAGGTTCAGCATATAAGATATCTGTTCCTTGCTAAGTATGGGACTGTAAGTTGGCCACCATGTAGCTTCTGCAAGACTACGTATGATTTCTGCATCATCTACGGTTGCCGGTTTTATGGATATCATGCTGCAATGTTACAATTTTCACCCAGTTAATAATTTAGCGCTAAATGATTGCTTTTTTGCCCGCAACCTAGTAAATTCACAACATCATGAAGAAACTGGCATTATTTGCGGGTGTTTTATTCACCCTTTCGGTATTTACTCAGTCATGCAACAGCGCACGTAAAATGCAACGCCCTCAGCGTCATCCAAGGCCTCCGCGCAATATGGCTTATGTGCAGCCCCAGGCAGCACCTGTTGATGCTGTAGTATTCGCATAATATTTTATATAATTTGTTCCGGAACCCGGCCCGCGCCGGGATTTCTGCTTTATATTTGTTTTTGTGAGGCTATTTTTGACATTTTCCTTTTTGCTGGCAGGCCTATTTTGCCATGCACAACCTGATGACAAGCAGCTTGTGCAATATGGTAATTTTCCTGGTTACGGGGTCCGTTCTGCCGGTATTGAAGAAATATTGGCTAATACCCGAATGAAGTGCCTGGAAAAAAAATGCAAGGTTGTGAGCTTCGACATTTATGGCACTAACCCAGGTAAAGAGTATATTGGGCCTTACCGTAGCGACGCTGATACCATGAACGATGCGCAAAAAAGATATGTACGATCTCTTGTCCACAATAGTAAATTGTGGATCTGCAACATTGTACTACGGTATAAAGATGGAACTGAACGCGTTATAGGGAAGGGAGACACGGAATATTCCATTTACTTTTTCACTATCAAATAATATCCGGCTGCAATTTTCCGGCCTGCAGCATGTCCTCCACAATAGGTTGCATCAGCATCTGTTTACCCGATTTCCCCATTGCATATGCTTCCTGGATAGCTTTCACTATTTCAGCATATACACCATTGCCTTTTAATGGATTAGCAATGTTTTGAAAGGTTTTGTCTGCCAGGTTGCGGAGTGCTGAGTCTTTCATATCGCGGTTTTTTAAGAAGTTGATAACAAAAAAATAAAATACCGTGCCATGCAAATGCGTAGCCCCGGTATATACCGGGGCTACAACTGATAAATCCACATTAATTCAACCTATGCTTATGCTTTTTGCTGTGCGAATTCTACATTGATGGTCATGTTCACATCGTCGCCTACAACAGCGCCACCTGCTTCTGTCATCGCACCCCATTTCAGTCCAAAATCTTTACGGTTGATCTTGCCTGTAGCTTTGAAACCGGCTTTGATATTACCCCAGGGATCCTTCACCGTACCACCATATACTACTGCCAGCTTTACTTTTTTAGTTACATCGCGGATGGTAAGGTTTCCTTCCAGCGCGTATTGATTACCTTTTATTTTCTTAAAAGAAGTGCTGGTGAATTTCATTGCAGGATATTTTTCTGCATTAAAGAAATCGTCGCTTTTCAGGTGTGCATCGCGTTTGCTATCGTCGGTGTTTATGCTGTTAACATCCACAGAAAAATTGATCGCCGCATTATTAAAATCTGCAGTTGACGCATTTACACCGCCGTCAAATACTTTAAAAGAGCCTTCTACCTCAGAGATCACCAGGTGTTGTACCGTGAACTTTACGGAAGAGTGTGATTTGTCTAAAGCCCATTTTGTTTGAGCAGTGGCAGCCAGTTGCGCTATCGCGAAAGCAGATAATAAGAGAATTTTTTTCATAAATAAATTTACATTGTCGTTGATGCAACAAATGTACATACAATAATTGTTGTTATCCAAATTGCTTTCGCTTATATGGATATATTCATCTTTCATAACAAGCTTTTCAACTTCATTCTGCAACGCAATCACCGTATTATCTTAATTTTAAATGGTGAATATAACTTCTGCGCCAACAGTTACTATATTGGAAACCGAAAGGCTATTATTAAAGGAGATAACACCTGAGTTTCATGATTTTATCTTTCAGAACTGGAGTGATGAGGAAATTATGAAATACATGGGCTTTTTTGAGATGGCCAACTACCTGGTGGAACGGGAAAAGAATAAGCAAAAGCTGACTAATTATAACATTAGCTTCCGCAACTTCATTATGGAAGAGAAAAGTACAAATGAAGTATTGGGAAGAATAGGTTTCCATACCTGGTATGTACACCATAGCAGGGCAGAGATAGGCTACGGAATGCTAAAAGAAGAATATAAGGGAAGAGGGTATATGACAGAAGCATTGAAACCAGTTTTAGAATATGGATTTGATGTGCTGCGCTTGAATAGGATAGAAGCATTTATCGGCCCGCAAAATATACCATCTATCAGATTAGCAGAGCGATTTGGATTTGTAAAAGAAGGCTTATTGCGCGAACATTATTGTAAAAACAATGTTTATGAAGACTCTGCCTGTTATAGCCTGTTGAAAAGCGAGTTTGAAACCCGGAGGCCTAACAGGTAGCGCCTATCCCATATTTAGATAAAAAAACGTACGTTTGCACCACTATTTTCATTAAGCTATTACATATATTAAAATATGGATTTTCAACTTACGGAAGAACAAAAGTCGGTACAGTTAGCAGCAAGGGACTTTGCTAAAAACGAATTATTACCCGGCGTTATAGAGCGTGATGAACACCAAAAGTTTCCTGCAGAGCAGATAAAGAAACTGGGTGAACTCGGCTTTCTGGGTATGATGGTAGACCCTAAATACGGCGGCTCGGGCATGGATACCATATCCTATGTACTGGCGATGGAAGAGATATCTAAAATAGACGCTTCCGCTTCTGTTTGTATGAGTGTTAACAACTCTCTTGTTTGCTGGGGCCTGGAAACTTATGGTAACGAAGAACAAAAAACTACTTACCTGACAGAACTGGCAAGTGGACAAAAGCTAGGTGCTTTTTTGCTGAGCGAACCGGAAGCAGGTTCTGATGCAACTTCTCAACGTAGTACTGCTGAAGACAAAGGTGATTACTACTTGCTGAATGGTACCAAGAACTGGATCACCAACGGTAGCACCGCATCTTACTACCTGGTGATAGCACAAACATATCCTGAAAAGAAACACAAGGGTATCAACGCCCTTATCGTGCATAAAGACTGGCCGGGTGTAACTGTGGGCGCTAAAGAAAACAAACTGGGTATCCGCGGCAGCGATACACACAGCATCATGTTCCAGGATGTAAAAGTGCCTAAAGCCAACCGCATAGGCGACGATGGATTTGGTTTCACATTTGCCATGAAAGTGCTTGCAGGGGGCCGCATAGGCATCGCTGCACAAGCATTAGGTATTGCAAGTGGTGCATACGAACTGGCGCTGAAATATTCTAAAGAGCGTAAAGCATTCGGTACAGAAATATCTAACCACCAGGCAGTAGCATTTAAGCTGGCAGATATGGCTACCGCCATCGAGGCAGCACGCTTGTTGGTATTGAAAGCAGCATGGACCAAAGATCAGCACCAGGATTATACACTGTCTGCATCTATAGCTAAGCTGTATGCTTCTGAAATAGCTCAATGGGTTACAAATGAAGCGGTGCAAATACACGGTGGATACGGTTATGTAAAAGAATTCCATGTAGAGCGCCTGATGCGCGATGCCAAGATCACGCAGATATATGAAGGTACCAGCGAGGTACAGAAGATCGTAATCAGCAGGACCGTATTGAAAGACTAGATTTAAAATCCTAAATAGTTGAAAAGCACTGCATTTTGCAGTGCTTTTCTTTTTTCTAAAAGATATTGGGTAACATGTCCAATTTGTTTCAGCTCAGTCATTATTAGTGTATAAAATCAAAAAACTAATAGAACATGACACAAAGGATCAATTTTTATGAAAAGGGTTTCCAGGCATTGACACCATTATTTGGTTTCGGTAAATATCTATCTAAATGCCGCATTGAACGCAACCTGCTGCATCTTATAGAGTTCCGTATTTCGCAGATCAACGGGTGTGCATACTGCCTTGACATGCATTCTAAAGATCTGCGTGCAGAAGGTGAAGCAGAACAACGTATATATATGCTCGATGCATGGAAGGAAGCATCCATATACACTGCAAGGGAAAAAGCTGCTTTCCGATGGGCAGAAGCTGTTACGCTACTAAAAGACAAAGAGGTGTCAGATGAGGTATATGATGAAGCCGTAAGCCAGTTCTCAGACGAAGAATTGATAGACCTTACCATTGCTGTATTAGCCATCAATTGTTACAACAGGCTCAACGTTGCATTCCGTACCCCTGCCGGCGATTATCAACCCGGCCAACATGCTGCATTAAACAGCTAATTTTGAAAACGTAAATGCTAACTTAATTTAAGCATTATAGCATGAAAGAATTCGTATTGCTGTTTCGGCAGCCAAGTATAGATTATAATAACATGTCGCCTGATGACTTGCAGGCTTTGTCGGAAAAATGGACAAAATGGGCCGGTAATATAGTAGAGCAAGGTAAACTGGCCGACAGGGGACATAGACTGGCGACAGAAGGCAAAGTATTAAGAGGTGCCGGCGTGGTTACGGACGGCCCGTTTGTAGAGATAAAGGAACGCCTCGGCGGTTTTATAGTTGTACGGGCCGCAGACCTGGATGAGGCTACCACGATAGCACATGGATGCCCGGCATTGAGTAACGGAGGCAGTGTAGAGATCAGGCCTTTGTATGAAGATTGATTTATAGGCATTCCGGTCAAAAGGAATGCCTATACTTTTTATTATGAATGAGCAGCATTATTTAAAGGGGATATTTCAGCAGGAATTCGCAAAAATGGTTGCGGTTATCAGTAAGCTATATGGCTTACAGCATATAGAGATAGCTGAGGATATTGTTAGCGAAACTTTTTTGCTGGCAGCTGAGTCCTGGGGGATGAAAGGATTGCCACCCAACCCTGTAGCCTGGTTGTATACGGTGGCTAAGCAAAAGATGTTATATCATTTTCGCCGTAGTAAAATATTTGAAGTGAATGTGGCACCGGAATGGAAACACAGCGCAGCTATAACAATAGAAAATGATCAACCTGATTTTTCTGAGGAGAATATCAGGGATAGCCAATTACAAATGTTATTTGCTGTCTGTGACCCAGCCATTGCCAGCGAGGCGCAGATAGGCCTTGCGTTGCGGATACTTTGTGGCTTTGGTATAGAAGAGATCGCAGAAGCTTTTCTTACGAATAAAGAGACAATCAATAAACGTCTGTACCGAGCAAAAGAAAGGCTCAGGACAGAAGGCATAAAAATGGAATTACCATCTGCTTATCAATTACAGGTGCGGCTCGATAATGTTTTACATGTAATATACCTATTGTTCAATGAAGGCTATTATTCGCGAAGCGCTAACGGAATTTTGCGAAAAGAGCTATGTATCGAAGCGATTCGCCTCGGTATAATGCTGACGGAATACCCGCTTATTGATGTGCCCAAAACAAATGCGCTAATGGCGCTGATGTGTTTTCATGCATCCCGTTTTGATGCAAGACAAAATTCTGATGACACCATTGTATTGTATGATGAGCAGGATGACAGCATGTGGAACCGTGAGCTTATAGATAGAGGTATTGTGTATTTGTCAAAGTCTGCAACCGGGCCTGAAATAAGTTCATACCACCTGGAGGCCAGAATTGCGTATTGGCATTGCATTAAAGAGGATACGCAAAAAAAATGGGAAGAGATACTAAGCCTGTATGACCAATTGCTTCAGTTAAATTATTCACCAACAGTTGCATTAAACCGGTTATTTGCAATATATAAAGTACAAGGTGCTGATGTAGCACTGAATGAAGCTGCGAAACTGGAGATAGAACATACCCATTTTTATTTTGTTTTGCTGGCGGAGTTGTATAAAAGTAAGGATACAAATAAAGCATTAGCAAGCCTTGAGCAAGCACTAGAGCTAGCCAAAACTGAGACAGAAAGACAATTAGTAAAGAAGAAAATCGAAGAGCTGAGATATAACTAAATTAAGGCGGAAGGCTGATTATAATCATAAGATAGGGTGCCAATTATCATTGTAACCAGTTTGGTCTGATGGCATTTTTGTAGAAAAAAGATATGAAGAACTTATTTGTATTTTTGATGGTAGTCTTCTCCTTAAATGCCGCAGTAGCGCAGAGCGCAAGACCGAAGAAAAATGCTGTGGCTCGCAATTATGATGTAAATACTGTTACCATTCTGCAAGGAGTCATTACGAAAGTAGAAACACAAACCTCTGGTAACGGTGCAAACACCGGTGTGCATTTGCTGATGCAGTCTTCATCAGGCGAAATTGCCGTTCATGTTGGTCCAAAATGGTATATCGAGAAGCAGTTATTTACTTTAAGCAAAGGTGATAAAATAAAGGTGGAAGGATCTAAAGTAAAGTTAAACGGCAAGTGGACCATTATAGCAAAGAAGATAGATAAAGGCACGGAGGAGCTTAAACTACGTAGTGACGATGGCACGCCCTTATGGTCCGGGCAGTATAGATAATGCCATTGGCTCAAAATGTCAATAACATGGATTTCTTTGTTGTGTGGGAATATCATGATTTTAGGTGAAGCACTTATTACCTTTGCAGCCTATGCTGGGTATAGGAATATTTTTCCGCGAATCGTTTGAAGTGCTTTTACTCCTGGTTTTGCTCTATGTAATTTACAGGCGATTTAAATGGTACTTTGGGTCTTCTGGTTCGAATAAAAAGGAAGATCGGTTTTGATCAATAAAGAAAGGCCGTTCGCAAAAGCGAACAGCCTCAGTTGTAAGACATTTCCTTTCCTTAATAGATAACCAGCCTTTGTACTGCCACTGCATTACCAAGCGCGCATTGTAAGCTATATACTCCTTGGGCAATATCACTGATATCCAGGTGTTGCAGTTGTGTGGATTCTTCTAGTTTGAAGGACTTAACTACTTGTCCCATGGCGTTCAATAAAGTGGCTTCTTTGGGATGACTATCTGCCGGAAGCCAAAGTACGCAGTTGCCCGATGCGGGATTTGGATATGCTTTGATTAGCGCAGTATTATTAACAACCGTAGTACTGGTCGGGTAATTGTAAATAATACCCGGATCATTCAATAATGACTGGCGGTAGCCGCCATTAGACAGTTCCACATTGATCCTTGTAGCTTGTTGTGTCGTGAACATAGTACGGCATGTATCTGCAGTGTAATCCATGTGGTTCATAAACATCACTCCGGGAAAAGTATTGCTGCATGTATCCAGCAATGGGAACGCGGGGCATTTGCTTTGTGTAGGACCAGCTTCTTTGGGGGTATCACCTACGCCGTCGTCGTCCGTACAATCGCTGTTATCGAATGTAGATAAGCCAAACGGATGGAACAGATTGAAGAAGTGACCCATTTCATGCACGAGGGTTCTGCCGGCTTTCGCGGCGGGTGCAAAATATTGGCTGCTGTTTGTTTGCTTGCCAAGTGCAAAGTATGCAATGGCAATGCCCTGCTCATTCCATGGGAAGGCTACTTCGCCACCGTAAGCTGCATAAGGCGGCGGAGTGCCCACGCCACCAACTCCAAACGGTGTAATATTGATCACCCAAACGTTAATATACTTTTTAGTATCCCATGCATCTGCTCCCCCCGTGGCAGCGAATTTGGCATCGCTGCAGGCAAACTTAGAACCTGCTGTACCACTGTTTGCATCAAAGCCCGATTTGGTGGTGGCGATGAACTCATATCCTGGAGTATAATTGCCTTGCGGATCTTTGTGTGCTAATACAAAATGTATCCCTATATTGGCGTAAAAGCTTTTAAAGGCAGGCGGGATGGTAGCAGAATCAGCATTAGCTGCATTATAGTCCGCATTCAATGCCTCTATCTGTGTGTTAATGCGTTCAATGACGCCGGCTTCACCACCTACTTGATCAAGCTGGCTACTATTCAATACCACATGAAATATTATCGGTACCTCTTTAACCGCTGTAGTTTTTTGTGCACTGTGATCAGCAAGTAGCAGACGGCTTTTTTGCTGTATTTCTTCATTTAGTTTTATGACATCCTGTTTGTAATTAGGATTGAAGGAATGCGCCCTTTCCATAAGCGCATCAAAGCCATCTGTTATCAGGGATGGGGCTTGGGCATGGCTGCTGATAGCAGCAGCGCTGAATAGTAGTGCGAGTAAAATCTTTTGCATAAATATGAATGTTTAAAGCAAAAGTATTTTGGCCTCATAGGGTGTAAGCACAATTACTGTTAAGCAAGGTTAATTTATGTTAATTCAGATGTAATGTGACATGCTCATGACCTAAAGGCTTGGTTTAAATACCTACATAGTTAATCGTAAGTTAAGCATGGTACTAAATTTTGTATGAGCGATAGTACAATGCACCTTTATTAAAACAAAAAATGAAAGACATGAAAACAGTAAACAATTCTCCGAAGCCAAAATTGTTTGGCAACAAATTCCTCACTTACATCATGCAATTGAACCCGTTCCGTGGCGAGCTGGTAGAAGTGGAAATGCACGTGGTAGGCAGGCAAATCGTTTATACCTATACCAAGGTGAAGAAAGGAAACTAATACACCATTTTAAAATTGTTATTCAAAAAGGGCGCATCAGGTATTATTTGTTTCAGATGATGCTTCATGTGTTCCGGGTAATCCCTCACGATAAAATCAAGGGTAAAAGGGCCCTTACCTCCAATATGTAGTTCATTAGGCAGGGCTTCATCCGGTATGTGCTTAATGATGTGTGCTATATGTTTATTGTATTGGCTCCAGAGGCTGATCAGTTCATTCCATTCAGCGTCGTTATATTTCTGAATGGCTACCCACTTTTCCTGCTCATAAGGTGGGAATTTTTCTCCATCCTTCTGTATTGTCCTTACAAACTTTTGTTGGTTGTTGCAGGCTGAATCTATCAGGTGGCCGATCACTTCTTTGCAGGACCATTTTTCGGGGTTGGGTTTTATGGCAGCTTCCACATCGCTTATTGCAAGAAGCAATGGAGTAGCATTTTCTATGGTTGTGAGCAAGTCAGCAGCAACGGTTTTCATTTAATTATTTTTCTACAATTTATAGAATTGCTGTTGAACTTTGACTTCTATGCTATAATATTATCCCAAAGCTGTCATTCCTTATCCTATGCAAAAGCTGAAAATCACTATTTGGTTTTTTCTCGCTGCCATCGCAGGTACCTTATTACATGAATGTGGGCATTACGCAGCGGGTATTCTTCTGGGAGGGAGCCCTGTAATTCGTTATAGATCCACTGTGTTTGGTGGAGCATCCGGGGATTTTATTTTTACACTTGGCGGCCCTTTGCAAACAATAGTCACTGGTGCCCTAGGTTTTATCGGGTTGATGTGGACAGCGCGAAAGGAAACGATAGATGCCTATAGAACGAAACACCTGCTTTGGGTTGTACTTACTTTTTTCTGGAGCAGGGAAGTACTTCGAGCTTTGTTATGCATGCTTCCTTACGAGACTGGATGGCCAGCCGATGAGTCGAAATTACTCAATGCCTTGAATGTTCCGTTGCATATAGGATATATTGCGCTGCTCATTGTATTCGGTGCGTTGTTATTGTACGTCACCCTTTCTGTGGTTAAGGAACATAGGAAAGAACTGGTTATATATGGCGTTGCAGGCAGCATTATCGGTTGGGTGGCATGGATGTACTGGCTCGGGCCGCTTTTGCTGCCCTAACCCATTACAGGGGATTGAATTACTGACTAAACCCGTTACATTCGCAGTTCAAAAATAAATTTTATGAATAAAAAGGTAATATGGGGAGTAGCTGCTGTTGCGTGTATGGCTGCATGTAAATCGGCGGAGCAAAAGGAGCAACCTAATAAACCTGATATACTGATAACAGATAGAGATACTACAGTAAACCCTGCAGATGATTTCTTTGAATATGCAAACGGTGGCTGGATAAAGAACAACCCAATACCGGGTGACGAAACAGGCTGGGGGATCGGCAACCTGGTGCAGAAAGAATTGTATGACAGGTTGCTGAAGATAAACCAGGATGCAGAAGCCAAACATGCTACATCCGGAACAACCCAGCAGATAGGTGATTTCTGGTACAGTGCCATGGATACTGTAGATATCGAAAAGCAAGGTATAACCCCATTGAAGCCGGAGCTGGATAAGATCAATGCCCTGCAAAATACCAAAGACCTGATGGCCTATGTGGCACAAGGCCATGCAAAAGGTATTGGATTTTTCTTTGACGAAGGTGTATCGCAGGATGCCAAGAACAGCGAGGTTATGGCCTATGACATGAACCAGGGCGGATTGGGCCTTCCTAACAGGGATTATTATTTTAATACCGATGAGCGCAGTGTTAAGATCCGCAATGCTTACCCGGCTTATATAGCTAAAGTACTGCAACTGGCAGGTATCCCTGAAGCAGAAGCAAACACGAAGGCGGCGAATATTGTCGCCATTGAAACCAAGCTGGCACAGGCATCCCGCAAGCTAGAAGATCTGCGTGATCCTTATAAGAATTATAATAAAATGGCTATCTCGCAGTTGAAAACCATTTCGCAGACTATTGAATGGCCATCCATGTTGCAAACCATTGGCGTGAAACATGTGGATAGTGTGATTGTAGGCCAGCCCGAATTCTACAAGCAATTGGATAAAGTAGTAGCAACTGAACCATTGCAAAATCTGAAAGATTATTTGACCTTTCACCTGGTGCGTTCTTTGGGAGCATACCTGAGTACACCATTCGTCAACGCCAATTTTGATTTCTATAGCAAAACCATTCGTGGGGTAGAACAACTGAAGCCTCGCTGGAAGCGTGCTCTTGACGCGGAAGAAGGTGCAATGGGTGAAGCCCTAGGACAATTATTTGCTAAAGAATATTTCAACGAAAAAGCCAAGAAGCGCTACGCCGATATGGTAGAGAATGTGCGTAATGCTTATAAGGCGCGCATAGAAAAGCTGGACTGGATGACAGACAGTACGAAGAAGAAGGCATTGAGCAAATTGGCAAGCATTACCAAAAAAGTAGGCTATCCTGATAAATGGAAAGATTTTTCATCTCTGAAGATAGACCGCGGTCCGTTTGTGCTGAATATGATACGCGCGAATGAGTTTTGGAATAATTATCAGCTAAATAAGCTAGGTAAGCCAGTTGACCGTACAGAATGGGATATGACACCGCAAACCTATAATGCCTATTATAATCCGTCCAATAACGAGATCGTATTACCGGCTGGCATATTTACTGTGCCAGGTTATAGAGACGAAGAGTTGGACGATGCACTGGTTTACGGGTATGCAGCTGCATCAACTATAGGCCACGAGATCACCCATGGTTTTGATGACGAAGGCCGCCAGTTTGATGAAAAAGGCAACCTGAAAAACTGGTGGAGCAAAACAGATGAAACCCAGTTTAACGAACGTGCCAACGTGCTGGTGCAGCAGTTCAATAAAATGACACCGGTAGATACCCTGCATATCAACGGCCGTGCTACATTGGGTGAAAACCTGGCTGACCTGGGTGGCATACTGATAGGACTGGACGCCTTTAAACAAACAGAAACCTATAAAAAAGGCGAAAAGATTAACGGACTGACACCACTTCAGCGATATTTTATTGGATATGCCCTGGGCTGGCTGTATCAAACACGCAAGGATGAACTGGCACAACGCCTGCATACAGATGTGCATTCACCGGCAAAATACCGTGTGAACGGCCCTATGCCTAATGTTCGGGAGTTTTACGAGGCGTTTGACGTGAAGCCGGGCAACAAGATGTATCTGCCTGATAGTTTGCGTGTACGCCTTTGGTAATAATAAAATATCGTTCAAAAAACATATAAATAAACACCGGGACATTTGCCCGGTGTTTTTGTTGGCACTACTTTTGCTGGCAAATAGGACTAACAAATTAAGATGAAGATTAAAAAATTACTGATCGCTAACCGTGGCGAAATAGCCATTCGTATATTTCGGGCGGCTACGGAACTAAATATATCCACTGTTGCCATATACACCTTTGAAGACCGCTATTCCCTGCACCGCTATAAAGCAGATGAAGCCTACCAGGTTGGTGCTGATAACGACCCGTTGAAACCATACCTGAATATGGACGAGATCATCGCCATAGCAAAGGATTGTGGCGCTGATGCCATACATCCCGGTTATGGATTCCTGTCAGAGAACGCAACCTTTGCAAGCAAGTGTGCGGAGAACAATATTGTATTTGTAGGTCCTAGCCCCGAAGCTATGGCTGCGCTGGGCGATAAGGTTACCGCTAAGGAGGTTGCTGAAAAAGCGGGGATACCGCTTATACAGAGTAATATTCAGCCATTGGTGGATGAGGCTACTGCTCTTGCTGAGGCCGGCCGTATAGGCTACCCTTTGATGCTGAAAGCCGCTGCAGGTGGTGGCGGACGTGGTATGCGTGTTGTTCGCGATGATGAACAATTAAAGAAAGCGTTCCACGAAGCACGCAGCGAAGCTAAGAACGCATTTGGCGACGATACTGTATTCCTGGAAAAATTTGTTGAGAATCCTAAGCATATCGAAGTACAGATAGCCGGCGATCGTCATGGTAATATTGTTCACCTGTACGAACGTGATTGTTCCGTTCAGCGTCGTTTTCAGAAAGTAGTAGAGGTGGCGCCCTCCCTGGGGCTTAGAGAAGAAACCCGCAATAAGTTGTATCAATACGCTTTGCAGATAGCAAATGCTGTAAATTATAATAACCTCGGTACGGTAGAATTCCTGGTAGATGCGGAGCAGAATATCTATTTCATAGAAGTGAACCCGCGCATACAGGTAGAGCACACGGTTACCGAAATGATAACCGGTGTAGACCTGATCAAAACGCAGATATACATAGCACAGGGTTATAAATTGTCAGACCCTGAAATAGGATTGGGCAACCAGGCTGCAATACCTAAGAATGGTTTTGCCATCCAGTGCCGTATCACCACGGAAGATCCTGCAAACGACTTTAAGCCTGATTATGGTACATTATTGACATACCGTAATGCTACGGGTTTTGGTGTGCGCCTTGATGAAGGTAGTACCTATCCGGGCATGAAGATCAGTCCGTTCTTCGATTCTATGCTGGTAAAGGTGAGCACTTCCGGTAATACAAAACGTGATGCTGCACAAAAGATGCATCGTGCACTGCGCGAATTCAGGATACGCGGTGTGAAGAATAATATCCAGTTCCTCGAAAACCTGATTACCAACGATGATTTTATTGCAGGTAAAGCAACCGTAAGCTTTATACAGGAAAATCCCCAGCTATTTGATATGCCTGTTCGTCAGGATAGGGGCACACGTATGCTGGAGTTTTTAGCGGATGTTACTGTGAATGGCAATCCCGATGTAAAAATAAAACATGATGGCCGCACGTTTGAAAAACCGGTAGTCCCTGCATACGACACGCTTACTGCATACCCTAAAGGAACAAAAGACCTGCTTACGGAACTAGGACCAGATAAGTTTGCAGAATGGCTGAAGAACGAGAAAAAGATACATTATACAGATACCACGTTCCGAGATGCACACCAGTCGCTATTGGCTACGCGCATGCGTACCTATGATATGCTGAAAGTTGCCAAGAGCTTTGCGATGAATCACCCGCAAACGTTCAGCATGGAAGTATGGGGTGGTGCAACGTTCGATGTATGTGTTCGTTTCCTGAAAGAAGACCCATGGAAGCGCCTCGAGGCACTGCGCAAAGCAATTCCGAATATCCTGCTGCAAATGCTGATCCGTGGTGCCAATGGCGTAGGGTATGCGGCATATCCGGATAACCTGATCGAGAAATTTGTAGAACAATCATGGGAAAAAGGTGTAGATATCTTCCGCATCTTTGATTCACTTAACTGGATGCCGAACGTGACACCTGTGATAGATATGGTGCGTAAACGTACAGGCGGACTTGCAGAAGCATCGCTTTGCTATACTGGTGATATCATGGATCCTAAGCGTACCAAATATACCCTCGATTACTATTTGCGTATAGCGAAAGACCTGGAGAACGCTGGTGCCCACATTCTTGCTATAAAAGATATGAGTGGCCTGTTGAAGCCATATGCTGCAAAAGAATTGGTGACTGCGCTTAAGGATACAGTTAAGATACCTATTCACCTACATACGCACGACACATCATCACTACAGCCTGCTACCTATATGATGGCCATCGATGCCGGTGTGGATGTGGTGGATTGTGCGATAGGCTCCTTATCGGGGCTGACATCGCAGCCTAATTTTAACGCAGTGGTGGAAATGATGAAATTCCACGAGCGTGAAAATGCTTATGATATCAAATCGCTGAACAAATACTCTGACTATTGGCAAGCTGTTCGCGAATACTATTATCCGTTTGAATCCGGTTTAAAAGCCAGTGCAGCAGACGTATTCGAACATGAGATACCCGGTGGGCAATACTCCAACCTGAAGCCGCAGGCTATAGCGCTCGGCCTTGGGGATAAGTTTGACGCGATCAAAGACATGTATGCCACAGTGAACGACATGTTTGGCGATATTGTGAAAGTAACACCAAGCTCTAAAGTGGTAGGTGATATGGCGCAGTTTATGGTAGCAAACGACCTGACGCCTGATGATGTAATGGAAAAAGGTGCATCCATCTCGTTCCCTGAATCAGTACAGCAATTTTTTATGGGAGAGATCGGTCAGCCGGAAGGTGGCTTCCCTAAAGACCTGCAGAAAATTGTACTGAAAGACCGTGTGCCATTTAATGACAGGCCTAACATACACATACCACCTGTTGATTTCGATAATGAGCTGGAAGCATTTAAAGAGAAGTACGGCAAAGATTTGCAACTGACAGACTTCCTGACTTACAAGTTTTATCCTAAAGTATTTGAAGAAGGGCTTGCATTCTGGAGAAAATATGGTGATGTGTCCGTAGTGCCAACACCAATATTTTACTATGGTATGAAGATGGGGCAGGATACCACCATTGAGATCGCAAAAGGAAAAACCTTGTTGATACGCCTTCTGAGTATTGGCCCTGTGGATGATAATGGCAAGCGCACTGTATTCTTTAAACTGAACGGGCAAACCCGCAATATAGAGGTGCAGGACAAATCTCAAAAGGTAGAGAAAAAGGAAAATAAGAAGATAGATGCTGCAAATAAAAGCCAGATAGGCGCGCCTTTACAAGGATTATTATCTAAATTGCTGGTAAATAAAGGAGAAGCTGTAAAGAAGAATCAGCCTCTATTTGTTATTGAAGCGATGAAGATGGAAACAGTTGTAACAGCGCCTGGAGAAGGAAAAGTAGGGCATATTGAGCTGGCTGCTGGAACCTTAGTGAATACACACGATTTTATTATTGAACTCAATTAGGCATTTCGCATGCCTTGAATTGAGAGGAGTTTTAGGACCCGGTGGTTTTTACCACCGGGTATTTTTTTATTGGGAAGATTGCGTTTTACTCAGCCCATTTTGCGGCAACCTGTTCCAGCGCTTCTGTATTATTGGTTAGCTCTGCAAGGCGTTCCATCACACGTTCTACCAATGCATCGGGACAGGAAGCGCCGGATGTGATCATGATACGCAGCGGTGTATGGGCCGGCAGGTAATTTTCTGTTTCTATTTCTGTGTGTGTATGCAGATCGAAATGCCGAACCAGTTTGGATGATACCAGGCAGTGTTCGTCTTTGATGAAATAAGTAGGCAGTTTCAGTTCGCAAAGTTCTACAAGGTGTGATGTATTGGAGCTGTTATACCCGCCAATCACTATTGCAATATCAGCCTCGGCTTCCAACATGCCTTGCACGGCGCTTTGGTTGTCGTTGGTGGCATAGCAAAGGGTATCTCGCGTATCTGCAAAATATTGGGAAACTTCTTCGGGCGCCGGTTTGTAATGATCTATCATTACTTGCTTCAGGTAATCAGCTATGCCCTGTGTTTCGCTGGCAAGCATGGTTGTTTGGTTTACCACGCCAATGCGTTTGAAATCCTTATTAATATCAAACCCTTCAGAGTATTGCCCCTTAAAGTCTGCGGCAAATTGTTCTGCAGGTAGCTTGCCCGTAATGAAGGATGCCAGGTGCTGCGCCTGTGCCATATCCTTCACTACTACAGTAGGTGTATTGGCTTTGCTATGTGAGAAGGTAGCACGTGTCTCTTCATGGTTGGGCTTTCCGTGTACTATGATCGTATATCCTTCAGTACCTATTTTTTCCGCGCGGTTCCATACCTTTTCTACAAAAGGGCATGTAGTTTCGTACCTGCTGGGTTCAATGCCTTTATCACGCAGGGTTTTCTCAAGTTCGAGCGTAGTGCCAAATGCGGGAATGATCACAATGTCTTCGCTTGTCAGTTCATCCCAGCCCATCAGCATATTACCCTTCGTATCCATAATGAAACGAACGCCTAATCCCTGCAGATCGGCATTTACACCGGGGTTGTGTATCATTTCGCTTAGCAGGAATACTCGCTTGCCTGGATTTTCTGCAACTGCCAGAAATGCGATCTCGATTGCGTTCTCCACGCCATAGCAAAAACCGAAATGCCGGGCGAGAATCAATTGCAGGGTGCCTGCATTCAATATGGTAGGAGCAAAATCCTTTTTCATTTTATCCGCAGCCTTGCGTTTTTGCTTGATAGCAGTAACCAGGGAGCTGCGATAGTGTACGGGGACGTTAAACGATTTCATTGCTTTGCAAATTTAGGCAATGTTCGTCATTAACAGGTTCAGGAATAAGCCTGTAAAGAAATGGGGACGGTGATTTAACAAATCCGAATAAGCCTAGGATATCACCTTTTTTACCTTCACATCCATGCCTGGCTTAGCCTGCATCAGGCCGGTGGTGAGTATCGTGTCGCCAGCCTGTATGCCAGAAAGAACTTCTACTTTGTCATTGGTCCGCTGGCCAAGCTTCACCGTTACCATCGCTACTTTCCCGTTTTTAGATACCGCTACCTTTTTATCGCGTGTGGTAGGTATCACGGATTGTGAAGGTATCAGGATGGCATTGTTTTGGCTTTGCAGTGGTATGATCACATCCGCAAACGCGCCTGCCACCAATTTGCCGGGTGTGTTGTCCACTACGGCACGTACACGCACTGTGCGCGTGGTAGCGTCCGCACCCGGATCTAGTGCCGTTACTTTACCAGATAGTGTGTCTAAAGAGCCGGTAACAGAAAAGAAGACTTCTTTATTTACAAATAGGGCTTTTACATACTGTTCAGGCACCGAAAAGTCCATTTTCAATATATGCGTCTGTTGCAGCGTAGTTATCAATGTAGTTGGTGAAACAATGGCGCCAACGCTGATGTTACGTATACCAATTGTTCCATCGAAAGGCGCAATGATTTTGGTAGACCTCAGTTGTGCTTCTGCAGCTGCTATATCTGCGTCAATAGATTTTAACTGGGTTTCAGAGGTTTCAAAGTCTTGCCTGCTGATGCCCCCGATATCTACTAATTCTTTCTGTCGTTTTATAATGCCTTGTTGCAAGCGTTTTTGGGAACGCAGTTTTTGAAGTTGCGCTAGTATTTCCTGGTCGTATAGCTGCACCAGTAGCTGGCCTTTGCGCACTTTAGAGCCTTCTTTGAAATTGATAGAAGTGACCCTTCCTGATATTTCAGGATGTATATCTATCTGTTCGTTTGGTAATAATGAGCCGCTGGCTGCATACTGGCTGCTGAAGGATTGAGGTTGAACGACATAAGCCTCTACGTTTAATCCGTTAGTTTTCTTTGCCGCTGCCTTATCGTCCGGTTTATGGTTACAACTAAGAGTAACGATGCTAAGGGATAAAAGGGCAGAAAGAAAATAATAGTGCTTAGTCATTAACTCAGGTTTGATGATTTATTCTGAAATTGCGGTAGCAAATATATTGATAACCTAGCTTTGGAAATACAGCAGCAAGATAGATACAGGCAGCAAAGCCATAAGAAAAAGTTAATATCGATCATTATCACCATCGTTTTAGCGATTGCCTTAAGTGTTTATTTGGCTTCTTGCACTTGTCATGTAGATGCCTATAATCGCTTTGTTTTTCATCCTTATCAACTAGTACGTGCGAAGGTGCTGATGCATATGCCTTTAAGTATAGGCGACATTCTGTATGTATGTTGGGGCGGAATGCTAATTGTATATCTGGCGAAATTGATTGCTTGCCTGGTGCGCTGGCAGCGATATAAAATAGTTTTTATCTGGTATCTATTAACGGGTGCTGGCTCATTGGCAACACTGTACTTTCTTTTTTTATTCAGCTGGGGTGGCAACTATTATAAAGAGCCGCTGGGTGATTATTGGCAAATAGATAGAAACAAGTGGAATGACAGCTCTGTTATACAATTTGATCGTTACCTGGTACAGGAGATAAATACCTTAGCGCCGGCCTACCGAAATAATACATTTGATGTGTCTGTTGTTAGGGCTAAGGAACTTTATAGAAAAGAAACCGATTGTTTCTACAATGGCACCGGGTTGTTTATTAAACCATCGTTATTTGGGCGCTTGTTGCGATATATGGGTGTGCAGGGATATTACAACCCTTTTACCGGTGAGGGCCAGGTAGACGACGGTCAGCCGGGTTTTATGTTGCCTTATGTAATAATGCATGAGCTGGCACACCAGGCCGGGATAGCCGCAGAAGATGATGCTAATCTATTGGCCTACGCGGTGTCTATGCAGTCCCGGGATACGAGCTTTATGTATTCGGCATGCCTCAATGTATGGTTATACACACACTTTCAGTTGCGCATGCGCGATTCAGCAGCTGCAAGCGAAATAAGAAAGCAATTGAATCCAATTACTTTAGCACATCTGGATACGCTCAGGCAATTGCGTATTAAGTACAGAAATCGTTTTGGAAATTATACAGGTGATGTATACGATCGTTACCTTAAGATGAACCATCAAAAGGATGGGATACAGAGCTATGATAAGGTAACAGTAAGCGCCTGGCTTTGGGAGCTCAGGCGCCGTTCCGGTATTGTCAATAAGATATATATTCCTTAGCCTTTGTATTCGCCCCACACACCACGGAGGGTATCTGCTATTTCACCTAACGTACACAGATTCTCTACAGCTTCAATAACCGCAGGCATCAGGTTTTCTGTAGACATTGCTTTTTGACGAATGGCTTCCAGGCATGCCGACGCTTTTGCAGCATCGCGTTTCGCACGCAGAGCTTTTAGCTTCTCTGTCTGAACGGTACGTATAGAATCATCTATCTTAAACACAGGCGTTTCTTCCGCCTCTTTAGAGGTAAATTTGTTTACCCCTACTATGATCTTGGTACCATCTTCAATTTCATTATTGTATTTATAAGCGCTTCGTGCGATCTCTTCCTGTATAAAACCTTGTTCTACAGCTTTAACCGCACCGCCCATTACATCTATCTTTTCTATCAGCTTCCATGCTGCGGCTTCTACATCGTTGGTCAATTGTTCTACGTAGAACGATCCTGCTAACGGATCTACTGTGTCTGTAGCTCCGCTTTCAAAAGCTATGATCTGTTGCGTACGTAATGCTATGGTTGCGGCTTCTTCTGTAGGGAGGGAAAGAGCTTCATCATAACCATTGGTGTGCAATGATTGCGTGCCGCCCAATACAGCGCTTAATGCCTGTAATGATACGCGTACAATATTATTCTTAGGTTGCTGTGCTGTAAGTGTGCTGCCCCCTGTTTGTGTATGGAAACGAAGCATCTGTGCCTTAGGGTCTGTAGCGCCTAATGATTTGGTAATGTGTGCCCACATGCGTCTTGCCGCGCGGAATTTGGCTACTTCTTCAAACAGGTTGTTATGTGCATTGAAGAAGAATGAGAGACGCTGTGCAAATACATTAATGTCCAGTCCTTTTTGTAATGCGGCCTGCAAGTAAGCTTTGCCGTTTGCCAGGGTAAATGCTAACTCCTGTACCGCGGTAGCACCGGCTTCCCGGATATGGTAACCTGAAATGGAAATAGTATTCCATTTAGGTACTTCTTTGCTGCAATACTCAAATATATCCGTGATGATGCGCATGGAAGGTGCCGGTGGGTATATGTAAGTGCCACGAGCAGCATATTCCTTCAGTATATCGTTTTGTATCGTTCCGGATATCTTCCTGATGTCAGCACCTTGTTTTTTGGCAAGTGCTATGTATAATGACAATAGAATAAAACCTGTTGCATTGATGGTCATAGAGGTAGAGATGTCCTGTAGCTTGATGTCTTTGAACAGTATCTCCATATCTTCCAGCGAGTCTATTGCAACACCCACCTTGCCTACCTCACCTTCGCTCATTGCATGATCAGAATCATAACCTATTTGCGTAGGTAAGTCGAATGCTACAGACAGCCCACTTACACCCTGGCTTAGCAGGTAATGATAGCGTTTGTTGGACTCCTCCGCAGTGCTGAAGCCAGCATATTGACGCATCGTCCACAGCCTGTCTCTATACATAGCAGCATGCACGCCACGTGTAAAGGGAAATTCGCCCGGCTTTTCTGTCATTGACACGGGGTCGTTGTATAGTTGCTTGATCTCGATACCGGAATCGGTAGTAAATTTTTTATTGCTCACGAAAAATCGTTTTTACTCAAATGACTTAAGAACCGTATGATAACAGGCGTTTAGCTTCTTCATTGATGATCTGCAAGGCTACATCTGTAGGCAGTTCATCCGGTGCAGAACCTATATAGTCCATTACACGTGCATGCAGGTCTTTGGCAGGTGCCTCAGGGTTCAGTTGTTTTGATATCTGGATGATCATATTGATCTCCTGTTCCATAACGCCGCGTACGGTATTCCATACATTGCTTGATACATAGATCTGCTGCGACAGGTTGTGCTCGAACTCTGCGCGGATATTAAAGATGATAGCCTGTTGCAGATCCGCTATCGTCATGCCGCTTACATACAAGCGTGGTATCAATGCGCGTGCGCTGATGCGCTCTACGAATAAAGTGAGTCGTTCATAAGCCTGTAGCCTTAATCGCAGGGTAGTGTCCTGTGTGTCTTGCAACAAAGCAAGCTGTTTGCGTTTCAATTCTGTTACCAGGAATTTCTGCACAATAAGGTAGCTGCTCAGCAGCACAATAATAGAAGGGAGTATGTACTTAAGTATTTCCAGGATTGTTGCCATTGCGAATAATTGAATCGCAAATTAAATGGTTTTAATCGTGTTACACAGCCTTTTGCGGTAAATTCGGGTTATTAAGAGTATGTAAATATGAACGAATCGGATAAATATCTTGATATAAATCGCGCTCTATGGAATGCCAAAACGGAGTATCATGTCAAGTCTGAGTTCTACGGTATGTCTTCTTTTACGGCAGGTATGTCCAGTCTTAAAGAAATAGAATTGAGCTTGCTGGGCGATGTGAGCGGTAAGGAGATAATGCATTTGCAGTGTCATTTTGGTATGGATAGCTTATCTCTTGCGCGCATGGGCGCAAGGGTAACAGGTGTAGATATTTCTGATGCTGCAATCGCGAAGGCAACGGAGCTGAATGATGCCCTTGGGCTTGACGCTAGCTTTATTTGTACTGATGTATATTCTGTGCCGCAGGTAGTGAATAAGCAGTTTGATATGGTTTTTACTACGTATGGTGTAATAGGGTGGTTGCCTGATATGCAGCAATGGGCAGATGTGGTATCGGCGTCGTTAAAACCCGGAGGTAAGCTTTTGCTGGTAGAGTTTCACCCCATGATCTGGATGTTCGATAACCACTTTAGCCATATTGAATATTCCTACTTCAATATAGGGCCGATCATCGAAACTTTGAATGGCACTTATGCTGATAGGGATGCCCCGCTGCAACTAAAAGAGATAGGCTGGAATCATCCGCTATCAGAAGTGATGCAAAGTCTTATTAACTCGGGAATGCAAATAGAAGTATTTCGGGAGTATGATTATTCTCCCTACAATGCTTTCCATAATTCCAGAATGGTAGAAGAGGGTAAGTATATGATTGCCGGAATGGAACAAAAGCTACCTATGACCTATGCTTTAGTTGCTGTAAAGAAGTAGCCGCCATGTTTATGGTAGCTTTCACCAGTATATCTTGATTTTTTTTTCAGCACTTCGTATCTTTACAAACCGCTAAAATCAAGGCATATTAGTTTTAGTTTTAAATGCAGAATATAAATATGCAGCGATAAATTTGGTAGTTGCAAAACCTTTACTACTTTTGCACTCCCAACAACGAAAAGGGGTAAGTTCTTAAAGCGGTTAACGGAGGCAGAGTGGGTGGAAAAAGTGGGAGAAAAAGAGTAGCAGAAATTCATTAGAAAAATAAAGTTTCGAAATAAATTTTGCGAAAAGAAAAAAGGCTCTTATCTTTGCG
>MKUO01000022.1 GCA_001897855.1 Bacteroidetes bacterium 43-93
AAGATAATACACTTGCTTTGCCTTTTCCAAATATTTTAACATTAATTTTTATTAATAACCCACTATCAATTTTTTTTTGTATACACATAACCAAACTATCAATAATGACAATTAAACAACTTTTTATCAAACTGATATCCCAACAAAAAAACATCAAAGCTTGATTCATTTTTTTTCATAGTCACTCCAATCTAGAAGATATGCATAATTGAACTTTCTTAAGAATTAGGAAACGCTGCTTTCTATATCATCACTGCGTATTATCGGCATGAACTTTTCATTTGTCTGTATAACTTTATACAACTCATCATTGATGATATTATATTCATAGCCTGCACAACTAATTAACTTATCTGGTTCAATTTTATATTTTGGCGTGAGTATTATTAGTATAATATCTGCATCTAAAAAATGGATCATAAATGACTTGATATGACCGTCGTATTTTAGATATGTTTTGTCGACAACAACTTCAATTCCCAATTTTTTGATTACTTCAGCAATAGATAAACTTAATTTTGATGTTTCTTAACTATCCCAAGTGTAAGAAATTAATACCTATTTATTTTGTTGTTGATGGATTAATACGTGGATGTTTGGGTAGGCTGGAAATAATAAATTTATGTTTTACGCAAAAGAGCCGATTTGATGGGAGAAGATTTAAACGATTTGACATTTCTATATCTTTGATGAGTATAAGTAAACCTGAGTAAATCTAGGTATGCAAGTTTACTGTTCTTAGAAATTAATCGAGCAATTAATCGAGCAAATTATAAAGTCCGCTCCTGGCAAAGGATTCAAAGCATTTTTCGAATCCAATCCGGATCACTTATAAGGGTTACTCGATTGAGTAACCCTTACGTATGTTTACGCAATATTACTATAATTGGATAAGTTTCAGAATATTATAACAGATACAGTTTAAACTGGCATCCTACCCTTACAAAGGGTTACACATTTTTAATCGTGCAACTTATCTGACAACTAGTTTACGAACGACAATTTCACCGGAAAAGTTAATATGTAGCTGGTAAATATCTTTAGGAAGATCGCTGATATTTATGACCGACTCCGATGCCTGGGGAATGATTTCTTTTATAAACCTACCTACTACATCATATAGTTTTATGGAAGTAGCTAGTCTGCCTCCCGTTTGTATTTTCACAAATTCAGTTGCGGGGTTGGGTATAATAAGTATCTGAGAAAAATCTTTGATAGTCTCTATACCTACGCCTGTTACTGTAAGACAAGCCGAAGTATCAGCACAACCAAGATAAGTAACTATTACTGCATATTGCCCGTTAGCATTAGCTATGTAGGTGGAATTAGTTGCACCTGGTATAGGTTGATTATCGCTACAATTTATCCATTGATAAATGGCGCCGCTCTGACTGCCTGTAGCCTTTAGAGTAGTGCTATTTTGCGAAGTGGTAGTTATTGCTTCATTTACTGTTACGGTATGTGTTGTCACACCAGTACATCCTAAAGTGTTGGTCAGCTTATAAGTGAATATTGCCGTTCCAGCACTAACGCCAGATACCTGTCCGGCGCTGTTAACAATGGCAATTGCATTATTATTTCCAGTCCATGCGCCGCCCGCAATAGATGGCATCAATTGTAGTAGCTCACCTTTACAAACAGTGCTACCTCCCGTGATAGCTGCGCTATCCTGCATTTGCACCACTACCGCTTTGCTGGCAGTTGCCGGGCAGCCATTAGAAGTGTATTGATAATATACAGTATCAACACCCTTGCCGGCTGATGTATAGAGACCGGTACTGCTCACAGAACCTATAGTAATATTGAGGTTGCTCCAACGGCCGCCCGAAATGGTGTCGGCAAGCTGAGTGCCGGTTCCAAAGCATATACTATCAGCACCTGTTACCGGCGACAGTCGTGGTTCCTTTACCACTAGGGGCTTTTTAGCATGTGCAGGACAGCCTATAGAGGTGTACTGATAGTAGATAGTGTCTATACCTGCTGTTGCTGAAGTATAAGACCCTGTGCTATTCACCGTCCCAAACGATGTATTGAAATTGCTCCAGGTTCCACCCGGGATGCTGTGACTGAACAGGGTGGTAGCCGCACTACATAAGGTATCAACTCCTGTCAATGCTATATGCAATGGTGCTTTTACCACTAATGATTTTTTAGTTTCTGCTGGGCATCCATTGGATAAATATTGGTAATAAACAGTATCAATACCTGTAGCGACAGGTGAATACAGCCCGCTGGTGCTGATACTACCGAATGATGTACTAAAATTAGTCCAACTACCACCGGAGATACTGTGACTCAGTTGTGTCGTTGTTCCATTACATATACTGTCGGCACCTGTGATAGAGGTAATTACCGGCGCATTTACATTTATTACAAATTGGACCTCATTATCACAACCAGATGGGTTCCTTACAGTATATAATACAGTATCTTGCCCTGTATTGTATGCCGTGAGCAAACCAGTGGAAGAAATGCCCGCAACAGCACCATTACTTTTAGTGCTCCATACACCACCTGTCGTAGTATTGTTATATTGTGCAGTTGTATTCAAACAAACCATACTCGCACCAGTAATTGCGTTTATAGGTGTGATGGCTTCTATATAAATATCCTTACTGGCAATGGCAGTGCAACCATTGGAACCTGTGATCGTATATGTAATGGATGCAGTGCCATTGCTTACACCGGTAACTACTCCGCCTGTACCAACTGTTGCAATATTTGTGTTTAATGAACCCCAGGTTCCACTTGTGGTAGTATCGGTATATAGCGTAGCCTGGTTAGCACACAAGCTGTCTATACCTGATATGGCAGAAACGGAAGGGCTGGCATTAACGGTAATAATTTGTGATACGGTAGTACTGCAACCTAAACTGTTAGTTACAGTATACGTCACAGTGCTTGACCCTGTAGCTATTCCTGTAACCAAACCAGTTGAGCTTACAGTAACCCTATTGTTCGAAGCATTCCAGACCCCGCCACTTGTGGTGTCAGTAAGCTGCAATGTACTACCGGTACAAACTACATTGCCACCCGTGATAGCCGACACTACCGGCCGCGGATTTACCTTGATATTCTTTGTAACGCTAACACTGCAACCGTGAACCAGTGTATAGGTGATAACTAAGTTACCCGGGCTAAGCGCAGTAACATATCCGCTGTATAAGGAGGTGGTAACGGTAGCGAGTGCAGTATTACCCGAATAGTAATAGCCATATCCACCATTTGTAGTAGTATTTAGCCAGAGCGTTGAACCCGCGCAAACTGAATCAGCCCCTGTAATTGGTGTTACAGTAGGAGGGTTAATAACAGTAATAGCTTTAAATGTGCTGGTATTAACACAGCCTGTGTTACCATGCGTATAAATAATGTTGACCGTTCCTGCAGTTGCACCCGTGACTACCCCCGTTGACGACACTCTGGCTATAGCAGTATCAGAAGAAGACCATACGCCGCCTGATACGGTATTACTAAGCTGAATAGTAGTATTTGTGCATAGTAGGGAGCTACCTGTAATAGGCCCTACTGCTGTTGGATTAAGGGGAGTACCCTGGAATTCATAAGCCCCCATGTCATAAGTGCTCACCCTTGAATTTCCTAAAATATCAGTGGGTACCGCGGGTGATGGTGTTATTCCTGCATTGACCGCGATACTACATGAACTGAGCGCGACACCGTCATCCGAAGTCCGTGCAATACCGTCTGCCCCAAGCGGATCGGATTCATTTACAAAAGCAGGATCATATGCAAATATATTACCGCTTGCGCCGGCACCAATTGCGTTATTGCCCCGGCCATTTTGCACCAGATAGCTGGTAGCAGGATGCTGGAGGAAATTATTATTGAAGGTGCTGGTATGAAAATAAGCAACAGAAAAATCGTCTTCCGACCAGGAATTGAGGCTACCTAGTTTTTTATTCTTCCAGAAAATATTGTTCTTAAAATTAGCACTATCACTTAGAAAGACGATACCGCCGCCACCGCTATAAGTGACGTTGTTGAAAAAAGTATTACCTGTAACGGTGGCACTTCCGTCATTTACATATATTCCGCCTCCTTTGTCTGCAGTGTCCTGAAAAATGGCATTATTAATGAGGGTGTAATGCGTGAAATTGCCGCCGTCTAGAAAAGCACCGCCACCATAGTAGCCACATTTATTTGTATATATAGCGTTATTGATCAGGGTCATAGTACCAGCACTCATCTCAATACCACCTCCATAGCCAGTTGATGTGTTGCGAAAAATGCTAGAGTTGCTGATAGTGCCTGTATTCACACCGACATACATGCCCCCACCGCCACCATTGCTGGTGTTTAAATATATTGCAGAACTATCTATAACAAGACTGTCGCTACCGTTGATATGAATACCTGCACCCCATGGGCCATTATTGCTATATATCGAATCAATTAACAGGTTAAGCCTGGTATTCTCCGAATAAATGCCTCCGCCGTAGTTAGACGATACATTACCGGTAATATGAACATTACGCAAAGTAGTGGTCAGTCCACCGGAAATAAACATTGCACCGCCATAACCCTGGTCCATATTAAAACTGCCTACAGCAGTTGTGGAATTGCCGGTGGCATAGCCTTTCGTTATTCTAAAACCATCAAATATATACCCTGTCGCACTAAGGGAGATAACTGACATTACCACGTGATAACAATTGTCTGTGGCGGTATTTGCAACACCAATATCACCGCTTAGGATCGTGATATTAACAGCTAGATTCCGCTGCGAGATCGCTGTCTCAGTACCTGCAAAACCACCATACATATCTACCCCACTTTTTAAGCGAAAGGTTTTATCTCTTGCATCTGAGGGATTACTGTTCCCAGAAGGATCAACTGTAGGCAGGTAAACGCCGGCGGCTACCCAAACCTCATCGCCTGATGATGATGCATTAATCATGCTCTGCAGATCATCACTGGCATTGGCCCACGAACTACCTGTACCCAAACCCGCAGCAGTGACTTTTACATAACGAATTGTTGCATTTGAATTTGTATAGCTAAATCCCAATAGCAATACCAGAATCAGTGTCTTTGCATAATAAATTATGCTACTTGTCGTCTTAAAATGTGAATATAAAGGCTGGTAGAGTGCAGGCATTCTTAATTGTTTCATCTTATGTTTACAGGTTTCTTATATACGATAAATCACACAACCTTATAGTCGTAGGTCACAATGGTTTAATACATGTAAATATAAGAGATTAACTGATTGAAGGGGCAAATGTAAGGCATAAAAACACATAAGCGTTGAACACGGCTCAGTCATAAACACGATCCAAGCAATCTGCCCTTAACAATATCAATCGATCTTTTCTTGATTAATGCGTCGTAAATATCAAAACTAACAAAACCTTCAGGCTACACTATTATGTTTTTTATTCCATTTATAAGATTTCCGTTAGGTAGCGTACATACAGAAAATTATGGAAAAGTACTCTATAAACTTATTGCGTGTAAAAGAAAAGGATCTGTTCTCACAAATATTTCGAGCTATACTTCAGTATACAGTATGTGACTTTGTGATTTCTTGAAAACAAGATATCATATAGCTTATTCTTAATTCTGAAAGCTAACATATCATTGTACCATAAATTATAGAGCCCGAATATATTCCGGCTTATGTGTTTCTAGGTTTTTAAGTGTGCTGATCAGGCCGGGGCCAATGTTCGATGCTATTGCATGTAAGATATCCTTCAGTGCATCAAAGTCATGTGGCTTGGTAAAGTAACAAATGGCGCCAAGCTTTTTGGCTATATCCATCTCGCGCTGATGAGACGATGTAGAAATAATAATGACGGGGATCGTATCGTATTGTCCTTCATTTTTTATTTTCTCAAGACATTGCCATCCGTTTAATACCGGCATATTAATATCAAGAAAAATAAGCTGGGGGTGTATTGGCAGCTTGTTTAACAGGCTTAATGCATCGCGGCCATTCTCTGCCGTATGGCAGAAAATATTTTTGTCGATCTCTTCCAATGCTTCACAAAACATATCCCTATCATCCATATCATCGTCGGCTAGCAAAAATATCCTGGTGTCCATAACTTAGATAAGGGCCTGCTTTTGCTTATGAGGAAGTGTTATAGTAAAAGATGCTCCCATGCCGGGATTACCGGATGCTGTAATATTGCCCCCATGTCGCTCTACAATTTTTTTACAGAGCGAAAGACCCAAACCGGTACCCTCATAACTGTCTTTCGAATTAAGGCGGGTAAAGGTTTCGAAGATACGCTCTGCAAATTCCTGTTCAAATCCAATACCGTTATCGCGAAGGATGATCCTTACAGAATCAGCATCGCCTTTATTAGTATTTTCTGAGGAAATAATGATAGCGGGAACGGTACCGGGAGCAACAAATTTTATAGAGTTATTGATGAGATTATAAAACAACTGATATAGCAATACACGTGCCCCTTCTACAACAGGCAGATCATTACTGGTAATTTGTGCGCCGGTGTTTTGTAACGTTACTTCCAGGTCAGTTTCTATATTCTTTATTATTCCGTTGAGATCTACAAGTTCACAATTTTGTATGCCGGCGTTGGTAGTAGAATAGGTAAGTACACCATCGATCATATTATACATCCGATTGGTGGCGATGTGTATCCTTTCAATAAATTTAGCGCCTTCTTCGTCGAGTTTACCGGCAAGGTTTTTTTCAAGCCGGTCTGTAAATGTTTTGATCTTCCGTACGGGTTCTTTAAGGTCATGGCTGGCTACATGGGCAAACTGCTGCAGATCTTCATTGGATCGTTGCAATTCCCTGGTACGGTCAATGATCTGCTGTTCTAATGTTTCGGACAGTACCCTGTATCGATTTTCACTTTCTTCCAGCCGCTTGCGGGCCACTACCTGCTCGGTTACATCAATTGCCACTTGTATCATCCCGGTTATTTGTCCGTCTTCCATTAACGGACGATAAGCCAGGTTATAATAATGATCCTGAATAGTGCCATTACGTTTATGTCGTACTAATACTTCAGACTGATCGAAAGGTATGCCCTCCTTATATACTTTTTGCACCTGTGTCCATACATACTGTCCTTCCAGTTCGGGTAATACTTCTATCAATGGTTTGCCAATTACCTGGATATCCTCACCAATAAACTGAAGCATGGTATGATTGATCTGCTCTATCACCAGGTCATCGCCACGTAATACTAAGGTTGCAGCAGGCGTCTGGTCAATTACCGATTTCAATTTTGCCTCGCTCTGCTGAAGGTGTTCCTCTGCCTGCTTGAAATCAGTAATATCCCGCGTGGTGCCGGCTATGGCCTCTACTACACCCTGTTCATTAAATACAGGAGCAAAGATGTAATCATAAATCCGACGCCCCAATTCCGCATGAGGAAACGACACCGTACCTCTTATGCGTTTCCCTGTAGCAATAACGTTATCTATTTCCCGTTCGTGCATCAACGCATGCCATTCTTCATACCCATTTTCCCTTAAGCCTTTACCAATTGATTCGTCTGCCGTCTTGCCCCACATGGAAAGCAAGGCCTTATTTGCGTAGGTAAACCGGTAGTTTAGGTCAAAAACATATACTAAGTCCGGCGTATTATTGATGATGGAGTCATACAGCCTTTGTTGCCTTTCGGCACTATTCAAAGCTTCTGTTAAAGCAATTTCCGCTTTTTTACGAAGAGAAATATCTTCTGTGGTTACTATAAGTAATTCGCCATGCTTAATGACCCTGAAATGAAAACATCTGTTTACGCCTTCATTGTCATCGTACCACCTTTCAAAATCAATAGATCTTCCGGCTTCTGCAACTTTTGTAAAACTATCGAGCATGCCGGATTCGTTGGCGAAAGGAAAAACTTCTCTGCACATTTTTCCTTTGTAGTCTGCATTACCTACCCATCGTAACATGCGTTCATTCAATAGTAATATGGAGAAATCTTCTACTACCCCTTCGGGGTTATATTGTGATTGCATAACGGCGATGCCATTGGGCACAGAATCGAATACAGTTTGCAGGAGGTCTATATTCTGGGCTATTTGCATATTATCAGGTTTAAAAAGGATCGGCATATCACATCCGGTAATTAACAAATTGTCAGGACCACTTACATTATATGAGGCCATATTTTTTTGTTACTTATTATCTGTCAGGTGTTTGCGAACGACCAAAATCATATAAGAAAAATTCATGCCACGGATTTTCAACATACGATCAGACTTAATTGATTGTCACACCAGATTCCCGGAATTTGATATTCCAGCCTATAGCGACTTACTAAGGGGTGTCAGTTTTGCAGCTAACGGAATAAATATATAGAAAGTAGAGCCTTTACCCGGTGTACTTTCAAAGTCTATATAGCCACCCTGGCGCTCCATAAATTCCTTGCATAGCGGCAACCCCAGGCCCACGCCTTTTTCATTATTAGTACCAAAGGTTGATCCTGATTCCATAGAAAACAGGATAGCTTGCCTATCAGTTTCTATACCCTTTCCATTATCGGCTACTATGATCCTGCATTCACCACCCGCTACATCGGTACGTATATCTATCGATCCTCCTTGCGGAGTAAACTTAATGGCATTGTTAACGATATTGCGTGTTACCAATTGCAACATATTAGCATCCGCCACAACAGTAATATGTTCGTCTATATGATAGCTAAGATGTATCTCTTTTCTTGCAGCCAAAGCCTTTTCTATCTCCAGGGTATTATTCACTACGGTGAGCAAATTTGTTTCCACCAGGTTTGCAGCAACACCTTCCATTTGAGACCGGGACCAATACAGCAGGTTAGATAGCATTTCTATTGTTTGGTCGGTGGCACTCAACAATTCCTTTTCCAGCTCCAGGCGCTCCATGCTGTTTATCTCAACCTGGCTCAATAACTGCAGATAGCCTTGTATATGAGTAAAGGGCGCACGCATATCGTGAGATATGATAGATAGTAGCTTATTCTTTTCGGCATTGCTTTGCTCCAGCAGATCTGCCTTTTCCATCGATGCAACTCTTTCTCTATCATAGCTCCTTCTCAGGAATATGATAATGATAGCAGTACCAATAACAGGCATTGGAAAGGCTGTAATGCGGTCAATGAACTCGCCCTTACCGGGCTCAAAAGGATGCTTTACCAAAAATGGGTAATAATATTCGGCAAGATGCACTAATAAAAAAGCAATTATATAGACAGTGACCCAAACAAAATGTTGCCGGTAAGGCGAAATGGCCAGTACGAGCAGCAGGTAAGCAGGCCATATCAGGTCTGTAGAACCGTTGATACCCGAATTTGAAAAATAATTGACCGAAAAAAGCACAATCCCGGCCAGGGCAAATATGGCACTGCTATGTGCTTGGCCGCGAAACCTGGAATTATAATACTGAAGAAAAAAAAAGCCTGATATTGCTAAAGCAGAAACGGAGGCAATATAGAGCCCTTCGAATAGGTTATAAGGAACGTAAATTAGCGTTAACAATATCAACCCGACGCTGATAGAATGAAAGATACGTGCCTCTAAAGAAAAAGCAGCCGCACTACCTATTAACCTATGCCATACACTGCTTATTTTCTTCGCGGACTGAGACATGGGCATACTAAATATGAAAAGACCTGGAACAATATGGTAAATTACAATGCAATAAAAGAACTTAAAATTACAATTTCGAATCTGAATTGAATAATAAGCCTTGCTTTCTCTATCTTCTTCGTATAGATTGCCTTAAAATTTTATAGAAACAGGTTATAGGCACGCTTTTCGTATTTTGTAAACAATATCATTTTATATGCAGTTGATATAGGATGATCGAATAAAAATCCATTATGATAAAGCAAATAGAAATAGGTAACCTCGTATTAGAGGATTACCAGGAATTATTAAGTGTAATGAAGGCCGCCTATCCTCTTTGGCAGGGCAGTTATTGGAGTGAAGGAGCAATAGAACGCATCATCAATCAATTTCCGCAGGGACAAATAGTGCTGAAGGCAGATGGGAAAGTGGTTGGCTGCGCGCTATCCATTATTATAGATTACGCCCTGTTTGGAGATGTGCATACATATAAAGAAATAACAGGCAACTACAGGTTTGATACACATAATCCTGCAGGCAATGTTTTATATGGCATAGAGATATTCATACACCCCGACTATAGGGGCCTGAGGCTGGGCCGCCGGATGTATGATGCAAGGAAGGAACTGTGCGAACACCTGAACCTGAAGGCCATAGTATTTGGTGGGCGCATACCCAACTATCACAAATATGCCGACCAGATTTCGCCCAAGGAATATATACAAAAAGTGAAACTGAGGGAGATCTACGACCCTGTTCTATCCTTTCAGCTGGCGAATGATTTTCACGTAAAAAAAGTGTTGAAGAATTATATGCCGGGCGACCAGGAGAGTATGGACTATGCCACACTGCTGCAATGGGATAATGTTTATTATCAGCCAAATGAGCACAAGCAGTTCAAAACAAAAAGCTATGTACGCCTGGGCCTGATACAATGGCAAATGCGGCCTTATAAAAACCTGGAAGAATTGTTCACACAGGTAGAGTTTTTCATTGATGCCGTTTCTGCATACAAAAGCGATTTTGCCCTGTTTCCCGAATTATTCAACGGGCCTCTTCTAGCCGAATTCAACGAGATGCCCGAAGCGGAGGCCATGCGTGCTCTCGCAGCTTACACACCTGAAATAAAAAAGAAATTCAAGGAGCTGGCGATAGCGTATAACGTAAATATTATATCGGGCAGCCTGCCGAGCGTAGAAAACAATGAGCTAAAAAACGTGGGCTTTTTATGTCACCGTAACGGCCATATAGACCAATACGAAAAGATCCATATTACGCCCGACGAAACCAAAGCATGGGGTATCCGTGGCGGCGATACCTTAAAAGTATACGAAACGGACGCGGGACGTGTGGGCATATTAATATGCTATGATGTAGAGTTTCCCGAGCTATCGAGGCTGCTGGCAGATGATGGTATGCAAATACTTTTTGTACCCTTCCTTACTGATACACAGAATGCCTACATGCGTGTACGATGCTGCTCGCAGGCTCGTGCTATAGAAAACGAGTGCTTTGTTGCCATTACCGGCAGTGTGGGCAATTTGCCGAAAGTAGCTAATATGGATATCCAATATTCTCAGTCGGTAGTATTTACCCCATGCGATTTTGCATTTCCTTATAACGGTATAAAAAGTGAAGCCACACAGAATACGGAAATGGTATTGATATCGGATATTGATCTTTCGTTGCTAAACGAACTGCATATGTATGGTAGCGTAAGGAACTTAAAAGACCGAAGGAAAGATTTTTATGAGCTGAGGCTTAAATAGACAGGGTTTAGAGGCCGCTCATAAGAGCGGCCTTTATTTATCTATTGCTTTCCTACAAATTACACTATAATTTTATACAAAATCTTTACTATGAAGCTTAACAGTATATACATTACGCTGGCATGCGGCATCATTACATTCTCTGCCTGCACTAAAAGCAATAGCACCGATAGTAGCAATAACAATACCAACGGAAACAACACGCCCGGGCGTTCTGACCTACTGGAAGCAGGTAAATGGCAGGTGATCACAAATACGGTTACAACAATTTACAAAGGGAAGGATACAACAATAGATATGTATGCATTGACAGATGAATGCGATAAAGATGATTTTATCATTTTTGCTTCTAACGGAACAGCTACTGTAGATGAGAATACCAACAAATGTGCTGACGATCAGCAAATAGAAAATTTTACTTGGGCGCTACTAAATAATGATACCAAACTGGCGCTGGTAGACAGTAACCCAGACACTGTGGACATTGTTGAACTGACGGCAACAGAGATGAAATTGAAAATGACCAAACCCAATTCTTCCGGCGTAGAGACTACGATGGCGCAGACCTTAAAAAATATAAAATAGTCTATCAATTTATTGTTAAAACCTTACTTTTTACCTGGGCGAAGGCACAAGAGTTTTAGGGTTGTCAGCGAACCAAAAACTTGAATTATGCCAGGCAAGAAGCATGGAAATGTAAAAGACGGTGACAAATACGAAGCACTGCGTGATAAAGGCATGAGCAAAACAAGAGCAGCAAAAATTGCCAACTCACCGGGAGCTTCAAAACGTGGCGGCGAACATTCGCATAGCGGACGTAAGCATCACTAATTACATTTCAAAGAAAAACATAAGTTACAGAAATTGCTGGCCGGTCACAAGCCGGCCTTTACGGTACTACCTACCCTTATATGGCTGCGGTGCCGGTGCATCACCATCTTTCAATACATCAAGCGGTATCAGGTTTTGCACATAGTCCCAATGGCCATCATTCCATTTAAAACCATCATACTCGCCGGTAGGTACAAATGTATATTTACGGTTGGGGTCGTTACTTTCTGATGCCAGCTTGTCGAAATATACAGCACCCAATTCTGCATCCCAGTTCATAGATACCTGCACCGCTTTTTTGTATTCCAGTATAAAACGGTTGATGCGTTCGGCCGGGTTGTTCTGCGATCTGATGTTGAACAACGGCGCGCCAAACACTACTCCATGATCCGTAAAGCTCATGGGGTCCATTATCTTCCTATTAGTAAGAGGATTAGAGGCGTTCAGTCCAAACATAGTATAGTACATTACCCCGTCCGATTCATGCGGTATAATGCGGTAGTATAGTGCGCCGTACCATTTACCCTTTGTAAGGATGCTATCCTCTGCGCCCTTGCCCAGTTCGGCAGTACAGTCTATCAAAGGATATAATTTCAATTCTTCGGCGTTCATCTGTATCGCGCCATAATACCGGCGTGATATCTCGTCAGTTGCTATACCCCAGTTGAATATGCGAAAGCTCTTGTCATCCGGATAAATTATATTGATGCGTTGTGCCAGGCTATCAAAGCCATATTTATAGGAACCGGGATATTTCAGTGCACGAACCAGTAGTTTAATAAAGCGTTCATTATATATAGTGCGTTCGTCAGGTATCACCGCCCCATACATAGAATCAGATATATTAACCAGGGTATCTTCTATCAGTCTGATCTCCGCAACATTTTCCTGGGCATGTGTACGGTGCACACACATCAACAAAAAACATGCTATTAGAACGAAATATGTTTTACGCATCAGGCAAACCATTTGCTTCAAACCTAAACAATTTCCTGCAAAAGCGTATTACCATAGCTGTTAAACTATGTTTTTAGCGCAAAAGCCGTTAATTTCGACGCGTAAAACACCGTATTTCATGCATCTTATTCAGCAATTGTTATTTATACTTTTTGCTGGTGCCGCTATCTATTTCTTTGCTAAAAAGGTAGGCGAGATCAGGCGCAACATTAAGCTCGGCCGCGATGAAGATCGCACCGACAACTCTTCTGCACGCTGGCGCAACGTGCTGCTACAGGCTTTCGGACAGAAGAAAATGTTCAAAAAGCCTACTCCTGCCATCCTGCACTTTTTTGTGTATGCAGGGTTTATTATCATCAACATCGAAATCTTAGAAATTTTCCTGGATGGTATCCTGGGCAAGCACCGCATGTTTGTGCCTATGCTAGGGGGACTATATTCTTTCCTGATAGGTTTCTTCGAGATATTAGGTGCACTTGTGTTAATCTCCTGCCTGATATTCCTGGTACGTCGTAATATATTGCACGTAAAACGCCTGAGCCAGCACGAACTAGATGGATGGCCAAAAACGGACGCCAACCTGATACTTATTACAGAGGTGGTATTAATGTCCCTGTTTCTGACGATGAACACAGCAGACCAGGTATTGCAAAGCCGTGGTGTGGAGCATTACGTGGTAACAGAGCCTTTTTGGATCACTAGTAATTTTACGAGCATGCTTTCCGGCATGTCTACGGGTTCACTGATAGCGTTGGAGCGTAGTTGCTGGTGGCTGCATATTGTAGGCGTGTTCCTGTTCCTTAACTACCTGCCTTATTCCAAGCACCTGCACATAGTACTCGCATTCCCTAACGCCTACTATACCCGTCTTGACCCTCAGGGCGAGATGAGTAATATGAAGGAGATACAAAATGAGGTGCTTTATATGATGCAGCCGGAACTGGCCCCTGCGGCAGATCCGAATCAACCTCAGCAACACAGGTTTGGTGCCAAAGATGTGATGGACCTTTCCTGGAAAAACCTCATGGATGCATACTCCTGCACAGAATGCGGACGATGCACGGCATCCTGCCCTGCGAACATTACAGGTAAAAAGCTCTCCCCGCGCAAGATAATGATGGATACCCGCGACAGGCTGGAAGAGGTAGGCAAAAACGTTGATAAGAATAAGAGCTTCGTAGATGACGGCAAATCTTTGGTTCACGACTATATTACGGTAGAAGAACTGAGGGCCTGCACTACCTGCCAGGCTTGTGTAGAAGCTTGCCCGGTGGGTATCGAACCTTTGTCTATCATCAACCAGCTACGCCGCTACCTGGTAATGGAAGAAAGCAATAGCCCGCAGGAATGGAACCTGATGTTTGGCAACGTAGAGAACAATATGGCTCCATGGAAGTTTAGTCCGGACGAGCGCGATAGGTGGGCAGAAGAAATATCTGCATAGGAGGGGTTATAATATATTATTGCAAACAGCAAAAAGAAACAAATGAAGATAAAGTCAATGGCCGAATACGCTGCGAACGGAGAAAACCCCGAAGTACTTTTTTGGGTGGGATGTGCCGGCAGCTTTGACCAAAGAGCTCAAAAAATAACAAAGGCATTTGCGCAGATACTGGATAAGGTAGGTGTGCAATTTGCCATACTGGGTAAGGAAGAAAAGTGCACAGGCGACCCTGCAAGACGTGCCGGTAACGAGTTCTTGTTCCAGATGATGGCGTATAACAATATCCAGACGCTGAACGGATATGGTGTAAAGAAGATCGTAACTGCTTGTCCGCACTGCTTTAATATACTGAAGAATGAATACCCGGAATTGGGTGGTAACTATGAGGTAATACATCATACCACATTCCTGCAGCAGCTCATTAATGATGGCCGTGTTCGCCTGAAGGAAGGCGGCGATTTTAAAGGTAAAAAGATCACCTACCACGATAGCTGCTACCTGGGCCGCGGTAATAATATATATGAAGCACCACGTGAAGTATTACAAGCATTGGACGTGGAACTGGTGGAGATGAAACGCTGCCGTACTAATGGGCTCTGTTGCGGTGCCGGCGGTGCGCAGATGTTTAAAGAAGAAGAAAAAGGCGATACCCGTATCAACTTCGAACGTTCCGCGGAAGCTATAGACACAGGCGCCACTATCATTGCAGCCAACTGCCCTTTCTGTACTACCATGCTTACAGATGGGGTAAAGAACAAAGAAAAAGAAGATAGCGTAATGGTAATGGATATAGCCGAAATGGTAGCCCGATCACTGGCGGATTAGTACATGGATAATAAGCCCATAATATCAAAAGAAGGAAAAGCTAAGTGGGAAAGCAGGTTGCTGAACGACCTGGTATATATCAAAAAACACGGCCGCTACCCGCTCAATAAACGTACCATACTTCCTGTCGGCGGTATATTCCTGTTTATTCTACTTATGCTGCGGTTTGCATGGCCGGTATTGGTATTAGGCAGGGATTCTGCACTGGTACCTTATATGATGCTTGGCGTAGGGCTACTGGCTATATGCAGTGTCATACTCAGGTATATCAATGTGCTGAAGTTCAGCAGGCTTACTACACCATTACATGTACAATCTAATATTGGCCTGCTGACAGATTTCTTTAAAGAACAACACCTTGCATATACCCAGCATCCGGAAGCACCCGAGGTGTTTATGATCCTGAGCAGACCGTTGGGAGGTAATGATGATAACCGCGAGGTGATGATCTTCATAGCTGATGACAAACAGATATTGGTCAACAGCCATTTTACCAATCAGAAATTCACGGTATCACCGCCATCAAAGCAATATAAACACATGGCCGCCCGCCTGCACAAATGGATCAATGAGTATATTGATAACAGTAATAGCACCGGCACCACCCTGCAAAAAAACTAATGTAACTTTGCGGTATGAATATTGAAATTTTAAAATCTGAAATACCTGCAGATTTTCATGATAGTTCCCGTGTGTGGATATACCAGAGCAGCCGGCCATTTATAGAAAAAGAAGAAAAAGAGATCAACGAGCAATTGCACCAGTTCTATACTCAATGGCAATCTCACGGCATTCCGGTAAAAGGATGGGCTAAATTACTTTTCAGTCAGTTTATTGTGATGATGGCAGATGAAACGGCTACCGGCGTAAGCGGCTGCAGTACCGACTCTTCCGTGAGGGTGATAAAAAGCATTGAGCGCCAGTACGAGGTCAATATGTTTGATCGTATGATGATGACCTTCCTGGTAAAAGGCAAGGCCGAAATGCTACCTCTGAACCAACTACAGTATGCAGTAGATAAAGGTTATATAGATAAAGATACCATGATGTTTAACAACGTAGTTACCAACAAAAAAGAACTGCTGGAAAACTGGCTGATGCCTATTGCTGACACATGGCTGGCTAGCAGGCTAAATTTTGACGTTGCAACACAACAATAAGAAGAAAGGCTCCGAATGGACCCCTTCTTCTTATTTCATTTCCTTGCTCAGGAATTTGCCTAATCCCTTGCCTGCTACGGCATAGGATTCTTCTATCCTGTTGCCGGTATCATAATCGTTACCACCAAATGTGCGGCCCGGGCAGTTTTGAACAGATATTTTAGCAACCACATTTGATGGATTAGCAGTTTCTACGATCCAAACCTCGCCATCAATTTCGGCATTCTTGCGGCTCACATATATATTGTAACCCGGCTCAGTAAAAGTGGTTTTGAATATCATAGTATATTTTTCTGATGGGTATTCGCCCAGCAGCAGGTCTTCATCATATTTTGCAAATAATTCTTTGAATTGAGGCTCGAAGCGATTTTTACGGTCTGCGATCCATGATTTCTCCCATTGATCGCCCCTGCCGTCCTCTTTTTTGTTATAATCTGCCTTTTTCTTGGCTATATATTCTTCTTCGGTAGCGAATTTGCCCACCCCCATTTTGCTGTAGTCAAATCGCAGATTCATTTTGTGGACGCTTTTCAGCGCATCCAGGCTGCCGTCTATAACGCGTACGCGCTGGCCTGATGCCGAGTTAATGGCAAATAAAGTCATAAGGGAAACAATGGTGATCTGTATTGCTTTCATATCTAAGAGATTTTGCCGCAAAATAAATTTAAAGTCTCCACAATTCCATGATACACATCATTAAATATCCAATACTTTGTTTTTTACTTGTAACCAATACTTTTGCACCAACAAAGGAAAGTCCCCCGGATGAGTGAACAGAATAATAACAACCGTACAGAGCAAAATTCTGTAGTCATTAATGAAATGTACCAAAACTGGTTCCTGGATTACGCCAGCTATGTGATCCTGGAACGAGCGGTGCCTGCTGTAGAAGATGGCCTGAAGCCCGTACAAAGGCGCATTATGCACGCCATGAAGGAAATGGATGACGGCAGGTACAATAAAATAGCCAATGTAATAGGCCAAACCATGCAATACCACCCGCATGGCGATGCTTCTATTGGTGACGCTATTGTGAACATTGGTCAGAAAGATCTTTTAATAGATACACAGGGAAACTGGGGAGATGTACGTACAGGAGACAGCGCTGCCGCGGCACGTTATATAGAAGGCCGCCTTTCCAAATTTGCGCTGGATGTAGCCTTTAACGGCAAAACAACCGAATGGCAGCTTAGCTATGACGGCCGGAAGAATGAGCCTATAACATTGCCCATGAAATTCCCGCTGCTGCTGTCGCAGGGGGCGGAAGGTATTGCGGTGGGCCTTTCTACAAAGATATTACCACACAATTTCTGCGAACTGCTGGACGCTGCCATCAAATACCTGAAGGGCAGAAAGTTTGAACTATACCCCGACTTCAATACCGGGGCTATGATCGATGTAAGCAACTATAACGATGGTGGCCGTGGCGGTAAAGTGCGTGTACGGGTACACATTGAGGAGGTAGATAAAAAGACCTTAGCTATTAAAGACGTGCCTTACGGTGTCACAACCACACAGCTGGTAGATAGCATCCTGAAAGCGAATGATAATGGCAAGATCAAAATAAAGAGCGTAACAGATAATACGGCCAAAGATGTAGAATTGCTGGTACAGCTCGCTCCCGGTGTGAGCACTGACCAAACGATCGATGCCCTGTATGCTTTTACAGACTGCGAAACCTCTATATCTCCCAATGCCTGCGTTATTATCGATGAAAAACCACACTTCGTAGGTGTCAGTGACCTGCTGAAGAACTCTGCAGAGCACACCAAATACCTGCTGCACAGGGAACTGGAAATAAAACTGGGCGAGCTGGAAGATGACTGGCATTATTCTTCTCTTGAAAAGATATTTATCGAGAAGCGTATCTACCGCGATATTGAAGAACAAACAACCTGGGAAGGTGTACTTGGAGCTATTGATGCGGGATTGAAGCCATATAAAAAGAAATTCCGCCGCGAAATAACGCAGGACGATATTATAAAACTTACAGAGATCCGCATCAAACGTATCTCCAAGTTCGACAGCTTCAAGGCTGATGAACATATTAAAGGTGTAGAGGCTAATATAGAAGAAGTAAAACACAACATAGAACACCTGAATGATTTCGCGATTGCCTATTACGAAAACCTGCTGAAGAAATATGGCAAGGGCAGGGAACGTAAAACGGAGATCCGCACATTTGAGACGATACAAGCGCAAAATGTAGCTATTGCCAACGCAAAGCTTTACGTAAACTATAAAGAAGGCTTTATAGGCACGGGCCTCAAAAAGGATGAATTTGCTTTTGATTGCTCAGATCTTGATAATATCATCGTCTTCCGTAAGGACGGCAAGATGACGGTTACCAAAGTGGCCGACAAAACCTTCGTTGGAAAGGACATCATATACCTGGCCATCTTCCAGAAGAATGATGAACGCATGACCTATAACATGATATACCTGGATGGTAAATCGGGCATAACGTATGGCAAGCGCTTTAACGTAACAGCTATTACCCGCGATAAGGAATATGATCTTACAAAAGGTAACCCGGGCAGCAAGGTGCTATATTTCTCTGCCAATGCAAACGGCGAAGCTGAAGTAGTAACCATTACGCTATCGCCAGGCAGCAAAGCCAGGATCAAAGTACTGGATTTCTATTTTGAAGAAATGGAGATCAAAGGGCGTTCTTCTCAAGGCAACCAGGTAACCAAGTACCCGGTAAAAAGTGTCAAATTCAAAGAGAAGGGACGCTCTACCCTTGCAGGCCAGAAAATCTGGTACGATCCATCCACCGGCCGCCTCAACAAAGATGGCAATGGAGAGCTACTTGGTAAATTTGACGAGAACGACCGCATTATATCGTTCTATAAAGATGGTACTTACGAGCTCACAGATTTTGAACTTACCAACCGTTTTGACACCGATAACCTGGTGAAAATTCAGAAATTCAACCCTGATAAGGTGGTAACCGCCATTTATTTTGACAACAAGGGTAAGCAGTTCTACGCCAAACGCTTTGTGATAGAAAGCCAAACGCTGAAAAACCGCTATAGCTTCATAAAAGAAGGGGAAGGCAATTACCTGCAGATGGTGACTACGCTGCCCGAGCCAATGGTAATATTACGTACCGGCAAAAAGAAGTCGGAACTGACAGAAGAAACCGTGGCTCTGCATGAGATGATAGACGTTACAGGGTGGAAAACGGTAGGCACAAAAATAGCGGGGGCCGACCTAAAAGAAGTGCAGCTGATTACAACGGAGGAGGGTGAATCTGAAGCGCCGACCCTTTTTTGATGAGCATATATTTAACAGAAAAATACTATCTTCACGGCTCTTTACTTGGCTTGAAGATTTAGAAAAACTAATGAAAAAAATAGAGCTGGAAATTGTAGCCTTGTCGCATAGTATTACCCAAACACATTCTTATGCAGTAGTATTAGGTGAGGTCAACGGGCTCCGCAGACTACCAATTGTTATCGGTGGTTTCGAGGCCCAGGCAATAGCCGTTGCCCTGGAAAGAATGCAGCCAAGCCGCCCCCTTACACATGATCTTTTTGCAAATTTTATGGATACCTTTGACATTGAGTTAAAGGAAGTTCTTATATACAAGTTAGAAGAAGGCATATTCTTCGCTAAGCTGGTATGCCAAAACAGCATAGAAAGCATAGAGATCGACTCCCGCACCTCAGATGCATTGGCACTTGCCGTTCGTGCCAATTGCAAGATTTATACCTATGAGAATATCCTTGATACTGCCGGCCTGTACCTTGAAAATACAGAAGGACAGGCAGGTGAAGCCCCGGAAACGAAACCCGCTACTACCACATCATCGGTAAAAACATCAGGTTTTGAAAAAGATCTTAAGTCCATGAGCCTGGACGAACTGAAAACATTACTTCAACAGGTCCTCGACCAGGAAGATTATGTTACAGCAATCGCCATCAGGGACGAGATCCAGAGCCGGGAATCAAAATAGGCTTAAACGTATAAATAACTACAGGTAAATGAAAAAAACTTTGGTTGCAGCAACCCTCGCAGGCCTTGCGTTGAGCGGTGGAATAGCGTCTGCACAGGAAAGGATATGCGGAACGGATATCGCGATTCAGCATCTTATTGCCAATAATCCGCAATTACAGTCTGCATACACTCAATACGAAACTGATGTTCGTCAAAGAACTGCTGTGCTGGAAACGCAAAATGCTAACGCTGCACAAAAAACAACGGCTACCTACAATGTTCCGGTAGTATTTCACGTAGTGCTTTCACAGGCACAAATAGATGAGATCGGGGGTATATCAGGTATCTACGACCGTATATCTTCCCAAATCGATGTATTGAACACATGCTATACCGGCCAAAATTATAATACCGACAAAGCGAAAATACTCACCCAGTTTCAGCCATTGTTCGGTAATCCTAATATTACGTTCGGTGTAGCGCATACCAACCCAAACGGTTCGGTAACTACCGGCGTAGAGATAAAGATTGCTCCCACCACATTTACAGGATTTGATGTTTCAGATAACAATATAAAGAAATCATCAGGAGGCGGTTTAACAACATGGGATACAAAATATGTTAATATATGGATCACGCACATTACCACTTCAGTAAATAACGGACAGGTTTTAGGATATGCTTATAATCCCGGATTAGCAAAATCTTTAGGTGATGCATCTCTTGCCGGTGTAGTAATAGATTACAAAGCATTTGGTAAACGTTCTTTGCCATCGCAAAAATTCTTTGGCACAGCAGATAAAGGGAAAACATTGGTACATGAATTAGGACACTATTTTACACTAAATCATATATGGGGTAATACCAGCCCGGGCGTAAATCCGAGTTGTGCTGACGATGATGGGGTTAGTGATACACCTGTGCAAAATGATGCTAATCAGTCTACCTGCCCAAGCAGCGTAAAACCTAATTGTACCAACAGCGCCGGTGGCGAAATGTATATGAATTATATGGATTATGTACAGGACGCATGTATGGTTATGTTTAGTAAAGGACAGGTTACCCGTATGCAAACAGAATTTACCCCGGCCGGTGGCTCTTACCAGTTACAATTCAATGGTGGAGCGCTCAACTGGCCAACGGGAATTTCGGCGGTAGAAGTTCAAAATACTTTTGATATCGTTCCGAATCCTTCTAATGGTGTATTTAGTATTAACTTTGCAAATACAACTGCAGATCTGAGGGCTATAACAGTAGTAAACATGATGGGACAATCTGTAAAACAGATAAACACCATTGAACCTGCCAATAGCCTGTTGATAGATATGAAAGGAATGCCTGCGGGAGTATATACTGTAAACTGCCGTTTTGATGAAGGCATAGTGACAAAGAAAATCGTAATTGAATAATGATAGGAAATTTTAGCCTGGAAGCAGCTTTAAAACACGAAGACAAAGCATTACAAGCAATAGCTGAAAAAGTAATAAACAAGCAACGCCTGACCGACGAGGAAGGCGTTTTGCTTTTTGAAAAAGGCGAGCTTGGATTTGTTGGCGCACTGGCCAACCATGTACGGGAAAGAATGCACGGCGATAAAGTGTATTTCAACCGCAACTTCCATATAGAACCCACCAATGTTTGTGTGTTTACCTGCAATTTCTGTTCTTACTCCCGCCAATACAAGCATCGTGATGAAGGCTGGGAACTAAGCATAGAACAGATGCTGGATATTGTACGCAAGTATGATGGCCAGCCGGTAACAGAAGTACACATTGTAGGTGGTGTGCACCCTAAGATGAACCTGGAGTTCTTCTGTGAGCTGATCAGCAAGATACGTGCTCACAGACCTGACTTGCACATTAAAGGGTTTACTGCTGTGGAACTCGACTACATGTTCCGCAAAGCAAAGCTTACCGTTGAAGAAGGTATGCAAAAGCTGAAAGATGCCGGCCTGCAATCTATGCCCGGCGGCGGAGCTGAAATATTCCATCCGGAAGTCCGTGAGCAGATCTGCGCCGATAAAGTAGATGCCGATGGCTGGTTGCTGATACATGAAACAGCACACAAGCTGGGTATGCATACCAATGCTACTATGCTCTACGGGCATATAGAGAACTATGCACATCGTGTAGATCATATGAGCAGGCTCAGGGCGCTGCAGGATAAAACAGGCGGCTTTAATTGCTTTATACCGCTGAAGTTCAGGAACAAGGACAACGATATGTCTGACGTAAAGGAATCGACCATTATCGAAGACCTGAGGCTGTATGCGATTGCGCGTTTGTTTATGGATAACTTTGCTAACCTGAAAGCATACTGGCCAATGCTTGGCCGCCAATCAGCCCAACTCACGTTGTCATTTGGCGTGAACGACCTGGACGGAACCATAGATGACACCACTAAAATATACTCTATGGCGGGCTCTGAAGAACAAACACCTTCTATGAGTACAGAAGACCTTTGCGACCTGATAACTGCTGTAGGCAGAGTACCTGTAGAACGTGATACACTCTATAACGAGATAAAAGTATATGCGGATGCTCCGCTTGCATAAGCAGGAACCATATTTTCAGAACGATAGCCGGCTGATGCCGGCTATCGTTTTTTATGTATTAGTGTTCTAAAAAATTCAGGTCCTTACCAAAGGTTTCTTCCGTCATTACCGCGGCAATAGAACTAATTATCATCACGATAACACCGGTAATGATACCCGCATTGATATAGCCGTAGCCCGGTTGTAGTATTTTAAAACCCCATACCATGATGGGCAGTGAACCACGCACCATATTAGGCACCGTAGTAGCGGCTGTAGCGCGCAGGTTGGTACCAAAATGCTCTGCGGCCATAGTCACAAATATTGCCCAGAAACCTGTGCCAAAGCCCACAAGTGCGCAAATTGCATACATCCGGGTTGCTGATCCCCCATCCTGCCGGAAATATAGCACGATGCCTACTATGGTGATAGCGTAAAATATATACAAGGCTTTTTTACGGCTTTTCAATGCCTGGCTCAGGAAGCCAATAGCAAGATCGGCAATGGAAATGGCTACATAGGACAGCATCACAGCCTTACCCGGGTTGATATCTTCTGCAATGCCAAAGGCCTTACCAAACTCTTTGGAGAAGGTAACAAGGATACCTATAACATACCATGTCGGCAAGCCAATTAATATAGCCAGTAAATATTTCTTAAATCTTTGTCCGTTCGTAAAGAACATCAGGAAGTTGCCTTTGCTCACCTCTGCATGTTGTATGTTTTTAAACATACCGGATTCGTACACACTGATCCGAAGTGCCAACAATACGAGTCCTAATCCCCCGCCTATATAATAGCAAATACGCCAGTCGAATGACTGAGATATGAAATAAGCAAGCACTGCACCCATGAGCCCTACCCCGGCTACTACCGATGTAGCCATACCACGCTTTTCTTTTGATATAAGTTCACTAACTAATGTGATGCCGGCACCTAACTCGCCAGCAAGGCCAATACCGGCAATAAAACGACAGATGGCGTACTGATCTACATTTACCACAAAGCCATTAGCAATATTTGCAATGGAATAAAGAAGAATGGAACCAAATAATACGCTTAGCCTTCCCTTTTTATCACCCAGCATCCCCCAGATGATACCGCCTATGAGCAGGCCCCACATCTGCACGCTGATGATGCGCATACCATCACTGGAAATAAGCTCATCTGTCAGCCCCAGGCTCTTGAGGCTTTTGACGCGTACAATACTAAAAAGAAGAAGGTCGTAGATATCTACAAAATACCCGAGGGCAGCTACAATTACGGGTATGCTTACAATAGAAAGCGATTTGTTTTCGTGCATAATACATTTGGCGTAGTGCGCACAAAATACAGTTTTATTTTTCAGCTTCAGCCGGTTTCTTCTTACCGAAGAACATTTTGAAAATTACAGGTGCGGTGGTGACTATGATCAGGCCTATCACTATCTTTTCAAAGTTATGATGCACCCATTCGTTCTTACCGAGGAAGTAACCTGATAGCGTCATACTCATGATCCACGCTACGCTACCTATGATATTGAATGAAAAGAACTTCTTCCGGTCCATACGAACTATGCCTGCAACGATAGGGGCAAACGTGCGCACAATAGGAAGGAAGCGAGCCAGAATAATGGCACTACCACCACGTTTATCATAGAATTCTTTTGCCTGCAATACGTGTTTTCTTTTAAACAATAAAGTATCGCGCTTTTCAAACAGGATTGGGCCGGTTTTTTTGCCAAACCAATAGCCTACCATATTACCTATAATACCTGCTATACTGAATATAGCAATCCAGTAGCTTAGGTTTGCAAAATCATTTGGAAATGGGTTGCCGGAGTCGGCGATCATCAGGCCTGCAACAAATAGCAAGGAATCTCCCGGCAGGAAAAAACCAACGAACAAACCGGTCTCCGCGAAAATGATCAAAGCTACCAGGTAAAGGCCGCCATAATCTTTCACCAGTTCCTTCAACTTATCTGCGTTCGTCAGCTGCTTTAAAAGCTCTATGATATTGTGCATTATGGTTTTTTAGCGGCGTGAAAATAAAGAATTTAACCCAATTCTATCCATTTAATGAGTTTTCCCATTTGCTCACTGCTACGGTGGCTACACTGTTGCCTATAACGTTGGTAGCACTGCGGCCCATATCCAGCAGCGGATCTATGCCCAATAACAGCGCCAGCCCCGCCTCGGGTATGTTGAAGGTGGCCAGGGTCCCTGCTATTACCACCAGCGATGCCCTTGGCACCCCGGCAATGCCTTTACTGGTAAGCATCAATACCAGCAGCATACTTAGTTCCGTACCGGGATCAAGGTGTATGCCGTACGCCTGCGCTATGAACATAGATGCAAAGGTCATATACATCATAGAGCCATCAAGGTTGAACGAATAACCTAATGGCAGCACAAAGCTTACAATGCGATTGTTGCATCCAAATCGCTCCAGCTCCATCATGGTTTTAGGGAATGCTGCCTCACTGCTGCTGGTGCTAAACGCCAGCAAAGTAGGTTCTTTGATATGCCTGAGCAATGTAAATATCCGCTTCCTGACAAATAAGCTGCCCGCCAATAATAACACGATCCATAAAAGCAACAATCCAAAATAAAATTCGCTGATAAAAATAGAATAGGTAGAAAGAATGCCCAGGCCTTGCTTCGCTATTATCGCCGTCATAGCGCCGAATACTGCAACGGGTGCTGCCTTCATCACATAGCCTGTTATTTTCAATATCACATGGGCAATCGCGTCCATAGCTTTGATGACGATCTCACCCTTTTCTCCTATTGCTGCTGTTGCTACACCGAAGAAAAGGGCAAATACCACTATCTGCAATATCTCGTTCTTCGCCATAGATTCAAAGACACTGCTGGGAAATACATGATATAGAAATTCCCTCAGCGTCAGGGCTGTCTTTTTAATTCCGGTATCCACCGCTGCACCCGGTAATGGTAAATGCATGGCCACACCAGGCTTAAAGAAATTCACCAGCATCATACCCAAAAAAAGGCTGGCAAAAGATGCACTGAAAAACCAAAGCAATGTTTTACCGCCAATACGGCCCACAGATTTAATATCACCGAGTTTTGCAACCCCAACCACCAGTGTAGTAAATACCAACGGGGCTACGATCATTTTAATAAGCCTGAGGAAAATATCAGCCAGCAGGGAGAAAGGCTCCAGTTTATCATCCCGGGCAATTATTGCTGCCGATTTAGATTTTGATAAAGACTCGATCTCTGCCTTCAGCGAATGATATGCAGGGAAAGTAGTATCGTGAAGTGTTGTTAATTGATTTTGCAAAGATTTTATGGTTACCTCTGCAGTGGCAATCCTTTGGTTTTCTGTTGATACGTAACTTGTGTTAAGTACAAATCCCAGGCCTATGCCTAGTACCAGGGCAATGAGAATATATAATGTAAGGCGGTTCTTTTTAGTAGAAGTGCTTATTTCTGCCATCTGGCTAAGATAGTATTAATAAATGAGGCTTTGTTGTATAGAAGCATTCCCTTGCAGGCCACCTGTATGGATGCATAAAATGCGGGCATCAGTCGGGAAAACCTGTTGCTGAAGCTGCTGCTGTATACCTGCCATCATCTTACTTGTATATACCATATCCAACGGTATCGCGTTCGTACGATAAAATTCATTCATCAACCCGATCAGTTCATCTGTGTACTTTCCAAAGCCGCCGAAATGCCAATCTGAATATATATGCTTGTTGGCTCGTCTATCTGATTCTATATACACATCTATTATCTCGTTCAGATAATCACCCCCCTTCATAGGTGCATACCCGTAAACTTCTACTTCACCAGGTAATGCATTAGCAACTCCGCAAAAACTGGTACCTGTGCCTACGGAAAGACAAATATGTGTGTATTTATCATCAATAAAAGAAGCGATTTCTTCGCAGCCAATACGTCCGTACTCATTCGCTCCACCCTCCGGTATTATGTATGGTGTATCAAATCTCCGGCTCAGTTGTAAAAGGTAGTTCCCCTCCTCTTTCATTGCATATTCTTCCCTACTGACGAACTGCAGTTCCATACCATACCCCGCACATTCCTGCAAAGTAGATGTCATGCTGTCCTGTGCATAGATACCTCTGACTATACCGATAGATTTAAATCCGTATTGCTTTGCTGCTGCCGCTGCAGCAACAAGATGGTTGGAATAAGCGCCACCGAACGTAAGTATTGCTTTGTATTCTTCATCAATGGCATGCTGCAGGTTGTGTTTCAGTTTATACCACTTATTGCCCGAAACCACAGGATGCACCACATCGAGCCGAAGCATGTCTAACGAGGCTACATAAGGACGATACCAATCGGCATTAAGAGGCTGTATAAAAGGCTCCCTGTTAGGAATTGTATCCATATTCTTTCAGGTAGTTCTCGTTATCGCGCCATTTAGGGCGTACTTTCACAAACAATTCCAGGTGCACCTTGCCTTGTACAAACTCTTCTATCGCTTTACGGGCGTTGATGCCTAATTGCTTTATCATACTGCCGCCCTTGCCTATCAATATTACTTTCTGCGTTTCGCGGGTAACGATGATGTCAGCTTTTATGACGTTGATATTGGGCTTTTCTTCGAACGATTGTATCAGCACAGCTGTATGGTAAGGTATTTCTTCCTGGTACAGGTCGTATATCTGCTTCCTTATCAGCTCGCTTACAAAAAAGCGCACAGGCCTGTCCGATATATGATCTTCGGGATAATAAGGCATCCCTTCCGGTAGGTATTTAAGAATAGCAGGCAATATCTTATCTATATCCTTACCGCTTTTTGCAGATACTGCCAGTACATCCTGTATATTGAATTTCTGCTTGTATTGATCTATAATACCTGCAACACTTCCCTTGTCCTTAACAAGGTCTTTCTTATTCAGCAATAGTATAACGGGCACTTTCAGCTTCAGCATATCATATATTGCCTCAAACTCTTCTATCGGCAATGTTATATCATGCACCAGTATCGCTACATCGGCATCTTCCAATGCGCTTTTAACGTGCTGCATCATTTTTTGGTGCAGTTTATACTTCGGTTCAATGATTCCTGGGGTGTCAGAAAAAATTACCTGGTAGTTCGGTTCATTAAGTATCCCTAATATCCTGTGGCGCGTGGTTTGCACTTTTGCAGATGTAATCACCAACTGCTCACCAAGTAATGCATTAAGTAAAGTTGACTTGCCTGCATTAGGCGCACCGAAAATGTTTACAAAACCCGACTGAAATTGCTCTTGCATATGATACACAAAAGTATGACAAGGAAATAAATTCAAAACTTTGTTTGCAGATTAATATTGTTGTCCTATCTTTGCACCCCACATCGCGAGGTAGAGCAGCGGTAGCTCGTCGGGCTCATAACCCGAAGGTCACAGGTTCGATCCCTGTCCTCGCTACAACAACATATAGATTTATCGCTTATAGCGGTACAATTTAGGAAGAGAGCCACGTTACACATCCCAAAACAGAGGGATATGAAACGTGGCTTCATCTTTGCTATAACCTTGCTAACATCTTATTAACTGGCAGAAAACAAACCGATAACAACAAAACATATTAATTGCACTATAATTTTACCATCGAAAAATAAAAAACTACAACAATGAAAAACATTCTATTCATCAGCATCCTGGGCATGGTAACTTTTTCTGCCTGCAGTAAAAAGAATAACATCAACGGGAACATTGGAAACAGGGACGAGATCCTTACCAGCCGCCACTGGCAAATAACTTCAAAGAAAGCAAACAACGCTCCTGTCGATATCAAATCATGCGAAAAAGACAATTATTTTGTTTTTGAAACATCAGGCAACGGCCGTTGGGAAGAAGGAAATAACAACTGCTTCGCTATATCCAACAACGGATCAGATAGCACCGGTGCACCCATACCTACAGCTACTTACTTTACATGGTCTATCACGGGCGACCAGAGGATCATCTACATCAAAAACTTTGGTAAGGATGGTTATAACCCTGAATGGCAAATCACCAATATGGACTACAGCTCATTAGATGTACGTACATCTCAAAGGGTAGATAACGAAACCGTGGTATATGATATACACCTGGTTGCGCTATAAGACGATACGTATGAAATATAACAGGCGGAGCGCATATAATGGCGCTCCGTTTTTATTTAAAATAAGCCACAGGTGTGGCTTTTACGTTTTTTTTCCTTTATTTTTGCTACAATCAAAACAGAGGTGGATGAGATTATTGAAGACTGTATGCCTTGGCATAAGCATAGCAGCCTTAGGTTCCCTTGGGGGTTGTACCAGTAGCGAAGAGCTGATGCAGGCAACCAGCAGAAAAAACACAAAATGCAAAACTGAATTCCTTGACGATGTAACCATTAAGGGTTGCAGCACCAATGTTCACACCAATATCTCCGGCGGTAAAGTGGTTCTAACGGAAGATACCCACCGCCGAAATAAGAAAGCATCTATCTTAAACAGCTACATACAGCAGAAATATTCTGAGATGATGAATGTAGCCCCCGACTATATCAGGAGCCTTAAACTATATTCTTTTATTGACGATTGGTATGGCGTTCGTTATCGCCTTGGCGGTAATGACAAGTCTGGCATAGACTGCTCTGCATTTGTACAGCAGTTATATGGCAATGTGTTCAATATAGAACTGGTACGTACCTCATTCGATCAATATAACTCTGTAACCTACGTTTGGCATAAAACAGAATTGCACGAAGGCGATCTTGTATTTTTCCGTACGCGTGGCAAGCATATTACTCATGTGGGCGTGTACTTGATGAACAGTTATTTTGTTCATGCATCTACCAGCGGTGTGATGATTAGCAGCCTTAAAGAGGGCTACTGGTCGCAAAGGTTTGCAGGTGCAGGATATGTAGACCTGAACAAGAACAAGGGCTGATTTTCTATTTTTTCATCAACTCCTTTATTGGCTTACCGATGCAACCATTGGGCATTTGAATATGCAGCATAGCTGCAAGTGTTGCGGCTATATCAGTCATGTTTACTTTTTTAAAGTTTTCCCCCTGGCGAATACCCCATCCGTACCACAACAATGGTATATGTGTATCGTAGGGGTTCCATGTGCCGTGTGTAGTACCTGTTGGGCCATAACCGCTATACCACCCGGGTTGTAATATCACCTGCAGGCATCCGCTGCGCAACCTGTTATAACCATTCATGGCCATCTTGCAGATATTTGCCGGTGCTGTGCTGTTTGACATGTGCTCCAGGTCTATTATATAAGCTACCCCATCCTGCTGTTCAAACCATTCAGTGGTAAGGTGTTTTACAGCTTCGCGATCCATTTTGTATTTGTCAATGCTGCGATCATTCAGATATACCTGGTAATTGCTAAGGTCTCTTACCAGGCTATCCTTGCCCGTTTTCTCTTTCAGCCATTTGTTGAGCGATGTGAAGGCATCACCTTCTGCACGGTTTCCGGCCGGCAGTTTAATGCTTTGCATATACTCAGCATTATGCGCTGCGCCATGGTCTGCCGTCAGAAATATTGTATAATTACCAGCTCCTACATGCCTATCCAGGTATTTCAGCAAAGAAGCTATCTCTTCATCCAGTCTCAGAAACATATCTTCTGCCTCAACAGAGTTTGGAGTAAATGTGTGGCCTACATAATCTGTTGACGAAAAACTGATACATAGGAAGTCTGTTTCGCTACCCTGCCCCAATTGAGTGCCATGAATGCACGCCTTGGCTGCCTTTACCAACATGGTATTTGCCGCAGGGAGATACCTAAGCCTGTTGTAATTTGTCTGAGCAGCGGCTACTGAATGGGGAAAGGTGACTTTATTCTCTCCTTTAATTGGCCCTTCGAATGTATTATTGTCTGGCAGGCTTTGCACATAGCTACTCTTATCGTACAAAGTGACCCATGTGCTATTTAGGAAACTATCTGCCCATCGTTTATTATTGAATTTCGTCATCCAGTCCGGCAAATTATTTCCATAATAGCTACTGCTCATAAAGTTTCCTGTGCTGTCATCAAACCAGAAAGCGCCATTGGCCAAATGCCCTGCCGGGAGTATAGCCCCCCTATCCTTTATAGAAATACCATACACTTTTGATCGCATATTGGTAGCCAATCGCAGTTCATCTGTAATGGTACTGGTAAGCATATTGCGCGGGCTCATCTGCCCCGCTTTATAACTACCGGCGACTGCAGTTACGGTTTTATCTTCGGTACAGTATATGCCCTTTCCTGTTTTATTATCCATCCAGTCGTTGGCCACGATGCCATGGATGGAAGGAACACTACCGGTATAAATACAGCTATGACCCGGCGCTGTGAAACTGGGTAGGTAGTTTATAAAAGCATTCTGGCAGCTATAACCTTCATTCATCATTCGTTTAAAACCATCCTCGCTATAACGGTCATAATAACGATACAGATAATCCCACCGCATCTGGTCTACCACGATACCGACTACCAGTTTAGGCCGGGAAACATGTTGATCTTGCCTTGCATCCAGCTTTAATACAAATAACAAAAAAGCTGCAACTATAAGCGATTTTCTCATTGAGATGGTGTTAATGGCTGCAAAATTGCATATAAATGCCATATCACCAGAGTGATATTTTCATTAATTTTGCACCGTTATTACAATACCATCATTACATAAAATCAGTTCAAGAATATTATGGATTTATTTGCCAAGTTTGAGAGTAAGTTAGGACCAATTGGTGACTATGCTGAAAAAGCGCCCGGATATTTCGCATTTCCTAAACTGGAAGGTGAGATAGGCAATCGTATGAAATTCAATGGCAGGGAACGCATTGTGTGGAGCCTGAACAACTACCTGGGTTTAGCAAACCACCCGGAAGTACGCAAGGCTGATAAGGAAGCTGCTGAAAAATATGGCCTGGCATACCCGATGGGCGCCCGTATGATGAGCGGTAACTCCAATAATCACGAAAAACTGGAAAAAGACCTGGCTGAATTCGTTGGCAAAGAAGACGCTATGCTGTTTAACTACGGCTACCAGGGTATGGTATCTGCGATAGACAGCCTTTGCAGCCGTCGCGATGTGATTGTTTATGATGCAGAATCTCATGCTTGTATCATTGATGGCCTGCGTATGCACCCCGGCCACCGCTATGTGTACAAGCATAATAACGTAGAAGATTGCGAAAAGCAATTGCAACGCGCTACAGAAATGGCTGCACAAACCGGTGGCGGCATCCTTGTTATCACAGAAGGCGTGTTTGGTATGAGTGGAAACCAGGGCCGCATTAAAGAGATTGCTGCGCTGAAAGATAAATACGAATTCCGCCTGTTTGTGGACGATGCGCACGGTTTCGGTACTATGGGTAAGAAAGGTGCGGGCATTGGCGAAGAGCAAGGCTGCATGGATGCTATCGATGTGTACTTTTCTACTTTCGCAAAGTCTATGGCAAGCATTGGTGGTTTTATCGCCGCTGATAAAAAAGTATTGACATTCCTCCGCTATAATATGCGTTCGCAGGTATTTGCCAAATCACTGCCAATGGCAATAGTGGTGGGCAACCAAAAACGCCTGGACCTGCTGAAGAGCAATCCTGAACTGAAGGAAAAACTGTGGCACAATGTAAATCGCCTGCAAAATGGTTTGCGTGAACGTGGTTTCGATATTGGTACCACAAACACTCCTGTTACACCAGTACACATGAAAGGTGGCTTATTTGATGCTACACAGCTGATATACGATATGCGCGAGAATTACAACATCTTCTGCTCTGTAGTTGTATATCCTGTTATCCCTAAAGGCCAGATCATCCTGCGCCTGATACCTACAGCTTCGCATACAGACGAAGATATTGATCTGACATTGAAAGCTTTCAGTGAACTACGCGATAAAATAGAGCAAAAATTATATCCGCAGGAGATGCCTGATATTAAGAGCGCTATCATGCAGTCAGAAGTAACAGCTTAATTAATTCGAATATACTTTTTATAAAAGCTATCCAAAAGGATAGCTTTTATTTTTTGATTCCCCTTTATCAAACTATTTTTAGCTTCAGTTTTTTTATATCCATATGAAAGTATTTATCGCAGGAGCTTCGGGCCTGGTTGGCAGCAATTGTATGAAGCATTTTACAGAACAGGGATGGGACGTTACCGGCTCTTATTTTTCTTACGAACTCCCCGGAACGGTTTATTACAATACCCTGCAACCTGCTGATGAAAAGAACTTTGACGTTGCAGCTTGGAAGCCTGGCGTGATCGTACACTGTGGCGCTATGACGCACGTAGATAATTGCGAATTGAATCCCGACCAAAGCTATCAGCAAACCGTACAAAGTACTATTAACCTCATAGCGCTTGCAAAACAATGCAATGCGCGTTTTGTGTACATATCTACAGACTATGTATTCGATGGAGTAAAGGGCCCCTATACCGAAGATGCTCCGGTTAACCCGCTGAGCGTATATGCAAGGCATAAGCTGGAAGCTGAACAAATGTCGCTCAAAGAAATACCGGGCACATTAGTGCTGCGCATTACAAACGTATATGGCGATGAAGCACGTGGCAAGAACTTTATAGCGCGCATCATTGACCAATGCAAAAACAAGCAAAAGCTTACCTTGAAGCTTCCGTATGATCAATACGCATCACCGGCCAATGCCTGGGATATTGCACGTTCTATGTTTGTATTACTGAGAGATAATAAATCAGGCATCTATCATATAGCGAGCACAGATTACCTGAACCGTGTAGAGCTGGCTATGCGTGTATTGAAATACTTCCCGGATGCTGAATACGATCTGCAGGCTATTAGCACGGCGGAGTTAAAACAGCCGGCCGCTCGTCCATTATTAGGTGGCTTTGTTAAGATGAAGTTCAGCAATGAATATCCTGAATTCCTGTTCAGCAATGTAGATGACTATCTAAAGGAACGTTGTAAGTAAGGAGCAAAAAATATCCCGATATACAGACGTACATCGGGATTGGACTGTACTTACTAACCCATCGTAAGTAGAACAAATATCTGAAAAAGGTTTTGTAAATGAAAATTATTTTTTCAGTTATATCAACCGTTTTTGATAGTAGTTTTTCATTATTTCTCACCCATTTCGTCGGGCTCTAGACATTTAGACTGCCTTAAATAGACATATTGTCACCATAAAATAAAATAAACAGACATTTTGTCTGCAAAATCCAAGTGGTATTCTGTTTGCATAGGTATTCCTGAATAAATAATTCAGAAAAAACTTAAAACGAATACAATTATGTACAACTACAGAAAAGCTTACGGAATGATGCCTCACACATTTGGCGGCCTTGTAAAAGACATGAATAAAATGTTCTATGACGACAACTGGAGCAATGTTACAGCCCCTGTAAACATTAAGGAAACAGAAACTGCCTACGAAGTACAGGTGGTGGCACCGGGCCTTAATAAAGAAGACTTCAAGATCACCGTTGACGACAACAACCTGAAGATCTCCTTTGAGCAAAAAGAAGAAAACAAAGAAACAAACGATAAATGGATCAGGAACGAATATCGTTTCCGTTCGTTCAAACGCAGCTTCACACTGAGTGACAAGGTAAATGCCGAAGGCATCAGCGCAAGGTACACAGATGGTATCCTGTACCTGAATGTACCTAAAAAAGAAGCCGCAGAAAAAACTACCAAAGAAATTTCAGTTGCGTAAGCACTGGATGTGTTGGATGTGTGTATGAGTTGAGGAATGGATAAGTGCGAGTTTGGTTTAAGGCAGCCTTAATGGCTGCCTTTTTCATTACTGCCTATTTCCTGATAAAAATCATATAACTAATTGATTATCATCACCTATGAAAATGGTCGCGTTTGTATCTTTATATCGCAAACAAAACATACCTCACTTCTCTTAACCGCTGATCATCAGAAAAAAATAAAGCATCTCTTGTCGCAGAGATGCTTTTTCTTTTTATAAGCTTATCTATTGTTATTTGATGTAACCTAGTATTTTCAGCATACTTTGGGCTGATTGTTCTTTGGCATATAGCCAGTCTTCCAGCTTTCCTTCTTTGTTATATTCAACAACAACATGTTTAGGAGATGGTATCATACAGTGTTTGATACCACCATACCCCGCCAGCTGATCCTGGTAGGCTCCTGTATGAAAGAAACCTATATACAGTGGCTCCGCTCCTTTTTCCTTATCTATCTTAGGCAGGAACACCGCATTGATATGCTCCTCTGATGTATAAAAGTCGTGGCTGTCGCAGGTAAGTCCGCCCAGGTGTACCTCCTGGTATTCCTTATCCCATTTATTGATCGGCAGCATCAGGAACTTTTCGCCAATACCCCAGGTATCGGGCAATGTAGTAATGAAAGAGCTATCGATCATATACCAAATCTCACGATCGTTCTGTTGCTTATCATCCAGCACGCTATAGATCACGGCGCCACTCTCCCCTACGGTAAACGAACCAAACTCTGTATAGATATTCGGCACATCCACCTTATTCTTCTTACATACTTTCTTAATGTTCGAAATGATCTCGTTGGCCATGTAATTATAATCATAGTCAAAGCCAAGAGAGTGCTTGATAGGGAAGCCGCCACCAATGTTCAGTCCGTCCAGCTCAGGGCATATCTTCTTCAACTGGCAATACAGGTTTACCACTTTGTTCAGCTCACTCCAGTAATAGATATCGTCTTTGATACCCTTGTTCATAAAGAAGTGCAGCATCTTTAGCTGAAACTTATCGTTGCCTTTTATCTTATCTACATAAAACTCCAGCACATCTTTACTGCGGATGCCCAGGCGGGATGTATAGAAGTCGAATGTAGGCTCTTCCTCGCTCGCTATACGTAAACCAATATTCACGGGGTCTTTAGCGCGTATCAAACGCTTATAATCTTCAAATTCATTTTTGTTATCCAGTACAGGGATCACATTTTTAAAACCATCGTTGATGAGGCGTGCAATGCTGCGGGTATATGCTTTGGTTTTAAAGCCATTGCAAATAATGATCTTGTCTTTGTTGATCTTCCTGCGCTTATATAATTGCTTGATGATCTCTATATCGTAGGCAAAAGATGTTTCTATATGCACATCGTGCTTCAGCGTCTCCTCCACCATAAAGGAAAAATGAGAGCTCTTGGTACAATAGCAATAGAAGTACTGGCCATCGTACTTATGTTTCTTGATGGCGTCGTTAAACATCTTTTTAGCCTTATTGATCTGCATACCGATCTTTGGCAAAAACGTCAGCTTAAAGGGGGTGCCATATTTATCAATCAGAGCCCTTACATCGAGGCCATTAAAAAACAGGTTGTTATCATCTACTGTAAATCCTTCCTGCGGAAAATCGAATGTCTGTTTTACGAGATCGGTGTACGTATTGTTCATTTATCCTATGAAGCGAGGTGGGTAATGATTTTTGAGTACACAAAAGTAATAATTTGATATGATGCAAACCCATTTTTTTTCTGCGCCCCGGGCAAAATATTAGCGCCTTCAGACAAATCAAATTACCATAAGTTTGCACCCATCTTTTTAAATGAAAAAAGCGCTCCTGCAAATACATCTTGCCGTGCTCCTGTGGGGATTTACCGGGGTGCTGGGCAGGGCCATAACACTTACCGCCCCCGTGCTGGTATGGTACCGGATGCTAATGACGGCAATTTTCATGGCAGGGATCCTGTATTACCGTAAACAGTGGCAGCCCATAAAACGCCGCGACCTGGGCCAGCTCGCACTTATAGGCTGCCTGATGGGCATTCACTGGGTGGCCTTTTATGGGGCAATAAAGTTTGCTAACGCGTCTATTGCTTTGGTATGCCTTTCCACGGCCAGCATCTTTACCTCGCTGCTCGATCCGCTGGTGAATAAAAGCCGCTACGATTATAAAGAACTGCTCATAGGCGCCATGGCGCTGGCGGGGGTGTATCTTATCTATCGCTTCCAGGAGTTTTATGGACTGGGTATATTGTTTGGTGTCATTGCCGCCATTCTTAGTTCGGTTTTCACGGTACTCAACAAACGCATTGCCAATAAATACCCGGCAAGGCTGATGGTATTTTACGAAATGGGCACCGGCTGGCTGCTGATCACGCTGCTGCTACCATTGCAACTGTATTATCAGCCGCAAACTGCCATATTACCCACTAATATGGACTGGATATGGCTGGTAGTATTAAGCCTGTGCTGTACGGTTTGGGCGCAATCGCTTGCTTTAAATGCCTTAAAGCACATCAGCAGCTTTACAGCTACGCTCAGCGTAAACCTGGAACCTGTTTACGGCATACTGCTGGCTTTTGTATTTTTTAACAAAAAAGATTAATATAGCCCAAAGTGGCTAATAAAGAGTAGTTTACAAGAACCGAAAGTGCT
>MKUO01000023.1 GCA_001897855.1 Bacteroidetes bacterium 43-93
ATTCGCTATACCTGCAGGTATTTTCTCTTTGAACATCACAATGTAATCCAGGGTTTCTCCTGATACATAAGGACCGCAACCAAGGTCTGACGGATCGTTCGGCGCCAGGTTGTTGTTGATGATCACACGCATACCGGTAGGTACATCCCTGATAACTGTCTCAGGTACTGTAAAGGTATCTGCTACCGTAAAGTTAGATATGCTGGTATAGTTCGTAAATACTCTTTCGTATGGCACATCGTATTCCTTGTTGTTATTGAAGTCCATGAAGATGGTGATCTTCGCATCTGCATGTACGCCCACAGGTTCTGTCTGGTAGGCTGCCATACGGTACACGCTGTCGGTGTACAGTATCAGCGGGTCGCCGTCTGTAAAGTCAGTACGCCTGTTATGTGCTTCCGGGTTCAGCAGGTGCGGGCCGCCCGTGTTCATTACATAGTCCCCAAGGGTAAAGCCGCCTATATCTGTTGTGTCGTTGCTGCCGCCTAAGGACTGGCTGTAGCAATAGCATTTATATCCTGCTTTAGGTATTATATGCACCGCATCGGTAACACTGGTATCGCCGTTGCCATTGTTCGCAGGGGCGCATACTTGTTTGATGCGGTAATAGAATGGCTGGCGCCCAAAGGTGCGCATCAGCGTATCTATATTCGTTTTATTGTTCGCGCGGAACCATACTATACTGTCTGCGGAGATCTCCCAGGTGCGTACCAGTTCCGATTTCTTACGCTCGTAGGTAGTATCTGTCAGCAGGTAATCGTATCCGGGGCAAAGTGCAAGGGTGCTCGCATCTACGATACCCGGGTTGCCTGCACTGCTGCATGGCTCATAGCGCATATCTACCAGGTAGTCTTCAATTTCACCTTCTGCTGAACCGAAACCGCAGGAATCAGGATTGCCGGTGCTGATGATAACACGCATACCCGTCATACCTATAGAGGCTGTCGACGGAACGGTAAAGGTGGCCGTTTCTGTATATTGTACTGTTGATGCAGGGGTGATCGCTTTTTTCATCACTTTCTCACTGCTCTCAAACAATCCGTTGCGGTTGTAGTCTATAAATACAGCCACATTAGCCGGTGATGGCATCGTGCTGTTGCTCGTGATCTCTGCAACGTCAATTTTAAAACTGCTGTCGCGATACATCACTACAGGCGCTACAGAAAACTGGAAGCCACTATAACTATTATTTGCAGTAGTATTACTAAGCGCAGGTGTGGCCAGGCCGTTGTTAAGTGCTATGCGTTGCTCGCCGGGTTCTGCCGTTATCTTCACATTGCCCACATCAAGTCCTGTGGTGGTCGCAGCGCCACCTTCGCAATAGCAGTATTGGAATGGTGCTATATCTACATCCCAGGCCGGTGTAGTATATGTTTGGCCGGAATTAGTACACTCCATATTACAGCGGTAATAGCTCTTCACGTTAATAGCATCTGTTATAGCGCTGGTTGTAGCACCGGGAATATTGGTCCAGGTAGTACCATTCAAAGATTTTTGCCATTGATAGGTAATGCCTGATAAAATTGCAGTACCTGCAATAGACAAACTAAATGAACGGTTAGGACATATCAGGTGTGTACCGGCGATATCAAATTGCGGCACACCGGTACAAGGTAGTATGCCCCATACATAGCTCTGGCCTTCTGCAGGACGGCTACTTATGTTTGTTGTAAAAGTTGAAGATGATGGTGTCGGAGCAATACCGGCATTAGGCAAGGTCTGGAAGTCGTTTGTATTGCGCGCAATACCAATACTGGCACCGCTGCTGTTATTGAGTACAGAGCCATTCTCCAGGTGATACATGAATTCTATCACCCCCCCTTCGTACAATATCACCTGGAAACTGATACAGGCGCTGGATGCAGAATAATTCCATTTCCAGTTCTTCCACTCCATTGTAAATGTACGGTTAGGTGCTGTGCCTTGTGTTAGATAAGTAGCGGTACCACCACTGCCACTTATATCATCGAATAACGGAAAAACACCCGGTTCGATACCAGAGCCTTTATTATTGTAGTTAGTATTAATATTATTATTGCCAAAACACAGATACCCGTTAGAGCCTACGCTAACTGTAGTATATACGCCGGTACAAAATGGGAAAGGGAACCCGATATTAATTCCCGCGTAGGCGGCGTCATCTGTTTGGATGGTACCTACAGTCGTACCACCAGGCAGAAAGTTAAATGTTTTAATGGAGGAGCTAAACGGATATGCCGCCGCCGTAGTAGGTACCTGTGCTTTCACTAACGCAGGTAACAGAACCATACATATAGCCATAATAAACCATCTGGATGATTCGAAGACTTTGCCGTAATTAAACTGTTTACGTAGAAATTCTTGCTTCATATAAAAATTGTTATAGCACTAATTTTACCACCCTTGTTATCAAGAGGGCGCTTAAATTATAAATAAAAACTAGGTTCAACAAATATGTAATTTTAGATAATTAACTACCAGTTATTATTTTATCATTTTCTCGTGATTAATTTAAAATTAGAGGCCGATATGATCCCGTTTTAGGCGGGATTTTATTAATAGTGCAGCATACTTAACTTCACACTCGCAATAATTCAATTTTTGAAAAATGAAATATTTACCAATTCCGTCCAAACTGTATACACAAAACAGGGAACGCTTCATCAAAAAAATGAAGCCTAATTCTATCGCCATATTCCCCGGTAATCCTGTTTTACCTACCAATGGCGATGCTATATATACCTACCGTCCAAATGCCGATGTAGTATGGCTATCCGGCGTGGTACAGGAAAAATCTATGGTCATTTTATACCCTGATAATCCAGATAAGAATGCACGTGAAGTATTGGTACTACTACGCCCGAACGAGCACCTGGAAAAATGGGAAGGACACAAGCTGCGCAAGGACGAAGCCACAGCAATATCAGGTATTAAGAATATACAATGGCTGGATAGCATAGATGCAACACTTCAGGTAATGATGCACCATGCAGATAACGTGTATCTTAATACCAACGAGAACGACAGGCTGGATACAACACTCTTCCGCCCCGACCTGATATTTGTGCACGACTTCATGAAACGCTACCCGGTTCATCATTATGAACGCTCCGCACCTATCATGAAAGAACTGCGCTCCGTGAAAACGAAGGAAGAAATAGCGGTAACACAGATAGCTGTAGATATTACGCACAAAGCTTTTAACAGGGTAATGAAATTCATTAAACCCGGTGTATGGGAGCATGAAATAGAAGCAGAGATAACACATGAGTTCCTCAGGAACCGCGCTACACGCCATGCTTATGATTGCATCATCGCATCGGGCGACCGTGCACGCGTGCTGCACTATATAGAAAACAACCAGGAATGTAAAAGTGGTGAGCTGATATTGATGGACTTTGGTGCAGAATATGGTAACTACTGTGCCGATATGACACGTACTATTCCTGTAAACGGTAAGTTTACCAAGCGCCAGAAGGAGGTATATAATGCTGTGCTGGATGCCCACAACTTTGCTAAGAAAATATTAAAGCCGGGCATATCAGTAGTGGATTACACGGTAAAGGTGAATGATTTCCTGGAGCAACAGTGCCTGAAACTGGGACTGATCACTAAAACAGATATCAAAAACCAGGATCCTGAAAACCCTGCATACCGCAAATACTTCTACCACGGTGTATCACACCACCTCGGTATAGACGTGCATGACCTGGGCACAAGGGTAACGCCGTTAAAAGAAGGCATGTTGCTGACCATTGAGCCGGGCCTGTACATAGAGGAAGAGCAAATGGGCATACGTATAGAAAACAATGTATGGCTGACCAAAACAGGTAGTATAGACCTTTTCAAAGGCATTCCTATTACTACAGACGAGATCGAAAATGCAATGAAGCGTTCTAAATAATTCAACTAAACACACATAAATAAAGGCTGCAATTGCAGCCTTTATTTTTATCAATCAACATCTAATATTCTTATTACACACCCACCATCAACGGCATCAACAGCATCAGCACTTCCTCATTATCACCTTTTTCCATAGGGCGGAAGATGCCTGCACGTGTTGGTGTGCTCAGTTCTACCTGGATATCTGCGCTATCAAGGTTGGCGATCATTTCTACCATCAGTTTTGCGTTGAAGGCTATCTTCATATCCTCACCTGTATATTGACAGTTCAATGTTTCCTTACCCTCGTAAGAGAAGTCAATATCCTGTGCGCTCAATTGCAGCGAATTACCATTGATCTCCAATACCACCTGGTTGGTAGTTTTGTTGGCAAAGATGCTCACACGACGCAAGGCACTAACAAGATCGTTACGGGTAATAGTAAGCTTATACGGATTGTCCTTAGGTATTACTGCCTTATAATCCGGAAACTTAGCATCAATCAGGCGGCAGCTCATGCTCAGTTTGCTGGTGCTTACAAACAGGTGGCTGCTGTTATAAGATACCTGCAGTTGCGTTTCATCAGCAGGTAGGGTAGCCTTTAATTGTTGTAACGGTTTCTTAGGTACTACAAAGCCTTCCTGCGCCGGGCAGGAAATATCTGTGCGGGTAAATTGCACGAGCCTGTGCGCATCGGTAGATACGAAGGTGATACCACTTTTACTCATCTCAAAGTATACACCTGTCATTGCCGGGCGCAGCGTATCGCCACTCACGGCGAATAATGTTTTATTGATGCTTTCTATCAATGCAATGGAAGGCATGGTGAATGCCGTAGTATCGCCTGGAGCGGGTTCTTTAGGGAAATCATCCGCCTTTTCGCCACCTATCTTGTATTTACCAACGTCGCTGGACATTTCGATAGAAAGATCCTGCTCATTGATATTAAAAGTAATGGGTTGCTCCGGCAGGTTTTTAAGATAATCCGTCAATATTTTAGAAGGAATACAAATACGGCCCGAACCCTGGGCATCATTCACATCCATCTGCACGCGCATCATTGTTTCCAGGTCGGTAGCTGTGAGGGTGAGTGTATTGCCTTTCAGTTCGAACAGGAAATCCTCCAGAACGGAGAGGACAGTATTAGCACTGATAACCCCGCCTATCTGTTGCAGGTTTTTTAACAGCACTGTTGAAGTGACAATGAAGCGCATCTTAAAATTTTGTTAGGAAACAAAGATAGTCGTTTAGACAAATTGCAAATAGGGCTGTGGATAACGCGTTAATTCTTTATTGCCCCCACAGGTGGCCGCTTACTTAAGGATTTATGCAATACGATGGTGGTGTGGATATTTCCTTTGTCGTCTGCATAGTTTTCGGGACTGCCTACACAGTCTGCAAAACCCAGGTATAGTTTCTCCGCATCCTTAGGTACCAATATCTGCTGGGTAACTCCTTTGTTTGTCAATCCATCCCCTATGTAAAAAGGATATTGCAGGTCCGGCCCCCATTGCAGGAAGTTTTCATGATCTGTGAAATCTATCCAATTCAACTCTTCGGGGATATAGCTCTGATTCACAAATACACCGGTCAAAAAAGCCTTTCTTTTGAAATCTGCTATCCCTGCCATGCCCTTTTGGTTAACGATGAGCGTAAACCCTTTGCCGCCATCTGCATCACCATCTTTACAGCTATCGCTCCAGGGGCAGAAATTGACCGTGCCACTCGTATGCTCAAATGTGATTACTTTAATACCTCTCACGTCTACTTCAACCGGCGGTAGCCCGGCTCCATTACGCACAAATTCCTGCGGTATCAGTAGATTGTGATAGAACACATTGCATTGTGCAGATATATCCAGCTCTTTTCTTTCATCCTGGGCCTTGAGGTGGCCAATTGAAAGCAGGGTGATCAGCAAAAACAATATACCTAACCTCGAAGTCATATTTAAAAATACAACTTTTACGTTATATAACGTACTATTAAGTTATAAAATTTTAGCCCTTCTAGCTATATCCTACAGTAAACCTTTCACCTTATCGATAACCGACTGTAACGCACCAACATCTTGTCCACCGGCAGTGGCCAATGTTTTTTGTCCGCCGCCACCGCCTTTTATCAATCCTGCAACATGCTCTTTGATGATCTTGCCTGCATCAAGCCCTTTGGCTGCAGCTACGCTGTCTGCAACACCTACTGCTACAAATGCTTTACCATCAATATTGCTGCACAGTACGATCACATGGTCGTTGAGATGATTCTTAAGGTCGCCACATAGTTTCTTCAAAGCATCGGCAGAACTTACATGCACTATCTCACCCACAAAAGTAACCTGGTTGATGATCTGGTCTTTGTGCAGCAACTCATTGCGTAAGCCTACTAACTGGCGGGCTTCCAATGATTCTACATGCTTCTCCAATTGCGCTTTTTCTTCCTGCAGCTTTTCAATAGCCTTGATCGCATCTTTAGGATTTTTCAGCGCGCTATTGATATTACGTAGTGTTTCGAGGTGGTCGTTTACGTATCGCTCAGCAGCGCTACCACTAACAGCTTCTATACGGCGAACGCCGGCAGCTACCGCGCTTTCATGCTTTATTTTAAAGAAGCCAAGCTGGCCTGTATTACCCACGTGCGTACCACCACAAAGCTCAATAGAGTAGCCCAGATCCATCACTACCACACGCACCACATCTCCGTATTTTTCACCGAATAATGCCATTGCACCCAATTTCACAGCTTCGTCCTTAGGCATTTCCTTGATCACTACCGGTATGTTCTCGCGGATCTTCTCATTTACCATCGCTTCTATCTTCGCGATCTCTTCATCTGTAACTTTTGCAAAATGCGAAAAGTCGAAACGGAGATGTTCTTCGTTTACCAACGAACCTTTCTGTGCAACGTGTGTTCCTAATACATGGCGCAATGCAGCATGCAGCAGGTGGGTAGCGCTGTGGTGCGCCATTGTTTCCCTTCGCTTGTCAACATCCACAGCTGCCAGCAACGGTCCATCTAACTGAGCAGGCAGGTTCTCGGTAAAATGAATGATCAGGTCGTTCTCTTTCTTGGTATCTATTATGGCTATCTTCTCATTTTCCCATATCAGCTCCCCACGATCTCCTACCTGGCCACCGCTTTCTGCGTAGAAGGGGGTTTGGTCCAGTACCAGTTGGTACGATTCCTTACCCTTAGCTTTTACCTTACGGTACTTAAGCACTTGCGCCTGTGCATCCAGCTTATCATAGCCTACAAACTTTGTGCTGCCTTCCGCAAGTACTACCCAGTCTTCGGTGTCTAAGGCTGTTGCTGCACGGCTACGGGTTTTCTGCTGTTGCATTTCCATTTCGAAAGCAGCTTCGTCCACCTGCAGATTATTCTCCTGCCCTATCAACCTTGTAAGGTCTATGGGGAAACCATAGGTATCATATAGTTCAAAAGCAGACTTACCATTTATAGTAGATCCGCTATTAGCTTTTGATTCTGTTATGATCTCGTCTATCTTCTTCAATCCTTTGTCCAGCGTACGCAGGAAAGCATCTTCTTCTTCCTTGATCACTTTGCTCACAAGATCCACCTGCTGCTGTAGTTCAGGGAACACGTTCCTGAACTGTGCTGCCACTACAGGTACTAACTGTGTAAGCAACGGTTGCTTATAGTCGAGATATGAATAGTAATAACGCGCAGCCCTACGCAGGATACGGCGTATTACGTAGCCCGCCCCTGTATTAGATGGCAACTGTCCATCTGCAATCGTAAAGCTGATAGCACGTATATGATCACTCAATACACGGAAGGCGATATCCTGCTTGCTATCAGTGTAACCGTATTCCTTCTTCGTTATCTTTTCTATTTCTGAGATAGTGCCTGTAAACAGGTCTGTATCATAATTGCTTTGCTTGCCTTGCAGCACACGCACCAGCCTTTCGAGCCCCATGCCGGTATCTACATGCATAGCAGGTAAGGGTCGCAGGCTACCGTCTTTCAGGCGGTTGAACTGCATGAATACGTTATTCCATATCTCTATCACCTGCGGATGATCTGCATTCACCAGGTCTTTACCGGCAACTGCTTTCTTTTCCTCTTCCGTACGGCAGTCAACATGTATCTCACTGCAAGGTCCGCATGGGCCGGTATCACCCATTTCCCAGAAATTGTCTTTCTTATTACCCATCAGGATGCGATCCTCAGCAACATGTTGTTTCCAGAAATCGTACGCTTCCTTGTCCATAGGAAGCCCTTCCTTCTCATCACCGCCAAACACGGTAACGTACAATTTATCTTTCGGGATCTTATATACATCCGTCAGCAACTCCCAGCTCCATTCAATAGCTTCTTTCTTAAAATAGTCGCCAAAGCTCCAGTTACCCAGCATTTCGAACATGGTATGGTGATAGGTATCTACACCCACTTCTTCCAGGTCGTTGTGCTTACCGCTAACACGAAGGCATTTTTGAGTGTCCGCCACACGGGGATTAGGTGCTTGCCTGTTACCAAGGAAATAATCCTTGAACTGGTTCATGCCCGCGTTGGTAAAAAGCAGGGTAGGATCATTCTTCACTACTATAGGCGCAGACGGCACTATGGTGTGCCCTTTGCTGCGAAAGAAATCTAAAAACTGCTGACGTATCTCGTTGCCTTTTAACATAAGGCTGCAAAACTAAGTCAAAACTCAAAAGGCAAAAGTCAAAAGTTAGATTAATTTTATAATGTAAGCGGGATAGCTATAATTCCAACAGCCTGGCTACCCTAAGATTAAAAGAACCATATTGAGACTATCCTTTATTTTAGAGGAAAATCCGGCGTCGAACTAAATTTGAAAAAGCCATTCTCACTTATAGCCTGTTTTATAATATGTGCTTTTGTGCTGCAGCACAGGATGGCGCATGTTGGTCCCAAGCCGGGTGAGCCGCTAAAACAGACCGACTGGGACAACCTTGGCTATTACCTATACCTGCCCGGGATATTTACCTATCATGATATAAAGGCACTGAACTGGATACATCCTATAGACAGCCAGTATCATATGATTGGCGGTCAGCTGTACCAGGCCAATAAAGTGGAGAACGGCAATATGGTATCTAAGTACCTTGGCGGTGTGGCCCTGATGCAAACGCCTTTCTTCTTTGCAGGTGACTGGGTAGCGAACCACTATCATTGCCCTGTAGATGGATTTTCGCCCCCCTATCAATGGGCCGTGGCTATAGCTGCTATATTTTACGCATTGCTAGGGTTGTTCTTCTTACGAAGCTTTCTATTGCTGTATTTCAAAGATCTTAATGTTGCTATATCCTTACTCTTAGTTTGCCTGGCAACTAACTTCCTTCAGTATGTGGCAGTAGATGGCGGCATGAGCCATGCTTACATTTTTCCGCTTTATGCGCTGATACTTTGGGTGACCAAAAAATGGCACGATCATCCCAAAGCAATATGGGCAGCGTTTATCGGGTACATCATAGGACTGGCAACTATATGCCGCCCTACAGAAGCAGTGATGCTGTTTATACCGCTGCTGTGGAACACCCATGCCAAAGAAGCCGCCAAGGCTAAATGGGCAATGGTAAAGCAGCACCGAAGCCATATCTACATCACCATAGCATTTGGGCTGATAGGCATTGCGCCGCAACTCATCTACTGGAAGGCGGTGACGGGTTCCTTCATATACGATGTTGGCAGCGCATGGAGCTTCCTGACACCTCACCTCCGCGTGTTGACCGGCTGGGAAAAGGGATGGTTTGTGTACACACCCATTACTATATTCTTTATCATCGGGTTGTTCTTTGTTAAGGATTACCCGTTCCGCAAGTCGGCTATATGGTTTTGCATCCTAAATATCTACATCATCACCTCCTGGGCCGATTGGCGCTATGGTGGCAGCTACAGCACCCGTGCTTTGATGCAGAGCTATCCCATATTTGCCCTTCCATTCACTGCATTTATAGAATATATAGATGCTAAAAAATGGCGTTGGTTGTTTTACGCTTTAGGCATCTATCTTATTTGTGTCAACCTGTTTCAGTTAGAGCAGTATTCCAAAACAATATTGCACTATTATGATATGAACCGTAAATACTACACTCATATCTACCTGAATGCACATCCTACACCAACTGATATGAGCCTGCTGGATGATGGCGAGGTGTTGAATAGCGAGCAAGGTTACACAAGAGAAACCCTGTTCCACCTTGCTTCGCCATTAGCAGTACAGTTTACCGGTAACAGCAAAGGCATCATTACCCAGGTGCTAGTCCATACGCAAGCCGGTAGCTGGATAAAAGTGGATGCGCAGATACAAACTCACAATGGCTTTTGGGGTGGCTATCTCGATGCCGAACTCAGGAAAGGAGATTCCGTAAAACACATCAGGGTACGTCTTAACAACCCCATTAGTGTAGAAGGCAAAGCCAATGAATATACCTTCTATATGCAAGTGCCGGAGTTCTTCCAAACCGCAAACCTTTCTGTTTACATCAGCAGGGACGGCGATTATGAGGGTGTAATAGAGCAAATGGAGGTAACACTTTTACAGCAGACAGCAACTAAATGAATATAAATTAGAATCATTTGTTGTTATCATTTGCTAACAATGCTAACACAGAAATTTTATCATCTTTTATAGATATCAGCCGGGTAACTACTGCGAATAAAGGCGGAAAACAAAGCGCAATACTTATCTATCATAGTTTCATAAGGTTTGGTACTGCAAAGTTACGACACTATTGTTTGACCGACAAAATAGGGATAGGGAAAATTGTCCATCTTAATGCGCCGATGCTCCATTTTCCAAGGACCTTAAGCGTCGCAATTTTGCATCATCAGTTAACAACTAAAAACAAATAACGATGAGCAAATTTTCAGTACCGACAAGAGAAAGTGTTTCTGCAGAAAACCAGGCAATCTTTGACAAACTACAAGGAGCTTTGGGCTTTGTCCCAAATCTGTATGCAACCATCGCATACTCAGACCATGCATTGGGTAAATATCTTGCCTTCCAGAATGGGAGAACGACGATGAACAATAAAGAAAAAGAAGCAGTAAACCTGGTGGTAAGCGAGGTGAATGGTTGTAAATACTGCCAAAGCGCGCATACAGTAATTGGTAAAATGAATGGCTTTACAGAGGAAGAGGTACTGGAATTACGCGGTGGTAAAAGCAACAATGCCAAACTGGATACGCTGGTGAAACTGGCAAAAGACATTACCGAAAATAAAGGACGCGTTGCAGAGACTAACCTGAACGCCTTCTACAATGCAGGCTATACCAATGCCAACCTTGTAGACCTGGTAATGCAGATAAGCGACAAGGTAGCCATGAACTACCTGCACAACCTGACGCAAATACCGATAGACTTCCCGGTGGCAGAGCCGTTAAAAGCAATACCTGCATAAATTTTGTTGAACATGATGATGGGCAAATAAGATTAATTTGCCTATCATTTCCTTAATTGTAAGAGCAATGGAAAAAAGATACCCGATACCGCCGTTTACAATGGAAACGGCTTTGCAAAAAGTGCAGGCTGCAGAAGATGCATGGAATACCAAGGATCCCGAAAAAGTAAGCCTGGCATATACCATAGATACAGAATGGCGGAACCGTACTGAATTTTTGAATGGCAGGGAAGAGGTGAAAGCATTTCTGCAACGCAAGTGGGCTAAAGAACTGGATTATAAACTGAAGAAGGAACTTTGGGGATTCAGGGAAAACAGGATGGCAGTACGCTTTGAATACGAATGGCATGATGAAGCGGGGCAATGGTATAGAAGTTACGGTAATGAACTGTGGGAATTTGATGAAGATGGCTACATGCAAAAACGTTTTGCCAGCATTAACGATATGCCTATAAAAGAGACAGAAAGGAAATTATGAGCAGCAACAATCCATTGACATTAATAGATCCTCAAAACGGTAATCTTGCCTTCAGGATATACTGTTTTGAGGACAATGGTTATTTTGATCATATACAAAGACTGAACTATTACTCGGTGATCCTGGTATCTGAAGGAAGCGGCAGGCTGAAAGCCGATTTCTCTGAGTATGACTTGGGCGAGAAAACACTACTATTCTTTTCTCCTTACCAGCCGTTTATGATCAGTACTACTGAACCGGTAAAAGGTATTGTCCTTAATTTTCATCCGGATTTCTTTTGCATCCATAAACATCAGAAAGAAGTAGCCTGCAACGGAGTGCTGTTCAACAATATTTATGAATCGCCGCTTTTGTCTGTTACAGAAAATGATGAAGGCGTTCTAATGGCATTGGTGCAGCAAATGCAGGCCGAGATGCAAAACCCTGCGCTTGCGCAGTATGAACTGCTGGTTTCTTACCTAAAGATATTTTTGATACATGCATCGCGCCTAAAAGTAAGCGAACAACCTAAACCTGAAATATCGTTGCCTAAAGAACCTTTCATTTTGCAAAACCTGAAAGATGCCATTGAAGAACATTACCGGGCGAAACATGCACCGAGCGAATACGCGACAATGCTGAATATCTCTCCCAAAGCACTGGCAAAGATCACTAAAACACACTTCAACAAAACGCTGAGCGATCTTATCGCGGAGCGCATTGTCATAGAAGCCAAACGCGAGCTGTACCTGACTTCAAAGCCGGTGAAATCAATAGCCTACGAACTTGGGTTTGATGACGAATACTACTTCAGCAGGTTTTTTAAAAAGAATGCCGAAGTATCTCCACAGCTTTACAGGGATACTGTTGGCGCAGCCCGTGCAGAAGCAGCCAATATCTAAAAAACTATAAGATTACTTTAGGAAAATAGAACAACGGCTAACCTCCTATTCTCTTATATTTGATACGTGAGTTTTCTCTATCCGCTGTTTCTTGTAGCAGGATTAAGCCTGGCTATCCCCATACTGATACACCTGTTCAACCTGCGCAGGTATAAGGTGGTCATGTTTCCCAGCACCCGTTTCCTGAAAACGATCCAGCTGAAATCTCAAAAGCAGTCGCAGCTAAAGTATAAATGGTTGCTGGCACTGAGATTGTTATTCCTGGCATCTCTGATACTTGCCTTTGCGCAACCATTCTTTAACAGCGGCAATAAAAAAGATACAGGCAATCGCCTGCAGGTGATCTATATAGATAATTCGGGCAGTATGGGGGTGAAGAAAGGAGCACGCACACTATTTGAAGTAGCAAGGGAGGCAGCGCGAAAACAAGTGCTGCAGTCGCCCACAGGTAGCCGGTTTATTATACTTACCAATGATAAGCCACTCAGCTACCAGCCGCAGCCTGCGGATAAGGTATTGACAGAGATGAACAGCCTTGACCTGACCGGTGCCAGTAAATCATCAGAAAAGATATTTGCTACAATACAGAGCATCCTGCAAAGTGAGTCTGTTACCGCAGCAGATGTGTATTACTATTCAGACTTCCAGGAAAGCACTTTTGCAACGGAAGATAAAACCCAACTGAAAAATATTCGGTTCTACGGTATTCCGGTACAATCGGACGCTGCCGGTAATGTGTACATAGATACTGCCTACATCGATGCCCCGGTGCTCCAAAGCGGTACACAAAACAAACTGGTGGTACGCAGCAGGATGGAAGGAGCCGCCCCTAAAGAGGCACCGGTATTGCAACTGAGTATTAACGGACAGGTAAAGAGTGCAGCTACGCTGAACTTTGACGATAAAAATGAGCGCACAGATACCCTCGCCTTCCAGGTGAGCGGGAATGACTGGCAGCGTATTGTACTGAATGTAAATGACGCAGCGGTTCGTTTTGATGATACCTTCCGGATAGCGGCAAGAAGTGCCCCTAGCCTTTCTGTATTGGTATTGAATGAAGCGCAGGAGAGCCCTTATATACAGGCGGCTTTTAGTTCTTATAACGGCTTTCAGCTAACACAGCAGCACACAGGCGCAGGCAATACCGACTGGAGCGCCTATAACCTGGTGATATTGAATGGCATTACGCATATAGATAAAGCACTGGGGGCTGAGCTTGCCAAAGCCTTGCAAAACGGACTGAGCATCTGCATCTTCCCGGCCAGAACCTCTAATTACCAGGCATTTAATGAAGGATTGCAACAAGTGGCCGACATACGCTTTACGGGGCTGGATACAGCAACACAGACCGTTGCCAGCCTGCAGCAAGGTAGCGACCTGGTACGTGATATGTTTGAAAGCATTCCCGAAAATGTGCAATTGCCCACCAGCAATTGGCATTACGTGGTGGATGCAGGAATATCTGCCAATCAACAGGCTGTTTTAAGCTTTCGTAATGGGGCGCCCTTCCTGGCAAGATATAGCCCATCTAAGGGACAATTATATATATGTGCTTCCTCGGCAGACCTGGATGCTAGCAATTTTTCCGGCAGCTATTTCTTTGTGCCCTTCCTTTACCAGATGGCCATGCAATCGCGCGGGGGCGATATGTATGCCCTGACGCTGGGCAGGCAGCAACCTGCATTTATACCTTTTGACAATGCAGGCGAGCGTAATATGATACATATTAAAGGGAATGGAATAGATATCATACCGGCGCAAAGGCCTGCGGGCAAGGGACTGGATGTATTTGTAGACCCGGCAGTGCAGCAGGCCGGATTTTATACCCTTAGCGCAGCAGGCACTGATACAGCAGTGATAGCCCTGAATAGTGACCGGACAGAATCGAAACTGGCGACATGGAAGCTTGCAGACCTGAAAAACCGCTGGAAAGGCGATCATATTTACTGGCTGGATGCCGGCGATACGGCGGGAACAAAAGCCGGTTCTACACTCGGTAGTTTCCCGCTTTGGAAAGTTTGTGCTATTTTAGCCGTGTTAATGCTAACTGCCGAAACATTTTTGCTGGCAGGCGGCTTTCGCAAACAATCTGCTGCTACTCAATAGCCACTATGCAAGTGCTCATCAGACAGGCGAGGATCTGCGACCAACGATCCAAATTTCATAACAGAGTTGTTGATATATTTATTGAAGATGGAATCATCAAGGATATAGCCGCATCTCTGAAAGTAAAGGCGAAACAAACTATAGAAGCTAAGGGCATGTATGTGAGTACCGGCTGGGTAGACCTGTTTGCAGACTACCGCGAACCCGGGTATGAACATAAAGAAACCATAGCCAGTGGATTGAAAGCCGCGGCTGCAGGTGGCTTTACCCATGTATTTACCGTACCTAATACGCAACCGGCAGTAAGCACCAAATCAGTTGTAGAGTTCATACTACAAAAAGCCAAGAACAATGTAGTAAGCCTGCATCCATTGGGCAGCATTACCCAGAACATCGAAGGTAAAAGCCTTGCAGAGATGCTGGACATGCATACGCATGGCGCAATAGCGTTTACGGATGGCTGGAAAACAGTGGATAATCCGCAACTGATGCTAAAAGCGCTGGAATATGTAAAGGCTTTTGATGGTACACTGATACAAATACCATTGAACAGCGAACTGGCAGCAGGCGGATTGATGAATGAAGGGCCTGTTTCCGTGCAACTGGGGATGCCCGGTGTACCTGCGCTTGCAGAAACCATACAATTGTACCGCGATATAGAACTGCTCCGCTATACAGGATCTAAACTGCACGTAACGAGCGTATCCACAGCCGAAGGCGTGAATATGATACGCAAAGCCAAAAAAGAAGGATTGCAGATCACCTGTTCCGTTACCCCATATCACCTGGTGCTGACAGATAACGACCTGAAAGGATATAGCAGCCTTTATAAAGTAAGCCCGGTATTACGAAGCGAGGCTGACCGTAAGGCGTTGCTAAAAGGCATTGCAGACGGAACTATCGACTGCATTACTTCGCACCACCGTCCGCAGGAATGGGATGCCAAGGAAAAAGAATTTGAATATGCCGCCGATGGCATGAACATACAGGAAATAGCCTACCAGGTGGCCTTACAGGCTGTAGGTGTAGAGAGGCTGGCAGAAATGTTAACCGCTGCCCGTGCTATTTTTGGCCTGCCGGCTACTAATATTGAAAAGGGCGCTACAGCAGACCTTACCATTTTTGCGACAGACGGTGTAACAATGGCAGACAAAATGCAATCGGCATCCAGGAATAACCCTTTTATCGGCCAGGAGCTGACCGGAAGAGTGATAGGAATTATCAACAATGATCATATTCACTTAAATAAATAGCATCATGAAAAAAGTACAAACACATGTAAAGTATGGCCTGATCACAGGTATCGTATTAATAGTATTGAACCTGGTATGGTATATTACCGGGCTCACTTTTACCACCTGGGCCGGTTATATATTGCTGATACCCTATTTAATAGGTATCATTCTCAATGCAAATGCCTACTCAAAAGCAAACAATGCAGATGTCACCTTCGGACAGGCGTTTGGTAGCAGTTTTAAGGCCTCTCTTATAATATCCGTTATGGCTGCAGTATGGACAGCCATTTTCATCACTCTCTTTCCTGAGTTTATCGATAAAATGCTTACTATGACATCTGATCGCATGGCACAAAAAGGCATGGACGAGGACCAGATAGAGCAAGGGGTAGCTATGACGAAAAAATTCATGAATATGCCATGGATGGCAACGATGGCGTTTATATGGGATCTGTTCCTAGGTGTTATATTTTCTTTGATAGCAGGTGGGGTTGCTAAAAAGAACCCGCAACCTCAACATATACAATAATAATCAAAACAAATTCAAACGAACTTGGAGCAGAAGGCTTTTGCAGTAACGGATAAAGGAAATAAGTTTTCTATACCCGTTGTTATGGGTATTATCATTGCCATTGTAAAAATTATACTCAGCGCTATTCAGTACAAATACTTCCTGGAAAGTTACAAAGCGAGTATGGTGCTGTTTATATCTTCTCTTTTGATCGGCGCTATACTGCTGTTTCTTACCGGCAGGATGCAAAAGAAGAAATTTGGCAATACTATAACGATCAAACAAGCCTTCCAGGCGATATTTATCGCAATCTTAATTGTTGTAGTCAGCAATTTCATCTTCGACCAGGTGTATATGAAACTGGACCCGGGGATGAGTGAACGCATATATCATGGTAAAGTAGCGCTCGCGAAAACTACTCCGAATTCTGCACAGAAAATAAAAGAACTGACAGAAGAATACCAGGAGGAGCTCAAGCACCCGGTATCCATTGGCAATATGCTGGCCGGATTGCTGAACAGTATTATTAAGTATAGTATATTAGGCATTATTTTTGCGCTTGCGCTAGGCAGGAATAAACCGACAACCGCATAACCAATATATGTCTGTAGATATATCCATAGTAGTACCCTTATACAACGAAGAGGAATCCCTGCCGGAACTGGTGGACTGGATAGAACGTGTGTGCGCGGAACATGGATATTCGCATGAGATCATCATGATAGATGACGGAAGCACAGACAGCAGTTGGAACGTCATCAAACAACTGGCAAAGGATTATACCGCGGTAAAGGGCATCAAATTTCAACGCAATTACGGAAAGAGCGCCGCACTGAATGAAGGTTTCAAAGCGGCCAAAGGCAATGTGGTTATTACCATGGATGCCGACCTGCAGGATAGTCCCGATGAGATACCGGAACTATACCGTATGGTGACCGCCGAAGGGTATGACCTGGTGAGCGGTTGGAAAAAAGTACGACACGATAACGCGCTTACTAAAAACCTGCCTTCTAAGCTTTATAATGGCGTCAACAGGTGGATATCAGGCATAAAGCTGCATGATATGAACTGCGGCCTGAAAGCTTACAAAAAGAAAGTAGTAAAAAGCATAGAAGTATATGGCGAGATGCACCGGTTTATACCAGTGCTTGCCAAGTCTGCCGGCTTCCGTACAATTGGCGAAAAAGTAGTGGTACACCGTGCCCGTAAATATGGTGTTTCCAAATTTGGCTGGGAGCGTTTTATTAATGGGTTCCTTGACCTGCTTTCTATTCAGTTCATCAGCCGCTTTGGCAAGAAGCCTATGCACTTTTTTGGGTTGCTGGGAACGATTGCTTTCTTTATTGGCTTTGCTTCTATCATCTGGCTGGTAATAGAACGTATCAGTACAGGCGCAGATTTCGGATTGACCAACCGTGTTACTTTTTACCTGGCGCTTACTACCATGGTCATCGGTACGCAATTTTTCCTTGCGGGATTTTTGGGCGAGCTGGTGAGCCGCAGCGCGGCAGACCGCAATAATTACCTGGTAGAAGAGCGCTTCTAGTAGTGATTAATATCGATACTTATTGACGCGAAGTACCTGCGTGGCAGGAAGTTGCCAACACCCGTGCCACCGTGCGCGCTAAACTGCGTGATGCCGGTAACCTGGGCAGACTGTACATTGAAAATATTCTTTACACCCGCAGTTAACAATACACGTTTGTGATATAGCTTCTTTTGTATGGTGGCATCCATAATACTAAAGGCTGCCTGGCGGCCATTGAATTGCTGCTTGCCATCATCATCGAGAAACAGAAACGGCTGTGCGCCTGTAAGCTTATAAAACACATTAAAGTTTATGCCTGCCTTTGGCAACGAATATTGTAAGGTAGTAGTGATCTCGCTTACGTTAAAAGGATCAAAACCATTGCCCGCCTGGAATACACGCGTAAAGGAATAACCTACCATACCGTGGAAGTTTTCATATTGTCCATCGGCCTGGGCATTTGCTATTGCATTAGCAACATGGGATGCATTCTTATAAGTATAGGCAATAGGATTAAAAGGATCAGGAATATGCACTAATGAGATCTCATTGTTCACATCATTATAATATCCTGTAAGGATAAATTGCAGGTAGTTGGATTGCTTTTCTATTGCCTGGTAAGATGCAGACAACTGCCACTGGTTGCTATGTTCTTCTTTCAGGCTATCATTCCCGGTGATATCGTGATTGGTATCTTCAAAATCGAGGTACAATTCCTTTAACGACGGAGCCCTGTATCCCTGCGCATAAGACGCACGTATCTGCATCTTTTTAAGCGGCGTGAGCAATAGATTGAATGCAGGTATCAGCGGCGGGTGGTATTTAGTATTATAGGAGCTTCTGAGTCCGGTATTCACCGTAAGCATATCGGGCAATACCACATAGGAAAGGTCTGCATAAGCAGCATAGTCTTGTATTGTATTCGTGCGTCCGCGTAGCTTGAGGCTATTGAAAAACTGCATATTGACATCATAGCCTACGGTGTATTTAAACCTGTCGATATGATTGGTATAGCCACCCCTGAACGAATAGTCGTAAGAAGAGGTAGTATCCTGGTCGCCGGGATTAGTGGTAAGATTTTCCTGCATCGTCACCATATCTTTATTAATGGTTTTATGCACCCGGTGATAATATGCAAAGCTGTTCTGGCTGGTCCAGTGGCCTGTCTTTCCCAAGTCGCCCTGCATAGACAAGCGGTTCAGTATTCTGTCTGTATAAAAATAATTGTCTATAGCATAGGCTCCGAACGGATCCCAGCTACGGAGGCTGCCCCTGTCTGTTATCGTTTCCTTCATCAGGTCGGACGCAAGTGAGAGCCTGAAATGGGAAGGCGCAGTGTAGGTATAATTAAAATTGCCGATCAGTTGCTCATCTGGCTTAAATAAGAAACAGCGATTTGTATTGATGGTATCATTATGATAACCCTTTGCCGAATCAATATTCTTCCATCCCTGGAAGAAATTGCGTGCAGCACCTATGGTCACCTGGCTGCGTTGCTTTATGGCAAATGTGAGCGAACCATCCCAGTTGTAATTATCAGTGGTAGATGCCAGCCCGCCAATATGCAGACCGAAAGGCTTGTGCTGCTGCCGGGTGATGATATTGATAACGCCGCCCATAGCATCGGTGCCGTACACTATGCTCATGGGGCCCTGCACTACTTCTATACGCTCTACATTGTACATGCTTATTTGCGACAGATCTATATTTCCATTCTCGCGGCCATTTACCGGCATACCATCTACAAGTATCTTCACCTTATCGCCACCCATGCCCTGCATGCGCATACTGGTGCCGAGTATATCACCATCGCCCGACATGCTGATGTTTAACTGCTTGGAGAGTACTTCGTTGAGGCTTACAGCACCCTGCGCCTGTATCATAGCGCGCGGTATTACCTGGTAGGCCGATAGCGCATCCTGCAATTTAGTAGGCGCGGCAACACCGGTTACTACTACTTCATTAAGTGCGCTGAATTTCTTTTGGATATAAAAGGTAGTATCCACCGGGCCTGCTGAAGCAGAGTCGTATTGAACCACGTAAGGATCGTACCCTGCAATGGTAACCTTTACTGTTGAGGGATAAGAATTGATGTCAAGCGATACTTTGCCGTTCTCGTCTGTTTGCTCTGTTTTGCTTAACAGGCTGTTCTTATAAAGATGCACATACGCAAAGGGGATAGGTTCATTATTATCCTTATCACGCACGGTGAAGTGCAGCTCCTGCGCGATGGAAGCCACCGACAGGATCAAAGGAACAATAATGATATATAGCTTGCGAAACATGGTTTCTATTTAGTTGAAAAAGTTCAGCCACTTCAATCAAATGGCTGAACTTTTCTATTTATTCTTCACTGGCAGCAGTATTAATGCTGTACTATCAGTTTTTCATTTATTTTCCAGCTACCGTTTGTTACCGTTACTATATAAGTGCCGGCAGCATAGTTAGCTGTGTTGATGCGTAATGCGTTCAGGCCACTGTTCAGTTTCACAGGAGTGTTTTGCATTACTTTACCGGTAATGTCTGTTACGATGAACCTTGCATCTGCCGCTTCTTTGGTATTGATCACCAGGTCTGCATTTGTTGTAGCAGGATTTGGCACCAGAGTATGTGCTGTAACGATATTGTTTACATCATGCACGTTGGTTGGAAACTGCACAATGCGTTTTGCAAATACAGCTTTGCCCTGGCTGCTTGTGAAGCCGGTAAACTTGATCTGGTAAATAGCACCTGTATCAACAATTGTTTTAATGAAGAAAGTACCGGTTGTATCCAGATCGTAAGTAAATGTAGTTGTATTAAATACTTTCCAGTCAGAACCTATCTCGTGCATGTTATGCGTAAACGTGCGACCTGCGAATGTGGTCGTATCCGGGTTAACACCGCGAACATCAGCCACCTGCACGCCAACGTTAGATAATACACCCATTACAGGATAAGGTACTAACGGACCAGGGCCCATGTTGATGTACTCTATATAGCGTGTAAATACAACATCCCATGTCTTTTGATCAGGCTCGCGATCAACAACGGTATTGTTAACCACATCGAAGTAGCCAAAGTTCTTACTTACAAAATTCGGGCTCTTGCGGATCGTATCCTGGTGGTCGATAGTATTGTCGAAGCTTGCTATGTGGAAAGCATAATAGATGTTAGCGGTAGGATAGCTCTCGTAATGAGAGATAGTCATTTTATAATATTGGGTATTCGCTCCGGTACCAATGGTTAGCATATACAATGAGTCGCCATCCACCATGTGACTGGTTGAATTATATTTACCCCAGCCATAATCGAATAACACACCACTTGTATTCGCATTAAATGCACCCCAATCCCAGCTGCTGTCTGAGTTGTGAAGTATTGTTTTACCTATTGTATCAGCAAATGATAACGAGGCAAACTTTGCAGTAGCGGTAGTGTGTAAAGAATAAATATTTACCGTATCCTGAACATGGTTAGCGATAATACTTACCCCACCAAAACCCGGTCCACCAGGTATCATCTCAAAGCCAAGATGCCAGTTGGTATTAGAAACAGGCGAGCCAACTTTGCCGTTCTTCAAGCTATAGAAAACGTCATTGGCATAACCGCTGCTCATCTGCACAGAGTCTGCTACCCAGGAAGACATCTGGGCATTGGCCTGCAGGCTGAAAAGCGTAACTGCTGAAAGTAGTAAAGTTTTTAATTTCATCTATGAAACGTGTTTAATTACCCAAAGGTAACCCTACCCTTTTCGATAGACCTGAAAAAAGACAAGTATTTACAATAGTATGACAGAGTTACATTGCTATATCCAGCCCTGGTTATGGAGGTATTTTGCTATCTGTACCGCGTTGGTAGCAGCGCCTTTACGCAGGTTATCCGCAACTATCCAGCAATTCAGCGTATTAGGCTGGGAATAATCCCTGCGGATGCGGCCTACAAATACCTCGTCCCTGCCAGCGGCGTCCAAAGGCATTGGGTAGGCATTGCTTTTCGGATTATCTACCACTACTACACCCGGCATATTAGAAAGATATTCCCTTACATCGTTTTCATCAAAATCCTTGTTGAGCTCTATGTTCACGCTTTCGCTGTGGCCGCCCATTACCGGTACACGTACCGTTGTAGCCGTAACTTTGATGCTGTCATCGCCCATGATCTTGTTGGTTTCCAGTACCATTTTCATTTCTTCTTTGGTATAGCCATTATCCTGGAATACATCTATATGCGGCAACACATTCATATCTATACGGTGTGGATATACACCCATGCCTTCGCCACCCGCACGCTGATCCATCAGTTCCTTTACCGCTTTTTGGCCGGTACCTGTAACGGATTGATAGGTGCTCACTACCACGCGTTTGATACCATAGTGGTCGTACAATGGTTTTAATACCATTACCATTTGTATGGTGCTGCAGTTGGGGTTAGCGATGATCAGGTCTTCCTTGGTAAGCACATTACCGTTTACTTCGGGAACAATCAATTTTTTGGTAGGATCCATGCGCCACGCAGAGGAGTTATCAATGACATAGCAACCAATTGCTGCAAATTTCGGAGCCAGCTCGAGGGATATGCTGCCACCTGCGGAAAATATAGCCACAGCAGGCTTCATACTGATAGCGGTTTCGGCATTTACTACTTCGTATTCCTTGCCCATGAACTTTACCTTAGTACCTACTGACCTTTCAGAGGCTACAGGAATCAGTTCTGTTACAGGAAATTGCCTTTCCTCCAGGATTTGCAACATGGTGCTGCCTACAAGGCCGGTGGCACCTACTACCGCTACGCGCATTGTTATATGATGTTTTTTTAATCGGGGTGCAAAGATAAGTAAAGCAAAACAAACCCCATTTGTAGGTTTGATTGTATCGCTTTATATCATAACTTACTATCATTGAAGTATTTTCTTTACATATTCGTTTTCTTGCTACCGATCCTTACAGGTTGCTATGCAGTATTACCTGCAAAACATGATGATATGGTAGCAATAACAAAGGATAACCTTAAGAGCCTCAACGGACTTTATAATAATATCTCAGATACAGAGAGTTTGCATCGGGTATCCAATTTATGGAGTGACATCAATCATATGAGTTATAAGGCAGAGATTCACGGCACGAGGCAAGAAATAAAGCTACATGTATTGAATGATAAGCGGATAAATGTTACATTATTCAGCGATAGCCTACAATACAATCGCATTTTGAAAGGCAAAGTAAAAGGTGGTTATTTTGTCACCAGGAAGAAGTTCCTATTTATTGGCATTCCACTTTTTTTGAATATAGAAAAGAGTTTGAAGATGCAATTTGCGCTTACTCATGACAGTAATTTATTGGTAGATATTAAGGCCGGAGACTACGCAGCAATTCTTATGGCTGCTGGTCAAACAAGCAAAAGACAAGAACAATATAAAAAGGTAAAATAAAAGCCCTGCGTTGCAGGGCTTTTATTATTATAAATGTTCAGGTAATGTGTACTTGCGTCCTTTGTTTTGCTCCTGCAGCCAGCTTACCAATGGCTGGAAGTATTCGAGCATTGCTTTAGCATTCAGTTCATCGCCTGTAGATTCTTTCAACACTTTGCGCCAGTCTTTAGAAGCGCCCGGGTATTGTATTTTTTTCAGGAAGTCGCCGATACCTTTCTGTCCGTAATAGTTGGTAGCGCGCGGATCCTGGTGCAGGATCTCTTTAGCAATATGGTTGTGCAACTGGTATAAGATCACATAAGACAATGCATAGTCGTAATACTGTGCAGGGTCGTCATTGATATGCGTTTTAGTTGCCGCATCACAATATTCTTCGCCACGGTTTGTTGGTGGCACAACACCCTGGTATTTTTTAGTAAGCTCCCACCATTTGGCGTTGAACTGATCTGCAGGCAGATTATCTACGTACAGTGATTTTTCAAAATTGCTCATAGTACCTGATGAGAAGAAGATAAATACTACAGAGTTCAATGCTTCTTTCAACAGCGACTGGATGCTGTCTGTCTTCACATTCGCATCAATCAATCCCCTGCCTGCCAGGTAAGGCTTTTGCATAGCAGCAAGGCCCATCATGGTACCGATAGCTTCGTGATAAGCACGGTTAGCACCCTGGCGCAGCAGTGGTGGTACATCTTTATTGGTATAAGTAAGGTAGTAGTAGATATGGCCCAGCTCGTGGTTAGCAGTTTCATACCATTCTGCATTGTTCTCTACACTCATCAGGCTGCGCACATCGTGATCCAGATCCATATGCCATGCAGATGCGTGGTTGTTCTTTTTCACATTACTATCTGCGGGATAAGGATAGAGGCTTGATTTCTGCCAGAAGGTTTGCGGCAATGGCTGATAACCAATGCTGGTATATAATTCTTCGCCTTGTTTCACGATCCATTCCGGTGTTTTTGTTTTCAGCACCTTATCCAGATCAATACCTTTTACTGTTACTTCAGAGCTCCAGTCCTGCGCCCAGCGGTTTGGCAGCCAGTGTGCAGGCAGATAATCAGGCACTTCTTTTTGGCCATATTTTTTTGCCAGCTCATAACGCATCCATGTATGCAGTTCCCTGTAGAGCGGGTATAGCTCATTCATCAGGCGATCCATTGTCTGCATCATCTCGTCTGTCTTCATTCCGTAATCACTCACCTGGTAGGTAAAGAAATCATGGTATCCCAAAGCCTGTACGGTTTGGTTGCGCAGATCGCGCAGTTGCACCAATCCACCTTTCAGTGTTTTACCTACTTCTTTACTTGCTTCCCATGCTGCAAGGCGGCTATTTACATTGTTCTCCGCCTTCAATACACTATCCAGGTAATTGGTGCTTGTCTTCTTACCATTGAACATATACTGGTAGCCATAGAGCAGGCGTGTTTGTTCATTCTCTGCCTTGATGCGTTTCTTTACCACATCTGCTATCGTCTGCGGATTATTGGCAGCATTGTACAAGATCAATTCCAGTTGCTTTACCTGTATATCCGTCAGCTTATCTTTTTGCTCCAGGAATTTTTTAGCCTGTTCTATATTTTCCTTACTACCGGTAAATGCAGCCATCGCCTCATCAGCTTTTTGTGCATTGATCGTATTGGTAGAATCTCCCTCAACGATCTCGGTATTTGATTTCCATTGTGCCTCCTGCTCGGCAGTATAGAGCTTTACATATTGGGTAGTATAGCTATCTATAAATTGCTGTGCATCCTGCGTGCCGGTTTTGTTTTCGCCGGTATTACTGCTACAGGAAAATAATGTACAGGCACACAGTGCCAGTATGGGCAAATATTGCTTCATTATTATAGATTTTTGAAAGCGTAAATCTATAATAAACTTCACTAAGATGATGAGTTAGAAACAGGGTTATTTTTTGCTTTCTGATTCTTCAGCAGTGAAATCTATCAGCAATCTGGCAAGATCATCAATATGCTCGAGCGATATTTCTTTAGCTACGTCAAAAACATCATGGTAATATGGCTTGGTACCATTGCCATAGATAAACACACCTCGCACACCTTTATCGCAAAAAGAATAATGATCGCTATTGCGTGTCTGGTCGCGTTTCTTAATCTCGGGCAAGTAACCTTTCTCCGTGTTGATCTTTGACATGATATTGTATTCATGCTCATTCTGCGGTGCATTGACCATAGTGATGCCGTTAGTAGCATCGCCTGTCATATCCAGGTTCACCAAAAACCTGATCTGTGATAAAGGGAAAACAGGATGGTTCACATAATACTCAGAACCCAGCAAACCCGCCTCCTCCCCGCTAAACAGCATAAAGGCTACAGAATAGCGTTGCGGATGCTCTGAAAAATACTTTGCGAGATACAGAACTAAAGAAGTGCCGCTGGCATTATCGTGCGCGCCGGGGAATATAGCATTGCTGCCCATTTGCCCCAAATGATCGTAGTGTGCAGAAAATACAATAAAACTATCGGGTTGCTCTGTACCGGGTACATAGCCTATCACATTCTGATTTTTGAAAGAGGGGATGAACTTAGTTGCAATATTTACTGCGGCTTTTCGCGGCCTGCGTGGTAAAGCACTATCCTGGGCATATACAATTGTTGCCGCGGTAGTATCTGTACACGCAAACCAGGTCATCTTGCCATGAACCGGAATGATGAATAAGCCCGATGGAAATTCCTTTGCAATGCCGCGAAGCGAGAACTTCATATACTTATTCAAAGTATCAGCGTTCTTCAAAAAATAAGCTTCGCCCGGCCTGAAATCTGACTTCACTCTTTCCCACGCTGCTGTGTCTTTTACTTTTTTCAGATTCAGGCGATGCAACCTGATTTTGCCATCGGTAACAAAAGAACTGCTGGCAGCATGCACTAAAAAGTCTATCCCCGGAACTAACACATTTCGGTTCACTTTTAGCAAAACCTCGCGGGGGAAAGTATTGATGGACATGGTATATGGTTGCTTGTACTGGCTGTCTTTACTGAAAGCAGACAGGCCAAAAGAAGCAAAATTTCTTGCGATATAATTGGCCGCATGTTCGCCCCCTTTATTTACATAGCCCCTGCCATGCATGTTGCTGCCTGAAAGCGTAACGATCTGGTGTTTGATCCAGCGCTTTTCATTCTGCGCATTAACCTGAAAAAACAGACATACAAAAACGATCGAAGCAACAATAGACCTATACATAACTGAAATATCCTGACGGCGTAAAAATAAAGATTAGGATGTGTTCTGTAAAATCTGCTAACCAATTGAAATACAAGAATCTGCAAGTAGTGCGAAAATAAACACCCGGACACCCAACATATATTTACAAATACAGGTCTTTATATATCTAAAGGTTACAAACACACATGAGGCATATCAGGTTATGTATATGGATGCTATTGCTATCTATGTACCCTTATATTGCCCATTGCCAAAACCTGGTACCCAATCCCAGTTTCGAAGACTACAACGTTTGTCCTAGCGGTATCTCGGGCATCGATTTCTCTCCCGCCTATAGCTCCTTCCCTACCGTAAAAGCCTGGGTGAACCCGCTGAAATACACCTCTCCCGACTATTGCAATGTATGTGCTGTACCTGCATCGGGCGTACATATACCGGAAGTAGCCTTTGGCTACCAGAGGCCAAAAACGGGACAAGCATACGCCGGCATCATATTATGGGAAGAATCGACAACGCCCGGTAATACCTATAGCTTCGGCGAATACCTGGAAACCAAACTCACCACCCCCATGCTGGCAGGACAGGATTATTGTGTGAGCTTTTATGTGAGTGCAACAGTTACCAGCAATCTTAATTTTAATTACATGGCCATGGACGATATTGGCCTTAGCTTCAGCAATAGCCAGGTATCGCAGGCTTCAGGTAGCTTTCTTTCCCTTCCTTACCATCTGCAAAATGCACCTGGCAACTATCTTACAGATACGGCAGGCTGGATAAAAGTAAACGGAGTGTATCGCGCGAAGGGTGGTGAACAATGGCTGACGATAGGCCGCTTTAACAGCGGTATGCCTGCACATACTATGATTACGCCGGCCACGCCCAACCCCTCCTTACCATACAGGCAGTATGTATATATAGATGATGTGAACGTATACCGCATCAGCCAGACAGATACAGTCACAGGTACACACGATTCCACTTATTGCAGTATTACCTCGTTACCTATGCACTTGCAGACGGCAAATCAATACGGTGATTTTACCTGGAGCACCGGAGCCACTACAGCAGCTATTACTGTAACGGCCGATGGCGTTTACTGGTGCAAAAACCTGATGGATTGTAAGGTGTACCTGGATACCTTTATCGTGAAAAATGACCCTAATTCGAAACTGAACCTTGGCAGGGAAATAGTTGATTGTAACAACGGCCCCGTAACCATTAAAGCCAATCATCCATACACCACCTATAAATGGAGCACAGGGGCAAGCAGCCCTACCATCACCGTGACGACGCCCGGTGTCTACTGGCTGCAGACCACTAACGCCTGCGGTACACAGGCAGATACTGTAAGGGTGTATATACAGCCACCCACCCCAAAACCGGCAGCCCATGATACCATGATATGCCAGCTGACAAAAGACCCCTTACTGAAAGACATTAAGGGGCAAGACCTGAAATGGTACACGAGCAAGTATTCTCCTATAGGCAGCCCTATTCAACCGGGCATCTATACAAAAGATGTTAATACGATCACTTATTACATTACCCAAACCATAGGCAAATGTGAAAGTGAAAAAGTTCCTGTAAACATTGACATCCGTTATACCCCGAAGCACGAACTGGATGCGGAGTACCAGATGTGCGTATCGCAACCGATCAGCATAGGCAACCATTATCCCGATGTAAAATACTACTGGAGCACGGGCGAGCAGAATTGCTGCATCGTACCCCGTCATGAAGGTTTCTACAGGCTTGTTACCAGTAATGAGTGTGGTACCTATGGCGACTCTACGCAGGTAGTATTTAACCCCTGCGAAGAATGCCTGGCAGTGCCCAATGCCTTTACACCCGACGGCGATGATGTGAATGATAAATTTGGCGTCTTCGAAACCTGCCCTATATCACAATATCATATTTCGATATATAACAGGTGGGGGCAGCGGGTATTTGAGAGCCGTGATGTTAAACAACAGTGGACAGGTACCATTGAAGGGCGCTACCTCGAACGAGGTGTGTATGTATATGTGATAGAATATACGCCCGAAACCACTCATATCAATAAAATACTCAAGGGTACGATCTCCCTGCTGCGGTAACCGTTTATAGAATCGGGAAAAATAATCCCTTTATATAATACAGAATTAACACAGGCCAATATCTATTGGTAACTTTGCGCATCGATTAATGCAGCGCACATATTCCATAGCTTTAGTAGGTAATCCCAATAGCGGGAAAAGCTCGCTCTTTAATGCACTTACCGGCCTTAACCAGAAAGTGGGCAATTTCCCCGGCGTAACGGTTGATAAGAAAACAGGGACGTCCCGCATTTCAGACGATTTTACCGCGCATGTCATAGACCTACCGGGCACCTATAGCCTGTACCCCAAAAGTGCTGATGAGCAGGTAACCTACGAAGTACTGCTGAACAGGAACAATGCGGACAGGCCTGATATGATCGTGGTGATAGCGGACGCATCGAACCTGAAACGCAACCTTCTTTTCTGCTCGCAGATAATGGACCTGAAAATCCCGGTTATCATCGCGCTGACCATGAATGATATTGCCCGTAAAAAAGGCATTACTATCGATATACCGGGACTGGAGCGGCTGATGGGAGTGCCTGTGGTACCTATCAATCCCAGGAAAAATAAAGGCATACCGCAACTAAAAAAGAAAATAGCAGAAGTACAGTCTGCAAAAATACCGGCCATACCTTCCGAGTTCATCAATATTGCCGGCATCACCGGTGAATGGATCAATGAAGTAAGGGAGCTATGCGTATTGCCAAGTAACTATGGCGCATTACATGTTGCCTGTAATTACCTGGAGCTTTCTTACCTGAATGCTGCACAGAGGATACGCATTGCCGCGCTGCTGGATGAAGTAGGCTTCCACAAAGGGAAGATACAGGCAGAGGAAGTAATGCAGCGATACCAGCGTATAGGCCAGATCATGCAGCAATGCGTAGTAGAGGTGAGCCCGCTGAAACGTACTATACAAAGCGAACGTATAGATAAAATATTGCTGCACCCCGTGTGGGGCAATATTATTCTCCTTGCAGTATTATTCCTTTTATTCCAAAGCATATTCTGGCTGGCAGAATACCCGATGGACTGGGTGGAATCGGGCTTCCGTTTTGCATCCGGCTGGCTGAATGATCTGCTGACTGAAGGTTTCTTTAAAGACCTGCTGGTAAACGGCGTATTGGCCGGTATCAGCGGTATCGCGGTGTTTATACCGCAGATCATGATATTGTTTGGTTTTATTACCATCATGGAAGATAGCGGCTATATGGCACGCATCAGTTTCCTTACGGACCGCATTATGCGGAGTGTAGGGCTGAACGGCCGCAGTGTAATGCCATTGATAAGCGGCATGGCCTGTGCCGTACCTGCCATTATGGCCACGCGGACCATACAAAACCGCAAAGAACGATTGATCACCATCATGGTGACACCACTGATGAGCTGCTCTGCCAGGCTGCCGGTATATACTATCCTGATAGGGCTGGTGGTACCTGATAAGAAATTGGGCATATTTAACCTGCAAGGCCTGGTGCTGATGGGCCTGTACCTGCTGGGCTTTGTGATGGCGCTGATTGTAGCCAAAGTAATGAGCTGGATAGTGAAGGTGAAGGAACGCACCTTCTTCCTGATGGAACTTCCTGTTTATCGTGCACCGCGGTGGAAGAATGTGGGCATTACCATGATAGAAAAAGCTAAAGTTTTTATCACTGATGCAGGTAAAGTAATCATGATCATCTCCGTATTGCTGTGGGGGCTGGCAACCTTCGGGCCTCCGGCACAGATGCAGGCTGTGGATGCCAAATATGCATTGCTAAAGCATGAGCAACCACAAAATATACAGGAGCTGGACAAAGAGTATCAAACCGAAAAGCTGGAACATTCCTTTGCCGGTATTATGGGACATGCTATAGAACCCGCCATTCGCCCGCTGGGCTATGACTGGAAAATTGGCATCGCCCTGATCACCTCTTTTGCCGCACGTGAAGTGTTCGTTGGTACCATGGCTACGTTGTATAGCGTGGGTGATGAATCGGGCAATGACGCTACCCTGCGTGAGAAAATGCGCGCTGCAAAACGTGCCGACGGATCACCTGTCTATACACTTGCCGCGGGCTTATCCCTGTTAATATTTTATGTTTTTGCCATGCAGTGCATGAGTACCATGGCTATAGTACGCCGTGAAACCGGTAGCTGGCGCTACCCGGTGATCCAGTTTATATACATGGCAGGTATTGCCTACCTATGCTCTTTCGTAGTATATCAACTTTTCAAATAGCTTTTTTGTTAACAGGTTGTTGTCGGCCTTACAATAGATTGGTTAAAACCCGATAACAACTTTATATTTGGAGTGCATAAGCCTACTTTCGTTTTTTGCTGTTTTACAATCGGTTACATATAGGGGACAGTGAGGCGTAAGATCATGGCACAATTGGCAAACGATATTGTTGATTTCTTCAGAAAGCTGTTCGAGCATTCCGATTTTCGCTCATTTTGGCGAAACGGCAGCTGGACACCCTTTCATGGCTGGCTGTATATTATCAGCGACCTGCTGATATGGTCTGCCTACTTTGTAATACCCCTGCTGATACTGTTTTATATCATTACCCGAAGGCAGCGCCTGCGCTTCTCCGGATTGTATATTTTGTTTGCCAGCTTCATACTTGCATGCGGCGCTACGTATTTTGTGGATGCGCTGATGTTTTGGATACCCGTGTATCGTTTCAGCGCGCTGATAAGGCTGGTAACAGGCATCATCAGCTGGGTGACCGTGTTTTATGTTTTCAAAATAATACCTGTTGCCTTCTCCCTGAAAACCCCTGAGGAACTGGAAACCGAAATACGCAGCCGTGAACATGCGGAAGATGAACTGCTGCGCAAAAATGAACTATTGCTGGAAGCTGAAAAGATAGCCAAGCTGGGCTACCTGCAGTGGGATGTGATCAAAGAAAAAGTAAGGCTATCTGATGCAGCCAGAAATGTTTTGGAACTGGATGAGACCATCAGGATCACGCACAATAATTTTACCTCCATAGTATATCCGGAAGATGTAAAGCACCTGGAGAAGATGATAGATACCATCTTCATCAAAAAGTTCTTCCCGGATTTTTATTGCCGTATTGTTACCGGCAAGAATGAGGTCAAGCACCTGTTGGTTCGCGGAGAAGTGACGCTGGACGATAACGGTATGATCAACACGATCAACGCCACACTGCAGGACGTTACGGAACAAAGGCTTTACATACAGAAGATACAGCAGCAAAACCAGAAGCTGAAAGACATTGCCTGGATACAATCGCACAAAGTGCGTAGCCCGGTGGCCACCATCATGGGGCTTATACAGCTATTCAACAAACAAGACCCGGCAGATCCTATCAACCTGCAGGTGCTGGATGGTATTGAAGAAGCTGCTGTAAATCTTGATGAAGTAATTAAAGAGATCAATTCAAAGACAGAGACCGTTAAGCAATCTTAGGGGATACAGGGGTTTTTTAGTGGATAGAAGATGGGCCTTTAAAAAGTCATGGCTATGCTGTTAACCTTATGTTTCCTGCTGGTGTGCAAATTGTATAGAATGGCCAGACGCCAGAAAGGCATCTAACCGTTGATTGCTATCCACATATTAGCTTGATCAGACTGAGAAGCTTTCCCCGCAGCCGCAAGTACGACTGGCATTGGGGTTAATGAAATGAAAGCCCTTACCATTGAGGCCTTCTGTATAGTCTAATGTTGTATTACAGAGGTATAAAAAACTTTTGATGTCCGTCACGATCTTAATGCCATCGCCCTGTTCGAAGACCTGGTCTGTTGGCTGCGATTCGTTATCAAAATCCAGCTTATAGGAAAGCCCGGAACATCCGCCACCTACTACGCCCACACGCAGAAAATAACTATCGTCCAGCGCCTCGTCTTTTTTTAGCTGTACGATCCTTTCTTTTGCTTTTTCACTGATGGTTATCATATTGCCACTTCTTGTACAATGGTGGTTTCTTTTCTTCCGCCATTGTGATTATGAATGTTTTATTGTTTTGTTTCTTTTAACGTCATTGCAGGCTTTAGGCCCATCCCGCAAATATCGCACAGCTTTTGCAACTGTACTAATGGTATAATCTATTTGCTCATTGGTATTATGCCTGCCCAGGCTAAACCTAAGCGAATTGTGTGCCAATCCTTCATTGACGCCCATTGCCTGCAACACATGGGAAGGTTCCATAGAAGCAGAAGTACAGGCGGAACCACCGGACAAAGCGATCTCTTTATTCAAATTGCCCAGGAGTGTATTCCCTTCTATACCCTCAAATGCAAGGTTGGTAACATTTGGAAGCCTTTGGTGGGGATGCCCGTTCAGGTAAACACCCGGCAATTGAAGTAATTCGTTTTCCAACCTGTTTCTCATTGTGCTCAGCGTTTCAGCATCTTGCAGCAAACGATCTGAGCAGATAACGCATGCTTTGCCAAACCCTACGATGCCGGGAACATTCAGCGTACCACTGCGGAAACCGCGTTCATGGCCACCGCCATCTATCTGTGCCGCGAGCCGGACGCGAGGGTTCCTGCGTCTTATGTATAATGCGCCCACACCTTTGGGGCCATATATTTTATGCGCGCTGAAGGACATGATGTCTATGCCGTCTGCCATCACACTAACAGGTATTTTGCCAACCGCCTGGGTAGCATCGCAGAAGAATAGCACGTTGTGTTGATGTGCTATTGCGCTGATCTCTTTTATGGGTTGAATGACGCCGGTTTCATTATTGCCATACATAACTGCAATAAGAATGGTGTTGCCGGTTATTGCCTGCTCCAATTGCTGCAAATCAATAAGACCATAATTATCTACCGGCAGATAGGTTACCTGACCGCCGAGGCGTTCTATATGCGCGCAGGTATCGAGCACTGCTTTGTGCTCGGTGGCTACAGTAATGATATGATTACCTTTAGTAGCATACATCTCAAAGGCTCCCTTTAGTGCCAGGTTGATGCTTTCCGTAGCGCCGGACGTGAATACTATTTCCTGAGGCTCCGCACCAATAAGGGCGGCTACCTGCTCCCGGGCTATTTTTACAGCCTCGGCGGCAGACCAACCAAAAGCATGGCTGTTGCTGGCAGCATTCCCGAAATATTGTGTGAAATAAGGCAACATGGCCTGTACTACCGCATCGTCGCAGCGCGTAGTAGCGTTATTGTCCAGGTATATGGGCAATTCATGTTGCATAATACTATGTAATCAACTGTTTTCAGTCGTTACAAAAATAAGCCAAATGTGCTATGATGGCTCAATACGGGCATCAGAGCTTTTAATATAGTTATTTGTAAAAATTATTGTTGCTACAACGATGCTGAGAAGTAGACCAGTTCCTCATCGAGATCCAGGAAGGGATATTGCTGCTGCAACTCTTTTACCTTTTGCGCATGGCTACTTAAAAACCTTTTGTGCGCTTCCGTTTCGGGGAAACGCGACCTGTGTTCTCGGGCAATACTTATTTGCCTTACTTCTTTCATCAACTGCTGCGTAGGCGCGTCCATACCAGCTTTTACCAACTGTTCCCAGACAAAGGATGTGGCCAGGAAATTGGGGTGTACAAAGTCAATATCGTAATACCTGTAATCGCGGAGAATATCTATTATCAGCTCGTAAGCGGGAAAATAATGCGCCTGCGGATATTGCGAACAGATATAATGTACCGATTCTATCAACCTTGATTTGCTGCGGTTATTATCTACCACGCCATCGCGGATATGCCTTACCGGGCTGATGGTAAAAAGAAACTGCACGCCGGGGTTGATGGCTATGATCTTGTCTAAGCTGTTACTTAAAGCAGTTTCTATTGTACTGATATCAAGCAATCTCTTCTCGAACCACTGTGAAGGCGCACGGTGATTATTTGCGACTGGCCTGTTGCCATCTACCAGGTAATATTGAAAAGCCGAGCCAAGGGTAATGACAATCCATTTTGCCTCCCGGATGAAACGGGCAGCAGCTTGTTGCGAACTGTTGATGTTTTCAAGGGCTTTGTTTGCATTGACATCAGAGAACCGGGTATGATGATCCCAGCTATTGTACAGCTCATTCAGGTAAAACAGGTCTTCCTTAACATATCTTTTATCATATACATAGCTATCCAGGCTGTACGCCACACTTAGCGGGTTGAACAAAATACCGTGCGGATTGGATAGCACTTTGAATTTATGCTGGACGAGGCGTTCACTCATGTTCTCCGTAAAGCAGGAGCCTATAAGCAATATCCCATCAGTATATTGTATCGCGGGGGAGAGCTTCGGTATGTCCAGTTCCAGTGTTAGCTGCATAATATCATCTGCAATGTGTCATATAATGTCTTTCCATTTATATAAAATATGACTTTTTGCTATTTGCGAATATATGAATTGATAGTTTTGATGCCTGAATGTGCCGTTATGGCATTATATTTAACGTGGATTGAAAATTGTTTTATTCCAAACATATAATTAAGCAGACACAAAAATACGATTTATGAATCCAAATGAATTTCAGAAATATGCCGTGAAGCATCATGGCATCAGCAGCGCAACACTGCACAATTATTCATCTGCACTTTACAAGAATCCTTCAGCGCTTACTCCATATATCATTGAAGAACGCCCGCTGAACGTAGCTTCTATGGACGTGTTCAGCCGTTTGATGATGGACCGCATCATATTCCTGGGCGAGGCTATCAACGACTATGTAGCGAACATTGTAACAGCACAGCTGCTGTTTTTGGAAAGTACAGACCGCAACCGCGATGTACAGATGTATATCAATAGCCCGGGTGGTAGCGTATATGCAGGCTTAGGTATCTATGATACTATGCAGATCATCAACCCCGATGTATCTACGATCTGTACCGGTATTGGCGCTTCTATGGCTGCCGTACTGATGTGCGCAGGTACCAAAGGAAAGCGTACCGCTTTGAAACACAGCCGCATCATGATACACCAACCATTGGGTGGTGCAGAAGGCCAGGCAAGTGATATCGAGATCACTGCACGTGAAATAGGCAAGCTGAAGAAAGAACTGTACGAGATCATCTCTTTCCACAGCGGACAAAAACTGGCTAAAGTGGAAAAAGACAGCGATCGCGACTATTGGATGACCGCACAGGAAGCAAAAGAATACGGTATGGTAGATGAAGTGCTGGAACGCAACCCACGCAAAGCTGATGCAGGCGAAGCGAAATAAATTTAACTGAATAGCAGATTAAAAAAGACCGGAATTAAATTCCGGTCTTTTTAGTTTTATCTAGCTTTCCTGAAGTACCCATTTGGTTTCGTTCAGATGAGATACCACCACCTCAATACTGTACTTACTTTTTAGGTATGCGGCCAGGTTTTCCGCAGCATATACAGAACGGTGTTGCCCACCTGTGCAGCCAAATGCTACGCTCAGATGCTCGAAACCGCGGGAGATATAATCTTCCACATTCAGCGATACCAGGTTATATACATTCGACATGAAATCGGGCATGCGTGTTTCCCTTTCCAGGAATTGCTTTACCGGCTCGTCCTGTCCGGTAAGATGCTTATAAGCTGCATAGCGGCCGGGGTTTAATAAACCACGGCAATCGAATACATAACCACCACCATGCGATCCTTTATCTTTTGGTATGCCATTCTTGTACGAGAAGCTGGAAATCTGTACCTGTAACTTTATATTTTCATTTTTGACAGCGGGCTGTGCGTAACGGCTCTGCATATCAGCAGAGGATAGCTGTTCCAGCAACTTACGCATCTCAGGATACGCCGGCAAAGAAGGATTGTTGGACAGGAAAGAATCAAGATTCTTTAACGCCGGACCGATGCTGCTGATGAAGTGAGGCTTATGCTGCAGCAAGCCGCGGAAACCATAGGCGCCTAATACCTGTAGGATGCGCAGTAATACAAACTGCTGGTAGCCTTTGCGAAAATGGATCTCATCTACACGGCTGATGTGCAGATTGCCCATGCTTTTAATATAGCCGTTCAGCAGGTCTTCCTTCCAGGCATCGGGCAACTGGGCTTTTGCCTGCCATAACAGTGATGCGATATCGTACTGGGGCGGACCTTGCATAGCGCCCTGGTAATCGATAAAATAAACATTGCCATTGTGCAGCATGATGTTGCGGCTCTGAAAATCGCGATACATCAGCATCTGCGGTTGTATGCGGCCCAGCTCCTTGCTCAGCTGTTCCATCTCATCAATGAGCAGGCCCTTATCGTATTGTATATTCTGCAGGTCGGCAAAGTAATATTTGAAGTACAACAGATCGGCCATGATGGCTTTCTCATCAAAGCGGCGAGTGCTGAAGCATTGATAAAAATCGGCTTCGCGGCCTGCTATCCATTGCATTTTAGCAAGCTGTTCCAGCGCTTTATGGAAATATTGCCTTACTTCATTCGTCTGCCCTTCCTGTTTTAGCAGATCAAATAAAGTAGTGCTGCCAAGGTCTTGCTGCAGGTAATAACGGCGATCTTTGCTGGTGCTAAATACTTCAGGAACATTGATCTCGTGCTTGCGAAACAGATCTGTGAAGTAGAAATAAGTATTGTTTTCAGCTACGTTGGTATTGTAAGTGCCTATAGCAGAGCTCTTATCTGCAGACATGCGATAGTATCGGCGATCAGAGCCTGAAACCGGCAATAATTCAGTTTTTTCGGGTTTAACGCCGAAATGATCTTCAAATAATTTTTCTAAAACGGTAATGGTTTGTGCAGATGGTTTGTTTGCGGTCATTTTATGTTCTTAGGATACTCAAATAAAAATACTTCTTTCTTTATCCGGTGAAACTCGTTCCATTGATCGGCTTCGAAACGGATGCCTGCTACAGCGCAGGTGGGCATATTATCAATATAAAATTCATCAGACAGCTCGTTCACAAACTCTGTGATGCCGGGATTATGCGCTACAATGTAAACGGTCTTTACATTGTCCTGCACCTCGTACAGCACTTCTTCAAACACAGAAGGAATACAGTGATACAGTTTCTCGTACCAGCGGATATTAGCCTCGTCATAACCTACAGCCGCAGCTATCTTTTTGGCGGTTTGTTTTGCCCTCTTCGCTGTACTGGATATAATAAGATCCGGCACCAGCTTTCTCTTCTTCAGCTCTTCTCCCATCATCGGGGCATCTTTCTCACCGCGATCATTGAGAGGGCGCTCAAAATCACTTTGCAAGGGGTTAGCCCAACTCGATTTCGCATGCCTGATCATCACAAGGGTTCGTTGCATCATATTACTTGCCTTTATAAAATTGGAGTTTCAAATGTTCGCCATCGAAAACAGCGTAGCTATCATACTTTATCCAGTCGCCCAGGTTCACATAGAGGCTGTTTTGCGGTAATGGGTATTCTATGGCTATATGCCTGTGGCCGAAGATGAAATAGTCGATGTGCTCCTGTTTCAACCGCTCCAAAGCATATTGCACCAGCCATTCTTTCTCAGGCCCCAGGAAAGGATCTTCTTCCACCCCATGCTTTGGGCCAAGGCGGCTAAACCATTCTGCCATACCTACACCGGTATCGGGATGTATGCGCCGATAAAGCCATTGCGATACTTTATTGCGGAGTACGCCCTTCAGCAGTTTATAGCCATGATCGCCGGGGCCGAGACCATCGCCATGGGCTATCACAAATTTCTTACCGTTAAATGTTCTTTCGATAGGCTCATGATGCACAGGAATACCCAGCTCTTCGCTGAAGTAACCCCTCATCCACAGATCGTGGTTGCCTGTAAATGCTTCTATGTGTAATCCTGCATCAGATAATTCTGCCAGCTTGCCCAGGAAACGCGTGTAGCCTTTAGGCACTACACGCTTGTACTCGAACCAGGCATCAAAAAGATCGCCAACCAGGAATAATTGAAAAGCATCATCCTTAATGGAATCCAGCCAATTGCATAAACGTCTTTCGCGGGCGATGCTTGTTTCCCTATCGGGAATACCCAAATGAAAATCGGATGCGAAATAAATTTTTTTACCGGATGGCAGGTCCATGAAATGCAGATCGGATGGGGATGCAAGTTACTCTAAAATGCCCAAATACATAGATGACAGCCGTCATTAAAACGGCCTTAAAATATTTATTTAGAAAAATATTTTTGGAAGTATGAAAATCACACCTATATCTTTGCACCAGTTCTTTACAGTATCTCTTATCAAGAAAGGCGGAGGGTTATGGCCCGATGATGCCTTAGCAACCTCCCCGGTGCAAACCGGGAACTGGTGCTAATTCCATCCCACAGCAATGTGGGGCAGATAAGTCAGACGGATCAATTTCGCTTGAAACAATCTACAGATTGTAAAACATAGTAGAAAGCTCTTCTGATTTATCGGAAGAGCTTTTTTATTGCCCGCAGGTACCAGGGCAGTAAAAGAATTCTTCCGGTAAACATCTCGCCTTCCTGGTAACGGATCGTATCGAAACACCAAATCGTAACCATCTAAAAAACAGGAAGAATGAGTAACGCAACAGAGCTGATACATAGCATACCGGTAGATCCGCTGACAGGATCGATATCCGTACCCATTTATCAAACATCCACTTTTGTGCAGGACGCGCCCGGCGTGAACAAGGGTTATGATTATGCACGCAGCAACAACCCGACAAGGGAAACACTAGAGAACATCATTGCCAAACTGGAAGGCGGCGTAAAGGCATCTGCCTTCGCCAGCGGACTTGCTGCGATAGACGCGGTAGTGAAGCTCCTGCAAAGTGGTGATGAGATACTGGCAGTAGATGATATTTACGGCGGCGCATTTCGCCTGTTTACGCATATCTACGCCAAATTCGGCATTAAAGTAAACTATGTGGATACTACCGATGTAGCGAATGTACTGGATGCAATTACACCCAATACGAAATTGATATGGCTGGAAAGCCCTACTAATCCGACATTGAAGATCAGTGATATAGCTGGCATTGCCAAAATAGCAAAGCAATATGGCATACTGCTCTGCGTTGATAATACTTTTGCTTCACCTGTACTGCAACAACCCATAAAACTGGGCGCCGACCTTGTAGTGCATAGCGCTACCAAATACCTTGGCGGCCATAGCGACCTGATAGCAGGATTGGTAGTATCTGCAACACAAGAACTGGGGGAACAAATAAAATTCATACAGAATGCAAGTGGTGCTATCCTGTCTCCCAACGATAGCTGGCTCATCATTCGTGGAGTAGAGACCCTGCACCTGCGTATGCAGGAACATTGCAGGAATGCAGAAAAAGTTGCGACCTTTCTTGCGCAGCATCCTGTGATAGATAAGGTTTATTATCCCGGATTGATCTCACATCCTAACCATCATATTGCAGCGAAACAACAGTCAGGTTTCGGAGGTATCATATCCTTTACACTGAAGAACGATACGGAAGATGCAGCAAAACAGGTTGTCTGCAGCACCCAACTCTTTAAACTCGCGGAAAGCCTGGGCGGTATCAAAAGCCTGCTGTGTCACCCCGCCAAGATGACTCATAAATCCATACCGGCAGAAAAACGTCGTGCTGCCGGCGTAGCGGATAGTTTAATACGCTTAAGCATAGGCCTTGAACAAGCAGATGATCTGATCAGAGACATAGAACAAGCCCTCAATAAAGTAACAGAGCTTGCAGCATCTGAAAACATAGCTGCTTTTCAATAAATAATTCATTCACTGTCTAACAATAAAAAACTAAAAACAATGTCTATTCCACAAAAGAAATTATCCATCGGTTTGTTTGGCTTTGGCGTAGTTGGCACCGGCCTTTATAAGGTATTGCAGCAAACCCCATCACTGAACGCAGAGATAAAAAAAGTGTGTATCAAGCATCCTGAAAAGAAACGCGAAGCACCGGAAACGCTATTCACCGTTGACCCGGACATATTGCTGAATGATGAAAGCATTAATGTGATCGTAGAACTGATCGATGATGCAGATGCGGCTTATTATATCGTCAGCAAAGCACTGACATCGGGCAAAGCTGTAGTAAGCGCCAATAAAAAGATGATCGCGGAGCATTTACCAGAACTGCTGGCGATCCAAAAAGAATACGGAACACCGTTCCTGTATGAGTCCGCCTGTTGCGCCAGTATACCCGTGATACGCAACCTGGAAGAGTATTATGACAATGACCTGCTGCAAGGTGTTAGTGGTATTGTGAACGGCTCTACCAATTATATCCTTACCCGTGTAGCACAGGATAAGCTGACATTTGAAGAAGCACTGCTACAGGCACAGATAGAAGGTTTTGCAGAAAGCAATCCTGCACTGGATGTAGAAGGTATTGACGCTGTAAATAAACTATCCATACTGCTGACACATGCTTATGGAATAGTAGCGCATCCACAGGAGATCATACACAGCGGCATACAAAACCTGCAGGCACATGATGCTGTATTTGCCAAAGAAAAAGGCTTTGAAATAAAACTGGTAGCGCAAGCTAAAAAGCTGGAGGATGGTAATGTTGCTGCATTTGTATTGCCACAGTTCGTAGATAATACTAATCAGCTATACAATGTACGCAATGAATATAACGGTGTAGTTATAGAAAGCGGGCTTGCAGATAAGCAGTTCTTCTACGGCAAGGGTGCAGGTAGCTTCCCTACAGCATCTGCAGTATTGAGCGATCTTTCTGCACTTAGGTACGATTACAAATACGAGTATAAGAAACTGCACAACAAAACTGCAGGTAACCTGAGCAATGATTTCTTCCTGAGGGTGTATGTAAGTTTTGAAGGCCTCTTCCAGGTGCCACACGAGAGATTTGAACGTATAGAAGAATGGAGCAGCAGTGAGAAGAAATGCCATGTGATAGGCGTTATCAAATTCTCAAAACTGCGTGATAGCCAGTGGTGGAAGAAAAAAGGTATATCTGTTATTGTATGGCCGGATGCTTTTGTAACGGACGTAGTAGTAAAAGAACCGGTGGAGGATTTTTTGGCCGTGGTTTAAAACCGCTCGGCCATTCCCAGTCCGAAGAGCGCATAGTCATAAACAGCAGGATCGGCGGGATTTAATTCACGTAAGTGGGAGGTAAGGGCAAGGGCGTTTTGCCAATTCGATTTTTCATCATGGATCAATTGAAGGCGAAACGCCACTCTTGCTACATGCACATCCAGCGGGCATACCAGTTGCGATGGCTTTATCTTCTTCCAGATACCAAAGTCAACGCCTTGCTTATCCTTACGAACCATCCAGCGGAGGTACATGTTGATGCGTTTGCAGGCCGATTTACGCGCGGGCGTGGAGATATGTTTCTTCGTACGTTCGGGGTGATCGATGGAAAAGAAATAATTGTGAAAGTGGATCAATGCCTCTTCAACCGTTTCATGATCGTATCTCTTTTGCGGCACGAAGGCATCTTCCAAACTATCATACGCACTATAATGATATTGCAGGAAATGGATGAAGTATAACAGGTCTGTAGCGTTAAAGGTACGGTGCGCAAAGCCCAGCATCTTTTGCAAATCAGTATCGTGGTGATTTAGAATAAAGTCATAGGGAGCTTCATCCATCCAATGCATCAGCTTGTTGCAGCTATTGATAATGCTGGTACGGTTGCCCCATGCCAGTATAGCTGCAAACAAGCCTGCTATTTCTATATCCTGCTTTTTGCTAAACCGATGCGGTACCTGTATGGGATCTCCTGAAATAAAAGAAGGCTGATTGTACAGCCTTACTTTTTCATCCAGTAATTTCTTTAACTCCTTCACATTTTCCATCCTCTTATTTTGACTAGAATATTCCCAAAAACTTCTTTTTCTTAATACGCACTTTTATCATCCTGATATCTTCTTTTGGCCTGTCGGCGCCATCTCTTTCCACAGCAGCTATTTTATCTACTACATCCATGCCTTCTTCTACTATGCCAAACACTGTGTAGTTACCATCCAGGTGAGGGGTGCCTCCTTTTGTTTTATAAATATTGCGCTGCATGGGTGTGAATTTACGTCCTGTAGAGGTTGATATTTTATCCAGCTCATCGTCTGTAAACGTTTTGCCGACTACAATATAAAACTGGCAACCGCTCGATGCCTTTTCAGGATTATTGTCCCGCGCCATACCTACAGCGCCACGCTGGTGAAAATCAGTAGTATTGATCTCGGCAGGTACGCGATAGCCTACATCACCCTCACCCAGTGCCTGGCCGGCAGCAGCATGTTTAGAATCAGGATCACCACCCTGGATAACGAAATTAGGTATCACGCGATGAAATAAAGTGCTGTCGTAAAACTTTTGTTTTATCAGCTTGAACATATTGTCCCTGTGCTTGGGTGTATTATCGTACAGGGCGAGGACGATCTTACCGTAGCTGGTTTCGATCTCCACTTTTTGTTTGTTACGGGTTTGAGCGATAGCTACTGTTAATAAGCAGAAGCTTAGGGCTGTTAATATTAGCTTTTTCATTTTGTATGGTTAATATATTATGTCCGGCTTTTATGGTGCGAACATAGCAACAAAAAACTAAATTAGCATACAATATACATTGTATGCAGCCAAGGATAAGGGCAAGAGGATTGACCAAGTTGTTACCGGAATGGGCATGGAATTCATCTAAAAGAAGGCCCCTGGCAAGCTATAACCCCACACGTGCTACAGAACGCAAAGCTGATCTAAACCCGATCTACACGGTTTTTGACTATAACGAGCATGACTATGTAGAGAAAAAAGTATTGGATGAAAAGGCCTGCTATATCTATAAAAACAGCGGCAACGTTACCTGGATCAATGTGGATGGCTTAAAAAAAGACGAGGTTGAAAAGCTATGCGCACATTATAATATACACCCGCTGGTATTAGAGGATATACTCAGCCAGGGACAGCGTGCCAAGATGGATGAGATAGATAATGTGATCTATTGCCTGCTGCCTATGCTGTATTATAATGAAGATACGGGTGAAATAGAATCGGAGCAGGTAAGTATTGTATTGGGTAAGGATTTTGTTATCTCCTTCCAGGAAGATCCGGAACGTGATGTATTTAACCACATCCGCGACAGGATACGCAGCGGATTTACCAAGATAAGGCAGCGTGCTGCTGACTACCTGTGCTATAGCCTGCTGGATAGTATTGTTGACAGCTATTTTGGCATCATTGACAAAATAAATGTTCGGATAGAACGGCTGGAAGATGCGCTGATGCAGCAAAAGGAATATGGCACACTCGAGAAAATAAGCATACTCCGCCGTGAGGTAATGATGTTCCGCAGGTCTATTACTCCTGTGAGAGAACTGGTTAACTGCTTTCTCGTAAGCGAGAATACTCTGCTGGAAGACAGGCATGACAAATACTATAAAGATGTTCTGGACCATATTACCCAGGCAATAGACTATTCTGAGAACCACCGGGAAATGCTGATGAACCTGCAGGATCTTTCCATGAGCCAGATAAACCTGCGCATGAACGAGGTAATGAAGGTCTTTACACTACTGGCTACTTTGATGGCGCCAGCCACAGTCATTGGTGGCATATTCGGCATGAACTTCGATGTGATACCTCTTACACATCACCGGGAAGGTTTTTATGTAACTGTGGCCGCCATGTTATTGATACCGGGTTTTATGATGTTCTACTTCAGGCGTAAGGGATGGTTTTAGAAAAGCCCTTTATCAGCATCGTCATGTGCACGTACAACCGTGCTGATTTTATACGACAAACCATCGAAAGCATCCAAGGCCAGACTTTTACCAACTGGGAACTGCTGGTGATGGATAACGGCTCGACCGATAATACAAAAGAAGTTATTGACGATATAGCCGACGAACGAATATTTCATCAACGGTTTGAGTCAACATCTACAGGCCGCCTCAGGAATATAGCTTTTAGCAAAGCGCAGGGAAACTATATAGCCCTGATGGATTCAGACGATCTATGGCTGCCGGAGAAATTGCAGAAGCAAATAGATCTGCTGAAGGAAAATCCGGAAATAAAGTTCTCCTTTACGAACAGCCAGGATTTTATTGGTGACCTGCAGGTAGTGCATACGCTGAATCAGCCGATAACAAGTACAGCGATACAAAATGCGTTTCTGCCGATGTTGCGCAGTGAACTTTTTCCTCCAATACAGACCTTCCTGTTTGAGAAAGAGTGCCTGGATGTATGTGGTGGTTTTCGGGAAACCCGCATCTTTAATGATTATGAATTCATCGGCAAACTATGCTACCATTTTAATGCAGCCATACTGTACGAGCCTTTATTATTAAGAAGGCTACATAACGCGAATAGCATCAACATATACTCTGATGAATTGGCACAGGAGTATATGGAAGCCGTGCGCCTATTTAGAAAAGAGAAAATGATACCGGCTCTCCTTGCCAGCCAACTGTTATATACTACTGCTATGAATACGGGTAATGTGTACCTACAGCAAAAACAATGGCAAAAAGCAATAAATATCTATCTTGCGGGATGGCGGTATAAGCCCTTTAGCATGGTACCGCTGAAGAAATTGCTAAAAACGATGCTGCACCTTGTAAGCAGATAAAGTAGGTTTAAGCCTTGGAAAAAGAACAGAATCATACACCGCTTGTAAGTATTATAATGCCTACCCTGAACAGGGAAAAATTTATTGCGGAAACTACATTCAGCATTCAAAAGCAAACCTATACCAACTGGGAGCTGATCATCATGGATGATGGCTCTGATGATAATACCAATAAAATTGTAGCCAGGCTTAAAGAAACGGACGACCGTATTCAGTATCATAACAATGGTGTAAAACGAATTACGGGCAAGCTTAAAAACAGGGGTATTGAATTGGCCCAAGGTGAATTAATAGCATTTATGGACTCTGACGACCTATGGCATCCTGAAAAGCTGGCAAAGCAGGTGCTTGCACTGCAACAATACCCCGAGGCCGGCTTCTCTTTTACCAATGGATGCAATTTCAGAGATGAGGATAAAGTAATTGAAGCAATATATTATCAAAGGCAGTCGGGCGCAATCTGTGCTGATTTCTTCAAATCTATCTGCAGCGGCGATACGGGTGTTTTTATACAAACTGTTATGGTATGGAAACGCCTGTTGCATGAAGAAAACCTCTTCAGGATTAACCGCACTTTCACAGATTACAGCTTCATCACCAATCTGGCACAGCAATATAAAGGAGTCATTCTATACGAAGTGCTGTTGCAACGCAGGATACATCCAGTAGCCAATACGAAAATGAACTGGGTGGCAGATTATGAAGAACATATTGAGACCATTATACGTTATAAACAAGCGCATAAACTAGACCCCGTACTGGCAAGCAAGATCTTGTTCATTACTCATATCAATCTTGGAGAAGAATACTTAAGCCGGGGTATGAAAAAAGAAGCGAGAACGGCGTTCAGAGCATCGTGGCAATACAATAAGCTAAGTGTTGTCCCATTCAAAAAAACCGCCAAGTCTATCGTAAAGCGTTAGGTTCATCCGCCCTATTTCCTGATTCATCGGCTATTAATAACCCTATAATCGCAACCCGGCTTATACGCCGGGCTAAAATTGTAATTTTATAGGTATCCAATTAAAGAAGAAAGGAATTAGCCAGATGCGCGTATTATTTACACACTCCTATTTCTTGCGTTATGACCCCAAGCAATGGCGTACGATGCAGCCTTATGCCCCGTTGGGCACTATATACGCTGCCGCAGTATTGCGCCAGAATGGGTACGAGGTATTTCTGCATGATGTGATGTTTGCCGAAGGGCCCGAAACACTTGCCCCTGTATTGCAATCTGTGAAGCCGGATGTACTGGTGATCTATGATGACGGCTTTAACTACCTGACCAAAATGTGCCTTACCAATATGCGCGAGGCAGCCTTTAAGATGAGCATGATGGCTAAGGAAGCCGGATGCAAGGTAGTCGTATCTTCTTCTGACTCTACAGACCATGCAGGCGAGTACCTGGAAAACAAGGCAGACTATATAATAATAGGTGAAGCTGAGCAGACCCTGCTGGAATTACTGGCGAAATTGGGAAATAAAGAGAGCGATGTGGAAGGTGTAAAAGGACTGGCTTATCAACAGGATGGGAATATACACCGTACCGGGGCCAGGCCCGTAATGAATAACCTGGATAGCCTGCCACTACCTGCATGGGACCTGGTAAATGTTGCAGACTACAGAAACGCGTGGATGCAAAGCACCGGCTATTTTTCTATGAATGTGGGCACTACTCGTGGTTGTCCGTTTAAATGCAACTGGTGTGCCAAGCCCATCTATGGCAACAGGTATAATGCAAGAACACCCGAGCATGTAGTATCTGAGTTGAAGATGCTGAAAGAGCGTTATCATTTTGACCATATCTGGTTTTGTGACGACATTTTTGGGCTGAAGCCGGGCTGGGTAAAACGCTTCGCAGAACTGGTAAATGAAGAGGGACTAAAATTCAGGTTCAAGATACAATCTCGTGCTGATCTGTTACTTAAAGATGAACAGATACAATACCTGGCTGATGCGGGCTGCGAAGTAGTATGGATGGGTGCCGAGAGTGGTTCGCAGCGGATACTGGACGCCATGGACAAAGGCACCACCGTAGAACAGATAGCTGAGGCCACACGCTTGCTGAAATTGCATGGTATCAAGCCTGCATTCTTTTTACAATTTGGCTACCTGGGAGAAACGAAAGAAGATATACAGATGACGCTGGATATGGTGAAGCGATTGCTGCCGGCAGATCTTGGTATCTCTGTATCTTATCCGCTACCGGGTACAGGCTTTTACGAGAAAGTAAAAGAACAGTTAAAGACCAAAACCAACTGGACAGATAGCGATGAGCTGGCACTCATGTTCAGCAATACATACAAGCCTGAATTTTATAAGCAATTGCACAGGTATGTACATGCATTTTATAAAAAGGCATCAGCAGCCGACAGGCTCAGGAAGATATTCAGCAAAGATTCATTAGACCGAAAGCACTTATTTACAGCCATCAAGTTCCCTTACTATTCATTAAAGGAACTGCAGCAAAAAAGACTTTTGCAGAAGCTTTACTAATATTACTTTGTAGTTATGACGGACGGAAGGCAGGAAATAAATGTTAGTGAAGCGTTCTCGAGGCAATCAACAGCTTTTGATGCCATTGATGATGCCAACAGCATTATTGGCTGGATGCGCGAAAGAGTGCGCAAAGAGGTATTGCTTTATATAAAGCCTTCTTCATCTATCCTGGAGCTGAATTGCGGAACGGGCATCGATTCTATATTCTTTGCAAAACGTGGCCATCACGTTACCGCTACAGATAATGCAAGTGGCATGCTGGCAGCATTGGATGCTAAAGTAGATACGTTGCAGCTACAGCAATACATTACTACTAAAAAATGCTCTTTCAATAACCTCGAACAGATCGAAGGACAATTTGATTATGTGTTCTCCAACTTCGGCGGACTGAACTGCACCGACAAACTGGATAAAGTATTAGATGATATTACCCATTTGCTAAAACCCGGAGGATATTTTACGCTCGTTATCATGCCTAAGGTTTGCCCATGGGAAATACTAACGCTGTTTAAAGGTTATTTTAAAACTGCATTTAGAAGATTTGGCAGTAAGGGAACTTCTGCCCATTTGGAGGGTGTCCATTTTCAATGTTACTATTACGCCCCTTCTTTTATTACCAGGCATCTTAAGGGTAAGTTCAGCTTGTCTTCCTTAAAGGGACTTTCAATTGTAGTACCTCCACCATATATTGAGGGCTTTATGGAAAAGCGTCCGGAACTCTTTAAAAGGCTGGAAAAGATCGAAAACAGCATTTGGGCTATGCGTCCATTCAATGGCTGGGCCGACCATTACATGATCACCATGCAAAAACTGTAATTGCATGAGTGTATTAAAGCATTTACTCATTGTTACTCCAGGCTTTCCAAAAGATAAGGACGATACATCGTGCCTGCCTGCTGTGCAGCAATTTATTTTATGCTATAAAAGGCTTCATCCTGAAATTACTTTTACTATAATATCCCTGCATTATCCTTTTGATCAGAAACACTATTGCTGGAATGGTATGGAAGTGTATTCACTCCGGGGCCAAAATAAAAATGGCATACGAAGGGGCGGCACTATCTTAAGAGCAATAAGAAAAGGATTGTCTGTAAACCGTACAAATAATATTGATGCCGTGCTGGCGTTTTGGCTAACAGATGCGGCATTAGCGGCTAAATATATTTCAAGATCTATCCATGCACCAATACTTATATGGATGCATGGACAGGATGCCAAAGCTGGGAATAAATATGTGAGCTATGTACATCCTGCACCAGATGACCTCGCTGCTATTTCCGACTACCAAAACGAGGTATTTAAAAAAGCACACGGTTTCAAAGCCGGCCATATTATTTACAATGGTGTCAATAAAAATATTTTTCCTGCACTGAATTTTGATGACCGCGATATTGATCTGGTGTCTGTTGGCTCGTTGATACCATTGAAGCGGCAACATATGTTTATTGAGTTGGTGCAGCAATTGAAAGCAACTGATAAAAATATAAAAGCTGTTGTTGCAGGCGAAGGGATATTGCAGGGAGAATTAACCCATCAAATAAAGGAAGCTGGTCTTGATGATAACATTACCCTAACCGGTGGAATTAATCATGAAGCGGTATTGAAGCTGATGAACCGCGCTAAGATCTTAGTGCATACTTCTGAATATGAAGGGCACAGTACAGTGATATTAGAGGCTTTGTATTCCGGCTGTTATGTACTTTCTTTTTTGCCAATCGCCGGCCGAGAAACAGAGAATTTTATTTTGTGCAAAGACACGGAAGAAATGCTGCAGCAATGCAAAATAATTTTATCGAAACACCAGGTTGCCAGGCGCGTATTAGTGTCAGATATGGACGACCGTGCGGAACAGGTGCACCATATACTTACTTCAAAACTATCTCATGCAGATAATAGCAGATCCTAAGTTGTACGAGGAGAAAGAAAGACTATACTACGATGTACGTAATAAAGAAGGCAGGATCATCTCTGATGAGACTTTGAAACAACTACCTTATGCAGACAGCTCTAACCCGTATTATAGCGAGTGGAATTTGCGTGCTAAGAATATGGAACGATTCCTTGCATATCTTAAGAAAAGAAAACAACCAAGCATAAAAATATTGGATGTAGGCTGCGGTAACGGATGGATGACGCATTTGCTATCAGAAGCAGGGTGTGATGTAACGGGCGCAGATCTGAACATGGAAGAGCTGCAACAGGCAGAACGCGTGTTCGGTACAGATGAAAAATTAAAATGGCTCTATGCAAACGTGTTAACAGATAATATTCCCGGTGCTCCTTTCGATCTTATCATCTTTGGCGCCAGCTGCCAGTACTTTCCAAATATTAATGAGCTCACCAAAAAATTACTGCCGTTATTATCACCGGGAGGGGAGATACATCTTCTGGATTCTATATTTTATAAGGATGCGCAAATAGGGGATGCCGCTTCGCGCAGCAAGGAATACTATAGTTCACTGGGCTTTCCGGAAATGGCCGGCTATTACCATCACCATTCCATTCCTTCTCTTAAAAAAGCGGGGTATACAAAAGTACACCCCGGTTTGTTTAGTAAGGCCACCCCATTACAATGGTGGAAAACTATAAAACAATAAAGACTAACCTATAGCAGTAGCAAGGTGCGGATGATTCTGTTCTTTCAATTGTTTGAGCACCTTTTTTTGATAATTGAGCGGATGGTTTTTAGAAACGTACCATTTTGTTTTCATTGCCAGGTCATAATCCTGCATGGGGTATCCTTTCCTTTGCCATTTAAGCCGCCACCATTTATCCGTTGCGTTCATCAATAGCAGGTTTATCTGTTTAGGGAATATTAGATTAATTCCCTGCTCCCATATCCTGCGGAATGTTTTTGGCTCTTTTCTTGTTATCAGCGTTCCTGTACTCCAGGTGATGTTAGGAAACATATTCACCAGCCAGGCCCTGTTTTCATCAATAAGGCGCCTGTATACAAAAGAATTATATGCCGGAATCAAGGTAGCCAGTTCGGTGGCTGTGAAACGGTTTTGCTCTTCGATACATAGCTTAGACTCATCAATGAAGTAGTTCATACAGAAAGAATGCTGTGCATTCCACAAAAAGGTCATCTTTTTAAAGAGATGCAATATGGTGCGGCATATCCACAACCTGTTCTTTTTGGTAATGATAAAAAGGTCTATATCCGATTTTTCATTGGCATAGCCTTTGGATAGGGAGCCTGAAATGCAAACTGATTCAACAAAAGGAAACCTGGCAATCCTGGATGCGGAGCGATAAGCTTCATCCATTAAGGCATCTGCTCTTTGCTTACCTTCCAGCCTTCTGGTCACCAATTCTCTATTGTCTTCCAACATGTAGAAGTTGTCATACACATAGATCGCTCCTGTAATGACCATTTCGCGCAGGGCGTGATATAATTCGTTGAGAGGTATGTCCATTGGTGAAAACCGGTGAATCTCCTCCAGGTAAAGCGGATGCTTGAAAATATGGAAATACTGCAGCGTAGCCCTGATCGTACTAACTACTTCTTCATTTTGTAAAACTCTCATAAATCTTTATTTAGCTCATAGTCCCGCAAACGGGATAAAGCTTCATAAGCAGATACAAAGGAGCAAACAGGCAAATACGTTAGGCGTATAGTATTGGAAATAAAAATAGCGAATATTATGCCATTCTTTGTCATGCTGCTATCAATTATCGTGGTTTTTAATGTATTTATAATATTAAATGAATTTTGAACATTCTTTAAATACCTTTTATTTTTACCGACTAAATACAAAACATGAGTTTGCAAAACGAAGCGTCAGAAAACATCTATTATAAATTCATTAGGTTTCTGCATAATATACTATTAAACATCAGGCAACATATAGGGCTGTTCCTTATCTGCATGATTATAGGTATTACGCCGCTTTTACTTAAAAACTATTCTGATTCTGACCTTTATAGAGCAAATTTTACGGTTGCTTACGATGAGCTGTTTCGAAAGATTTATGGCGACAGGCTGGCAAAATTAAATACGCTTGTGCAACATCAGCAGACACAGACATTAAAAAATATCCTGGCTACTGATGAAAAAACAGCGCAGGCATTGAAAAGTGTTACCGGGAAAAACATCCTGGGTGATGACCTGAGCAAGGACCTGAATACAGATCATATACCCTTTGTGGTAGAGATAGTTACAGATGATAGCTCAAAGATCATTCCTCTACAAAATGCAATTGTTCACTTCCTGGAAACAGGCGACGACTTTATGACCAAAAGGATGGAGGTGAAAATGCTGGAAAACAAGGAAGAACTGGATTATATTAATAAGCAACTTAACACTATCGATACCGTTTATCGTAAGTCAGGATCTGCGGAACCGCTTCCTGTACCGCAGTCAAAACCAAGCGATAATTCCACGGCATCTGAACAAGCTGATAACTCATTGATAGAGTTCTCTTACACGCTGTATAAACGCAAACAGGAACTGATGCGTAAGCAAAGGATGCCGCAAAACCTGCTGATCATAGACGATGCTATCGTTTCTGTACAAAAGAAAAGATCAACCCTCCTGATGATCGTTGCAGGAAGCGTAATTGGCTTTATATTTTATGCATTGATCGCCGGAATTATACTGCCGGCAATACGGTTTAAAGAACGCTAGCGAATTTCCTGGCAAAGCTCCACTAAAACGCCGTTGGTGGTTTTAGGATGCAGAAAGCAAACCATCTTATTATCAGCCCCTTTTTTAGGGGCTTCATTTATTAGCTCAAAACCAAGGGCTGTCAGTCGCTTCATCTCTGCCTCAATATTTTCTACCTCAAAAGCTATGTGGTGAATACCTTCTCCTTTTTTATTGATGAATTTGCCAATAGGGCTGTTTTCATCGCTTGCTTCCAGTAATTCTATTTTAGATTCGCCGGTCATGAAAAAGGCGGTTTTTACTTTTTCAGAAGCTACTTCTTCTGTTTTGTAGCAAGGCGTATTCAGTAATTGTTCAAAAAGAGGTATGGATGTAGTCAATTCTTTAACAGCTATACCCAGGTGTTCTATCTTCAGCATTCCATTAATTTTCCTGTAATTCCATTTGGGTGGCCTTTGAAGCCAGTATTTGCGGGGCCTGGTCTGATGTCATTTTGCATTGCCCGTTAAATACGGCATTAGCATCGATCTGCAGACGCGACGTTTCTATATTGCCGTTAATGGTAGATTTTGACTTCAGGCAAAGCATATCCTTGCAAGATACATTGCCGTTTACGGTACCGAACACATCAGCATTATGCGCATATAGATCGCCCTGAACTATGCCCGATTCCCCCAATACCACCTTGGCTTTGCAGTAAACATGGCCAATAATATTACCATCGATACGCATATCCGCGTCTGACTCGATATCACCATTAACCGTAGTACCTGCGGCAATAGTGCTTACACTTGCAGCAGGATGATTGTTTAGATCCCTGGTTTTGTTTTTAGTAAACATATCTCAGTTTTTTTGAAAATGAGTAATGATACATGGTAACGGGCGCTAAAATAGTATCTTCTCTTTCCCTGAAAAGGTTAAATTACTGTTACAATAGCATTAGTTTGGGCATCAGGGATGGTAAATATATATAATAATAACCAATTATGCCAGTAGCCGGGCGGTTATGTAAACCATTTTGCTACCTTTGCACCCTGATTTTTCCCATTCATGGATCGTAATACCGTCATTGGCTTCGGCCTTCTTATTTTATTGGTAATTGCCTACGTTGGTTATAATAACTATTCACAAAACCAATACCTGGCGCAAAAGAGGATTGACTCTATAGCGGCCGAAAAAAGGCATCCGCATTCAAAAATTCAACCGGCACAGAATACAGCGGCTGCTGTTTCCTTGTCAACAGCAGACTCCCTTGTAAATGATTCCATCCGGAGGTCTATGCCACCTGCATATAATGGCACTGAGCAAATCGTTAAGCTGGAAAATAAAAACATCAGCCTGAGCTTTTCTACAAAAGGAGCACAACCGGTAAGCGCTTTACTGAAGGATTATAAGACCCACGACCAGAACCCTTTATATTTCTTTAATGGTAAGGGTAACGAACTGAGCGCCTTGCTGCCGGTAAATAATAATACTACCTCCACAGCAGACCTGTTTTATACATCGGCAGAAAGTACAGCTCCTAATGGCGATAAGGTACTTACCTTTTCGGCCGATATGGGTGGTGGTAAGCTGGTACATATCAGCTACCAATTACCGGCAGAGGGATATATGCTTGGCTACCATGTAAAGCTGGATGGCATGCCAACGGCGGTTTTGCCCATTAACTGGCAAATAACCGCCCTGCATACAGAGCAGGAAGTAACCATGGAGCGCAATAACAGCCAGGTCTATTATCGCTATGCCGATAAGGACCATGACTATTTCAGCTTTATTAAAAAGCAGAAGGAAGACCTGGATAAGCCTGTAGAATGGGTAGGTTTCCGCCTGCAATACTTTAGCACTGCCCTTATCAGTGATTCCAGCAGCTTCACAAAGGCTACGGTAACCGGCAACACTAAAATAGACGATAAGAATATAGTAGCTGTTGCAAAAAATACCATGATGCTGCCACTGGGAGCGGATCAATCTGCAAACCTGCGCTGGTATGTAGGGCCAAACCATTATAAAACACTGAGGTCTTATAAAATAGGGCTGGACGAGATGGTACCTCTTGGCTACGGCATGATGTCTTTTGTGAAGTATGTGAACAAATGGCTCATTATCCCTACGTTCAACGTATTGAGCGGTGTTATCAGCAACTATGGTATCATCATCATCCTGATGACCCTTTTCATCCGCCTGCTGTTATCCTTCTTTACTTATAAGAGCTATCTATCAAGCGCCAAGATGCGCGTACTGAAGCCGGAAATGGATGAACTGCGTGCCAAGTATGGAGATGACCAGCAGAAATTTGGTATGGAGCAGATGAAACTATACCGCAGCGCAGGAGTAAACCCATTAGCGGGTTGTATCCCCACGTTGCTACAGGTGCCTATCCTCTTCTCGATGTACTATTTCTTCCCATCGTCTATAGAGCTGCGCCAGCAAAAGTTCCTGTGGGCAAATGACCTTTCTACCTACGACAGCATATTCAGCTGGTCGGGCAATATACCTGTGATCACAAGCATCTTTGGCAACCACATCAGCCTGTTTACGATCCTAATGACCGCATCGAGCCTGTTCCTTGCTTTGTATAACCGCAATATGACCATGCAGGATCCGAACAACCCGATGATGAAATGGATGCCTTATGTGTTCCCTTTCATGCTGTTTGGAGTGTTTAATAAAATGGCTGCGGCACTTACGTTCTACTATTTCTGCTCGAACATGATCAGCATCGCGCAGCAATATGTGATTCAGAAGTACATCATCAACGAGAAGGCTATACATGCAAAACTGCAGGAAAACAGGAATAAGCCTGCTACCCCGTCTAAATGGGCGGCCAAGCTGGAAGAAATGCAGAAAATGCAGGCAGAGCGTGGCAAGTTACCGCCTAAGAAATAATTGATAATTTTTCCTGATTATATAACCATACCTCCAAAGGGTATGGTTATTTTTATGCTTCTTAGAAAATAAGTTTTCTATATGTTTAGAAACTTATACATTAGCAGACTTTTTTTAACGCGACGATTAAACTTTTGAAGTTTCAAAAGTTCTGATATAAAGACGCTTTCGTTTCAATAGGGGTAAATAGTTCTCATTGCTTTTGCATACGGGAACTGAAATGAAAAAAAGCTCCGCAATCTTGCGGGGCTTCTTAGTTGAATGAGGGCGAGTATTATTCTTTATAAGTATATCCCTCGGGCAATTGATACCGATCGTCGAAGTTAAACCTCATACTCCAGTAAAGCGGCAATAATAACCATTGTTCTCTCCGCTTATCAACGTCCTGCACATCTTCTATGTCTATATAAGTAATTTTACCGTTTGCTGTTCGGCTGTAATAGGTTCCGTATAATTGTGTTTTGCAACAGAGTTGATGCGCTCTATCCAATCCATTGTATAAAAATGAGTTTGGCAGCCGGCCTTCATATATTGCTTTCTTTATAATTCCCAACAAGACATTTGCCTTTTCTTTTGAATAATCATAGTTAACATAATAGACCATGTGGTGTATCAGCATTTTAAATGCGGTGCCAATACCAGGTGTCATTTCGTATTCATACGGAACCGCTTGGCTGCTGAAGTAATCTATCAATGCATTCATATTATTTGTATCAGACTCTATAAGTGAGCGCGAGCAAAAGTTGCGAATTGCAGTGTCTTTATCTGTCAAATGATCGTTCCGAAATGCCTGGTCTTCAGCGATCATCTTTTGTATCATCAGACAGAAATCAATATTTAGCCTCTGTTTGGACGTTTTATGTAGAGAGTCGAGGTTATTTATAAAGGCGTTGTATTCTTTTGTTCCCCTTCGGGCACGATAATAATCCGGGTACGCGGCTGTATCGTTATATTCCAGCCCATTACAGACTCCTAATTGATAATATTTTATTGCTTCTTTATGCCTGCCTGCAAGGCTACACCAGTAGGCTAACTGATCTAAATCCTCCCGGAATGGTTGTAAATATTCGATGCCTTTAATACCAAAATCTACAGCTTTACTATAATCCTTTTTCACGTAGCATATTTTGCCCTTATTGATGTTGAAATAATATTCTTTCGCTTGCTCTTTAAATTGGGCGTATGTGAATTTTGAAGCCAGCAACAACAAGAATAAGGCAGACCGGATACGCATAGGATAGTTTGATTATTATAAATATAAAAAATAAAGCGGCCCGGAGGCCGCTCATAAATTCAAATTCAAAAGTAAAAATTCAAAAGTGAGGGCAGTGCGTAACTTTTACTTACAACTCACTACTCATACCTCAAGACTCATTACGCATCTATCCTTGCATACTTGGCGTGCGATTCGATGAATTCCCTGCGTGGGGCTACTTCGTCGCCCATCAGCATAGAGAATACACGGTCTGCTTCGGCTGCGCTTTCAATGGTTACGCGTTTCAGTATGCGGGTATCAGGGTTCATAGTAGTTTCCCAAAGCTGCTCGGCATTCATTTCACCAAGACCTTTATAGCGCTGTATGTTCACGCTGTCTTCCTTACCATTTGCCATACGATCTACCGCCGCTTTACGCTCATTTTCATTCCACGCATATTCCTGGTCTTTACCCTTCTTTACCAAATAAAGCGGTGGCTGCGCCAGGTACACATAACCCTGCTCTACCAGCTCTTTCATATAGCGGAAGAAGAAAGTCAATATCAGTGTAGCGATGTGAGAACCATCTACATCGGCATCGGTCATGATGATGATCTTATGATAACGAAGCTTGGTAATGTTCAGTGCTTTAGGATCATCAGGCGTACCCATTGTTACACCCAGGGCTGTGAACATATTCTTGATCTCCTCGTTCTCGTATATTTTATGCTCCTGTGCTTTTTCTACGTTCAGTATCTTACCACGGAGCGGCAGGATGGCCTGGAAGCTGCGGTCGCGGCCTTGTTTGGCTGTACCACCTGCCGAGTCACCCTCTACCAGGTACAACTCGCACCTTTCCGGATCGCGGTCTGAGCAGTCTGCCAGTTTACCCGGCATACCACCACCTGTCAATACACTCTTACGCTGTACCAGTTCGCGCGCCTTACGTGCCGCGGCGCGTGCCTGTGCGGCAATGATCACTTTATCTATGATCAGCTTGGCTTCTTTAGGATGCTCTTCCAGGTAAGATTCCAGTACACGGCTCACAGTCACATCTACTACGCCCATTACCTCATTGTTACCCAGCTTGGTTTTGGTCTGGCCTTCGAATTGTGGCTCCGGTACTTTTACAGAAATAACGGCACTCAAACCTTCACGGAAGTCGTCACCAGTGATATCCACCTTAGCACGTTCAAACAGTTTGTTCTTATCACCATAAGATTTGAACACACGCGTGATAGCTCTGCGGAAACCCGCAACGTGTGTACCACCTTCTATAGTATTGATATTATTTACATAAGAGAAAATATGCTCGTTGTAAGATGTGTTGTAGCTCATAGCTACATCTACAGCCACGTTGGTTTCGGCATCATGGCCTTCCATGTAGATAGGCGCCTGCAGCAGAGAAGTGCGGTTGGCATTTTTATCCAGCATATTCACAAACTCAGCAATACCGCCTTCGCTGTAGAATACCTCTTCAGCCAACGTTTCCTCGCCTTCAGCAGTTTGCTCACGCTCGTCTATCAAAGTGATGCGGATACCTTTGTTCAGATAGGCCAGTTCACGCAGACGTGCGGCAAGAATATCACGGTGATACACCGTGTCTTTGAATATAGTGCCATCGGGATGGAAATGCTGTTGGGTACCGCGTTTGTCGGTAGTACCTATTTCGCGCACAGGATACTGCGGGATACCCATCCTGTACTCCTGCTCAAATATTTTGCCCTCGCGGTATACAGTGGTGTGCATCAGGCTGCTCAATGCGTTTACGCAACTTACACCCACACCGTGCAAACCACCGGATACCTTATAGGAATCCTTATCGAATTTACCACCGGCGTGCAATACGGTCATTACCACTTCCAGTGCGCTGCGGCCTTCTTTAGGGTGCATACCGGTAGGGATACCGCGGCCATCGTCCAGTACGCTGATGCTGTTATCTGTATGTATGGTTACAACAATGTTCTTACAATATCCTGCAAGTGCTTCATCTATCGAGTTATCTACTACCTCGTACACCAGGTGGTGAAGGCCCTTCATACCGATATCGCCGATATACATGGCCGGGCGCTTACGCACCGCTTCCAATCCTTCTAATACCTGTATACTACCTGCATCGTAACTAGCTGCAGCTTTAGATTGTAACACTTCGTTTTCTGTACTCATATTGTGTTTTAGAGGCCTAAAATTGGCAAGGCAGCATAATGGCTCCACAACTGCAAAACAGCAGGGGAAATCATTTAATATATCTGCCTTTGATTATCTTACAAAAATACTAAAAACCACCCTATAAAACAAGAAAAAAAGATATATTCCCGATCATTGAAATCCTTTACCAGCAAGGTTTTCAACAGCATGGGGATAACATACTGCCAAGTTGGTATGTGAATACGATACAATATATAAAAATAGTGGTCTTGACTAACCGGTTACTATTGTGATATCAGCATTACCCATAATACAATTATCAAATAAAATACACTTAACCACTGGGGTACAGATGTTTTCCCCGACCTTTGCGCTTTATGAAGAAGCTGGCTTCACTGAATAAGTATTTCGTTAAGTATAAATGGCGTTTATTGTCGGGAATACTTTTCGTTTCCATATCAAACATCTTCGCAGTTGTATCTCCTGTTGTAGTAAGGAACGTGATAGACCAGGTACAGGAAAATATTGCCGGCTATCATCTCATCACCGATAGTAAACTGGCAGATGTTTTTAAAGATCATATCTTTTCCATTGTTCTGTGGAATGGTTTATTGCTACTGGGACTTGCCTTACTAAGAGGCGTATTTATGTTCTTCATGCGGCAGACCATCATTGTAATGTCTCGCTTTATAGAATATGATCAGAAGAACGAGATCTATGACCATTACCAGCAATTAAATACACAGTTCTATAAAACGCATTACACCGGCGATTTGATGAACCGGATTGCCGAGGATGTTTCGAGGGTGCGCATGTATACAGGTCCATCACTGATGTATAGCATTAACCTTATAGTATTATGTATTATGAGTATCTGGGGTATGCTGCGCGTTAGCCCTATGCTTACTATATGTGTTGTTACCCCGCTGCCTATACTGGCTATATCCATTTATATTGTCAACAGCATCATTTTTCGCAAGAGTGAAAAGATACAGGCACAATTAAGCGGGCTTACCACTACGGCCCAGGAATCGTATTCGGGCATCCGCGTTATAAAATCTTTCGTGCAGGAAAAAAATATGCTGGGCTTCTTCAATAACACATCTGAAGAATATAAGAAGAGCGCCATCAACCTGTCCCTCACTGAAGCCATCTATTTCCCTGCTATGAACCTGTTTATAGGGCTAAGCATGCTCAGTACCGTATTGATAGGCGGTTACTTTGCTATTAAGGGTACCATATCTGTAGGTAATATTGCTGAGTTTGTTATTTACATCAACCTGCTGATGTTCCCCATATCCAGTATTGGCTGGGTGGCTTCTATGATACAAAGGGCCAGTGCATCGCAAAAAAGGATCGATGAGTTCCTGCATACACAACCTGCCATCGTTACCCCGGATAATGCTGTAAAACAATCATTAAAAGGAAAAATCAGTTTCCGTAATGTCAGTTTCACTTATCCGCATACAGGCATACAGGCGCTCAAAGATTTCAACCTTGATATAAATCCCGGTGAGAAGGTCGCTATTATCGGCCGTACTGGATCGGGGAAATCTACCTTGGCACATATGCTGCTGCGGATGTATGACGCGGATGCCGGAGAGGTATTGCTGGATGATACCAATATTAAAAAGCTGGACCTGCACGACTTCAGGCAGCAAGTGGCTTATGCGCCGCAGGAGGCCTACCTGTTTTCGGATACGGTGTATAACAACATCAAATTCGGGCTAAGTACTGCAACCGAGCAGCAAGTGAAGGAAGCCGCGCGCCTGGCCGACCTGGGCAAGGATATTGAAACGCTATCCAGCGGCTATGAAACCGTCATCGGGGAGCGGGGCGTGATGCTATCGGGCGGACAGAAACAGCGTATGGTGCTGGCAAGAGCGCTGATCAAAAACAGCCCGATATTACTGATGGACGAATCGCTGTCTGCGGTAGATACCAAGACAGAGCAAACCATACTACACAACTTGTCTGACTATCTGAAACATACTACCACCATCGTTATCACGCACCGGATATTTACCAGCTGGGCGTTTGATAAGATACTGGTACTGGAAGATGGCTCCATTACAGAACAAGGAACACATGAACAACTCATGGAACTGAATGGCAGCTATGCTGCGCTATATCGCCACCAGGTAGAGGCAGCGCCTGAGCAATAACTACTTCTTTTCAGCCGGTGTAAATTCAAGAGGAGCACTCATTTCTTTACCGTTCCTGATGAATTTTACGGTGGTCTTGTCGCCCTCAGCAAACTTACCTAACGCTTCCATGTAGGTTTGCATACCATTTACTTTATTATCGCCAAGCTGCACGATCACATCGCCGGCTTTGAGGCCTGCTTTCATGGCCGGGCGGCCATCGCTTACGCCATCCACACGCACACCACCTTCCTGGAAGGAGTAATCGGGCATGATGCCGAGCGTTACTTTGAAACGCACTTTGCCGATAGTGGATTGTTTGGTAGGTGTATATACTGGCCTTGGCATCTTATCCATTTTCTTCACTACATCATATATATAATCCATCACCAGCGCTTCGCCTTTGTAGTTGATCTTGTCGGCATCGTCGCTCGGCTTGTGGTAATCTGTATGGAGGCCGGTAAAGAAGAACAGCACCGGGATCCCTTTGTTATAAAATGATGTATGATCTGAAGGGCCAATGCCTGACGAATCATACACGATCTTAAACCTCGGATCGGACTTGTCAATTACCTTAAACCATGTTGGCGATGTGCCAACACCACCCACGGTTAATGCATGGGTGCTGTCGTTCAGCCTTCCTACCATATCCATGTTTACCATATAAGCTATGTTAGTACTATCCAATCCGGCATCTTTCACTATAGCTTTAGAGCCTAGTAGCCCTAATTCCTCTCCCGAAAAGTTTAGGAACAAGTAATTATAATGCTTCAACTTAGCGTCCCTGATCCATTTGGATAGCTGCATTAAAGCTGCAGTACCACTGGCATTGTCATCTGCACCGTTGTGTATGGCTTTTTCTTTTTTTGCATAGAGGCTATTGCCATCTTCGCCATATCCCAGGTGATCGTAGTGCGCCCCAATTGCCACTGTATATTTTGCACCATTATCTATATAAGCAGCGATATTAGTACCCGTCAGTTCTGTCTTTTTAAAGAAGACTTCCATTTCTACCTGTATAGCACCTTCTGCAGGCACATAGGCAGTATAGCCTTTGTAAGTAAGCATAGCTACCGGAATATCTATTGTTTCATAGTCGGACTTGGCATTATAGCTAACCGGGTATTTGGAATCGTAGCTGTCGAAAAAAACTACGCCATTTGCACCTTGCTTCGCCGCATCTTTGGCCTTGTCAAAAACAAACTTTTCCCAATCGAAATGCGGATCTTTCGCCTCATCAGCATCTGTGTACAGAGGAATCATCCAAACATTGTTCTGCTCATATACGCCCGGTATTATTTCTCCATGAGCCTTCTTTGCCGTAGCGCTAAATGGCAAAGGGAAAGCCATTTCATGATCTGTTACAGACCTTCCGTTGATCTTTATAACAGTCTTGGGCGCTATCTCCTTTCCATTGACAAAAGTGAAAGGATATTTATAGTTCCCTTTATAAGCCGCAATGCCCGCATTACTATATGCAGCGATAATATAATCTGCTGCTTTATGCTCCCCGTTGCTACCTGTACGCCTGCCTTCCAGTGCATCTGATGCCAGGTAGCCGATATCAGCTTTTAGCTGTTTGATGGTCTTTTTATCATTATTTCCTTTCGCTAAAACCTGTTGAGAAAATAAGGCAGATAACAATACAACAACCAATGCCGTTTGAGGAGCTTTCATTTCTATAATTTGAGTAAGCAAAATTATACGATTTACGCCGCCTTGTTGGATGCAGGCATTAAAATCTTATTATTAAAAACAAAAAGCCCGCTCCAATGAGCAGGCTCCTCTTAAGATTGTAAAAGCTCCCTTATTCTCCGGTATTTTCTATGAGGGTACCCTCAGCAGTTACCAGTACTTGTGCCTCGTCTTCGGGCTGGGCTTCGCTTCCGTTTGTTGGAAGCACTATTTCAATGTTCGTAATGTCTTTTAATTGCGGCAACTCTCCGGAATTGTTGATGCCCAGGTAATCCATAAAGTTTTTGGATGTGGCATACGTAAGCGGCTTACCGATCATATTCTCGTTACGGCCTACAATAACGATCAATTCTTTTTCCAGCAGTTTCTGGATAGAATAATCGGCACTTACGCCGCGGATAAATTCGATCTCGCTCTTAGTGATCGGCTGTTTGTAAGCGATAATAGCCAGTGTTTCCATGGCAGCAGCAGACAGCTTTTTGATATGTTTATCTCCATTCAGCTGAAGAACGGTTTTATGATATGCTTTTTTGGTAAGGAACTGGTAGCCACCACCTGCCTCCCTAAGCTGGAAAGGATAGTATGCAGCTTCATATTTTTCCCTGACAGCTTCGATGCAAGTTGCAACGCGCTCCCCTTCTATGATCTCTTCCAAAGCCTGAGAAAGCATGTCTGTCATTTCCATTAACGTTATAGGACGTTCGCTGGCAAATATCAGTGCTTCTACGTGTGGCATTAATTGTTCGATATCCATAAATATTCTCCTTTCAGGTACACATCGAAAATAAGATAGCCCTGATTTTTTCACCCGAAAAGAAATGCACAGGTGTGGGTAAAAACAGGCTCTCCCATTGTTTAACACGGCAAATTTACGCCAGGTATAGTTAAGATTATCTGAAATATATTGTGTCCTTCAATGATACCTGACTGTGTAATTATTCAGTCATATATATGGAAATGTCGCTTTTGATGCTGGATTATTAGATATATTGCCGTTCTAATTTTATGAGAAAGCATATTTACCTCTTCTTTGCGGCGGTTATAGTCCTCTCTGTAGCCTGCAAAACAGCAAAACCGTCTGCGGGAAGCAATGTGTCGGGAAATGAAACAACCGCAGCGAATGATAATAAAACCACAGGCTCGTACATACTTGCCGTGATACTAAAAGCCAGCAGGAAGGCTGACTCTTCTATTGCTTTTGAAGTATCTAAAGTGAATAAGGTTGCCGGTAAGCTTAAACCCGGACAAAATGACAATTCCGGTGACGACTATACGGTGACATTTGCCGATGACAAGGATGTAGCTCTTGCTACCTATCGCATCAAAGACCCCCTCAATACCTGGATCGAATCCTCAGATGAAACAGGAGCATTGAAAACGATTCCTGTTAACAGAAATGAAGATTTTATCTCTGTACGGACCAATTACAATACCGGGATGAAAAAGATAATTATTCAAAAAACTAAATCAACTGATAAACAAGTTATTCCTTTAAATATAGAATAGTATGCGTCTAAAATTACAATGGTTATGTGCAGCAGGTCTTTTATGGGCTTCTTCAGCAAATGCCCAAACATTTCCGGTAAGCAGTATTAATATCAATGGGGCTGATACCAACCGTATCAATATCGTAGTGCTTCCGGATGGCTTTCTTTCTACACAGCTTGATACCTTTAAGGACAAGGTAAAAAGCATACAGACTTACGTGTTCAGTGCAAGCCCTTATAAAGAGTATGCGAAATTCTTCAACGTATATAGCATACAGGTGCCATCTGCGGAGGCGGGCACCACACACCCCGGTACCGCAACCGATGTAACTGAACCTGCATCACCGGTCCAGTCTCATAATACTTACTTCAGATCTACCTACGATAATGGCGGTGTACACAGGGCGGTATGGGCACAGAACAGCTCCGGTATTTTCAGTGTTTTAAATGCCAACTTTCCTATGTATGATGTACCAATGGTTTTGGTAAACGATCCCGAATACGGAGGCACAGGTGGTAGCTATATTACTTTCAGCATTAACTCATCGGCCAATGAAACAGCAGTACACGAATTGGGGCACACTTTCGGCAAACTATGGGATGAATACTGGAATAATATGCCGGGCGAGCATCCTAATATGACCCAGGATAACAGCACCGTGACCAATGTATGGCATAAATGGATAGGAACGGGTGGAGTAGGCATCTACGCACATGGTACCAGCGGAGTAGAAGCATCCTGGTATCGTCCGCATCAAAACTGTAAAATGCGTTTTCTGAATGTGCCACTCTGTGCCGTATGTAAGGAAAATATCATCGACCGCATCTATGATAAGGTGAACCCGATAGATGCTTATATACCTGCTAATACCGGTAAGATACAGAGCTCTGCTACACCAATGACTTTCTCCTTCACACCGGTGAAGCCTAACCCAAATACACTCCAGTATAAATGGACGTTGAACGGTAATACCATCAACACGACAGATACCAATATATCTATCAACGAATCGCAACTGAACATTGGAGCGAATACGCTTATTGCTACCGTAACAGACACTACGCTGATGTCGCGCTCCTATACGCCGGCAAAAGGATATATGTTCTCCGTGCAATGGACTATACAACGGAATTGGACGAGCTCAGTAAGCAATATTCTAGCGGACAACAGGTTTAGCTATAGCTTCTACCCAGTGCCGGCTAAGAATACAGTGAACCTTTATTGCAATAACAATACTAATGCAACTTCACTTGATTATGCCATAACAAGCATGACAGGTAGCGTTGTTAATTCCGGTAAGATGAACATCAATAAAGGTGAACAAACTGTGCCTATGAACATTAGCGGCCTGGCAGCGGGTACTTACAACATCAGCCTGCGTGGTGAAGGTGTGGTAATAGATGCAAGGATCATTATAGAATAATAACTTATCAACTTAAATGAAAAGCGGCGCTTAGATTTCTAAGCGCCGCTTTCTTTATCAGGATAACTTAAATATTAGCTAAAACCAATTGCGGGACACAGCCTATCAATATTACCAGGGCACAAGTAATAGCCATCAGCAGCTTATCTGTACCGGTAACTTCTGAGCTAAATTCCGGTTCACCTTGCTTAAAGTACATGGCGATGATAACGCGGAAGTAGTAATAGGCGCTGATCGCAGCCATCAGCAATGCGAATATTACCAGCCACAGCAAGTTGCCTTGTTTTACAGCGGCCATTAAGACAAAGTACTTTGCCATAAAGCCACCTGTAAGCGGTATGCCTGCTAATGATAACAGGAAGATGGTAGTAAAGAATGCCAGTGCGGGATTTTTCTTTGCAAGCCCATTGAAGCCATCATAGGTATAATCCTTAAGCTTCAGCAGTACGGAGAACATACCAATGGTAGCCACACTGTAAGCTACTGCATAGAGTATCATTCCCTGCCATGCGGTAGCATTTACTGCAATGATGGCAAACAGCATAAAGCCAGCCTGCGCGATAGAAGAATATGCGAGCATACGCTTTACACTCTGCTGAAATACCGCAGTGATGTTACCTACAAATAAGGTGGCTGCGGTAATGATCGCCAATATCATCATCCAATGATCGCTAAGCGAACCGAAGGAGACACTAAACAGGCGCATAAATGCCAGGAACGCTGCAGCCTTTACAATCGTAGCCATAAAAGCGGTGAACGGAGTAGGCGAACCATCATACACATCGGGTGTCCACATATGCATAGGTACTGCAGAAACCTTGAATGACAGCGCCACCATCAGGAACAGGATACCGGATAATGCCAAGGGATTCAGCGAATCAGATTGCAGGAAAGTATATTCTACAATATTGAATGTACCTGTCGCTCCGTATAATAACACGATTCCCATTAACAGGATACCTGTAGAGAAAGAACCCATCAAAAAGTATTTCAGGGACGCTTCACTGCTTTTCAGATTGCGCTTGTCGCTACCTGCCAATATATACTGAGGTATAGAAATGATCTCAATACCTATGAACAGCATCAATACATTATTATAACTGCTTAGTAGATAAACACCACATAATATAAAAGCTATCAGGGCAAAATATTCTGCAACGTGCATGCCTACACGTTGTATGTCTTTATTTACCAGCATTACATATAGCAGCGTACAGGCAGTCATCAGCAGGTTGAACCACAGACCATAACGATCTATACGCAGCATGTTGTTAAACAGCACCTGCGGCTCTGATGGCGAGGTAGTTGCCAACTCCCATATATTTACGCCCAGCAACAAAAGAAAACCTACAACCGCGATGGATGCAATGGATCTTTTGTCCTTTGTTGCCAGTCCGGCAAACATCAGGATGATGCCAAGTAATGTTGCAGCTATTATTGCCTTCATATTATTTTTATCTGACCGGTTACCGCATTTGGTACGGCAACTGTTTAATTAATTATTTTATTGTTTTACAAATCTCTTCCGCTATACCTTATGGCACTATCATCGTTGCTACGCTAGCCGTCATATCCAGCAATGGTTTAGGATAAACACCTAATACCAGTATGATCGTGATAATAATTCCCAATCCTATATATTCATTCAGGCTCAGGTCCTTCGCGATCACCATTTCTGTAGCATTACCATAAGCCGATTTCTGAATCATGTTCAGTGTATAGATAGCACCGAGAATAATTCCAAGACCGGCAACCACCATAAATGTGATATGATAATTAGACACTCCCTGGAACAAACCATTGAACAACATGAACTCACCCACAAAACCGTTGGTCAGTGGCAGCGCAATATTAGCGAGTGAAATGATCACCAGAGCTATCGCCATTTGTGGTGCAGTACTTGCCATGCCGCCCAGCTTGGTCATATCGCGGGTACCCCAGCGTTGTTCTACCATACTTACGATCAGCCACATACCGGTAATATTGATACCGTGGTTGAACATCTGCACCATCAAACCGTGCATACCAACATTGCTTTGAGAGAAAGCAGCTGCAGACATCAGGCCCATGTGCGCTATGGATGAATACGCTACCAGGCGCTTCAGGTCAGTTTGCACAATAGCTATGAATGAAGCATATACGATACCGATGATAGACATGATAATTACGGTATCGCTCCAGAAAGCTACACCAGCCGGAACAACAGGTAACAACCAGCGAACTACCGCAAACAGACCCATCTTTACCATCAGGGCACTCAGCACGATGGTAACAGAAGTAGGCGCTTGTTCATAAGTATCAGGCTGCCATGTATGGAAAGGGAATATCGGCATCTTGATAGCAAAGGCTATGAAGATCATCCAGAAAAGCCATTGCTGTGTTACCGGATCAAGCGAAGCACCTGCACGTACTATATTAGGCCAGCTGTATGCATTTGCACCCGGGTTTTGCATAGACAGGTAAATGATGGCGGCCAGCATAATAAGGCTACCAACGAACGTGTACACAAAGAATTTGAAGGTTACCTGTATGCGTTTTTCACCACCCCAACGCGAGCAAAGGAAATAAACAGGTATCAGCGCCAGCTCCCAGAAGAAGTAGAATAATAATGCATCATAAGCAAGGAATACACCGGTGATGCCAGCCTGTGCCAGCAGCATTAGTCCGTAAAATGAAGCAGGGTTCTCTACATCTTTATTCCAGTTTGTAATAAATATTACCGGCATTACAATGCCAACCAGCAGGCAAAGCATGGCTGCCATACCATCCGCCTGTAAACTTATTTGTGTACCCAGTGTAGGGATCCAGGGCATGTTGAATGTCAAAGGTTCAGCGTGGCCTGCTACGCTCACATATGCTGCAACCCCCAGTGTTACCAGGGAGCTAACCAAAGCAAGGCCTTTAGCAGCATTGCCTGCCATAAAGCTGAAAATGCCCGCTATTAAAGGAACCAGTATGAGTAATGTCAAAATCATAATGCTAATGCAATTGTTTGCAGTTGCTATCTATTAATATTATCTAATCCAGAAAAAACTTAGTGCAAATAAGATGGTAATACCTATCACCATAGCGAATATGTAAAAGCCCACCTGCCCCGTTTGTATCAAACGTACACGATCGCTTCCCCAACGTACGGTTTTACCCACGCCGTTCACAATGCCATCGATACCCATACGCTCTACGTACTTATCCAATATTTTAGATAAGCCTTCCAGCGGGCGAACGATCACTGCATCGTACAGCTCGTCGATATACCATTTATCAGCAAAGAATTTTTTAAGTCCTGTGTATTGGCCTTCAAACTTGTCAACCGCAAATGATTTGAAAGTAGCGAATATGATAATGGCCAGGCCAATAACTGTACCACCAAACAAATAATATTCTGATGTAACCATGGAACCACCTTCTTCGTGAACCAAAGCAGGCACACCTGATTTTGCAAGGAACTGGTTCAGGTAATCATGGCCACCAAATAATTCCGGCAATTGTACAAAACCACCTACCAGAGAAAGTATAGCCAGGACAATTAGCGGCAATGTCATTTGCCATGGAGATTCATGTAGATGATGTTTTTGATTTTCGGTGCCGCGGAAACTTCCGAAGAATACCAGCATCAGCAGGCGGAACATATATATAGCAGTCAGCACTGCCGTAAATGTTCCCACCCAGAAGTATATTTTATTATGCTGCAAAGCCGCCAATAATATTTCGTCTTTAGAAACAAAGCCTGAAGTGAATGGGAAACCGGAGATAGCCAGCACGCCTACCAGGAAGGTGATGAATGTAATCGGTAGTTTTTTACGGAGACCACCCATATATTTAATATCCTGCTCGCCACCCATTGCGTGTATTACGCTACCGGCTCCAAGGAACAACAACGCTTTGAAGAAGGCGTGTGTCATCACGTGGAAGATACCCGTTGTATAAGCACCTACACCTAACGCAAGGAACATATAACCGAGCTGGCTAACAGTAGAGTAAGCCAGTACTTTCTTAATATCATTTTGATAGAGCGCTATGGTTGCAGCCAGTAAAGCTGTTGCCAAACCTATAACCGCAACCAGGTTTTGTGCAATTGGTGCCAGGTCGTACAACGCCGCGCTACGCGCTATCATATAGATACCGGCAGTAACCATCGTTGCAGCGTGTATCAGCGCAGATACCGGAGTCGGACCCGCCATTGCATCTGGCAGCCATGTATATAAAGGTATCTGGGCGCTTTTACCCATAGCACCTACAAACAGGCAAATAGCTATTGTATTATATAATGCACCAGGTACTGCAACCTGGCCGCTGCTTAGCTGACCAAAGAATTGCTGGTAGGAAAGGGTACCGTAGTTCAGCAGTATCAATAACATGCCCACCAAAAAGCCAAGGTCACCGATACGGTTCATAACGAAGGCTTTTTTAGCAGCATTGGTATAATCGCGATTTTTAAACCAGAAACCAATCAACAGATATGAGCAAAGACCTACACCTTCCCAACCGATGAACATTACCAGGTAGTTAGCGCCTAATACCAGCAACAGCATCGAGAATACGAACAGGTTCAGGTAGGCAAAGTATTTTACCATGCCCTCATCATCGTGCATATACGATGTAGAATACAGGTGTATCAGGAAACCGATACCTGTAATGATCAGCAGGAACAAAGAAGACAAACTATCTACCTGGAAAGCAAAAGGTATGTACAGCTTGCCCGATTGAATGAAATCGAACAGGTTAACTACCGTAGAAGCACCTGTGCTTTTTACTTCAAAGAATATACCCAGCGATACGCAAAAAGAAGCAAGTATTGCTAGGCTGCCTATTACACCTCCTGCCGTTTTAGGGATCTTTCTCCAGCCAAGGCCGTTGATCAGGAAACCTATTAACGGAAATAAAGGAACTAAGTAAACTAAGTTAGTCAACGCCTAGTGTTTTAATCTGTTTAAAATATTAATGTCTACCGAATGCACCTTGCGATACATCATAACAATGATCGCCAACCCTACTGCTACTTCCGCAGCTGCTACCACCATGTTAAAGAACACGAATACCTGTGCAGAACCGTCGTTGTGCATCTTTGAAAATGCAACTAACAGCAGGTTCACGGCATTTAGCATCAGTTCTATACACATGAAGATGATAATGGCATTGCGGCGCATAAGCGTACCCATGATGCCTATGCAAAAGAGCGCCATGCTCAGAAATAAATAATACTGTATCGGCATTTATTTACGGTCAGTTTTTACCTAGTATTTAAAATCAGGCTACTTCTTCTTTTTTACCTATCACAACCGCACCGATCATCGCACTTAAAAAGAGTACACTGCTTATTTCAAAAGGCAGGACGAATTGCGTAAACAATGTCTTACCCAAATTTTTAATCAATCCTATATTAGTAGGTGTTTGCTCCAGCACGTTTGCACTGGAAGAGCGCAATGCCGCCAGTATCACCAGGAATAATATTCCACCCGACACAACGCCCGCGAGCTGCACCAGCCGGTTCTTCTGCGGTTCTGTATCTGCATTGAGGTTCATTAACATGATAACGAAGAGGAACAATACCATGATAGCACCTGCATAAACGATGATATTAACGATCGCAAGGAACTGTGCGTTCATCAGCAGGTAGTGGCCGGATATTGCAAAGAAAGTAGCTATGAGAAACAATACGCTGCTCACAGGGTTGCGGCTTAGTATTACGCCTAACGCGCAACCCAATGCCATAACCGTAAGAACCCAGAAACAGATTTGGTATAAACTCATATACTTATTTGGCTTCTTTATTTTTAGGATCAGGAATCAGCAGATCTTCTTTTTTATAAATGAAGCTTGCTCTTGTGTAGTTGGTAGGCATGATCGTCTCTGACAGGTAGATTGCATCTTTAGGGCAAGCTTCTTCGCAATAACCGCAGAATATGCAACGCAACATATTGATCTCGTACTTCGCAGCATATTTTTCTTCCCTGTACAGATGTTCTTCTCCCGGTTTACGTTCTGCAGCTTCCATAGTAATGGCTTCTGCAGGGCAGGCTACGGCACACAGTCCGCAGGCGGTACAGCGTTCGCGGCCTTCTTCATCACGGTTCAGGATATGCAATCCACGGAATACCGGGCTAAACGGACGCTTTTCTTCCGGGTAGCTAACCGTAGCTTTCTTTTTAAAGATGTGTCCTATAGTTATACTAAGGCCTTTAGCTATTGCAGGCAGGTATATCTTCTCTCCAAATGTTATTGGATCGCGATTTACCGGTGCAGCCCTGTTTGTCAGTTTTTCCATTTTTCAAATTATTTGATCACCCACAATACCACGATACCTGTTATCAGCATGTTTATCAATGCCAGTGGTATCAGTGATTTCCAACCTAAACGCATTAACTGATCGTAGCGGAAGCGTGGCAGCGTCCAGCGTACGAACATAAAGAATAATATAAATCCGATTATTTTAGTCAGCAGTACCAATACACAGATGATGGTGAACAACAGCGGAGATACACTCGCTGCCACCTGGTCCATGAATGGGAAGTTATAACCACCGAAGAACAATGTTGCCAATATTGCAGAGCTGATAAATAGGTTAATGTATTCTGCGAACAGGAAGAAGCCGAGCTTCATAGAAGAATATTCCTGGTGATAGCCCATGTTCAATTCGCTTTCGCATTCCGGAAGATCAAACGGTGCACGGTTCAGTTCTGCGAAAGAGCAGGTAAGGAATATTAAAAAGCCTAATGGTTGTTTAAAGAAATTCCAGGTAAAGTAGCCGTCATGCCAGAAGCCATGTTGCTGTGATACGATCTCGCGAAGGCTCAGTGAACCGGTCATCATCAGTAGCGCTACCAGGCTGATACCCATTGCCAACTCGTAAGAGATAGCCTGTGATGCCGCACGGATACTACTTAACAGGGAAAATTTATTGTTAGAAGCCCAGCCACCAAGCATTACGCCATATACACCAAGGCTCACCACACCAAACACAAACAGAATACCTATATTAATATCGGCCACCTGCAAAGAAACTACCCTGCCGGTTTGGGTAACATAGTCAGGCCCCCAGGGAACTACCGCACTGGTCATACACGCGGTAAGCATGGCTAATGCAGGCCCCATAATGAACAGGAACTTGGTAGAACGGTCGGGCAATATCTCTTCTTTAAAGAAAAGCTTACCACCGTCTGCAAGCGGTTGCAGTAAACCAAACAAACCCGCACGGGCAGGGCCGATACGATCCTGCATTACGGCAGCAACCTTACGCTCGCCCCATGTGGCATACATAGCGATACCCAGTGAACCCAGCAGGATCACTGTGATGAGTATCAGCTTTTCAATGATAAACCAGATATCTACTTGCAACAATTGCATAATGGCGCAAAAGTAATTAGTTCGTTAAAAAATTAATTGTCTTTATTCTTCTTAAAGTCGTCTGAGTGTGCAGGCCCTTCTATTTTAGAAAGATCTACATCCGGCCTGTTCACATCACTCACCTTATGTATGTCCAACAGCAGTTTCGGATTCTTTCCTATCACCCTATCAATATATACCGGCTGTTTTACAGTATCTACATAATGGCCCTGGGAAATTACGCTGTGTCGGTCTATCCTTGACGGCCCTTCTATCACCCAATCCTTCACTTCTTTTTTATGGAAACGGCAATCGTTACATATCCATTCTTCCACTTCGCCCCATTTATCTTTACGGGCAGTTACACGGAACACCTCATCACCACGCATCCACAGGCGAACTTTACCGCTACATGTAGGGCAATCGCGATGTGCATCTACCGGCTTGGTAAACCATACGCGGTTCTTAAAGCGGAAGGTCTTATCTGTAAGTGCACCAACAGGACAAACGTCTATTACATTGCCAATGAACTCATTATCCAGAGATTTGCCCAGGAGTGTGCTGATCTCAGCATGGTCGCCACGCTCCAGAATGCCATGCTCCCTTTTATTGGTCAGCTGGTCTGCCGTAAATACACAACGATAACACAGGATGCAACGCGTCATGTGCAGTTGTATATATTCACCTATATCTTCTTTTTCAAACGTACGACGATCAAATTCGTAGCGCGTACCCGAAGCACCGTGCTCGTAGCTCAGGTCCTGCAAATGACATTCACCGGCCTGGTCGCAAACAGGGCAATCCAGCGGGTGGTTGATCAGCAGCATTTCCACTACACCTTTACGCGCATCCAGCACTTTATCAGAAGTGATATTTTTCACTTCCATGCCATCCATCACAGTGGTACGGCAGCTTGCCACCAGCTTAGGCATGGGGCGCGGATCCTTTTCAGAACCCTTGCTTACCTCTACCAGGCAGGTACGGCATTTACCACCACTGCCTTCCAGCTTGCTGTAGTAACACATAGCCGGCGGGGTTACATCGCCACCAATCATACGCGCAGCGTTCAGGATAGTAGTACCTGCGGGTACTTCTATCGTTATATTATCGATCGTTACTTTAAACTTCGGTTGTTCTGACATACGTTAAGTCAAAGGTTAAAAGTCAAAACCAAAAAATCAGTTTTTCTTTTTTAAAGAAAGAATAGACGATGCTAAAATCCTGCATATTTCGTCACATTCTTTCAATAATAATTTTAATTCATTTTCTTTTATTTCAAATCCATCCCTTAGAATACAAATCCAATATTTTGTCTCATTCCCGGATTTCAAAGCTATTTCGTAGTATCTCTTGAACTCTGTTCTTGAAGAACTATTTGCAGCTTCGACAACGTTAGCACCTATTGACATTGCAGACCTCATAAGCTGCTTTGCTACAATAGAACTAAAGCTGTTCCAGTTTTTATCTTTCAAATATCTTACCGTATCCAGTGAAAAATTATAACAGCGATATTTTATATCATTTGCCACTTACAGCTTTTCACTTTTAACTTTTGCCTTAGCCCACAGCCGGAACATGTATCGGATCAGCGTAATGCGCTAATCCAAAATTCCTTTTCTGTGATTCTTCAGGGTTCAGTACATGCCATTCAAATTCATCGCGGAAGTGGCGGATAGCAGCAGCTACAGGCCATGCAGCGGCATCTCCCAGCGGACAAATGGTATTACCTTCTATCTTGCGCTGGATATCCCATAGCAGGTCTATATCGCTCATCTTACCTTTTCCGTATTCTATGTTCTTCAGTATTTTATACATCCAGCCGGTACCTTCACGACAAGGGCTGCATTGTCCGCAGCTCTCGTGGTTATAGAAACGGGCTAACGTCATAGTATGGCGTACCACGCACTGGTCTTCATCAAACACAATAAAACCACCCGAACCCATCATAGAACCGGTAGCGAAGCCACCGTCTGAAAGGCTTTCATAGTTCATATAGCGGGTTTCGCCCTTTGCTGTTTTCAGCAATAGGTTAGCCGGCAGTATAGGTACAGACGATCCACCCGGTATGCAAGCCTTCAGTTTTTTACCGTTAGCAATACCACCGCAGTATTCATCAGAGAAGATGAACTCTTCCACTGATTGTGTCATATCTATTTCGTAGATACCAGGCTTTTTTACATTACCGCAAACAGATAACAGCTTAGTACCGGTAGAACGGCCTACACCTATTTTAGAATAGGCTTCGCCACCCATATTTAATATAGGTACTACGGCAGCCAGCGTTTCTACATTGTTTACCACGGTCGGGCGCATCCACAAACCCTGTATGGCAGGGAATGGTGGCTTGATACGTGGGTTACCACGTTTGCCTTCCAGTGATTCTATCAGGGCTGTTTCTTCACCGCAGATATAAGCACCTGCACCACGCTGCACATATATTTCGCAATCAAACCCGCTGTTCAGGATGTTTTTACCCAGCCAGCCATTGTTCTTTGCTTCTGTTATTGCCTGCTCCAGTATATCTACTATCCATGCGTACTCACCACGTATATAAATATAGGTAGCATTGCTTCCCAGTGCGAAGCTGCTCACGATAAGGCCTTCGATCAGCAGGTGCGGAATGAATTCCATCAGGTAGCGGTCTTTGAAAGTACCCGGCTCTGATTCATCCGCGTTGCACACCAGGTGACGGGGTATTCCTTCCGGCTTGGCCAGGAAGCTCCATTTCATACCTGTAGGGAAACCCGCGCCGCCACGGCCACGCAGGCCGCTTTTCTTCACTTCTTCCACTATCTCGTCGGGTGTCATCTTAAACGCCTTCTCTACTGCACGATAGCCACCGTTCTTACGGTAGGCATCGTAGTAGCGAATACCCTCAACATGTGCGTGTTCTAATAATAATTTCATTATCAAGTCAAAAGTTAAAAGTCAAAAATCAAAAATGACATCATTTTGATCCGGCCTTTTGAATTTTAATTTAAATCCTGGTACTCTGCCTGCTAAGCAGCTTCCATTGTTTATTCTTCCATATCCACACCTGCAACACCATTAACTTAAAATGCACAGGCTTGCCTTCCATCACCACATCTATTTCTGACGTTGCCCGCACACATGCCGTACTGCCTTCCAATGTTATCTGCTGATCGGTCGAACTGATATTTTTATAGATGATCTTACCATTGTACAGATCTTCTATAAGTTCCCTTTTCGATTGCTTCCAGCCGTTTGAATGGCCGTAGATCAGTTTATCATCCAGCAGCTTCTTCAGTTCTACCGTATCCCTGTCTACCAGGGCATTAGTAAAATCATCTGCTGCAATACCCGCACTTCTTTCACTTTGTGCGGATACAGAACTATAAATAAAGAGCAACGAGATCAATACAAGGTATCTCATATTAATATCGTTTGGTAGCGTATATATATTCCTCCAGCGGCCCAAAAAAGTAATCGTCCCAACCCTGCTTTTGCTCATCCGCTTCTTCCTGTGTAGGCAGGTTCGTATGATGTAAGATCACTTTAGTGCCTTCCTTATCACTACTCAATAAAAAATGAACTTCTGATGGTGCTGTGCTCTCTTCCCACTCTATCGGTTTCCAGCTGTAAGCCAGCTCTTTATCCGTTAATTTCTTTACTTCGCCGCTCACCCATCCGTCAAACATCTGAAATTTTCCACCAACCTGCGGCTCCAGTACCGCTTCTTCACCGCTCCATTTCCTTATCAATGCCGTGTCTGTCAGCATTTGCATGGTTTGCTTCGGCGTACCCGGTATCACAAATTCCAACTCCAGATCGTACGCCATAGCTGTTAATTATTTACTGCAGCATTTCTTCTGCACTCGTCTATTATTGCATCTACTTTTTCTTTGGTAAGATGCTCCCTGAAATGCTTGCCCAGCTGCATCATCGGCGCATAACCACATGCGCCCAGGCATTCAGCAGGTTTCAGGGTAAACAAACCATCCGTTGTGGTTTCCCCTTCACGAATGTTTAGTTTTTCTTTTATATACTCAATGATATCGTCGCTGCCATTGAGCATACAAGGCCCTGTGCGGCACACTTCAAATATATATTTGCCGACAGGTTTCAGATTGAACATGGAATAGAAAGTAGCTACTTCGTACACTTCTATTGGCAGTATGTTCAGCAATTCAGCCACATAATCCATTGCAGATACATCCAGCCATCCGCCGAACTCTTCCTGCGCCAGGTGCAACAGAGGTATCAGCGCACTTTTTTGCTTCCCATCAGGGTAGCGTGCCATGATCTCTTTTGCTTTATTTAGTTTTTCTTCCGAAAATTTCATTTTATAACTGTTTTATCCGTCCAGTTCTCCTGCAATTACGTTCAAACTACTTAATGTGATGATCGCATCACTCAACAATCCGTCCTTAATGATCTCTGGATATGCCTGGTAATAAATAAAGCATGGACGACGGAAATGCAGGCGATAAGGTGTCCTTCCGCCATCACTGAGCAGGTAAAATCCCAGCTCACCATTACCACCTTCTACTGCATGGTACACTTCTCCCGGAGGAGCTTCTATCTCACCCATGATCATCTTGAAGTGGTAGATCAGGGCTTCCATTTTGGTATACACGTCCTCTTTAGGCGGCAGGTGGAATTTATCTGCTTCCGGTGCATAGAAGATATTCTTCTGTGCAGGATCCGCTTTTTCTATCTCTTCGATCTTCGCTATTGCCTGCTGTATGATACTATAGCTCTGCCAGATCTCATCATTACGAACCATATAGCGATCATACACATCACCCGTAGTACCTACAGGTATGGTAAAATCAAAATCTTCGTAAGATGAATAAGGCTGCGCTACACGTACGTCATAGTCCACCCCTGCTGCCCGCAGGTTAGGGCCTGTAAAACCATAGTTGAGCGCGCGTTCCGCGTTTATTGGCCCCGCGCCGATACAACGCTCCATAAATATGCGGTTGCGATTCAGCAGTGCTTCGAATTCCTTCATCACCTTAGGAAAGCCATCCATGAATTTCTTCAGCTTCTGCCAGGCGACATCCGAGAAATTGCGCTCAAAACCACCTACACGGCCAATATTGGTAGTAAGGCGGCTGCCGCATACTTCTTCATATATTTCATAGATCAGCTCGCGCCACTGGAATACATAAGTAAAGCCGGTGAGTGCACCTGTATCTACCGCAACTACCGAGTTGCAAATCAGGTGGTCGCCGATACGTGCCAGCTCCATAATGATGACACGCAAATAATCTACGCGCTTAGGGAGCTTAAGGCCCAACAGCTTCTCTATGGTCATGTGCCAGCCCATGTTGTTAATGGGAGAGGAACAATAGTTAAGCCTGTCTGTAAGTGGTGTGATCTGGTAGTATGGACGACGTTCCGCAATCTTCTCGAACGCACGGTGGATATAACCCACAGTTTGTTCTGAACTGAGAACTTTTTCGCCGTCTATCTCCAGTATGTTCTGGAAGATACCGTGCGTGGCAGGGTGCGTAGGCCCCAGGTTCAGCGTAGTAGTCTGCTTCGCCAGGGACTCCTCTGCCAGCTGAATATGATGTTGATGCTCAGACATTAGTCTAAAATCAATTTAAGGTCAAAATATATTATACAACTGTTCCTCCACGTCCAAACATTTCATCGTCTTTGTCTGTACGTGTAGGGTCTTCCATGGGATATTCCTTGCGCATAGGGAAGTAGTCCATATCATCTACATTCAAAATGCGCCTTAGGTCGGGGTGGCCAACAAAGTTTACGCCGAAGTTGTCAAATGTTTCCCGCTCCATCCAGTTTGCTGCAGAGAACAACTGTGTAGCGGTAAACACATCGGGTTTGCTGATAGGTACAAATACTTTGAAACGCAGCCTTACATTATCTACGAGGTTGTGCATATGGTACACAACACACAATTCTTCATTTACACTATGCGGATAATGCACTGCTGTAAGATCTGTGAGAAACCTGAAGCCCATGTCATCATAAAGATGCTGCATTACTTTCAAGTTCATTTCTGACGGTGCCCTGAAGGTGAGCATGCCGTAAGGTTCCTGCCATTCGGTAAGTTGCTCACCGAATTTTTCAGACAGTTTTTGTTGTATCGTTTCGTTGGTCAATGCCATATGCTATATCAAAACTAAAAGCCAAAAACAGTTTGTGCTGCTTTTGACCTCTGATACTACTGTATTGCGTAGCTTTCCATTAATTGTTTGTATACAGGGCTGTTCCTGCGGCGCAGGCTCTCGTTCTGCACCAGGTCCTGCAGTTTGATGATGCCATCCAGTATTGCTTCGGGGCGCGGAGGGCAGCCGGAAACATACACGTCTACGGGTATCACCTGGTCTATACCCTGCAATACAGGATAAGAATCAAATATACCACCGCTGGATGCGCATGCACCGATGGCAATTACCCAACGGGGCTCTGCCATCTGCAGGTAAACCTGCCTGAGGATCGGTGCCATCTTTTTGGCAATGGTACCTGCCACCAGCAGCATATCGCACTGGCGGGGAGTAAAGCCCATACGCTCAGAGCCAAAACGTGCCAGGTCGTAGTTAGCACCCATTGTAGCCATGAACTCGATACCGCAGCAAGATGTTGCGAATGGCAAAGGCCATAATGAATTTTTACGCGCCAGGCCTATCACTTTATCAAAAGAGGTAGCCATAAACCCTTCGCCGGAATACCCTTCGGGTATCGGCGCCAATTTCACATTCGTATTATATTGAACCGGACGTCCCATATTTTTAAAAATTCAAAAGTCAACAATCAAAATTCAAAATGCAATTCACTACCCTGTCTTCCTCCTTCTGCTTTGCATTCGAATCATACCTAATCTTCCCAATCCAAAGCGCCTTTCTTTACTATATATATGAACCCACACAGGAAAAAGGCTACAAACATTATAACAGCCATAAACCCTTGCTGGCCCAGCTCCTTAAAATTGATTGCATAAGGATAAAAGAAGATCACTTCCACATCAAACAACACAAACAATATAGCTACCAGAAAGTACTTGATAGCCATTGGCTGGCGCGCATTACCAACAGACGGAATACCGCTTTCAAAGTTTATAAGCTTGTCATGCGTTTTGCGTTTAGGCCCCAGTAACTGAGATGCGCCGATGGTTACTACCACGAACCCGATTGCAACCATCAGTTGAAGGGCTACAGGTAGATAACTGAATGGCGTTTGCTGATCTGCCGCCAATAATAAAAAGTTCATATTGTAACGATCACTCGGATGTTGTAAAATAGAGGCAACAAAGTTACGTGTAAGGCTTGAATATGCAAGCTAGTTACAGATATTTGAGTTCCTTTTTTAAGTAAGATTAATATATGTTTATGTTAAGTTATATTAAATGTTAAATAGACAAGCTTTCGGGTATTAATTTTACAGTTAGCCTCTAAGAAGGCCGCAAATCTCTTACATGCATAATCTTTTTAAAATAAAGGTGTTCCGACTTCTGTTATGCATCACCTATCCATTTGCATTAATATTCATTTACCCTTTGGTACTCCTGAAAAAGAAAAATGCCGGGCACTTATTCTTCTTTTTCGATAGGTATACCATTGGCGGTGCTCAGCGAGTACACTTAGATATATTGGAAAGTGTTAAGGAGAAACCCAAACAGCTGTATTTCACACGCTTATCCCAAAATCAAGCATTAAAGGATGAGTTCTTTGCGTTACCAAATTGTGATGTCCGGGATATCCACTTCTGGTGCGACAACCTGTTATTCAGGCTATTTACGGTTCACTATTATTCATTATATATCAACAGGCATAGAAAAGCACATGTCTTTAGTTCCAACAGTACTTTTTTTTATGATATGCTTTTCTTCCTGAAGAAGAAGGTGATAAAAACGGAGCTGCTGCACAATTTCACGTATGGCAAAAACGGCATGGAGTTTTTCGGACTTGCCAATTACAAATACCTGGATCACAGGATTCTGGTCGATTTTGCAACATATAATAATATTGTAAATCAGTACCAAGAATACAACGTAGATAAACGTTTTATGCAAAGGGTGCAGGTGATAGAGCCCGGCGTATTTGTTTCATCTGCAATCAAAAAAGATTATAGCCTGCCGCTAAAGGTGCTATATGCAGGCAGAGGCACAGCCCAAAAAAGAATTTACCTATTAAATAAGATCGCCGAGAGTTGTATTAAAGCAGCAAAGCCTATACAATTTCATTTTGCCGGTAGTATGATGGATGAATTATCGAAATATGTAAAAGAACATTCGGTAATTCATGGCGAGATCAGTGAACCGGCAAAAATGAACGAACTATACGATCAATGCCATGTTATATTAATGACTTCTTCATACGAAGGATTCCCTATGCTGATAAAAGAAGGCATGGCGCATGGTTGCGTGCCTGTAGTTACCGCGTTGGAAGGAAATAAATCGCACCTTTTTCATAGCCAAAATGCGTTGCTGATCGACGATCCGGCTAACGAAGATCATGTAGTGGCAAAGGGTATAGAGCTTTTAACTGTATTATGCAATAATCCATTCGAATTGGAACGATTGAGCGATGCGGCTCATAATTATGCCAAAACGCATTTTGACAGGAATAAGTTTATTAAAACTTATAACAAGTTTTTGGAGGAACCTGCCTGAACAATTTACCCTGCATAATTTCAATAGCAGTGTCTATTTTTGGCCCAACAAGTTGTTATAAACTTTGCTGTAAGGCTTAAATGCCCAATAAAATTAAGATGACCAGGCAACCTTTGATTTCGTTGTGCGTACCAACCTATAATAGGATAAACTATCTGAAAAGGCTTCTGGATAGCATTTCCGCACAGACATTCAAAGATTATGAGATAGTAATTACCGACAATAGTGATAACGACAGCGTTTCAGACTTTATTAAAGAATACCCTCAATTACCAATAAAGTATCATAAAAATACGCCACCAACTACAATGGCGGTCAACTGGAACATCAACATCTCTAAAGCGAACGGTGTATGGCTGAAAATGATGCATGACGATGACTGGTTTGCTACAGACGATGCTTTGGAAAGGTTTGCAGCAGCAACAAACACGAATGCGCTTTTTTTATGCTGCTCCTGGCAAATTATAGATGACAAGACAGGCCAGGCTAAAGCAGGGCGTAATAGCATAGGCGGTTTTAAAAAGATACTGAAAAACCCGTTTTTGGTCTTTGGCGATAATATTATCGGCCCCCCTAGCGTCACTATGGTGCATCATTCGGTAGACGTAAGATATAATGAGCGAATGAACTGGCTGGTAGATCTTGAATATTATATTGCTGTGCTGAGAAAATATCCTGCTTCTTATATCCCCGAAACCTTAATAAATATTGGGTGGCATGAGCAGCAAGCCACAGCCTTTGAATTCAACAACAAGTCGACGGAAATAAGGGAGGCCCTGATACTCTGGAATGAATACGGCCCATCGATGATTCCGGGAATTATGAACTATGACGCATGGTGGAGGCTAATGCGCAAGCTTAGAATAAAGGACAGTACAGAATTAAACCAATATACGGCGGGTTATCCCGTACCCTTCTTTTTAGATAATATCCTATCACTGCAAAATAAATTACCGGTAAGCCTGCTGAAAAAAGGAGCATTTTCAAAACTGTTCATGTCTTACTCCTATTTTTTCCATTTTAGAAGGAAAGTGAAAACGGTAGCCGCTAATAAATAGCTGTGCGGCAAGTGATAAAATATTAGCAATTCATAGGCATAGAGTATTGAGCGTGAACATTACTTTTGCGCCTATGGGAATTGTTTTCCGCCAGTCTGTAAAAACTACGATCGTCACTTTTACCGGTGCTGCATTAGGAGCAATTACCAATTATATATATGTTTTTGTTTTTCTCAGGCAGCAATTAGGTTTTTATTCTAATACGATCACCATCGGTGCCACCTTGCAACTCCTCATCATGATGGGTACGGGTTCCGTACTTGCCACTTATATACAGAAGTTCTCAGAAAAGGATGAAAGAAGGAAGGTATTGCTATCTCTGTCATTAATAGTAGTAGCAGCTTCCATTCTGTTTTATTCAACTATATTTTTTGTCTTCAGACAACAGTTTGTGGCACTGTATCATGAACAGGACAGGCAGCTCTTCAATAAATATTACTATGCGTTGCCGCTCCTCATGAGCTTATGGGGTATCATGTCCCTGTTCGATCATTATTTGATATCTCATGTAAAGATCGCTTTCTCTGCCTTTGTAAAAGAGGTAGTCATAAGAGTGTGCAACCTTATTATTATTGCGCTGTATTATTACAGGTATATTGATTTTAATATTTTCATCCTGGCATCCGTATCTATTTATGCGCTGGGTGCCATTATTCTCTTTATAGCAGCTTCTAAAACACCTGGCTTTGGATTTTCATCCGATTTCAAGGCATTCACAAAACCCGAATACCGCGGAATCATTCACTTTGCATGGTATCACCTGCTTTTTGGCTTATCCCAAAACTTATTTGGGATGCTGGATTCATTTATGCTGGGTGTACTTGACAAAAGAGGATTTGAAAGCATTGCCGTATATCGCAATGCCGTATTTGTAGTAGCACTTATGGTTATCCCTTACAGGGCAATGACCTACTCCAGCTATACAGCACTGAATAAAGCCTATATCGCCAACGACAATGCTTTACTGCAAAGCCTTTTCAAGCGATCGGCGCTGAATATATTTATTGTTACAATGGCATTGTTTGCCGTGATCCTGTGCAATCTGGATAATCTTGTTGCTATACTACCTCCCCAATATGCTGCAATAAAACCGGTAATTATGATCATGATGCTGGGCAGAATTATTGATATGGCTACCGGTTTGAACAATGAAGTGATCTCCATATCCAGGTATTATAAATTCAACTTCCGATCGGCAGGGTTATTAACAGCTACTGTATTTGGATTTAATGTGTTGCTGATACCTAAATATGGTATATATGGCGCTGCATGGGGCACTACTCTCGCGTTTACGGCAATTAATATATTCAAGTTGCTCTTTTTATGGTTTAAGATGAGGCTGCAGCCCTTTACAAGGGGCAGCTGGCTTTCTTTGATTGCTGTTGCTTTGGCCATCGCTGCGGGCTATCTGTTACCTGTAATCGGCGGCCCTATACCCGATGCTATTGTACGCAGCATTCTTATACTGGCAGTTTATGCCGCTATGCTTTTATGGCTAAAACCGTCTGAAGACCTCCGAAACTATCTTATATCCATAAAAACAAATAAGAGGCTATTCTAGAAGGTATTTTTGATGATAATTCACTTTTTTATATTCTTAGGGTAAAATAAATTGAAATACGTTATTTTTGCCCCCTTTCAAATAGTACTATGGTATACAGAGAAATAGTAGCGGTAACCGGTTTAAGCGGTCTTTTTCAATTATTAGCCACCAAAAGCGATGGTGCTATTGTTCGCAACCTGGCAGACAAATCAACTAAATTCATATCTGCCCGCCTGCACAATGTAACTCCTTTAGAAAGCATTGAGGTATATACAACCGGCGATAATGTACGCCTTCACAATGTTTTTCAAAAAATGAAAGACAGCGAGGGTACCACTCCTTTGGTAGATGCAAAAGCAGATAATAATGCTGTAAAGAGTTATTTCAAAAGCATTTTCCCTGAATTTGACGACGAACGTGTGTATGTGAGCGATATGAAGAAAATGGTGAAATGGTTTGAAATACTGAAGGCTAATGATATGCTGAACTTCGAATCTATGGAAGAAGCTACAGCTGAAGCAGAAGCCTCTGCTGCGGAAACTGCAACTGAAGTAGCTGAGGAAAAACCTGCTAAAAAATCAAAAGCTGCTAAAGCTGAAGCTACCGAAGAAGGTGCTGAAGAAAAACCAGCAAAGAAAGCCCGCGCCAAGAAAGCTGCAGAACCGGTAGCGGAAGGCGAAGAAAAGCCTGCAAAGAAAACAGCTAAGAAAAAGAAAACCGAAGAATAGTTCTTCCAGATAATAGAAATCTAAAAGAGCAGGAAATCCTGCTCTTTTTATTTATACGGATATTTTAATACAAAGCTTTGCTTTTCTTTTATATCCTTATTAAAGAAAAAAAGCCCTGTACTGTACAGATCTATATCTATCACTACCTTATTATTTGTTTTTAACGCATCCCAGTTCATTGTGGCCTGCGATGTATTATGAATATTCTTTATAATAAACACCGTGCGTTCACCTGCAATAGATATCGCAGATTCTATTTCATCAAAACTATTAATATCGAACTCACTTACTGTCCAGCCGGAAAAATATGAGGTTGTCCCCGCCACTACATCCCCTTTCATTTTCATGAGCCCCTGTTCGATAAAGGCATACACGAAAGGAGAGTGGATGCCGTGCCTTGTTTTTGCCTTCAGCCGGTAACGAATGTATTGCAGGAGAGCGTGCAGCGACATTTATATCTCTTTGATACGCTCCCATTCCTGGAAAGTATAAGCATAGGCGTGCTTCTCATCCGCCTGGTGCGGTTCTTCCCATACGAGCTTCCAATGTGCGTGGTCTACGTGCGGAAAGAATGCTTCTGCACCTGTTACTTTGGTATGCACAACCGTAATATACATCCTGTCAAGAACATTCATCGTTTCAGCAAATATTTTCCCTCCGCCAATTATAAAGCCTTCTTCGTCGTGCGATTCCCTGAGTCTTTCTACCGCGGCGTTTAGGTCGTCATATAAAAGTACACCTTCAGGCAAGCTCAGATCTTTTTGTGTAGATACCACGATATTCAATCTGCCGGGTAACGGCTTACCCAAAGATTCATAGGTTTTCCTGCCCATAAGAACGGGCTTACCTAAGGTTTTGCGTTTAAAAAATTTTAAGTCTTCGGGTAAATACCACGGCAATTGGTTATCCCTTCCTATGGCATTTTGCTCGTCTACTGCTACTATAGCTGTAAGGATCATAAGCTGTTATACTGCTACCGGCGCTTTAATATGTGGGTGCGACTGGTAATTTTTAAGTGTAAAGTCTTCAAATTTAAAATCAAACAGATCTATAACATCGGGGTTCAATTCCATTGTTGGCAGCGGATATGGCTCCCTTGTAAGCTGAAGTTTTGCTTGTTCTATATGGTTATTATACAAATGCACGTCGCCGAACGTATGGATAAATTCGCCTGGCTGCAGCCCGCATACCTGCGCCATCATCATGGTCAGCAACGCGTAGGAGGCTATATTAAAAGGTACCCCCAAAAATACATCTGCGCTACGCTGGTATAGCTGGCAACTTAATTTGCCATCTGCTACATAAAACTGAAAAAGAGCATGGCATGGAGTGAGCGCCATTTTGCTTAGATCACCAACATTCCAGGCATTTACTATCATTCTCCTGCTATCAGGGTTATTCTTTATCTGATTCAGTACATCTTTTATCTGATCATGGGTTTGTCCGTCAGCACCGGTCCAGCTGCGCCATTGATGCCCGTAAACCGGGCCCAGGTCGCCATGTGTGTCCGCCCATTCGTCCCAAATGCTTACACCATTGTCCTTCAGATATTTTATGTTAGTATCCCCTTTAAGAAACCATAGCAGTTCATAAATGATAGATTTCAGATGTAGCTTCTTTGTAGTAACCATCGGAAAGCCTTTTTGCAGGTCGAAACGCATCTGGTAACCAAAACAACTGATGGTACCTGTTCCTGTGCGGTCACTCTTACTAAGACCCGTATCCAGGATATGCTGCAATAATTTTAAATAGGCTTCCATACTTCAGCAAAATTAGGATAAACAGGGCTGACTTTTAACCCCTGATATAACCATGGGGATATCAGGTTAATATATAGGAAGAGATAGTAACAGTAGACCATCCTTCAAAATTTAATACTTTTATCGCTCATCCTTTTAACAGCATGAGTCTTATCCTGCTTTGTTTTTTCGCATTTCTCGCCGGCATTATTGATGCTATGGTGGGTGGGGGCGGGCTGGTACAGTTACCAGCTTTCTTCGTATTGATGCCGCAACTGAGCCTTGTACAGACTTTGGCATCCAATAAAACAGCCTCATTTCTCGGCACATCGGTATCGGCATACAGGTATATAAAAAGGGTGCCTATTAACTGGCGACATCTAACCCCTGCCATCATTACCGCCTTTGTAGGGTCTTTTTGCGGCGCACTGCTGGTTAGCTTTATCCATAAGGAACAGTTTATGCCTTTTATCTTAACTGCGCTTATCCTGGTATTGATCTATACAGTCTTTAAAAAAGAGTTGGGGTTGCATCATGTAGATAAGTCTTTAAGCAATACCCGGTATTATGCATACGCTATTGGCACTGGAGTTATTATTGGCTTTTACGATGGATTGATAGGTCCGGGTACGGGAAGCTTCTTGATATTCGCTTTTGTGGTGTTGTTTGGCTATAACTTTTTGAATGCATCCGCTAATGCAAAGGTGATCAACTGTGTCACCAATATTTCGGCGCTTAGTTTCTTTATCGCCAGCGGAAATGTACAGTGGCATCTTGCCATACCGGTGGGCATTGCCAATATGGCCGGCAGCTATACAGGCTCCCATTTCGCATTAAAAAAAGGCAGCGGGTTTATCCGGTTATTCTTTATACTGATTGTTCTGGCGTTGATCGTAAAACTCGCTTACGATTACTTCCTTTCATAAATATCTTTTCTAACATACACGTTAAAAAAACTATCATTGCCTTGCAGTAAATGATAGCCCTGCAAATTCAGATCAATATTGGATTTTTTGTTTAGTATCAATACATCACAAACTGTCGATCCTGCGCTTTGCAACGGCTGCGATAATATGTTGTTTCTGTTGTTAGCCATCTTAGCGTCACACAATAGTATATCCTTCATGTAAAATGCCAACCCATCTACTTCGTAACCTATTGTATTTATTGATCCGTACTTACTATCTAGCAGCTTATTATAATATTCACAGTCATAGTTAACAGCATAGATCTGCCTTTGTAATTTTTCGAAGCGCCAAAATTGAATTCCGGCTAATATTGTCGCTGCCAACATCAAGTAAATAAAACCATTCGTCTTGACCTTGCTGATTTTATCTATGGGAAAGGATAACAAGGAAGCTATAGCCATGTATATTGGCAATAACAAATAAAGCCAGGTTCTCGAAAAAGGAATTGTTCTGTGCACCCAAATTATCATAGCAGGTGACAATAATATCCCGGCGGCTGTTAGCCATAAAAATTTGTATTTGCTGACTGAGGTATAGAAAGTAACTACCAGAATCAAAATAAGTACTACAGAAAAATAAAAGGCCGTACCGGTATAGCCGTTTAAAAAACTCCAGGTTTCCCGAAGATGATACCCCATATTCGCGGCTATGAAGTCAGTGCTTCTTGCTACAACTCCATTATTATTCGTGAGTGCTTGAAATCCATTTCTCCAAATAACAGGCAGGTATAGTGTAAACGTTACCACCGCAATCACCAGGTTAGCTTTTAATGCACTCCATATACTTTTTCGTTGCCGGGATCTTAAAGCTTCAAAAAAGAAAAAGATATCAACTATAAGGAAATAATACAAAAAAGAGGGGATCGTAAACAACCCGGCAATATTGCTGATAACAAACAGAGCATAATATTTCCTCCCTTTATTTCCCCCAACTATATATGTATAGCCGTATAGACTTAATAACGCGCAAAGTAACATGAGCATATATCCTCTTGCCTGTGTTGCATACAATAGGAAGGGGTAAGAAAATACTAACAGACTCGTTACTATAACTGCCGCCCGGTTACTTAGTACTTTACCTAATAATTTAAAGAAATACCAGGAGGTTATTATTGCAGATACACTGCTAATAATACGCGTTGCGGGCACAACAGGTATTGGAAGATGAAGCGATACAGACGAAAGGATATTATAGAGCACATGATTATTGGGCAGGGGATAATACACTAAGGATGACAATACCCCATTGCCAGAAAAATATAAGTAAGAGTATGCTTCATCATAGTCGTAAGGTAGTAAGTATATAAAACCAATAAGGATTACCGTTTCTAGAATAATAATGGAAGTAATAGAAATTTTTATTACCCGGGGCAACAATCGGTAGTAATCCAGATTATTTTTTACTAACTGCGCTAAGGCCGAAATCCATTTCTCGAAAAACGGAGCTATTAATGGTTTACGATAGAAAACAGTTCTCACTAAAAAAACCAACCAGGCAACAACACAGAAAAAGATGGCTGCCTTTAATACAGAGAAAACGATCTTTCCTTTAGGGTCTGATAATAATTCACTAAAGAGTTCCGGTTTGTAAATATCATGCGTGACATCTAACAAAAAAGTATTGTAATGGTACCTGTAAAAAGTCCACCCAAACCTTAGTAGTATTGTTGATATAAAAATGATGATCACCAACCTAATGGTTGATTCCACCTTGTTTTTATGTCTTTGCATTATTGGACTTTAGCTGTAATTGCCAACAGCCTTTCGATTGCTTGTTTTATGGTCTCTTCTTTCTTGGCAAAACAAAAACGTATCAGCTTATCGTCTTTTTTATTCCTATAAAAGGCACTAATAGGTATGGTGGCTACACCATGTTCCCTGGTAAGCCATTGCGCAAATTCCATATCGGGTATATCGCTGATCTGCTCATAGCTGACCGTCTGAAAATAACTGCCAGATGCCGGCTGATGTATGGTAAATTGCGTAGCGCTTAACATGTCAATAAAATGATCACGTTTTTGCTGCATCATTTTAGATACAACAGGCAATCCAGGCTGCGAAAGATAAGTGGCCAGCGCATACTGTGCCGGTGTGTTTACGGAAAAACAAAGAAATTGATGTATGCGCCTGAATGCTGTTGTAAACTCAGGCGGTGCGATGCAATACCCGATCTTCCACCCGGTATTGTGAAACACCTTGCCAAAAGAATATAAAGCAAAGCTTCGGTGCCTGAGTTCAGGATGCTGCAATACAGAATAATGTTGCAGCCCGTCATAGATCAGTTGTTCGTATACTTCATCAGATAAGATGATGATGTTTGTATCACGTACCAGGTCGGCCAGCTTATCCCAGTCTTCCCTTGTCCAGACAGCGCCGGTAGGGTTATGTGGTGTGTTGATGATAATGGCTTTTGTGCGCAGGCTGATCGCTTTCTGTACTTCATCCCAATCCACAGTAAACGTTGGCGCTTTCAGGCTAATAGTAATTGCCTTTGCACCGTTGGTTTCAATATTGGGTATATAACTATCGTATGCAGGTTCCAGCACTATTACTTCATCACCCGCTTCGAGGATAGACGTGAATGCTGTATAAATAGCATAGGTTGCTCCGGGTGTTATTGTGATCTCAGTATCGGGGTTAATAATTACGTCATACCTTCTTTGAAAATCAGCCGCTATTTGTTGCCGCAATTGTGGCAGGCCGGGCATAGGAGCGTATTGGTTATATCCTTGTGCTGCTGCCTCACCAAGCAAAGATGCCAATTCTGCACCGATCGGAAAATCAGGGAAGCCTTGCGACAGGTTGATCGCATTATGCTGCTGTGCAAGGGCACTCATAATGGTAAAAATCGTTGTTCCTTCCGCAGAGTGTTTGTGTGGCAGTAGCATAAGTTATAGGTATTTATCTCCCTTATTCCTTTTTACCTCGGCTACGTATTCTTTGATCTGCTGTTCGCGGTTGCGTTCACATATCAGTAATACATCGGGTGTATCTATTACGATAAAGCGTTCCAGGCCTTGCACTACCAGCAACTTTTCATTCGGCACTTTTATCATGCATTCGCTGGCGTCTATTATCATCACATTATCTCCATGTACAGCGTTTCCCAGGTAGTCTTTATCAAAGTTCTCATACGCGCTTTCCCATGTTCCCAGGTCGCACCAGCCGAAATAAGATGGTATCACATATACATTCTTTGCCTTTTCCATGATACCATAATCAATAGATATATTGGTGCATTGAGAGTATAAACTGCTAATTATCTCGTGCTCTTTCGGTGTATTATACGCGGTGGTAGCTTGCAGAAATACTTCATTCATTTCCGGCAAAAACTTTTCAAGGGCCTCCATAATGGTCTTTACATTCCATACAAATATGCCTGAGTTCCAAAGGAAATCCCCGCTTTTCAGGAAGGTACGCGCCAGGTCCAGCGATGGCTTTTCTGTAAATGTCTTCACCTTATACAATTGATCCAGCTCATCTTCAGCATCATATTGTATATAGCCATAGCCTGTATCGGGCCTGGTTGGTTTTATACCCAGTGTAAGCAGGGCATCATGTTGTGCGACAAATTCCAATGCTTCGTGCGCTGTACGCTCAAATGCGCGCTCATCCATTATCAGATGATCTGCCGGAGACATAATAATATTTGCCTTGGGGTTTAATGCCATCATCTTATGCGCAAAGTACGCAGCGCAGGGAGCCGTATTTTTTCGTGATGGCTCACTGATGATATTGGCATCGCTCACTTCCGGTATTTGCTCCTTTAGTGTGTTGATATATTGCTGGTTAGTGATGAAGTAAATATTCTCTTTAGGGCAAATGTTAGTAAACCTTTGGTATGTCCATTGAATCAGGGAACGTCCTGTACCTAATATATCTATAAACTGTTTGGGATAGCTCATGCGGCTTTCGGGCCAAAACCGGCTGCCGATACCACCTGCCATAATCGCCACGTAATTATTTTCAATGCTCATACTGTGTGTGAATTGCGTATAAAAATAGCTTAATCGCCCGACAATAATATGAAAAAAGCCCCGCCTTAAATGGCGGGGCATACCTGATTTATATAAATTAACGTTTTAATTATTCTGCTTCTGCCACTACTTCTTTCACTTCCGGTATCACGCGCTTCATCATACCTTCTATACCTGCTTTTAAAGTGATCATGGAAGAAGGACATCCTGAACATGCGCCTTGCATCATCAATTTCACGGTACCATTTTCATAGCTTTTATAGCTGATAGCGCCACCGTCCATTTCCACTGCAGGTTTTACATAGTTCTCCAGCAGTTCTTTGATGCGCTTCACCACGTCCGTATCATCAGAGCTAATAAGATTGGTATCAGCCTTCTTTACTACAAGGTCTTCATTGATCACTACTTTACCCTCTTCCAAGTACTGTTTCAGAAATTCGCGCACAGATGGTATTACTTCTTCCCAGCGTGTTTCAGGTGTTTTAGTCAGCGTAACAAAGTTGCTGGCAATAAATACACTGCGAATGAACGGGAATGCAAATAATTCTTTAGCCAGGGGTGAAGGCGTAGCCGCAGACTCTTCAGGGAAGTCGATACTCTTTCCCGGATACAGCAATTTGTTAGCAACAAACTTCATTGTTTCAGGGTTTGGTGTCATCTCTGTATAGATGCTCACAATCGTATTTCCGGTCTTCAACATTTAGTAACTCTTTATTTAGAGTACAAATTTACTTAATAATACGCTACCTACCCATCAATATGCTAAATAGCCCTACAATTGAAACTAATTTCTACATGTTGTGGTTATAACCCCAAAAAATTACCCAAATTGAAAAAACAAAAAACAACTGATTATCAATGCATTATAATAAAAATGGGTTCTACTGTCCGCCTTTAACATTGTCTTAATTGGGGATGGAATGGTTTTTTGTTTTCATATATCGACAGCATGATTGATAACAAAAAAATGTGTAGATATGAAAAACCTGATTTTAGCCCTGGCAGTTGCAACATTACCTGTCGTGGCACACGCTCAAAAAAGTTATTCGAACGGTGAAAGTGTTTATGATCAAAATTATAAGGTATGCCGCATAGATGGTACTTACACTGTCTGCAGCGAAAACACACCAACGATCGTGAATACAAAAAAGGCGGCAAACAAAAACGACAAGACTATCGCGCAGTTACACAAACTCGATAGATATGTATATGTAAACCCTGAACCAAGAACGGTGACCAGCAGTAAGAAAAATCCACGCTTCGGTGCCAGCTATGACGACCCTAACGCTGCTTACCAGGGCAAGGAAAGTGCCATTAATGATGGTGTAGATAAGACAATATCCCGCAACATTAATTATATAAATAATAATACAAATTTACCTCCGAACGATGGCGGTAATTCAGATAAAAGATAGGATGTGTGTGTTTTGAAAAACAGGCTATTCTGCTTCGGCGGGTAGCCTGTTAATTTTTAGCGCGCGTCAAAATCTATATGCACCCTTTCTGTCCTCGGGTGTGACTGGCACGTAAGTACAAAACCTTTCTCCAGTTCGTCTTTCTCCAGCGAATAGTTCACTTCCATATCTACCGCGCCCTCTGTTACTTTGGCACGGCAGGTACAGCATACGCCGCCTTTGCAGGCATATGGCAGGTCGGCGCCGCTTTTCAGGGCAGCATCCAGTATGCTATCCCCATTGTACGCCAGTTCCATTTCAAATGTGGTTCCATCAAGTGTAATGCTCACTTTACTCATGGCATCAGATGATGAGCTATGTTCAGAGACCCACCTGTCATGATTAGGTTTTGGCTGATCCGGGGATGTGAACAGCTCCATGTGTACACTGTCAGATACCATGCCGAGATCTATCAGCTGCTGACGAACAGATAGTATCATTTCCTCCGGACCGCAAACAAATGCTTCATCTATAGTTTTGATGTCAATTAAAGTATCGCAAAACTCTTTGCATTTATCAGCCGTAATACGTCCATTGAACAATGGTGTATCCATAGTCTCGCGACTTAGTATATGGTACACCCTCAGGCGCTGCATGTATTTGTTTTTTAACCCTTCTATTTCTTCGCGGAAGATGATGGTATTACGGTTCTTATTACCATAGATCAGTGTAAACTGGCTGTCCGGCTCGGTTTCCAGCACATGCTTCATAATGCTCATCACTGGGGTAATGCCGCTGCCGGCTGCTATGGCCAGGTATTGTTTTTTTGCTTTGGTAATACCCTTTGGAGAAAATTTTCCCAGTGGAGGCATTACTTCTATTGTTTCTCCGGCCTTTAGTATATCGTTGGCATAGGTAGAGAACTTACCGGCTTCTACTTTTTTTACTGCCACCCTCAGCTCATGCTCATTTGGGGCAGAGCAGATAGAGTAAGAACGCCTTACTTCCTCACCGTTGAGTTTGGTCCTGAAAGTCAGGTACTGCCCTGCGACAAACTGAAAAGTATCCGCTAGTTGGGCAGGTATGTTTAATGCTATTGATACGCAATCCTGTGTTTCTTGGCGGACTTCTTTAACAGTAAGATCGTAAAACTTTAATGCAGACATCTAAATATTCTAATCGGTGTCAAAAATAGTTTAAATAAAATACGTTTGCTAACCCAGCATATCATCCAGGTTTTCGCGCTTTATCATAGTAAAGACCTTCTTACCTCCGGGCGTATATTCGGGCTGTGCGCAGGCAAATAGTTCATCTATCAGCGCTTGTTGTGCTTCCTGCCGCTGTATCGCATCTGTATTGCGCGACAGGCGCTTTGCCATATTGGCCAGCAGTTTATCAGTCCTCTTGGCAACGGCATCACTTGCCTCGTGCTTCAATTGGTCTATTGCTTCATCCAATACATTTTTTTCCTCCCCTTGTGGCAATGCGGTAGGCACGCCCTGCACTACAAAGGTGTTTTGCCCAAATGGAGAAACATCAAATCCGATGCGCGCCAGGTCGGGTAAAACTTCGGTAAGTAGTATGGCATCCTGCGGAGATAGCTCATATTGCACCGGGAACAATAACTGTTGCGAAGGTGTACCGCCGTTGTTATACTCATGCAGCAACCGTTCGTACCAGATACGCTCCTGCGCCCGGCGAATATGTACCAGCATCAGGCCCGACTTTACCGTAGTTACCAGTAAAGAGCCCTGAACGGATATGATATTGTTATTTTTATTCTGTGTTTCGGTAGTGCTGTGCAGTGTAGCTTGCTGTGGCTGCAGGTCCTCTTCTATATTCCTTTGGTTCAGCGGTATATTGCTGGCTATTTCATACAGGTCCTTCCAGCGTTGCAAGCTGTCTTTTTTCTCCACAAGATGTGCCTGGTTCTTTTGAGTAAAGGCGCTGTACAAATAACCTTTTTCCGTATCCTGCTTTACCTGCTCTGTTACCGGCTGTTGTACAGAAGGTAATTCCTGTATGCCTGCGTTGAGCGTAAAATCAAGTGATGGCGCTATATTGTATTTCGCCAGCGCGTGTTTCACAGCTGCGTTCAGGTAAGCATACATCAGCCTGTCGTCCTCAAATTTCACTTCCTGCTTGGTGGGGTGCACATTCACGTCCACTCTTGCAGGGTCAACTTCAAGAAACAAAACATAAAACGGGAAAGTCTCTTTTTCTATCAACCCTTCGTAAGCCTGTACTACGGCATGATGCAGGTAGGCGTTACGTATAAAACGATTATTAATAAAAAAGAACTGCATACCACGTGTGCGGGTAGCAGCTTCTGGCTTGCCTATAAAGCCTGTTATATTCAGCAGGTCGGCATGCTCTTCTACAGGTACCAGGTTTTTCTCATACGAGCTGCCTAGTAAACCTTTGATGCGTGTTTTCAGGTTGCCCGCCTCCAGGTGAAACTGCTCTGCATTGTTATGCCATAAGCGAAATGCCACCTGCGGATAGGCCAGTGCCACACGGGTAAACTCATCCACCACGTGACGAAACTCTGTAGTGGTGGTCTTTAAGAAATGCCTGCGTGCAGGTACGTTATAAAACAGGTTTTTGATGCAGATATTAGTTCCGGGTGCTGTAGCGCAGGGCTCCTGTATTTTTACTTCCGTGCCTTCAACAACAATGCGCGTACCTATTTCGGCATCATGCCGGCGTGTTTTCATTTCTACCTGTGCTACTGCCGCAACAGATGCCAGCGCCTCTCCCCTGAACCCCATGGTTTTAATGGAAAACAGGTCGTTGATATCGCGTATTTTAGAAGTGGCGTGCCTTTCAAAGCTCATGCGCGCGTCTGTAGTGCTCATGCCGCAGCCATTGTCTATTACCTGCAGCAATTCCTTACCGGCATCCTTTAGTATCAGCTGTATCTCGGTAGCACCGGCATCTATAGCATTTTCCAACAACTCTTTTACCGCAGATGCAGGCCTTTGAATGACCTCTCCTGCAGCTATCTGGTTAGCTATATGATCTGATAATAACTGTATTACGTCGGCCACTTCTCTTAAAATAGGTATGCAAAGGTAAGATTTAGCCACCTCAATACACCGGTCTTGTAAAAGGTGATGAAAATCATCAATTTTTCATAACCAAAGTCATTACAGAGCGTTTAAATATGTCTCATCTTTGTATCCTACTTAATTACAGAGGCAAATTGCTTTCAAGCAAAACAAACAACCTCGGTTTTTAACTAGATATAGTGCATAATGGGTTTGTTGCTCCCTTTCCAGGGAGCATTTTTTTTATCATACCCTTTACATCTCTCCGCAACAATAAGGTTATATTTGTTTATGACCTGTTACAAGCATATTCTTTTTTTTGTTTCGTTCCTTTTCGCTTTTCTCAGTCCATCCGTTTACGCACAGCCGGTATATCGCGGGCAACCAACCAGGATATTGCCAAATACGAAGGCTCATTGGGTAGATAGTGTTTATGACAAACTCGAAGATTCAGAAAAGATAGGTCAGCTTTTTATGGTTGCCGCTTATTCAGGCGGTAAGAATTACAATGAAGAAGATATAAAAAAATTGATATCTGAGCGGCGCATTGGCGGCCTCATATTTATGCAGGGAACAGCTGAAGCCCAGGCGTCGCTTACCAACCTGTACCAGCAAATGGCTTATGTACCCCTGTTAATAGGTATGGATGCAGAATGGGGCCTGGGTATGCGCCTTACCGGCGTAGCTAATATGCCCCATTCCATGATGATAGGTGCTACGCACGATACTGCCATTGCTTACCGTATAGGGCAGGCTATTGGCATGCAGTGCAAAAGGCTGGGGGTGCATATCGATTTTGCTCCCGTTGTAGATATCAATAATAACCCGGAGAACCCTATTATCAACGCCCGGTCTTTTGGGGAGGATAAAAACTGGGTTACTAAAATGTCCATCGCTTATATGCATGGCTTGCAGGGCATGGGGGTTATTGCCTGCGCGAAACACTTTCCCGGCCACGGCGATACCAAAGTAGATTCTCATAACGATCTGCCTACCATTAATAAATCTTTGGCCCAGCTAGACACGCTGGAACTTTACCCATTCCGCGAAATGATAAAGGCCGGAATTAAAAGTGTAATGGTGGCCCACCTAAACATACCAGCACTGGAAACTGAACCAAATGTACCTACTACATTATCAAAAAACACTATCAACGGTTTACTGAAAACCCGTATGGGCTTCAAAGGATTGGTATTTACAGATGCGCTGAACATGCAGGGCGTAACCAAATATTATACACCGGGTGATGTGGATGTACGCGCCTTAATAGCAGGTAATGATATGCTGCTGTTTTCGCAGGATGTACCTGTTGCCATGCAAAAGATACAGGAAGCACTGACCGATGGAAGGCTTAGCTGGAAGGACATTGAAGGCAAGGTAAAAAAGATACTGGCTGCTAAATATGATGCAGGGCTTTCTGTATTTAAACCGGTAGAATCTGTAAACATCACCAACGACCTGAATCAATATACAGAACAGCTTCGCTCCCAAACTGCTAAGAAATCTGTAACCCTCGTGCGTGACCGGAATTTTATCCTCACAGACCTTCTAAATAGCAGGAAGCACGTAGGGTATATAGGTATCAACGCTACGGACAGCACACGGCTTAGTAACGAATTGCTGAAAGCACTGCCTGATATGAAAGTGCGCTGGCTGCCCAAAGGTGTAATGACCTCTGTTGCTAATAAAATAGCAGGCGACGCCACTGATGATGATATTACTATTGTAGCTATTCATAACATGACCTTCTACCCCACCAATGGTAACTATGGACTGGACGAACAGCAGATGGCCTTCATCAAACAGATGGCTAATAAACGTAGTGTGATGATCGTATTATTGGGCAATGCGTATTTGATGAAGAATATCTGTGAAGTGGGTTCTGCAATTGTTGCTTATGAAGACGATACTACTACCGAAAACATGGTAGCCCGCGTGCTGTTACGGAAAGAAGATGCACGTGGCGTGCTTCCTGTAACACCATGTATAGATATGCAAACCGAAGGCCCTGCATTAATTGCAGCAGGCAAAGCCGGAGCGCAAAAATCTGATGAATTGAAATACCTTGACTTCGCGGAAGACGCAGGTGTTATCAATAACCAGGCGCTTACGAAACTGGACATGTTTATACAGCGCGCTATTGCAGACGGTGCCACTCCCGGGTGCCGTGTGTTGGCTGCTAAAGACGGAAAAGTATTTTACGACAAAGCTTTTGGATATTATACCTATAAAAAAGATAAAGCTGTAGATAAGAATACCATTTACGATGTAGCCTCTGTAACCAAAATATTAGCTACCACGCTTGGTGTGATGCGCCTCTATGAAACCGGCAAACTATCACTGGATAAGACAATTGGCGATTACCTGCCATGGACACGCCAAAGCAACAAGGCAGACCTGAAAATACGCGACCTGCTGATGCACCAGGCAGGCCTTAAAAGCTGGATACCTTTCTATCGTGAGACAATGGATGCTAAGGGCAACCTACGACCAGACCTTTATAGCAGCAAGCCGGATAATAATAACTGGATACAGGTAGCTAGCGGACTGTACCTGCGTGGCGATTATGTTGACTCTATATGGAGCGAAATACTGGCCAGCCCCCTTGAAAACAAAGGCCGCTATGTGTATAGCGATCTTGATTTCTATTTTCTTGCTGCGATCGTTGAAAAGATATCCGGGCAACACCTGGATCAATATGTAGATCAGCAGTTCTACAAACCGCTTGGTTTAAAATATATCACTTACCTGCCTCTGAAAAAATTCAATCAGTCGCAGATAGCGCCGAGCGAAAATGATCTTTTCTTCAGGCATCAGCAGCTAATAGGTTATGTACACGACCAGGGTGCCGCATTATTTGGGGGTGTTGCCGGCCATGCAGGCATCTTCTCTACTGCCAACGATGTTGCCGTGATCTTCCAGATGCTGCTGAACAAGGGCACCTATGGCGGTAAACGATATTTCAAAAAGGAAACAGTAGAACTGTTTACACGTTATAACAGTACCATCAGCCGCCGCGGGCTTGCATTTGATAAACCGATACCGGATGCAGATGATGCAGGCCCAACAGGCAACCGATGCAGCGGCTACACTTTTGGCCACCAGGGCTTTACAGGTACCTGCGTTTGGGCCGATCCTGCTACCGGAATTTTGTTTGTATTCCTGTCTAACAGGCTGCAGCCTTCGTCTGATAATAATATGATCAATAAAATGAGCGTGCGTACGGTATCACAGGATTATATATATGAATCTTTGGGATTCCCGATCAACCACGAACGCCCTGCTTTGTATAAAAAAGAACTTGCCGAGAACCTGGCAAACAAATAATTCCCAAAGGCTCCGTAAAACGGGGCCTTTATTCATAAATATTATCTTTGCCCCCTAAATTATTGCTATGCAATTTGACAGAAGCGGCTTTGATAACGATAAACTCATTGACCTGTATATACAACTGGTGCGTCCCCGCATGATCGAAGAGAAAATGCTGGTACTGCTACGCCAGGGCAGGGTGAGCAAATGGTTTAGCGGTATCGGGCAGGAGGCTATTGCTGTCGGCGCTACTATGGCACTCGATAGTGATGAGTATATAATGCCGCTGCACCGCAACCTGGGCGTATTCACTACCCGCAAAATGCCCTTCGATAAATTGTTTATGCAATGGCAGGGTAAGAAAGAAGGTTTCAGCAAAGCGCGCGAACGTTCTTTTCACTTTGGCGCCAATGAATACCATATATGTGGTATGATCTCTCACCTCGGTCCGCAACTGGCTATTGCAGATGGTATAGCGCTGGCGCATAAACTACGCAAGGAAAATAAAGTATCACTGGCATTCAGCGGCGATGGTGGCACCAGCGAGGGCGATTTCCACGAGGCGCTGAACGTGGCTGCAGTATGGGGTTTGCCTGTCATCTTTATTATAGAAAACAATGGTTACGGCCTGAGCACGCCTGTTAATGAGCAGTTTGTTTGCAAGCAACTGGCAGACAGGGCTGTTGGCTACGGCATGAAGGGCATTACTATTGATGGTAACAATATACTAGAAGTATATAAGACCGTAAGCGAGGCAAGAGAATATTGCATTCGTGAGCAAAAACCAATACTCATAGAATGTATGACCTTCCGTATGCGCGGACATGAGGAAGCGAGCGGCGTAAAATATGTACCTAAAGAGCTTTTTGAAGAATGGGGCAAAAAAGATCCCGTTGCCAATTTCGAAGCTTTCCTGTTAGAAAAATCTATTCTGTCCCAATACCTGATAAAAGACATCAGGGATGGTATACAAAAAGAAATAGAAGAGGGCCTGGCTACTGGTTTTGCAGCTGCGCCGGTTGTTGCCAATACCGCTGATGAAATGAATGATGTGTATGCTCCTGCGAACAATCATGCTGTTGCACCTGCAACAGGTAACAGGTCTGACATGAAATTCATCAATGCCATAAGCGATGGCCTGCGCCAAAGTATGGAGAAGCATCCTAACCTGGTATTGATGGGACAGGATATCGCTGAATACGGCGGAGCTTTTAAAGTGACGGATGGTTTTGTTGCACAGTTTGGCAAAGAGCGTGTACGCAATACACCGCTTTGTGAAAGTGCTATAGTAGGTACCGCGCTCGGCTTGTCCATCAAAGGTTTCAAATCTATGATGGAGATGCAGTTTGCCGACTTTGTTACCGTTGGCTTCAACCAGATCATTAACAACCTTGCCAAAATATATTATCGCTGGGGACAGAATGCTGATGTGGTCATCCGTATGCCAACGGGTGGTGGTGTAGGTGCAGGACCATTCCACTCACAAAGTAACGAGGCATGGTTCACGCATACTCCCGGACTCAAGGTGATCTACCCATCTACGCCGGAAGATGCTAAAGGCCTGCTGATAGCCGCTATTGAAGATCCTAACCCTGTTATGTTCTTCGAGCACAAAGCATTGTATCGCAGCATAACAGGCAGCGTTCCTGATGATTACTATACTATTGAGATAGGCAAGGCAAAACAAGTGCAGGAAGGTTCGGATATCAGCATTATCACATACGGCAGTGGCGTGCATTGGGCATTGGGCTATGCTGCAAATCACCGGGATATATCTTTTGACATATTAGACCTCCGTACCCTGCTGCCGCTTGATTACGATGCCATCCGGGCTTCTGTAAAGCGTACCGGCAAAGTGTTGCTGTTGCACGAGGATACTTTGATAGGCGGCCTCGGTGGAGAGATCGCGGCGTGGATATCCGAAAACTGCTTTGAATTGCTGGATGCGCCTATAGTACGTTGCGCAAGCCTGGATACACCGGTTCCTTTTGCTATAGAACTGGAGCAAAACTTCCTGGCCAAGGCCAGGCTGGATGAATCAGTCCGGAAACTATCGGCTTATTAAACTTTTAATAAAACGCCTTGTAATAAAAGGCGTTTATTATTTTCGTTGACGAATACTCATCTCATGCGTAAACCAGGTTTACTATTATTATCCGCTGCCTTGCTGTTACAATCCTGCAGCAACAACGATAATCCTAACAGGGGCAAACCAATAGTGTTAGGAGATTCATCTACTATCGTTACAGAAAACGATCCTCAATATCTGCAGGATTTTGTGGCTGATATTAAAATGAAACAAGCGGAGCCTGAACAGCCCGCTACACCTGCACCGGTGGATGATACAGCTGCAAAACAAGCAGCAGCAGAAAAAGAGGCAACACCCGCAGTTGCTCCGCCGGAAGCACAGGCTCCTAAAGACAATGGCCTGACCGTAGCATTCAAAGATGTAACTGTTCTTATACCCAATATCGTTACGCGTTCCTATCGCCAGCAGAATTTACAAAAAGCCAATGGCGCAAGCTATGAGTTGGTGAGTGGCAATATAAACGGCAATCATATCCGTACCAGTGGCGGTAAGGTTGCAAAGGTTTCCCAGCGCTATCAAACTATAATAGCTATAAAAAATGAATTAGGGACATTGTACCTGGAGTCTCTAAATACTACATCAGACTGGGAAGCATTAAGGGGCCGGAATGATGATTATACTATCAGCGGCCTCGACGATCGCCATCTCGAATACCTGAAAACATCGCCTGCCGGTATACGCAATGCTGTAACCCGTGCTGCAAAGAGCAAGCGCATGAGCAGGGCAACAGAACAAAAATGGCTGAATAGCATTAAGCATGTGCGCAATACCAATCAGAAACCAATGGTGGTGGTTCTGCGAAGCGTAATGTGGAAGATAGATGGCAAAGGCGCTGACGGAAGAAACTTCTCCAAACAAATACGACTGGATATTCCCTTAAAATAGTAAAACGAAAGAGCCCGTATCACTACAGGCTCTTTCGTTATCATTGAATATATTAGTCAATAGTCGCTATACACTTCAGCTCAATAGCTATAGGAGTAGGCAGTGAATTGATCTCTACCGTTGTGCGGCAGGGTTGATTGTCTTTGAAATACTCTGCGTAGATCTTATTATAAGTAGCAAAGTCGCGCTTCATATTTACCAGGAAAACAGTAACATCTACCAGTTTATCCCAGCTGCTGCCACTTTCTTCCAGTACTATACGTACATTCTCAAATACATTGCGGCACTGAGCTGCGAAATCAAATTCCAGGAAGTTGCCATTCTTATCCAGTTGCAGGCCCGGTATTTCATTAGTTACCGTACGCGGCCCTATGCCCGATAAAAATAAAAGATTGCCAACGCGGCGCGCATGAGGATACAATCCTACCGGTGCCGGCGCTTTATCTGTAGATATACGTTCGCTCATATAAGTTCAAAAGTAAAAAATTCAAAAGTAAAAACGACTATAGGTCAATGCATACATTCTTTACATCGGTAAAGAATTTCAACGCATCCCAGCCACCTTCTCGCCCTACACCTGAGTTTTTAAATCCGCCAAATGGTGTACGCAGATCGCGCAGCAACCAGCAGTTCACCCAAATGATACCACTGTGCACTTTTGCTGCAACACGATTAGCGCGGCTTACATCCTGCGTCCATATCGTTGCAGCTAGTCCGTAGTCACTGATATTTGCCAGTTGCAATGCTTCGTCTTCTGTCTTAAATGGCTGTATGGTTACTACCGGTCCGAATATTTCTTCCATATTGGTACGGCAGTGCGGACCCAATCCTTCTATAATAGTAGGCTGTATAAAATAGCCATTGGCGCATCGGCCTGTCCCTTTGATGGCATTGCCACCAAGTAATATAGTACCCCCTTCTTCTTTTGCCAGTTCTATGCAGCTCATCACCTTATCAAAGTGCATTTTGCTTACAACAGCGCCTTGTCTGCTGCTGTCTTCCAGCGGGTCGCCAACAGTTAGCTTCCGCGCACGTTCTATAAATTCAGCTTTGAATTTTTCGTAGATGCTTTCTTCTACCAATATCCGGCTGCCGCATAGACATATCTGTCCCTGGTTGGCAAAAGACGACTGCAGCGTTGTACGCATCATCTTATCCCAGTCACAATCTGCAAATATGATATTTGGGTTTTTACCTCCCAGCTCCAAGGATATTTTCTTGAACATCGGGGCTGCCGTGGCAGCTATGTCTTTACCTGCGCGTGTGCTACCGGTAAATGATATGGCCTTGATATCCGGGTGTGCTACAATGGCGCTGCCGCAATTAGGGCCCGCTCCATGTAATATATTCAGCACACCGGCCGGTAAGCCTGCTTCCCTGCAAATGACGCTCAATAAATACGCAGTCATTGGCGTCACCTCGCTTGGCTTGGCAACAACACAGTTACCTGCTGCCAGCGCCGGCGCTATCTTCCAGGTAAACAAGTACAAAGGCAGATTCCAAGGTGAGATACAACCTACAACACCTATCGGCTGGCGAAGGGTGTAGTTGATCGTGCCATTCTCCATATTATGACTTTCGGTAGCAAAGTGCATCAGCCCGGTTGCAAAGAAGCGAAAGTTGCTCGACGCACGTGGTATGTCTACTTTCTTGCTTAGCCACAACGGCTTCCCATTATCATTGGTTTCAGCCAGCGCCAGCGCATCCAGGTTTTCATCTATCAGCTCGGCTATCTTGTTCAGTATCTTAAAACGTTCTTCCGCAGGCGTGGTACTCCATTCGGGAAATGCCGCCTTTGCAGCACCTACTGCTTCTTCCACATCTTTGGCATCGCTGTCGGGTATCTGGCTATAGACCGCACCGGTTGCGGGGTTTACATTATCTATATACTTTCCGTTGAGCGGAGCCTGCAGATCACCGGCTATATAGTTAGCTATCTGCTTCGGAGCTTCTAAATTCATAGTTTGCAAAGGTAATTATACTTTAGAAGGCAACACAACAGGTGCACCCGGTACCTCTTTTATCTTTCCATATCCGCCTAATACATTGCGCAGGTTGTGGAAGCCCTCTTTTTTAAGGATAGACGCTGCTATTACAGAACGGTATCCACCGGCACAATGAATGTACAGGTTGGCCTCATCATCTATCATAGCAATATTCGCTTTATCCATCAGCGTATTCAGCGGTGCATTGTATGCTCCCTTAATATGGCCTGCTTCAAATTCCGTTGGTTTACGCACATCAATGATCTCGAGCTTATTATCGTGGGGAATATCCATTACCAGCTCTTCGGGATCAACATTGATGATCATATCTATTTTTTCACCGGCATTCTTCCATGCTTCATAGCTGCCATCCAGGTATCCCTGTACATTGTCTATGCCTACACGAGAAAGCCTTATAGCACTCTCTTTTTCCGCACCTGGTTCTGTAACCAGCACCAGCGGCTGATCAAATGGCAACAGGCTACCTGCCCATTCTGCAAAACGGCCATCAAGGCCTATATTAATGGATTCCGGCACAAAGCCATCTGTAAATACGGTTGCAGCCCTGGTATCCAGTATCCATGCACCTTCTGCAACTCTTTGTTTGAAATCGGCAATAGACAATGGCTGCAAAGCGGTATTCAAAACACTATCCAGGTTGTCATATCCTTCTTTATTGATGCGTGCATTGATGGGAAAATATGCCGGCGGTGTAGTTAATCCTTCTGTTACTACATTGATGAATTCCTCTTTAGTCATATCCTGCAAGGCATAGTTGCTTTGTCTTTGCTCACCGATAGTGCTATATGTTTCCGGCCCCAGGTTTTTGCCGCAGGAAGATCCCGGGCCATGAGCAGGATACACGATCACATCATCTGCCAGTGTCTTTATTTTGTTTTGCAGGGAGTCGTACATATAACCAGCCAGCTCTTCTTTGGTAAGGTTGCCGCTAAACAGGTCAGGACGACCAACGTCACCTACAAACAAGGTATCGCCTGTAAATACGCAATAGGGCTTGTCTGACTCATCGCTGAGTAAATAGCAGGTACTTTCAAGTGTGTGCCCCGGTGTATGCAATGCTTTTATCGTTAGCTTGCCTACTTTAAATTCTTCCCCGTCATTTGCCATGTGGAAGTCGAACCTGGCATTAGTTTGCGGCCCGTAAACGATAGGCGCTCCTGTTTTTTTCGATAGATCGAGGTGTCCACTTACAAAGTCGGCATGGAAGTGTGTTTCGAATATGTATTTGATCTTCACCCCAAGCTCCTCTGCTTTTTTGATATACTCATCCGTATCTCTCAGCGGATCTATTACTGCAGCCTCTCCCTCGCTGGCAATAAAATAGGCAGCTTCACTAAGGCAGCCTGTATATAATTGTTCTACTATCATGTGCTTCATTGTATTTAAAATTAATGATTTAATCGTCGCGCCTGTTGTTATACAGCATTATCCAGTATAGCAACTGCGCTATGGATGCCAGTGCTGCAACTACATAAGTCCTTGCGGCCCATTTCAAGGCATCGGCGGCTTTATCGTGTTCATCGCGGGTGGTAAGATGCGTAGCTTCCATCCATTTCAGCGCACGGTTGCTGGCATCATATTCAACCGGTAATGTTATCAGTGAAAAAAGGGTAGATGCGGAAAACAGTATGATACCGATTAATAATATCGTTTGATTGCCCCTCCCAAAGAACAAGCCGACACCTGCCAGCAATACCCACTGCGCCAGGTTGGTACTCACTTGTACGATAGGTACAAGCGCACTGCGCAGTTGCAGCATTGCATATCCTTTTGCGTGTTGCACCGCATGCCCGCACTCGTGCGCAGCTACTGCTGCAGAAGCAATACTACGGCCCGAGTACACATCCGGGCTCAGGTTCACTGTTTTATTTGCAGGATTATAATGGTCTGATAAAAACCCATTTGCCGATATTACCTGCACATCGTTAATGCCATTTTCGTGCAGCATTCTCTCAGCCACTTCTTTTCCACTCAGCCCCTCATACAATGGCATCTCCCCATACTCCTTGAATTTGCTTTTCAGCCTGAAGCTTACCAGCATACCCAACAACATAGGCACCAGGAAAAAAATTAAATAACTACCTAACATGCTCGTTTTTACTTATTTATCCATCAAATAGCTTACCAATGTAAAAATGGCAGTATCTGGTGTGTAAAAATACCGGTTATCTACCAGTTGGGCGCTATAATTTGCCCTATATCCTTATAGAGCTTTATCTATATATGCCAAAAGCGCCGATAATAAATACCGGCGCTTTAATACACGATCTATATTTCTCTCTTAAAACTTAACAGTCAGCCCCAGCATCCAGTTACGGCCCGCCTGCGGAAAATATCGGTTGTCTATTACGTTCTGCCCACCTGTCTGATATACATAATACACATAACCGTTGCTTTCATACTTATGATCCAATATGTTATTCAGCGCAAGTGTTGCCATAATCTCTTTGAATGGTTTGATATGTACGCTATAACGCAAGCGCAAATCGCACAAGCCATAACTCTTCAATGTTCTCAGCTCATCGCCTGAATTATCAAGATATTGCTTACCTACATACTTGCCCATGATATCCAGTGCCAAATTCTGCTCATGTTTCATATAGCGGAAAGGCGATAAGGTAATACCACCACCTGCTATTGTACCGGGAGATAATGCTATTGGCGTATTATTATGTACCACCGCTACCTGTCCGAAGTTTGGATCATCCCAATTATCTATATATTCTGTATAGGTCTTGATCTTATTTTCAGATAAGGTAAGGTTTGCATTTGCCTGCAGCCAGTACCATGGTTTATACGCTGCCTGCAGCTCCACACCCCTTCGGTAGCTGTTAGGAACGTTGGTACGCGTGTAGGCACCCACGTCATTTATTTGCCCGGTAAATACCAGTTGATCTTTATAGATCATGTCATACAGGTTGATGCCGGCATTCCATTTGCGCCTGGCAATTTCATAGCCCAGTTCTATATCGTTGAGTCTTTCCGGCTTAGGCTGTGATAACGGTGATGCTTCGAAATCATCTCGGTTAGGCTCTTTATTAGCTACTGCAAAAGATGCATATACTTTTTGCCTGTTACTGTTTGTGTTCCTAACCAGGTAAGTAGCACCTACTTTAGGGTTGAAGAAATTGTAATTGGTAGTAGGGTTCAATGTAGGATTATTCCTGAAACCGTTGATGATATAGGATACGTTTCGGTATTGCAGGTCTCCAAACAATATCAGGTTGTCGCCAATTGTCTGTTGCGCTTTTACATACAAGTTCAGATCATTCTTCTGTGAATGCAGCAAATACCATCGATAGTTATCGGGCACTGCATACTGCGCCCATGTTATATAGCCGTAATGTGTACCAAGGTATTGATTCCAGCCGCCGCCAAAAGATACCTGCGTCTTCTTTTTCTCATACAGCAGGGAGAATACGGACCCATAATAATAGTTATCTAACCAAAGCTGACGGGTAAGATCTGTTTGCGTAATGGTATCAGCACCATTAATAAAGTTTGGTAACCCGTAAGAACTATAAGATTGGCCTGTTTTATATTCCTGGTAATATCCGAGACCTCTCGTCATGAACATGGCTATATGCCCCGACAGGTGCCTGCTGAATTTATGATCGAGGAACAACTGGTAATAATCCTGCTGATAATTATCGGTCTGATCGTTATAATAACTACCGTTAGATTTTATTCCCAGTTCGTTAAAGGTGCGATTTGTTTTCAGTGAATCTCCCGGTACGCCATTCCATGCCTGCCCTGTTTTTTCTTTGCCGGTAAGCAGCATAAACCTCAGAGAGGTTTTTTTGCTGATCTGCCATCCGGCTATCAGTTGCAACGATTTCAGATCACTGGCAGAGCGGTCAATGTAGCCATCAGATGTTATCTGGGATAAACGTACATCAAACTGAAAGCCGTTTTTCATCAGGCCGGTACCCGCCTTTACAGTATGTTTCCATGTATTAAAGGATCCATAACTATTGCTGGTTTCTGCGCTTGCTTCATCTGCCTGTTGCAGGTTACTGATGCTCATCGTAGCACCAAACGCACCCGCACCATTGGTAGAGGTACCTACACCACGCTGTAGTTGTATAGATCCGGTTGAAGATGCTATATCCGGAAAATCAACAAAGAATGCACCTTGTGATTCCGCATCGTTAACAGGGATGCCATTCATGGTTACATTCATGCGTATGCCATCTGTACCACGTACGCGTAGCCCTGTATAACCCACACCCGTACCGGCATCTGAGGTTACCACAGCAGAAGGTGTGTATTGCAACAAATAAGGAAGATCCTGCCCCAGGTTTGCCTTCTCTATGTCTTTGGCTGTGATCTCCGTTTTTACGAATGGCGAATTGGAAGCCGCTCGTAAGGACCGTATCTCTATCGGTACCAGCTTTTGTTGTTTGTTGATGCTGGTGTCCGCAGTCTCTGGCTGGGCATTGGCTTGCATGGCAATCGCCGTAGCAATCAATGCCGGTAAATGTTTGTAAAAAAAATGCATGGCATAAATATTTTTAAATCAAATAATTATGAGGCGCCATGCCCTTAATCTCCTTCTATTACACTACTAAACAATACATACGCAGGCCTTCGTATGGCTTGATAGCAGATGCAATAAAACGATAGCTGATTTGCTCATCCCTAACCGGCATTACCCGGTCCAGGTTCAGCGGGTATGATCTCAGCCTTTAATTTTAGGCACCCCGTTCTGCATTTTACACGCAGATGACACAAAATTAAGTATTAGATTAAAATTTTAAATAAATATTTTTAACCTGAATTTAATATTGATATTATACTTAATTTCGGACGACAAATTTGAGCAAATGAAAAAATTTAGTACTCTATTTTCAGCAGCGATGCTGGCATTATCCGCTACGGGTTCTGCACAGACAATTATGTTGCAGGACTTCGAATCAGCAACAATTCCCGCTCTTCCGTCGGGATGGACACAAAACACAAAAGCGACAACAGGTTGGAAAACAAATTCTGGCTTTATATCTTTTAACAATGGTTCGTGGATATTAAATCCGCATACTAAATATGCTGTTGTGGATGACTGGAACAATAATGAAACCAATGACTCCACAAGGTTAGTATCTCCCGTATTCAGCCTGGTAGGTCATACTAACGCTTACGTAGCAATGGATTATTTCTTTATCCTTGCCAGCTATGGTACTAGTGGTCCTACAGAGAGCGCATATTTGCAGATAACTACCAATGGAGGTACCTCGTGGACTACTTTAGACACTTTAAAAAATACACAAACAATAGATTGGCGATATGAATTCAAAAGCCTCGCAGCTTATGCAGGACAGCCAACTGTGCAGGTAGGTGTGCTTTATAATGACGGCAAAGGCGGTTCAAAAAAACTGATCGGCTGCGCAGTTGATTATATAAAAGTATATGAGCCTGCAGCAAATGATCTTCGTTTTGTTACTATGACACCGTTTGAAAATTCACCGACTAAGTATGGTGCCATTGGTGCTCAGACTACATTTGGTGGTACGGTAGTTAACTATGGTACATTACCGGTGTCTTCCTTTGACGCTACTTATCAAGACGGAACGTCAGCTTCTGTAACCGGTACTGTTTCTGCAAGTGTAGCTTCTAATACTGCGCAAACCTTCAGCTTCCCAACCGCTTATACTTTCCCATCTGCTTTAGGTGCGCATAGTATAAAAGGATGGGTTACTCTGGCAGGTGATGCGGATCACACAGACGATTCAGCAAGTACTTCTGTTATTGTTGCAGGCTTTAAACCAAAGAAAAAACTTTGCCTTGAAGAAGGTACAGGTACATGGTGCGGTTTCTGCCCAAGGGGTGCCGTATATATGGACTCTATCGCAGGTGCGCATGGCAATGATGTAACTCAAATAGCGGTACACGATAATAGCCAGGGTGCTGATAATATGGTTGTTACTGCTTATGACCAATTCATAGGTGGTAAAATAGGTGGTTTCCCTAACGTGCTTGTAGATCGTCGTGAAGTTCATGATCCATCAGCATTATTTGATGTTTATGATGCCCAAAAGGATTATTTCGGCTTTGCTGACCTTACGTTAACTGATATGGGCGCTACTAGCTTTGGCTTGTCTGTAAAAGTATCTGTTAAACCTGCAATAGACCTAACAGGCGATTACCGCCTTGCACTGGTACTTGTAGAAAACAATGTACATGGCCCTTCAGGCGCAGGATGGGATCAACACAACTACTATTATCACCAGGAAAGCAATTTTGGTGTATTAGTAGGTGCAGGACATGACTGGAACAATGAAGGTGTCCCTACATCTTATGGTTCTAATATAACCGGTGACAATATGTACTATCAGTTTGTAGCACGTGCTATTGTACCATCTGTTACAGGCGCTCCAAGCAGCCTTCCTGCTACAATGACTGCAAACTCTACTTACGATTATACATTCAACACCACAGTTAACCAGCCATTCAACAGGGCTAACATGAAAGTTGTTGCCATGCTAATTAACAATGCAGATGGTTCTATTCTGAACAGTAACGATATGGTAATGCCACTGGGCATCAGCAATGTAGATGCCGGCGTAGAACACCTGACTGTATATCCTAACCCTGCTACGGATGTGGCGCATCTTAACTTCAACCTGAACGAAAGGGCACAAGTATCTGTACAAGTGTTAGACGCTCTTGGCCGTGTTGTAAGTTCAGTTAGTGCGCAACAATTCGAAAAAGGTGCACAGAAGATCAACATCAACACTGCAAACCTTGCTTCCGGTGTGTACACTATCAAATTACAAACAGAAAAAGGTTCTCTGACTCAACAGCTTTCTATAGTTAAATAATCGGGATCTTTCTCAATAAATAAAAAATGCCTCCCAATTGGGAGGCATTTTTTATTGCTCAAAATATTCAATGATACATTCTTTCAGGATCCGCTCCTGGCCCTTAAGCCCCTGCGTTTCCACAGGCTTTAGCTGCATATAATGTGGCCAGCCATCGGCATCGTGTCCTTCATATTCATAATATCCCCTGCGTGCCAGCAATCCGCAAACGGCTATATGTATCAGATCCTGCTTCTGTTCTTTAGAAAATTTCCGGGCAGGTATCTTACCGAGTTCGTTTACACCTATAAGGAATAAGACACCTTCCATATCCGGAACCTTTCCAAAGCGTTCCTGCATCAGGAATTCTACCTGTATCCAGCGCTCTTCAAAATTTTCCATATGCCCGCAAAGCTAAGATGAAACCCTTACTTCTCTTCGTTCTTTTTCCGATTCCCCATGTCGAGCGCTACACCTATCGCTATACCAAGAGCCATACCCACGGCCAGGTTCTTAAACGCAATACCCATTGCAGCACCAACGGCTACCCCAATGCTCAGGAAAAACCCTTGAGGTATTTTATTCTTTTGTTCTTTGGTTTCCATGCCTTCTGTTTAACGACGGATAAATGTATGTATTAAGCCTAAACGGTTTAACTCATTTTTAGGAAAATAAGGTTCCTGATGTTTTTAAGATGTAATATATTGCGCCTATTAGTCGGATATATATGGAAACAAGTACCACACCATTTGATGTAAGAGAGCTCAACGAGCGTATCCATCAGCAAAGCGCTTTTATAGACCTGCTGACAATGGAGCTGAATAAGACACTGGTTGGCCAAAAACATATGATAGAGCGCCTGATGATAGGTATGCTGGCAAACGGCCATGTGCTGCTGGAAGGGGTACCCGGCCTGGCAAAAACATTGGCTATCAAATCACTGGCATCGGCTATTCACGCACGTTTCGCACGTATTCAGTTCACGCCAGACCTGTTACCGGCAGATGTGCTTGGTACCATGGTATATAACCCCCAGGCACACGAGTTTGCCGTGCGCAAAGGGCCTATCTTCGCCAATTTTATACTGGCAGATGAGATCAACCGTGCCCCGGCAAAGGTGCAAAGCGCCCTGCTGGAAGCTATGCAGGAACGCCAGGTGACTATAGGCGATAATACCTACAAGCTGGAAGAACCTTTCCTGGTACTGGCTACACAGAACCCGATAGAGCAGGAAGGTACATATGAATTACCCGAAGCACAGGTAGACCGCTTCATGCTAAAGGTGATCATCTCTTATCCTAAAAAAGAGGAAGAACGCCAGGTAATCAGGTACAATCTCAATCCGCAGGGAATGCCTAAGATCAACCCGGTAGTTACTCCTGAAGACATCCTGCGCGCACGTCAACTGGTTCGCGAAGTATATATGGATGAAAAAATCGAACAATATATCCTGGATATAGTATTTGCAACCCGCTTTCCTGAGGAATATAAACTCAACAAACTGAAGCCACTTATCAGTTATGGGGCCTCGCCACGTGCCAGCATCAATTTGGCGTTAGCCGCCAAGGCTTATGCTTTCATCAAACGCCGTGGTTATGTAATTCCCGAAGATATTCGCGCTGTTTGCCACGATGTAATGCGTCATCGTATAGGCATCAGCTACGAAGCGGAAGCAGAAAACATCACCAGCGAGCATATCCTCAACGAGATACTGAACGCCGTAGAAGTACCATAGGCAGTTTGCAGTAAACAGTAGGCAGTCACGTTGTACTATATATACAGTTGGCAGCAGGCAATATGGTGGCTTTTGCTAAACAATTTCTCTAAGATTAATATAATCTGATATTAGACCTTAAGCATAAGCTTAAGGTCTTTTGCTATCCGAATACTAACAATTCAAACTGCATACTGAAAACTGCCAATTGCAAACTGTAAACTGCCTACTGAAAATTGCCTACTGCAAACTGTTAGTTATATTTGCCACACAATTTTATATAATATGCTGCCGATACAATTATTCAGGCAAAATAAAGAGCTTGTAATAGAAGGACTCAAAAAGAAGAATTTTAAGGAACTGGAACTGGTGGATGAAATTATCTCTATAGATGAACGCCGCCGCCAGTTGCAGGTAGAAAATGACAATCTTGCAGCATCTATAAACTCAGCATCCAAAAGCATCGGCCAGCTGATGGCAAAAGGAGAAAAGGACGAAGCTGAAAAAATGAAGGCCGATGTTGCCAAGCATAAAGAGCAAACAAAAGAGCTGGCACAAAAACTCGCAGAATTGGAACAGCAGCAGGAAGACCTGATCATCCGCCTGCCCAACCTGCCGCACAGCAGTGTGCCGGCGGGTAAAACACCGGAGGAAAATGAGGTAGTACGCACAGGTGGCAACAGGCCCAGCCTTGATGCTCAAAAACTGCCTCACTGGGAGCTTACTGAAAAGTATAACCTGATCAATTTTGAACTGGGAACCAAACTTACCGGCAGTGGCTTCCCGGTGTACATAGGGCAGGGTGCTAAACTGCAACGTGCACTGATCAGCTATTTCCTCAATTATAATATTGACGCCGGATATACCGAATATTATCCGCCGTATATGGTCAATGAAACTTCTGCACGCGGTACAGGGCAGTTACCGGATAAAGAAGGCCAGATGTATCATGCTACGGAAGATAATTTCTACCTGATACCTACGGCAGAAGTGCCTGTTACCAATATTTACAGGGATGAGATCATAAAAGAGGCTGATCTCCCGGTAAAGATGACTGCATACACACCTTGCTTCCGCAGAGAGGCTGGTTCTTATGGTAAAGATGTGCGTGGGCTTAACCGCCTGCACCAGTTTGATAAAGTGGAGATCGTACAGATCACCAATCCTGATAAAAGCTATGAAACGCTTGAGGAAATGGTGGCACATGTAGAGCAAGTGCTTCAGAACCTGGATCTTGAATATCGCATCCTGCGCTTATGCGGTGGGGATATGAGCTTTACATCTGCACTTACTTACGATTTTGAGGTGTATAGCGCGGCACAGGAACGCTGGCTGGAAGTGAGCTCCGTATCTAATTTCGAATCTTTCCAGACCAATCGTATGAAGATCAGGTATAAAGATGGTAACGGCAAAACCCAACTGGCGCATTCATTGAACGGCAGCTCACTGGCTTTACCGCGTATCGTTGCCTGCCTGCTCGAGAATCATCAAACACCCGATGGCATCAGGATACCGGAAGCACTGCAACCTTACTTTGGTAAAAAGATGATCAGCTAATATTAGGATTTAGAAATTAGAATTTAGAACTTTAAATTATGATACAACGCATTCAATCTGTATGGCTGCTCCTGGCGGCATTATGCAATGCAGGCTTGTTCTTTTTTGACTTTTATCATGCAGATGTTGTTACAAACGGCGTAGCTGCGGTAGAGCATCTTCGTGTAAATGATCATTACCCATCACTACTCATTGCCCTGGCTATTACTATCATGCCCCTGGTGGCCATTTTCCTCTTTAAGAAAAGAAAGCAGCAGCGCACGGTTGTGATATTATCAATTGTATTTACAATTGGTTTTATCTCCAATATATTAATGCGCGTTACCAATTTCAATAATAGTGTAACGCCGGCTCCAACCGGTGGCACTTATTGGATAGGGGCGGTATTACCTGCTTTAGCTATTATCTTTATGATCATGGCCATCCGTGGTATCAATAAAGATGAGAAACTGGTAAAATCTTTAGACAGGTTACGATAAATATCTTGAAAAGAATAAGGCCCTGCAAATTGCAGGGCCTTTTAATTATTTAAAATCAAACCTTAGCCCCACACTTCCCCCAATGGAACTATAAGGATAGGAATACCGTCCATATCTACTTGAACCATCTGCCTTGAAGGAATAAAAATAATTAGCCTTTATAGGAGCTACAGAAGCTTGCTCGTTTACGTATAATGATAACGAAGTAGAATTAGCTTCAACATAGAACTTAACAACTTTGGCAATTTTAAAATCTAATCCTGCTGCACATGCAAACCCGGGTTTAAAGGAAAAATACGTTTGCGATGAACCTTTACCAGAACTGGTAACGCCATTTTGCACTTGTGTTACTGTCATTGTACTCTTTAGTCTTGTCGAGACAGGCAAAATCACACCTGCACGCATATATAAATGTACTTTTTTACCGGTTTGCAACACTAAAGATGGTGTTAACAATATAGGTAGTTTAGCCTGCTGGACGGTAGTCATAGCATAAGAATATTTATTTGCGGCATCGCTATAGTTAAGGTGAGTAGTGTATTTAGCTGGCCCTATACCAACACTGGCGTTCAATTCAAGTCCTACATGTTCATTGATCATACTTCCAAGCGCCGCGTTAACGAATGCCCCTGCGCCATAAGATGCTTTTTTAAGATCCATGTCTGTAAACCCTTGCTTTGTGTTATAAGATGCGTTGCCATTAAGAGGTGTGCCATCAATATCACGACTTTGACCCGCTGCTGCTGCGCCATAACCACCTCCAATTCTTACATAGCCCTTTTGTGCTTCTGCTTTTAAAGACAGTGCAGATAAAACTGTCAGGATAAAGGTCAACTTTTTCATAATGTAAATTTGCGCGCAAAGATAGCATTCGCAAATTCACATCAAAATCAGCCTCTTACCTGATCAGTATATAATTCTCCACATCCTTTTTAGTGATCTTTTTATCAGATAGGATAATGAGGCGTTCCACTACATTGCGCAGTTCGCGAATATTTCCTGTCCAGTTATATTTTTTTAGCGCCTCTATAGCTGCGTCATCGATTTCCTTAGGAACCTGTTTATATTCTTCACTGATGTCTTTTATAAAATGATCTACCAGTACGGGTATATCATCTCTACGATCATTAAGAGATGGTACGTGTATCAATATCACACTCAGCCTGTGGTACAGATCCAGCCGGAACTTCTTCTCCTCTACTTCCTGCATCAGGTCTTTATTGGTAGCGGCTATTACGCGCACATCTACTTTTATTTCCTTGTCACCACCTACGCGGGTTATCTTGCCTTCCTGCAATGCACGCAGCACTTTGGCCTGCGCATCATGACTCATATCGCCTATCTCATCCAGGAAAAGAGTACCTCCATTGGCTTGTTCAAACTTACCAATGCGCTGCTTGATGGCGGATGTGAAAGAGCCTTTTTCATGGCCAAACAATTCGCTTTCTATTAATTCGGCAGGTATAGCGGCGCAGTTCACTTCTACGAGCGGCCCGTTTGCCCTGTTACTCAATTCATGTATGCGCCGCGCCACCATTTCTTTACCTACACCGTTTTCGCCTGTTATCAGTACGCGTGCATCTGTTGGGGCTACCTTTTCTATGGTTTCTTTTATCTTTTGTATCGGTGCAGAATTGCCAATCATATCTGCACTGCGGGATATTCGCTTTCTTAATTGTTTGGTCTCCGTCACCAGCGATTTCTTATCCATCGCGTTACGGATGGTAATCAGCAGCCTGTTCAGATCCGGTGGTTTGGATATAAAATCAAATGCTCCTTTTTTTACCGCATCTACCGCCGTTTCTATATTACCATGGCCCGATATCACTATGAACGGAATGTCGGGTTTCAGTTCACTGGTTTGTTCCAGCACTTCCAGCCCGTCCATTTTGGGCATTTTAATATCGCAAAGGATACAATCGTAATTGTTCTCCTTTATCTTCTTAATACCCTCGGCTCCGTCAGCTGCTTCATCTATCGCAAAGCCTTCAAAGCTCAGGATGTCTATTAATGTTTTTCGTATCGACTTCTCGTCGTCAATGATCAAAATACTTTGCGACATAGCTTATTTTTTTACCTCTACCCCTTTGTTATAGCGAACGGTCTTTACAAACTTACCATTCTCATCATACTGTTTCCACGGACCCTCTTTCTCATTGTCTTCATATTTACCTTCTGCCTTGGTATTGCCGTTCTCATAAAACTCCCTCCAGTTACCCGTTTTAATGTTCTTCTTATAGGTACCGAGTTCGCTTACTTTGCCGTTTTCGTAGTAGCTAACGGCGTCGCCATCTATATCACCGTCCTGGTATTCATATTCCACTGCCTTTTTGCCGCTGGCATAGTACCAGGTCGATTTCCCATAATGCAGATCATTATTAAAGCTGCCTTCTTCCTGCTTGATACCTGTCTGGTACCACTTAGTGTATTTACCATTCTTTTTACCGTCAGAATAGTAAGTCTCTTCCATACGCGGGCCACGTATATAATATACCCTGCGCGGGCCTTCCAGTTTATCGTCTTTGTATTGCTCTACTACATCTACACCTCCTTCTTCGGTTACCCGCATATATACACCATCCCTTTTGCCGTGCAAATATCCCTGCACTGTTTTCGGGTACCCCGATGGCCAGTAGCTGCTCCATACATTTTCTTTGATACCGTTATGCAGATATCCCTCTTCGTTCACTACTCCCCCGGCGCGTATTTGTATAAACTCCCAGCCATCCGGGTCTTTACGCTTTAGTGTATCCATATATTGTGCTTCTGCCTTATCTGCTAATAATGCTAATAGTAAGGTTGCAGCCAGGAGGTAATGTTTCTTCATGTGCATATTTTGGTCCAATTTAATGATTAATTGTTTTTTGTTCTGCCGTTTAAGACAGTATTAACGTTGCTAATGGTTGTATAATCATGCAAAATTGGCAGCAACACTCATTTGGATATAACTTTGCTATAAACTAATGTACATACAATAATAAACTGTAAATAATATGGCAACAATAAATTATCATCCTGCAAACACAAGAGGTTTTGCAGATCATGGCTGGCTAAAGGCTAACCATTCTTTCAGCTTTGCAGGCTATCACGATCCTTCCAGGATACATTTTGGCGCATTAAGAGTATTGAATGACGATATCATCGCGGGTGGAATGGGCTTTGGCAAACATCCGCACGACAATATGGAGATCATCACCGTAGTGCTGGACGGCGCATTGGAACACAAGGACAGCATGGGGCATACACAGGCCTTGTACCCCAACGAGGTGCAGGTGATGAGCGCGGGTACAGGTGTGCAGCACAGCGAATATAACCACAGCAGGGAACAGAATGTAAATGTGCTGCAGCTCTGGATATTCCCTGATAAAAAGAATGTAGCGCCTCGTTACGATCAAACTGTTTTTGATCCCGCAGAGCGGGTCAATAAATTACAAACGCTGGTGTCACCAATTGATAAGGAGGATAGCGGACTGAAGATACACCAGGGTGCATGGATCTACCGCACCACACTAAAGGCTGGCCAAAGCCTGGAGCATGATGTACATAGCAGCAGGCACGGCGTATATGTTTTTATGATAGATGGCGAGGCAACTGCAAATGGACAGTTGCTGGGCAAAAGAGATGCTGCAGGTATCAGTAATACAGATAAGCTGTCGCTACTTGCCAATGCGGACAGTGATATACTGGTTGTTGAGGTACCGATGCAATTCTAAATTAGGTTACAGGGACCTCTTATCGTAAATTTGATAAGAGGCCTCTATAACGAAATACAATGGAAGAAATAACGAAACACTATACCAACGGAGAGATCACCATTGCATGGAAACCCAATGTGTGCATCCACTCCAAACTCTGCTGGACAGGCCTGCTGGAGGTTTTTGACCCCCGCAAACGCCCGTGGATCGATATGACCAAAGCAGAAACAGATCTTATCATCAGCCAGGTGGAAAAATGTCCTTCGGGCGCATTGAGCTATTTCAGGAATGAGGAAAAGCAAAACACGGTTTCTTCTCCCGAAATTGACGTGGAAACCATTGTAGAAGTAACTCCTAATGGCCCGCTGATGATCTATGGCAATATCACCATCAAACACAAAAATGGCGAAGAAACCAAAAAGAATAAGGTAACAGCGCTCTGCCGCTGCGGCCAGTCATCCAACAAACCTTATTGCGATGGCACCCATAGAAAAGTAGATTTTAAAGACGAGTAGGATTGGATATAGTAAAACAAATAGAGGATCTAAAAGAACGATTACAACTACCACTTCCCGGGCTCTCCGCACAAAACAAAATGGCATCGAGAGTGCGGGAAATGCCCGCTACCATACCCGGCGATGCTAAAGAAAGCGCGGTAATGGCTCTGCTGTTCCCCAAACTGGGCGAGTTGAACATGCTACTAATAAAAAGGGTGGAAGATGGTAAGGCTCATGGCGGACAAATAAGCTTTCCCGGTGGCAGAAAAGATATGACTGATGCTGACTTGCAGGTAACTGCGCTCCGCGAAACCTTTGAAGAAGTAGGCATTCAGGACGATAAGATACAAGTGCTGGGAAAACTAACGCCCTTATACATACCGGTGAGCTACAACCGGGTGCAGCCCTTTGTAGGCTTCGCAAAAGAGCATCCGTCTTACAGCCTTAGCCTCAGTGAAGTGCAGTATGTATTGGAGGTTCCCCTAAAAGATTTCTTTGCACCCGAACGAAAGATACGTACTATGATCACACCTTCCGCCTTTCCTCATATTACCATAGATGCTCCGGCCTACAAATGGGAAGATGAGCATATTGTATGGGGCGCAACAGCTATGATCATTGCTGAATTAGAGGAGTTAATTACCATCTAATTCATCACGCATCCTTCCCCGGCACCGTACCAAACACTACATCCCATAACACAGAGCTCACACCGAAACCTTTGTCGGGTGTTTTGTAATGATGCAGATGATGGTTTCTCCATAGTGCTTTTAAGAACTTAGGAGGTGCAAAAGCATGTATTGCGTAGTGCATGCTTCCATATATAAGATAGCCAAACAGAAAACCCGGGAAAAAAGCAAACGCATATCTTCCCATTGCAAAATACATCAGCGAAAAGATGATGCTGGAAACAACCAGGCTGGGTATTGGCGGCATAAACAAACGATCCCTGTCGCGGGGGTATTCGTGGTGTACGCCGTGCATAGTGTACACAAACTTCTGGCTGCGTTCTCCTTCCACTATCATATGAAACAGGTAGCGGTGCATCATGTACTCAAAAAAGCTCCAGAACATAACGCCTCCTATAAACAAGCCTGTCTCGGCCCATACAGCAAGCCCCCTGTGGGTATTGCCATAATATAGCAGGTAGAAGATAACCGGGAAGTATATTCCGTATATAACAAACGGATGCGTTTTGCTGAGCGCTTCAAGGATATCGCTCTTAAATAAACGGCCTTGACCCTTATTTTTAATAGTGGCTCCTTCCTGTAACATGGTGGTGTTTTTAAAATGCACCGCAAAAAATATGCCCGCGGCATGTGCGATTGCATTACAAAACTACAACCACCATAAAAGCAGTATTATTGCTATACTAAATACTTTTATCAGTGCTACTGATAACCCTACACAGAGGCATTCTCATCCTCTTCATCCACCAAAAAGTCGGCCGACTTATTCTTACGCATTACCTTATCCATCCACAGCAACAGAGCCGGTTGCAGAGTCAGGTTGGTAACCATTGCCAGCAGCAATGTAAGCGACGTCAGGTAGCCAAGCGATTTGGTACCGTCGAACTGGGATAGTGCAAACACACCAAAACCTGCTATCAGTATCAGCGAAGTATAGATGATGCTCAAGCCGGTGTCATGTATCGTGCGTTTTACGGTAGTGGCAATATCATCGTCGTGGCGCACCAATTCCTGTTTAAAGTTCACCAGGAACCTGATCGTCACATCTATGGTAATACCCAGCGCCACGCTGAATACCAGTACGGTAGAAGGCTTGATAGGAATACCTACCCATCCCATAATGCCGGCTGTTATCAATAACGGAACGATATTGATCACCATCGATATCAGCAATATCCTCCACGAGCGGAACAGCACGATCATACAACCAAATATCATGATGAATGCCAGTATCAGGCTATCACGCAAACTATTGATGATGAACTTGCTACCCTCCAGGAATACGATACTGGTGCCGGTAAAAGTTACATTGTATTTGCTGGTATCGAATATTTGTAATGTCTTAGGCCGGATGCTGTCGAGCAATATTGGCAACCTCTTAGAGCCTACATCGGCCATATTAATGCTGATGCGTGTTTTTTGCTTGGTACTGTCCATGAAAGAAAGCAGCAGCTTATTGAACATGCTTTTTTTATCGCCCCGCGCACTCAGGTAGGGTTGTATAAATGCACCATCAAACATATTAGGTACACCATAACTGCTGCTATCGCCATCGTAATATGCCTGCCTTGCAAATTTGATACCTTCCGTGATAGATAGCGCATGGCCTATTTCAGGGAATTTCTTTAGGAACCGGGTCAGTTCATCCATCTTCTGCAATACAGGCAATGTAGTGGCTCCGTGTTTCTTTTTAGTATCTATTACTATTTCCAGGGGCATCACACCACGGAAATTGCTTTCAAAAAATTTCAGGTCCTGGAATACCTTACCGCTCTTCGGCAAGTCATCCACAATATGGCCTACGGTGTTCAGGCGCATCATACCCATTACAGATACGATACATACAACTATGGTGATGACATAGATAGTAATCCTATGCCCAAATACCCAGTTGGTTAAGGTATTCAGTAATCTATTGATCCAGCCGCTTTCCAGGTAGTTGGTATGCTTGCCCTTAGGTGGTGGCAGGAAACTGAATAACGCAGGGATGAATACCAGCGATATCACAAATATGGCCATGATATTGATACCTGCTACCAGGCCAAACTCTTTAAGTATCGCACTCTTGGTAAAGAAGAACACACCAAAGCCTATCGCTGCGGTCAGGTTGGTGAAGAGGGTAACAATACCCATCCTGTCTACCATCCGCAACAGCCCCTTTGCTTTATTGCCATGCCTGTTATACTCAGAATGGTATTTATTCAGCAAATACACACAGTTAGGTATGCCTATTACTACTATCAGTGGCGGTATTAGTGCGGTTAACAAGGTTATCTTATAGCCAAGCAGTACTATAGTACCCAGCGACCATACAACGCCCACCGCCACTACCAGCATAGATGCAAGCACTACTGCAAAAGATCTGAAGAACAACGCAAGGATCACAGCGGTGAGTATAAAGGACATGATCAGGAACAGCCTCATCTCGCTCTGTACCTGTGTAGCCATCATAGTACGGATCAGCGGCAGGCCCGAATAGTGCATTTCGGTATTGTACTTCTTCCCAAATTCGTCCGACAGGCCTACTATCTCGTTTACTACGTCCTTACGGTTTTTAGAATTAAGTACTTCTTTGTTGATGCGCAATGCCATCAGGTAAGCATGCGTTTCCGGATTGTACAGGAAGCCTCTGTAAAATGGCAGGTTGAAAAATGAGGATTGGATGGAATCTGTATTGATCTCGCCATTATCTGGTACCAATTTCACCACTTTCAGTTGTCCCGTAGCTGTATCTTTTATAAGGTTAATGGCTCCGGGGATGCTCAGCACATTCTCTACTGCTTTTACTTTTTCCAGTTGGCGAACCAGCGCGGTATAATCTTTAAAGAAAGCAGGATCAAAAAACTTATCGGTCTTCACACCTATCACCAGCAGGTTGCCATCTTCCCCAAATTGTTTGCGAAATGCCTGGTAATCAATGTATTTTGGATTGTTGGTAGGTATTGCGTTGGTAAACTCATAACTCAATTGCACCTTGCTGGCATGGTAGCCCATAAAGGCGGTTGCGGCAAGCAATACTATAAGTAAGGCAATACGGAACTTAATGATAAAAGCGGCTATGCTATGCCACATGGGCTACTTTTTTATGATGTGAATGAGGGGGCAAAAGTAGCGAAATATGAGGACTTAGGCTTTATAGCCCTATTCCTCGTCTACAATGATAAACCTGTCGGCATCTTCCAGGAAAGGCAGGTGCTCCCTTGTCTCTTCGATCACTTCCTTCTGCAATGTTACTGTATGAACAGCCGGCCGGTCTTTTTGTTGGTATATTTCTTCCCCAAGCGGGCCAAAAACACTGCTTTCGCCAATGTATTGGTGCCCTTTGCCATCTACACCTACCCGGTTAACACCTACTACATAGCTCATATTCTCTATGGCGCGTGCGCGCAATAATGTCCTCCAGGCGATGCTTCTCTTTTCTGGCCAGTTAGCTACATATATCAGTACATCATATTCCTTGTTCAGATTGCGAGCCCAAACAGGGAACCTGAGGTCGTAACATACCATCGGGCAAATCCTGAATCCTTTTACACTGGTTATCAACCGCTTATTTCCCGGAGTATAATGCTGATCCTCATCGGCATAACCGAAAAGATGCCTTTTATCGTATTTGCCTACCTGTCCATCCGGTTGCACCCACAGTAGGCGGTTATAATAATTGCCCTGCTCTTCTATTATCAGGCTACCGGTGAGAATGCACTTGTATTTCCTGGCTATATCCTTCATCCACTGCACGGTAAGGCCGTCCATCGGTTCTGCCAAAGTTTCGGGGCTCATGCTGAAACCGGTGGAAAACATTTCGGGCAATACCACTATCTCCCTTTTTTCTTTTATCCCGGCAATCATGCCCTCATATTGTTGTAGGTTGGCTGCTTTATCTTCCCAAACAATATCCGGCTGAATGATACTGATATTAAGTGTGCTTGATGGCATGATGATTAATGTTAACCCGTTACATTATTTTGAATATTTTTGACCTTGTAACGCTAAGACAAAGTTTATGAAAAAAATATTATTCCTCTCACTGTTTATCACCCCTGTGCTGGGTTTTTGTGGCGATAAAAACAGCCTTTCGGGCAACTGGAAAGAGGTATCCCGCAAAAAATCTGCGAAAGAACCGATTTCCTATACCGATACCATCATGATCAAATTCCTGACCGGTAACGAGTATGTATGGCAAAAAGCCGGAGGATTCATTTATCGCGGCACGTATAAAATTGAGAATAACTCCCTGGATATGGGCGCGCGCCAGTTTCTTATAACAGAGCGCAAACCGAATAAACTGGTGTTGCGCGACGATGCAGGCATTTACGAATTTGCTCCTTATACAGAGCCTAAGACTGGCAATGCACCTGTACACCAGGAAGTAAATGCCCCGGTTAACAGCATTCAGCAAATGGCGGGACAATGGTCTGTTTACAAAGGTACCAGCGACAAAAAGAAGGAATCTATTGATTACAGCAGGCAGGTAAAATCGGTCGAAATATTTCCGTCAGAAAAAGATGGTACCTGGGGTAATGTATATTCCCGTCGCGATGCTGATAACGCGCCTTCCTGGGTGATCAAAAGCTATAGCAATCAAACACTGTATTGCGAAGGAAAAGACAATCGCCAGTTTAAGGTGATCAAATGCCAGGATAACGACCTGATCATGGAAAGTGAAGGCACTACTTATTTCTTCAGGCAGTTTAAATAACAGGCAACCTATTCAATAGAAAAGGGCCGGTATAGCACCGGCCCTTTTTATTGTAATCGTAATAAGTAATATTTCATCACAGCTTTGTCTCTCGTTGCCGGGTTCAGGAATTCAGGCGTTAATTCGCTCACTTTAAAATAGTCTCCCTGCTGCAACATTTCATAATGTGTTTGTTGCTCATTTAGTGCAGTTAATCCTTCCGGCGATGTCAGCACAATTTTTCCCGGCACCAGGCCAAGCGTATCTTCCACCATCAGCCTGTCTGCATAAAAATGCATGGCGTTCAGCGGATGATCCAGTTTGTATACTACTAGTCCGTTTGCAGGAACATCATGTTGTTTGATGTATTTACCCACTACCGTGCCCAATTGATACTTCAGCAGGTTGTAGTAAAAATGGTGCGTGATAAACACATTAGCCAGCATAATAGATGCAGCACTTGCCCAGAAGAACCTGTAGCTGATCTTCTTATTTATCACGATCAATAGTAACACTACCAGTGCTGCTATCCATAAGCTTGTCATCAACAAACTGCCGGGGAAAACAAATACGATCGTCATTAAAGCTGCGATCATGATGAGAAAGGAAACTACTAGCTGGAATGGCTTCATTGCCTTAAATATTCCTGCGTACTTACCGTTCAGCATATCTGCGATAAGCTTCGCCACCATCAGTGCAGCCAGCGGGAATACTACGAATATATAGTGTGGCAATTGATATTTAGAAGAGCCTAATGCCAGGTAAGCAAGAATAAAGCCCCCGGTTGTCAGGAATTCCTGGTTTGGGAGTAGTTTGAATTTCTGTTTAATTACCTGTACAATATTGATCACCAACGCAGGCACAAACAGAAACATCCATGGCAGAAATGCCCAAAACATACCAACAAAAAGGAACTCGAAAGGCGCATGATTATTCCATGGGCTTTCACCTGTTATCCTCCCAAAACTCTGTGACCAATAGAAAAACCTAAGCCCCGAAACATGCGTCAGTCCGTTTACCGATTTTTCAGGGTGCATATCAAACTGCTGATACAGCCCTATACTCATCGGTATCAGGAATATACCTATTAGTATCACATCAATAATATGATAAGGGCTGAATATCTTCTTCCAATCGCGTTTCAATACCCAATCGCTGCCAAAGCAAAACATGGGCACCATCAAGGCTATAGGCCCCTTGGTCATCATACCGGCGGCAATAGCTGCCGTACCTCCCAATACATATTGCCACCGACGCTTCGCTTCACATTCTTTTATCATCCATATAGCCGTTATCACACAGCTCATTAATATGGTATCGGTACGCACATCATTGGTCATTAGGAACATACCCTGGCAACAACCTAATATCAAAGCTGCCATCCGCCCTGTTGCATCATCATACAGCAACCTGCCTAATCTATATACGGCATACATAGCCCATATAGCAAATAATATGGAGGGGAACTTATATCCAAAATCATTTACACCAAATACTTTCATACTCAGCGAGCTTACCCAAAACAGCATAGGTGGCTTATCCAGGTAGTCGAGACCCCGGTCGTATAGATGCAGGTAATCCCCGCTTTGCATCATTTCCCGGCTTATTTCGGCATATTGTGTGGCATCTATATCCATCATATCTATGCGAGCGGCAGAAAAGTGCAGCAGTGCAAGCAGGATGAAAACCCAATTAGGAATCTTTGGCATGTAAGGAATTTTCCGTGTGCAAAATTAATCGCAATTTTATCGAATGTTGCAATTGCGTCATTTCTCTTTCGATCTGGCTTTTGAATACCCGTTTACGATAGCCAAAGGTACCAAAACACATCAGCCTACCTTAGTAGTTGGTTTGGGCATGGGCAGACTCGCGGGTTTTGGTGAAGCACCAGCAATCAGCTACTATAATGTTACGGTAGAAAGTATGATAACGGCGCTGGAGGAAAAACGTGGCGTAATAGAAAGATATGCCCTGATAGATCCTAAGCGCTTCTGGCATTTCCTGCATCATTTATTACCGGGTCAGAATTTCCTGATCGCTGCGTTGGATATTGCCGGTTGGGATCTCTTTGCCCAATTGCGCAGGGTACCGTTGTATCAACTACTGGGGCTGCAATGGAAAGCCCCGCTATGTGACTATACACTCGGGCTGGACACTGCAGATAAAATGGTGGAAAAGCTAAAAAAACATCCGTGGCCGCTGTACAAGATAAAAATGCGCAGCGCGGACGATATAGACCTCATCCGCACCTTACGCCAACATACAGATGCTCCTTTTCGCGTAGATGCCAACGAAGTCTTCAATTTTGAGGAAGCGAAGGCTTTGATACCGGAATTGCATGCATTAAACGTCACCATGATCGAGCAGCCACTAAATAAAACAGAATGGGATGCGATGAAGGAATTAAAAGCCATCAGTAATATCCCCCTTTTTGCAGACGAAAGCTGCGTGGAAGAGGAAGATGTTGCCAAATGCGCAGACGCCTTTCATGGTATTAATATCAAGCTTACAAAATGCGGGGGTATCACACCCGCGCTGCGCATGATAGAGGAAGCCCGCAAACTGCATCTGAATATAATGGTGGGCTCTATGAATGAAAGCACTATAGGCAGCGCTGCCATTGCTCATCTGCTGCCATTAATAGATGAAACAGACGCCGATGGACCATTATTGCTAAACGAAGATGTGGCAGAGGGACTGCAATACGAGAATGGCATTATAAAAGTCAGCAGCGCTCCGGGCCTGGGTATTCGGTTCCGTGGCAAAAAGTTCGAAAAGCAATAACTACTTTTGCGCCACATGCAGCTACAGCAAAACATATCGCTCAAGCCATATAATACTTTCGGCATAGACATGCCTGCCGAATATTTTGCAGAGGTAACAGACGAAACTTTTCTTCCACTGATAACAGAAAATGATCTGCCGTCAGAGAAGCACGTATTGGGCGGTGGCAGCAATATACTACTTACCAAGCCTGTGAAGGGGTTAACCATTCATAACAAGATCAAGGGCATCTTCAAGATCAATGAAGATGAGCATCACGTTTGGATAAAAGTGGGTTCCGGCGAGATCTGGCATGAGTTTGTGATGTACGCAATTGCCAATGGCTGGGCAGGTGTAGAGAACCTTGCTTTGATACCCGGTACGGTAGGCGCAGCTCCTATTCAGAACATTGGAGCTTATGGTGTGGAAGTAAAAGAGGTTATAGACAATATTTCCGCGTGGCATTGGGAAGCCGGGCAATTCTTTCCCTATAACAGTAATGAATGTGCATTCGGTTATCGCGACAGCATTTTCAAGCACCAGTTAAAGAATAAAGTATTTATTACTTCGGTAACCTTCAAGCTGAATAAGAAGCCTAAGTTCAACACAAGCTATGGTGCTATTGAGCAGGAGCTGGCTAAAATGAAAGTAACAGAGCTATCTATTAAAGCCATTGCAGATGTTGTGATAGCCATTCGCACCAGCAAATTACCAGATCCTAAAAAGATAGGCAACGCGGGCAGCTTCTTTAAGAACCCTACTATAGCCAAACAGCAATATGAACATCTAAAGGACTTTCATCCGCAAATACCAAGCTACCCGGTAGACAATGATACTGTGAAAGTACCCGCGGGCTGGCTCATTGAACAATGCGGCTGGAAAGGTTTTCGTGCCGGCGAAACAGGTGTACATGATAAGCAAGCTCTTGTATTGGTAAACTACGGACATGCAGATGGCAATGCTGTCTGGAACTTATCAGAAAATATCGTTAAGACAGTAAAAGATAAATTCGGCATTACGCTGGAACGCGAGGTGCAGGTTTGGTAACGTCATCTTTCTTAATGGATGGCAGGCTGATAAAGAAGGTGGTTCCCTTGCCGGCTTCTGTTTCAAACCAGATAGTCCCTTTCCAGAATTCAATGATCTTTTTCGTCATTGCAAGGCCAAGGCCGGTGCCCGATGATTTGGTGGTAAAATAAGGTTGAAAAATCTTATCAATTTTATCTTCGCTGATGCCGGCACCATTGTCTTCTATTGCGATAATAGCCTGCTGATCCTTCCGGTCAATAACTACATTTACTGCGCCAGACCTTCCTTCAGGCATAGCCTGGATGGCATTAATGATAAGGTTGGTACATACGCGCAGTAACTGGCTGTAATCTGCATACACATACACCGGCTCCGCATACGGCCTTGCACTAACCTTTACCTGCTGTTCATTCAGGTACAATTCCACCACCCGTTCCGCTAGGTCATTTAGTTCTATTACTTCCGGCCTTGCTTCTGGCATCTTAGCGAAGTTAGAGAACTCAGATGCTATGTAAGAAAGGTTATCTATCTGCTCAATCAGCGAATCTGCAACCTTCTCCGTCAGTTCCTGCACATTGCTGTATTTATTTTTCAGCGCTTGCTGCAGGTACTGAATATTTAGCTTCATGGGGGTCAGCGGGTTTTTGATCTCATGCGCTACCTGCTGGGCCATTTCGCGCCAGGCACCTTCACGCTCACTCTGTGCCAGCAGTATTGCATTCTCCTCCACATTCTTCACCATTTTATTATACTCCTTTATCAGCAATCCTATCTCATCATCGTATGGCCAGTCTACCAGTTCATTCTTACTCAGGTTCAGCTTTTCAAACCGTTCTATCACAACGTTAAAGCTCCTGGTGATCCACCTTGTAATGAACACGGTAAGCAGGCCAGATAACAGGAAGATGAAAGCATAAAGATTGATGAGCGCCACCAGTATGTTTGATATCTGGTAACTCAGCTCCTTCTGAGAAGAAAAATATGGTATGTTGATATACCCCAGCGCATTACCGCTCTCATCTCTTATAGGTACATAACAAGAGAGGTATGACAGTTTTCCTATCCGTTCATTTTGTGTTAGTAATGATGTATTGTTTTGCGATAGCTGATAATACGCGTCTGCCCGCATAATACGTGCAAGCAAGGCACGGTCATAGATATTATCTTGTGATGTTACATCCAGCAGACCGCTGGCTTTATATATGTTGATATCTATTTTCTGGTTATTGGAAAGATCAACAATAAAGTATTTGAAAGCTGCTGTACTTGTAGCATTATTGAATGCGTCTATGTCAGCCAACCCATTTTGCTGGGCCAAATGTTGCACCACAGTTCTTTCTACATTCTGTATAATACCCAGCAATTTTTTCCTGTTATTCTGGTCATACTGTACCTGGAAGTAAATGATCGTTACCAGGCCGATGATAAGGAATGATACCAACACAATGCCCAGCATTGAAAAGTGGATCCTCCTGCGCAATGTAAAGCTGATAAACTTACCCGACGCTTTCGGCATCACTAAATAAGACAACGCCGACCGGTAAATAACAATCAGTAACGCTGTGATCACCTGTATGCCAAAGAGGTAGGAGAACAATGTTATCAGCTCCAGTACGGTATTAGTCCTATGAACTACTACTACCGTTTTACTCTTGTCTGATGCATCTGTGTACCATAGTTCAGAATATCCCTCCTTATCGTAATAGGCATAGGGAGTAGTTTCTTTTCCGTTTATCAATAAGGGAAAGGCATAATCATTTGTTTGTGTCAGCAGTTTGCGGTTTACATATATACCATAAGAATAGCCTGCTTCGTTTTCATTGCCCATTGTTTTATTGGGCTGCAACAATTCCGGGTATAACGATTCGCCGGTTGCCTGTTTGATGGCAAGGTCCAGGAATACATAACCTACCTTTTTTGTATGGTTATAATCGTATACCGGTATAGAGGCAATATAATAGTGTCCATCCTGCGCATCACCGCGAAAGTATAAGTTACTATCGGCTGTGGGTATTGATTGCCTTACTAATTTCCAAAGACTATTGTAGCTGGCAGTATCATTATTGTAAAGGCTCCTGCCTACAGCATCAAATACATAAATATTGGTCTGGTATTTATTTAGCTGTCCATTCAGGTACAATACACCAAATCTTTCATTAAGCTCGCGCCTCAATTCCCTGTTAGGCGTCTTAATAAATGCCTGTATAACGCGGTCGTTCTCTACATTCTTTGATATGTTCTTGATATCAAAGTCGTACTCCGATGCATAATCGCGGCGCGGCTGCGTCATGTCTTCGGCAAAACGTTCGCGGGTACGTTTTTCTTTTACATCATTAAAATAGAAGAGTACACCGGTGCAAAATGCGCAGACGAAAAACGCCCAAAAGATCATGTGTGGCGCCAGCACATCACGGCTGTAAGTAAGCTTCTTAACATCAAGCAATATGATGAATAAAAGGAACCATACGAACATCAGGTAAGACATGCTCCCGGTCCTTGTCTTATCGCTTAGCAATGTCATAATGATGCCAAGAACGGTCAGCAACAGGTACTTGACCCATTTATTAGTTACCAGGGTAGATAACTGTATATTCAGCAGATATATAAACAGGCAGCAGCCAAGGGTAATGATACCAATGGTGAGCAGGCCAAAGAGCGTATACTTGCTAATGGAGTAGAAGTGGCTCACATCAAAAGATATGGCAGAGTCGAGCACCAGGCTACTGATGATATTAATGAACCAGAAAGCGCAGATAAGAATAGTAGCGGCGCACAACAAGCTAATTACAATCTTTAAATGCTTACTCAGCCTGGCCGGTTCTACACTTATCACAGATGTATTGGCCAGCATGTAAGCCACTATCCATAAAAAGCAGAGAGAGTTTAAAAGAAGGTCGCCAAGCGAAGGATGTAATGCACTGGTGGCATACAAGCGGGGGTCAAATATCGGCATCGATCGCAGGTGAAACGGCAGGCCAAACTTGTATGTGAGTACGCGTGTGCCTATCACTAGTATCAGCGTCAGCAAAAATCCAAGTATCGGCGATCGCTTCCGCGATATGTTCACACTGATCAGCTGCAGCCATGCTATTGTGGTTAGCAGCGCTGCCAGCAATAGGCATATCATCAGCGTATCGGGCATCCAGCCCGGTAGGCTTGTAGTATTAAACTTGAGATAAAAAATATGCTTACCGCTAATATCCGTTACAGCATATCCACCTTTTACAGGATTGGCAGATATCCTGGTTTCCATAGGTATATGGTTACCGGCTTCAAAACGCGATTCCAGGTATTTGTTCTCAAAAGGATATTGGATAACTATAGGAAAGAGCACTGTAATTACTTCCCCTTTTGAAAGGTATTTTGGCCTGTAGCACTTTTGCACAAAAACACCTCTTTCATTAAATACCAGTTTTTCGGCCTCGCTGTCTGCACACGCCGCAAGGGTCTTGTTATTGTTCCAGAAAACGAGGCTGCTATCTTTATAAGCATACAGGCCAAAAGGTAATTCGGTAAGCTCCTTTACATCCCGGCTATCCAGGTGCTCAGAAAATATTCCTTTAATCAGTTCGTTATCATCTATTACCCGCTGCATCTTATTTTCCTTATCCACAAGGTTGTTGCTCACGGCCCTCGCCATAGCAGCGGGACTTATATCATGGCTTTGGCGGGTAAACCAATAGATAGCCATCCCCCAGAACATAATGCTGAGCAGCAACCAACCGGTGTATGGATATCGCCTGAACACTTATTGCCTTTCCTGTTCTTTAGCTTTATTCCAGAGTGCATCCATTTCTTCAAGGCTCATATCATGCAATATCTTTCCTTGTGCCGATGCCATCTCTTCTATATGCTGAAACCTGCGGATGAATTTTTTATTAGTCTTATCCAACGCCATTTCAGGATCTACCTTTGCAAAGCGTGCATAGTTCACAAGGGCAAACAATACATCCCCCATTTCTTCTTCTATCTTTTCCTGCTCACCTTCCTGCACTGCCTCATATAGTTCTGCTATCTCTTCGTTTACTTTATCCTGCACTTGCTCTATATGGTCCCATTCAAAACCTACCTGCTTTGTTTTATCCTGCAGGCGCAGTGCTTTGATAATTGCAGGTAATGAATTAGGTACACCACTTAATATCGATTTCTTTCCTTCTTTCAGTTTCAGCTTTTCCCAGTTTTGCTTCACATCTTCTTCGTCATTCACTGTTGTGCTGCTATATATATGCGGATGCCGGTGCACCAGTTTATTACATACACCTTCTATCACATCTTCCAGTGTAAACTGGTTTTGCTCTGCACCAATTTTGCTATAGAAAATAATATGCAGTAAAAGATCGCCAAGTTCTTCTTTTACTCCCTTCCAATCGTTGTCTGTTATGGCATCTGCCAGCTCATAAGTTTCTTCAATGGTTTGCGGCCTCAGGGTTTGCAATGTTTGCTTTTTATCCCATGGACAATTTTCTCTTAGCTCATCCATTATTGTCCTCAGCCGTTCCAGCGATCCTGCGTAGTTCATTTTGCTTAGTTTTTATCTGTTCCCCATCTATAGGTTTTAATATCCATTCCTGCCAGTTGCAGTACTCTATCTACTACGGTTGCAGCCACTTCGTCCATATCCTTTGGGCGACTGTAAAAAGATGGCGTTGCAGGACATATAATACCACCTGCCTCTGTAACAGCGGTCATATTGCGCAGGTGTATAAGGTTGTACGGTGTCTCCCGAACTACACACACTAATTTTCTGCGCTCTTTCAGCATTACATCTGCTGCGCGTGTTACCAGGTCGTTGCTAATGCCGCCTGCTATCCTTCCGAGTGTTCCCATACTGCATGGGCAAATGATCAGGGCATCGTAGCCTGCGCTTCCTGATGCGATAGGCGCCATAAAATCGCTCTTCTCCCATACCTTGAAGGCAAACTGTTCATAAGTTTTATCCCCGATCTCATGTTCCCAGACGGTTCTTGCATTATCACTCCATACCAACCCTACTTCTGTAAGTTGCTGATCCAGTTGCTGTAATTTCTGCAACAGTACTTTCGCGTATATAGATCCGCTTGCGCCTGTTATGGCAACGGCAATTTTCATATCGTATTAATATATATAATTATCACAAGATATTAACAAAGCTACATGGAATTAGTCGTAAATTAGCTTTATTAAAATACGGCTAATCCTAATGAAATATGCATTGTTAACATTTATCGCGGTGTTAAGTTTAACGGCTGTGAAAGCAGAAGATAAAAAGAAGGCAACTGCGGCCAAAGGAAATAAAGAGATCGAGTGGATCAGTTTTGCGGAGGCGGAAAAGCGCATGAAACAGGAGCCGCGTAAAGTATGGATAGATGTGTACACAGACTGGTGCGGATGGTGCAAAGTGCTGGATAAGAAAGTGTTTACCAACCCGGATGTGATCAATTATATGAATAAAAAATTCTACGCTATAAAGTTCAATGCAGAACGACAGGATAGCATAGAGTTTCTTGGTAAAAAATGGGGTTTTAAGCCCGAGTATAAAGCTAACGAACTGGCAGTGCAATTGATGAATGGACAGATGGCTTATCCTACAACCATTCTCATGACAGAGAACTTTCAGAATCCCAGCCCGCTTGGTGGCTATCACCCTGTAGAAGAAGTAGAGCAGTTCTTAAAATTCCTGGGCGAGGACATCTACAAAACCACTAAATGGGAAGATTACAGTAAAAACTTCAAAAACGAGTGGCATGAGGTTCCATCTTCTGCACCGGCAACACCGCCTGCTCACGCTAATTAATCTGCTTTTTCAACGATATATTTCATATCGCTATTATAATATTTGCAAACTTTCGTCAGCCCGCAGCGTTCGCATTTTGGCCTGCGGGCTACGCATATATAGCGGCCATGTAGTATCAACCAATGATGGGCTATATGTATCAGTTCTTCGGGTATATTAGCCACCAGCTGCTTTTCAGCCTGCAATACATTCTTTGCGTTTGTTGTTAACCCGATCCTTGCCGATACCCGGAATACGTGCGTATCTACTGCCATATTGGGCTGCTCATAAATTACAGAGGTGATCACATTAGCGGTTTTTCTCCCTACCCCGGGTAGTTTCACTAATTCGTCCACCGTATCGGGTACTTCTCCGTGATATTGCTCTGTCAGCATTTTTGCCATACCCAGCAGATGCCTTGTCTTGTTATTAGCAAAGGAAATGCTGCGTATGATGGGCTCTACATCTTCAAACTCTGCCTTAGCTAATGTTTCGGCGGTAGGGAATTTTTTGAAGAGGTTGGGTGTTACTATGTTTACACGTTTATCAGTGCATTGCGCAGATAATATCACCGCCACTAATAGCTGGTACGGATTTTCATAATGCAATTCGGTTTCTGCTTCCGGCATGTTCTTTTGAAACCAGTCTAATACATAAGCATACCGTTCTTTTTTGGTCATCGTCGCGCAATAATTATCTCCGCTAAAATACTAAAGCCGCTCCTCTTTTCAGAAGAACGGCTCGCTATCTATATCAATCAATCTTATTTAGTGGTTTCATCCGGTTCAAATTCCAGCACCGCCGAGTTCATGCAGAACCTTTTATGTGTTGGTGGCGGCCCGTCGTCAAATATATGTCCCAGGTGAGAATCGCAGCGGCCACAAGTAACCTCTATGCGCTGCATTCCGTGCGAGTTATCCGGTTTATAAGTCACGCTGTTAGGCTTGATGGTTTCATAAAAGCTGGGCCATCCGCAACTGCTGGCAAATTTTGCATCTGAGCGAAATAAAGGATTACCGCATACCGCACAATAGTACATGCCTTTCGTATCAGTCTTGTAATATTTGCCGGTAAATGCCCATTCTGTATTGGCTTCTCTACCAATAGAATAAACATCCTTGGGAAGGATCTTCTTCCACTCTTCATTACTCACATGCAGCTTGCTGGTATCTGTACGCGAGTAGTACGGGTTGTTTTTATGTTCGTCACTCATAGGTTTATCATTTTGTGAATTGGCACAACTGCAATTGAACAACAGTATGCCAATGGTCATTATAATATTCAAATACTTCATAAATGCCTCATCAGTATTATATAAACGATGCAGCAATGCAATTGGTTTACCTGATGGTGCAAATTTCCATATTCTTAACAATCAAAATTGTCGTGTATCTTACACAACTACTACTTCATGGTAATCGCCAATGTTAAAGTATCGCTGCGCCAGTACCTGTAGTTCTTCGGCAGTAATGCTCTTATATATCCTGATGTTACGGTTAAAATGCTCTTCGTTCATGCCATTCATGATCAGGCTACGCCAGCGCTGTATGATAGAGAATGGCCCGTCCAGGTCGCCAAGCAGGTTGCCAAGCAGGTAGTTCTTTACCAGCAATAATTCTTCCTCATCTACGCGTTCTTGCTGCAATACATTCATTTCGTGGTATATCTCCTTCACGGCAGGCTCTATCACGTCGCGGCCCACTTCAGTATGTATAGTAAAAGAACCACCATTTACAAACGGCGCCAGCGAACTGTATATCCCATAAGTGTAGCCTTTCTCTTCCCTGATATTACTCATCAGCCTGGAACCAAAGTAGCCGCCGAATAAGGTATTCAGCACTACCATCGGTGCAAAGTCGGGATGCTGCCGATTAGGGAACAACCGGCCTATGCGTATAGCGCCCTGCACGCCATCCGGATCGTTTATAAGGTTCATTTTCTTGTCGGCTGCGGTTTCTACGGCAAATACCCTTTCAGGTAATGCTGTGGTAGCTGCTGCTGCCTGCCCAAATACGTCATCCAGTATTTTTACATCAGCAACAGATATCTTCCCTGCCATGAATATTTTCACATTCCCCAGGTCGTAATGCTGTTTGTAAAAAGCCAGTAGATCTTCTCGGGTAAATGCCGCTATCGTTTCTTTCTGCGTATATCTTCCATAAGGATGCTCATCTCCAAACAGAACAGCATCGATCTTCTGATTGGCTACAAAATCGCACTGGCGCAGATTCACCATCAGACGTTGTATAGCGTTCTGCTTATGTATCTCTATCTCTTCCTGCGGAAAAATGGCGTCCGTTAATACTTCATATACAATAGGTAGTAATGCTGCCAGGTGTTTAGTAAGTGTATAGAGTGTTACTGTGCTGAAATCGTTACTGGGAGCAACTTTAAGAGTAGCTCCATAAAACTCCAGGGCTTCATGTATCTCCTGCGAAGAGCGCTTAGAGGTTCCGTTCTTCATTAACCCGGCAACTGCCTGCGATACTGCCTGCTTTTTTTCGTACCACAATCCTGCGGGAAACACCCAGTCTATTTCCACTACGTCCTGCACACCTGCGTTCAGCCAATAAAGAGGTAGGCCGTTACTTAATGTTTGTTCATTAATGGCCGGCAGTATATAGTCAAACTCTATTGCAGAATGTATGGCGGGTGCTGTCTTTCTATCTAAACTCATGTCTTTGGGATTCTTGTTACTCTTTAATAAATAATGCCCTCAATTCTCCGGCATCTTCTGCTTTCATCCTTCCACCCAGTATCAACCTCAACTGCCTGCGGCTCAGTGCGCTGTCAAACATCTTCTTCTCCCCTTCCGTTTCAGGTACCAGGTTCGGTACTTTGCGCGGACGACTGTTAGGGTCTAAAGCAACAAAGGTAAAATAAGCCTCGTTGGATAAATATTTGTATTGTGCGGCAAGATCTTCACCCCAAACACGCAGGTACACTTCCATAGAAGTATTAAACGCGCGGGTCAGCTTGGCCTCAACTGTCAGCAAATTGCCCAGTTTTATTGGATTGTTAAAAGATACATTATCAACTGATGCAGTAACTACCGGGCAGTTACAATGCTTTTGGGCTGCAATAGCTGCGGCAATATCCATCCAGTGCATCAGGCGGCCGCCCATGAGGTTGCCCAATGTATTGGTATCATTCGGCAGCACCAGCTCCGACATCATCACATAACTATCCTTGGGATGTTTCTCTTTGATCATACAGATATTTAAACGGCGACAAAGTTATAGGAAAAAGCTTAGGCCGTATCTATACCTATATAATATAAAGAGGGGGCTATAGTGCCCCCTCCATTATCTACTTCAGTTTAGCTTCGTACTTAGCCGGGTTTTTTAGAAACACACCCTTACAAACATCAGAACAAAACTTGACTGTATCTCCTTTGTACACGGTGTATTCTGTCCAGGAGGTATCCTGCGGCATCTCACAAACCGGGTCTATTTTCACTCCTGCAGGCTTATCTTCTGCTTTGACAACTGCCGCTGTATCTGTATCGCCAAATGTTACGGTAGCTGTTTCTGTATTTGAATTGCAGGCAGAAACAAGCATCAATGCCGCAACATATAAAGTATTTCTAATCATAGTTGCTATTCTTTATTCTTCGTAATCAAACATAGACGGGATATTACCTGCTACTTTAGTGGCCAGGGTTCCCGCGTTATCTGTGGCGGACATGATCATCAGGTTACCGCTGTTATTAAGCTGTATGCCGCTGAACAATTTGTAGTAATCAATGGTAATGTGGATATACTGATCCGTGCCTTTAACAACATTGTATACTGTTGGATGATCGGGCATTTTTACCTCCGTGTATCTTGCGTCCGTACCTATCATGTACATGAAGGGCTGCATCTGTGCAACCGTTCCGTTTGCATTGGTTGTAGTATCAATCTTACCCTGGAAGTTCAGGAATAGATACCCACCGGGTTGTGCAGTAGAGCCAAACCACATATCAGAGTGATTGAGCTCTGTATTTGCAGCAGTAGGGGTTACCTTATTGGTAGCAGCATCTAAACCTACATGGAAATTGATGGACTTATAATTGCCAACCGGTACTTTAGCAACGAAGTATATTTCGGTTTCAACCACCTTCAGAATTATCTTTCCGGGAATTGTAAGCAGGCTGCCATCTGACTTCACCAATTCGATATTGGATAAGTATAACTGCGCCTTGTCTATTGAAACTTTCCGGCCTTCAGCGGTAGTATATACAGCTCCGTAATCGGCTTCGTTGCTATCAAGGTTTGTGTGTAAGTGCAGGTACACATTACTGCTGTCTGCTGCAGGTGTAGTTGTGTTGTTATTGTTGTCTTTATTGTGGCAGCTTGCGCCAAATATGGTAAGGCCGGCTAATGCCAGGTATTTTATCGATTTCATTTTTAGTTGTTTAAGTATTGTTTTTAAAAGGGTTATGCACGGAGCAGTAACCGCTATTGTAGTGGCTATATGGTGTGCAAGAAAACGGTATTATGAAAACAATACAGACGGCGGATGAAATATGCTTCCCTCATAAACACTCCCATACATCTTCTGATATCCGGGATTAAAAATCGAAAGTTCTTCGTTATAAAAAGCCCGAATCTTTACCGGAGCAGGAATAACAAATGCCTCAATCGATATCCTGCTGTTTTTGGATGGCGCTTGCTTATCATCCGTTTGCTGATCTGCTTTGTTCAGCTGCTTTTTCAGGTAACATTTACCACAGCATTTTAATTCCGGTTTGTTCCGGTTCACACAGAGATTTTTGGCAATATAGTCCTTGTTCACCTCGTACCAGGTAACAATACTGAGTTGCACTACCAAATGAAAACTCAGTGCCATAAAGAGTAGTATGCTTATCGCTATACGCATCTAACACTAAGTTATGCAATCCATTTCGTGTATAAACAAAAATACCGGCGCATCGCCGGTATTTTCTTAAAAGTTCAACCTACAATTAAAATGGGGTATTCAGCCTTACACCAAGTGTATACCACCTGCCCGGCATAGGTACAGATCCTATCTCTTTGTACTGTGTATCCAATATATTGTTCACATCGGCATAGATGTTCCAATGTTTGAACTGGTAACAAACCCTTGCATCCAGTAGTGTGTAATCGTTAGCACTGATCCGATACAAATAACGGGCATTCGCATTCACCTGTAACTTGTTCCACCACAAAGTACGTACACTGAAAGTTGCCTGGTGTTTCAAAGCTTCTATTGAATATTTAGAAGATTCGGTAGTTGGTGTTTGTATCATCGGATCGAGGTAGGTATAGTTGGCATTCAATACAATGCTATTGCCTTTACGCATAGCCAGTTGATCGCTCAGGGAATAATTAGCGGTAACCGTTACACCCGGAGTATTGATAGCCTGGAAGTTCATCGGCTGCCACGGATCCAGTGGGTTAGCGCGTACCCAATCTATAAAGTTGGTGATATGCTTGTAAAAATAAGCACCCTGTAACCATATATAAGTTGTCTGGTAGCGCAGGCCGCCTTCTGCATACTGTGAGTATTCAGGATTCAGATTGGCATTACCTATGTTAGCAGGCCCTTTGTAATAAAGATCCGTGTAAGTTGGCAGGCGTTCGCCCATGGTAGCATTAGCATATACCTTCCAGTTTTTTGCAAAACGGTACCCAGCATCTACACCCGGGAACAATTGCCAATCATAGTTGTCGTTGTAGTTACCGTACACCCCTGCACCTGCATTCAGCTTGTCAGAGAAGTAGTACTTGTATTCTGCAGAGATACCTACGTTGTTCCTGTCTCTCTGACCAAGGCTCTTACTGTTGATGCGGTCGTTTCGATACTCAACGCCTGCACCCAGTATACCCTTACCTATTTTCACAGTGCTTTGTACCTCTGCAGTCATTACATAAGTTTCATGCTGGTTGTGGTACAGTTCCGGATTTTGCTTCACATAGATATAATCATCGCTGTTGTAACGATAGCTTACACGCGGGCGTATCATCACTTTGTCATTAGGAGTATAGGTATAAGCAATACTACCTAATGCAGTTTCTACCTTTTCTTTTGAGTTAACATCGCCCGGTGCACTGTAATAACCATTTGCACCAAAGTCGTTGTGGATATAACCACCCGTAGCTTCCAGTTTGCTTCGTTTGCCAAAATCGAAGTGGTCCTGGTAGAAAAGGCGATAGTTGCTATAAGCAGTATTATACCTATAGCCGGTGCCTTCGTCATGTCCTACAGAAAGAATATGCCCCTGGTTTTTACCCGCGAGGGACGCAGAAGCTTGAGCACCCCAACCGTAATAACTATCACCGTTGGATGAGTCTGATTTAAAACTGCTACCGGCATATACCTGGGCAGATACTTCGTTTTGTACAGGAGTACGTGTAACGATGTTTACTGCACCCGCCAGCGCATTTACACCATAGATCATGGCAGCAGGGCCACGTAATACCTCGACATGGTCGATGGAAGAAAGTGGTATTGGCAGGTTCATCATGTGGTGCCCTGTTTGCGGGTCACTCATCTTTACGCCATTTACCATTACCAGCACTTCGTCGAAGGAACTACCGTCAATACTGATATCAGCCTGGGTGCCGCTGGGGCCACGCTGACGAAGATCAACGCCGGCTACATAAGACAGCAACTCGTTTACCGACTTTACCGGAAGCGTAGCTATTTGCTTCGCATCCAGTAACTGGATGTTCCTGTTTTGGCGTCCGTAAGGCTCCTGTATCCTATTCTGCCTGATGATGACAGAATCCAGTTGATTCTCCTTTGCGGATGCGGGTAACTGCAAGAGTAAAAAAGCAGTTCCTAAAAACCAATGTTTGTGCATGAGTAGTTTTTTAGCGCCGCAAAGGTATAGGCGTTAAAAGCTGGCAATCAAACTATTAGAAGCATATTTACAATCGTAACATTTCAACGTGTGGTATTCCGTCCTCTATATATACCTCACTATTTGCATTAAAACCAAAACTATTGTAAAAAGCCTCTAAATAGCATTGTGCACCAATGCGTATGGGTTGATTGCCATATTCCTCAACCAGTTTATCAATAGCATTTTGCATCAGGTTTTTGCCAATTCCTTTACCACGATATTCCGGGTCGGTAACCACACGGCCAATCGACGCTTCTTTATAAGATACACCTGCAGGCAGCAGGCGACAATATGCTGCCAGTTCATCGTTCTGAAAACCCATCAGGTGCATCCCCTTCTGGTCTTTGTCATCCATATCCTGGAAAACGCAGTTCTGCTCTACCACAAACACCTTTGCACGCAACTTCAGTATTGCGTACAACTCATAATTATTCAGCTCGTTAAATGCCTTGATCTTCCAGTTCATACGATTTAAAAAGCCCCTTGCGGGGCTTCTTTGTTTAGATTATTTACTCAGGTGCATGCTCCGTTCTTTATAAAGCTGCCTGAACCATGGGTCGCGCAGGTCTTTGATAAAGCGGATGGCCTCACCCGTACTCTTCATTTCAGGGCCTAACTCTTTGTTTACGTTAGGGAATTTATTGAAGCTGAATACCGGCTCCTTCACAGCATATCCTTCCAGCTTTTTCTCCAGTTTGAAGTCTTTGAGTTTTTTCTCACCCAGCATTACTTTGGTAGCAACATTGAGGTAAGGGATGCCGTATGCTTTAGCTATGAAAGGCGTAGTGCGGCTGGCACGTGGATTAGCTTCGATCACATATACCTTACCATCTTTGATGGCATACTGTATGTTGATCAATCCACGCACATTCAGTTTCAGCGCTATTTTGCGGGCTATATCAGCCATTTCCTCTATCACCAATGGCCCCAGGTTGAAGCAAGGAAGCAATGCATGGCTGTCACCGCTGTGAATACCTGCCGGCTCAATGTGCTCCATGATACCCATGATATGCACTTCCTCTCCATCGCAGATAGCATCTACCTCCGCCTCCTGGCAACGATCCAGGAAGTGGTCGATCAGTATCTTATTATTAGGCAGGTGCTTCAGCAGGCTGATCACACCCTTCTCCAATTCTTCATCATTGATAACGATACGCATCCTTTGTCCGCCCAACACGTACGAAGGACGTACCAGTACCGGGTAACCTACTTCCTTAGCTACCTCTATAGCTTCGTCGGTAGTGTAGGCCGTACCGTATTTAGGATAAGGGATGCCCAGGTCTTTCAGCATATCGCTAAAGCGGCCGCGATCTTCGGCGATATCCATATCATCAAAGGAAGTACCGATGATGCGGATGCCTTTTTCGTGGAGCTTTTTAGCCAGTTTCAGGGCAGTTTGACCACCCAGCTGAACGATGACACCATAAGGTTGCTCATGTTCTATGATTTCCCAAAGATGTTCCCAGTACACCGGCTCGAAGTATAGCTTATCCGCTATATCGAAATCGGTGGATACCGTTTCAGGATTACAATTGACCATAATGGCCTCATAACCACACTCCTTAATGGCCATCAGGCCGTGTGTGCAGCAATAATCGAACTCAATACCCTGCCCGATCCTATTGGGTCCTGAACCCAATACAATTATCTTCTTATTATTACCAGGGATTGATTCGTTGAACAGAATGGAAGACGACGAACTCATGAGCTGCAAAGTTAATGACTACCACGGATTATTGAGGTCGTTTTTTGTAAAAAGATGGTCGCGAATTTTAAAATTACTGCCAACCGGCTTTTTTAAGGTAACCCCTGTTTTGCCTAAAAGCCGCATCAGCAAAGCAACAGGAGTCAAAACCACCCAGTAAATAAGGGTGAGGAAAACTATATTATTAATTTTTCCTATAACCCCAGTGAGCATGCCCCACCATTTGTGTACAAACCCCGCAAAAGCGGAAGATGCCAGGCCGAAGATGCCAATCACAAAAGCTACGTAGAGGATCTGCGGCCTTTTTGTAATAAAGTAGAGCAGCAAGCCCACCAGTACGATGGCCAGTATAGACTCCTTCTTTTTTACAAGCTCTTCCATTAGAACAAAGTATATATAAATGGCGCAAGGCCTGTATTCGCAGCAATGATCAGCACGGCTATCAGCAGCAGGGCGATGATAATGGGGGTGAGCCACCATTTTTTACGCTCTTTGAGAAACAACCATAGGTCTTTTAAAAATTCCATACGCTTCAAAAATAGGGTTAATAAATCAATCGCCTGCAAACCGGCGCTTCCAGCGGTCTTTATTATCAGCATCGGGTTGCCCTTCTTTATATAGCACAAAATTGCCCATTACCAGCATATCCATATCCGTTTGCATAAAACAGCGGTAGGCATCATCCGGGCTGCAGACAATAGGTTCGCCCCGAACGTTGAAGGAGGTATTGATCAATACCCCGTAACCGGTGAGCTTTTTAAATGCATATAATAACTGATATACCTGCGGATTGGCATCTTCTGCCACCGTTTGTATGCGGGCCGAGAAGTCTATGTGGGTAATAGCAGGTAATTCGCTACGCTGCACATACAGCTTTTCCATTAGGGAGAGGCTCTGATAATTATCAGGTAATGCTTTGCGGTATTGTTCCTTTATGGGATGCACAAAAAGCATATAAGGCGATGGCTGCTGCAAACCAAACAAACGCTCCGCCTCTTCCTGCAGCATCAGCGGTGCGAACGGACGGAAACCTTCGCGGAACTTGATCTTGATGTTGAGCTTCTTCTGCATTTCGGGGTTGCGGGGATCGGCGAGGATACTGCGATGCCCTAAAGCACGCGGACCAAACTCCATCCTTCCCTGGAACCAACCTACTACTTTACCCGCAGCTATTTCCGCAGCTATCGTATCAGCCAGCAGTATTTCGTCTTCTATATGATCGGCAGGAGCATCGTACCTGTTCAGCACTTTGATGATCTCCTTGTCTGTATATTCTATACCCAGGTAGGCAGCGCGCATGGCATCTGTACCTACATTACCGCGAGGCTGTTCTTCGTGGATATGATATGCAGCCAATGCAGCGCCTACCGCACCACCGGCATCGCCGGCGGCAGGTTGTATATATATGTTCTTGAAAATGCCAGCTTCTGCCAGCTTGCCGTTAGCCACACAGTTGAGCGCTACGCCGCCTGCCATACATAGGTTATCGCTGCCTGTGAGCTTCTTTGCTGTGGCAGCCAGCTTCATTACAATGTCTTCCGTTACCTGTTGAATGGCCAGGCCAAGATCGCAATGGTGTTGCTGCAGCGGCTCTTCTTCCGTTTTGCGGGGAAAGCCGAAGAGCTTTTGCCATTTGGCATCATCCACCATGCGCAATGCGGTGGCATAGGTAAAGTAGTCCTGGTTGAGGAAGATAGAGCCATCTTCATACACAGTACAGATATGATCGAGTATGATCTTCTTATATCGCTCCACTGCTTCACCATCATTGCCGTAAGGTGCAAGGCCCATCAGCTTATACTCACCGGAATTGACCTTGAAGCCGAGGAAATAAGTAAAGGCAGAGTATAGCAGCCCTACCGAATGCGGGAAATGCAACTCCCTCAACACGGTAATATCCCTGCCTGAGCCTTTGCAAATAGAAGTAGTACACCATTCACCCACACCGTCTATGGTGAGTATGGCTGCATCGTCATAGGGTGACGGGTAAAACGCACTGGCGGCATGAGACAGGTGGTGCTCCGGGAAGAGCAGCTTTTGCTTGCCATTGCAACTTTCATCCACTTCTTTCAGCCCTTTGCGCACATTGTCTTTCAGGAAGACCTTCTCCTTAATCCATACCGGCATAGAGCGCATAAATGACATCCAACCCTTAGGGGAGAACGCATAGTAGGTCTCTAACAGCCGTTCGAACTTCAGGAGAGGCTTATCGTAGAAAGCAACAAAGTCTATATCATTGATATCCAGTCCGGCTTCATCCAGGCAGTAGCGTACCGCATGTACCGGGAACCGTTCATCATGCTTCATGCGTGCGAACCGCTCTTCCTGGGCTGCAGCTACAATGATACCGTCCACTATTATAGCGGCGGCGGCATCGTGATAATAACAGGAAATACCGAGGATATTCATTGACGGATTCAAAAATATAGAGCCAGTACCAAAAAGCAGAATCTGCGGATGTTAGATTTTGTTAGAAAATGCTAGTTTTTGCTAGTCTTTTTGGCGTTTTTGTTCTTTTTTTCTTTGTTTAAACAGTATCTGATACTTGCAAATTACCATCAATTTCTGAACTGGTAAAAAATTATATTTAACAGCTATGGGAGCGGTTTTCAGGCCATTTTCGGTATTTTTGCAATCATATGAAATGCCTGATCTCAACACTCTTCGCTATCCTTTTTGCCACAACTACTGCCCTTGCACAAAAACACACCAAAGTCCGCCCATCCTATAGCGATTATGAGCTGAAGGAAGAACCGGCGACCTATGCAGCCAGCGAAATGGGCATTACAGCGGGGCCATACTTTGCAAATACAAACATCGATTTTGCCGCACGCATACAATACACAGCAAGGGTAGCAGACCATGTGCAGATTGCACCGATGCTCACCTATGTTCATGATAATATTAGTAAAGAGTCTATCCTTGGGCCGGGCCTCAACATTAATTTCCCGATAGGTAAAAGCAAGTCCTATTTCTATCCCGGCGTGGAATTCGGTTATTTTTTAAGGCAGGGGGTTTCTTATGGTGCGCATATTGGATACACCGCCAGCGTAAGCGAACACATTGGGATAAATATTGAACCGGGCCTTAGTTTTATACGCAATAACGCATTTGACAATAATGCCTTATTTTCTATTTTGTGTGGCATCAGGGTTAACCTGTAATTGATATCACTACCTACTTTATGAAATACTGTTTTGCAGCGTTGCTGCTATTATCTGCTCATAACTTACGAGCACAAAACACAGATGTGCCCGGGAATGAGTTTCACATACAAAAACCGGCCTATGCGCAGGCAGAAATAGGCTTGAGCTTAGGCATTTATCGGGATCAACCTTCTCCTGACCAGGCTTTTAAACTGCAATACTTTGACCGCGGAAGCGATCATTTCCAATTTTCCATTGCTGTTGGTTTTATGCAATTTGATGGTATCAATATTGGTGCGGGATTGGGTGCCAACTTTCCTCTTAGCAGCGGACGATCTTATTTTTATCCCGGCCTCGAGGTCAGCTATTATCGCACGGTAGGATTACTCGGAAGCGTACATATAGGCTACACTTATAGATTATCTCAACTTATCAGCCTGAACCTGGAACCGGGATATACCTTCTTACGGCAAAACTCGCCTCCGTATTTTGACTTTTCCGGCCATGGGGGAGTGCGTTTCAATTTTTAAGATATTTGTTTAAATCTATCCGGATTTTTTCTTCCTTTTTACCAGTGACACTGTAGGATAAAGCAACCACACCATTTTTTAATATAGGTTCGCTAAAAAGAAGCTCGGGATAATATATGTCGGCTTTTAGTGTTTCTTTTGCCAGCTTTGGTGGCAGTGGTATTTTGTAGATTTTATTTTTATCAACATTTACTATCGAAATAGTTTTGTATCCTTTAAATTTTACGGACGAGGTATCATAGTTACTATTCGTAATTCCGATTACAAATGGAAACTTTTTATCCTCACTATAAAATATAAGCCGACCTACGTTCTTTATTTCTGACCCATTCTTTTTATTAAATAAATAATATTCGGGCGGTTCACAACATCCGGATATCACATTATTTCTTATCCAAAATGTTGTATGGTATTCGGTCGCATAACTAAAGCCTAAACGGCCTGTATAACCTTGTAGCCCATCTCCCAAAGAGAATATTATTTTCGTTATTTCGGCGTGCTTGAATGTGAGCCAAGACGAGTCACAATTATAACTCCAATACAATTTAGCTTGATTATCGAAAACCAAGGGTGTGCAGTCTAGTAGAATTAGACTTGAATCTTTTTCACAACTACAAGTCTGGGCAAATGCAGGTAATTGCTGCATTACCAATAACGAAAGCAATATCCTCGCAATCATTCCTGAATTTATATTATTAATCCGGTTATAAGAAGTATAATGTAATCTAAGGTATCGGGATTATTATATTTGCGCGCAATGATAGACTTAAGCAGCGCAGCACTCAAAAGCGTATCTGTACATTTTGTTGGTAATAAAAGTGTAGGGGATGAACTGATCCATAGTAAAAAACCTATGGACCTGCCGGAGCGTGAAAAGAAGATATTGGCGAATGCCTTCCTCGGACGGTTTAAGCTGGAAACCAATCTTTATTCGTTTACCCATGGCGCCTCGCTGGACTATAACGAGGTCTATAACTATTGCCTGGAAACGCTTGCCGAGCCGGATGAACTGCATAAGAATGCGGTAAACATTACCAAACACCTATACGAGAGTGCTACACACCCCAAGATAAAAGCAGGGGATGTATATATATGCCTGTTTGAGAACTGCGTAGTGAATAGCGCTTATGTTGATGCCATTGGTATCTATAAAGCGGAAAGCAAGACCGACTTCCTGGACCTGAACATCGAGGACAAAGAATTTGAACTGACGCTGCGGCAGGGTGTGGACATCAGCAAGGTAGATAAGGCTTGCCTGGTATTATCTACGAACGGCGACAAAGGCTTTGATGTGCTGATCTATGATACCAATGGTAAAGGCGAAGAAGCTGTGTATTGGCGGGAGACGTTTTTGAACATTGCACCGCAGGCCAATGAGTACTACCAAACCAACGAGTTCCTGACCATTGCCAAGCAGTTTATAGCCAAGCAGGTGCCACAGGAATTTGAGATAGAAAAAACAGAGCAGATAGATATGCTCAACAAATCGGTAGAGTACTTCCGTGCCAATACATCGTTTGACAAAAAACAGTTTGAAGAAACGGTGATGGGTGATGAGAGTATGATACGATCGTTTCGCAAGTTTGAAGATGCTTATCGGGAGGATCATGATATAGACCTGCCGGACAGGTTTGATATATCTGCACAGGCGGTGAAGAAACAGGCGCGTGTATTTAAGAGTGTGCTAAAGCTGGACAGGAACTTCCACATCTATATACATGGCGATAAAGACCTGATAGAAAAAGGCTATGACCCGGTATCGGGTAAGCATTTTTACAAGATCTATTTTGATGAGGAAGAATAATGTGGGAAATACTAAGCTCTAATTTCTAAATACTAATGCTCATAGCGAGTGTTACCACCTCCCCCTCGCTGCGCTTGGGTACTCCTCCCGCCATTAATATTTGACGGTATCTTTTGCATGGCTATAAACAGGAGGAGAAGGGTTTGTGTGATTTTGATGCGCGAGGGCATGGCGCGAGTGGAACCACCCCGGCCTATCGGCCACCCCTCCTATAAACAGGAGGGGAGAGGCTCGTGTAGATTGGATGCGCGAGGGCCTGGCGCGAGTGTAACCACCCCGGCCTATCGGCCACCCCTCCTATAAACAGGAGGGGAGAATTGGGTGCATCGACTATAATTCATCTAAAGAATTCTATTCAGGAGATTTCTCGCTGCAGTCGAAATGACGGCGCTTAAAGAAATTGCACCACTACTTAAAATACTGCCTAACGCTATCTGCTACAATGCGGGCGACTACGGGTGTACCGATGGATGTGTAGTGTGTATAGTCGTAATAATAGCGGCTATCGTATGGCATGGCGGCGGCAATATCTACCACATTCAAATGATAGCTTTCTTTTAATTGCAACAAGACCTGGTTATACTCATCCAGTATTTTTCCCTGCAACATGGCATTACGGCCGGGGCTTACCTGTATATCTGCAAATTCGAGGCCGGTTGCCGGATCTTTGAAATGAGCATATAAGGAAGGCTGTGTAAGGAAGATGGCTTTGATGTTATTGGCCTTGCAAATAGAATCAAGAGTAAGGATACGCCTGCGATAAGATGCTAAATATGGTTGCTGTTGTGCTAATTGTTGTACTACAGTAGCACTATCTACTTTTAGTTTGGGTTCTTTCGCATAATTCACCTCGCGATGCACCAGGCCTTTTTCGTAAGCAATGCGGTAACGGTAGATATTTTCTAGCAGGGAACCTATCTCTGTTTTGCGGATGAGGGAGCGCATATAATCTTTAAAGCTGCGCTTATCCAACTCATTGGTATGGTACGTATCAAAGCCGCCCATTGCTTTTTCCTCCATATCATTCACACCGGTAAGGAAGATCACATAGTCGGGGTGCAGGGCAACGATATGATCCTGTAATAAAACAATATGTCCGAAAGTTGAAGTACCATCAAGGCCGGCATTATCGAGCCAGATGTTTGGTGCTACTTCTTTACGAAGGTCTTTCTTCAGCAACTCGGGCCAGGTAAGGCTATCGCTATTGTAAGAACATTCTGTAGTACTGCCCCCAATGGTGATAATCTTGATCCATTTCGCCGGGTCTTTGGGCATTTCTTCTCCGCGCAAGCCTAAGGAATTGCGTGAATAGTAAATGACAGCTTCCAGCTTATTGCTGTGCGGATTTTTATGAACCAAATGCTGATTGGCGGGCAATACGATCTTACCATGTTTTACCCGGAACGGAAAAGGGTGGAAGATGCGCAGTATCAGCTCTATCAAAAACAAAGCAACCAACAAACCGAAAAACAATGCTTTTACATTGCCCCAGAATGTTGGTTGCTTTTTAGTATTTTCCATTAAAGGAAGGTACTATAGAAATATGGTGTTTTAGCTTCGAATTCTGCGCTGCAGGTATCTACCATTTTGTATACGCGGGTGATACCGGCTTTTTTACGGAATTCGTACACTTCTTCTGCTGTACAGTCTTTTACCAGTTCCGCTATCTGCTCATCACTAAAGCCCATTACTTTGGCCTCACGCATCAGCTCTACCGGCATTTTTTCCAGGTGCTTGATCTCCTGGATTTGTTTTTCCAGGTTTACGATATCCTGTATCTGGTAAAGGAACCAGCGGTCGATCTGTGTGAGCTCGCGAAGCGTTTTGATAGATATGCCGGCAGCAATGGCTTCTTTGATGCGGAAGATCCTGTCCCACTTCGGCTTTTTCAATGTTTCCAGCAGTTCTTCCGGGCGCAGGCGGGCTGTGCTCAGGAAAGAAAGGCCGGTAGCGTTGTTCTCCAGGCTCTGGCAGGCTTTCTGTAGTGCCTCAGGGAATGTGCGACCGATGGCCATTACTTCACCTACGGATTTCATCTGCAGGCCCAGTGTATCATCAGCACCTTTGAATTTATCGAAGTTCCAGCGAGGCATTTTTACTATTACATAGTCGAGCGCAGGCTCAAAATATGCAGAAGTAGTTTGCGTGATCTGGTTTTTCAGTTCGTCAAGCGAATAACCCACCGCCAGTTTTGCTGCGATCTTAGCTATCGGGTAGCCGGTAGCTTTAGATGCCAGCGCAGAAGAGCGGCTTACGCGAGGGTTGATCTCGATAGCGATGATCTCTTCTGTTTCGGGGTTGAGCGCAAACTGTACGTTACAACCACCGGCGAAGTTGCCGAGGTCGCGCATCATTTTGATGGCTGTGTTACGCATCAGCTGGAAAGCTGTATCGCTGAGCGTCATAGCAGGTGCTACCGTGATACTATCACCGGTGTGGATACCCATCGGGTCGAAGTTCTCTACCGTACAGATGATCACCACATTGTCCCTGTTATCGCGCAGCAGTTCCAGTTCAAATTCCTTCCAGCCGAGCATAGCGCGCTCTACCAGTACCTCGTGTATCGGGGAAGCGGTAAGGCCGCGTTCCAGCGCTACATCCAGTTCTTCTTTATGCATTACGAAACCCCCACCTGTACCACCAAGGGTGAAGGATGGGCGGATAACGATAGGCAGGCCTATTTCCTGTGCAAACTCTTTACCTTCCAGCAGGGAGTTAGCTGTTTTTGCAGAAGCTACCGGTACACCTATCTCGATCATCCATTTACGGAAGAGCTCGCGGTCTTCTGCTTTTTCTATGGCTTTGATATCTACACCTATCAGGCGAATGTTGTATTGTTTCCAGATACCCAGCTCATCTGCTTCTTTTGCTAGGTTCAGTGCTGTCTGGCCACCCATGGTAGGCAGTACGGCATCGATCTCGTTTTCCTGCAGTATTTTTTCAATGCTTTCTACCGTCAGTGGCAACAGGTACACCTTGTCTGCCATCATCGGGTCTGTCATAATAGTTGCGGGGTTGGAATTGATCAGGATCACTTTGATCCCTTCTTCCCGGAGGCTTCGTGCAGCCTGGGAACCGGAATAGTCAAACTCGCAGGCCTGGCCGATGATAATTGGTCCGGAACCTATGATCAGTACGCTTTTAATGGAAGTGTCTAGTGGCATTTTAAAATATCAAAAGTAAAAAGTCAAAATTCAAAACAACCGGCGGGACGCAAAACAAAAGCTTTTGGCTTTTAAATTTTGATTTTTGAATTTATTAGATACAAAAATCGGGCTTTGCGCCCGAGGTGCAAAAGTAGGGAAAAAACCGTTACGCTCAACATAGCAAAGCACTAAATAGGATTTTTTCATATCTGGCACCGTTTATGCTTTGGTATGAAAATAAATCCCCCTAAATGGCAAGAAAAGCGACTCTATTTATTATAGCAGTAATACTAGCTTCAGCATTAATATCCTGCGGGAAAAAGGTTGATTGTGAAGATGGCCATCTTTTCGTGCATGTCCCTGCTGATTCCACCTTATATATAGTTAGCAGCTATCAAAAAGACGGCAGCTTTACACAATCTGTACATGTAGACAGTTTACATAACGGTGGCACGATCCCAATTTCCACTCAATATGACTGGTTAGTTTTAGCGGTTTCAAAAAACAAAGAATACAAGATCACAAACTATTATTATCAGTCGAAAAGAAAGAGAGTAGAAGGATCTGCTTTTGTAGGACACGCCTGGCATTGTACCAATGATCTTTACTATACAGTAAATGGTATAGAATACCAGGTAAAGGGAGATACCTGGCGCGATGACAACGGACAAGGTTATGAAACCATAGAAATAAAATAATAAACGCTAATGCAAAACACCCGGCAATAGTTACCGGGCGTTTCTTAACCTATCATGAAAATTCTTTAGTTGGTGATCTTAGCAGCGAGGCTGATCTCGTCGTTTGTTTTTAATTCGTATAGCGCAGTACCACCCTCAATCATAGCTACCATCAGGTTATCAATGATGATGACATCATAGAATGTATTGCCTGCGAGTTGCTTTAATAACTTAGGCTGTATAGGGTTGCTGATATCATATACATTCAACCCGTTGGCACCATTACATACATAGAGTCTGTTATCTTTCATGCCCAAACCCCAGGGGCTTTCCATATTTACTGTAGTGCGGAGCAATGGCTGCATAATATATTTTACATCATACACCATCAGTGCATTGTTGGTACCACCGCAACGGCTGCCGCTACGCACAGTGACATACGCCAGTGAATCATTGGCTACTACGGGGTCACAGGCGCGCACGTGTTGTGCCTGCCCCAGCTTATCAGGGTGTGCAGGATCTGTTAATGAATACACATACATGGCAGTACTGGAGCCAATGAATAATTTGTCTTTGTAACTGTAGATGGTCTCGATGCTAAAACCTACATCTATAGTACCTTTTAATTGCGGGTGCGCGGTATTGGCCATACTGTAGGTATAGAGCTTGCTATCATCTACCACGTAGAGATAATCCATAGCCGTAGTGAAACGGGCCAGTGAACCACCCTGGCCGGTATTGCTTGTGGATGTAGTTTTGTTTCCTGAAGAGGTGTCTGTTTTATCGCAGGAGGCAAACAATACAGCACCGGATATTATTAAGTAAAATAGCTTTTTCATTAGTTTGGTTTTTTGCGGTTTTAATTATCTGCTGCATTGCGGATAGTTCAATGTTTTTTGTTCCCATCCTACAACAGTTCCTTTAGATCTGTCTACACATTCGTAATAGCCGGTGCCCGGCGGAAAGTTCTGATCTACCATGTGAAATACGCTGCTGATGCGATCGAGCAGTTTGATATCTTTTACATTGCTGATGTCGAGCACTACCAGGTCGTTCAGGTTGTTGGTGTACATCACATTGTCCTTAATTGCCATCTCCTGCGCACCCAATACGTTAATAAAAGCCAGCTTTTGCGGGTTGGCAGGCTGCTTTACATCTATTACATGAATGCCTTTGCCTACTTCTACCTGGTAGAGGGTATCTCCCTTTATATATATCTTGCCACCTTTATCGATAGTGCGTGGGTCTGATGACTTGATGATAGCAGCGGAAGAGTCCTTATTATATACAGGCGCCCATCCATCTACCTCGGCAGGTGGATTGGGTTTCGGATCCACGTGATGACGCTTTCGGTAAGGATCGCAGGACGAGAGGATGATTGTACCCAGTAACAGGGTACAAAACAGAAGGTTATTTGGTCTCATATCAGATTTTTTGAAATTCAGGATCTATATAAAAAATGGTAATTAATGCCGAAACAAATTCCGTGCTAAACTGTAACACATTCAGAAAATTCTTCAAGAAAAAATTCCGGGCAATATATTATGTAATAGATAATATTTAGGCGATTTGAACTTTGAGTTACAATTCAATTATCTTTACCAAATCGCTGAAATTTTTACGTTTTTGCTTAAAAACGGGGTAATTTTCCGCAACTTTGCCATCATTTTATACAAAAAGCAGCCGAAGGAGCATATATGGGATTGTTTAGTTTTTTAACTCAAGAAATTGCAATTGACCTGGGTACAGCGAATACCCTTATTATACATAACGACCAGGTAGTGGTGGACGAGCCATCTATCGTTGCTACCGACCGTATGACGAGTAAGATCGTTGCGGTGGGTAAAAAAGCGATGATGATGCACGAAAAAACCCACGAAAACCTGAAAACAATCCGACCGTTAAAAGACGGTGTAATTGCAGACTTCAACGCGGCTGAAGGTATGCTGAGGGAAATGATCAAAATGGTGTATCCAAAGAAGCCATTGTTCCCGCCAAGCTGGAAGATGGTTATATGCATACCATCGAGCATTACCGAAGTAGAAAAACGTGCGGTACGCGACTCTGCAGAACAGGCAGGCGCGAAGGAAGTATATATGATACATGAGCCAATGGCTGCTGCATTGGGTATAGGTATAGATGTAGAAGAGCCAACCGGTAACATGATCATTGATATAGGCGGTGGTACAACAGGCATCTCTGTAATAGCACTGGCAGGTATTGTATGCGACCAGTCTATACGTATTGCAGGTGATGAATTCACAGCAGACATTATGGAAGCGATGCGCCGCTATCATAGCTTAATGATAGGTGAGCGTACTGCGGAACAAATAAAAATACAAGTAGGCTCTGCGCTGAAAGAACTGGACACTCCGCCGGATGATATAGCTGTTAACGGACGCGACCTGGTAACGGGTATTCCTAAACAGATCATGGTATCTTACCAGGAAGTAGCAGAAGCACTTGATAAATCTATCTTCAAAATAGAAGAAGCTATATTAAAGGCGCTGGAAAGCACACCGCCGGAACTGGCTGCGGATATTTATCGCCGCGGGCTGTACCTGACAGGTGGTGGCGCATTGCTGCGCGGCCTTGATAAGCGTATCTCCCATAAGATCAAACTACCGGTTCATGTAGCAGACGATCCTCTGCGCGCGGTAGTGCGTGGTACAGGTATGGCGCTGAAGAACATTGCCAAGATGCCGTTTTTAATGAAATAGTTTTTTTGTCTGGAATTGGGAATCGGGAATTTGTAATTTGGTATTATCACGGTTACAGAGTCCCCATTCCCAATTACTAATTTGTAAAAAGAGGTGCGCAATTTTATTCTATTCATCCGCAGGTTTTTTAATCTGATCCTTTTCCTGGGACTGGAGATAGTGTGTATTGTGCTGATAGCGCGTACCAATAATATGCAGGGCAATGATGTGATGAGCAGCGCTAATACCGTGGTAGGCCTGATGTACCAGAAGCAGAACGATGTGGTATATTATTTTGGCCTGCGCCGCATGAATGACAGCCTTATCAATGAAAATGCCTTCCTGCGTCAGCGACTTGCCAAATACAATATGTATGATACGCTGAAGGATAGCGCAGTACACCAGGTTGTTCAGCAAAAAGATTCAAGTCATGTAGTAAAATATGCAGACTACACATACAGAACCGCTAAGGTGGTGAACAATTCCGTAAGCGCAGCCAACAACTATGTAACCATTAATCGCGGTAGCGCCGATGGCATAGGCAAGGGCATGGCCGTGATATCAGGTAGTGGTATCGTAGGAAAAGTGGAACATGTATCCGCACACTTTGCCAGTGTGCTATCTGTGCTGAGCGTAAAACAAAAAGTGAGCGCTAAAATAAAAGATGGCACCACAGGGTATGTAGAATGGGAAGGCAACCGACCGGATGTGTTGTTGATGAAGGATATACCACAGCAAGTGAAGGTGAAGAAAGGTGATTCTATATACACTACCAGCTATTCCTTCTTCCCACAGGATGTGCTGATAGGTACAGTGTATGAGATAGCTTTGATAAAAAAGAACAGCCTGCTGCTATTGCGTTTGCGACCAAGTACCAACTTCCGCAACCTGCAGTATGTGTACGTGGTTGAAAATAAAATGCTTGGTGAACGCCAGCAACTTGAGGACTCTGTAAAAGCTAAGAAATGAGCACATTTGTAAAGAACCTTTTACGTTTTTGCATCATTATGGCGCTGCAGGTGCTTATCCTTAACAAGATAACACTGCGGTGGTGGAGTCAGCCTGCCGGTTTCCCGGTATTCATACCTTATGTGTATCCATTGTTCCTGTTGCTGCTGCCTTTTGAAGTACCAGTTTGGGGTCTGCTGATCATTGGCTTCCTTACGGGGCTAACGATGGACTCTTTTGCCAACACAGCAGGCATACATGCCTGTGCCACCGTGCTGGTAGCCTACCTGCGCACCAATGTGCTGAATGCGTTGATGCCAAAGAACCTGTCTGAGTATCCTAATCAAAGCCCCGGGGTGAAGAATATGGGCTGGATGCCCTTCCTGGTATATAGTTCGTTCCTGATATTGTTACACCACACGGTGTATTTCTCCATAGAACTGTGGAGCTTCGTAAACATTGGATACCTGCTGCTGAAGATCATTGCATCTACGCTTACATCTATGCTGTTTATCGTTGCATACCTGTTGCTGTTTACCAGGCAGGTGAACGCCCGTTCATAAATAATAAAATTGTAATCGGCTCAATAATGATGTAGCTTAGTTGTGTGAGTATACGCACAACCATATTGCTACCTGTTTTGCTGCTTGCATTCCATTGCAATGCACAAACACAAAAAGACTTAGCAAAATTTACCGCTGAGCCGAGGCATATCGTATCTCTTTCTGAAGATTATTGTACTACAGCGCCTGATACCAGTTTTATAGAATGGTTGCGGGAAACGAACGTGCAACGGAAGCATCTGCCAGCAGATGTGGCGGCCGTGCAAAAAGCAGCACCATTTTCCGGTGGTAAAGAGATCATTGTTGTGTACAGACCTACCGCCTTGCCGCATATAACATTGGATAGCAATACCATTGTGCGACATAACAGGGACCTGTATGGCTACTGGCGGGCAATAACCATAAGAACCGTTACCTATAAAGATTCCTGCTCACTTGCAGATAGCAGCGTTCATCGTACATCGAATACATTAAGTGAAAGTAAAACCGATGACATTGTTGCTGTATTTACAGAAGATATCATGAAGCTGTTTTTAAAAGAAGCGGATAAAAAGAAATTCCAGGTGCTTGTCGACAGTAAGTATGAAGTTGTCAACAAACGCTACCTGCTGCAATACAAAGCTTTGAAATCCGGGGCTAACATTTCTTTGATAGGCATGGACAAAGAAGGCAGGCTTATTATCAATGCGTATTCCATGATAGAAAGAAGAGCGCAGAAAGAATACATTAGTTATGAAACAACGATGCAGCAACTGGTGTTTGAAAAGCTGCGGGTTGGACAATTGCGCTACGATAAAGAAAAGAAAGATTTCCAGGGACCGAAACACGGATCTTTTTAGCTATTGACAATTAACTGTTTTATAAAACAATAGAACATTTAGTTTGCTATCTTCATACAATGGCTTTGGGAAGTTATACTATCATCATTATCCTAAGTACCGTAGTAATACTGAGTTATATATTCAGTCTCATCAGCAGGAAAACCAATATACCTTCGGTGCTGCTATTGATAGCATCTGGTATTGCTTTAAAAGAACTGATGCCTATACAATGGCATTATGAAGCGGTGGTGAATAAGCTGGTGAAGATATTGGGCGCTATCGGTCTTATCATGATCGTGCTGGAAGCAGCGCTGGACTTAAAGATCAATCGTGGCAAGATCAAATTGATACGCAATTCTTTTTCTTCTGCCCTGTTTATTTTTCTTATTTCTGCATTTGGCATTGGCTTGCTAATTATGCAACAATTGGGCGTTCCGTTAGAGAATGCGTTTATCTATGCTGTACCGCTCAGCATCATCAGCAGCTCTGTAGCGATCCCTAGTGCAGAACGATTGCCTGAAGAGAAGAGGGAATTCGTTATTTATGAATCATCGTTCTCTGATATACTGGGTATACTGTTATTCAATTACCTGCTGATGGATGACGTGCTTAGCCTGAAGGCAGTTGGGGTATTTTTTGGTAATGTAGGACTTGCCATTATTATATCTATCATCGCTTCACTTTTGCTGATCTACACGCTTACACAAAGCAAAACCAATATCCGTTTCTTCCTGGTGTTTGCTATACTGGCGCTCATCTATTCCCTTGGCGAACAAATCCATCTCCCTTCATTGTTAATCGTATTGGTGTTTGGATTGGTATTCAACAATAATGAGCTGATATTAAGGGGACGATTAAAAACATTTCTGCACAATGAAAATATTGAAGGCATCTTATCGTTCCTGAAATCTATTACTGCAGAGACATCTTTTTTGTTACGCACCTTCTTCTTTATACTCTTCGGTTATACAATAGATCTGCGATTGCTGATAAGACAGGAAGTATGGCAAACAGGAAGCATGATTGTACTGATATTATTTGCAGTCCGTTTCCTGTATCTGCGGTTTATTCTGAAATCAAATTTGTTTCCTGAACTATTCCTGATGCCAAGGGGATTGATCACTATATTATTGCTCTATAGCATACCGGCATCTAAAAGCCTCGGCAATTTTAATGCAGGTATCCTCTTTTTTGTAGTGGTAGTAACCAGCCTGCTGATGATGTTGGGATTACTCTTCTATAAAGACAATAAAAAGGAGTTGCTGGAAAAAGAGATCTGATCTATTTACCCGGGAACACATTGCATAAGACAACTAAATATCGATCGCCGAATCTTAATTTATATACTTAGAAACTTTGCTCCAATTTGGATCCCGTTCAATGACATACTCAAATTCACGAACAAATTTTCTAGACTTTATATTCTTTGATAGATAGTTATTAACAGCTTTAGGATCTTTTAGATAAATATAGATATCAAGAAAGCCATTGTAATAAATATGTCCTATATACTGAATTCGGTCGACCTTTTCCAATTTCACAATAAGGCTATCTTCTAAATTATTAGCGATTGCGCTTTCTTCACCTTTCGGCAATTTGTTCTCAAATAAGTGCCCTTCATCCAACGCGATTGAAATCTTAAGACACCAAGGATAGACTATTTTCTCTTTAAAATTCTTATAAGACATATCAAGACTTCCCACCGAGAGTAATTCGCCATTGTTTGAAGTAGCTTGTACTACGGAGAAGCTAGGTGTTCTCGTTTGAGCATTGATTTTGGAAAGACCAGAAAAGAGAAACAATAAAAAAAATAATCTCAGTATCCTTTTCACAGATTTCTACTTTACACATTTCATAAGGCAGTTCCACAGCCGCTCGGCAGATTGATCCCAACTGAATTTTTTCACCTGCTGCTGTGCATTGGCTATAAGTTTGCTGCGGAGCATTTCATCCTTATATATCTGTTCCATTTTATCAGCAATATCCTGCACATCGGTAGGATCTACCAACAAACCCGCATCGCCCGCCACTTCCGGCATAGAGGATGTATTACTTACGATAGCAGGTACGTTACACTCCAACGCCTCGAGGATAGGAATACCAAAGCCTTCGAATAAGGATGGGTATACCAATGCATAAGCTCCACCCATTACGCGGCTCAGCTCGTCAACATTCATGTAGCCTACCCAGTTGACATCTTCTTTAAAAGGCATCTCCTCGCGCATCTTCACCACCTCGTCATACTTCCAGGCATAGCGCCCTACTATTACCAGTTTCATATTGCTACGCTGGCGGCGTTTGAACGCTATGAAGGCCTTTAGCAGGTTCACGATATTCTTTCGGGGATGTAGCGCCCCGGCGAATACAAAATATTCACAACCATCGGCATACTGCCTTTTCACCGCTTCGCGGTCTTGCCAGCTCAATGGTTTATATTCATTATGCGCACCATTGTACACCACATCTATCTTGTCCTCAGGTATATGGTACTGCTTGCTGATATCTTCTTTTGAGTAAGTAGATACTGTTGCTATGCGGGTAGCCTTTTTTGCAAAACGGGGTGAATAATACCTCCAATACATTTTATGGCTTTTTACAAAATGTTCCGGGTAATGCTCAAATGCCAGGTCATGTATTACCAGGCAGGTAGGCACCTTAGTACTTAGCGACATATAACCATCGGGTGACAGGAACACATCTGCTTTGTACTTCCGCAACATGGCAGGTATGCGCCATTCGAACCACAGATAGAATAAAACTGGGTGTCTTGCCGGCGGAGATACTACAACAGGCGTTACATTAGAGGCGAAGACAAAAGAAGGATCATAGGGGCGATCGAAAAAGAAAATAAATTCATGCTCGGGATGGTTGCGTACCATTCGCTCCAGTGTCTGGTGTGTAAACCAGCCTATGCCTTCGAGTTTTCCTTTTAATAAAAGCCTAGTATTGACCGCTATGCGCATTGCTGGCGACAAAAATATAATTTTACCCCTCAATAGCGTTATTAATTTAGCTGAATGCGCCGATTTTTTGTCAAAAACCTTTTGTTCATCATTGCCCTGAACCTGCTGGTGAAGCCGATTTGGGTTTTTATGATAGACAGGACGGTGCAAAACAGGGTGGGGCACGAGTCGTACGGTACCTACCAGGCGCTGCTGAGCATCTGCAGCATGTTCCAGATACTGCTGGACCTGGGGCTTACCAATTATAATACCAATATCATATCCCAAAATCCGGGCAAGCTGAAAGCTTTTTACCCGGCCATGCTTACCACAAAGCTGTTCCTCACTGCCATATTTCTTGTAGTGGTGATGGCGACCGGCATTATTAGCCATTACAGTGCAGGGGAAATATTGCTGCTGTTTGCCATATCTTTTATATCGCTGCTGAATTCATTGGTGCAATACTTGCGGAGTAATGTTGCTGCCTTGCAAAAATTTAAACTGGATGGTATTTTATCGGTAAGTGACCGGCTACTGATGATCGTTGTCTGCGGATACCTGCTTTATTCACCGGCAACTGCTGCCAATTTCAAGATCGAGTGGTTTGTAATGACTCAGGTGGCGTGCTATGCAGTGGCAGCGATAGCCGGCTTCTTTTTTATATATAAACTTACACGTTCACTTCCGGGTTTGTCCTTCAATACCGGCGAGGTAATGGCTACGATCAAAAAGAGCCTGCCTTTTGCGCTGATGGTATTTTTGATGGGGGTACATACCACATCTGACAGGATGCTGATAGAACGACTTGGCAGTAAGGATGAAGCCGGTATCTACGCATCGGCCTATCGCCTGCTCGATGTCAGTACCATGTTCGGCGTAATGTTTGCCGGAGTGTTATTACCCATGTTTGGCAAGATGATGGCTACGAAACAGAGCGTGCAGCCTGTATTGAAATTAAGTGTAAACCTGTTACTGCCGTTCGCTTTCACGCTGTTTGGCATTGCTGCTTTCTGGGGGCAGGATGTGATGCAGCTATTATATAAAGGGGCAGGAACGTATGACGGAAAGATATTTGCATGGGTGATGGCTGCATTCCCCGCCTATTGCATCATGTATACCTATTCTACGCTCCTGACTGCCAATGGGAATATCCCGGTAATGATAAAGATATCTGTAGTTGGTGTGATCATCAGCCTGGGACTCAATATGTACATGATACCGCATTACTTTGCGATGGGTGCCGCGATAACAGCTTTTATCACGCAAACGATATTAGCCATCTGCTATATTATTTTCTGTGGCAGGGAAATACAATTGCCCACTAATATAAAGTGGATCGGGGCGCATATCTTATTCCTGTTTTTGCTGGCAGTTGGTGGCTATGTACTAAGTCTATTGCAGATAAACTGGATGCTGCAAGTTGTGATATTTGGCTGCCTGAGCCTGGCGGGTATCTTCAGTTTCCGGTTTTTGTCTATTAGCGGAATAAAGATGTTGATGCAAAAAAACTAACCTGTTACCTTCTTTACTTCCGGCATTTCTTTTGCTTCGCGCTTCAGGATAAATACGGCTGTGTCATAAGGTTCTATCCCTGCACCCATTTTTAACGCATATACCTTGGTAAACTCTGCACCGAAGTATAGGATGATGGAAGTGTAATACACCCAGGAAAGAATAATGATGATAGATGCTGCAGCGCCGTATGTATTGCCTATTCTCGAGTTTCCCAGATAAAACCCAATCAGAAATTTGCCGATCAGGAAAAGCACACCTGTAAACCACGCCCCCTTCATAGCATCCTTCCAGCGAATGCGCGCATCGGGCAAAACCTTATAGATAACACCAAACAACAAAGAAATAATGACAAACAGTAAGGCCACATTAAATACCTTGAAGAAAATAACCGCTTCATCGGCAAACAGGTGCTGCAACCTATCTGTGAGCGCATCTGAAATGGTATTGATCAGTAAGGTTACGATAAACAGGAAGCCTAAACCTACTATCAAGGAAAAAGAGAGTAAACGATTCTTCAAATACTTGAGCCAGCCTTTTTTAGGTTTGGCTTTTATAGACCAGATGTAATTGATAGAATCCTGTATATCTGCAAACATAGATGTAGCACCTATTACCAGCACCACTATGCCAATGATACCAAATCGGGCAGCCGCATTTTGCTGCTGCATATTTTGTATGATGCTCAGTATTTGCTCTGCGCCCTGCTTGCCTATAAGTGTTTGTATCTGGTAGAACATCCTGCCTGTCACGGCCTTCTGCTCAAAAAATAAACCCGTTAGTGAAATGATCACCAGTAAGAAAGGACCAATGGCGAAAATGGTATTGTAGGCCAATGAAGCACTAAGCTTTACAACATTATCGTTCGCAAATTCCTTAATCGTTTCTTTAAATAAGCCAAAATACCTGACAAAAATATTAGCCATAATGTGCGGTTTTAGAATTGGTTATTCCAAGTCTGTGCCAACAGCGATAATATCTGCCAATTGATGGCGTGATTTTTTAATATATAACTACACCATTAAATATTTACAACTATGGCTGAAAGAAAATATTCTAAAAAGGCACAAGACAAGGTTGGTAAAGTCATGCACGAGTACAAGCATGGCGAACTGAAATCGGGCAATAGTGATAAACCTGTAAAAAGCAGGAAACAGGCTATTGCCATAGGCATATCTGAAGCGCGCCAGGAGGGTGATAAGTACCTAAGAAGGCCAGCAAGAAATCGGCATCTAAAAAGACAGCAAGTAAAAAAACTGCGGCTAAAAAATCAACAAGCAGGAAAAGTCCGGCAAAGAAAACAGCAAGAAAAAAAGCTGCCCGTAAAAAGAGCAGCTAGTTTATGAATGAAAACGTTGAAATTAATATTGAGGCATCTGGGGCTTTGTATCCATGATGCCCTCTATTTTATTTACCACCTCATCGGTAAGCTTTGGTAATACTTCCAGCGCCTGCAGGTTTTGTTTCAACTGCTCTTCTTTAGTAGCACCAATTATTGCGGTAGTAACATTAGGATTGTGAATGCACCAGGCAAGGGATAATGTTGCGGTGGAAGTTCCCAGCTCTGCAGCCAGTTTACCCAGCTCTCGTACGCGGCCTATCTTCTCTTCACTTAAGGTCCTGTCTTTCAACCATTCAAAACCTTCGAGTGCCAGCCTTGATCCTTCGGGTATTCCATCATTATATTTACCTGTAAGCAGGCCTGATGCCAGCGGGCTCCAGATGGTAGTGCCCATACCTATGTTTTTGAAAATAGTATAGTATTCTACCTCCATTTTATCGCGATGGAACAGGTTATATTCCGGCTGTTCTACAGCAGGCCCTATCAATCTCAATTCTTTCGCTACCATGTGCGCTTCCATGATCTCAGCAGCACTCCATTCGCTGGTACCCCAATACAGGATCTTACCTTGCTGTATCAGTATATTCATAGACCATACCACTTCTTCAATGGGTACTTTTTTATCTGGCCTATGGCAGAAGAAGATATCAAGATAATCTACCTGCAGGCGTTGTAATGCTTCGTGGCAGGCTTCTATGATATGCTTGCGACTAAGGCCTGTTTGGTTAGGTTTATTATTCTCACCCCTCCATCCAAAAAACACTTTACTGGAAACCGTGTAAGAGCTACGTTCCCAATTTTTGCTTTTCAGCACACGGCCCATCATCTTTTCTGATTCGCCGCGGGAATAAACTTCCGCGTTATCAAAAAAGTTAACTCCATTGTCATAGGCAATACTCATCAGCCTGTCAGAAATTCCATCATCTATCTGCTTGGCGAACGTAACCCATGAACCATAGGAAAGTACACTTAACTGCAGGCCTGTTTTGCCCATTATCCTGTATTGCATCTTCTTAAGTTTTTTTATGTTTTCAATTAAATCATATAGACTACCAGGCCGTCCCTGAGTTTAGGTTCGAACCAGGTACTTTTTGGCGGCATTACATTTCCGCTATCGGCGATATCAAACAATTGCTTGATGCTTACCGGGTAGCAGGCAAATGCCGCTGCCATATCACCGCTATTCACACGTTTCTCCAGTTCTCCAAGTCCGCGGATGCCCCCTACAAAATCCACACGCTTATCTGTGCGCGGATCGTTGATGTTTAACAATTTTGACAGCACATTGTTTTGCAGGATGCTCACATCCAGTACGCCAATAGGATCGTTGGAATAAGTACCGGGCTTTACTTCCAGTCGATACCATTTGCCATCGAGGTACATGCCAAACTCATGTGGTTTGGCTGGTTTGAATTGTGTATCCATTGGTTTGGAAACTTCAAATTCACCTTTCAAAGCATCCAGGAACTCGCCGCTACTCATGCCGTTCAGGTCTTTTACTACCCTGTTGTAATCCATGATCTTCAACTGGCTTTCCGGGAAAATGCAGGTCACAAAGTAGTTAAAGGATTCATCGCCTGTGATCGATAAACCTGATTCCCTCATTTCGATAGCTACCTTAGCTGCTGATGCTGCACGGTGGTGGCCATCTGCTATATATGTTGCCGGAATTTCTTCCTGGAATATCCTTGTCAGCGTAGCGACTTTTGCATAATCATCCACTACCCATAAAGTATGCTGCACGCCATCCTCTGCCGTGAAATCGTATTCAGGCTCGTGCGTAGATTTCCATTCTTCAATAATGGTATCCATGTCTTCATTGTCGTTGCAGGCAAGGAATACAACACCTGTTTGGGCGCGCGTTGTTTTGATATGGTTGATACGGTCGAGTTCTTTTTCCGGCCTTGTGAATTCGTGTTTTTTGATGATGCCGTTAAAGTAGTCATCGAGTGAAGAACCGCAGATGACACCTGTTTGCGCACGTCCCTCCATCACAAGGCGATAGATATAGTAGCAAGGTTCCTCATCCTGGAACATATAGCCGTTATCCACCAGCCAGTCAAGATTTTCTTTAGCCTTGTCATATACCTGCTGGCTATGCACATCTACATTCGAAGGCAGATCTATCTCTGCACGGGTAACATGATAGAAATGATAGGGATTGCTTTTGTAAGCACGCGCCTCTTCTACATTTACTACATCGTATGGAAGCGTTGCAAGTTCAGGGGCAATTTCTTTTTTGGGCCTTAATCCTTTGAATGGTGTGATCTTTGCCATTTACTATTTATGATTTGTTTAAATTTTCAAATTCCTGCATTACGGCAACGAGATGCAGCACATCTGCTACGGTAATAGTATTGTATAATGATACCCTGAATGCGCCAACAGACCTGTGCCCTTCGATACCGGTGATATTTCTTTCCTCACAAAAATCTATGAACATTTTTTCGTGCGCTTTGTTCACAGCACCGAAACAAACATTCATGATGCTCCTATCTGCCTCGTGCACGTTACATACAAAAAGATCATTTCGCTCGACCTCTTCGTAAAGTAGCGACGCCTTGGTCTTGTTATCAGATTCGATATTATCTATTCCTTTTTCTTTTGTCCACCTGAGTGTAAGCAGGGAGGTATAGATCGCAAATACAGGTGGTGTATTCAGCACAGACCCGGCCTTTGCATGGCCTGCATAACTGAGCATTGGCGGCAACCCGGGGTTCACTTTATGAAGCAGATCTTTTTTTACTACGACCAATGTTGCCCCGGCAGGACCGATATTCTTTTGTGCGACTGCATAAAAAAGATCGCAATTGGCATAGTTGCGACGCATACTGAATATATCGCTGCTCATATCTGCAATTAGCGGAACGGAACACTTCGGAATATCCTTCCACTGCGTGCCGTATATAGTATTGTTGGTGGTGAAATGCAGATAGGCTGTGCCCGCAGGTATCCCGGACGGCAATTCCGGCAAGTGCGCATAATTATCTTGCTGCGAAGAAGATAACACCTTTACATCTCCATAATAATTGGCATGTGCTATGGCATCGGCAGACCAATAACCACTATCCACATAAGCTGCTACCTGCCCCTGCGACAAAAAGTTCATGGGTACCATGCAAAACTGCATCCTGCCGCCGCCCTGCATCCAGAGTACTTCATAATCATCACCAATACAGCAAAGCTCTTTTACCAATTGTTTACTTTCTTCGAGTATATCCGTAAACAATTTGCCGCGGTGGGGGATGCTAAGAATAGATAGACCGGTGTTGTTGTAGTTGAGTATGGCTTCAGAAGCTTCCTGTAACACTACATAGGGAAGCGCTGCAGGACCGGGGTTGAAATTTATTTTTAGTTTATTTTCTCTCATGCCTTTCCTCTTCCGCACCGGTAATGCCACCACTGACAGCAAACTTCATTGCATCAGCTGCAGACATTTTGGTAACAGGTTTCAGATTTTTTGCTTCTGCTAATATTACATATCCTGATACGGCATAGGAATGCGGCATATATACCGCAACCTTATTGGCCATACCCAGGTATGCGAGATCTTTTTGTGTCATAAACCCGATGCGCCAAATTTCGGGATTGTGGTTGATGCAGACCCATACAGGTTTGTTAAACCGCTTTTTATCGCCCACAAAAGAGCCCATAACATCTTTGATAGAAGAGTAGATGTATTTGATGCCCGGAATATGCTGGAGTAAGTGATCGAAGGCATCGAACAACATCTTGCCCAGGAAGAACCGGGTACCCATGTACCCGATAAAAGTTACCAATGCAATAATGAGAAAAAAGCCTACACCACGTGGTACCCATGGCTGCACCAGGCTATCTACACTGTCAAATACAATGTATATAACATAGGCAGTGACCGCAATAGGGCTTAGTATCAATAAGCCTTGCAGAAACGAGCGAAATAATATGCTGGCAAAACGGCGCATCCTCCTATGTAATGAACGTACCAAAGGTACATGTTTGGCTGTGCTTTTAACTACATCGAATATGGTAAATTGCCAGATAAACTATTTATTTGCATAAATTGGGATGCTCCCGTATGAAGCATTGTTTTTTACTTGCCTCCACAATACTGTTATTATCTAATGCACTAGCCCAGGACAAGAATAACCTGGCAGGCTTTGGTGTAGAAGCGAATTATTCTATCGGCAGCGGTGTTGTACACACCTCTAAAATGAGGGCAGGGTTCCCATACACTATCAATTCTGGTATCCTCAATTTTGTGCAGCAAACCAACGGCCGCAAGGATTGGCAGCAAAGAAGGCATTACCCGCTCATAGGCTGGGCCATTATGTACACCGATTATGATCGCAACCATGTATATGGACATGCCGTTTGCATTTTCCCGAACCTGCAGATACCACTGATTGGAGGTAAAAAGGTAGAATGGACCTTGACGGCGGGGTTTGGTGTTGGCTATCTTTCTAAACGGTACGGACTTTATCCTGATTTTGACACGCTGAATACAGCTATCGGCAGCCATATGAACAACTGCTCTTACTTCGCCACAGATATACGTTACCATCTGAATAAACATGTAGACCTGCAGATGGGCATGGATTTCGCGCACATGTCTAATGCAGCATTTCGCCAGCCTAACCTGGGTATTAACAAATATGGCGCCCATATTGGTGTGCGCTATTTCCCGGTAACTTCGCAGCCCGAAAGGATACATACAGAACTACCCAAACTAAAGAACAGGATATACATAGAAGGTAAATTTGGTATGGCCGCTGTGGAACAAAGCACCCCCAACGGGCCCATGTACCCCGTATATCTTGGCAGCCTACTGGCCAGCAGGCGCTATGCCGGTAAAAATAAAATGTTCATAGGCGTAGATTATTCGTTTTACAATAATGTGTACCGGTTCTTGTTGAATAATGAGATCTTTCCCGGGCATGAAAAAGAACATTCGTGGAAGAGCGCCGTATTTATAGGAAATGAATTCCTGATAGGAAGGGTGGGTATTATGTTCCAGCTGGGGTATTACCTGAAAAAAAATGCGTTGTCTGACTATATTATCTATGAAAAGCTGGGTGGTAATGTGTACATCGTACAACGGGAAAAGGGAGTGATCAAAGAATTCTTCCCTTATGTGTACCTCAAGACCCACTCTACCCAGGCTGAACTGGTAGAAGCGGGGTTAGGTATTGGTTTTTAGAAAATATGACAATTAAAAACGTAGCATTATAATAACTTTATATCTATGCTACGGTTCCTTATTCTTGTTTACTTTTTGTTGCCATGTCATCTGCTGGCGCAGGTAGTGATGGAAAATGGCAAAGTGCTATCTGACAACAGCATCTATGCGAACTATGAAGCAGTTGGAGAAAAGAAGCCCAACCTGATAAATAAGGGTTACGCAGGCACCTACGAAAGCAATCCCGAATCTATCCCCGGCAAGTTTAAAGATTATTTTTTTAGTACGCCGGAGGGGGAACAATTTGTGTTTGCTACCGCTAAAGTTGTGGCATCGCCCTACAACGACTTTGTAAAATATTTTTATAGCATCCGGTTTGGCGAAGAGGAAGAAGCGTTGAACATACAATACCATCCGTTGACGATGGACTGCCTGGCAAGGGATATGGTAAAGTATAAAGTACTAAAAAACGGAGAACCTGATGAAGAAGCCTGGCAGCGCCTTGCCGCTAACTGGAAGAAAAACAAGACCCTGATTGACGATAGAATATTATCATTGGGCAGCATCCGGTACTACAACAATTCGCCCTATCACCCGGAAGAGACCGATCGTTACCTTGTAATCTTGCATGAGCACAATATATATTATAAAGACAGCTTGATAGCCACGTATGAGCTATCACAAAATATGGCCAGTACATTGCCCGGCACCTCAAAAGAAGATTATTACTACTACCTGAACTACCCAGATGGGAAGCCATACGCCGAGGTGCAATTCCAGATATACAGTTCTAAATTATTTGTATGGCCGGCACCATTAAAAGATCCTTTTAATATCTATACGGCGGAAAGGGATGAAGCCGGCATTATAAAAGCAGCCTGTACCTTTTTACTAAACCGCCAGTCAGAACTGGCCGCCAACAATAAATAAGGGCCTTTACCTGTTTTTTCTTAGGTTTGTGTATCCGTTATGGCCGATAATCTTACCGAATTCATTGCCAAGAGCAAGGTCAAGGCAGGAGACCTTGAGCATAAGCGCAAACTAAGCTTTAACATACAAAAGTATGCAGATACTGTTGTTAAGGGTAAAATGCAATTTGCAGACCTGGATCTTGCACGCAAAAAGGCGAAGAATGTAAAATGGCGTGCGATAGAAAAGCTGGACCAGCACCTGGAACAGTTTGAAAAAAACTTTACGGCGCGCGGTGGCAAAGTGATATGGGCGGAGAATGCAGAAGAAGCCCTGGAAGCTGTTTTGCAAATATGCCAGGCCAAGAACACGAAACAGGTGGTGAAGTCTAAATCCATGGTGACGGAAGAGATTCACCTGAATGATTTTCTTGCCAAACATAATATTGATTCTGTAGAAACCGACCTCGGTGAATACATTCAGCAACTGGATGGTGAAGCTCCCTACCATATTGTAACCCCTGCCATGCACAAAAGCAAGGAGGATGTTGCCAGGGTATTTCACGAAAAACTGGGGACGGAGCCTAACCTGAGCCCTAATGAACTGACACAAATAGCCCGTAAGAACCTGAGGGCAAAATATACAACATCTGAAGTAGGCATCACCGGAGGTAATTTTTTGATCGCGGATATTGGCGCCGTATGTGTAAGCGAGAACGAAGGTAATGGCCGTTTGAGCACTGCCTTCCCTAAAACACATATTGCTATTGTAGGTATAGAAAAGGTATTGCCATCGCTGAACGACCTGGCACTTTTCTGGCCGCTGCTTGCAACATACGGAACCGGGCAAAATGTTACGGTATACAACACCATCTTTACCGGTGGTAAACAAGCCGGCGAAACAGATGGGCCGGAAGAAATGTATGTGATATTGCTGGATAATGGCCGTACCAACCTGATAAGAAACGAAGTGCGCGAAAGCATGTATTGCATCCGTTGCGGTTCTTGCCTGAATGCCTGCCCTGTTTACAAAAATATTGGTGGCCATGCTTACGGAACCACTTATAGCGGCCCCATAGGATCTGTAATATCTCCGCACCTGAAAGGCATGGCAGAGTTTAAACACCTGAGCTATGCATCGAGCCTGTGCGGCAACTGTACAGAAGTGTGTCCTGTAAAAATAAACATCCACGAGATGTTGCTGGAGAACAGGCATATTGCAGTAAAGGAGCACCTGAACAGCTTTGCTGAGAATACCGGCTGGAAAATATGGAAGATAGGTATGCTAAACAGGGGACTGATGAATAGCGCCGGTGCCGGCATCAAAAACAAACTGGTAAATAAGCTATTTAAAAACAACTGGGTAGATGGACGCGGTGAACTGGAATTTGCGCCGAAGACATTTAACCAGATGTGGAAAGAACGCGATAAGCGATAATTGCAGTGCTTATGCACAACTCCCTTACAATATTTACATCCGCCAAAACGGAGCGCCTGCTTTATGTGCTGGACTGGATATTTACGGAGTGCCTCCAGATAAATTACACTATAGCATCAGGCCCGGCCCGTGATGATAAGGATACAATAGCTGTAGGTTATGGAGTACTTATTCCCGGTGGCATCAATATTCCCTCATCGGGCTTGCTGGAAGAATCCGGTATTCGTACACAGGATATCGCAACCGGCAGCTGGGAAAATATACCAACATTATACGCTGCGGAACAGAACGAATACTCTATTCCTTTCGATATTTTCTCTGCTGTATTCTTCCTGGTATCCCGTTATGAAGAATATTACCAGTACACTCCAGATAAACATGGCCGTTACCCGGCTACAGAAAGTATCCTATATAATAACAAATGGTTGGAAAGACCATTAGTTGATGAATGGTTATCTGCATTTCGCGAGTTATTAGTAAAGAAATTCAATATGGAGGTGGCAGGATTCAGGTTCTCTTACCTGCCAACTTATGATATTGATATTGCATGGTCTTATAAACATAAAGGTGGGCTGAGAAATGCCGGCGGCCTTGTAAAAAACCTATTGGCTTTGCAACCTGCGATAGCCGCAGAACGATTGCAGGTGTTATCTGGAGTTCATACGGATCCTTTTGATAGTTTTTCGTTCCTGAAAAACCTACATACTGCCCACCATTACAAACCCGTATATTTTATACTGGCTGCGTTAAATACGGGACCGTTTGATAAGAATATTCACCCGATGCACCCGGCTATGCAGGAACTGATAAAAAGCCTGGCTGAAGAAGGTGATATTGGTATGCACCCTTCATATGAAACAGAAAACAGTGCGGAAAGATTTCGTAACGAAAAGCATGTACTACAGGACATAAGCGGAAAACCTATCCATATCTCCAGGCAGCATTATATAAAAATGGTATTGCCTGTAACCTACCGAAACCTGCTTGCCTATGGCATTAATACAGACTATAGTATGGGCTACGGTACCAGACTGGGTTTTCGTGCGGGAACGGGACGTTCCTTTTTATGGTATGACCTGGAAAATGAAAAGCTAACAGGGTTACGTGTTTACCCATTTTGCTTTATGGATTCCACCGCTCATTATGAAAATAGCCTACATGTAAGTTTCGCATTTGATACATTGAGGGAAATGACAGAACGATTGAAAAATGCAGGCAGCTTACTAATAACTGTATTCCACAATTTTTCGCTGGGGACAGACAAGGAATGGAGCGGATGGGCGGCACAATATGAGCGCTTCCTCGCAGATATGGCAGAAGCTATTTCCTGATATATACCTTAGTGCCAACGTGCACCCATCTGAATAACTCATCTACATCTACGTTTCTTAATGCGATGCAGCCGTCGGTCCAGCCTACACCCATTTCTATCATATCATCTCCGCGGGGCCATATGCCATGTATGCCCACATCACCCCCTATACGTGCATTTTTGGGAATCTTGCCTTGCTCTTTTAGTTTATTGAATTCTGCATAGTTTTTCTCGTTGGGATAATTAAGCAGCATAAACTTATTGTATTTACCACTGGCCCGTTTGTCTACTATTTTAAACCAGCCCTCGGGAGTACACCTGTCGCCTTCCATACATTTATTCAGTTTAGGGTTCGGCCCAAAAACTGCGCGAAAGCCACGGATCAGCTTTTTCTTATAATATACCTGTAACACGTATTTGCCTTTATCTATCATTATCCAGATAGAATCTTTATTTACCGTATCGGGATTCAATGGCACGCGCACACCAATACCGGTAACGACCTTGGGCATAAATATCGTTTCCGTAACCCGCATACTGCCCTGCTTGTACTGCACCTCGCGTATTGTATTGCCCCTGCCATCATCGTATTCAGCGATCACTTTCAGATCGCGCGGTTTATCATAATCCTTTATGCGCGCTTCCTGGGAAAAAGCATTTGCACTGAACAGGGAAAACAAAACCGGGAGACAATAAAAAAGTGCTTTTACTAAACTATTTATTCTTTGCATGGGCATCATTATCACATTAACCAAGGCTTACTAAGCTAATAAAAAAGACTGATATTAGGGATATGTTTGCTAATTTTCGGGCTGATGCAGTTGCTAAGTTTAACAGAAGAGAATTATATAAAGGCCATCTACAGTATTCAGCATAGTAATGGAACGGGTGAGGTTTCCGTAAATGAAATAGCTGAAAAAATGCAAACCCGGCCGGCAACGGTAACCGATATGTTGCGCAAACTATCAGAGAAGGCGCTGATACATTATGAGAAGTATAAAAAAGTGCAGCTTACCGCTCCCGGCACTAAAACAGCACTTTCTATCCTTCGGAAGCATCGCTTGTGGGAAACATTTCTATATCAACGGCTTAACTTCTCCTGGGACGAAGTACACGAGGTAGCGGAGCAACTGGAACATATACACTCTGCAAAACTTATAGAACGACTGGATGAATTTTTGGGATTTCCGGAATATGATCCGCATGGAGATCCGATACCAAAACCTAATGGTGATGTTCCTGTATCTACTGCAAAACTGCTAAGTGAAATAAAAAGTGGTGATAAGTGTAAGATCGTTGCAGTAAAAGACACTACCAGCCCCTTTCTGCGACAATTACAACGTTATAATTTAACAATTGGCTGCAGGCTTACGGTATTAGAACGACTACCATTTGACGGCAGCATTATTGTGAGAACAGAAAAGGAGGAGCAAATACAGCTTTCGGAAAAAATAGCTGTTAATCTTCTTGTTTTGTAGCCGGCTTTTTGAAGATAGGCACTGTAGAACAAGGCTCTCCATACATCAGGGATTTTACTACGGGCCTTAGTTTTTCCGTAATAGCTACATACGCTGCCTCGGGTATTTGCTTGTCACCGCAACCCTTTACCACAACACGCTTGTCTTCATATTCTAAAGCATTAATAGCGCCGATATTATGCAGCATAATATGCTTAGATAATTCTGCCGCTGAACCAAAATATACGGACCTGGCTATAGGTTGCAAATAGGTAGCCGCCAACATATAAGACCATAAAGGCACAATCGCGTCAACAGAACAAAAAACTGCAACATCTTTGTCTTTATATTGTTGCCAGTCATGCGTTGCCAGTGCAGCCCGGTAATCTTTCTCCTTTAATATCATCTCCATAAAAAGAAATGGCTTTAGGTCGAACATAGCTATATCTGCCTGGTTTGCCAGGTAGTTGGCAAGATCCAATGTTATTATTCCACTTTCCGCTACTTTATTTCTTATTACTTCCATGATATATGCAAAGTTAGCTATAGTATGTGCAATGAAAAAAAACTGCCGGGCGATAACCCGGCAGTTTTAACTTATAGAACGTTCAATTTTAATTATAGATTTTTGACGCTATAGGTAATCTTAGCAGCCTTCTTCAAGGTTTCTGTGTACAAACCAAGAGAGTTGCGGAGCATCATAGCCATAGACATCTGCTGTGCCTGCATTTGCTCAGGTGTTACCTGTGGCGCCGGCTTTTCAAATTTGTATTTTATACTGATGTAGTAAACACCGTCCTGACCCTGGAATGGAGGGCAAAGAGTATTGATCTTAGCGTTTTTAGAGAAAATGTAACCTACCAGTTTTGGCACATAACCAATGTGATTTACATAGCTGTTAGCCCAGTTGAAAGAATCCGCATCGTTGATTGGTTGTGCTGATGCTGTACCCAGAGCTTCGATGGTAGTGCTCGACTTGTATTTGTCGATGATCATCTTCGTTTTCTTTTCGCCCCTAACAATGTTCTCTATCTGAGGTTTGATATTCTCATCCAGTTTCATCAAGCCCGGTTTTTGTACGGTAGTAACCTTGGCAACGATATAACGCTGATTCAGAGGAAATACCTGCGATACATCTCCTTCTTTAGATTCGTATACCCATCTGATCAGTTCGCGGCTATTACCAATACCAGGAATAGAGAAATCGTTTACCTTAATATTTTCTGCTACGCGCTTATTATAAGATTCCTTTTTAGTAGCATCATCAAATGCTTTTGCAGTATTGTATTTACCTGCAAATTCAGAAGCTTTTGCGTATACAGCAGATTGCGTGTTTTCGCTCGCTTCCAATTCTTTTGTAATGGTTGCGATCTTAGCTGAAGTTTCGAAATCTTTCTGATCCAGTATTTCTATAAGGTGGTACCCTGCATAAGCATCGTTTTTCACTTTCACCACTTTCATTTCACCTTTCTTACCATCAAAGATAAAATCAGCGAATTCTTTTGACAGGCCATCACGTTGTTGCAAAGTAAATGTGTATTCCCCAGCTGTATTTTTACTGCCTTCGTCTTCAGAATACTTAGCCACCATTTCTTTAAAGTCCGCGCCGTTTTTAATAGCCATTTCTACGCTGTCGATTTTTGCTTTGGCTATTGTATCAGCTGCAACTTCCTGGCCGCGATCTTCTGTCCTTATTAGTATATGCCTGCAGACAACAGAATCCGGTAATTGTTTCTTTTCTATAAGTTTTGTCAGCTTGTAGCTACCATTTTCAAAATATGGACCGAACACGCCACCTGCCGGGAGAGATAAAATAGAATCTGCGTAGAAAGACATCATGCTTTTCTTGTTCACAAATCCACCTTTATACTGTTCATCAGAATTACGGTTTACCATGCTTTCTACATCAACCGTATTTGCAAATTCAGATTTCAGGTGTTCTAATGTACCTAAAGAGCTTGCTGTATCTTCTGCAGATGGCAGCAGATCAAAAGAAACGTATTCAATGTTCCTTGTCTCTTCATCTGTAGTGTACATTTTTTCGTGCTTCTTCATATAAGCAACCATTTCCTCGTCACTAACCGGTACGGTTTTATCATCTATTGTATTGAAAGGAACTTTCACAAATTTTACACCTGCATATTCATCACGTTGTTTTTGCGCATAGTCCATCATGAATTTTGGAGCAAATACAGCCTTGCCGAAAAGAGCATTGAATTTTCTGAGGTTATTGTTTTGAACAATATACCTTTTCAAAGTTTCCCATTCTTCCCTCATTTTACCTGTAGGATCAATTTGGTCTGCCTGTTGTTCAAAAGCCTTTACATATTGCGGATTGAACTGGTGTGTATTTTGATCCTGGAACATAGGATACTGCTGCACCATGCCATCAGGGATAGAACCATATATCAGATCTTTTTCTTCTTCTTTAGTAGTAGTGATGCCAAGCTTTTCGCACTCATCATTTACCAACTGCATGTTTATAAGGTCAGTCAATGCCTGCTGATCCAGCTGTGCACGTGTTGCATCATCCATCGGGCGACCTTTGGTACTATAATTATATAGTATTTCGTAGTCTTTTACTTTTAATGAATAGTCCTTAATGTCTATTTTATTACCATTCACTTTTGCTACGGCATTATCACGGCCAAGGAAATCACCAAAGCGGCCACTTGCGGCGTCCATCAATATAAAACCGATCAGCGACAGGGCAATAACGCCACCGGCAAGCTTGGCATACTTAGTTCTTATTTTCTGAATTACAGACATGTGCTAAATACATTTATAACAAGGACGGCAAATTTATAGGAAAAATTGAGATAACAAAGAGAGAAAGCGAGTAAAATGCTTATTAAATCTTAAATATGGAATATTGCATAATATATAGTGGCACATTTAATATGGTTATTATTTTCCTATTATTATTTAATAGTTATTAAACTGCTATGTTAATATGAGTGGATTTGGTAGTTAAAAAGAAGCATTTACTCACTGTGAATAACTTTAAAATGGCTCGAAAATTTATTTATCATTTTCTGACGGGGGATTTTACACTCCGATCTAAGAAATTTAGAAGAGCGATTTTTAAACAACTAACGTAATCCACAAAATGAGAAATTTTGTGAGTATCCTTTATTAATGAGCTGTGTAGCTGTGTATAAGTATTTGATAACCTGAGGATGAGTAAAAATCTGTTACTTTGCAATAGCAGGGCTATATAAATATCCCCATATCCACAGCCCTAATTGGTAATAATCTTTTTTTTAAAAATCTTTTTATACTAAAATTATATGGCTGTGAATTTTGATGAAGCCGTTGTACATTTGGAGAAGAGAGGTTTCCTGGATGTAAGTATTGATCCCACTCTCGACCTGTTTGCTGAGATAGAACGACTGAAGAAAGAAAAGAATGCAGTAATTCTTGCCCACTACTACCAGGAAGCTGATATACAGGATATTGCTGATTACATAGGAGATAGCCTGGGGTTAGCACAGGAAGCTGAAAAGACAGATGCAGATATTATAGTTTTTGCCGGCGTGCATTTTATGGCAGAAACAGCCAAAATCCTGAATCCTGAGAAAAAAGTATTGCTGCCTGACCTGAAGGCCGGATGTTCGTTAAGTGATAGTTGCCCTCCATCGGTTTTCAAGAAGTTTAAAGAAGAGCATCCCGATCATATTGTTATATCCTATATAAACTGCTCGGCGGGGATTAAAGCACTAAGCGATATTATATGTACTTCATCTAACGCTAAGTTGATAGTTGATAGCTTGCCTAAAGATCAGAAAATAATATTTGCACCGGATAAGAACCTGGGAGGATATATTAATAAGAAAAGCGGAAGGGATATGCTGCTTTGGAATGGTACGTGTATGGTGCACGAGATATTCTCCCTTGAGAAGATCACCAAGTTAAAAATTCGCCATCCTGAAGCAAAGCTGATAGCGCACCCTGAATGTGAGGAAGCGGTTTTGAAGATTGCAGATTTTGTAGGCTCCACCACGCAGTTACTAAAATACACACAGACATCAGATGTTAATACCTTTATTGTAGCTACAGAAACAGGAATATTGCACCAAATGCAGCAGTCATCACCAGGGAAGACATTTATAGCTGCGCCTCCGGACAATGCCTGTGCTTGTAATGACTGCCCGCATATGAAATTAAATACCCTGGAGAAGTTATATCTCTGCCTGAAATACGAGTTGCCTGAAATAACTATGGAAGAGGGCTTAAGAATAGCTGCTAAGAAACCAATAGACAGAATGTTACAGATGAGTAAGGAATTAGGTTTGTAATATTCTCAAGTCATCATATTGCCAAAAATCCAACTTGAAATTTGATTTATAAGTAATTTGATATAACTTGTTCACCGCTTTACTAAAACTTAGACAGTATTATGAAAAGAGTATTTCTACTTAGAATTTTTGTTGCTGTGTTTGCCTTGTTTTTCTACATAGGAGCAAATGCACAGAGTAATCAATCCATTATGGGATTGAGGTTAATTGTAAATAACAATGTTGCCGGTGGTGTTAAAAGATTTACATATTCTTCCAGCAATGCCACAGGAAGTTGGGGACGCGCACTGGATTCTACCTGGCAGAATGTTCCATTAGTTGAGGCTAGCCCCGATATTACTGCTTGTGGTAGTTTGAACCCGGTAACCGGAAATAGCTGGGTGCTGATCTACAGAGGAAATTGTGAGTTTGGTGCGAAGGCTCTTGCAGCACAGAACGTCGGCGCTAAAGGTGTAATCATCGTTCAAAATATAGCTGGCGCGGGACCAATTGGTATGGCAGCCGGCTCGTCTGGTAACTCGGTAACTATACCTGTGTTGATGATATCAAAAGAAGATGGTGATTTGATAAAGGCTGAATTGGACGCCAGTCATTCTGTTTCTATTTCTTTAACTAAATGGGGCTTTGGTTATGCACATGATTTAGCAATAGTTCCAGGTTCTGTAGCGGCACCTCATGACAAGTCTGTTCCTTTGGCGCAGGTATCTACTGGAAATCCAAGTCAATATCTTTTTTATCATGGTGGCTTTGTTGCAAATACCGGTACTGCTAATACTACAAATGTTAAATTGAAACAAGTAGTAACTTTCACGCCAACGAGCGGTTCCGCTACTGTTTTGTATGAAGATTCGGCCAGTGTTGCTAGTTTCAACGCTGCTGACTCTATTATACAAATGTTCAGCGCCAACTCCAAGGCTCTTAACGCAACTGAAACTGGGCGTTATGATGTAGCATATACAGTTAGCTCTGACGATGCTGATCAAAATCCAGCTGATAATACTATGACAGCTTCTATGGATGTGACGCCACAGCTTTTTTGCAAAGGTAGAATTAACCCTAACGGACAAAATCCGTTAGCAAACCAATTTTTCAGTTACAGGAATAATCCTGAATTTGTTTGGGGCCCTCTGTTTTATGTAAATAAAGACGGATATAAAGCTGATAAGGTAAAAATGATATTTTATGATAATGATACCACTAAGCATCAGCTTGCCGGTGATGCTATTGCGTATATTTTTAAGTGGGTTGACGGTAGTAACGGCGGGACTGTGGATGGGTTTATGCAATCTAGAGAATTATCTCTTAAGAGCATTGCCGGTAGGTCGTTCCAATCGCTTGATTCTAATTCACAACCGATTACAGTGAGCTGTGGTGATTCTAACGGTATCGCCGCAACTATTGTTCTTGAAGACAACTCTACTTATTGGGTTGGTGTGAAAGTTCCTACCGGATGGTATCTTGGTTGCGATGGAGATGTAAATTATTATAATCGCACTAATGCCGCGCAGAACTTTGCCACAAATAAAAGAGATGATTTTTGGGCAGCGTTGTACAATCAACCTTTCACCACACTTAGATCTAACATAACTGATACTGTTGAGACTATACCTTTTGCGAGTAACAACTATAATTCTAAATTTATTGATTCTATTGCGTATTCGAGCGTCGTTGGAACTGTGCCTGCTGTTGCATTTTTTACCGGGCAATTTCCTGAGAAGGTACAGAATAGTGAGCAATTAGCAGCTCAAATAAGCATGTATCCTATACCAACGTCTTCTGTAATTAATGCTAAGGTAAACTTGCTCGATAATAAGAAAATAGAGGAAGTTTCTGTTATTGACGGAATGGGTCGTACAGTGTATAGCTCAGCCATCGACCATATGAATCAAGGTATAATTTCTGTATCTACTAATTCTTTTGCAGGAGGTACATATTATATGATATTCAAGACACATGATAGTTATTTGAGCAGGACTTTTGTCGTTGCAGGGAAATAGCATTTTTTATTTCTATTTAAAACCGTCAGAAAATCTGACGGTTTTTTTATTTAATATTTGCCAAAGTTCAATCTTATGGAGCAACTATTTTTAAAGGAACTGTTTGTACCCGCGATTAACCTTCATTGCGGCTTTACGCTATAGAGATATAACCACGTTTGTACAGTTTTATTTAGCGTGCGTAACTTTTGGTAAGATAGCCCGCCTAGGTATCCGACTAATAAATTGAATTATAGGTATTCACAGCCTTTGATTTCGAATAGTAGTTTATTGATTGATTTTTAGCCATTTTGCCGTTGGATTGCACACAATAAGAATTACCTGTAGCGGTAAGCCAATCACCGCCAAGTTTAGTATAGCTCGATAACTTTAAAGCCTCATCGCCAGATGGGGCTTTAAAGTGTTATTATTTTGATGATTTGTTGTATAATTGTTATTCGTTCCACGTGGAACGTATGGTTTAGGAATCATCAGTATAATAGCTAAGTTGCCTGTATAGTTCTTACCTTTGCAATCTTATGTTTAAAGAGTACGATGTAATAGTTGTTGGGGCAGGCCATGCCGGCTGTGAAGCTGCCGCTGCTGCAGCAAACATGGGTTCTAAGGTCTTGCTGATTACCATGAATATGCAGACTATAGCACAGATGAGTTGTAACCCCGCTATGGGTGGTATTGCTAAAGGGCAGATAGTGAGGGAGATTGATGCCTTAGGCGGATATAGTGGAGTAGTGAGCGATAAGAGCATGATTCAATTCAGGATGCTCAACAAGTCTAAAGGGCCTGGTATGTGGAGCCCTCGTACTCAGAATGACAGGATGTTATTTGCAGGTACATGGCGTGAGATGTTAGAAGCTACGCCTAATATCGACTTTTGGCAGGATATGGTGAAAGGATTGATTGTTTCACGTGGAACAGTAGAAGGTGTAGTTACAGGGATGGGGCAGGAAATTAGAGCTAAGGCTGTGGTTCTTACCAATGGAACCTTTTTGAATGGCGTTATCCATATAGGAGAGAAACAATTTGGAGGTGGGCGTATTGGTGAAAACAAAGCTACAGGTATTACAGAACAGCTTGTAGGAATAGGATTTGAGTCTGATAGACTTAAAACAGGTACACCGCCGCGTATAGACGGGCGTAGTCTCGACTATAGCAAGATGGAAATACAAGACGGAGATGAGGAAATTGTAGGGTTTTCCTATTTGCCTATAGAAAGAATAAAGCCTCAACAGCAAAGAAACTGCTGGGTAGCCTATACAAGTCCTGAAGTACACGAAATATTAAAGACCGGCTTTGAGAAATCGCCCATGTATCAAGGCAGGATCAAAGGTAGCGGCCCAAGATATTGTCCAAGTATAGAAGATAAGATCAGCAGATTTGCTGAAAGGGAACGACATCAATTATTTGTAGAACCGGAGGGCTGGAACACTGTAGAGATATATGTAAACGGGTTTAGCACATCTTTGCCGGAGGAAGTGCAGTATAAAGCACTACAAATGGTGCCTGGCTTTGAAAACTGCAAATTCTTCAGGCCGGGATATGCAATAGAGTACGATTATTTTCCACCTACACAGTTAAAATTCACGCTGGAGACCAAGCTTATAAGGAATCTTTTCTTCGCAGGACAGATAAATGGTACTACCGGATACGAAGAAGCTGCCTGCCAGGGGTTAATAGCAGGAATAAATGCGCACAGGAATGTACATGAGCTGGAACCATTTATTTTGCAGAGAAGTGATGCGTATATCGGGGTTCTTATAGATGATCTGATTAATAAAGGCACAGATGAGCCTTACCGAATGTTTACAAGCAGGGCTGAGTTCAGGACTTTGCTCAGGCAAGATAATGCAGACCTTAGGTTAACGCAGCTGGGATATGATATTGGATTAGCTAAGGAAGACAGAATGGAATTACTGAGGGAAAAACAAGCTAATATAGAAGCAGTGAGAAATTTACTTGCTGATTTTGTAATTGAGCCATCTACCGCTAATGAATATCTGCATTCAATTGGTAATTCACCGTTAAATGAAAAAACCAGGGCTAGTAAATTGCTTTTACGACCTGGGATTGGTATAAGTAATCTTAAGAAGGTCATACATGCACTGAATGATTCCCTATCCGGATTTGATCCATTGGTATTGGAACAAGTAGAAATACAGCTAAAGTATGAGGTATATATTGAAAAGGAAAAAGAGCTTGTAAAGAAGATGGCTACACTGGAGGATCTTGTTATTCCGGAAAATTTCAATTATGACAAACTATCTGCTCTATCTACAGAAGCCAGGCAAAAGCTCAAGAAAATAAAACCAGGTACTCTGGGTCAAGCTAGTCGAATAAGCGGAGTGAACCCGAGCGATGTACAAATACTTATGGTATATATGGGACGATAAATCTGATTCCTATTTTAGCGAAGAATGTTACCAGAATCTATTATTAGGTATTGTAATTATCAGCCCAGGTGCCACCAGGAAGTGAGGAACAAATTATATGAACTGGCTTATTCTAAAGAAGATGTAGAAAATTATCTTTCTGAATTAATAAGTAATGATCTATTAAACGAGGAGCGGTACGCACGGGCAATAGCCCGTGGAAAGTTTAGGATGAAGAAATGGGGAAGGATAAAAATTATTCAGCAATTAAGGCAAAATCAGATATCTGAATATTGTATCAAAAAAGGTTTATCAGAAATAGATGCCAGTGAATATTTCGCTACTGCTAAAAGGTTAGCTGAGAAAAGGATAGGGGAAAAGAATCTAAAGATTAACAAAGAAATAAAAAATAATATATATAAATATCTAATTCAAAAGGGATACGAATCAAATATCATTATAGAAATAATTAACGATATTATTAATAATGAGGTAAACTAAACGATTTGATATTTGTTTATATTTACAATAAACCTATAGCATGGTTACAGAAGTTACAGATGGGGTAAGTGTTTCAGTAGAAACCTTCTATCAGCCTAATCAGTCCAGCCCTTCCCATTCTGAATATTTATTTGCCTACAGAATTACAATCGAAAATCAAACCGCAGTTCCGGTACAATTGATTTCCAGGCATTGGTATATAAAAGACAGTAATTGCGATAACAGGGAAGTTGCCGGAGACGGTGTTGTTGGGCAACAACCAATAATAGATCCGGGACAGTCCTATCAATATATATCTGCAGCACAATTGAAGAGCGATATTGGAAAGATGTACGGAACCTACGAAATGGAAAACCTATATAACAAAAGAAGATTTTCTGTAAATATTCCAACCTTTAAATTAGTGACGCCTTTTAAACTTAATTAATATATTAATGTTATAATAAGATAATCCCTGTCTTACTAGGCAAGGATTAAATATCCATTAATTGCTTATTTAAATTTGGCATAATAGGTGAGTTTTAATAAATTTAATGTACCTATATGCACATAATGTTTGCCTTGCAGACATGTTCTTTTGATTTAGCGAAACCTTTGTTCGTATAGGCTAAGAGATTTTACAATTAGTCTATAGAATGCGTAAACCTTTACTTTTTTCCCTTTTATTAATTCATTCTTTCCTGGCTTATAGCCAATGTGACCCTGTGTTGAAGAAAGACCTTGGAGAGATTTATTTTGATGGTCCTGTAAATAAGATGGCTGTACAGGACCATTATTTATATGTTGGCGGCTCCTTTAGTAATGTGGGACGATATACGGGCGCTTTTGTAAATATCAATAAGAAAACAGGATTTGAACAAGATCATTTGTCTGCCGTTGGGGGAGCTGTTTCTGGATTTGCAAACGGTGTGGCGGACGGCTCTGGCAACCTGGTTGTATTTGGTAATTTTTCTCATGCAGGCGATTCCCAACGTAGTAATATTGCTGTCATCAATGCAACGACGGGGAAAGTAACATCACTGTATATAAAAACAGATAGTATTATAAATAGTGTTGTCATAGCTAACGGAGTCATTTACATTGGTGGATATTTCAATAGAGTAAATGGAGTACCCCGCAGCAAGATAGCTGCCATCAGCATAACAACAGGCCAATTAACCGCCTGGGATCCCAATATTACAAATGCAGGCAGAGCATTGCCCTGCAGGGTAGAGTGCATGGTGCTGAATGGAACCAGTTTATATGTGGGAGGAGCGTTTAGTAAGATAGGCAATACCGCACGTAATAATATCGGCGCGATAGATATTAACACAGGATCCGCAACAAGTTTTGCACCAGACGCATATTATAGTACAGCGCCTACATATGGTAATGTATCGAAAATGCTGAAAATAGGAAGCCTGTTATATATCTGCGGCGGTTTTGATTATGTTGGAGGCAAGATACATGGAGACGTAGCTGCAATAGATCTTACCAGCGGCACATCAACCAACTGGACGCCTAATCCGAATTCAGTAGTATTAGGTATGGCCAACAAAGGAGATACCTTGTATTTGGGCGGAGCATTTTTTCAGATAGATAACCAGCCAAGAAAGGGATTCGCAGCATATTCCATAAGTACAGGAAATCTATTACCATTGACAATTGACACACGCAGGATAGTACTTGATAAAGTATATGATATATTGCCTGTAGAAGATACCATATACCTGGCGGGCAGTTTTGATACAATAGGTAATGTTGCCAGAAAGAATCTTGCTGCATTTAGCAGGTTGCACGGTACTCCGTTTCCTTTCCAATCTAACATTAATGGAGAGCCGAGAAACTTGCTGCATTATAACAATAAATTGTATATAGGGGGCTATTTTACGAGTGCAGGCATGAAGGATCGCAAAAATATTGCAGCATTGGACCTTGATGCAGACACATTGATACCATGGTACCCGAAAATAAATGGGCAAGTAAAAAGAATAGTGCCTGATGGGGATCGGTTATATGTCAGTGGAGATTTTACCAAGGTGAATGATTCTCTACGAAATTATAATGCTACGGTATCGGCAAAGACTGGAGCGACGTTGAAATGGGATCCAAAAGCTGATGGTCCATTTCTAAGTCTTGTTAGATATAAGAATAATATTTACATGGCGGGCGGATTTAGCACGATAAATGGCAACGCTGCATCAGGATTTGTAAAACTGGATACTCTTGGACAGCCCTTAGCATGGACAAATAATACTAACGGAACAGTAAATTCAATAACACTATATAATGACGATCTATATCTAGGAGGATTATTTACAACGGTAGCAGGAAAGACAAGAAATTATTTTGCATCAGTAAACCTAATTACAGACACACTTAATGCATGGCCACTGCAGAATAGTTCGCTAATATATACAATGAGCTTGGCGGGGGATACATTATATGTAGCTACTGATACAGCAATAATACCATGTCAAAATTGTGTTCCCATCATCAAACAAACATTTAAGGCATATTTGCTTACTCTAAAAACACAAGACGGTTGGACTTCGCTCCCAATACTTAACGATCCAATTAACGACATGAATATAGCGAATCTGCGCATATATGTTGCTGGCGAGTATACAATAGCAGACGGTTCAGCCAGAAACGGGATATCTATTTTTAATAAACCAGGTCCACCTCCATCACCGCCGGCAAAGCCAGATAGAACAGCAACGTTACGTTCTACTGATTTTAAAATTCAAAACATGCAAAGTGTACGCACTATTGCCCTATATGGAAATAAGCTTTATATCGGCGGCGATTTCTACGACTGGGCAGGCGGCTACAGATATGCCCAGGAGTATTATCTACCCTATAATGTAACAGAAGGTAACTTAACCACAGATACGAATGGGGTATGTTCCGGACAAAAAACAACGGTCCGTTTGCACAGCAGCGTTACCCTTGGGGCAGATTATCACTGGTATGTAAACGGAACTGCTATAAGTAACACTCTGCCATATTACACCTTTACACCTGCAAATAAGGATAGTGTTAGTTGTGTCATTACCACCGCTGCCAATGGTTGTATGAATAATGGCTGGGATACCACAAACGCGATAGTATATAATGTAACCCCAACAGTTACCCCAGACATCAGTATCAGTGGGCCAGCTACAGAAGAAGCAGGCAAACAAGTAGTGGTAAAGGCAACTGTAAAAGATGCAGCTACAGGCTATACAATAGAATGGTTTAATAAAGGAGTGAACATGGGTAAGACTACGGTGGATAGCATAGTGTATACCAAGGGAACAAATACAGACAGTATCTATGCAGTGATCACCCCGAGGACCGATACCTGCTATGTAACGGATACATCATCACTGATAACAATAGAAGAAACACCTGTAGGGATATCTTCTGTAACAGGCGATGCGAGCATTAAAGTGTACCCGAATCCGTTTGATACCTATGTAAGAATTACAGGCCTGGAACAGGGAGATGTGATACAGGTGTATGATGTAACCGGCAGGAAGATATGGAGTACTATTTGTAATGATAAAGAATACCTGTTACCAACGAAAGAAATGCGTACAGGAGTATATGTATTGAATATTAATAACAAATTGGGCATAGACAAGAAGCACCTGTTAATAGAAAAACGTTGAATATGAAGAACCATTATTTTAAACTTTTTTTTGCGATTGTACTGACATTGTCATCGGGCAAATCTTTTAGTCAATGCATTCCATTACTAAAAACAGACAGTGCGCAACTGGTATTTGATGGCCCGGTAAATAAATTCCTGGTATGGGATCATTACCTGTTTGCAGGAGGATCATTCAGTAGTGTAGGTAAGTTAACCGGTGCTTTTACTGAATTAAGAATAAACAACACTTTAGGCTTAAGTATAGAGCCGGTCATAGGAACCGCTAATGGGATCCCCGATGGCAAAGGGCATATCATTATATACGGATCGTTCAGTAAGATCGGTGAACACACAGTGAGTAACATTGCAATGGTAGATAGCAGCACGGGTAAATGGAGATTATTTAATGTAAGCACTGACGGCGAGATACGATGCGCTGCCATCAACAATGGTACTTTGTACATCGGGGGATATTTTACAAAAGTGAATGGCATCAGCCGTAATCACATAGCAGCAGTGGATATAGCTACAGCAACCGTCACCGGCTGGAATCCAAATATTACTAACCCGGCAGGGTCGTTGCCTTGCCGGGTTGAGTGCATGTTCTACTTTGCGGGGACTATCTATACCGGCGGCGTGTTCAGCCAGGTAGGTAGCAGCATAAGGTTGAATATAGCAGGCATAGATGCGACCACCGGGGTTGCTAATAACTGGATTCCTAATGCATTCTTCAATAGTGCCCCGGGATATGGTAATGTGAGGAAGATGCTGCGTTATTATAATACCATTTATATCTGCGGAGACTTTGATTTTGTCGGTGGAAAATCGCATAGCGATGTTGCGGCAATAGATATGAGTACGGGTTTATCTACCAACTGGACGCCAAACCCTAACTCTGTGGTGTATGGTATAGCCAACAAAGGAGATACCCTGTATCTCAGTGGAGCTTTTTACCAGATGGGCAGCCAGGTAAGGAAAGGATTTGCGGCGTTCTCCATTAGCACCGGAAATCTACTGCCGATTACTATCAATACAAATAAGCAATTATCAGAGTATGTAGATGAAATAGGAGTGTTTGGAGATACGATCGTATTAGGAGGATTGTTTGATACGATCGCTAACCAGGCCCGCAAGAATATAGCAGCATTTAACAGGCTAAACGGCGGCATACTTAGTTTTAATAATATGGTTAACGGAGAAGTGATGCATGTGAATAATTATTGGGGAAGATTATTTATCGGCGGTAGTTTTTACAGTGCAGGAAGGAAGGAAAGAAAGAACATAGCAGTGCTGGACCTGGATGCGGATACCGTATTACCATTATATCCAAAGGTAAATGGTACGATCAACAGGATGGCCGCAGACAAACATCATATATTCCTGAGTGGTGACTTTACCCAGGTAAATAATGTGGCAAGAAACTATAATGCTGCTATAGATGCCCTGACCGGTAAAATTACTAACTGGGACCCACAGGCAGACAGTGGATTCACTGACCTGGTAAGATACTCAGACGACATTTACATGGGTGGAAGCTTTGGTCATGTAAGAGGAAATGTACATAAGGGATTGGTTAGGCTGGATACACTGGGTAATCCTAAGTCGGCAAGCCCGGGACTCACCGACGGTTATGTAAGTTGTATGAATGTCTACGATGATACCATGTATGTAGGTGGCGGATTTAGTAAGCTGGCAGATAGCAGCAGGAGAAATTTTGGCGCTATTAATCTGCAAACTTACAAGCCTAATACATGGCCGCTGGGGTCAGATACGGTTACTGCCATCACCCGAACTAATGACAGCATATTTACTGCAACAATGACAATAGATAGCGCAGGCCCAAAATCTATTTGCCACCGGTATGATATTACACATCGTAAAGATCTTACCTGGGCAACAAATGCGCTATTCAGAGGTATAATCAGAGAAATGTTCGCTGATGCCTACCAACAACTATACACTGTAGGAAATTATAAAACTGTACGCAGGGCGTTTCACGCCAATAATGATATAGAACAATGGTCAGGGGCAAGTATTATTAATGTACCCGACTCTATGCCACCACCACCCCCGCCAAATCCGCCATTGATTTATATGCCTGGAATATTGGATTATTTTAATCCGTCAATTACTAACCTGGATTCTATGCAAACCGTAGCGGTATACGGTAACCATCTTTACTTAGGAGGTGCGTTTTATGATATTAATACCAATACTCATGATGCACAGGTGTACGAAATATCCAACCCTTTGGAGTCTAAACTTGGCGTAGATACTAACCAGATATGTGAAGGGTCTTATGCTACACTACGCGTAAAGGCAAGCAATACTTATGGTACAACGTACGATTGGGTGAAAAATGGTGTCCATGTAAATAACCCGCTGCCCTATTACAAATATATACCGGTAGACAGCGATTCTATTATTTGTTATGTAAAATCTCCTATGAGCAATTGCTATGCGAATCAGTATGATACAACAGAAAGTATAGTATTAAGAGTATTCCCTGTAGTTACCCCCGACATTAGTATCAGTGGGCCAGCTACAGAAGAAGCGGGTAAACAAGTAGTGGTAAAAGCAACTGTAAAAGATGCAGCTACAGGCTATACAATAGAATGGTTTAATAAAGGAGTGAGTATGGGCAAGACTACGGTGGATAGTATCGCATATACCAAAGGCACAGGTACAGACAGCATCTATGCGGTGATCACCCCGAGGACGGATACCTGCTATGTAACAGATACCTCATCACTGATAACAATAGAAGAAACACCTGTAGGGATATCTTCTGTAACAGGCGATGCCAGCATTAAAGTGTACCCTAATCCATTTGATACCTATGTGCGGATAACAGGTTTAACTAATGGAGATGTGATACAGGTGTACGATGTAACAGGCCGCAGGATCTGGAACAGTATAAGTACGGATAAAGAATACCTGCTGCCTACTAAAGAAATGCACGCAGGAGTGTATGTACTGAATGTAACTGACAGATCGGGATTACCGAAAAAGCACCTGCTGATTGAAAAGCGGTAACTATGAAAAACTTCCTATATGAAAACTATACACACATTATTATTCTTGTTGTTACTCTGTAATATGAGCAAAGCACAGGTTGCGTGCGATCCGAGACTGAAAACGAATCTTGCAGACCTATATTTTGATGGGCCGGTGAATAATATGGTGGTTGGGGATCATTATTTATATGTTAGTGGATCTTTCAATAACGTTGGCCGTTATACTGGGGCGTTTGTAAACATTAATAAAGTAACGGGGTTTGAACAGACCCGTCTTGCAGCGGTAGGAGGAAAGCCTTACAGTTTTGCAAGTGGAGTACCTGATAGCTTGGGCAACCTGGTAGTCGTTGGCAACTTCAATAATGCAGGCGATTCAGCAAGAAGCAATGTAGCCATCATCAATGCGATCACTGGGAGAGTTACTCCGTTAAATATCGTAACAGACAGTATAATTAACTGTGCAGTGGTAGCCAATGGCATATTATACATAGGCGGATATTTTAATAATGTGAACGGAGTACCAAGGAGTAAGATAGCTGCTATCAGGATGAATACGGGAACAATAACACCATGGAATCCTAATATCACTAATACCGGCCGGCCACTTCCATGTCGTGTAGAATGTATGACGCTGAACGGATCGACATTGTATGTAGGCGGAGCCTTTAGTAATATTGGTGGTACAGGCAGGAACAATATCGGTGCAATAGATATCAATAGTGGCTCCGTAACAAGTTTTGCACCAGATGCTTATTTCAGTACCGCGCCTACATATGGCAATGTGTCAAAGATGCTGAAGATTGGAAATCTATTATACATCTGCGGGGGATTTGATTATGTTGGTGGTAAGATACATGGAGATGTAGCGGCAATAGATCTGGCTACCGGGATATCAACGAAATGGACACCCAATCCAAATTCTGTGGTGTTGGGGATGAATTACAAAGGAGATACCTTGTACCTGGCGGGCGCATTTTATAAGATTGACGGGCAGCCAAGAAAGGGCTTTGCGGCGTATTCGATCAGGACCGGCAATTTGTTACCGATAATCATAGATACCCGAATACCTGTTCAGGAGCATATATATGATGTAGCAGTAGCCAATGACACGCTGTACCTGGCGGGTAGTTTTGATACTATCGGCAATGTGGTGCGTAAGAACATTGCTGCCTTTAGCAGACTAGCCGGTACTCCGTTTCCTTTCAAATCTAACATAAATGGAGAACCGCGGAGCTTACTACATTATTATAATAGATTGTATGTAGGAGGATATTTTACTAGTGGGGGTATGAAAGAGCGAAAGAATATTGCGGCACTGGATCTGGACGCAGATACGGTGATGCACTGGTATCCTAAAATAAATGGAAATATAAATAAGATAGTTCCGGCAGCAGGTAAAGTGTATTTAAGTGGAGATTTTACAAAAGTAAATGATTCAGCAAGGCACTATAATGCTTCTGTAGATGGGTTAACAGCTCATACGACCGGATGGGACCCACAGGCAAATGCGGCGTTTCAGGATATTGCGGAATACAAAGGCAATATATATATGGTAGGTGGTTTTGACAGCACAAGAGGGAATGCTATAAGCGGGCTGTGCAAATTAGATTCCAATGGAGTGGCACAAAAGTGGTGGTGCAAACCGAATGGTGCTGTACAACATATAGCAATACTAAATGACAGTCTGTATTTTTCGGGACTATTTTCAGACGTAAGTGGGATGACACGAAGAGTTTTTGCTTCTATAAATTTAGTTGGCGACAGCTTGAATCCATGGCCAATTTCAAGTGATACTATATATAATATGCGTCTGATAGGGGATAAGTTATATGTCGTTATAAATGCGATTGCGGGAACATATCCGGGGCAAACAATTATAGAATATTTGTTATCTGAACGGCGGCAGAATAACAACAGCATATTTCCTATAATGACTAAAAAAGTGGGGACTATGGGTTTTATTAACGATTTTGTGGCATCTGATGTAAGAATGTATACGGTAGGGATCTTTGACACAGTCGTTCATTATCCTTTAGGGATTCAGACATTCTCATCGCGTAAAGACATAGCCTTTCTGAACTTGCCCCCCAACCCGCAGCCAAACCCTCCTGATTACACCATAAAGTTGAATGATTTTGTTTTTAATCTACAGAATTCGACCAGTGTAGATGCCATTGCCTTATATGGAAACAAACTTTATATCGGCGGCGATTTCTACGACTGGGCAGGCGGCTACAGATATGCCCAGGAGTATTATCTACCCTATAATGTAACAGAAGGTAACTTAACCACAGATACGAATGGGGTATGTTCCGGACAAAAAACAACGGTCCGTTCGCACAGCAGCGTTACCCTTGGGGCAGATTATCACTGGTATGTAAACGGAACTGCTATAAGTAACACTCTGCCATATTACACCTTTACACCTGCAAATAAGGATAGTATTAGTTGCGTGATTACTACTGTCGCCAATGGTTGTATGAATAATGGCTGGGATACCACCAACGCGATAGTATATAATGTAACTCCAACAGTTACCCCAGACATTAGTATCAGTGGACCAGCTACAGAAGAAGCAGGCAAACAAGTAGTGGTAAAAGCAGCTGTAAAAGATGCAGCCACGGGCTATACGATAGAATGGTTTAATAAAGGAGTAAGTATTGGTAAGACTACGGTGGATAGCATAGTGTATACCAAGGGCACAGGCACAGACAGCATTTATGCAGTGATCACCCCGAGGACGGATACCTGCTACGTAACAGATACCTCTTCGTTGATAACTGTAGACGAGACACCTGTAGGTATCTCATCAGTAACAGGCGATGCGAGTATTAAAGTGTACCCTAACCCTTTTGATACCTATGTAAGAATTACAGGCCTGGAGCAGGGAGATGTGATACAGGTATATGATATCACCGGCAGAAGAATGTGGAGCAGTACAAGTATGAATAAAGAATACCTGCTGCCTACTAAAGAAATGCACGCAGGAGTGTATGTACTGAATGTAACTGACAGATCGGGAGTATCGAAAAAGCACTTGCTAATAGAAAAACAGTAAATGTTAAGCCAGATTTAACTCATTAATGATGTTCATATAAGATAATATTTCCGTACCTTTGCGCCCGAAATGGGAGAACCCTTCCTTAATATTCGAAAAAGGAAGGGTTTTTTATTAAAGGAAAGAAGTATATGAATATTCGTAACATAGCAATTATCGCGCACGTTGACCACGGTAAAACTACCCTGGTGGATAAGATCATCCATGCCACTAAGGTATTTCGTGATAACCAGGAGACAGGTGAGTTGATCATGGACAGTAACGACCTGGAACGTGAACGCGGTATCACCATTCTGAGTAAAAACATCTCTGTAAACTATAAAGGTGTAAAGATCAATGTGATAGACACCCCGGGCCACTCTGATTTTGGTGGTGAAGTGGAACGTGTATTGAAAATGGCTGACGGTGTTTTATTGCTGGTGGATGCTTTTGAAGGCCCAATGCCGCAAACACGCTTTGTACTGCAAAAGGCATTGCAACTAAACCTGAAACCAATAGTTGTAATTAATAAGGTAGATAAACCAAACTGTCGTCCTGATGAAGTGCACGATGCGGTATTCGAATTATTCTTCCAACTGGATGCAACAGAAGAGCAGCTGAACTTTACCACTATTTACGGATCATCAAAACAGGGATGGTTCAATACATCACTGACCCCTACAGAAGATATCACTCCGCTACTTGACACGATACTGGAAAAAGTGCCGGAACCACAGGTTTCAGAAGGTACGCTTCAAATGCAGATCACATCACTCGACTATTCTTCTTTCCTAGGCCGTATTGCTGTGGGCAGGGTAGTTCGTGGTGTTATTAAAGAAAATCAGCCGGTGCAGTTGTGCAAATTGGACGGTAGCCTGGTGAAGAGCCGCATTAAAGAATTGTACACTTTTGAGGGCATGGGCAAAAAACGCGTTACGGAAGTAGAAGCCGGCGATATTTGCGCAGTAGTAGGTATTGAAGGTTTCCAGATCGGTGAAACAATTGCTGATTTTGAAAATCCGGAGGCGCTGCCTGTTATACCTATCGATGAGCCTACGATGAACATGCAGTTCAGCATCAACAACTCACCGTTCTATGGACGTGAAGGTAAATTCGTAACCAGCCGTAATATTCGTGATCGCCTGTATAAAGAGCTGGAAAAGAACCTGGCCTTACGTGTAAGCGATACAGATGACGCAGATAAATTCCTGGTTTATGGCCGTGGTATTCTGCACTTGTCGGTATTGATAGAAACAATGCGTCGCGAAGGTTTTGAGCTTACAGTAGGACAGCCTCAGGTAATTACCAAAGAGATCAACGGTAAAAAATGTGAACCGTACGAAATATTGGTGGTAGATGTGCCATCAGAATTCAGCGGTAAAGTAATAGACCTGGTAACGCAACGCAAGGGCGAAATGCTGATCATGGAAAGCAAGGGCGAAATGCAGCACCTGGAATTTGATATACCATCCCGCGGTTTGATAGGTTTGCGTTCTAATATGCTCACTGCTACAGCGGGCGAAGCTGTGATGGCGCACCGTTTTAGCGAGTACAAGCCATGGAAAGGTCCTATACCTGGCCGTAACAATGGTGTGTTGATATCTAAGAATACAGCATCTACTACAGGATATTCTATGGATAAACTGCAGGACAGAGGTTCTTTCTTTATAGATGCAGGTGAAGAAGTATACTCCGGTCAGATCATAGGGGAGCATATTAAACCGGGTGACCTGATTGTAAACGCAACAGAACCTAAAAAGCTGACCAATATGCGTGCAAGCGGTACGGATGATGCTAACCGCATCGCCCCGAAAATACAAATGAGTCTTGAAGAATGTATGGAATACATTCAGCAGGATGAATGTATCGAGGTAACTCCTCAAAGCATCCGCCTGCGTAAGATAATGCTGGATGAGAATGACCGCATTAAATATCAAAAAATGCTGAAGGCAGAAGCGTAATTGTCATAAACATATAATAATATGAAAATCCCCGTGTATTATATACATGGGGATTTTTTTTATAGTATTTTTATCAGACTATATATGTTGTCGAGATCAGAATTGATTACATGGCAAGAACCATATAATTTCTGTCCATGCGTTTAACTCTAAAAACCTGTTTTGCAATACTGATTGGGGTTGTCTTTTTAATGAAGGCCGATACTGCGAGGGCATCCCATGCAGCAGGTGCAGAATTATTATATGAATGGAAGAACGATTCGGTATATACTGTTTATCTGAAATTTTATAGAGACTGTTCGGGAGTTGACGCTTCGGGGGAAATAATAGTTGAATATTGTAATACCTGCGACGCTTCGAGGGGAACAATAACACTCCAAAGAATGTCCACATTACCAAACGGGAAACCCAATGGATCGCCGGTAGCAGTTGGATGCTCATCGTACCCGACAAGCTGCGATGATGCATCGTCCGAATTGCCCGGGTACAGGGAATGGTGGTATAGTGATACCGTTAAACTGACTAAGGCATGCAATCATTGGACATTTTCTACAAGTATCTCTGCAAGAAATAAGAACGTTAATCTATCAAGTAACATTACCACACCGTTATATATTGAAGCTACCCTGGATAACTTAAATGCACCGCGAAACTCATCGCCTTTTTTTTCTGTACCTCCGGTACCTTATGTATGCCAGGGGCAAAACTATTCTTATAATAATGGTGCAAGCGATGCGGACAATGATTCACTTTCATTTGAAATGATCAGCCCGATGGAGGGAAAGTTCGGCGATTGTGGCGCCGGTATGGATATCCCATTTACGATTGCAGCTTCACCACCACTTAATCTTACCAATAACCCGTTTCAAACAAATAATACTTTTAACCTTGATCCTGTTACAGGCCAAATGAGTTTTATTCCGGCCTTGATAGGCGCACAGGCGATAACAATAAGAGTTAATGAATATCGCAATCATAAACAGATAGGAAGCGTAATAAGAGATATACAGATATCTTCTTTGCAATGCAGTTCATCGCAGCCTCAGACAAATATTGATACAACAACGCTGCAGAAAGATTCAGTTGTAAGTAAAACAATACAAGTATGTGCAGATGTGCCCATGCAATTTTGCTTTGACATAAAGTCTCCAGAAAAGGATGCGGTACTTGTTGTAACAGATAATCATGATGCGGTAATACCTGCATCTAATATCAGCTATTCTGCAAACAAAACAGATTCTATAAGAGCTTGTTTTTCCTGGACACCAACGCTGGCAGATGTTGGGTTGAAAATATTTACCGTCACTGTAAAAGATTCTACTTGCAGGCCACCAGGCATATCCATTGCCCAAACATTTACCTACCCGATAAATGTGCGTAGTGCGCAAAGTAGTGCGTATGACACTGCCATATGTAAGTATGATACAATAACCCTAAAGCCCTTTGTGGGTAATAAGTTTGAATGGAGTGTTCAGCCGGGTGGTTCTTTAGGCACATTGGGTTGTGTTTTTTGCCCGAACCCGAGGGTATGGCCTGCAACAAATACCAACTATTTGCTGAAGACCGATGTGAACGCGTTTTGCGGGAAGAATATTGATACAGTTAAGGTTAGTGTTAAACAAGAAGTACCCGACCTGCCCTCAGCCACAAGTAATACGCCGGTTTGTGTAGGGGAGACCATAAAACTGTATGGTTCTGATATGACCAATGGAGGTTACCGATGGCATGGTCCCAATGGATTTACAGATACTACACACAATCCTTTAATACCCAACGTAACATTTGCAAACCAGGGACAATATTATATACAAACGTATTCATACACCAGCCAATGCCCATCAAAATTAGATAGTACCTATGTTGAAATATTGCCCATACCAAGAGCCTTCTTTCAATACCCCGAAAATATCTGTATAGACCAGGTAGCAACCATCAGGCCTGATCTGGATTACAATTCGGTTTATTTCTGGGATTTTGCAAACGCTGCAAAAGTGGACACCTCAAAATTAAATATCCATTACCTGGCATGGAATGATACGGGTGCCAAGAATGTAATACTAAGGCTAAGAGGTGTGAATGGATGTTACTCTTATTACGATACGGGTATGATCTATGTACATCCGCTGCCTGAGGCTAAAATAACCGAGATCAGCAGAAATGATATTTGTACAGGCGATACTATAGAAGTGGCGGCATTGGATATAGACGGATATCATTACCAATGGGCACCGGCGCCATACTTTTTCGATGGCAGATCTGCTGCAACTAAAGCAGTGGTAACCCAAAAAGGTATGCTACTATTAAATGTGACAGACCAATGGGGCTGCTTTGCCAGTGATAGTATATATATTGTGGCAAACCCCTGCTGCGATGTGTATCTGCCGGATGCCTTTACCCCGAATGGTGATGGTAAGAACGATATTTTCAGAGTAATCACAGAGGGGCATCACCTTTTAAGTAAATTCTTAATAACCAACCGGTGGGGGCAAAGAGTATTCGAGACCGCAGATGAACGCCAGGGCTGGGATGGCACTTTTCATGGGTTGAGCCAGGATGTAGGTACTTATTTCTATTACCTGAGATACAAATGCAGCGACGACCGGTATATAGACAAGAAGGGTGAGATTACCTTGATTCGATAATACTACCTGATCTCTATATAGCGTTAAGATTATTATTTATAATAAGCTGTTCCGTACTTTTGTAACATGAATACCGAAAAGAGATTACGCGAACTTTTGTCAGAGCGGATATTGATGATAGACGGCGCTATGGGTACCATGATACAGCGCTATAAACTTACAGAGGCAGATTATCGTGGAGATAGGTTTAAGGACTGGCACAAGGATGTGAAAGGAAACAATGATATGCTGGTACTTACACAGCCTCAGATCATTAAAGCAATACATCGCGAATACCTGGATTCAGGCGCTGATATTATTGAGACCAATACTTTTAGTGCACAAGCCGTTGCTCTGGCTGATTATGATATGCAGGAGTATGCTTATGAAATAAGCTATGAAGCTGCCAGGATAGCAAAGGAAGCTGTGCATGATTATATAAAGGAAAACCCCGGTTCAGAAAAATTTGTGGCCGGCGCCATCGGTCCAATGAATAAAACGCTATCTCTTTCCCCGGATGTAAACAATCCTGGCTTTCGCTCTGTGACGTTTGACGAAGTTGCAAATGCTTATTATGAACATATAAAAGGCCTGATAGATGGTGGCGCTGATATCCTGCTGGTGGAAACCATCTTTGATACGCTGAATGCCAAAGCAGCGATTTACGCAATAGAAAAATACTTCCGCGATACTAAGACTAAAGTACCGGTAATGATATCCGGCACTATTACAGATGCATCGGGCCGTACATTGAGTGGCCAGACACTGGAGGCTTTTTATATTTCTGTATCTCATGCACACCCGTTAAGTATCGGGCTTAATTGTGCATTAGGTGCCGAACAGATGCGCCCGCATGTGCAGGAACTTTCTGAGATCGCTTCGTGCTATGTAAGTTGCTATCCGAATGCAGGGTTGCCGAATGCAATGGGGGAATATGATGAATCGCCCGAGATAACTGCAAAGATCGTATCTGAGTTTGCAGAGCAGGGTTGGGTAAATATTGTTGGCGGATGCTGCGGAACTACACCCGCCCATATAAAGGCGATAGCGCAGGCAGTTAAAAATTATAAACCAAGGCAATTGCCTGCTTTGGCAATAGCTTAAAGAGATTGTTATTATTAAAAGCACGGCTATTAAGCCGTGCTTTTTTTTGTAGCTTTATTTCATTCTAACTACACTATTATGAATCGTACCACCATCCTTGGATGCATCTTCATGGCATCAGTATCTACGGCTTTTGCAGGCGGAACTGCTAAAATACATGGAAAGATCATTAATCCCCTGGCGGATAGCATCACCTTTACGTACTTCACAGACAGGCTTGCTTTCGATCAGCATAACAATACGGTAAAGATCGCGTCAGACGGCAGTTTTCACATCGACATTCCTGTGGAAGAGAATTATACAAACATAACTGTGCAGAATGGCGACCAGGGGACTGAGTTGTTTGTACAACCGGGTGACGATCTAACTATGACTTTTGATGGGAAGGATTTTGATAACACCATGCATTATACAGGTAAAGGATCAGATGCTGCTAATTTTACAGCGAAGCATATACTACAGCTAAATATGACCGGCCAGTTTAGTGCCGCTATTCAACCTTTGTTTATGAAAGAGCCGGGAGATTTTATAACAGAATCCAAGGCGGTACTGCAAAAAGAACTGGACTTTTTAGAAGCTAATAAGGCCGATGTTCCTGAATCATTTGCAAAATATTGGAAAGCATTATTGACCAATGATCTTTACTACGACTATTTGATATATCCTACTATACACGAAATGTATAAGACAAGTGGTGCGCAGATAAAAGAAATTCCTGCAGAAAGCTATAAAGTAAGTATGGAAGTTCCGGTAGCCTTTAGCGATGCCAGCATAAGTGCACCAACCTACAGAAATGTAGTAAGCACCGTCTACTTTATCCGTTTGAATGCCGCTGGCATAACGGACGGTAAAATTCTGAAGGATAGTGTTGCGAAGCTGGCCAATAAAAACATGCCGTTGCAAACAAGAGAATTTTTCTTTGCAGAAACTCTATTCCGCAGGATTAAGGAATCACCTTTAGCAGATGTAGAACATGATTTTGCGTCCTTTAAGAAGAGCTACCCGAAAAGTATGTATCTGCCAACCCTTGATAAAGCTGTTAGTCTGAAGAAAAAATTATCTAAAGGACAGCCGGCAATAGACTTCAGTTTTACAACCCTTGATGGTAAGGAAATGAAATTATCAGACCTGAAAGGTAAGGTTGTGTACATAGATTTTTGGGCAAGCTGGTGCGGGCCTTGTAAGCGCGAATTGCCGTACGCTAAAAAAGTGGAAGAGCATTTTAAAGATAAGGAAGTGGTGTTTTTGAATGTATCTATTGATGACGACCAGGAGGCATGGAAGAAAGCGATAGAAACTTATAAAATCGATGGTATCCATACCTGCGAACCGGGGGGATGGAAATCGAGGATAGCAGCTATGTATGGTATCAATAGCGTTCCATCTTACTTCCTGTTAGACAAAGAAGGAAAGTTTGTAACAGAGACTACCCCACGTCCTTCTGACACCGATAACCTCACCTCTATGATAGAGGCAGCACTAAAATGACAATTTTTAACAAATTAATAGTAATATTAATGTACAGGTAACCTCACCTTAACATTGTGTTTATATTTAATTGGTCAATTTGCATAACCAAATGGCTTCATTGAAGCGGCACAATGGCAAAAAGAGAAGTGGATATTGTAGTGTTGTCTGACATTCACCTGGGTACTTATGGCTGTCATGCAAAAGAACTACTGCAATATCTAAAAAGTATTAAACCCAAAGCACTAGTCCTCAACGGCGATATCATCGACATCTGGCAATTCAGCAAACGTTACTGGCCGGCTACGCATATGATGGTCATCAAACACCTGATAGGCCTGGTAGCTAAGGATGTTCCGGTTTATTTCATCCCGGGTAACCATGATGAAATGCTGCGTAAGTTTAAAGACTTTCAACTGGGTTCCTTAAAGATCACCAATAAGCTTTCCTTAAAAATAGATGGGTCTAACGTATGGATATTTCATGGAGACGTTTTTGATGTGGTGATGCAGCATAGTAAATGGCTGGCAAAGCTTGGAGCCATAGGCTATGACACCCTGATATTGATCAACAGGTTTGTAAACTTTATATCAGAAAAGCTGGGACAAGGTAAAGTATCTCTATCAAAGAAGATAAAGAACAGCGTAAAAGGCGCAGTAAAATTCATCAACAATTTCGAATCTACCGTTTGCAATATAGCTGCTGAAAACCGCTATAAATACGTTATCTGCGGGCATATACACCACCCGGAAATTAAAACGGTCGTTACAGAAAACGGCGCTGTAGTGTACATGAACTCGGGCGACTGGATAGAGAACCTGACAGCACTCGAATACAATGATAACAAATGGTCCATTTATCACTATGCAGAGGATGAACTGGCACAGGCAATTGACATTAATAAAAAGAAACAGCCTAAGGAAACATCTAAAGAACTGATGGCTAGCCTGATGCAGGAGTTGAATGTAAGAAGCGCCAATTTCAAACCAGATCTTCCCGGATCTATAGAAGCTGCCTAGTGAAAATATTATTTGCCATACAAGGAACCGGCAACGGCCACCTGAGCCGTGCCCGCGACATCTACCCAGAGTTAATAAAGTACGGAGAAGTGGATGTGCTCATTAGCGGTATACAGGTAGATGTACAAGTGCCTTTCCCGGTAAAATATCGCTACTACGGGATGAGTTTTATTTTTGGTAAAAACGGTGGCGTTGATATTTGGGAAACGGCCAAAAAGTTAAAACTCTTCAAACTGATAAAAGATATCAGGAGCTTTCCGATAGACGAATATGACCTAGTTATTAATGACTTTGAACCGGTAACAGCCTGGGCATGTAATCTTCGTAAAAAGCCGTGCATTGGTCTTAGCCATCAAAGTGCAGTACTCAGCCCTTATGCACCCGTGTCGCCTGAAAAAGACTGGAAAGGTAAACTAATATTAAAAAGGTACGCTCCCGTTACTGCATTTTACGGGTTTCATTTCAGATCCTATGCGAAGAATATATTTACCCCTGTTATTAGAAGAGAGATACGTGAATTGCAGCCTACCAATGAAGGACACTACACTGTGTATCTTCCTGCATATAATGACGCGCAGTTAATTGAGCATCTTAGCCGATTTGATAATATACAATGGCAGGTGTTTTCAAAACATAATAAAGAGCCACTTGACTTTAAAAACGTACATATACAGCCGATAGAAAACACCGCGTTCATAAAAAGCATGGCTAGCAGCGAAGGCGTATTATGTGGCGCCGGTTTTGAAGGACCTGCCGAGGCCATGTACCTGGGCAAGAAGCTGATGGTAATACCTATGCAGCAACAATACGAACAGCAATGCAATGCCGCCGCTGCAGAAACTCTTGGCGTACCGGTAATAAAAACGTTGAGTCGTAAGTACTATGAGCGCATACGCTGGTGGCTGGCACTGGGAACGCCTGTGAAGGTTGATTTCCCTGATCAGACAGCGGATATCATACGCCGCCTGATAGAAGAACATGCACCCCAAAAATATGAAAGCACAAAAACGCCAATACCTGTTGTTAATGAACAGGATCTATGATGTTGGCTTGTTTGTAAATAAACTGATAATGGCTATTTGCCTTTAAACACAGGTTTCCTTTTTTCGAGGAATGCAGCTACCCCTTCTTTAAAATCGTAGCTGGTACCTGCTTCTACCTGCAGATCTTTCTCCCTGTCAAGTTGCTGTACAAGCGTATTGTTATATGATTCGTTGAGTAATCGTTTGGTAAGTCCCAATGCTTTGGTAGGCATCTCTGCCAGGTTTAGTGCTATCTTTTTACTTTCTGCCTCAAAGCTATCGTCAGAAAAATATTTATAGATCATGCCCATACTCAGCGCTTCTGTGGCAGATACTTTGTCGCCCGTCATAGTAAGAGCGAGCGCCCGCTGCATACCAACTAAGCGTGGAAGAAAGTAAGTACCTGCACTATCAGGTATCAAACCTATTTTGCTAAATGCCTGTATAAAGCTGGCGCTTTCTTTGGCCACGACAATATCGCCTGCCAGGGCTATATTGGCACCCGCACCGGCAGCCACACCATTTACAGCCATCACTATTGGCTTCTCAATTTTGCGCAACCTGGTGATAATTGGATTATAATGTTCGCGCACTATTTGTTCCAGCTCCGGGCCATTTGGCTCGGTGGCTTCAGAAAGATCCTGTCCTGCACAAAATGCTTTACCGGTTCCCGTGATGTATATGCAACGAACATCGTCGCTATCCTCGCATTTATCAAGGCAGTCTTGCAACGCAAGCGCCATTTCACGAACGAAGCTGTGGAATTTTTCGGGCCTGTTAAGTGTAATATAACCTACACCATTTTCTATTTGCAGCAGAACAAGATTACTCATGAAGCAAAAATAGCGAGATAATATGAACTATGCTTTAGCAGGTTTAGGCTTTACTAAGCGGCTTTTGAAATAATTGCCAATCCCTATAATACTTGTCACATTCAAAGGGAACTCTAAAAGAACATGCAACAGGCTTAGAAAAACCAGCCATTGTAAACCCGTGGTATAATCGTATAAATAAATGCCAACGCTTATAAGCCATAGGATAATAACGCCAATGAATCGTGCCCTGGGCACTTTGTGCCATTGGATAATGCGCGTTTTAGAAAACCAGTTCAGGTAATGGTAGGTATATGCAAATGCTATAAATCGCATTAATAAGATGCCGTTTTTAGAATAGAATACAATATGGTCCCAATCGGCCATTGTATTCTGCATAGGCACTCCATTAACATGATGTAGCCATTGGATATTTACAGATTTGAAGACGCCATAAGCGCCGAGGCTATAATTGGTAGGAGGATAAAAGCTTTTGTCTGGGTAAATGATAAACAACAAAATAGGGCATAGTACCATTGCAATGGCTGATGGTATGCCAAACCTGCTCTGGCTTTTTAACGCGCCATAGAGCATAAAGATGACTGTAAAAAAATAGACATGTATCAGCGTGGGAATGAACACGCTAAAGAATAAAATGAAATGCTGAGATATCTGCGAAGTGAAGATCAGTAAAACAATACCACCTATCCTGTATAATTTGTTTTTTACTGTTACAAATATCACGGAGCCCAATAAGGCTACATAGGTAAGATTAGCATCAAAATTTTCCGGGAATTCCAGTTCTATCTTATCTTGGAAAAAACGGATCGTCAATAACAATCCTATTACAACTAATATTATAGCATCATACCGTTCCTTTGTATAGTATTTTTTATCGTGTAGCCACGAGATTTCTGTCAGGTAATGAAGCGGACCAAGAATCGCGTAAGAAAAAAGGAACAATTCAAACGGCAATACCATAGCCACACACCCTGAAAGTATCATTAATAGGATATTGGTGATATCCGTTTTTTCCGCGGTTGTCAGCTGCATTCTTCCTGGTATTATGTGTAATAAAAATACCATAATTATGCTGAAAAAATTAAATAAGTACACACCGCATTTAATGTTTTAATTTTAGGCTGTTATGCTCGTAAAAGTATTTGGGAGTGCGGTGTATGGAGTAAACGCACTGACTATCACCATAGAAGTAGATACGCCGGGAGGTAAAAATGAATTCATCATTGTAGGGTTACCAGATAATGCTGTAAAAGAAAGCATTGAAAGGATCACATCGGCGCTTAAGAATGTGCAGATGGAACGGCCACGTACCAGGTTGGTTGTTAACATGGCGCCTGCGGATATTAAGAAAGCAGGAGCCGCTTACGACCTACCTATAGCTATTGGTATGTTGGGAGCATCCCGCCAAATACCGGCCGATCATTTACACGAATACATTATTATGGGTGAGCTATCGCTTGATGGTTCACTGCAACCTATAAAAGGCGCGTTGCCAATAGCTATACAGGCACGTGCAGAGAAGTTCAAGGGCCTGATATTGCCAAAAGCCAACGCTCGGGAAGCCGCGATGGTCAATAACCTGGACGTGTATGGCGTAGATCATATATCTGAAGTCATCAACTTTTTCAAAGGCACCGCCGAACTGGTACCTGTGGAGGTAAATACCCGGGAGGAATTCTTTCAATCCCAATATGAATTTGATATAGATTTCAACGATGTAAAAGGGCAGGAAAATGTAAAACGTGCACTGGAAATAGCCGCAGCGGGTGGGCATAATGCTATACTAATTGGCCCGCCGGGGGCCGGTAAAACCATGCTGGCAAAACGCCTGCCAACTATATTGCCACCCCTTAGCCTGCATGAGGCGTTGGAAACAACCAAAATACACTCTGTAGCGGGTAAGCTACCCGTAAATAGTTCTCTTATTGCCCGTCGTCCGTTCCGTTCACCACACCATACTATAAGCGATGTAGCATTGGTAGGAGGAGGCGGTATGCCGCAACCAGGTGAGATATCATTGGCACACAACGGTGTATTGTTTTTAGACGAGCTGCCGGAATTTAAACGTACCGTGTTGGAAGTTATGCGCCAGCCTATGGAAGAGCGCAGGGTATCTATCTCGCGTGCCAAGGTAAGTATTGATTTCCCGGCAAGTTTTATGCTGATCGCTTCGATGAACCCTTGAGGTTGCGTTCCCAATCGGGGTGGTTTCGGAAAAAGGCGGGGTTGTAGCTGAATTTGATTCGTATCTCATCCCCGAAAATTGTGATGCACTCTGTTATTTGCTCCACAATCGTTCTTTTTCCGTATGTATCTATTGTATTCCATCTATCATAAAGGCTTTGAGCCTCGCTGATGATGGTGTCGGAGTTGAGGTACTCGATCTTCATAAAGTCCACTTCTGCTTGTATGGTAGGAATAGTTGCCACTATTTGCTTTAGTTGTTCGTCTAGGGGATTGTAGTACTTCCCGAAGCTATCCTTAGGAATCTGACCGGCAAGGTATAATTGCATGGTTTTATCCATTTCGATTTCCAACCGTTTTTTTTCTTGGTTTAGGGTTTTTATATGCGATTCTTTTTCGGCAATTGCCGAATCTGCTTTTGAAAGAAACTTCTCGATGTCCGAATCTTTTAAAAGAAAACTTTTGAGATTCTCATAATAGATTTCTTCGATGTCTTCCTTTGCGATTCGGTTCTTCCGGCAACCGTTGCAAATGTATTTTTTGCCGTCCGATGGAACAAGCATTTTGTGCCCGCATTCGCATAACAAGATGCCAGTAAATAGGTGTACTGTTTTCTTGGTTGGCTTCTTCTTAGTTTCTTGTTGGTCTAAAATGCGGTTGCATTCATCCCATAAGTCTTCAGTAACGATTGCAGGACACGTTATGGTAATCCACTCGCTTTCGGGTTTAATGACCCATTTTTTGCCATCGCCCAGGCTTTTAGTGTAATTGGCTATTCTGATGCCTTTTGCTGTTGAATCCCTTAATAGTCTTCCAATGGTTGTATTGGTGAAATTTGAGCCATTACGAGTGCGGTAACCCATGCCATTTAGCTTGGCAGCTACCGTCTTTTTTCTTTTGTGTTCAGCAAATAGCTCATACAGCAGTTTTCTTATAGGGGCTTCTTTGTCGTTTATGACTAACTCCTTGCCATTCCATGTATATCCAAAGGATGCCTGACCGCCTAACGGCTTGCCCATTTTCGCCCGGATAGGAACGGAGGCAGCCACCCTGTCCGCTATCTCTGCTCGTTCCCATTCAGCCATTGCCGCAATGATTGTAAAGAATAGCCTGCCGGATGGAGAACTAGTATCTATGTTCTCTGCTAATGAGATCATATCTGCGTTAGATTTTCTAAACAGTTCTGAAAATTCAAGCAGTTCTTTAGTGTTCCTAGCCAATCGGGCAAGCTTTGAGAATACTAGCGCTGTAATACGGCCTGTTTGAATGTCTCGGAGCATCTTTTGTGTTTCAGGTAGTTCCATGACTGTTTTTCCCGAAATTGCTTCTAAACGATATACCTCAATTACTTCCCAGCCTTTGGCTTCTGCATAATACCTGGCTCGTTGCTCATGATGTTCGGGACTGTCTTCCTTGACTTGGAATTCGGTTGAGACCCTGACCCAAATACCGACACGTTTTTTCTCCTCCATGTGTATTGGATTTTCAATGTGAAGTTAAATAATTGATTATTTCTTTTTGTAAAGTGTACTGGCTATTTGCACTGCGATAAGGGAGGCAGATATACCATTTATAATATAGGCATTAATTTTTATCACTTTTGATAAGGTTGCCTCTCTTTTGCAGTTTACTCTCAAAGCTCAAAATGTAGATATATAGAAACTATCATGTCTGCTATTGACGAGAACAAAAATCTAGTGGAAAATGCAATCGTTAATCCTAAAACGATAAATGTTTATTCTGCTTTTGCTGTTATTCTAAAACGTATTCATATTCGGCTTGTAGCAGAAGGATATATTATTAAAGACGGGCAAAAAACTAAGTCTGAAAGACTACTCGCATATGAGCAAAGCAACAAACCCACTCGAAAAAATAGGTAACCAGTATACGGATTGCTATATAGCATATACCCGTAAGAGTACTGATGATGCAGATAATCAAAAGAACTCAATAGAATATCAAATTGGAGAAATCAAAAGGAATTTGGCAGGGCAAGGAATAAAAATTGCACCGCTGAATATTGAGGGCTTTTGTACTGAAGGATATATTACCGAACACCATTCAGGATTTAAAGAAGATGCAGATTTTGAAACAAATGCAGATGGCACAATTTCAATTTCAGTTGAACGGCCTAAGTTTCTTATGCTTGTTAACCTACTCAAGCAGAAGAAGTTTAAGGGAGTGATATCCTTATGTTGGGATAGATTTAGTCGCAATGAGGCTGACGACATGCTGACTAAAAAATTGCTCAAACAAGGGATTGATGTATGTTTTGTCCAGGTCAAATATGATACTGGTAGTTCTGGTGCACTCCACATGGATATTGACGGGATGTTTTCCCGACACTATTCACGTACTATTAGCGAGAAAGTTAGAAATACTAACAAGAAACTTAGGAGTGAGGGTAAGTGCATATATACCCCTCCGCTTGGGTATACAAGCGAGGGCTCAGGTTCTAAACCTCTTGATCCTGAACGGGCAGCCCTTGTAAAGCGGATATTTGAGCTATACGCAACTGGAGAATGGAGTTTTAGTACATTGGCACAATGGGCAAATCAGCAAGGGTTAACTACAAGGCCATGTCGCAGAAATCGTACTAAAGAAGAAAAGCTGCAAGGCATTGAATTGTCTGCCATACCAAAATCAACCCGTCCAATAACAGAGACAAGCATTTGGCATATACTGAGTAATCCGTTCTATATTGGTAAAATCACTCATAAAGGAGAATTGTTTGATAGTAAGGTACACCAACCGCTTATTGACCTTTCAACCTATTACAAAGTGCAATCAATTCTTAAAAGGAGAGCAGTAAAAATTCATTACCCTGAACTCGCATTTTTCACCTATCGGGGGCTTATAAAATGTGGCTCATGTAAAAGGGGGTATTCACCTTATGTCAAAAAAAACATTACATATTATCGTTCTCGATGTAGAAAGGATTGCAGTAATCGCGTAAAGAATATTAATGACAAATTCATTACTGCCAAGATTGGCAAAATCTTAAGCAGAATATATTTTACCGAACCTGAAAAATCGGCTATTGAGGCTAATGCATGGAAAGAACTAGATAAGCATACAGAGAGAAGAAATAAGATTGCAGAGGACTTACGTTTGCAGAAAAACAAGGTTGTAGTGAACCTCAAATACCTAGGTACAGATAAGTTAAACCTATTACGAACAAAGGTTTTTACTTCAGAACAGCTTATTGAAGAAGAATGTCGTCTTAATGGATTATTAGCAGATTATGACGATAAGATAAGCGAGCTTTCTGTTTCCACAAAAGCTATGCTTGAGTATGTTATATCATTTTCAGAACTAGCAAAACATGTGGCGTTCTATTTTAGTGAAGGATTAGATGCGGAAAAAAGAGACATAGTATTACAAGTCTTTACCGAACTGTATATTGAAAATGGCGAACTAAAATATGTCGCAACAGAAGCATATAATGCGCTGTTACAGCGTTTTGATACCCAGTTACAACCACTTTGCGGGGAAGATTATGTAGTTCTCGAACTTGTTAATATTTACAACCTTGTCAAAGCTAGCAAGGTAACTTTACAGAAATTGCTTGACCATAGCATCTTACCACGAGCCGCCTAGCGGTGTTTTCTGCGTTTCCTGTACTCCTCAGAAGATATAGGGAGGTTGGTCTTAATCTCATACAAGACACCATCTCGTATCGCGTATCCTTCCTTAAACAGTCGATCATCTATATCCCGCATCCACTTTCGTAGAAAGACCTCAGCTTTCTTCATGGCTACAATATCTTCTTCAGTAAACGGAAACGTCTTAGGCACTATTTATCGGGAATTGAAAGGACTGACACAGCAGCAAGTAGCAGATTATCTCGGCTTTAAGAGTACGGCTCGTATCTCTAAATGGGAGAAGGGGGTACAGTATCCGCATCTTGTTAATTTCATACAGTTACTTAAGCTATATGGAGCTAATGCAAATGAGATATATAATATAACTAGTTAAAAAAATGTTTAGAATGGAATGATACAGTAAACTGATTAAATTTATATTGATTTATACCCAATTACCTATACGACCGTAAACAAATACCATGGCAAAAATCCACAGTCTTCAGATACAAAACTTCAGAGGGATTAAGAAATTTGACCAAACATTTGGCCAAAGTGACATTGTTTGTCTTATTGGTCGGGGTGACTCAGGAAAGTCAACAATTTTAGAAGCAATATCTCATGTTTTATCACCCCAATGGAATATATCCATACAAGACAGCGATTTTACAGACTGTGATACAAAAACACCAATACAAATCCAGGTAACCTTAAGAGAAGTGTCTGGGAAGCTAATTCAAGATGACAAATTTGGATTGTATTTGCGAGGAATAACAAATAATGCAGTGATAGATAGTGTTGATGAGGCTGAAGAAATAGCACTGACAATAAGACTTAGAATAAATAAAGACCTAGAGCCACAGTGGTTTGTTTTTAATGAACAACAAGGCGAGGTACACATTTCAGCAGCTGATAGGTCCAGATTAAATGTTTTTATGGTTTCCGATTACGTGGATAGGCACTTTTCTTGGAACAAAGGCAATCCATTGTACTCTCTCTTAAAACAAAACGAGTCGGAAGGTGTGGATGAAGAAGATGTAATTATTAATGCTCTCAGAGAAGCAAAATCAAAAATAGATAGTCATTCATTTCCTGAACTAGATACAGCTCTACAGAAGGTTATAGTTTCCGCTAAAACTTTTGGTATTGATATTTCAAAAGTAGCAAACACTATAGATTTTAAAGATATTTTAGTAAAAGAAGGAAAAGTTTCCTTACATGATACTAAAGTGCCATTTCGCTTGAAGGGCAAAGGTTCTAAAAGATTACTCTCAATTGCAATTCAAACATCATTAGCTGAACAACGAGGAATAATATTAATTGATGAAATAGAACAAGGCTTAGAACCTGATCGGGTTCAACACTTAGTCGCGACCTTGAAAAAAAATAATTTTGGACAAATTTTTCTTACTACACATTCTCAAGATGTACTCGTAGAATTATCTACTTCTGATTTATTTCTCATGCGGCAGGGCGCTAGTATGCTAAAAACTTTTAGTACAGATTTGCAAGGGCTCCTGAGAGGTAACCCAACATCTTTCTTTGCTAATAAAATCATTGTATGTGAAGGTGCAACTGAAATAGGAATTTGTAGAGCACTTAACGCTTTTAAAATTGAAAAGGGGCAAAGTAATGCCGCATATCAAGGAGTGAGATTTGCAGACGGCAAAGGAAGCCAAGGAGTAGTATACACAGATGGATTTTATGATAGTGGATTCTCTACTTGTTTATTCTGCGACTCCGATCTTAAAAAAGATAACCAAGATGTAAACAAAAATAAGGATCGCCTTTCTAAAAAAGGCATCAAGCTCGTAGATTGGGACTCAGGGGATTGTTTAGAAACTGCTGTTTTTAAATATTTGCCATTTGACGCTATGTCGGATGTATTAGCTTGTGCTACAGCTTTTAAAGAGGCTGAAGAAGGTGGTGACCTTACCATCCACAAAAAAGCTATTTGGGAAGGTATCGCTGCAAAGTTTGGTAGAGAATGTCCAAGTACCTTTACTGCCGAAACAGATAGTCCTGCGTTAAGGGCTGCTATGGCAAAGGCAGCGACCGCAAAAAATAAGAGTTGGTTTAAGTCTCAAAGCAAGGGTAATGAGCTAGGGAAAATAATATTTAAACATTGGGATGCTATCTCAGATAATAAGCTTAAGCATCAACTTAACGAATTGTCTAAATTCATTGACGGTAATGGACTATAAAGATTTTGTCTCAAAGCCTAAGAGTATGCTTATTGCGCCTGCAGGATATGGCAAGACCTACACCATTTCCGAATGTTTAGCGTATACAAACGGTAAACAACTAATACTGACCCATACTCATGCAGGTATTGCATCTATTAAAGAAAAAGTAAAAAAGACAAATCCGAATTTAAATAATGTGTCAATCGAAACCATTACGGGCTTTGCACAAAAATTTGTATTGGCATATTGCACACCTGATGAAATTCCCGCGCCTAATACCAATGAGTTTTACAAATTTGTAGTTATTCGGGCGAATGAACTGTTTAAAAAAAGAATTATTCGTGAAGTAATACTTGCTTCATATTCGGGGCTATTCGTTGACGAATATCAAGATTGCACAGAAACGCAACATGCTCTGATTATCACACTTTCTGAAATACTTCCAACACGAATATTGGGAGATCATTTGCAAGGAATATTTGAGTTCGGAGATGATATATTGGTTGACTTAACTATTTCAGAAAAAATGCAAGGATTTCACGATAACCAATACCTACTTACAGAACCTAAACGATGGGAACACCATAATGTGGCTCTTGGCGAGTCTTTAAAAATTATCCGTTCTAGTTTAGAAGCAAAAGTAGATATCGATATATCGAAGCATCCAAGTATTGAGGTTATAATTGCACCAGAAGCAGATCTGTTTAATATCAAGAAAGATTACGCGAAGAAAATTTGGTCACTACAAAAGGAAAGAAGTTTACTGATTATTCACCCTGATACCTCAAGCATTAACCCACGAAGAAAGGTTATGAGTGCTTTTAAAAACTCTTTTCATTTAATAGAAGCGATTGATGACAAAGATTTTTATAAAATAAGCACGCTGCTGGATAACTCCAAGACTGAAAACATTGAAAAATCACTTAGAGATATTTGTTATCAACTTTTTAGCAAATCACAATTAAATAAATGGTTCAATGATAAAGGTCTAGTAAATAAAAAGAAACTAGATGAGATAGCATTAATTGCTCCAGTTAAAAAGTTATTGGAACAGTATAAAATCGACAATTCTTTTCTTGTCATAAGCAATATGCTAAGGGAAGTGCAACGACTTCCGGATATGTCCTGTTATCGCACAGAGCTATTGGCCAGCTTATTGAGATCCTTGGAGAATGCCCATAATGATTTAATTACTGTTACTGAAGCAATGACCAAAAGACGCAATCAAATACGCCGTATGGGCAGAAGTGTTGACGGCAGATGTATTGGTACAACGCTTTTAACTAAAGGGCTTGAATTTGATACGGTTGTCATTTTAAATGCGCATAAGTTTAAATGCCCAAAGAATCTGTATGTTGCTTTGACTAGAGCGAAGAAGCGTTTAATAGTATGCACAGAAAAGCAAATACTATCACCTTACAAAAACTAGTTCGAAAAACCGTTATTTATTAAGTTGTATTTGCCATATATGGCAACTTGCGGGGAAGATTATGTTGTTCTCGAACTGGAGAAAATCTACAATCTTGTTAGAAGAAACAAGCCAACACTCCAAAAACTACTTGACCATAGTATTTTACCACGAGCCGCCTAACGGTCTTGGTTTTTCGCTTACCATTTCTAGTGTTTTTAACCTCCTTATGCAAAGGAACAATCGTTTCTACTATTACATCTATGAAAACAAGAAAAAATAACCTAAGGCATTATCGGGAGTTGAAAGGATTAACACAACAGCAAGTAGCAGATTATTTGGGATTTAAGAGTACAGATCGAATTTCTCGATGGGAAGCCGGACTAACATATCCGCATGTTAGAAACCTCTTTAAATTAGGTGTGCTTTTTGAACTGCACGCTGAAGAGTTATATTCAGAAAAAGAATTTTAATTTTTAATGCAATAAACGCTCGTTAACTTACTGGTACTAAAACAATATTTTATGAGCAAAAACTCAAACAAAAGTTATGACCACAATCGGGGTCAGCAAGACAGAGCCAATAGTAAGGGCGGTAACGGACAGGATAACTATAATCCTCCAGGGAAAGGAGATCCAACTGGCGGATTCTTCTCAAGCAAAGCCACTAATATCGCTCGTGACAATTATGACAAAGGATGGGCGTCACACAGAAATCAAAAGAAGAATTAGTGTTTTTGTCAATTGAAGTCTTGTTAGGTTACAGTTAGGTGTAGCTATTATTTTAAGATAGTTGCATCTAACTTTTTTAATGTTCCTTCTCCAAGTGTTTTTTCTATCAATCTTCCTACTTTAAATAGGTCGCCATTTGCTTGAGCATGTATAAACAGTCCGAGTACTTCTTCTTTACTAGAAAATGAATCTTGATTCTTCTGAAATAACATATCTACAAGTGTATACAGCTTCTCCACCTCTTCTCTTCTGCTTGTATCAATCGACACATCAAACTTCTCATCTTTGAATAGGGAGTTAATTTTTACTGAGTTGTTATAAAACTGTTCAGTTGCGTATCCAATTATCGCTTCTTCAAGATTATTTAGATAAGTGGTTTTCCCATCACGAGAAACGACAGCAATGCCATTACGATATGGTCTGACTTGAGCTGCATCTTCTTCTGTACTTGGCAGTACTTGCAATGCCGTATAGGATTTCAAGTGCATAAGCTCGTGAAAGAGGGTAAGCGAAAATGCAGTATCTGACGGATTCCTATCTATGAGTATACTTTTAAGTGTACTTGAGTGGGCTCCTCTACTAAAATGCCCTTCAGTGTATTCTTCTGTTCCATGCTCTTTTAATACATGAATATTTTTTATAGGCACAGTAATTTGCTTATCTCTCCCGTATTCCTTCAGAAAATTGTCTGCTGATTTTTCAGCAAAATGAATCAATGCAATATCATTGGAAGTCTTTTCTATTTCAAACTCCTCAATTTTCTTTCCTCCGATTTGTGTGATTTGCTCGATAATATACCTATGCCACTCATGCTCTAAATGCTCTTGGTCCTTTGGCAGACCTACCAATTTATCTATGAATTGATTGTTTGGTTGTTCCACATACGCAAGTATATCATTAGTGCGGGATGCAGTATAATATCCTTATTTTATAAGGAATGTAGGTTGTTACAATTGACAAGTTGCGGGGAAGATTATGTAATTCTCAAACTAGTTAAAATCTACAATCTTGTCAAAGCTAGCAAGGTCGTCTTACAAAGATTACTTGACCATAATATCTTACCACGAGCCGCTTAGCGGTGTTTTCTGCGTTTATGGTACGTCGTAGCATCTACATACTCTCCATCAAGCGTATAGGGCTTGCCATCACGCAGCTTATAACCTTCATTATATAGTCTGTCATCTATATTTTGCTTCCACCTCGTTAGGGACTTAATCGCTTTGAGCATCTCAGATACTACTTCTATGTTAAAAGGAAACTTCTTCGGTATTATTCTTGATTGCTTCTTTATCAGGGAGTACCAGAACTTATCGAAAGACGCAAAATTTCCTTCCTACCACCATTTCATTACTAATTTTAACCTTATGTATATGAAAACAATACAAAATAGTCTTAGACACTACAGGGGATTAAGGGGCTTAAACCAGAAACAGGTAGCAGACTATTTGGGTTTTAAAAGTACGGATAGGATATGTCGTTGGGAGAAAGGGTTGGCTTATCCTAGTGTAAAAAATCTATTTTGGATATCAGAAGCTCTTCAGGCTTCAATAAAAGAACTATATTAATTTTAAGGCTTCTTCGTGTATTTTGTTCGATAAATACTTCGGTCAACTCCTGTAAAATTGAATGAACGAGCTTCCCATAAAGGTTTGCCATTATTCTTGCTACTTTCTGGTAATTTATCAAAACATGCTTTTGTAATGTAAACACTGTATGGATAGTTTCGTATGTCTGATAGCTTAGCTGCAAAACTTGGAGCTTCGCCAATCCAGATAAGATCATTATTATTTCTGATTCCAGCACGTACGGCAACTGCTTCTCCTGTGGCTATTCCTATACAATGACGAATTTTTATACTGTTATCACTAACTGATTTAAATTTTTCGGTTGCTTTGGGATTCAACACGTTCTCTACCATCCAATCTATTTCTCTTGCACAACTGGTCGCATTTGTATTTGGGGTATCACCCATAAATACGGCCATTACTCTATCACCGTCAAAACTTCGTATTTCACCTCCCCAAGCTATAATAGACCTCGTACAACAATCGAGGTATGCACGAATTATTTTTGCGGTTGTCTCCCAGGGACATGTTTTAGCCAAATTAGAAGAGCCAGCTAAGTCAGCATACAGAAAGGTTGCTTTTACTTTAACAGCGCCGTCCTTAAGAGTTACACTATCGGACTCAGGAACTACGGTACCATCCCTAGTATCCCATTTAGTACTAAAAATAGTTTCTATTTGTTCAGTTAATGTATCTACCCAAGCCATAAATTCTATTAATCGTTTAGCGGTAGTTGCCAGTTGGTAAGTTTAGTATTCCATACTTTACCTTTCCAGTTTATTGTTCCATCCTTCCACATGTTTACTTTGTTTCCATGGTTGTCTTTTCCATATAGCCAGTTATCTGTGAGATTTGAGTATGTTTGGATTGAAATCTCAATATGATTAGGTCCTTTGGCTTGATTAGCTGTCATCGCTGCAAAGTTTACACACATTCCCAAGAATACTAGATCGTTATTATTATCGTTTCTTGGCAAGCCGGCTTTGATTATGTAAACATCACCCCAATCAATGCCGATCCCAAAATCTAGTTTTGAGTATTTCTCAAAGTATTTTGAGAATTTTACGTCTAATGCCCATTTTAGCTGGAATGCTGCACAAACAGCCTTCTCAATTTCTGATTTATAATTTGCTGGCCAAAAAGCTAAAATGCTATCACCATTGAAACTTCGTAATTGTCCGCCATTGGCAGTAATAATTTTTGAAGCAATAGTTAAAAAAGATTTATGAATTTTGCCACAGGTTTGTTTATCATGGACAACAAGTAAGTCGGTTGATTTTCTCAGATCAATGCAAAAAGCTGTCAATTTTATTTTATATGCCTTTTTCCCAAATGTTACATTCTCTGCAGATGGGATCGATGTTGTTTCTATAATCTCATAATCACCCTGCATGTAATCAGCAACAGTATTCTCTAGATCTTTTATGTATCCCATATGTTTGATTTTAATAGAGGCCTGCGAAATAGAGAGCTATCAACCAAGGAATCACGGCTATGATAATCCACGTTATCGATGATTTTAGGTAATAGAATTTCTCACACAGTATTTCTGAATTAATATGAACTTGATGTAGTAAATCATCAAAATAATCTTCAGGTGAGGTATTGCTGAATTTACTTTTAAAATCATCAAATTTCATTTTAGCTATGGTACCAAAGAAAATAAGTGATTCGTTTGGGGCAAGAATTTTAGGATTTTGACTCTTATAAAGATAGAAGAGGCTTACAAAGAGAAACGCGGCAGCAGAATAAAAAACAGCATAGTGATACCACTCCCAACATATAATACGAGAAAACGCATTAGCAAGAACGCCTAACATTGCAATAGCGACTCCTGCAATAAAAGATACACGAGTGTCTACTCGACTAATCCATTCGAGCTTTCTTTGTAGATTTTTCTCGGCTCGATCTATTCGCTTATCTAAGTCAGTAATCATAGTAGTCAATGATATATACAAATATAAGTTTATACCAAACAATTTATTTTATTAAGCTCAAATAGGTTGTAAAATCAATGTTTCTCGAACTCCGTTTCTTATGCTGGAAGGATATTTTGTTATTTCTAACAAGAACTGTGGGGAGATTATGTAATTCTCGACCTTGAGAACATATACAATATTGCTAAACGGAACAAATCAAAACTCAACCACTTGATTTTATCAGGAGATGCAAAGCAATGTTATTAAGGATAAATACATTTTCCTATTTCTAATTTAACTTATCATGAATTATACAGATTCAATTTCAAGGAGGGATGTGTATCTAAATATCAACATCCTTTTTAGACTTGGAAGATTGTATCAGATTAAGGTTGGGGACGTATACTGTACTAAAATATATTCTTAGTTATCTTAGAAACGCCGCTAATAAGATCATCCATTTCTTCTTTTTTAGGCTCTTTGTTTTTATTGTGATCGGCTAAATTTCTTAGGTCACCCATATGTTGTATGTGTCGCCATGAGGCTACTTCAATTATGTTATTTGATTTTAATAAATCGTTTAAGTCAGCTATAGTCGGATATTTCTTTGTAATTGGAAGGTTGTGGTTATTGCAAACTTGTCGTAGATGCTTTTCCAAAACTACGCCCGCGACTGCACCAGCAGCTCTCATAAACCCATTTTTCAATAATTCTGAAGCAGAATCCAACTCTGAATCAAAAAGGTCAGCTTGGACTAATTGTTTGATATCGAACAAGGAGCTTTCAAATCTTCCAGGGATTGCCTTTAGTATTTCTAATTGCTGTTGGAATTTGGGGATAGCAGCACTAGTATCAACTTTCGTTTCAAGCCCCCGTGTCACTCGAAGATTTATTAAGTAATCTTCTATGACGTAGTTTTCATACCCTATTTCCTTTCGTGTTTTAGGCTTTTCGTATAGCTTTACAAAATCTGAGAGGCGATCGGGTAATAATTGCTTTACACAAAGAAAAGCTTCTGAATACCAAGATTGATATTTCCCATTGAACGTGGGGAGTTTTTTCCTAAATGATTTAATTTGTTCTTCTGTTAACTTATGTTTTTTTAGTTGTTCTGTAAATTCCGATGGGTAACATTCAAACTGCATCGCATGCAAAAGGTCGTTACCCAAGTCAATAAGCTTTTTCAGGTCTGCTTTGTATCTTTCAAGGTTAGTTGACATACTCTGTTATTATACCTAAAATTAACATTGTTATTAATAGCAAGTTTGCGGTGAGAATATGTAATTCTTGAACTAGTGGTAGTGAAACTTGTTATTTTCTTCCCAATTCGGATTCTTGAAGGTGTGGACAACAAATGTCTTATTGGTATTTAGGTTTACTACAGCTCCAAATTTATAATTTAAAATAGGATTGAACCATGATTCCTGTATTTTAATAATGTCACTTTGAGTAGCACTATTGCTACCATTATATTTCATTTCAATTACTAAAAAGTCATTAATAACCCTTCCTCTGGTATGAAATATAATATCAGGTCTTTTGTTATTGAAATTATGTTTAGTTACATCAAGATCACAATCTAAGCATGGGAAAAACTCTTTAAGTTCAAATGCTAGATGGTGTGCTAAATTCCACTCAGTTTGTCCTGTCATTTCGGTAAAAGAGAAGATATTCTTTTGCTTTTCAAACAACCTTACAATAGCTGTATTAATTATGTTTTCAATCTTTGCTACTGTAATATTGGCCGCGTTTTTAGTAAATCTGAGATATTTACGTTTCATTTTTCAAAAATAATTGAAATCCTGCGAGTAATGGGTTTTCAATATCCATATGCTAAAAATTGTATAGTACTTAATAAAGTTATTGAATGTCTGACCAAGCGTATGTTAGCGTAAACGCATCTGTTTTTATTTTTTATTTATGGAAATTTCACCGGTCTTATGTTGCAATGGGAGCATTGCTATTCTTTCACTATGTATAAGACGAAAAAATATAAGCCACCAAATCAGTGCAGGAATTTCCGTATTGAAGCCGGGCTTAATCAAAGCGATGTTGCTTTCCTTCTTGACATTAAAAATGTTGGACGAATCTCAGAATGGGAGAATGGCTTGTCTAACCCAAGCATTGAACATCTACTTACTCTTAGTTTAATTTATCAAAGGTTGCCTGACCAGATTTATCATGAACTACGTAAGCAACTTATAAGGAAACTCAATGTCCGTAAGAAATTACTTCAGCGGCTAAAGGACAAGGAATTGAAAGATAATTTCAATGGAGTGGGTTGAGTGTTTTTTGATAATTCAATAATCGAAAAGTGCATAACGTACGATTACGTTTATAAATAAAAACGAACGGTATCAAATCCATGCCTTCGTTTACCATGTATAGTAAAATTTATGGAACAATCTAGGGAGGTGAAATTAGCGTATGAGATAGCGGATATTCTTAATGACAGAAAATCAATTGACTGGCATATAGATTGCACAAAGAAGTTTTCGGAATCATTTTTAAGAGAAAAGTTGAACTATGTTCTTTCTAAGCCAGGCATCCGAAATCGTGCAGGTTACTATAACCGACTCATACAGCTTCATGCAAAACATTATAGGGATTAGTCTCGGGACAAGGCTCTTAGGAATTGCGATCGTGTATGATGGAACATTGTATGATTTTAGAGTTCGGACTTTTTACGGTAGTTGGAACGAGACTAAAAGAAGTAAAATCATCGCAGCTATAAGAAAAGCGATTGAGCAATATGCAATAACTGCACTAGTTATAAAGATACCAAGACCGAAACATCGCTCGTTGAGAATTCAAGAATTACAAGACGATATACGGCAGCTTTCGGAGCAATTGGGTATCAAACTAACCATTTGTACCATTAACTGCCTTAGAGATCGGTATAACGGCAATACACGGCCTAATAAGAGAGTGCTTGTTGAATCAATAATCAGTAAGTATCCGCAGCACCGGCAACTTGCTAAGCTGAATGTGAGGGAACACAATAGCCGCAGAGCCTATCACATAAAAATATTTGAAGCCATTGCGTGTGTTGAAAGGGAACTAAGGACGGAGCAATAATGCTTCGTCCTTTTGGGTATATCATTAATCGTATTTTCACCTCTCTTATTTTATGAGCATAAAAATCATATCCTTTCTAAGTATGAAGAAAGACTATGATTCACATTCGCTCACCCCCATTGGCATTACTAATTTCAGAAGTACTAATCAGCCATTTGGGATTAAGGATAAAGATCGGCTGGCCCATATATTTTGCATTGGGAAAACAGGTGTAGGTAAAAGTACTTTGCTTCAAAATATGGCAGTGTCGGATATAAACAAGGGCAAGGGACTATGTGTAATTGATCCGCATGGAGATGTTGCAGAATACCTCTTAAAAAAGATACCTGAATATCGCAAGCAAGACTTGATTTATCTTGACCCTGCGGATTTGGATCACACAATTGCATTTAATCCATTGCATGGAGTACATCCTAATTACCACTACCTGGTTGCCTCCGGGCTTGTCTCGGTCTTTAAGAAGCTGTTTTCAGATTCATGGGGGTATCGTATGGAGTACATTATGCGATTTGCCTTTATGACCCTGCTTGAATACCCTGATGCCACGCTGCTAGATATCCAACCTCTACTTACGGATACTTTGCAGAGAGACAAGATTTTAGAGTATGTAAAGAATGAGGCGACAATAAACTTTTGGAAAAATGAGTTCCTGAAATATCCTGCTACACTTAAAGCTGAGGCGATTGCACCTATTTTGAATAAGACTGGATTGTTTTTGACTAACATACCATTGCGTAATTTGGTAGGACAAAAAACTAATAGCTTCCGAATGCAGCAAGTGTTGGATGGGAGCAAGATTCTGCTTTGTAACCTTAGTAAAGGAAAAATTGGAGAAGATGCCTGTACTCTCTTAGGGAGTATGATTGTTACATTTATACAGCTTGCAGCTTTGTACAGAGCAAGAATACCGCAACATACTAGAAAGCCTTTCTTCTTATACATTGATGAAAGCCAAACATTTGTAACTACTAGCTTTTCAGACATGCTTGCTGAATGTCGTAAGTATGGATTAGGTGTGTTTATGGCTAATCAGTTCCTTGACCAATTACATGAGAAGATTAGAGCAGCGATTTTCGGTAACTGCGGGACTATTATTTCTTTTCGAGTTGGGGCTACTGATGCCGAAATACTAGCAAAAGAGTTTTATCCTGTTTTTGAAGCGATAGACTTGGTGCATCTTCCCCGGTATTCAACGTATTTAAAGCTTATGATTAATGGAACAACAAGCCAGCCGTTTAGTGCGATTACCAATAAATTGTAAGGTTGCACGGCTTCTCATTTTCTGATAGGATGAAAATACTATTGTAAAGGAGATTAATCAACCTGAACAAATTTTTCCTAACCGGCGTCAGAAACCTGTTTGTTTTGAAGTTGAATATCAGAATAGGAATATTTTTTATTTTGGTGCAATTCATACAAGACAATATTCTGACCAACAATTCATCATACTAAAAAAACATTTCCACTCTTTCATAGAAACCACTAATAAAAAAGATATAGTAGTTGTAGTAGAGGATGGTCCATATATACCTCAAGAAAATATTAAGGAATCAATTAGGCTTTTTGGTGAAAATGGAGCCGTTACTTTTTATGCTAATTTGCTAAACATCCCTGTTGTTTGTTTTGAACCATTGATGAGAGAGCAAATAGAATTTTTATTAAAAAAGTATAGCAGGGAAATAATTTATTTATTTTATTTTATTCGAAGTTTGGTTTTTTATAATACCGGCAATCGAAATGCGAAAGAAACCATTGGTATTAATATCAATCAATACAATAAATGGTTTTTTAAACATGCTCAATGGAAAAAATTTGAATACTCGTTTCAACACTTATTTGACATATATAAGCAAACATTCAAAATGGAGTTGGAAATAAATATTGACTTTTTTAAAGAACTAATTGTACCAGCTCCAAATACTGTACTCAATAAACTTGCATTAGACTTAAATAAGTTTAGGGATCAGAGTATTACGATTGGATACAAACGTCTCCTTATTAACAAGAAAAATTTTTTTATCGTTTATGGAAGAAACCATCTGTTAGAGCACAAAGCAATTATTGAAGAGCTTATTGGTAGAGAAAAGCTTGTCAGACTATAGAGGTTGTAATATGTTGGTTATTTGATTGCACATATTTAAGTCGTTCTCCTGATATAAAGCATTCGCAATATGTTGTATAATAAATTTCAAATCCTGGCAATAAATGGAAGGAGCGCTAAATCCCTTAGTAGGATGATATCTATGAGGCATATATCCACCACCACAAACATTTACATATTTACAAGCTCTACAGTCTGAGCATAAGCTTCCAACTCGTTCCATTCTAGTTCCAATTAAACTATGTTCTATGATTTTGTCTATATCTGCATCAAATACGGTTTTACCAGTAGCAACAGCTCCGTCATAAGTTGATTTAAGTGAATCAACCGCCTCATAACCTCCATCTGTCTGAATTGCCCCAATCCCTATTGGGGCTAATCCTAATGATTCAGTTGCATATTTACCACCTAATAAAAGATGAATAATATCTGCAAATATTCGGACATTAGTCTCACTCAAATCTTTTTTCCACCAATAATCGAAAACGTTAGATAACCATTTACCATAACCGTAGCCAGTTTCACTTTCATAAGATAAATTGGGAGGGTTGGAGTGGTTTCGATGTGGAAATAGGAAATCTATTTGGAACGGGTTGAATTGATATAAATATTCAAAAATTTCAACAGGGTCAAATTCAGGATTCATTACAGTTAGTATCCCGAACTTCGCTTCTTTATCTTTAAGTAGCTTTAATGCCTTTTCAAGTTTTGGAAAAGAGGAGTTCCCTTTATGATCTACTCTGTATACGGTTGTTGCTTTCTCATTCCCATCAACACTTATTCCGATTCCAATATTAAGTTTTGTTAATAGCAATACCCAACTCTCATTAAGAAGTACGCCATTTGTTTGAATGCCATATTTTACATTACATATATCCTTTAGACCTTCGTCAAATAATTTTACTGAAGTTTTGTAAAACTCTTGAGGAGCTAATAAAGGCTCGCCGCCGTGAAAAATTATTGTTATATTTTTCAGATTGTGTTTAGTGATATGAGTTTTTATCCTTTCAACAGCTTTAGTGAGAACTTCATTGCTCATTAGCTTGGGCTTTTTTAGCCATGATTGGTCAAAAGAATTGTACTCATAACAGTAGCTACAGTTAAGATTACATCTAGAACTAACTTTTAAGAGAAAGAAATTAAATAATTTCTCATTATCTAAAGACATTTATCAAGAAGAGGTATGATTAGAGTGGTTACTAAAATCTGTATGTTCACAATATTGCAACATTGTTAACTGCCTTTCATTGTTAATACGTATATATGCATTCTGAAGGATTTTAGACTTATTAGATAGTTTGTTAGACTCGTGCTCTCTGCTAAAAGCATTGATGTTTTTCTCTAATATTGAAACATTTAATTGATTCATAGTATTACAGTTGTTTACAAATTTGATTGGCCATGACTGCTATAGTCAGAGTGGCTTGAAAATGCTGCTGGATGTTTAGGGTTATTGATGGCTTCCTTTTCCCATAAAATTCGGGTCTTAGCATTTTGTATAATCTTTCTTGTTGATATTATGCTTTTATCTTTTTGTTTGAGAAAAGGAACCGTATACCTAATATCTACCCTCATAAAATATTATTTATAAATACAATTTATATATTTTTATTAAATAAAAAAAATTATTCTGTTCTTCTTTTATTAGTGCTCTTCATTGAAGCAACTACTGTCTTAATAACATTCCCGTGTTTTTTAGCCATTTCGCTATTAGTTGTAGAATCATATTCAATCTTTACCCTGTAACCCTTTATTACTTTTTCAGTTCTGTTTTCCTGAATAATCTGCATATCAAAAAATTGGATTACTTCATTTGGTTCAAGGGTTAAGACTTTTGATTGTTGGTCTTTATTTAACTTATTTCCAAGTTGCTCCTTGATACGATGTAGGTGCTTAACGTCAGTAGAGCAAACAATAATTTGATCATAACCTGCCGTAAGACATTTCTCAACATTGTGTACCTCCCAATCGTCTCCAGTCGTGACCGAAACTTCACAGGCAATTCGTTTACCTGCACGTTCAAGGCTTACATCAACTCGTCCTTTACCATCCGGTGTGGGGTCTTCAATTATTGCCTTGTAACCCCTAGATTCTGCCATCCTTTTAACCAGAGTTTGTAAATACCTATGCTCTGTTTCTGTTTTCTTAGTTAGTGATTCATGTTTGGGTACCTCTACTGGTACAAAAGGAGTGTGCACTTGTTCGGCTTTTTGAACTTCTTGAATTGCTTCTAGAGGTTCTTTTACTTTTTCCTTAATTGATTTACCCCAAAATTCTAAACTCTCCTCCACAACTGATTTAGGTGTACCATATGCGTCACGAGAATGCTGTATTACAGCTTGCATAGTTGCTTCTGCTGAATCTGCTTCTAATTCAGGTAACGGAATTGTAGATAGGGTGAAATCTGAATTAGGTTGTTCAATACGTGCAATCGCTTCTCCGGTACTAAGGTTTTCTAAGTCCTCGGCCTCGAAGTATGAAAAACCACTTGCAAAACGCTTGGCATCTGTATCACCAAGCCTAAAACAAATACGAGTACCAGCATTTACAACAACGGAACTGGCAAGTTCTGTATCATATTTTTGAAGCTGTTGCATGTCCTGATGTGCCAAAATCAAGCCTAAGTGGTACTTCCTTGCTCCACTTAAGATATGCGACATTGAGGGCGTTATAAAATTTTGAAATTCATCAATGTATAAAAAGAAATCATTGCGTTCCTCTTTACTCTTAGCTTGCCGTGCCATCGCTGTTTGGTACATCTTTGATACAAAGAATGTACCAAGCAAAAAACTATTCTCTGCACCAATAAGTCCTTGTGAGAGTTTTACAAGCAGTATCTTTTTTGTATCAAGTATGTTTTCGAAATCAAGCCCTTTCTTTTGGGCTACCATGTTGCGGATGAGCTTGGGGCGCAGGAATGTGTCTAATCGGGTAAGTATTGAACCAATGGAATTGCTTTTAAGCAATGGGTATTCGTGTTGCCAGTAGTACACTACATGAGGGTCTGCAACTGTTTTAAGGTAGGTATCTCTAAAACTCTTTTCAACAAGGAATCTTCGTAAGTCAAGTAATGTACCTCCTTCTTTGCTTTCCAAAAATGCGAGAATGGCGTTTGCCAAAACGCTATTCATTTGGTCACCCCAACTAGTGCTTAATCTTTTAAAGGCGGCGACTAAATCAGAAGAAAGTATATCTTTTTCAATTTCTGAATGTGCTGAAAGGATATTAAATGCAACCGGAAATTCTCCATCTGCGGGGTTAATAAGTATTACATCATTAATACGCTCTTTGGGGACATGAGCAAGTATGGCTTCTATTAAGTCTCCATGAGGGTCAAGGACAGACAGCCCGTTTCCGAGCTGCATGTCTTGGGCTATCATCGACAGCAGTAAGGTTGATTTACCGGTTCCGGTAGCCCCGATTACATGGGTATGTTTTAGTCGTAAGCTAGTAGGAACACTCACCAATTGTTCTTTTGCATGATGGATGTTCTTACCCAGTACAAACGGATGGCCGAGTGCGCTTTCCGGTGAGCACTTTGTTTTTTTAGTATCACGTTCAACCTTTGGTGAGGCAATTTCAGGAGTAGGGAAATGTACAATCGTAGCGAGTTCCTGACTATTAAGTAGCATCCCCAAGCGATGAGACTGACGTAAATATACATCGCCTATCATTTCATCTATCTCCATATCATCCTGTTTCAAGATAACTAATGTGTTGCTCTTAGATTTGCTTACACGTGTAAGGGTGATGCTTATATTCTTTGCAATCTCTATAGCTCTTGATGCTTCCTCCGCTTGTCCAACTACTCGAATGCAGACGGCATAGAGCGGCGAAGAAATTTTCTCTTGGGCTAACTTCACCATTTCTGGAGCGTCTGCAAAGAATGAACCACCCTTATTGTCAGTGACTGATCGCATAATACTTTCTGCCCAAGGATTGATTGCACCCTTGAAGAGTATTTGTACGGTTCCTTGTTCTTCGTTTTGTAGGTGTTCAAGAGATGCAAATAAGCCAATAAATGGATCTTTTTCCGCTTGGCCTATCATTGCAATAGGTCGCATAAATTCCTCTGCAAGCCCAAGTTCAATAACACATGTTTCTAAGTTGTCACCCAAGAAATCCAATCTTCTTTCATCCTTAGTAATTATTGCTACCGGGAAATAAGCTTTTACTTGGCTATGCAGGTTGGCCGCATCATTTTCGTGACAGACGAACTGAGTTTTTATTGTTGTAGCAGTTGCAATGATTTCAAAACTTAAGGTTTTGGATGTATAAGAAAGCATTAAAAGCAGATGCTCCATATCTTCAGCTTCTAACTTTGCATCCTTAGGAAGTACAATACTGTATGCAACAAGTCCATTCTCGAATATGGTTTCCAGGGCGGTCACAGCAGGTATGTCATCTGCCGCAGTGTATCTATTCTCTACAGGTTTCTTGTTATTCTTAAAAAGGTCAACAATTGTACTTAACAAGGTAGGATGTTTACCATCATCTATAGGTTGCGGTTTGAGTACGAAATGTCCGAAGAATGGATAGAACTGTGGCTCCAGGTCTACAGGAAATTCAAAGACATGCCTCCCACGACCTCGAGCCTCCCATTTGTAGAAACGGGTAGTAAGTTCTTCTGAAAGAGGGAAGTTCATTAGTTATTTCCTTTGTTCAACATTTCAAGTTCAGCAAGCCCTCGCACACCACTGGCAGTAGTCAACGAGTTAAGCACGTCTAAGACGGTGAAATGAATTGCCATCCTGGTCATTGACTCCGTGTCAATTTGATAAAAGCTTTTATCAGTTCTATCCTTACCGGCCAGTTTGCTGATGATCGGAATCCGATTTATCCGCCCCTCAGTTTTAATGCAGACCCATTCAGAAATAAAAGTACCGGTGCCAAATGGTGCAGCGCAGACGTAAAAGACATATTCTGCCCTTATGATGCGCATATACTGTCGCTTAGACGAAAAGATGTGTGATTCAAGAAATGACTCCTTTGCGTAACTAAGATTAGGTATGTTTCGTTGTTCCAACCCTTCTTTCACTTTATTGTAGAAGTCAGATGCTGAAATGGAAAGACCGTCATAAAAATTTTGCCAGGACTTTTTGGATTCGAAGCGTGATTTGTTGTAAGCGAATACTATTACTCCAACGAGAAGGAGAAAGAAAATGATGATTAACATGGTATGAATGTTTTAAGGTGGAAAATGATTATAGATAGTATTCAGAGGTATCGAAATATACAAATTATTTTAATTGTGTAATAAAATTTAATATGAAATGGTGTTTTTCCCACTGCTAAGGAAAAGTGAGAATGAAAGGAAGCTTTGCAGTCATTAGTGAGAGTCCTTACTTTCGCAGCATGAAGTATCTTCTAGTTTCAGAAGACTGAACTCAATATGTAATGACGGAAAAGGAAATAATACAAATCGAAAACGAAGTCTTTACCAAGCTTGTAATTGAGATGTTGAAGCAACAAAGGGCTGACGGCATAACGGAATTCTTACTCGATAAATACACCGTAGATAAAGAAACGAAAGAAAGAGTTAGAAAGATATTGAATGACGAGAGAAACTAATAGTTATTACAAATAGTATATTCTTCCCCCTTATTTCAAAATGTCCTCACCTATATGCTGGTTGTGATAGTAATTCTTTCACAAAAACATACAAAATATGGAGACATCAACAAAGACTCCCGACAACATCGTTACACACAAAGATGTGTACACGATCATCAATGAAAAGATCATTGAGCAACTAGAAAAGGGGACTGCGCCGTGGCGAAATCCCTGGCATACGGCAGGCTTGCCCAAGAATCTTATTACAGACAGGCAGTATCGGGGTATTAACCTGATCCTGCTTGCATCTATGGGCTATGAGCAGAACTATTTCCTGACCTATAAGCAACTAACTGAGCTAGGTGGCAGCGTAAAGAAAGACGAAAAGGGGCACATGGTCGCCTTCTGGAATTTCCCTGACAGAGAAGCAGAAAATACCGATGCCATTGAAGAAGTGCAGGAACCTAGAAAGCGTGCCACCTTGCGCTATTACACGGTTTTTAATATTGCCCAATGCGAGAACATTCCTGCGGATAAACTACCGGTACTGCAAGAACGGGAGTTTAATCCCATCTCAGCATGTGAGCGCATTGTAGCGGGGATGCCCCAATGTCCGGTAATAAAGCACAAGGAAGCATCTGCCTACTATAACCCCTTACAGGACTATGTTAATATGCCCCGGCAGAAAAGCTTTGAAAGCGAAGAAGCCTATTACAGTACCCTTTTTCATGAGTTGGTTCATAGCACCGGCCATCATTCCCGATTAGCCAGGAAAGACCTAATAGAGATGGCTGAATTTGGTTCAGATGCATATTCTCATGAAGAATTTGTAGCAGAGATAGGCACCTGTTATTTTCAATCATTCACGGGTATCGAAAGCCGTTTTGAACAAAGTGCAGCTTATATCAAAGGATGGCTGTGGAAGCTCAAAAATGACAAACGCTTTATCTTTTCTGCCAGTGCGCAGGCTCAAAAGGCAGCAGATTATATTTTGAATGTCCAGAGCGATGCAGAAGAGTCAAAGGAGGAATAGGTTAGATGTAGTCTTGTTGTGCGAGATAGAACAGCAAAGTCCAATATTATTATTGGACTTTTTATTATTAAGAATAAAGACCCTCTTGCGTATTTGATTAATATTTAAGTACTTTATACGATAAATACCTAGTAAAATACTCTATCACATGAAGAATGCGTTATGTTCCCAATCTTATCCCCAAGGAACTTAAAGTATTACCTGAATACTTTAAGGGTACCCCGTATACGAATGTAAAGCCCAATATTGCTCTTACTTTATTTGGGTATACGGGAGCAGTAATTTTCTTTCTTTTTTCCATTTTGTGCATCAAGCATGTGCTACTTTTCCTTCTCTATGGCTGCACAGGGTTTATTTTTTTGCCCCAGGGTCATCGGTTTTTAGAAAGGTCATTACGATTTAGACTGACAACAAAAATTAAGGCAGTTACTTGTAGCCTGTTATTTATTGTTACGCTACCGGTTTTTTCACATTATTATGTTCTTGATCAAGCTGAAATTAAAGCTGCAAAAGCGCAGGAACTCAAAGAACAAAATGATAAGGTAGAAGCTGAAAAAATATTAGCTGATAAAAAGGATAGCTTCAACAAGTACTATGCAAAGTCCATATCCTTAGAAAAAGATGGTAAACGAGATGAGGCATTACATGCAATAGATACCGCGTCGAACTATGCTATTGCATCTGATGAAGTTACACTTCTTCAAATTGAAAAAGATAATCTTTCAAGAACATTTGCTATATCCCTGGTTAAGAAAGGAAAATTTAAGGAAGCCTTGCCAATACTTACAGATTTGCTTAGCAGAAATTCCAACAATACGGAATTACTATGCAATCAGGCTTTATGTCTTCACCGTATTGGTAATACTCAGGAAGCTGTCAATGATCTTAAAATAGCCATGCAATTAGGTAGTAAAGAAGCGGAAAAATTGCATAATAAAATTAACCCGTTGCGTAGGCGGGTTTCGTACTATATCACGCTCTGTTGTGATGGTACGACTTCAAATGCAACGGGCCGAGGCGCATGTTCCTGGCATGGAGGGGTTTGTGAATGGAATCATCCAGTTTATGAGGAATATCGAAAATATGAATAAGATGTCGGAGATATTATTCAAATATGCTAAGTTGGCAAATAGAAGTGTATTGCAGAAATTATTTAAACAATACCCGGAAGAAAATGCTGTTATTGCATTAAATAATCTTCTAGCATCTAAACCTATAGAGTCTGTTACCGAGCAAGATGTTCAGGAAATTGAGCAAAAATATCGTGTCAATTTGCAAAGAGAATTTCATCTTAATCTGGAAGAATTTTACGCAGTATACTTTAACCATTATTTGAGACACGGATGTATCGACACGGATGCTAAGAAAGTACTATCTAATCTGAGAAGAATATTAAGATTGAGCGAAGACTCGATACGCACATTGCAGATTAAAATTGGTGAAAGAGTGTATCGTCAAAAGCACGAAGAAGCGGTAGCTGATGGAACATTTACCAATGAAAAGAAGATTTCATTAAATACCCTGGCAATGGATATTGGGTTACCGGATGATATAAGTCGCAAAATATCTGAGGAAGTTCGGATAGCATGTATTAAGAAATTTGTTGCTGAAATAGTAGAAGACCAACGGTTGTCTCCTCAAGAAGATAGGAAACTCCAGCAAATGGCTAAAAATCTTGAAGTTGATTTGTCATATACTCCTGAAACGAAGCAACAGTTAAATAAGCTCAGATTATATTGGGCTTTGGAAAATGAAACCTTACCTGAGGTCAAGACTTCGATAAGTTTATATAAGAATGAAATTTGCCACTTGATTATACCTGGTGTTGCATGGTGTGAGATGAGAACTGTCCGAACGCATGTATCTACTGTCGGTTATTCCACAAGCATCAGAATAGCTAAAGGAATCTATTTGAGAAGTACATCACATAAACCTAGAAGTTACTCTACGGAACAACTTAAGCAACTGGATAGAGGAACACTCTACCTTACAAGTAAAAGAATATTAGTAACTGGCACACATAAAAGCTACAATATCCGATTAGAAAAGATACTTGAATTTGATCCTTATAAAGACGGTATTGAGATCCGAAAGGATGCTGGCAGAAATGTATTTCTTATGTTTAGTGAGCAGTTGGACATTATCTGCATTATGTTAGGAAGACTACTAGAAGGGTAGAGACATTAACGTATTGAATATGGAGAAAAGGTATTTGCTGTATATCGATATTTTAGGTTTCTCGGAACTCGTCAAAACCGATTATTCTAAGATAGAAAAGCTATATTCAACAATTGATAAGCTGAATTCACATGATCATCCTAATTTCAAGACATTAGTTTTCTCTGACACAATCCTGATTTTTAATTGTACTGCTCCAACATCGCAACATGACCATGAATATCTTGTTATGTACTTGTGCGAATTTGCACAAAATTTGCTTTTTAAATGCTGTTATCTCGATATACAGTTCAGGGCGATATTGACCTATGATATATTTCAGTATGAAAAGCTAACGAATATTGAAGCATATTTTGGCAATGCTTTAGTTAAAGCCTACAGAAAAGAAAAGGATATTGTTGGTCTCGGCCTATTTATCGACAAAAGTATAGCTACGCATAATAAAATATTTGAGACCACTGAATTCGACATAGACTTAGACTTTGTTTTTCTACTTCCCGCGATTAAGAATTTGAAAATGTATGGATGTTTAGAATTTCCACTAGATAAATATTTTCCTGACCCAGAGCTAGAATTCTTTGGGTTAAAATTGGAATTTAAAATACTTCAAAATTTTAAAGATAATATTGAACTACAAAAGGATTCAAAAGTTAGGTCTAAATACATTCAGACATACTATTTATATAAAACGGCGTATAAAGAACTTATAGATATTCTTGAAAGGAATTATTTTGACATACAATTTGTTTCATCAAGTGCAGATTGGGATAATACAGATTTGATTGAATAAAGGGAAGCCTGCCATGTGGCATATTTAGTTGTGCCAAGGAGCGTTTTTACACTGATAAGGCAGTCAATAGCTCTTTCCAGTGTATATCCGGTTTCTTTTGTATTTGGTAAGCAATAGCAGCCAGCAAGTTATAAAAGGTTTCTGCAGAGTCAAAAACGAAGCCTGAATGATGAAGAAATTGAAAAAGATCTTCTAATTTGAATTCCCACGAAGGATGCAATGGAGCCTTCTCGGAAAATACCGTAGATAATATTTCAAACACTTTCTTTCCCGCCAAAGTAGGTGACTTATCATTATAAGAAATGAGGAAAAATTTATAGGTCTTATCTGCATTGTTCATTTCAAAATCATGGTTTGTTGAAATATAACAAATAATATACTAACGCTTTCGTTTTTTGCGAGAATCGTGGGTGATTGAGCTATGTCAGTTCTTCTAACGGAGAGTGAAGTTCCTAAACATAAAATGCCATGTCATCAGGCAATAAACCTCAAATTTCATTGAGCTTTTATTTAAAGATACGGGTCTGGGAAAAAATCCTTGATGGGACAATCTAATATTCTAGCAATGGCATTAAGGTGACTGACATTGTATTTCTTACCGTATTTACCGCTTTCAACTTTTTTGATAAAACTGTTTGATTGATCTAATTCAAAAGCCAATTGCGATTGAGAAAACCCTTTCTCAATCCTTTTTTCCTTTACTTTCTGAATAACGTACTTATCAATTTCAGTAACCACCGGCGTCATTAATAGCCGGTAAAGTATTACTGCTAAAAAAAATAATGAGTTCCCTATGGGGAACTTTAAATATTTTGTATATGTTTGTTCCCATACTCACCAAAAACATAACCAATGAAAATCCAATTTGTAATCGCTTGCTTTCTTGTTTCAGTACTCCCATTTAGAGGCTACTCACAACACGCTACGATAGGTATACAAGGTGGACTAGTTATCTCTAGTGTACATGTTAATCCTATTTCTGTTCTTTATGGGACAACAGCTAAAATAAAATCTAAGCCAGGGCCTATGATAGGTGCTCTTGTAAACATTCCTATTGCAAAAGGCTTATCTGTGGAGCCAGGCATATTTTACTGCCAAAAGGGATTCAAACTAGCAGATAATTATCTATCTGTCGCTTATGAAGCCAGATATCGATTCAATTACATCGAAATACCGTTGTTCTGTAAGTATTCTTTTAAAGGACTGTATTTGGGAGTAGGGCCGTATGTTGGGATTGCTACATCTGCAGTTACCAAGATAATTACAGTTGATACAAGCGCCACTATAAAGCGTTATGTAGGGAACGATGATACAGATGCTATAAAGCGCATGGATGCAGGGGTAGTAATAAAGACAGGCTATGTAACTTCCTTTGGCTTCTTTGCCTCTGTGCAATATGGTTTAGGGCTTGCTAATGTGTTGCCAGGTAATCTTCCCGGTGTAAGCATTAAAAATAATCTGTTCAGCATTTCTATTGGTTATTATTTTGGAATGCGATCTAAACACCTTGTAGTGGTTAATAAATAAATATCTGAACAACGATTTAGCAGTTTTGAGTATTAGTTGGTTTACTAAGACGATAGTGAACTTAAATACATTCTGTTAGGCCTATGGTATATGACAGGATATTTGTTTTCTTAAATTTCCGACAAATTATATAATTTTATATTTCGTACTAACAAGCCACACTAATGAAAAACTCTTCAATATCTATTGCGTTAGCAGACGACCATACAATTGTTAGAGCAGGTACTGCAGCGATAATAAAAAGTATGTCTAATCTAAATGTCATTGTAGAAGCAGATAATGGACAGGAGTTGATTAATTACTTGTCGAATACAAATACTTTACCGGACTTAGTAATACTGGATGTCTATATGCCTGTGATGAATGGATATCAAACCTTGACAATCTTAAGACAATTTTGGCCGCAAATTAAAATACTTATTCTTTCAACTTACAATCATGACTTTTTAATAGCAACAATGCTAAGGGATGGCGCAAATGGCTATATATTCAAAAGTGATAGTGCTGAAGAATTAATCGAGGGCATTTTTGATGTAATGTATAAAGGATTTTATATGACAAGGACGCCGGCAAAATTTCTTTCCTCACTTTCAAATCTACCCAGGCTTACTGAACAACATAAATTATTCCTGCAACTATGTTGTACTGAACTTACATATGAAGGCATTGCTGAGGTAATGAAGGTTAAGCCACGAACCATAGAAGGTTATCGAGCAACCTTATCAGAAATGTTGAGATTACATACCAGAACTGGGTTTGTTCTGTTTGCTACTAGAAATGGGCTTTCTTTGTGATAATTGAGAAAGCGTATATTTTAGGTATTAAAAATATTTTGAACCGGGATTAATTGTTATTCAATTCTCTTAATTGATACGTTTCGATTACTTTTTGTTTAATAGGACTTTCACTCCAAGAGTCCCAAGTAAAGTTGTATGGATTATACCCACATTTTAAAGGCTTACTTAGCATATTCTCTGGATCTTCCAGATATGCTCTACAATCAGTACAGATATATCTGAATTCACAATCCTTACAAATCGAAATATCATCCTTCTTAATATGCCAATATTTTTGAAATTCCTTTTGTTGGATGGCATCAATTAGTTTTATAGTATTCACATTACCATATGTTTCAATCATACTAGGGCAGTTTCGTATATTGCCTTTTTCATCAATGCTTATTTTTCTATTTAAACAAGTATTAAAAGTTAAAGCTTCAGTAAAGTGTGGGATGTTAATGGCAAAATCATTGGGATGTACAGTACCACAACTAGAACGAGATAATATAGTAGTTTTTAAGTAAACTACATGAGTTTGCGTTTCCCTAAAAAAATAGTCTTCAGATGATTCAGGATTATTATATAAGTAGATATTAGTAAATCGTTTAAAGGAAAGCATAACCATTTTCAGTAAACTTTCACTAATACCTATTTCATTATTCAGATAAAGAACGATACTAAAAATATTAGTTTCTTCTATGCCATTTAATAGGTTTTCGAAATATGTGTAAGATTTAAGTTGAGATAGCCTTACCTCCAAATGCTGTAGTCCGATTTGAGAAAACTGAGGTAGTAGCTCACGTAAAGAATATGGTGATGATTCCTCCTTCAGTTCAATAATTCCGTTTGTAATCAAAACGGGTGTTTCCCATCGTAACGATAGTTTGGGAAATAGATTTAAATCTTTAGTGGTAAATATATATTGCTTGTCTAAGAGAAATGATTCGTATTCATTGATAATTTCAGCCTTATCAAATCCTAAATTTGATTTAAATATCTCAAAATCTAAAACATCATTGTTGGCTAGAATTTCATATAATGAATTGGGGATTAGGTCAAACATGTTGCGCTGCAGATCGCATATAATGGATCTGGAATATCCTTTAACTGGTATACAATTCGCAAATAACTTATATTGCATCTAATCTAGAGATTCGTTTATAAAATTTTATTCTCCCAGCTTGAGAGGTTTGTAAAATATTTGATACAAAGTCATTTTGTGTTATAAACACATTGTTACCTTTTCTGATTCCTTTTAGGTATTGATATTGCAGAGGTAATTTATGTATGACTTTATGAAACTCTACGGAGGTTTTTAATTCGAATTGCATAAAGATTGTGCTATTTCCTTCTCAATATAATAATTACAATAACTTGAAACAAAGCTAAATTGTCCACAAGGGTTAATCTCCAGAAAAACATATTCATAGTTAGGTGTGACAATTATATCGATTGATCCAGTCGTCAATTTTAACGTATTCATAAGAGACAATAGTCTCTGTTTAACTTCATTTGGTAACTCATATGGCACAAAGCGGAGTTTGTCGTTATCCCAAGTCCGATAGTCAGTCCTTGTTGATGAATCAAACTGTGAAAAGATAGCTAATGAATATATTATATTCTGGAAGATGAAAACCCGCAATTCATAAAGTTTTTCGATTTTGTGTTGAACGAAGGAAGGGTGGAAAATGCCTTCATGCAAATTGACATTTGATGCAGAGATATTCTCTGTACGTTGACCAGAAACTAGAATTTTGGATGTGTTTATATATACAGAATTTTGAACAGACTTGGTAATTAACTCTCTTTTTTTGAAAAGTGCTAATAGGTAGTCATAATCAGTTATAATATCACTATCAGGTATAGCCAGGCCCACATTTTTAGCGACAAGCAATTGATATATTTTTCGTTGTGTGAAATCTGAAAATTCACCTATTACCTTTACATTAGGACAAAAAGCGTGTAAAAACTGAATGTATGAGAAGAATATAGCTGAATAATCTTGAGAAATTTGCTGCTCAACCTGTTGCTTTATATCAAAATCATCTACCTCTTCACACGTTTGAAAAATATAATCGCAACCATGAATCCAAATTGCTGTGCAAGAACCGAGGTCGACCTTGACATCATAAGCATTTGAAATTTCAATTTTGTCAAGATTGTTTAAGCTAAAGGATCTAAAGTGAATATTATTATCAGCACCTATTCTCAGTACCGTCATTTTAAAGAAATACGTTAACCAAAGGACTACATTATCAACAGCGCTATCATAACCTTTGCTAACTATGGTTACTGGCATATTTAATAGTATTTAGTTTAATAAGTGGGTGAACAATAACCTAATTTTTCAGGAATCGCTCTGGATAATCGGATACTAAAAAAAGCTGGTAAAATTCTTTTGGAGGTTCTTCTTGCATAATTTCTGCAATAGGAACTATAATAAAAGGGTTATAGTATAGCTTATTAATTTTACTAAAGATATATCGTCTGTAATTGTAGTAAATTTTATTTTTGATATTCTCACTTTCATCACAATAAAACTCAGCACGCTTTTCCGTAGCAATGTTCGTTGTGTCATATAAAATTCGGACTATTCTTCTTATTGGAATAGCATTACGTAAATCCATAGTCCATAAGGTATCGTGTAAAATGATATAATCTTCGTCAAAGACGATCCTTGGATTACCTCCGTTTTGCATTAGTTTCAACCCAATATCTGATCTTATTTTGCCTTTTTTAATGGCTTCATACATGGGTTTCGTTAGTTTGTCTCCATGTTTTTGGAACTCATGAATTACTAACGCATGGTAAATAGGATAAGCAACAAAATTTGAATCATTAAATGTAGCACCAATAACCTCCTCACTTAAATAGTCATTTTCATACATCAAAGCTATCAGAGATTCACTTAAGGAATCATTTATTCTATTCATTCTTGCTACAAACTCACTATCCTTTGCATTGTTTACAAGTATACAATGTACAGACTGATCCCTATAAATGAAATCATTTATTCGTTTGATTAGTGCATAATTTATTGTTTGATCCCTTTTAACCGTCAACTGAGGATATTCCTTTATAAGGGACGACCATTCTTTAGATTTTCTGAATCCATTGTATATGGATTTTCTAAAAAAAAAGGTATCCGCACCTTTAAGTACTAAAAGGCGACTAAGGTGAATTAGATTATCGTAATCATTATTTAGTGCAGCACAGTACGAATAGTTGCATATATCTAAAGTAAAGGGTGCATGCTTGAATAAAAATGCAGCTTCATAATATTGAGCTGCATTTTTATAGTCTCTATTTAAGATGCATTTTTCTGCCTGGTATACATTAGTATAGTATTGACCTAATGAATCCAATGCGCGCGTCTGTAAAGACGTAACAAGAAACAGTAGAGTTAGTCTTAAAGCTTTCATTCAACTCATTTAATAATCTACCAATGGCCCGCAGCCTCCGTGCGAAATTACGAGGTCAAATTTTGCTGTGGTGCCAAAACGAGTATCTGTTTGGTCTGATCCCCAGGATGCGTAGTAATATTGTACATTTCCGCCGCCATCTCCATAAACACCTGACAACTCGCAGCCACCACCAGTACAAATAAGTTTACCATCCACGACCGGATTTACTTGTGGATTTACCTGAGATAATAAACTTAACTTGGTAAATTTATTCGCCTGTGAGTTGGTAGATTTAACTGACATCGACTCGATATTTTCATTTTGGTAATTCATACAATAGAATTTTAAATTTAAGTATTTTTAATAATTTGTTACGTAGTAATTTTAAATGGACTACACTAAGAGAAGGCAATTCCCCTAAAACGTTTGCCCAACCAGACATGTTCGTATTTCTTACAGTCTCAAATGATTGTGCGTTTTATTAGCATGGACAACTTGTATAATCCACTGAATTAGCAATGACATTAAAACTCTCGGCATTTTCTGTTGATGCTCTAAGTTTGTAAGTAGGTTGAAGGTTCAAGTTCAATAAAACCGTTGTAGCATATGCTGGGTTTGTTGCGTTTTGTACTACTGCAGGAATAGGAATTTCTCTAAACAAAAATACGCCTGATGTTTGCGTATCAATAAACAACCTTACCATACCTTGCGAGGTGCTTTGTGTGGCTTTTATTGTTACAGTCGTTATTTGTGTACAGTCAGCATTTGTAGGATTCGGTGCTGTAATGGCGGTGCCGAGTGAGCCTGTACCATCTAGGTTTGAATTAGCAGTAGAAATATTTACCATGCCTGTATTTGCAGTCCCATAAGCATTCGTAGTACAACAATTGCCATCACAGTTGCAATTAATCCAATTCGCCCCCACTGCCAAAACATTAAAACTTTCTGAGTTCTGTGTTGAGGCTCGCAGTTCGTAACCTGAATCCAAAAAAAGATTTTGGTTGAGAGTATATTCAAATGCTGTAGTTTCTGCAATTCTTGCAGATGCAGGTACTGGAATTTCTTGATATAGGTTAGTATTGACCCCATCGTAAATAAACAAGCGTACCATACCTTCTGTTGTACTCTGAGTTGCCTTAACGGTTATTGATGTAATAAGAGTGCCGTCATTTGCGGCTGTTAAAACAGTACCTAGTGAGCCAGTCCCATTTAAGTTTGAGTTAGCTGTAGCTATATTTACAAGGCCAGTATTTGCAATGCTGATTCTTCTTGTTGACATAATGTTTTTGCTTTTAAAGGTTTAACATGTACAATTTTCCCAAATAACACCTGTAGCAGTAACAACGAATGAATCGCTTTGCTCTGTTGATGCATATAGAACATAGTTAGCGGTTAATTTTATTGGTCCTGTTAATTCTATCCCGAAGGCAGGTTCAACTGAGGTCTGCACTGAAGCTGGAATCATTACTTCTACCAATAAGAATTTGTTTACACCATTGTCGATAAACAACCTGACCATACCTTGTTGGGTATTGCCAGTAGCTTTAATTGTTACCGAATTAATAACAGTACCGTCTCCTGATGCGGTCAATACACTACCCATAGGACCAGTACCATTGAGTGCGGTATTAGGAGTGGAAATACTTACACTGCCAACTTTCGGAGTGTACTTAACGTTTGATGAACACATAGTATGAGTTTTTATCCAAAGCTATCTAACATACGAGGCGTTATCCAAAAGAAACTAATTGAAAATTGTTCGTTATAAGAACATTTTTTTACTGAAGACTTAATTGTTCCAAAATAGAATCTTCTTTTATTTGTAGTATTTCTGTTATCGACATATTGTAATGATTTGCCAGCTTAAGAAGAATGCTTAAACTTAGGAAAGGATATCTGCCATTTTCAATTTTGCTAATAACAGAATGGCTCACGCCAATAGATTTAGCTACATACACCATTTTTTCTCTTTTAAGATGTCTTATGGTATATAAATTATTCCCTATTTTTTTTAATAAATGTTGTAATTGCAAATTTGGCATGGTAAAGGATTAAACGGTTAATGGGAATTGAGTATATAAAATTCGGTATAACTATATAAATTGGCAATGTGAGAAAATAGAAAGAATCCCGTGAATATTCACATTTCTTAGCGTGTAAATGTTTGTTCTTTTACGTCAGATTTGAATAACATCGTTCTAATCTTAAGGTAAAAGATGTTTATCTGCTCCACCGTTTAAGTGGATGAACGAGTGAAGCGGAGAGAAGCAACGCGCGACACGCCACGGAGCGGGTGGAATGTATCAGCAAGTAGTGCCATTGCACACAGGAAGAGCTATTTGTATGGGATGGCAACATCCATATAGCTAAGTGACAGCAAATAGCTCTGACGGCCCCCGTGGCAAGCGAGGTGGAGCACAAACGATAGAAAGCGTAAGGGATATCACCGGCAAGGCGATGGTTAGTATGGAGCGAATGCGAAATGCGCTATCGACTTGCGGGTTAGAGAGCCCTGGGAGCTTTCATGACAAATAAGACAAACTGCATCAGTTATGCCAAAGGCACACTGCGAATATATGAGCACAGCGATTTGCTTTAATAGCTGATCGCATGCTTTGGAATGACAGATGCTTTGGGTTATGAGGAATACCTAATTACCTCGTGTTCATATTAAAAATCAAATATGCCAAGGTTAGCTAGTCGATAGCTCATTGCTTGCGTACTAACATCGAAAATCCTTGCCAAGTACTTGATTGCTTCCTCACTTCCAAAATCAAAATCAATAATTGCAACTTGATTTCTAAGTAATTCCTCTGGCATTAAAATAGCCGCAGCAAAAGCATTTGCTTGTTGTTCAAGAGCTTGACTTGTGATTGTTTCATTAGGATTATTGACACGAAAGTATTGTTTAACGTTTTCGTCATTTTTCACGTGCGCATTATATTGCTTATCCAAAAAAATATCTGAATAATCACGATGGAGCATAAAGTGACCTAGCTCGTGTGCAATGGTAAATCTCCGTCTAACTTTAGATTCAAACTGATTAAAACCGATTATACCAATGTTATTTTGAACTATAAGAGTTCCTGAAATGTCTTCTGTGAATGGATATGAGATGACTTGCAATCCCATAGACTTTGCTATGTCTTCAATTCGTACAGGCAAAGAATTAATCTTCAGAGATTGTAATATTCCTGTTACACAGTCGTTAATTTCTTTTCTTGTTGAGGCCATGTAATGGTCTTCTATTTATTCAAAAAAAGTAAAAAGCTCATCAAAGATTCTTCAGTTTTTTCATCGATAGTAAAATGAGAAACTACTTTTTCAGAAACAGGTCTTTTGTCATCAAAAACAAAAACATTATTGCTTGTATCGCAAGTAGTAATGTTTGGAACTAATTCATTGAATTGGATTTTCAGAGCGCTCGATAAGAGTAATAAATGATGAATAGTTGGGCGCTGCTTTCCCTTTTCTATATTGGCGACTGAAGATCTACCCAAGCTTAGATATTCAGAAAGTTCTTCCTGATTTATTCCGGCCTGACACCTAGCTCTCTTTATACGGGAGCCCATCTCTAAATAGAAGGCATCTATATCTATGTTACCCATAACAAAAAGGATTATAAAATAATGCCACAGTACAAATAAACAATACAAACTAACAGAAAATTTTGTTACTGTGCAAAAAAAGTTAGCGTAAGTAGCATACTTATTAAATTAATATGTACAAATTTTGGAATTGTCATAGAAATTTAATTAAATTTGTGTCTATGTGATGTTCGAGTAGAGGATAGTGATAAAATAGGAAAACCAAGCGAATTGCTTGGCTCTCAAATTTTTGAAAAAGAACTACCTGCGTGGCAAGCAGATAGGTATTTTTTTGATTCGCACCTCAAAAGTACACCTTTTTTTAAAATAAGCAAGAGCCCAAGGAGAAAATCTCTTCTTTCAGCACCAACTTGGGCAGTATTTACTTGTAAATGACATTTTGCTGAAACGACTATTCCTCTTCTGATGTAACGCGCAATTCTCAGCGCCATTTTTCATTTACTTTTTTAATTTTTAAAATTATGTCAACCAAACATAATAATACTTTTGATTTCATATTAAATGACCAGCCCCAATCCTGGATGTCTCCTACAATCCAAGGCCTTGAAATATATCGGCTTGGAAGCATAGGTAACGATGATAAGCTATACCAGAAAAGACCTGGTGCTGACGAGCTCATACTTCCAAATAGCATCGTAGACCTCAGCGGACCCGGTAAAGAGGTGTTCTATTCCCAAAAGAATGGAGGTGGCAATGATGATAAAAAGATTACATTAATAATAATCGTTGGCGGCACTTCAACTACAATAACTGCACCTGCAAAGCAACAGCTACATGTAATTGCTCAGAAGGCATTAGATGACACAAATAACACAGCAAGACCGCTCAGCGACTGGGATTTAAAAACACGGAGTGGAGACATATTGGACCTATCGCATACTATAGAAAGTTATGGCTTTGCTGACGGAACGCAACTGTTTTTAAGCCTTAAAGCAGGTATCGGAGGATAATATTATGGAACAAACCATTAACATTCCCGTACCAGGCGTTATTACCTCAACTCAATTCGTTGACCCGGCTGTTAGCCGGGTCAAATTTGAGCGTGAGTTAGCCTTATTTAAAAGTATTGAAGACACCAACCGTGAACGCGGTATTATATTACTTCAAGCTGAATTCCCAGATATCATATTAGCCTTTACTGCGTACAAAGTGCGACCTGTTACCGTAGTATTTACTGTAAAAGTTAATTTTACAAACTACGATGTCGAACCACCTTCTGTACAATTTATTGATGCACTCACACATGAATTGGTACGCGTTGAACAACTTCCTACACGATTGAAACGAAAGGTACCGGTAGTAGTACAAGTTCCTGCAGGAGATGGGCAAACAACGACAGTTCCAGGAGAAGCAGACCAAGCTCTAATTCAATTTCATGAGCCGCATAATATCCCATTTCTCTGTTTGGCCGGGATAAGAGAATATCACGCCCATCCAGCCCATTCAAATGATCCATGGTTAAATCATCGTGGCAAAAGCGAGGGTACGCTTGGTTTTTTGATAGAACAACTACTAACCTATGGTACTAATCCAATAACAGGGATGATTCCTCAAGCAGTTAGCGTACACCCTATTGGTCCATCAAGTATGAATGTACAGTTTAGTGGAATAACATTTTTGCAATCAGAGGTTCCAAGATGAGCACAGGATTTTTAAATATTACGCATGTCGTATTGCCCAAAAGCTGCGCTAAAGTAGCAATAGATGCCCTTTTTGCAGCAGGTAGAAAGCATGTTGAAGGAGTAGCGCTTTTTGCAGGTACGGTAAACGACACAACATTTACAATTACGCGGACAATAGTTCCGCGGCAGTTAGCAGGTGATGTTGAATCTGGCTTAATTTACGTTGTCGCGGGGGAGGAATTGCATAGAATCGGTGTAGAGCTTTTTGATGCGGGCTTACAGCTTTTAGCTCAAATACATAGCCATCCCCGGGAAGCATACCATTCTGACACTGACGATGCCTATCCAATTGTAACTACAATGGGAGGCATATCTATTGTTGTCCCAAATTTTGCAAGGGGTGGTATAAACCTTAATGAATGGGCTATATATAGGCTAGATTCAAATAATCTATGGTGTGAAGTTTTACATCCAGAAAAAGCATCACTTATACAAATAAGTGACGATACAACAATAAAGAAAACAAAGAAAAGAACATTTAAAATTTGGCCATGGCGTTAGCAAACTTTTTTAATAAAGCTGCATTAGCGGCTTCACAAATTCTACAAGGATATAATACAGAGGCGTTTGAACAACAACTGCTTGATTCACCAATTGAAATTGCATTTGACGACTTCGCAATAAATAGTCATGAAGGGAGAGCAACGCTAGACTTGACAATCAGGTTGGCTGCTAGACTTTACCCGGTTTTAGTTCTCACAGCTAACGGGGCATCTTCGGAATCCTATAAAGTTGATTTAATTTCTATTGCGCAAGCAATTAATCCTCAGATCGAAATAATTCATACTATAGCGAAAGCTTCTATTGTGGTAGGTGCAACCAAAATCAAAAGAGATAGTCCAGTATTTTACATCGGCTCAGATAATTGGCTTACTTTATTGTCAGATAGCAACCCTGTCTTAAGTGGGCAATCAGATAATCCTCTTGCAGCGGGCGCGGCAGCATGCTTAGCGGCTGCGAATGCATTTAGAGTTGTATTTGGGAACCAGCTACCGAATGGCAACCGAGATAAAGAGATTCGCCTTTCTCTGATAGATTTTAGTCAGGGTGAAAATGCAAAACAAGTTGAAGGTGGTATTGCCAGTACAGATTTAGGTGAGGCTATACTTGTTGGAATAGGAGCGATTGGTAACGGTGCTTTGTGGGCTATAAAGAATATACCCAAGATATCGGGAATTATTACTGCCGTTGACGATGAGACAATTGATTTATCAAACCTTCAACGTTATGTTTTAACCGACCAACACTCGGTGACTGAACAAAAAGCTGAATGGGCAGCTTCCCTTACAAGCGATACTTTATGTGTTAAGCCGTATGCTGGCGATTGGAGTTCCTTTGTGTCATCACTCTCCGAATGGAACTTTCCAGCTGTTCTCGTTGCAGTTGATAGTGCAGAAGCCCGAATAGCAATTCAGTCATCGTTGCCAGCTAAAATTTATAATGCGTGGACACAATCAACAGATCTTGGGGTATCCCGTCATCTTGATTTCTTAAATGATGCATGTCTCGCATGCTTGTATCCGCCACGCAAAGAGCAGCAAACAGAATCCGAAATTGTTGCAAGTGCATTAGGTCTTATCGGTATTGAACCTGAAATACGCCGCCTTCTTTATTATAACGCTCCGGTAAATGAGCCCCTAATTCAACAAATAGCTGGTGCATTATCTATACCTGCAGAGATATTGCTTCCATTTAGAGACTTACCTATACGAGAATTTTATAGGCAAACAATATGTGGCAATGTAACACTATCTTTCAATTCTGGCAGTCAAGCGGAAACGCCTATGGCATTCCAATCTGCTCTTGCAGGAATTCTATTAATATCTGAACTGATAATAGAACAGCAGCAGCTTCGTAAAACATCGATAGCCACATCTACTCGTATTGATCTTCTAAGGCCATTGCAAGAATATTTGGAAGACCCAGTTGCAAAAGGCCAATATTGTTTATGTTTAGATGAGGATTTTAAGAGTCAATTTATTGCTAAGTATAGGTAAAATTTTTAAAAGGGATTTATTTCAAATGAATCCCTTAAGTTTTTGAAGATTTAATTAATTTAAAATAACTCTGCTGTTTTCCCATGAAGCAAGAGTCCTCTTCTCAACCTCAATTAATTTTGACAGCTTATAGATACTTAACCCATGCTGAATCAGATACTTTTTAATCCAACCTCCTATAGTAGTTTTATCAAAATGGAAAGGATTGTACCCTAAAAATTCTATGAGTTTTGGATAATATCGAATTTGCGGGACGCTTTTTCCATTCCCCCAACCTGTAATAGAATCCTGAAAGACATCTAAATATTTGCTATATCTGCTTGCTATAGCCGAAGCTGTAATCTTAGCTTTTAAGATGGTCTCCAGCAATGGAATCGTCTATTCAATCAGAGAATGTAATGCTACTGATATTGTAATTGGCCTGCATAAGGGAGCTGATTCTAGAGTGTTTCTTGGCGACAAAACCGAAAACATTTTAATACGCATTTTTGAAACGATATACATATACCAGTCCGTTCAGCCATTAAATACATTAAAAGGAACGGTAGTGGCTGTTCCTCTAAAGGCCGAAACCGAAGCAGGCTTTTTGCTTTGGTTGAATAAATTACTTCTGATAGCAAAGGATAATATGGTTAAGTGAGAATAAGATTATAAGGTTCGTTATAAACACAAAGGTGACAGAATGGTACTCAAACCAATTTATTGAAGACTTAATACAGTTATGGAGTAATAGAGTATTCCCATTTGTGATTATATTTTCGGCACGTGATTTGATTAATTAATTTATCAGCGCTGATTTTTCGCCTTTTTTATATCACCCTTAGCAACAAATTTTTATGACAAAAGCTATATTGCTATCTGCGATGCTTTGCTGTTCGTTTCTTTCAAAAGCGCAAACCATACCTAACGGAGGATTTGAAAACTGGACTATTGATACAGCCGAAGTACCGGATTTCTGGACTATAACTAATACAGTTCCTCTTGGTTTTCCGACCATAATAAAGCAGACCGGGGCTCCGCTTATTAATAATGCAGTACGCATTGAAACGGCGGGTGGCGCAGGCTATCGTACCCAAGCCGGTTATATCGAATCGCGATTCCCTTACACTGACTCGCCTTCTGCACTTACGGGTCTATTCAAGTACGACATCAAGCCGGGAGATACCGGTATGATAACCGTTGAATTCTGGAAAAACGGCATGAATTGGTATGGCGGAAATTTTATGAATATTTACGGTACGCAGACGTCCTTGGTGCCATTCACCATACCATTTTTGCTGGTCTCTAAACCCGATTCTGTATATATATTCATCTCTACAAGCAAAATGTACCCATACACGCCGCATGCAGGCAGCTACCTCATGGTCGATGAACTTAAGTTTACAGGTGCTACTCAACAAATTCCGAATGGCAGTCTGGATAGCTGGTCGCCAGTTTACCTGGATATTCCCGCAGACTGGGTTTATTATGGTACAGTTTCTAAAACGACCGACAAATACTCCGGTAACTATGCTATGAAATTGAAAACTGTAAAAGATAGAGAGCTATCAATGGCTACATCTTATTTTCCTTATACCCCTACCCCCAAAAAAGATACGATATCCTTACTAACAGGATATTATAAAACCAATTCTGTCGGTAATTTTTCAGGTTCAGTTCAGTTAAAATTAATACAGAATGGTGTCGAGGTATGGAGTGGTCATTTCCTGGGCAATCTTAACCAGAGTACGTACACTAATTTTGAGATAGCTATTGACAATAGTATCGCAGCGGATACTTTGGTTATCATTGCAGAGAGTTCTTTAGATGCCGGTAACGAAATGTTTATAGATGACCTCCAATTTAAACAAATGCCTCTGAATATTAAGCGTATACCTTCCATAAGCCATAGTATATATCCAAATCCGGTACATGAAACGCTTAATATCAAGCTGGATGGGACTAAATACAGATCGGCCCAAGTGAAAGTTTATGACATCTGCGGTAAATTAATGCTGCAAAAAGATTATAACCTTTTGGGGAGCGGCATTATAGCAGTGCCGGTACAAGACTTACCAGCAGGTGCCTACCAATATGATTTGATTGTTGACGGCGCAATTGCAGAAAACAAGTTCATAAAGAAATAACAGGCAACATTAAAAAAAGCTCTTATTGTTCTTAAGAGAACCAAAGGAAGTAATCTCATTGGTTTGCCCAATCAATTCCTGATAATCTTACTTATACTTATCGAGATTGACAAATTCTTATAAACAACAAAGCCACTGAGTTTCAGTGGCTTTTAAATTGAACCCTATGGTACGTTTCTCGAACCGGATTATTGAGGATTTAAGAGTGTTGGCAGTGTAACCATTTCATTTAAAGACTAATATAGCTTAAGTTCGTAATGCCTATTTATTTTAGGTAGATTGACTCATTGCGTCAATTCAGACGTTAGCGGTATTTTAGGACTAGATATAAGCAACACAAAAATAACGACAAATGAACTTCAGCGACTTCAAGAAAATTGTTCAGGACGACATCGTAGCTGACGAAACCGAACTACGACAGTTCCTAAATGACAAATTGGCTAAAATTCCGGTCCCTACAGTTCAAGTAAATTCAAATACTTACATTGAGCGAGCTGTTTCCATTGACAAATCCCAACAACCTTTTAACTTGAGCAGGTTATCATACATTCCTGACCACTTAAAACACGTTGCACCTAAAGGACGTTTCAACAAGGCAGGTGAACCATGCTTTTACGGAACTTTTACAGACCTTATAAACCCCAGTGCGACAAGATACTATTTAGCTGCAGAGATAGACCAGAGCATACTTGGGCAACAAACAAAGATCTTTAATTATACTGTCGCAAAATGGCTTTCAACAAAAGGATTTCTTTCAATACTCTTCATTTTCATTAGTGACTACGCACAAAATGACTTGATTAAAAAAGCTCACGATAATTACATTAACAGTCAAGAGTACGTTCAGTTATCCACAGAACAAAAAGAATTTCTGACTTTGCTAACTTTTGAGTTGGCGAAATTAAAATCAGCGAATGGTTACACAATTACAAACATTGTGTTTGACTACTACAAGACAAAAGGATTTCAATCAATTATTTATCCCGGAGTTCCCGGCAAATATCGCGGTAACAATATTGCCATGACACCAAAAATTTTTGACGAAAGCTTTATGTTCTTTATGGGCGCAGAGTTTTGTTTAACGCAAGACGGAGATGATATTGATATTTCAGTTAAGTATAAAATTGAAAAAGGGAGCGATAATGAAATAAATTATTCAACATTTGACGACAAAGAAATTGGAGAGAGCAGTTCTATCAAGAAATAGAAAAACTACCGTTAACACGGGTTTTGCGTCAGGCGGGCTGACGTGAGAAAAAACCTCTTGGTACTCGAACCACTTAATAATTGAAAATGAGTAGTTTGCAAAAGGCAAGAAAACAAAAGCCGCTGAATTTCAGCGGCTTTCATATTTTGTGAACCTCTTGTTACAAATGTCGAACTGGATTGTTGATAGTTTGAAGAGTTTATTAGTTTAGTTGGATTGGCGTTATACGCTAACCCATGTATTACATGAAGCCGTAAAGACGACACAAATGAAACAATCAAAATATAACCCTGCTGTTCATGACGGAACCCAACAGATAAGAGTTTTAAATGGAAATATTCTTCATTGGTTTGAAAATCATCCACAATTATCTATGGGATTTTGATTTGAACGACTGGGGAAGCAGCTAATAGAATCCGCATGATTATTCTGTCTTTATAGAAGAATATTTGTGTAGGAACTACTCGCAGATCACCAGAGCTGATGGAAAGATTGGCTGAGATTTCGTTATTAAGATAACGTCGAAGTTGTTCCTGGAGATTTAGTACTTCAAACTTATTATCAATTACTAAACTTGATTCTAAGTAAGAAATCAAATCGGTTGATGATATCCACGATGCCTTCTTCTTAATCTGTTGTGCTGAATTGGTTTCAAATTTTGTATCAGAAAGACGTATTGAATAGCCATCACTATTTAAATACGAAGTAAGGTATATATCTCCTTTTCTTTTGTAGAAAATACTGCTAAAAAAATATCCAAATCTATCTGCTAAACTAGGATTTTTTGGCAATTTAGATTTTGCAAGAACATTTAACTTCACAATACTTCTGTCGTCCAAGTATCCGAACTCAATCTGACGTATAGAGAGCTTTCTCTTCGGTGTTTCAAACTTCCGCGAATAGATTGATTTGTCTACTATGACTGGGGATTTATTAAAATCAACTATTTTAGAGTTTAAATCATACTCTATATCGAAGTTAGACGAACAGTGGCCATTATTTAATGGCGGCAAGGTAGAAATACATGCTTGAGGGGCTGATGTTACAGCAGGCTGCAATCTGAGTCCAAGTGTAGAATTCACACGTACCACATCATCTTCACTGAAATTAATGTCCTCTATGGAAAATTGTAACGGGTTGAAGTTTAAATAACGTGAGTCATTAAGCTTAATTGGAGTGCACAAAAAATCCCAAAGCTGTTGGGCTTGGGGCTTAAAATTTGTGGCGCTATTTATCAATTGATCAAGTTTGACGGCTTCTTGAGATGTAATGCTATTTACTAAATTGGTCAAATTGTTGGTTACATCTTTATTGAAAGTCGTAACCAAGCATCTAAAACCGTCAGGAACAGAAGCGTCTATAGGTTTTGTATTGCTTCGAATAAAATAATTTGTATCAAATGAAAGCGAAGTAGTGGCGCCAAATTCTATTCTCCTGGCTTCTTCATCATCCCAACCACACTGGGCAAAGATAGGGATACCATTGACGATAACGTGACCGTCTGCTGAATAATAAAACAACTCTTTGATAGTTATAGAATTCCCGCTCAATAGGAATACATCCAAGGGAATACCTCTCCAAACTTGATAGTCAACATCAACTGCATATACAATTGGTATTCCTCCAGGTAAATCAAGTGCTATGTCCGAATAATGCCCGGAAAGGTATTCACAAAACAAATTATCGATACTTGGCTTTGCGCCTAAATTAATCTGTAATCCAAAGCAAAGACTACTTATTGGCGCCGTAGAAGGTTTATAAATTGCATTGTAGGAATAGATAATCCGCTTGGGTTTCAACTTACTGGCGTATCCAGTATAAAAGACGAACAATGATAATAAACTAAATACAAAATGTTTCATAGTTAGGGAATTTGACATTCGCAAGGGTTATCGTCATCTCGATTAGTCTCGTGCTCCTCTTCCTCATCAAAAGTCATTTTTTGAGTTACATGATCCTCATAACAAATGCACAGACTTACGTCGCCTTTATGCTTGCTCTTCTGTGGATCAGAAAACGCTTTTAGCCAAATTTCCTTAGCGTATCTTAAATCTGGTGGTAAGCGTAAATAAGTTGGGTCACCCCTTTTCCAAGTGAACCAATCATGATGCGCACTCTTATTGCCACCGGGGCCGATTTCAAATTTTATTTGCGATGCATTCGTTTGATTAATGCAAATGATCACAAACCAACCACGTGGAGCATTTTTGCAATCTTGTAATTGGCAATATGCACCATTTCCTAGTGAACTAATCAGAATAATAAAAGCCAATGCCAAACAAGCCTTCATGACGCAATATTGAGGTAAATAAATTAAATATTTTCTGATGCAAACTAACAGTTTACATATAAATAAAAAAGAGTTTTTTACTCTTTTTTAAGTGTAAAACATTTTTATATTATAAAGTGGTTCCGCATAAAACCGAAGTCATAGGCAACTTGGAGTGTAGCCCATCACAAAAACGTTTGTCTTACTAGTGTCTATAGAGGAATCGATAGAAGGCGCTTAGAACTCCTTCATCGATATAAGCTTGTGAATTGGTTGGAAAGTACCAGGAGGATAAAAACATACGAGCATCTCGGACAAGTCCGGATTAATATAAAAGGAGCCTATGAAATAAGCTCCTTTAGTTTTTGATATTGGATGTTTTTAGGAATAGCTTTGTTTGCTTCCCATGAGGCTAAAGTTCTTTCTTCTACTCCGATATTTTTAGCCAGTTTTTTGATACTCAGGCCATGCTCAATTCGATACTTTTTAATTTTTCCTCCCAATGTTTCGGTATTCATAGGGAATGGGTTATAACCTAAAAAATCAATTATTTGTGGATAATATTGAATTTGTGGAGCACTTCTTCCATTTTCCCATCCAGTAATAGAATCCTCACATACATCCAATATCTTTGCTACATCGGCTTGCGGTAGTCGAAGTTGTAACCTTCGTTTTTTGAGTCGTTCACCTATAAATTGCGGATTATCAAGCTGTTTTAAGTATGGGGCTAAGGCTGAAATCTCTAAACCGCAGAAAGGGAACGCAGGTATGTCCATGCGGTTATTTTAATCACCCGGAAAAAGAATGTACCTGCAGCCCGGTAGTAGTACAACGTTACCTCAACAAAATCTCAGGTCCATTGCTTGATAGGATAGATCTGCATGTAGAGGTAACGCCCGTATCATTCAATGAGCTGTCATCCAAGCAAACATCAGAACCAAGCGAATCCGTTCGCGACAGGGTGATCAAAGCGAGAGAGATACAGGCGGAGCGATTTAAGGAGAGTACAGGTGTTTACTGCAACGCACAGATAAGCAGTAAACAACTGAAAGAAATATGTGCTATCAATACCGTTGGGCAGACATTGCTGAAAACAGCAATGGATAGATTGAACCTGTCTGCCCGTGCGTATGATCGTATCCTGAAGGTATCTCGTACCATAGCAGATCTTGCCGCGAGTGAAGAAATAAGACCGGAACACCTGGCAGAAGCGATACAGTACCGCAGCCTTGATCGTGAAGGTTGGGGAGGATAATCGTCACATTCGAGTAACAGGTTTATTAACTTGTAATTATTGTAATTGAAACTATTTATTCTGTAATTTTATAGTCATTACCATGCTATGATGTTGCACGATAAACTCGAAAGGATCAATGTCCTTAAGGGCGAACTACGCCTAAAATTATCTAATGAACAGTTGCACCAGGCTGAGAAAAAATTACTGGTAGACTTTCATTATAACTCGAACGGCTTTTTTGGAAGCTCACTAAGTTATAACGAAACACAACTGGCTATTTCTTATGACACGGTTGTTGCCGGAAGGTCGGTAAGTGAATATACCAACCTGCAGCTTGGGAAAATAGCTTATCAGTCTGTTCTTGATGCTGCATTTAATAAAAGACACCAGTTAAGTGTCAATTTTATAGATGATATACATCGCATTTTATCTCCCCGTAGACATTCTTGTATAGCGCCTGTAAATAACAATTTTGTAAGCGCAGTAGTATCGGGCGGTGATATCAACTATTTTGATAAAGGTTTTTCCCGCGATTTATATGATATCGTTGCCTGGTATAAAGATGAACAGACAAAAAATGAATTATGCGCGCCAGAGCTGGCGGCGCTTCTTCATAAAAAGATCATAGAAACAGATATTGAAGATGCACATAACGGAAAGCTTGCCCGTATGCTGGTCAATTATGTTTTAATAAAGAGCGATCTTTTACCGATAGCTTTTAAACCCACGGAAACAATTAATTATTTAGATGCAACTGCAAGTGAGGATATAACAGTCTTTAGCAATTACCTGGCAGATCAGCTATTGCTATCTTACCAGTCTTACCTTGATATTGGCAGTAACGAAAAGAAAGAAGAGACAAAAGACTGGAGAAAGACAATCGTTTCATTAAAACAGGAGCTGGATAAAAAGGACCAGATACGTTTTGCAAAAAATCACAGCATTATCAGGCGTATCTACAATGGCATTTTATTACCACTGATCTTCAGAATAAAGGATGAGATATCAGAATACGAAAATTTATTTCTGAGCAATGCTATATTCTTTAAAACAAGTAAAGAATCGTTCTATACCCAATTACGCAACATTAGCCAAATAGATGCGCATATCTCCGGCAATATAGTTTTGTATACTGATGACATAGCGTTCGATTTTAGCTTTAATGACTTTAAGATCATAGAATACGTGAGTTTTGATATCCATTGCAAATTGAGTGTTTCTTTTCTGAAGCACAGCTACGAGCTTACATTCGAGGATAAAACCATTAGCAAATATTATCACCAGGTATTTTCAGAAGAAGACATCCAAATGCTAATTAATCATATAGGCAGCATGCTGCATTCTGAATTAAATAAATGCATGATAGCCAATAAAAGGATAAACTAGTTGCAGTAATAATATTAGCAGAGTAAATTAGATTTCCAATCACTGCACATGAGACACTGCCTGATAGCATACAGTATTTTAATGAGTGTATTCATAAACGCAAACGCACGTAGTTATCATGTACTTTTTAATACCGGAAGTTACCAATTGACGGATCAGGGCAAGCGATATATCGATTCGCTGGTGTATAATGACATAATACATCCGGGGTTAAAATTAGACCTCGTTGGTTATGCTGACTATGTAGGAGATAGCATGGGAAATCTCTTATTGTCGCAAAACCGCGCAAATGCGATAAGAGATTACTTGGTAGGGATGAATTTTAAGAAAGAAGATATTGAAGCCGTGCAGGGTAAGGGTGAAATACCTTCAGGAAAAGAAGAAGGTAGCGATGGTGTTCCCTTTAACCGAAGGGTGGATATCAGCATTCGGCTGCCCCGGCACAGAACAAAACCACTTGTAGCTGATGCATCTAAACTGAAAGTAAATGATATCATTCGGCTGAATATTCTATTCAAAGAAAGTTCGCATCAATACCTTGTAAAATCAATTCCTCTCTTAGATTCGTTTTACCTGTTAATGAAAAACAATCCAGGTTTAAGAGTAAGCATTGAAGGACACATTTGCTGCGGGAGCCATCTTAACGATGAGGGTATGGATATGGATACCCGGAAGATGGGTTTATCTTTTAATAGAGCTAAGGCGGTCTACGACTATCTTGTAAAACGGGGTATTGATGCTGCCCGGATGAGCTACAAAGGAATGGGCTTTGCACATCCTCTGTATCCGGCGGAAGAAACACAGGAACAACGCGACCTGAACAAAAGAGTGGAAGTGCGAATTATTAGCAAATAAATGCTGCACAAAGAGATATACAACAGGATATTTGTATATTTCGGAAGAGAGAGTTTACATATTATGCAACCTGACCAAAAAATGCCATCGACGCATGGCGAAAGGAGGCATCGCCACCGCCGGCATTCTGAAAGACGCAAAAAGCGTAAGATCAAGAGGAGAAATACAGTACTCGTACTGGCCGGGATTATTATAGCCACGGTAGTATTGGCACTATGGCTATCAGCCAAGACTCATATTAACAATAACAATGAGCATCAGGAAATAGTCATAGAGGCAGAAGAAGAGGGTTAGCGCGCTGGTTTCATATCGCTTTTCAAGGCTGCTTTATAAGCAGTAAGACAGCGTTCCCGTGCCAGGGTGTGTTCTACAACAGGCTGCGTGTATCCTGGCTCCGCATATTCCGGCACCCATTTTTTAATATAGATATAGTCAGGATCAAATTTCTCTGTTTGCAAATAAGGATTGAATACTCTAAAATAAGGCGCTGCATCGCAGCCGCTACCAGCCGCCCATTGCCAGCCGCCATTATTACTCGCAAGGTCATAATCAAGCAACTTTTCCGCAAAATAGGCTTCTCCCCATCGCCAGTCTATTAGGAGATGTTTTGTAAGGAAGCTGGCTACAATCATGCGTATGCGGTTATGCATATGGCCGGTAGCATTCAATTCGCGCATGCCTGCATCTACTATCGGGTAGCCTGTATTGCCTTCACACCAAAGCTTAAATTCCACTTCATTATTTCGCCATTGAATATGGTCGTATGCAGGATGGAAGGAGTGATTGACCACCTGGGGGAAATGCCATAGGATCATTTGGTAGAATTCCCGCCATATCAGTTCATTCAGCAGTTTTTCATTAAGGTCTTTGCATTCAGCCGCCAGCTTACGAATACTTATAGTACCAAACCTTAAATGAACGCTTAATCTTGTAGTGCCTTTAACAGAGGGGATATCCCGTGTTTCATGATAATGCCTGGCAATTTCTTTATCAAGCTTGGGCTCATGAAAAGTAATACCAGTTTTTTTAAAGCCAATATCCTGTAATGATGGGATATCTATCTTTTTTTGCCGATGCAGATTTTTGAAGTACTTATTGGTTGGATATGGTTTCAGGTAGAAACTGTTTAGTTTTGACTTCCATTTTTTACTGTAAGGTGTGTAAACCGTGTATGGTGTTCCATCATCCTTCAATACTTCATTCTTTTCAAAGATGACCTGGTCTTTATAACTGTAGAGGGGTATATTATGTTTTAACAACAACTCTGAAACCATTTCATCACGTTGACCCGCATAAGGCTCATAGTCATGATTGGTATATACTGCATCAATATTATAATGATGGATTAATTCAGTAAAACAATGTTTTGGGGTACCATGCATTACATGTAATGTGCTACCATGTTTTACCAGCTCGGCCTGCACATGTTCCAATGCCTGGTGTATGAAATCAACTCTTCGGTCTTCTTTATCCTGTAATTCATCTAATATCTCCGTATCAAAGATAAAAACAGGAACAACAGGCTTACCGGATCTAAGGGCATAGAATAAACCAGCATTATCATCCAGCCGCAAATCTCTTCGAAACCAGAATATAGCAACTTCAGGCATACCTTGATAACAAATCGACGGCTAAAAAGTTTGTCAAATGTTTTTAATCATCTATCATTGTGCATCTCAACGATAGACGTTATAGCATGTAACTAAAGGTTATATATTTACAAAACAATAAGATCCATACGTTAAGAGTAAGAAAAAAATGGCCTCAAATAATATAGACTTATCTATTGTTGTACCGGTTTTCAATGAAGAAATGATCATTGACGAGCTGGTAAAACGCATGACTGCGGCTGCAAAAAGCATCACAGATAAGTATGAGATCATTTTTGTGAATGATGGCAGCCGCGATAAGACCCAGGAAAAATTAAAACAAGCTTGCGGTATCGACCCTGAAAAACTGCATTATATAAGTTTTGCCCGCAACTTCGGTCACCAGATAGCTATTACGGCCGGCATGGATTATGCCAAAGGGGATGCTATCGTAACCATTGACGGCGACCTCCAGGATCCGCCGGAGCTGATCCCCGAAATGTATCGGGAGTACAAAAATGGTTTTAAAGTAGTGTATGCCAAACGCAGCAAACGTAAGGGTGAAACCTTCTTTAAGCTGTTTACCGCAAAAATGTTTTATCGCCTGATGGCAAGGCTGGTCTCCTTTGAGATACCGCTGGATGTGGGCGACTTCCGCCTGATAGGACGCGATGTGCTCGATTATCTGAAACAAATGAAGGAGTATGATAAATACATCCGGGGGCAGATAGCATGGCTAGGCTTTAAAAGCACATATGTAATGTTTGAGCGCGATGAACGCAAATACGGTAAGACAAATTACCCTTTCCGTAAAATGCTGCGCCTGGCATTTAATGGTATTACGGCATTTTCAGATTCGCCACTAAAGCTTGCTGCACAGTTGGGATTTGTAGTTTGCATCATATCCTTCCTGATAGGAGTATATGCGCTTTATGGATATTATTTTAACCGCAATACGGTACCGGGATGGGCATCCACCATTATTAGCGTAACATTCCTTGGTGGCGTGCAATTATTATCGCTTGGCATCATCGGCGAATACATTAGCCGCATTATCAATAATGTGAGGAACAGGCCGCTGTATGTAATTGATGAGAATACCGCGGAAGAGAAAAAAGACTAAAAAAAGGCGCTGCAACCTGCAGCGCCTTTAATATGATAAGCAGATTGATTAGAGCAATTCATTGATTGCATTTACCAGCTCTGCGCGTGTTATCGGTGTTCCTTTTATTTTGTTATAACCAATAGCGTCTACCAGGTACTGATCACGGATGATCTTTATTAGCTGCCCGTTATTGATCTCCGGTATTAATACTTTCTTGTAGCTCCGAAGCATCTCACCAAGGTTTTTAGGGAATGGGCGTAGATGCCGCAAATGGGCATGGGCAACAGCCTTTCCTCTCTCCTGCAACTCAGCAACGGCGCTTTTCACCGCACCATAAGTAGATCCCCATGCAAGCACCAATACATCTCCTTTTTCAGGACCGCTATCTAAAGTTTGCAATGGAATATGATCTGCTATCATATCTACTTTTGCCTGTCTTGTCTTCACCATATGCTGGTGATTATCAGGATCATAAGATATGTTGCCCGTGATGTCTTCTTTTTCGAGGCCACCTATACGATGCTCTAACCCAGCAGTGCCCGGTACAGACCATGGACGCACAAGTTTCTCATCGCGCTGGTAAGGCATGAATTTAGCTTCGCCTTCTGCCAATGCCTTTTTGAAGTTAACCTCTATAGGTTTCAGATCAGCTTTTTGCGGGAAACGCCAGGGTTCGGCACCATTGGCTATGTAACCGTCACTCAGGAATATTACAGGTGTCATATGCTGCACTGATATCCTCGCTGCCTCATAAACGGCTGCAAAACAATCGCTTGGGGTAGAAGCAGATATTACAGGCATAGGACATTCGCCGTTACGGCCATAATAAGCCTGCAGCAGATCACTTTGTTCAGTCTTGGTAGGCAAGCCCGTTGATGGGCCACCACGTTGTATGTTTACAATCAGCAATGGTATCTCCAGCATTACAGCAAGGCCCATAGCTTCTGTTTTCAGCGCCATACCGGGCCCGGAAGTAGTGGTAACACCAAGGCTACCGCCGTAAGAGGCACCGATGGCAGCTGTAATGGCTGCAATTTCATCCTCGGCCTGGAAGGTGCGGATACCAAAATTCTTGTACCTCGACAGCTCATGCAATATGTCTGACGCCGGGGTAATAGGATAGGTTCCTAAAAATATCGGCAAACCGGATTGCTCTCCTGCAGCAATAATGCCGTAAGTAAGCGCAGTGTTACCTGTAATGTTGCGATACTTGCCCGGCGGCAGTTTTGCCTTTTCTACACGATAACGTGTAGTGAATGTCTCGACAGTATCCCCGTAATTATAACCCGCTCTCAAGGATTTGATATTGCTATCGAGAATATCCGGCTTTTTGGAAAATTTATCGTTCAGGAAGGATATGGTTACTTCCATATCGCGATTATACAGCCAATAAAGGAAGCCCAGCACAAACATGTTCTTCGCCCGGTCTTTTTCCTTTACCCCCATCTGGATATCTTTCAGCGCCTCGCGGGTAAGCTTCGTGATATCAATTACATGTAATTCATAATTGCTGAGCGAATCATCTTCCAGCGGGTTTACACCATCAGGATAGTTGGCCAACCTCAGGTTTTTGGAATCGAAGCCGTCGGAATTGGCAATAATAATACCGCCCTTTTTCAGGGACTTAAGATTTACCTTCAGTGCTGCGGCGTTCATAGCCACCAGCACATCACAATTATCGCCGGGAGTATATATTCTATTGCTCGAAAAATGGAGCTGAAATCCACTAACGCCCGGTAAAGTACCCTGCGGGGCACGTATTTCGGCCGGAAAATCGGGGAAGGTTGATAAGTCGTTACCCAATAAAGCCGTACTGTTGGTAAACTGGCTACCTGTCAGCTGCATACCGTCACCGCTGTCGCCTGCAAACTTTATTACTACATCCTCAACAACCTGGGTAGATATTGACATACTATTATAATGGATTGCAAAGTTATGTATTTTGAAGGATGGTATGGCCATGATACTGGTCAGCTATCATATTTTACATCTATATGTAAAAAGATAAAAGACATATAGCAGGGTTAATACATGGGTGAATAATCTTCAATCATTTTAATGTAGGTTTGCTTTATTGGTTCATTTTTTTCAGATGCGATTTTTTCAAGGCCTTTTCCTCTTATTTATTCTCTTTTGTTCTCATGTTTCCATAGGGCAGACTTTCGACCAGGAAAAACAACCCCGCATCTTATTGCTTCTGGATGGATCATCGAGCATGGGTACAGACTGGGCCGCAAAAGAGAGCAGGTTCAATGCCGCATCACGCATCATTACCACTTTGATGGATAGCCTGTATAAGGTGAATAAAAATGTGGAGTTCGCATTGCGTGTCTATGGCCATCAATCGCCTGCACAATACAACGATTGTAGTGATACTAAGCTGGAAGTAATGTTCAGTAAGGACAACCTTACCCAAATGTCTTTAAGGTTGGCTGCGCTTCGCCCGATAGGTGTTTCCCCGATAGCCTATTCATTAAAAGAGGCTGCAGAGAACGATCTTACCGATCTGTTGCATAACACGTATAGCCTGATATTAATTACTGATGGTGAAGAAAGCTGCGGCGGAAATATTTGTGATGTAGTAAAAGAACTCCTGGCAAAAAGGATAGATTTTAAACCATATATATTAAGCCTTGTTGATAATACAGTTTTAAAATCTCAATATGACTGTCTTGGCAATTACTTAACTGTTACCGCTGATAAAGATATCAAACCTACAGTTGGCAAGATTGTGGAGGCATATAAGCCTATGCTTACGCTTACCACCGTTCAGCGCAAAGTATTGGAATCTACAGTTGTAAAAGCTCCGAGTATGGTAAATGTTACCATCCCGAAGTTTGAAATGAAAAAAGAAGTGGAAGTGACGGAACCCGCCCCTGCACCGGTGGAGCTACCAAAACCTGCACCTAAACCTAAAACAGAACGAGCGGAAACCAAAGAACCTAATATAGTACAAGCCCCTCCTCCTACGGATCTTACAGACAGGACCAATGAAGTAGCTCCTGATATTCTGAAAGAAGATATTGCATTCATAAGGCCATTAATTTCGCACCGCACTTTCAGTATCTACTATGCAGACCCGGTATTAAAACAACGGGCAATACCATCATATAATCCTGCAAAGCTGGAGGTAGAAAAACTCGCGACATCGCCGGCACCCGCTGCCGTTAAGCCAATAAGCAAGCCGGTAGAAATAACAGCAACAAATGTGGATGCACCCAAGACCGTAACGCCGCCCACAGCCAATTATAAGCCAATAGTCAGTGCACCGCCTCCGCCGGCAGTAACAAACAAGCCTGCGTCTAAACCGGTAATAGCTCCCAAACCAGAGCGCATTGAACCTCAACCAGTTGCCAGCACCAAGCCCAAAGAATTAAAATATACCCAGAAAAACGAGGATGCAAAAGAAACGACGCTCCAGGTGTATTTTTCAGATGGTAAGGGTACGTTTTATCAAACAAGCCCGCAGCTGGTATTGCTGGATCCTAAAACAAAACAACCCTTACAGAAATTTTACCGTACTGTAGATGCGGCAGGTATTCCGGATCCGCAGAAAATACCTGCCGGTAATTACAATCTCACCATCACCGGCAAGGCAAACTATATAGTTCCCGATGTAAAGATCGAAGCAAATAAGAATAACGCTATCATAATACCTGTAAGTGAAGGGTCTATATATTTCGCCTATAGAGATAACCCCAAAAGAGCTGTAGAATATACTGCTACCGTATTTCACCGTTTCTCAACATCTCAAGTTGTAAGGCAAAAATGTACGCAGGAACTGTTTTATGAGCCCGGTACCTATCATGTGGAGATCAATACACTTCCACCTTTCAAACGCACCTTTGATCTAAATTTTGGTGAACAATACCAGGTAGAGATACCGGAAGAGGGACAATTGGTGTTAGCGAATACAACCAGCGTTGGCCGGGTGGTATTATACTATCCATTTGGCGACCAGTTTCGCATTTTTTACTCCCTGCAGATAAATGGAAGCGGGGAACCACAAAAACTTTCGTTATTGCCCGGAACATATAAGGCGGGATTCCGTAAAACTCCTAATTCGGAACAAACCATTGTGGATTTTGTGATTACAAGCAATAATGTTACTAACTTAGAACTCAAATAAATTTTTTCCTCCCTTGGAAGACGGTATAGTCATAAGCAGGATCCCGATAACCGATAAAAGATACCAACAGGTATACGACCTGCGCGAAGAAGTTCTTCGAAAACCAATAGGTCTGTCATTAAAAAATGAAGATCTCACCAGCGATGCCATTAATACCATTTTTATCGCCGAAAAAGATAATAAGGTAATAGGCTGCGTTATGCTTTATCCTATTGATGATGAAGAAAAGATCAAACTACGTCAAATGGCTGTTGACGGTGACTGGCAAGGCCGAGGTGTGGGCAGAATGCTGGTAGAAGCAGCGGAAACATACGCAAAGCAACAAGGCTATTCGAGCATCATACTACATGCCCGCAGTGTTTCTGAAGGATTTTATAAAAAGCTGGGATATTACACAACCAGCAGTGAGTTTACTGAAGTGGGCATACCACATGTGGTGATGGAAAAGGATATATTTTGACGATCTGCAGCAGGAAATCTGAAGAAATAACCGTTGAAACCTATTATAGTGCGGAGTCCCTGCCTGAAGCCTGGGATCTGCTGCTGCCTGCCGGTCATTTCCTGAAAAAGCAAAGCATCCTGTTATCAGAGCAATCACATTTACCAGACGTTAGCTTTATATATTGCCTCGTTTATAAAGACGGTCGACCACAGGCGGCTGCCTACTTTCAATTGCTGAATGTTAAGGCGCAACATCTGAATCCAGAAGTTTTTAAAAATTGGCAATATGCTGCTTGGAGCCTATTCATAAATGTTGCCAGGCCTAAATTATTAGTTGCAGGCCACCTGTTTCGTCATGATGTATGTTCCTATTATTGTAAAGCGGGAATGGCTTCTTTTGATACCTACAGCCTGTACCGTGCAGCTATTGATAAAACTTTGAAAGAAAGTTGCGCCAGTGCTGTGTTGATAAAAGATATGCGTGCCGACCTGGCAACTTATTTTCAGCATTATGCCCCGCACTATATGCTGCTGAGAAATGATATTTCTATGGAACTGCAATTGCCTGTGACATGGCAGTCGGTGGCTGATTATGAAAAAGCCTTAAAGCATAAATACGCACAGCGCTACCGGAAAGTAAGGCATGCCTTTGACGGAGTAGCGGTTAAGGAATTATCAGGTGATGAAGTAGAACAAAATAAAGACAGGATATATACTTTATATAAAGAGGTTTGCGAAAGGCAACCTGCCCGTATTGGTTTCCTAAGCCCGGAGTTTATTCCTGTATTATGTAAGCACCATCCTGAGTTGAAAGTATGGGGCATCTATGAAGATGAAAAGATGGTTGGGTTTCTTAGTGCATGGGTGAAGACTGATGTATTTGATATGTTCTATATAGGGTTTGATTATAGCCGTAATAATGAGCTGCAATTATACTTCAATATCTTATTTCTTACCATAGAGCTTGCTATAGCTGCGCATAAACCGAAATTGATACTGGGTCGCACTGCGCTTGATGCCAAAGCAAGGTTAGGGGCCAAACCTCATTACCTGGATACCTTTGTTTATATACGCAACAGGTTTATCAGAAATGCTATACAGCAATTTCAAAATAATACAGCACAACAGGAAGGCGCATGGGAGCAGCGCCACCCCTTGAAATGATTAGTGCGCTGCCAGCCAATTTTTACCGGTACCTGCCTCTGCATTGATAGGCACATTGTGCGGTAATACCATGGCGCTCTCCATATTTTCTTTGATGAGCTTTGTTACCTGTTCTAACTCATTATCCGGAACATCGAAAACCAGTTCGTCATGCACCTGCAAAATCATACGTGTTTGCAGGTTTTGTTTTTTAAGCTCCCTATGTACACGTGTCATCGCCAGCTTTATCATCTCAGCAGCGGTGCCTTGTATGGGTGAGTTAATGGCATTTCGTTCTGCATAACCGCGTACCGTCTGGTTGGCAGAATAGATATCGCGCAGGTAACGTTTGCGTCCCATCAATGTTTCTACATAGCCATGTTCGCGGGCAAAGTTGATCGTATTATCCATATAGCGTTTGATGGCGCTATACTGTGTAAAGTAGTTATCTATAATAGTCTTAGCTTCTGTACGGCTGATACCTAAAGATTCGGAAAGGCCGAACGCTGTTTGTCCGTATATGATACCGAAGTTCACCGCTTTTGCGGCGCGCCTCATATCTGAGGTTACTTCTTTTTCATCCACGCCATATACCTTGGCAGCAGTTGCCGTGTGGATGTCTTTATTGTCTACGAAAGCCTGTATCATATTTTCATCGCCACTGATAGCAGCTACAATGCGTAGTTCTATTTGCGAATAGTCTGCGGATAACAAAGTCCAGCCCTCGCCGCGTGAGATGAAAGCTTTTCTTATTTCTCTGCCACGTTCTGTGCGGATAGGAATATTCTGCAGGTTAGGATCGACGCTACTAAGGCGGCCCGTAACGGCAATGGCCTGGTTGAAGTTGGTATGCACCCTACCCGTACGCGGGTTGATCATAGTTGGCAATGCATCTACATAGGTACTCTTCAGTTTGGAAAGCTCTCGGAATATTAGGATGTCATCCACAATCTGGTGTTTATTGCGCAGCTTGTTCAATACATCTTCCCCAGTGGCGTATTGGCCTGTTTTAGTTTTTTTAGCCTTATCATCCAGCCTCATTTTATCAAACAACACCTCGCCCAGTTGCTTTGGAGAACCCAGGTTGAAAACAATGCCTGCCTGTTTGTATACACTGTCCTCTGCTATTTTTATTTCACGCTCCAGCTCTTTTGAGTAATCTCTTAAAAAGTTGATATCTATACCCACGCCTTCTATTTCCATATCCACCAATACATTTACCAATGGGTTTTCTACTTCTTCAAATACCCTGCGCACCTGCTGCTTATCGAGCATTGGGTAGAAAGCATGTTTTAATTGTAAGGTTACATCTGCATCTTCTGCAGCATATTCTTTCACCTGCTCTACAGGCACATCCCGCATGCTCAGCTGATTCTTCCCTTTCTTGCCTATCAATGTTTCAATAGAAACCGGTTCATAACCTAGATACTTAGTACTTAGGATGTCCATATTACGCTTACCATCCGGCTCAATCACATAATGCGCCAGCATCGTATCGAATATTTTTCCTTTCAGTTCAAAGCCATACCATTTAAGTATAGTCAGGTCGTATTTAATGTTTTGCCCTATCCATAGCAAATCCTGCCTGTCAAACACTGGCTGAAATTGTTGGAGGATGTTGATGGCGGTATCTCTGCCGTCGGGTATGGATACATAATACGCTGTTCCTTTTTCCCAGCAGAAGCTCATGCCTATAATGTCAGCGAGATGCGCGTCCAGGTCAGTTGTTTCCGTATCGAATGCAATCTCCGTTTGTTGCATTAGTTTCTCAACCAGGTCGGCAATACCTGCGGGCGTGTCTACCAGGTGATAGGTGTGCGGTGTGTTCTCTATATTATGTGTAGCAATAGGCACTGCTTCCTCGGCAGCTTCTACCAAAGTATCTTTTGGGGGCGCTGCCTGGAATATAGATGCCGCCTCTTGTGAAATTGGATTACCAAAAAGATCTACCGGGCCATTAGCAGGCAAAACAGGTGCAGCCTCTTCGCCCAATACTCTTTTGGCCAGTGTTTTAAATTCCAGCTCAGTAAATACTTCTGTCAGCTTTTCGCGGTTCAATTCCTTTACCCTGAAATCTTCTTCGTGGAAGGATACAGGTACATCTGTAATAATTGTCGCCAGCTTTTTAGATAAAATGGCTGATTCCTTACCGTTGCGTACTTTTTCGCCGAGGGCACCTTTTATCTTATCTGCATTTTCCAGCACATTCTCCAGGGTATCGTACTCGGCCAGTAATTTGGCGGCAGTTTTCTCACCTACACCTGCTATGCCTGGTATATTGTCCACAGCATCACCCATCAGGCCCAATATATCTATAACCTGCTCTACCCGCTTGATGTTCCATTTGCTACACACTTCGTTCACACCCATGATCTCTACATTCCCGCCTTGATAAGCAGGTTTGTATATATAGATATTTTCACGAACAAGCTGACCATAGTCTTTATCGGGGGTTACCATATATACAGTGTAACCCAGATCTGCTGCCTCGTGTGCCAGGGCGCCTATCACGTCATCTGCTTCATAGCCGTCCTTTTCCATACAGGGTAGGTTGAAGCCGGTGATAATGCGTTTAATATCAGGTATTGCGGCTAATATGTCTTCCGGAGCTTCCTGCCTGTTGGCTTTATACGCTTCAAAATCAGTATGACGTTCTGTAGGGGCGTGTGTATCAAATACAACTGCGAGATGGGTAGGTTTTTCCTTATTGATAAGATCCAGCAAAGTAGTAGTGAATCCGAATTGTGCGTTGGTATTGCGGCCGGTGCTGGTGATGCGTGGGCTACGTATCAGTGCATAATAAGCACGGTATATCAGCGCCATAGCATCCAGCAGGAACAGTTTCTTTTCAGACATGGGGCTAAGTTAAGCCAATGTCGGGAAGTAAAAACACCTGCTCCTTACCACTCATATTCCTTTTCTACCTTTTTCTTCAAGCGGCTTACCAGCAGGAAAGTTGCCGGGCAGCGGTGCACATTTTGTATAAAGGTATCGTTGTATTCGTCAAATGGCTTTTTATTATGATGGGGAAATTCTGCACAATCAGCCGGGCGTACTTCGTAGATAGAGCATTTATTATCGACCAAAAACTGGCAGGGTTGCTGTTTGTTCACCCAGTCCCCATTATCCTTATCCTGCTCCAGCCATTTATTTTTAAAACTCGCAGCTGTCATGCCCAGGTGCGTGGCAATGCGCTTAATATCGTCGGGCGTATAAGTAGGTGTCATGGTTTTACAGCAATTGGCACAGGCCATACAGTCCACTTCACTCCATACACCAGCATCTGTTTTTTCAACCAACCCCGGCATATCTTCAGGTACTATCTCATCCAGCTTTTGCAGAAATGCCGTCAGCTCGTCTTTTTTCTTACCGGCTTTTTTGCCAAACTTTTGCAGATCCATAAATGTTTATGATATAAAAGATTACTATAAAGCTAGCCTATTTTTGCACTTCTGCTAATCCAGGTTAAACGCAGGCATAGATTTAGTATCTAATAAATCGTAGGATTAACGAAAGAGGTGTAACATTGCCACAGGAGCCTGACGGAAATTGCGAAAGAAGTTTAAATATATACTGTTATCCATATTATTTCTGGTACTTGCCGGGCGCCTTTGTGCCCAGGTAAAGGACACTGTGGTTAGCGGTGAAGAAACTCCTCTTTCTTTAATTGACTCATCAGCGGAACTAAAGGTCGACTCTTCACAGCTATACACCATCAGGGGTGTGGTTTTGGATAAAAAGACGGGGCAGCCGGTACCTTTTACCAATATCTTTTTCCCAAAGTCAGATATTGGTACCCCGGCAGAGCTGGATGGCAATTTTCAGCTAACTGTAAATGGCCTGCCAGGAGATACCTTATATATACAGGCCATTGGGTACAACACCTTCAAAAAAAAATTAGACAGGAGTCAGCACGATATACAACTCTACATAACCCTGGAAACAGAAGCGAACAAGCTCAATGAAGTTGTAGTAATTGCCGGAGAAGATCCTGCAATAACTTTACTAAAGCATATCATAGCGGCAAAGCCAAGGAACAATCCGGCAAGGTTTAATAATTACAGCTGCGAATCATACAATAAAATAGAACTAGATCTACTAAACCTGTCACGAGAGGAATTTGAGACGCTGCCGATACCGTACATACATAAACTGAGCTATGTGTATGACAACATGGATGAAACATCTGAAAAGCAGCCTTTTCTTCCATTTTACCTGACGGAAACTTTATCTGATTATTATTACCAGGATAAGCCTAAACGTATAAAGAGAGAATATGTAAAAGCTACACAGATAAAAGGCGCTACCAATCCTGCTATTAATAAAAGTGTATCGCAGTATCTGGGTAATTTTTATCTGCCCATTAATCCCTACGACAACTACCTGATCTTTTTTTATAAACAATACATCAGTCCACTAAATAATGCAGGACCTACCTTTTACAAATATAAGATTGTTGATACCGGGGAAGTATATGGCCATAAAATCATTACAGTAAGTTTTAAACCCCTGCGCGAAGGGGAAAATTGTTTTGCGGGAACCTTTAAAGTTGTAGATTCTATATATGCACTGCAGCATATAGAAGCCAATGTGCCGAGAGAAGCCAATATCAACTGGCTGAAAGATGCCACTTTTTATAAAGACTATACACCTATCTCTGATTCCGTATGGTTTTGCACTAAGGAGAACTTAACGGCAGAATTACTGCTGGCAGGAAACCTGATAAAATTTCCCGGCCTGAAGGCGAGAAAAACAAACATGTATCGCAATATAAAAGTGAATGATCCCGCGGTAACGGAAATGATAGGAAGCAAGACGTTGCGAATGGATGTTACGGTGGCAGATTCGGCCATGAATGTAGGGGATGCTTACTGGGATGCTCATCGTTTTGAGCCGCTGAGTAAAAATGAGCAGTCTATTTATGATATGCTGGATACGCTGCAACAGGACCCGCAATTTAAGAAGATAAAGAACGTAGCAAAGGTATTAGCCACAGGCGTTGTGAAATGGGGTTGGTTTGAGTTTGGCCCCTACTGGAATATATACAGCAGTAACGTGATAGAAGGATCGCGCATCAGGTATTCTATGGGTACAACGCCTAAGCTATCTAAGAATGTATACATCAATGGCTATGTGGCTTACGGGTTTAAAGATCAGCAATACAAGTATAGTATCAATGCATTATGGTTGCTGCACAACCAGTTTCCCAGAACTTATGTAAACTTCTCCTATCGCCATGATCTGGACGCATCGGTAAACTATTATGATAATACTACGTTTGATAACGTCTTTAGTTATGCAGTGCGTAAACCCGGGATACCCATGAAGTTTATGTTCTCGGACGATACCCGCTTTGAATTTTATAAAGAATATTATAGTGGCTTCAGCCACATGATTACGCTTCTACGGAAGAATTATGATCCTTATGCCCCTCTGCCCGATCTCGGAATATTTAATGATGAGAACGGGAACCCATTAAACAATATCACGCAGACAGAGATCAATGTGAAACTGCGCTACGCCTACAAAGAGCGCTTTATTAATGGTAATTATTTCCGAACCAGCCTAGGCAGCAGGTATCCTATTGTGGAACTGCGATATTCCAAAGGGTTGAAAGGATTCCTTGACGGTGGATACAATTATCAGAAAATACGATTCAATATATCATCTTATTTGAAGATAGCACCGCTTGGCCAACTGTATGTCAATTTGTTTGCAGGTAAATACTTTGGTACGTTGCCCTATCCTTTGCTGGAAATACATCCCGGTAATGAAACTTATGTATACAATAAGTATGCTTTTAGTATGATGAACCAGTACGAGTTTCTCAGCGACCAGTATGCAGGTTTCAATATTGAGCACTCACTCGGCAGTGGAGTATTCCGCTATATACCGCTGATAAAGAAATTAAAGTTCCGCCAGTTCTGGACTGCTAAGGGTGTGATAGGAAGCCTGAGCGATTCCAACAAAGCCCTGAATATGAATAAAGGTTTTGCTTTTAAAACATTAGAAAATAACCCGTACATAGAACTAGGTACGGGTATTGAAAATATATTGCGCGTGTTCCGGATAGATTTTGTTTGGCGTGTAACTCCTAAGCCTGTAGCTACAGATCCAAGGCAGTCTTATTTTGGAGTCTTTGGCTCTATGAAGTTCGATTTCTAAACCATTCCCCAGCCCTTCAATATCTGGTCCGTATGTGTTTTTGATAAAGCACGTTTGATGATGTGCTCGATCTTTCCTTTTTCGTCAATAAGGAAAGTGCTGCGAACAATGCCCATGTGCCTGTGGCCATACAATACTTTTTCCGCCCATACGCCGTATTTATTCGCGATCTTCAGATCAGTGTCTGCGATTAGCGGGAAAGGCAGTGAGAATTTTTTCTCGAATTTTTTATGACTGGTTATATCATTCGGGCTTACGCCTAATATGGTGATACCTTTTTCTTTAAGCAATGCATAATTGTCTCTGAGGTTGCATGCCTGTACTGTACATACAGGGGTATCATCTTCCGGATAGAAATACAATGCTACTTTTTTGCCTCTAAAATCTTTGAGCGATATTGTATTGCCATCCTGGTCTTTTGCTGTAAACTCCGGTGCTTTATCTCCTTTTTGCAGTTCCATAAATGTTATCGTATAAATGTATAATTGAGAGTTTGTTTATTATTGTTTTCATCTGTGGCAGTAAATACTAATGTATGTTTTCCTTTACTGCAATGCTCGTCAAAAGTATAGAAGAAAAGATCTCCGTGCTGCTCCAAGCATATCCATTTGCCATCTAATACCCCACTGAATTTTTTTACTGATGTGACGGCATCGGTAGCTTTAAAAGTGATGCGTTGTGCCTTTGCAAGACTGGCGCCATTCTTTTGTAATGATTTGATAACAGGTGGCTCGGTATCCATTACCAAACGATAATCTCCAAAGTTGCGGAAGCTTGCCACATAAAAGCCGCCATCTTCATACTTAGCTGCTTTTCCTGTTTCCTCTTTCCCGTCGCTATATACCATTGCTATCTTATCCCTGCTATCAAATCCAATAGACCTGTTCGGTTTGATATTGACCTTAAAAGAAGTATGGACCGGTACATAACTTTTATCGAGCGAAAATTTTTCAGAGTAAGCGGATACGTCTGTATTGTTGTCAAATTGAAAACATACATCATCATATAGTGCTTTATCATCCAGTTCTATGCGCACATTGGGATGCTTGTAATGATTCGCCTCATTGGCTTTAAACAATGTAGCATTACATGGGGATGTGCTATCGATACCGCTATGTTTCAGATAAAGTGATACTGTTGTTTTATTGTAGAAAGCATCAGCAAACAATATGTTCACTTTATGTGACTGCCCGTCTGCAATATCCAGCTTTCCGTTGTTCGGGTTGCTCCAGTTATAAATATGATCCAACCTGTTATTAGGCAGCTGAAACATATTCTGCATCCAGTTGCCGGTAAGCTTTTTAGTTTTATAATCTACGAAGGCATGCATATAACGTGTTTCATCATAGCCAATATCATCCAGGGTTATTCTTCCCTGTAATACACTGTCCAGATAAATATCGGCAGTATAGTAGTTGAGGCTGTTATTGCTGCCATTCATAAAGTCGTTGATGTTAACGCTTACACCGGCAAGCTTACTATTCACCATTACTGTATCTGCTAAAGTATATGCATCACCTTTTTTCTTTAAACCAATAACCTTCGGTGTTTGTTCATAAATGCTTTCATTCATGTTGTACACACCTACTGTTAACGGTATGGGGGCAATATTGTCTTTAACATCAAAGCCAAATAATAGAGGGTTCAAAGGATGTTCTGATTTTGTATTCCTGATCTCGAAATGAAGATGAGGGGCGGTGGACGCGCCGGTATTGCCCGACCATGCTATCTGCTGACCTTTCTTCACGGGGAATTGATCCGGTGATAGTGAGAGATCTACTTCCCAGTTCTGTTTTTTATACTGTTCTGCTTTTACATATCGCTGCAGCTCGGGCATAAAATTGTTTAGATGCGCGTATAGTGTTGTATAGCCATTGGGATGGGTAATGTATATACCATGTCCAAATCCACCGGGCTCCATTTTTATTCTCGATACATAACCATCGGCGGCAGCATATACCGGTAGATTTTCCTGTCCGTTCGTTTTTATATCTATGCCGCTGTGAAAGTGGTTGGGCCTGCATTCGCCAAAATTACCTGCCAGGTATAGCGCTATATTCAGAGGGCTGCGAAAATAATCTGTAGGGTATTGTTGTGCATTGGCTACCAGGCCGGAAAGTAAAAGGCTCAATAAAACATATCTCTTCATGCGCTGCTAATTAGCACCAAAATTCAGTAAATAGTAGCAGATATACAATCTTGTATTTGCTTCGTTGTTCTATTAATAGCTGTTAGTGTAAGATAGCACGCAGTACTGCCAGCGACTTAATACTGCCAAGATGTTGTGTGTGGCGATGTAGAAATTCTATATACCAATCCAATAACCTGTTACGCATGGCAGCGTTTAACACTATATTTTTTAGCTGCGTTATCTCTTCAATATTCAATAGAGCATTCAGCGCTTTCGCTTCTTCTATATCAAGATATGGTGGTGCGGATGGCGGCACTGCTGTGAAAGCCCCATCCTGCAGGTTTAGGTATGGTGTGTTTGCGGAATAGCTGCCACTTATTTCATACCCCAGCAAATGGCTGCATTGTATGATAAAATAAAGAGGAAAATTAGCCACTGTTTCTATATCCAATTGATCCAGCCATTGAAAATATTTAAAGGCGAATCCAAATAGCTGCTCTTGTTGTGCATGCTCAGGCAATAAGCGCAGCAACAGCTCTGCAGAAAAAAGTGCAATGCTGTTGCGCACAATGTCTTCCTGCAATTGGATGTATAAATATCCATACTGCATTTCGCGAATGTGCTGTAATCCGCTGTTAGGCTTATGATATACAACTACATCCAGCAGTGTTGTCGGCTGTAGCATAGCTGCCTTGTTGCTTTTCGCACGGCTGCTGCGGGCACCCTGAACTATATATGCCTGTACGCCTTGTTTTTCTGTGAAGAGAGTGCTGATAAGACCCGAGTCTCCATACTTAACAGAACGTAATACGATGGCCCTGGTATTCTCAAGCATAGCGCTTACTCCATAAATACGATCTTACCCACATCTGTTTGCGATCCGTCTTTATTGGTAATAAAGATGAGGTATACCCCCGACTGAGGGCGATGTCCTGTATAATCTTGTCCGCTCCATACTGCTTGCCCTCCCAAAGCTTTTGTGCGGTACACCAGCTGTCCGGATATATCTGTTATGCGAACATCGGCATTATCTACCAGCCCCTTAATGGCAATGGTGCCCAGGTAGCCTGATTTAACAGGATTTGGGAATGCTATTACGTTGCTGTTCTCTTCTCCGCCTTCGGTAGCAGTACCTCTAAAGCTGACGAGGCCTTCCTGCGTGCCTATATATACATCGCCGGTTACAGGATCGATGCTGATTTTTTGTACAAGGTTCGAAGGCAGGGGGCTGTTATCCGCTGTAAAGCGGTAAATGATCTTACCTGCATCGGCGGATATAAGCCATACACCGTTGTTGGTTCCTATCCATTTGCGATTGGCGCCGTCTACTGCGATTGTATTTACTTGCTCACCCGTAAATAAATAGCCGGCAAATTGATCGTACTGTACAACGCGTATCTCAGCTTCGCACTGGCGATCAATAACACTGCCTGGGCAATTAACGATACCTATACCGTTTTTAGTACCTATCCATATTGCGCCTGTTTTATCGTTTGCGACGCTTAATACTTCGTTATCGGGAAGGTTGCCATAACCTACCCCAGACATGAGTTGCCTGTAGCGATCATCATTTGGATTATCAGGCGTTCCATTATCGTTATATACAATCACACCGCTGCCCGATCCGGTGGTTGTGTACCATTTCTGATCATAATCATCTACACAGATATTAGCTGCGGCATTAGGATATAATGACCTGGGAGCCGCTACTGCAAAAGAATACCATTGGCCTTCTTTAGTTTTTACCACCAGCTCGCGTTTACCTCCATATACAGTGATCCACAGATTGTCTTTACTGTCGAATGTCATTCCGCCAATGCGGTACCAGTCTTTTGATATAGAAGAGGGTCCTATCACCGAACCCTGCTTCATGTTTTCTGTGCTGCCGTCGGGCTTCATAATAAATAATCCTGATTGCGCAGAGCCTGCATAGATGGTGCCATCATTATCTTTTACAATAGTGGTAATATCCATGATGCTATCCCCAAATCCCTGGTATTTGTAGCGCATATATTTTTTCCATTTCTCATCTTTAAAATCAGAGAAACCGGCATTATTATTAAAAACATTCAGCAGATCATCAAAACCACCGTGTGCTACCAGCACCTCTTTATTTTTTGCAAATACATCAAAACAGGGAGCATCGCCCGGGCTTTCAGGTATGTCTGTTCCAAAGGGTTGTCCGAATCCTTCCTGTTTCAGCATTCCCTGGAATTCATCAGCAATCCAGCGGGTGTTGGTATCCGTTTGCAATACCTGTTTGCAGAATCCGTCTATCTTATAAGAGTCAACAATATTGCCATCAATCGAAAACCGGATCACTTTCCCCTTGTAGGTACTTTGATAATTTTCGCATAACCAGAAGCAATTTACACCGGGGTCAAGATGCCGGGTAGTTGTATCAGAGCTGTAAACAAACTGTAGTTTATTATTATTGTCCAGCGAAAACAAACTATCCTTTCCTGTAACGAATACCTTGTTATCTACAGATGCTACAGCTACAAAGTTCCGTGTGCTGTCGATTTTGGTCCAGGTACTAAATGCCTGTGGGTTTGCAGCATTTCTACTGATACGGTACAATCCCTTAGTGGTAGAAGCATAGAAGAAATTATCAGTAGCAGTAAAACCGGTAACAGGAAGATTTTGGCTATTAACGCTGAATATATAGTTTTCTTTAACTTCTCTTTTGTCGAGGTTAATGACCAGGATACCAATATCAGTGCTTACGTAGGCTAATCCGGTTTCGGTATATATGTGATTAATGTTCTTGCTACCGGTGACAGATTTGTTTTTTAGATCTGGCAGGTTATAGAATGTATTGTCTTTGAACAGATCTATATTACCATTGTTATAAGCCAGTATTGCGGTTTGCGTAAGAGCATCGTAGCCTATGTAAGACATACCAATATCGTGCATGCCTTCTACCTTGCTAAATCCCTCTGTCTGGAAGCTGGCTATATCGTAAGTGTAAAAAGCTTTCTGCGAAGCCACAAATATAGTTTTGCCATCTGATGCAAGGCTTATGGCCTTGTTATAAGGCATATGTGCACGCCAGTAGCCTATGGGCTTATCCTGTGCCGTGACGCTAAGGCCAAAACCGGAAAGAAGCAGTAACAAAGACGATCTGAATGTAAATTTCATATATAAAAACTGCTATCAAATGTACTGAAAAATAAACGCTGGCATCTGTTTGAATATTGTTGACGCAATAGGATTATACCCATCATATCTATGGAAAAGCGATTGTGTTTCTTTATCTTGCGTATAAGAAACATGATATGGAGCCACTAATTGATTTCAGCTACTTACAGGAACTCTCTGACGGAGATCACAAATATCTATACGAATTACTTGATATATTTCTGAATACTACTCCCGAAGGCCTGGTAAAGCTGGAACAATTAATAAAAAGTACGGACGACTGGGATGCAATATATAAGCAGGCACATTTTCTAAAGTCCAGCGTGGGTATTGTAAAGATCAGGGAGTTACATCCGCAGTTGCAACGTATTGAGCAATTAGGGCGTGCACAGCAATCAAAAGACGAGATGCTGCTGCTTATTGATACTGTAATGGCTACATTTAATGAAGCCCATCCGATACTTATTAGTGAGCGGGATAAGCATAAAGCTGCTGCCGGTATTGCTGAAGAATAAAGACAACTAAAATTAATAAAGGGAGCTTAAAGCTCCCTTTATATATATGATAGATGGGTGTGTTAAATGCCACCAAAACGTAATCCTATGCTAAACGGCCGCTGATCTACAAATGCATCTTTATACATATTGGTCAGTTGGTAGCTGGCATATATACGGAAATAATCATCCAGGCCAAATTCTGCAGTAACACAACTATTGAAATCATTCAGGTTAAAGGAATCGTGGTTTTTCTGTTTACCGAATTTCTGAGAAACCTGTTTTGTCCACGAGCCTATCCTGTAGCCGCCGGTAATACCTACACCATATACCAGCCACAATTTATTAGCCATCCTGGTTTTGAAGGTCATTTGCAGGGGGATGCTCAGGTAATTGACCACTAATTTGTTTTTCCTATAATCGGTGGTCGAATCCAGCAATACAACCTGGGGTACGGTGTTATTGACAAAAGTAATGTCCTTAGAATACCTGAAGTTGTATATCTGCAAACCTATACCCGTAGAGAGATATATCTTTTGACCGGGAGTTTTCAGGAGTTTAAGCTTAGCCATTACCGGCCATATATTTACATTGATCGATTTACCCGTCCGCAGGTCAAAAAGGTTCTTGTTTTGCAGGTCCTGGGGTACGTTAAAGAAGCTGTTATTGGCAAAAGTCTGTGCGTCATAGACGGTGTTGTCTTTAAACGCATTGACACCGATATCCACCATACCAAATTCTACACTAAAATCTTTATCAGCAGGCTTTGTCTTATCGTTCACTTTCACCTTAGCGCCATCGGTGCTTAGCTGTATTTGCACATCTTTTTTACCGTTTGTTTTCTCCTGTGCAAATATTGCCTGGCTGTTCAGCAGTGCTATAGCTGCTATACCATATATCCATTTCATATAAATAATTGTTTTTTAAAGTCTTACAACAAATAATTCTGTATTGCCGATCTTCACAGTTACGTCGGCATCTTTTAGGTTATTCTTAAATTTTTTTACTTTTTCCAGCTTGTCATTTACAGCATCTGCCAGCGCTGTAACGCCTTCCTTCTTCTCTTTACGTATAGGCAGCCAGGCTAATAATCCTCTTTTACTTTCTTCTTCCGGCGCAGCATTAGGTTCTTCCGGCGTGGGTTTTGTTACAGCAGGTACTTCCTGTTTCTTGTTGGCCTGAGTGTTGACTGCTAATGCGGGTTTATTTTCTGTAGATACTACAGTTGGCCGTTCGGTTTTTTTCGGTTCTTCCTGAGCTACATATATGTCCTGTGTTTTTTGCGTTTGCGGGGTGTATGTTTTGATGGCTTTCTTTACAGGGGCTGTATGTTTTTTAATCGTGGTTGTAGCAGGTTTATTATCTGCAACTGTAGTTTCCGTAGCAACAGGGTTTACCGGTAGTGAATGAAGGTCTTTACCGGCGGTGTCACCGGCTATAGGGTGGGCTGCTTTACTTTCTGTCTTTGCTATAGGGGCAGTATTTTCATTTTTAACCTGTTCCCTGTTTACTATAAATACTGCGAAGAAGAGTACGGCCGCTGCGGCAGCATAATAGTACCATCGGTTCAGGGCTATAGTGTCAGATCCGCCTTTTTTCAGCAGGGTGTCTTTATTTTCAAAAACCAGTTCCTTATCAGGTACCAGTTTGGTAGTAGCATAGGCATTAAGCTCCTTTTTTAATTCGGGGTGTTCCTCCACGAACGCCATCAGGGCCTTTACCTCTGCTTCGTTGAGCTCGTTATCTGCGTACAGCAGCATATACTCTTCATAATTTTCCCAGGTCACCATAACGTTTATATTATATTTTCAACACTTATTAAATATTCCTTCAGCACTTTTCTTGCCCTGTGCAGGTACACTTTTACCTGGCTTTCGTTCAGTCCGGTGATTTGTCCTATTTCTTCATAGTTATACCCTTCATAGTCTTTAAGTAATACCAGGGCCCTTGACTGTTCATCGAGTTTGGATAGTGCACGTTCCAGTACTCTTTTCAGGTCGGGTTGCCCGGCGGTGATGCTGCGTTCATCATTGATCTCTTCTTTGTAGCTCACCCTGCTTTGTTTTCGATAATTGTCTATCGATTGGTTGTAGGCTACCTGGAAGAGGAATGCTTTTGCTTTGGCAGGCATCACATCCCGGCGCTTTTGCCACAATACTGCGAAGCTGTTCTGGACCACGTCCCGGGCATCCTCTTCATTGCCGGTACATTTGCATGCAAACCGAAATAAAGCATCTGCCCACTCCTTTACGCAAATATTGTAATCAATAAGCTCCATTCATCAGTATATCGGTGTGGGTATGAAAAAGTTACAACACAGGGCAAAATTTTTATAAATACCTTGCCTGAAAGGCAAAGATTGTACCTTTACAGTTCAATTTAAATAAGAAGGATGAATAATAACAGGCCTGCAGGCAAGGGTAAAAGCGGGAATAGCGGCGGATTTAATAAAGAAAACCGTGGTGGCGGGTTCAAAAAAGATTTTAAAGCAGGGGATAATGATGGCAGGAAAAAGCGCGATTTTGGTAACCGCGAGGGCTTTTCGCGTGATGGATCTGCAAGTGGCGATCGTAGAAAAAGTGGTGAAAACAAGCCATTTAACAGATTTGAAAAAGATGGCCAGGAAAGGCCGGCAAGAAAATTTGACAGGAAAGATAAACCAGCGGGCGAACAGCGTTTTAGCAAGGACAAGGATAAATTCAGGGATAAACCTTTCAATCGTGAGGACCGAGGCGGAAGATTTGACAAAAAGGAAAGAGGAGAGAACTTCGGTGACAACAAACGTAAATTCGGGGATAAGCCCTTCAATCGCGAAGATCGTGGTGGAAGATTTGATAAAAAGGAAAAAGGGGAAGGTTTCAGAGAAAATAAGCGCACATTCGGAGACAAGCCTTTTAATCGTGAAGATCGCGGTGGAAGATTTGATAAAAAGGAAAGAGGGGAAGGTTTCAGAGAAAATAAGCGCACATTCGGAGACAAGCCCTTTAATCGTGAAGATCGCGGTGGAAGATTTGATAAAAAAGGAAGAGAGGAAGGCTTTGAAAAAGACAAATTCAATGGCCCGAAACGGGAATCAAAATTCAATAAAAACGAAAAAGACAATAAGTCTAAAAAATTCTCTGAACGCAATGTATTTCATGAGGAAAAACCTCAGAAGCCTGTAGAAGACTACGAAAAGAACTTTATTACCCCGAAAGAGTTTGAGAAAACTGTGGAGGATAAACCGAAGTTTGCAGGTATCAGATCTAAACAGGAAGATACTTTTGATAAAGCCTTTCCGCTGGGCGCTAAGAAAGTGAGCGGGCCTTTTCGTAAAAAAGCAGAAAATGCTGATGGTAAACCCGCTAAACCACGTAAAAAAGATGGAGAGCAGCAGGACGAGCCAAAGGAAATGACCCTGAATAAATACATTTCCCATAGTGGTACTTGCAGCAGGCGGGAAGCTGCAGAAATGGTAAAACAGGGCAAGGTAAAAGTAAATGGTGAGCTGGCATTGGATCCCGGCTATCGCGTGCAGCCATACGACCTGGTGACAATAGCCGGTAAAAAGCTCACTCCCCAAAAAAACAGGGTATATATATTATTGAACAAGCCTAAAGGATATATTACTACTACTGATGATCCGGAGGGAAGAGATACAGTAATGGATTTGGTGGAAGATGCTACTACAGAAAGACTATATCCTGTAGGCCGCCTCGACAGAAATACTACCGGGTTGATACTGCTCACAAATGATGGCGACCTGGCGCAAAAATTATCGCATCCAAGCTACGAAACGAAAAAGGTATACCAGGTAACGTTGGATAAGCCGTTGACCAAGATAGACTTTGAGAAAATATTGGCAGGCCTTACGCTTGAAGACGGTGAAGTAAAAGTAGATGCGCTCTCTTACTTGGATGAAAAGAACGAACTGGGTATAGAGATACATAGCGGGCGTAATCGTATCGTTCGTCGCATATTTGAATCATTGGGTTATGTGGTAGAAAAGCTGGACCGTGTGATGTATGCCGGCCTCACCAAAAAGAAATTACCACGTGGTGAATGGCGTTTCCTGGAGGATAAGGAAGTGATATTACTAAAACATTTTAAATCTTAACCTGTGTTTCTTACAGCAGAAAAAATACATGATGGCATCAGTTGGCTGCCTGAAGGTACTGTGATAGAGACGAATGAGGAAGGATCAATCGTTGCATTGCACGATGCGACTGGAAACATCGATGCCAACCATTATGATGGTATCCTGGCACCCGGGTTTGTGAATGTACATTGCCACCTGGAGCTATCACATATGAAGGGTGCGGTACAGGAGCATACCGGGTTAATACCTTTTTTGCAGCAGGTAATGGCAAAACGCTTTGGCTTTACCGATGAGCAAAAAAAAGAAGCCAGGGAAACAGCATTTCAATTCATGTTGGATAATGGTATTGTTGCACTTGGCGATATAGCAAATACCAACGATACCCTGGAACAGCAGGCTACCGGTAAAATGCATTTTTACAGTTTTGCAGAGGCCATTGGCTTTAATGAATTGCCTTTACCTCAATTCGAAACTTCTAAAAAGGTTTATGAAGGCTTTGCCGCACAGCAACCCAATAATAATATTCTGAAGCAATCAATAGTACCGCATGCCCCTTATTCTGTATCGCATGCGTTGTTTAAATTAATAGATGCCCACCTGCCATCAACAGTTATTTCCATACACAACCAGGAAAGCAAGGCTGAAGACGAATATTATATATCTAAAACAGGCCAGGTTCACGATCTGCTGCAGGGTTTTGGCATAGATGATACGTTCTTCCATCCATCCGGTAAGCCATCTATTCTAACCTATGCCAAATGGATGTCGCCGGGGCATAATTACATTTTTGTACATAACACTTATACCAGCAGTAACGATGTTATTATGGTACAACGCTTGCTGCCCGATGTATACTGGTGCCTTTGCCCTAATGCAAATTTATATATAGAAAATGCGTTGCCTGATGTAAATATGCTGGTGCGCGATGCCAATAATATATGCATCGGTACGGATAGCCTTTCGTCTAATCATCAGCTGAGTGTATTGGCAGAACTGGCGACGCTAAAAAAACATTACCCTAACCTGGATTGGGCGACACTGCTGCGCTGGGGAACTTACAACGGCGCACGTGCCCTGCAAATGCAAGATACTATCGGGAAGATAGAAGAGGGTAAAAAGCCGGGCATTGTGCAGATCACTTCCCTCTATAATGATCCTGTTGTAAAAAGGATTATATAAAACGTAATAGCTGTAGTGGCAGTGGATAGGTCCACCAGATGCTGCTTTTACCGCCTGTATAATAGGCAGGGTAAGCAAAGCATAATACAAGGGCATAGAATAATATCCGTTCCAGTGTTTGCTTATTGCTGTAGTCTCGCATTACCATAAGAGATATAAAAACAGCAGGTAATGCATACATCTCGCTGCGTGTAATATCCAGAACAGATACGCCAACTATAACGATCAATGCGCAGGATCCGGCAAACATCAGCAATTCAAAATATTTTTTGTTTCGATAAAGCAATGCAAGGGCATAAAGAGGCAGTAACCAAAGCCCTTCAAGGCCGCTCCATACACCAATAGGTATATTATTGATCTGGTTGAGCAATACTGAAGGCCCCGTACCGCCGGTATCGGTTTTCAATCCGTATTGATGCGTTAATATATAACGTATCACCGCATAAGCCAGCCATGCAATGTAAAGACCAATGGCACCGCCGTTCAGTATTTTTTTGGTAAACGGTTCATTTCTATGCTGGTAAACAATATATACCCAGATAAGCGAAGAGGCTATCAATCCCCTTTCGTCCGTCCATGCAGAGAAAAAAACGAGTACGGCCCTCAACCAATTATTGTTGGTAATTAGAGTGAGCAATAAAAAACACATGGCTATACCATCAAACATGCCACCTCTCAATTCAATAAAAGAGCATTTACCAAAATAGATGAAGCAACAGCACAAGCCCGTTATTACTGCCATTACTTTATCGTTTGTTATCCTATAGCTAAGATTGATTACCAGGTAAAAGTTTAAAATGCCAATAAGCCCCGTTAATAAGAGCACACCGGCGATATTTAAGTGTAGCACAGCTACGAGGAGTGGCATAACGAGCCTAAAGGTTATTTTTGCATCGTGGGATCCATATCCGGCCATGCTATTGGTAAAGGGAGAAGCAGCTTTAGCAAACAACTCCTGCCAGTCTGCAACGTTCAGGGATGAATAGCTGGGAAATGCAAAAAATAACGATAATACTGTTAACAATACTGTCGCCTTTATCTGCCAATTTTTTCCGGCGCTAAATTTTTCAAATATATGTTGCAGGTAAATTTTCAAACCCATGTGCAATATTCTTGGAGCATGAAAATACATATTAGTGAGATAGTCTTGTTTGCGTACTGGGTATTTAGGCGTATTTTTCCCGAAATTTTTAGCAGTTCATAAATGAATAGCAGGATTAAGTTTATTGACATATTGATTCATATTAATGAATCTATAATTTTTTATCCTAAACTAAGGAGCTTTTACAAAAAGGAGTTTGCTGGCATTGATCCGGTAATAATTGATGTAGGTGCAAATAGAGGCCAGACAATTGATTTTTTTCTGAAGATCAATGCTAATAGTACTATACACGCTTTTGAGCCAAACCACAATCTTTTTTTATTACTGAAGAATAAGTACGCATCCAGGCCTAATGTACATATATATAATCTGGGCGTAAGTAATACCAGGGGCAAACTGGTATTTAATGAATCAGTAATGGATACGACATCTACGTTCGAAGAGTTGAATTATGAATCTGAATATCTGAAGCAAAAATCCAAAATATTAGGTATTAATCCGGAGCAGATGATTAAGAGTTCTTATGAGGTAGATGTGATATGCCTGAGTGATTTCTTGAAAGAACGAAAAATTGCTAAAGCAGACCTGATAAAAATTGATACGGAAGGGCATGAATATAAATGCCTCCAGGGCTTATTTGATAAAGCATCCTGCGATATAAATTTTATCCAGCTGGAGCAGCACCATGACGATATGTACGCCAACAATGTTGCGGAAGGAACGATTACAGATTTATTGAAGGAAAACAGATTCTCATTGTATAAAAGGATCAAACACGGGTTCGGTGGTATTGATGAGATAATATTCAAACATGTATAACAAAAAACCTCCCGTTTGGGAGGTTTTTTTATACTCAAGAAAAATCAAAATTATTTCTTAGTAGTGTCTGCGTGCATCATTGTAGTATCAGCAGCAGGAGCAGCCATTGTATCAACCGGAGCTGGTGCAGGAGCAGGAGCTTCCATTGTAGTTGAATCAGTGGTTGTTGTTGTTTCTTCAGTTTTGTTACCGCAAGAAGCAACGAACAGGCCCATTGTAAGAGCTAAAACGCTCAGTTTAACTAATTTCATAATTTAACGTTTATAACTGATTATTTCTTTTCAGTTGTAGTAGTTGTAGTTGTTGTTTTTGTAGTGTCAGCAGCAGGAGCAGCCATTGCAGCACTATCAACAGCAGCAGGAGCAGTTTCAGCTGGAGCTGGAGCTGGAGCTTCCATTGTAGTTGAATCAGTAGTTGTAGTAGTTTCTTCAGTTTTGTTACCGCAAGATGCTACAAACAGACCCATTGTCAGGGCGAAAACGCTCAATTTTACAAATTTCATTACTTAAGTTTTTAGATGTTTCCTATTTATACCCTGTTTTTAAAAAGGTAACCCGCAATCATAAAAAAAATTCAAAGAAATTTATTTATAATGTGTTATATTAGAATAACGGTAAGTTGAGTTTTTTTATGTGAGCGTTCAATACTCTGCTTATCTTTACTGTATTGTAGAGGTCATTCACAAAAACCATCAAAATTTTATCAATTTTTGAGGGTTACTTTTTTTAAAAATCGGCATTAATAAGTGCAAGGTTCAGTAATCACGGAGCAATTTTTGCTATCAGAGCTGTCGCAGGGCAGAAGAGAGGCTACAGAACAGATATATAATCAACATTATAATATTATCACTAAATGGATAATTAATAATGGAGGTTCTGCAGCTGATGCGGCCGATGTGTACCAGGAATCAATGGTGGTCTTGTACGAGAAATCGCAGGACGAGCAATTCAGGTTGAGCTGCAAAATAGGTACTTATCTTTTTGCCGTCAGCAAACACATCTGGTTCAAGAAACTGAGTAAAAAGCAATCAATGCCGGGCGCATTGCCTGAAAATGCCGGCGAGCAAGAATGGGCGTACGAAGATGATATCAAAATACACCAGGAACGCGAGAATTATTATGCCCAGCTAAATGCAGCGCTGGAACAAATAGGGGAACCTTGCAGGTCGTTGCTGAAAGCTTTTTATCATGAAGATAAAAGCATGCAGCAGATAGCTCAGGGGTTTGGATATACCAATCCTGATAACGCGAAGACCCAAAAGTATAAATGCCTGACACGGCTAAGGAAGATTTTCCATAATGTGCAGGTGAAATAATGAATGAGACTATATGTTGACCGGAAATGATATTTGGATTTTAGCAGAAGCTTATGTGGCAGGTACACTTGCGGCACCCAAGCTGAATGAGCTGAAAGACAGGCTTGCCATAGATCCGCAGTTTGCGGCAGAATTTAACGAGCATGTAAATATGCTGCGCTCGCTCGAAGGTGCCGGCAAGCAAATGAGATTCAAATCTATGCTGGCCGATATTCAGAACAACCGTACCAAAGTACAGGTAAAGCCGAGCCGCACTATTTCATTAAAAACATATTACCTGCGCACTGCGGGGATAGCCGCAGCTATGGCATTGTTTACCTCTCTTACCACATACTGGGTAATACAGCATAACAACAAACGCATCGCATCGGAATACAGCCTGCTGCGCCGCGACCTCGAAAAATATAAACGCTCGCAGAATCAGCTGATCTATAATTTGAAAGAGCAGCAGAACAAACCTGCGGAAGAAGCCCGTTACACTGGTACAGGCTTTGCGTTGACAAATGACGGATACCTCGTAACCAACTACCATGTTATTGATGGTGCAGATTCAGTTTATATTCAAAATAAGGAAGGCCGCTATCTGAAAGCGATACCTGTGGGCTTTGACCAGTCTACAGACGTTGCTATATTAAAAGTTGAGGATAAGAATTTCCGATTCGGAAAAACAGAAGTGCCATATACATTATCCACCAACAGGCGAAAACTGGGAACCAGGATCTATACACTTGGTTTTCCGCAGGATAATATAGTATATAACGAAGGTTATGTAAGCTCTAAGAACGGGTATAACGGAGACTCATCGCAATATCAGCTGGAAGTGCCTGCTTACCCTGGCCAGAGTGGCGCACCGATTATGGATGCTAATGGTACGGTATTGGCGATGATTACCGGTAAAGAATCCGGTAGCGAGGGTACCACCTATGCTGTAAATGCAAAATCAGTACTCCAGGTGGTTCGAAACCTGCCGAAAGAAGAAGCAATCCGCTTGCCTAAAGCAAATAAGATGTCTCATCTTACTTTAGAGCAGCAGATCGAAAAAATGGAATCCTATACCTGTTCTATCAAGGTATATAAGAGATAATTGTTATACTGTTATAGTCAATGGTACATCCCGCATATCCTGCGGGATTTCTTTTTTATTCATATATAATATCTATCGGTAAAACTATTTTGGCTGCTTACGCTATGTTAATAACTTTGCATCCTAATTTATACCCAGCTCAGTGAGCATCGTCGACAGATTTTTGAAGAACAGGCAAAAGGACTACAAAGCAGAAATGTCTTTTGTAGACCATATAGAAGAGCTAAGATGGCATATCATACGTTCTATGATCGTGATCATCGTTTTATCTATTGCTGCTTTTTTTCGTATTGAGTGGATATTCGACCATATTGTAATGGGCCCGGCCCATCCTGATTTTATATCATACAGGCTACTATGTGAGGCCGCTACCAAATTTGGGCTTACCGGCCTTTGCCTGCAGGACATTAATATACAGTTTCAGAATAATGAGCTGGCCGGGCAGTTTATGATGAGTTTCTCTACCTCCTTTATGGTTGGGTTCATCGTAGCATTTCCATATATATTCTGGGAATTCTGGCGGTTCATTAAACCTGCCTTAAAAGAAAACGAAATAAAATATGCACGGGGTATCGTATTCTGGACTTCCCTGTTGTTTTTTGCCGGCGTGCTCTTTGCCTATTATCTCATAGCACCGTTTACTATCAACTTCTTTGCAAACTACCAGTTGAGCCCTTTGTTCAAAAATATCATCACCATGGAGAATTACTATGATACCATGAGCGATCTGATACTGGGGCTGGGCGTTGTGTTCGAATTACCCGTATTAGTATATTTTCTTTCCAGGGTTGGCATACTTACCCCGGCATTTATGCGCGATAAACGCCGCTATGCAATATTGATCATATTTGTTTTAGCGGCGGTGATCACCCCGCCCGACTGGTTCAGCATCTGGCTGGTTGCCATACCTTTGCTTATATTGTACGAGACAGGTATTGCCATTAGCGACCGTGTGATGAAGAAACGTGCCAAACTGGAGAAACTAAACAATAATTATTAGAGATATGAAACAAACAGTTTTTGATAAGAAATTGCCGCTGGCTATAGGTTGCGACCATGCCGGCTACGAATATAAAGAAGCGATCAAGAGGATATTAAGCGAAGATGGCTGGGTAGTGGATGATAAAGGTACCTTTAGCACAGAAAGCACAGACTATCCCGATTATGCCCATGCTGCCGCAAGTATGGTGGCAGACGGCAAAGCCTCTGTTGGTGTGCTATTGTGTGGCAGCGCCAATGGTGTGTGTATGACGGCAAACAAGCATCAGAATGTACGCGCAGCGCTTTGCTGGAATGAGGAAGTAACCGAGCTGGCAAGGCTGCACAACAATGCTAATATGATATGCATACCCGCTCGTTTCGTGTCGTTGGAGTTGGCAGAAAAAATGGTTGACCTGTTTCTTTCTACCGCATTCGAAGGCGGCAGGCATGAGCGGAGGGTAAATAAGATAGCTGTACAATAGTATCCATAAAGTATTATATATAACGAGGTACCACGGTTATCCATGGTACCTCGTTCTTTTACCTGCCAAATCATGTTAATTATACTGAACGATATTCTTTTTTTGCGATTATTAAATGATTGTGATTACTATATTTCTGGAAATATTTTTGTTTTTTTGCATTTAAATAAAGAACACTTTGTGCACCAGTGATTTTTAAGGTATTGTGCAGATGTTGGCACGAAATATGTTAAGGGATTCATAATAATTTCTGTGTAACCAAATACCACAATATGAGAAAATTTACTCTTACATTAGGGATGGCAGCCATGCTACCCGTTATGGCCAGCGCCCAAAGATACCTGGGTGTAGCCACCAGCAATTGGAGCGGAACGAACAGCCTTTATCTGAACCCTGCAAATATTGCTGACTCCCGCCACAAATTCACAATAGATCTGTTTTCTGTAAATGTTGGGGTAGATAATAACCTTGCTAAAATAGATCCGCTTAATGTATTCAGCAAAGCCCGCGATGGCAAAGACATTAAAGACATCACCAGCGGATTTCAATACAATACTAAAGATAAATTCAGCATCATGATGCCGGCTGCAGAGGTTCGTGGCCCGGGCTTTATGGTCAGTATCGGTTCCAAACACTCTATAGCGCTCACTACGCGCGTGCGCCTGATGAACCAGTTCGATAACCTGAACCAGCAACTCTTCCGTACAATAGTAGATTCTACATTCAATGTAAACGGACAATCACTTAAAGCTGCAAAGTTTAACTGGACGGCACAGCTATGGTCTGAAATAGGCTTGAGCTATGCCGCTGTGATCTGGGAAAACAAACAGCACCAGGTAAAAGGTGGCTTCACCGCGCGCTATATGATGGGCGCAGGGTACGTCAGCCTGGTAAGCAACAACCTGGATGCCACATATACCTATGATCAGCAAAACGGTGCTATCCTGAACCTGCAAAAAACAGATGTGCATTACAGGTATGGAGGTGCTAATTTCTTCAATGGAGGTGGTAATAGCGTTATCACAGATAACCTGGTCAGCAATTCAGGCAAAGGTATCGGCGGCGACCTCGGTGTGGTATATGAATTCCGCCCGCACTATAAAAGCTATACCTATGATATGGATGGTAAAACAGGCATCGTAGACCGTAGCAAAAACCAATATCTGCTGCGTTTTTCTGCTGCAGTTACAGACATAGGCGCCATTAAATACACCAATGGCAACAAGCAGATAAACATAAATGGTACCGGTAAGATAGTAGGTAATGATGTGGCCGATAAGATCAATAACTACGACGATTTCAGAGGTTACCTGGCCCAGCAGGGTATTAAAGCTGACTCCAGCACCGGGCAGTCTACAAAAGTAGCATTACCAACTGCACTGATCTTAGGATTGGATTATCATGCGTGGAAGAATTTCTACGTGAATGCAACTTATATGGGTAATGTTGTTGACCGTACCAAAGTAGGCAACAGCATCTATAGCCAGGTAACGGTTACACCGCGTTTTGATATACGTACTGTAAGTGTAGGCCTGCCTATTACCTATAGTATGCTTACCAGCAGCATCAAAGCAGGTATCGGTATACGTGTTGCAGGATTCTTCATTGGTAGCGATGATATCGCCGGTGTGCTCAGCAACAAGGCTAATGGTGTTAACTTCTACATGGGCGCTTATGTACCATTCAACAAGAAGAAGCCAAAAGACAGCGATGGCGACCTGGTATCGAACAGGAAAGATAAATGTAAAGGTGTAAAGGGTGTATGGGAACTGCGTGGCTGCCCTAACCCTGATAAAGATGGGGACGGTATATTGGATAAGGACGATAAATGCCCTGAAGTGGCAGGTTCTAAAACGGCAATGGGTTGCCCTGATGCCGACCTGGATAGTGTTGCTGATGCAGAAGACCGTTGTCCGCAGGAAGCAGGCCTTGTTTCACTACAAGGTTGTCCTGACCGTGATAATGATGGTGTTGCTGATATAGATGATGCTTGCCCTGATGTACCCGGCCAGGCTCAGTACAAAGGCTGTCCTGATACTGATGGTGATGGCTTAGCTGATAACGAAGACGCTTGTCCGAACGCAGCAGGCCCTATAGCTAACCACGGCTGCCCTGATACTGATAACGATGGCGTACCTGATAATACAGATAAATGCCCTACCGTACCGGGTACAGTTGCTAATCAGGGATGCCCTGAAGTAAGTGTAGAGGTGAAAAAACGCCTGGCATTTGCAGCAACAGCTATTCAGTTCGAAACAGGTAAGGCAACCATCAAGAAAACATCTTACAAATTGCTGAACGAGATCGTGAAGATCCTGAACGACTATCCTGATTATATGATGACCATAGACGGCCATACAGACAATGTAGGTAAACCTGAAAAGAACATGCAACTGTCTAAAGACCGTGCACAATCAGTGAAGAACTACTTTGTATCAAAAGGTATCAGCGAAGACAGGTTGGTAACCAATGGTTATGGAGATACTAAGCCGGTAGCCAGCAATAAAACTGCTAAAGGCCGTGCTCAAAACCGACGTGTAGCAATGGATCTGAAACTGAAAGATTAGTATTACTCTTTCTAACGAATAATCACAGAGGGCGCCCATTTGGGTGCCCTTTGTGCGTTTGGTAAAATTTTGTTTGTAATTTAATATCACCATGAGTCGTATTTATCACTATTTACTAATCCTATATTTCCTTGTTTGGAATAGTAATGCTTATTCGCAAGGCTGGGATATGGTATATGATTTCTGTACAGATAGTATTATTAATAGTACCGTTTATAGTTGTTACGCAGATACTGATCGCTTTTTTGTTACAGGTGCTACTTCCACTAATAATGTATCCCCTTTGCACGGGACTTTAGCTGCATTTGACTATAACAAAAATTTGCTCTGGTATAAAAAAATGATACATCCCGGAGAATATAATGCTACAGTTTGGAACAAAAGCATAGTAAAATTGTCAGATAATAAATTTCTCTTATTAGGTGAAGTTTTTGACTATGACGTTAATCCAAACATATCGGTATGGTATCCTTACTTTTACGTATTTAATAAAGATGGGGATAGCCTCAATTACAGAACATTTCCTGATTCGTTTAAAATGATTTACTACAATTCTGCAATTGCGGATAGTAGAGGATTTACAGCTGTCGGAAGGAGTACATCGAAGGAACTAGTTCAAGTCGGGCATGGGTTTAATTACAGCAAATATTATTTGCATATATGTAGATTTGATGCCGCGCTGAACCTGATGTGGGAAAAACAATTCATGGAATGCCCGATAGTTTTGGCAGAACCGAATAAAATAATATTCTCGTCAGATAAAAAATACTACGTTATTTCCGGAGCTTTAGCAGATACTAACCAGTTTACAGAAGAGACTTATTTCGTAAAATTAGATACACTAGGGAATTTAATATGGGCAAAAAAATTGCCTAAAAAATATCTGTCTGTTAACTATTGCGATATTGTAGCAAACCAAACAGGCGGTTACTATTTTATAACCAGCCATTCAATTGATCCAGGACTTGGACCCGGTACAACGTCTTCAATATATTATGGCAAACTAAACGAAGATGGAGACACTGTCTGGACCCATGTATTTGCTGATAGCCTGGGATATTGTGAAGGATCCGAAATTGCATGGTCAAATGATAGACAACATTTATTAATATCCGGTGTTGGTAATGCTGGTACTAGGCCGGCATTAATAAAAATAGATACTCTTGGAAATGTATTGTGGTATCGCAGACCCTTGCACACTTACAATTTTGTTGACCCCTATTATATTCCTAAGCAGGGATTTAATAGTTTAAGTATTACACCAGATGAGAGATATTTGATGGGTGGTGGGATTGAAGGTCCATTGCCTGGCATATATGATACTTCCGGTACAATTAGCTGGATGATATTGACTGATAGCACTGGGTGTCGTTATCCGGGTGATCCTGGCTGCTGGCCGGCATCTGTACCCTATGTAAATAGTGCGGGTATCAGCATTTACCCAAACCCTGTGTATGATGAGCTCTATATAGAAGGATTACAGGAGCATACCCGTATGCTGTTATATGATGTTTACGGCAGACAGGTGTATAATAGTGTGGTAATGCATACTAAAGAAACCATCCCTACAAATAATCTGTCGCCTGGCAATTATGTACTCCAATTAACAGATTCGGATGGTAAGCGAGGTAGTTATAAAGTATTGAAACAATAAAAGAGGGAAGCATTGCTTCCCTCTTTTAAATATCATCTATCTCCACTTCTTCAGTATTGCGTATCAATTCATAACGCTTAGCAAAATTACACCAGTTACAATCTTCCTTACCACACCCTTTATCAAACTCATGGTTCATAATACCTGCATAAGAGTCACGTAGTTGTTTACGAACTATCTGTTCATCCGTTTCAAAGAACGGTATTGTATATCTTTTGAACTGGTTGGTTTTTTTGCCACGCTCTATAAAATCAAACATGCCTTTTACCACGCGCCAATGTTTATCCTGGTAATTTTCTATCAATAGTTTGTAGAATACCATCTGCCGCCAGTAGTCACCACCGTTGGGGTCTGCTTCGCTGGGGCCAGCAGTATTCTTAGATCCCGATTTATCCGGGTCGCCACTTTTATAATCTATCACGGTACAATTATCGCCATCCAGTTCTATCTTATCTATCTTACCCGTAACAGGTACACCATCCAAATGGTAACGCGGTATCTTCAATTCTATCTCTACATTCTTCTCAAACTTATCTATATACTCGTTATAGTATTCAGTAAGTATTTGCCTGCCCTGCTCCATACGGCGATCGTACTGTATAGGTGTAAAACATTCCTGCTCGCGATACATAGATGCGCCGAAGATACTCAGCACTTCTTCCAATGGAGGGAATACACCATTGGCTTCCTTCATCATCAGGAACATACGCTCCAGTGTATTATGCACCGCACTACCAAAAGCAAGTGCATCGCTGCGTAAGAATGGAACTTTAAGTATATGCTCGTAATAAAATGCAAGATGGCAGCGCAGGTATTTCGATAATGCCGTATAGCTCATGGTAAACGCTTGCAGTACCTGCTCTATCCATTGATGATTGGCTAATGCGATGCGTACTTCCGGTATGGGTTGTAATGCCCATTGCATATACTGCAATACTTCTTCTGTTGTCACAGACTGGTCTATACGTTCTTCCGGTGTGCTGATCTCGTCTATGAATATAGAATGTTCTATAGGTTTGCCGTTGTTATCATTCAGTGCATAAGATACCTGCAGATGTTTTTTTGCACGTGTAAGTGCTACATAGAATAATCTGCGCGCTACTTCTGTCCGATAGCTTTTCTCCGCATCGTCTTTGGTATTGGTAATGGTGTCAGGCAGTTTATAATCCATATTACCACCACGTTTATCTTCCCAGAAGTTCTTAGTGGCACCTATCAGGTAAACGTATTCAAACTCATTGCCTTTCGCACCATGCGCGGTATAGAGATACACACCGTTTTCGTTATGCACTACTTTCTGCACCGGTATAGCAATGTTCTCGTCCTGCATACGTTCTATCATCCGCAGTAGTTCTTCTATTTTAATACCAGGCTTTCGGCCATGTATTTCTTTTACAAAGTCGAAGAATGAATTGAGTACCTGCATCTGCCATACATGATCTTTCTTCTTCAATAAGTGCGCAACAATGCCACTTTCGTAAATGATCTTTTCCACCAGCAGCGGCAGTGGTAATGATAGTTGCTCCTGCAACCAATTATCAAGGTTGCGCCCCATGCGCGACATAGCTTTTGCTGAGCCCAGCTGCAGAGATTCCACCAGTAAAGCATTCGCCAATACCAAACGCCAATATCCGAGTGCCCTATCCTTGCTCCTGTTTTGCTGAATATATAAGGATAACATCGCAATATCCGTAGGAGCTATCTCGTAATAAGGAGCGTGCATGATCTCGAACAGCCTTGCTTCTGAAGAGAACGGCTGCTTTCTTTCTTCGTCCAGGTAATAAAGCACCTTCAGTATTTGCTCAATCAATGGCAGCTCCAATATGTTCACCGGCTTCTTTACGTTGTACGGAATGCTTTTGCGTTCCATCAATGCAATAATGTTATCAGCCTGCTTGTGTTGTGCGTAGAGTATGGCAACATGATTCAACGGCACACCGTTTTTCTGCAAGCTTTCGATCTCTGAAATAATATCTGCTTCTTCCTGTAAGATGTTGTTATACACTTTAATAACAGGTGGAACCGTTTCATTACCTTCTGCAAACCTTGGATGCGATGCAACTATATTCTTATCCAGTTGCAGCTCATCTAACTGGCTGATAAGCCTTTGGGTGTTATTCTCGATAGCGGCGGTTGCTTTATCCAGTATTAGTTGCGATGATCGGTAATTTTGCGGCAACACTACCACATGGATGTTCTGTTTATAGCGATCGTAGAAATCAATAATATTGCGTATGCGCGCGCCCTGGAATTCGTAGATAGATTGGTCATCGTCACCTACTACAAAAATGTTGGGATCATCCCAAAATTCCGTAAGCAGGTTTAGCAATTCATTTTGCGAGCCGTTCGTATCCTGGAATTCATCTACCAATATAAACTGGTGACGCTCCTGGTAACTCAGTAATAATGCAGGGCGATTTTTAAAAGCCTCCAACACCCACATGATCATGTCATTAAAATCGTAGCGGCCACGTGCTTTCATCTTTTCGCGATATACCTCAAACAGTTGTGCTGCTGCCCGTGTGGTTTCCATCCGCTTTGTTTCTTCATCTATTTGCGATTGTTTCAGGTCGCCTTTAGCATATCCTTTGCCGCTTTTCTTATAGATATATTCTTCGCGTGCCGGCAGATCATTGAGGTAGATATCGATGGCTTCTGAAATATTTTCTGCACTCAGGTTTTCACGTTTCATCATGTCGAACAATCGTGCCAGCCTGCCGGCGTCAAAATAAATATTGCCGCTCAGCTTGCGCATAACATGGCCTTGCGGTAACTCATCGAGCATCTCATAGAGGAACTCTGTACGCTCAAGGTCTGTTATGGGTTGTAATGCCCGCAGGCTAAAGTATTCGCTATTGTTTTGAATAACATTGTTGCAAAATGAGTGAAAGGTGCCGATGTTAACTTTATGAGCAGCAGCGCCTATTATCTGCACCAGTCTGCGTCGCATCGAGTTGGTAGCCTCGTCGGTATAAGTGAGGCACAATATTTCCTGCGGCTGTACCTGTGCCTCGCTACGCAGTAGGTTGGCAATGCGCATAGAAAGGACTTCGGTCTTACCGGTACCGGGTCCCGCAATTACCATTACGGGCCCATATATCTGGTTTACCGCCTTACGTTGCTGGTCATTCAGTTTATTATATCGTTCAAGAAAAAGCTCTTCGTTTACAAGCATAGCAGGCGATTAAAACTCTCTGGATATGAAGTTAGCAAACCCATATAATTTAGAAAAAGAAAGGTTACTTACATTTGTAGCAAACATGGCATGTATGAAGCTAAAGCAGTTGTTATTGGTGTTTTTCAGTATCCTAAGTATTAGTGCATGGGCACACCCGGCAGATACTACCACCCCGCCGTATAAAAAATACCCGACACTGCCCGCTTTCAACATCCTGCTCATGGATAGCGCTACTACCTTCAATACCTTCAACATTGAAGAAGGCAGGTACACGATGCTGATGTTCTTTAGTACAGATTGCGACCATTGCCAGATGATGACCGATACGCTGAAAAAAAGCATGCACGAACTCAGGAATGTGCAGATATGTATGGTCGCCCCGCAGACTGTTTCAGAGATACGTGCTTTCTATAACCGCAACGATATGAAGCGTTACAGGAATGTAATGATGGGCAAAGACATAGACATGTTCTTTCACAAGTTTTACCAGGCTTACTATGTACCCGACATAGTTATTTACGACAAGCACAAAAAGCTGGTGAAATTCTTCGAGGGCGGTGCCCATATGAAAGATATACTGGCTGCGCTACAAGATTAAAGCTTATTCAGCTTCCTGTTGTGGATTAGCTGTAGTTTCCTGCTGTGCTTTTTCCTCTAATTCCTGTAGTTGCTTCCTTGCTTCGGCAAGTTTTTCTGTCTTGTGTTCGATCTTATGTTCAGTCTGGGCTATTAATTTCTCCAGGTGTGCGCGCAGTTCTGCTTCTTTGCGGCCGGGAGTAATGTTCAGGATGCCTTCCTTAAAATCAGCAAGACGCTCCTGTTCTTCCCTTAGTTCATCCTCAAGCTTTTGCACAAAATCATAGGTCTGTTGTACACGTTGGTGCTTATGCTTTTCTGCAAGTTGCTTGCGGTGTTCGCGGTTAGCATCCTTGCGCTGGAAGAATTTCTTACGCGCTGCATTAAATTTTTCCCAGATCTCGTTATTGAACTCTCGTGGAACAGGGCCTATTTTTTTCCATGTCTCCATCAGTTCCATCATCTCATCTGTTGCCTCTCTCCATTGGTTAGAGTGTTGTAGAGATTCCGCGCGTTTCAGCAGTGCTAATTTCTGTGCATAGTTATCCTGCAGGCTTACTTTCAGATTTTCAGAATGAGCTTTCTTGGCTTTAAAGAAAGCTTCCTTAGCACCAATGAACTTATTCCAGAGTTCATCTGCTTTATCGGCAGGTACACGTCCTATAGATTTCCATTGGTCCATCAGTTCTGTAAAAGCCTGTGCTGTGTTACCCCAGTCTGTACTGTTTTGGAGCGCTTCTGCTTTTTCTATAAGGCTTAGCTTGGCAGCCATATTTGTTTCCTGCTCTGCCTGTATGGTATCGAAATGTCCTTTTTTCTTTTCGAAGAAAGTGTTCTTGGCAGTAATAAAGCGATGCCACAATTCTTCATTTTTATCGTGCATTGTGCGGCCTGTCTGCTTCCATTGCTCCATCAGGTTGTGGAATGCTTCGGTGGCTTCTTTCCAGTTCTCTGATGCGGCCAGTGTTTCTGCTTTTTCCACCATTTCCAGTTTCAGATCCAGGTTTTGCAGCATCTCTTTATTTACATCTTCCTGGTTTTGGCGTTTGCGATCGAAGAAGGCATTTTTTGCTGCTTCTATACGGTTCCAGAGTTCATCGTTACGATGTTTATCCAGGTAGCCGATCTTTTTCCATTTTTCGGCCAGGTCTTTAAAGTGCTGTGTGGTTTCTTTCCACTGTTCGCTTTTTGCCAGCGTTTCTGCTTCCTGTGCCAGTTCCAGCTTCAGCTTATGGTTGGCTTCTACCAAAGTATTTACTTCAGCTTCCAGCGCAGTTAGGCTTTTTTCTATAAGATCGATAGCACCAACAGCCGCCGTGTGTTGCAGGTAGTCTTTCATACGTTCTACCTTGCCCACAAGTTTCAGCTTATCTTCTGATGCATGCCATTCAATTTCCAATTCCTTCCATTTTGCTTCTACCTCGGCAAATTTATCCGTTAAGGCTTTCAGTGTAATATCTGCAGTTGTTTCAGATAGCGGGCTGATGCTACGCCCTTTCAGGCTGCCAATGTTATTTTGCTCCAGGTGGCCATCATCGTTCAAACGATAATTTTCTTTACCCGAAAAACTAACAGATTCCCACCATTGTGTTAAGGAAGATGGCTGATTGGCTTCTTGTGTCATGATCTCTGCCTTTTAAATATTATAGAACAGTGTATTGCTTGGTTATTAATGTGCGCCAAAAACTTTTTTCAGCAGGTCAGATACCCTTGCTGCAGGATTGAGGCGTATTTTATTTTCTTCATCTGCTATGGTAACGAACAAACCGTTCAATGCCCTTTCAGTTACATAAGATGTAAGGTCCGGGTTTACTTTCTGAACAGTTGGTATCCTGTTATATACGGTGAATATCTGTGTCCAGTAACGGGTAGCGCCTACCTTGCCTAATGAGTTTTGAATGATAGGACGAAAAGCGGCAGTAAGCGATGCCGTTGTCTTTTGTCTCAGATAATTGGTGGCTGCACCCTGCCCGCCGCGCACTATAGCCACTCCATCCTGTATAGACATATTGGCAATAGCATTGATAAATATTTGTACTGCTTTACCCGACGCGTCTTCCGCAGCCCTGTTCATAGAAACGATCACCTTATCAACCTCAGCACCCATGCCCAGCCCGCGCAAAGTGGTTTCAACTTGCCTGGCTTCAGGAGGCATCAGTATTTTTATCAGTTGGTTGCCAAAAAAGCCATTAGGTGCATTCAGTTTAGTAGTGGCATTTCTCGCCCCTACCTGTAAAGCTTCTCTTAATGCAGCTACGATCTCATTGTTGCTGATATTATTTAAAGACTGGCCGCCCTGGTTGTTGCTATTATTAGTAGAAGAATTGGTACTACCGCTACGCCCGTTGTTAAGCACATCATTAGCCTTGTTCAGCCACTGATCTATCTGCGCATGTGCGCTACCGGCAGTTGAAAGGCTTATTCCCGCTATTATGATCCCTTTGACAAAATTCCTCATAGTACCATGTTCTTTGCTATACCAAATATAACTTATTTATTAACTCACAACTGTTGCACAGGCATCTTAACCCTGACCGCCGCTATCGTTCGACTCATCGGTTTTCAGGTTGTCGCGATCTTTTGTTTTTGGCACGCTCTCTTCTTTTGCGCCTCTTTTGCGGCCGGGTGCATTGCCCATGCCGCGCGGCTCCTGCTTTTCAGACTTTCCGAACCGGTATGTGAAGCTAATATTACCGATCCGCGTTTCCCTATCGCGGTAGGTTGTTTGTGTATATAGCGGGTAATCGTAAATGGTAGTATACTTGCGCGTGTTAAAAATATCAGAAACATTTAACACAACTGTTGCCTTATTCTTCAGCAAATTCTTGCGCAGGGCCACATCTACCCAATATACTTCCTGTAAAGTACCCTGTGCAGCTACCTTAGGCGCTTCGTAATTGCCGTTCACCTGCAGGGAGAAACCATAAGGCAGGCGAAGATTTGTATTTACTTTGCCAAACCAGCTAAATCCGCTGTTATTAAGCGTCGGGTCTATATTAGTACCCTGTACTTCGTTTTGGAAGAAGTTAAAGCTAAATGTCGCATCCCATATTGGTAATAGCTGTGTTTTCCCGATCAGCTCCAGCCCGTAAGTAATACCGGTATTCAGGTTTTGCGGCTGGGTAAAGGATGTACCATCGGCGTAGAATTTGCGATAGCGCTCTATCAGGTTCTCCGTATATTGATAGTATAGGCTCGCTACGAAGTTGTGGCCTTTTTTGAATTGCTTATTATAACTCAGCTCTGCATTATTAATAAACTCAGGTTTCAATCCGGGGTTACCCATGTTGGTATCCTGCGGGTTAGACAGATCCCTGTAAGGCATTAGCTGCATAAAGCCCGGCCTGTTAGTACGACGGGCATAATTTATATACATGCTTTGGTCATCGGCAATTTTATAAGACAAAAATGCTGTAGGAAACAGGTTCAGGAAATTGGTGGTGTAGGTAGTGGTCGTAATATTATTGGCAGTTCCCTCATAATTAGCATATTCCAGTCTGAGCCCTGCCTGGTAATTCCATTTGCCAACCTGGTTTGAATAGGTAGTGTAGGCAGCATGTATTTGCTGATTATAATTGTAATTATTCAACAAGGTATAATCTATCTGAGGGCCACGTCCGGAATCAATACTCGGGTTGTTATGACTATCGAACCAATATAGTTGAGTTTTCACACCCGCATCCAACTTGCCATTTTTACCTAGTAATGGTGTTGTAAAATCTGCCTGTCCGGTAAAGCTGCTGGTGACGCCGCTTCCGGGTGCTGTTTGATATACGGTATTATGGCGCTCAGTGCCATCACCGTTAAATATTCCTGTTTCGTATTCCTGTTGGCGATCTACCCATGTTTTAGCAAAAGTGCCGGTAGCAGTTAGCTCCTGCTTTTCTTTTTTGAATTTGTGTTTATAATCAAGGGATGAAGAAGTAGAAATTGGCCCCCCTACATTATAGGTATTGCGCCTTTGTATAGAATCTACGAGATCATTGGCAAATACACTGTAGGTGGATGTTCCATTACCACCCCATTGCATTTTGTTGATGTTTTCGGTGAGCGTAATGGTATTATTCTTATTGATCGTATACTCTGCACCTATAGTATTGAAAAAGCCGTTGAATTTGCGAATGTTATCTTCATAGCTTTTGAAAAAATCACTGGTGCCGGCATTCGTGCGTTCATTCGTTGTGCGGTTATAATTCCGGTTGATGCGCAAGCTGCTATTCAGGAATATGTTCCAGTGCTTATTTTTCACATTCAGGTTAAGGCTGCCATTGTATTTGCCATGGGTGCCTGCACCTGTGGTAGCAGAACCATTAAAGCCAAATTTTTTATCGCGTTTGGTTACTATGTTAATAATGCCCGTCATGCCCTGGGCGTCATATTTTGATGATGGGTTTGTGATCACCTCCACACTTTCAATGCTGGCTGCAGGCAGGCTTTGCAAGGCAGATGCTGCATCTCCACCGAATAATGTAGCAGGTTTGCCATCTATAAGAATAGTAACATTGTCTTTACCACGAAGGCTTACATTTCCATCAACATCTACAGATACGGAGGGCACATTGGTAAGTACATCGCTGGCGCTACCGCCTGCAGTAGTAATGTTCTTTTCAACATTGAAAACTTTTTTATCGGCACTTATCTGCATCATGTTTTTTTCTGCAGTAACCTCCACCACTTTCAGTTGTTGAGCATTCGATGTTACTCGTACCTTACCTATGTTTTTTTCAGATGTATTCGTTATTTGTACACCGGGAACGTTGCGTGTTTGTATGCCAATACCGCTGATGCGTAATGTAAATGTGCCAGGCCCGGTGGGCTCTATAGTAAATTTACCATCGTCTGCAGTCTGGTCGCCACCTGCAACAGATGAATCTGCACTTATTAATGTAACAGTCACGTAGCCTACGCCCTTATTTTGAACATCTACGATTTGCCCGGTAAGTTTACCAACCGGGTTATTTTGTGCGAAAATCTTAGAACTACTGGCAAGCAATAAGATGGCTGAAAGAAAAAATAGCCTTAAAAAGTGCATATAATATTATGAGGTGGCAAATTTGACTGATTTTACCGACACTAGGTTTATTCCCTGCTATAAATATTGTTAATAGGTATCAAAACCCCGTTTATGGGGGTAAAAATGAAAAACCGGGCAGTCAGCCCGGTTTTGGTTATGGAAAGCCTGTTATGGTTACATTTTCTTCAATTTCAGTATGCTGAAATCTGTTTTTTCGGCAACAATGGTATTTTTCAACCGGCCAAGCCCCTCAATTTCCATTTCTACCACATCGCCCGGCTGTAGCCATTGTACTTTATATGTGGGGTCGTTTAGCAAACCGGTACCATTTAATTCCAGGAAGCAACCGGTACCCACCGTGCCACTACCTATTACATCGCCTGGTAATATATCTGCACCATAAGCACAGCGTTCTATGATCTCCGCAAAAGTCCAGTCCATATCACCCATATTGCCTTCGCTCACCTGTACTCCATTTACCCAGCATTTCATACCCAGCTTATAACTAGCACCAGTGTGGCCGGGCTTTGCGGGTACTTTATATGCTTCCAGCTCATCGGGTGTTACCAGCATAGGGCCTATTACTGTGCTGAAGTCCTTGCCTTTTGCAGGGCCCAGGTTCAGGAGCATTTCTTCCATTTGCAGGGTACGTGCGCTCATATCATTCATGATCATATAGCCCGCTATATACTGATCTGCTTCGTCTGCCCTCACATTACGGCCTTTTTTGCAGAGTACCACGGCAGCTTCCAGTTCAAAATCCAGTTTTTGGAAGTGATCCGGCATACATGGGATATCGCCGGGGCCCTGTATCGCATTATGATTAGTAAAATAGAAGATTGGGTATTGGTCAAATTCCGCGATCATATCTACCTTACGGTTGCGGCGCGCAGCTGCAACGTGCTGGCGGAAGGCATATCCGTCGCGGCAAGAAGTAGGATGCGGTACAGGTGCCATAATAGTAGCATTATTGTATTCCGTGCCGGAAACACCTGTTTTGCCTTCCTTCACCTCATTATATGCTTTGCGGGCGGTTTCGACAAGTGTTTCCCAGTTGTTCAATAGCTCCGTCATGGTAGATGGCAATGCACTGTTCACGGCATTGGTATCATATAATTTATTATCTACAAAAAATGCGAGCTGTTCGCTGCCATTTTTAGCATAGGTAACCAGTTTCATATCTGTGGAATTGAGGGCGTAAAATTAAAGGAAAAGCTCGTATAAGGACTCTTTATTTATCATCAACCAGCCATTAACTTCATTTGAAGTAATATTGCATTGCAAATCTTAGCTAATGGTACCATACAAACAGTTGTTCGAGAACAATAAGAAATGGGTGGAAGATAATGTAGCCCGTAATGCTGATTTTTTGAAAAAGCTGTCTGCCGACCAGACGCCGGAATATCTCTATATAGGATGCAGTGACAGCCGGGTACCGGCGAACGAGATCATGGGCCTGGAACCCGGAGAAGTATTTGTACACAGGAATATAGCCAACGTGGTAAACTCCCTGGACCTGAATGTAACGTCAGTAATAGAATATGCTGTGGCTTACCTGAATGTGAAACACATCGTAGTATGTGGGCACTACAACTGTGGTGGTGTAAAAGCTGCGATGACGCCGACGGATATGGGTATATTGAACCCCTGGCTGCGTAACATACGCGATGTGTACCGCCTGCACCAGGATGAACTGGATGCTATAGCAGACGAAAGTGCCCGCTATGACAGGCTGGTGGAGCTGAACGTGTTTGAGCAGTGCCTCAGCGTTATCAAAACGGCAGTGGTACAGGAGGCTTATCTTGCCAACCAATTTCCTACAGTGCACGGTTGGGTATTCGACCTGAAGACAGGTATGCTCAAAGACCTGGAAATTGATTTTGAAGCTGCACTGAAGAAAATTCAAAAGATATACGACCTGACAGGGTACATGAAGGAGCACCGTAACAAATAGCAGAACGGGTAATTGCCTAACTTTGCGCGTTACATGTATTACCTTTTATTACTGATATTGTATCCGCTGGCATTATTGCCATTGCAGGTGCTATATCTATTGTCTGATTTTGCTTTTTTTATTCTTTACCGGATCATCGGGTATCGAAGAGACGTAGTTGAAGATAACCTGCGGCGTGCTTTCCCGGAAAAGACAGAAGAAGAAATAAAAGGCATCAGCAAAAAATTTTACAAAAGTTTCTGTGATCAATGGATAGAGACACTGAAACTGCTGGCGATGAGTAATGCGCAACTAGAACGGCGTATAACGGTAGATTGGGATGTGTTTAATGAGCTATATGATGAAAAAAGAAGCGGATACTTTTTGATGTCTCATACATTCAATTGGGAATGGGCTAACGTCATCACACAACGAAGGGCAAAACACCTGATGGTAAATATGTATTTACCACCTGAAAGCAAAGCTTTTGACAGGCTGATGCGTCGGATCCGTAAAGGGCCGGGATTGCTCATTTCAGTAAAAGCCATTAAAGAAGGTTTGAAGGCTATAAAACCCGGACAGCTTTATATGATGGGCCTGATATCTGATCAAAATCCGTCCAATCTAAACAAGGTTATATGGCTATCCTTCATGGGCCGGACAGCTCCTTTTTTTATTTCGTCCGCTCAAACGGCACGCAAGGACAGGGCAGCTATTGTATTCGGGACGATCATGAAGAAAAAGAGAGGGTATTATCATTTACATCTGCAGCGGTTTACAGAAGATGCATCAAAACATAGCGCCGAAGAGATCATGACCTCTTATGTTCATTACATAGAAGATGCAATACGCGAACAACCTGAAAACTGGATGTGGACACACAAGCGTTGGAAACATATTCCACCTACTGCTACGGAACAATAACCTTTTGTGCGGAGTGCACCATTTTAAAATGCACTTTGTTAGCACATTGATGGGCATCGCCATCCGTTTGCATTAGCTTCAGTTCGGGATGAGAAATAACGATCTCCTTACCGCGGTAATGTTTTACATAAGGGCTGCTGGTAAGCGTACCGGTCATAGCACGTACCACAATTGCAGCACTTAATATTTTAGGAAATTTATTGATGATGATGAGATCAAACAGGCCATCCGTCCAGTTGGCATCAGGCGCTATCTGGAAGTTATAACCAAACTGCGTGCCGTTAGCAACACACACAATAAATGCTTTTTCTTTCATGTGCTTGCCATCAATGGTTATATCCCAGTCCCATTCGTTATAGGTCCACATATGTTTGGTCACTAACCAGCTATACATGGCAAAGCCACGACGCGTGCTTTTAGCAAATTTTCTTGATATCAGTGCATCAAAAGCTACACCTGCATTGCTGATGAATGGGCGGTCATTGGCATAGCCAATATCCATTTTTATGGTATTGCCTTTATTGATAACATCAATCGCTTGCTCTTCGTTCAATGGTATTTGCATAGCCCGTGCCATTCCATTGCCACTACCTTTAGGTATAATGGCTAATGATGTTTCGGTGCCCAGAAGCCCGCTAACAATATCATTGACAGAGCCATCACCACCAACGGCTACAACTGCAAAAGCATTGTTTGCAGCGGCATTGCGTGCAAGCTCGGTGCCGTGTTTTGCATATTCTGTATGCTGTATCTCGTAACTGTAAATGTCGCTATCAAGGCGGTTATCAATAGCGCGTTGGATGGCTTTTTCTCTTTCAACGCCCGACTTTGGGTTTACAATGAATACCAGGTGTTTCCTGTTCACGATATATGTGCTTTAAGACTTAAGTCGAGGCTAACAGCGTGGTTAATGATGGCACCAACGGACATATAATCAACACCCGTTTTAGCATATGCTTCTATATTATCAAGCGTTATGCCGCCGGAAGCTTCTGTCTCAAATTCTCCGTTGATTAATGCTAAAGCTTCTGTGATCTGTTCGGGTTTAAAATTATCGAGCATAATGCGGGTAACACCACCTACACGCAAAACCTCCTTCACATCATCTATACTGCGTGTTTCTATCACTATTTCCAGGTTCAGATTTTTATCTGCCAGGTATTTGTTCGTCTTTTGAATGGCTTTTTCAATACCGCCGCAAAAATCAATATGATTGTCCTTCAGCATTATCATATCATACAAGCCCATGCGATAATTATGACCACCGCCAATTTTCACTGCCAGCTTCTCATAAGCGCGGAATAATGGAGTTGTTTTGCGCGTATCTAATATTTTAGAATTGTACCCTTTTATCCTGTTTACGTATGTATTGGTAAGAGTGGCAATACCACTCATACGCTGCATGCAGTTAAGCGCCAGGCGTTCTGCCTGGAGAATAGTATGTACTTTGGCAGCTACTTCAAAAACTATATCACCGGGTTCAATGGTATCCCCGTCGTTTTTATATAAGGTAAACTGAGCATCAGGCTGCAGGTAGTGAAAAATATCCTGGGCCAACTGCACACCTGCAACTATACCGCGTTCTTTTACTTTTAATATTGCTTTTCCATTCGCATCGGCAGGAATAGTAGCCAGGGTTGAATGGTCTCCTGTTTGAATGTCCTCACGAAATGCCGCCGCTATAAATTCAGTTTGTTCCATTGCAGGTTTTTGCCCGCAAAGCTACTAAATACATAATAGACAAAACATAGGTAATAATTTGTTAATCCCTGTATAATGCTGCTTTGTTATGATCGCCACAGCAGGCTTCCATCTCCATAACTAAGAAATCTGTACCCATTTTGTAGCGCATGTTCATAAACCCGTTTCCAATCATCACCAATTAGTGCCGATACAAGCAGCAGTAAAGTAGATTGTGGCTGATGGAAATTGGTAACCAGGCCGTTTATTACCCTGAATTCATATCCGGGCGCAATCAATACCTGTGTGCGGGTCACAAGCCTGCTAAGTCCTTTCGTTTTTAAAAAGCTAAGTATTGCCTCGAAAGATTCCTTTGCGGTGAGGGTTGTATATATTTCGTAAGGATCCCATTGTGCTACAGCAATGTCATCAAAATTCACATCTGCACCATTCCATATCTTAACGCCTATCCAGTACAGGCTTTCCAGTGTGCGTAGCGCAGTAGTTCCTACGGCGATGATGCCTTCATCAAGATGAGCTATGATGTTTTCTATTGCCTGTATATCTACTTCTATCCATTCTGCATGCATGTCATGCATTTCCATGGTTTCCGACTTTACAGGCTTAAATGTACCTGCGCCAACATGCAGTGTCACCAGCTCAGTATCTATTTGCTTAGCGCTGAGCTGCTGCATAATGCGCTCCGTAAAATGCAGTGCCGCTGTTGGTGCCGCTACACTGCCCTCGTTGCGTGCAAAAATGGTCTGGTATCTTGTTTCGTCCGATTCATCTGCATCCCGGTGCAGGTAGGGCGGTATCGGCATACGGCCTATATATTGCAATACTTCTGCAAAGCTGATATCTGCATCCCAGGTAAATTCTACTGTAAAAGAGGAAGGCTTGCGCTCGGCAATAATAGCTGTTAATATAAAGTCCGGGTTTGTGTGATGTATAGATAACGACATGCCATGCTTCCATTTGCTAGCTCCACCTATCATACAATCCCACCATACTTTATGTTTTTGCTGCAATGCGGTTTGCACTTCGGGGTATTGGCTATGTGGTTCCAGGCAAAAAACTTCTATTATACCGCCCGTATCTTTTTTAAATAGTAAACGTGCATGTACCACTTTGGTCTGGTTAAAAACCATAAGCGATCCTGCAGGTATCTCAGCTGCGATATCGCGATAAACACGTTCTGTTAAGACACCTTGTTTATATACCAGCAGCTTGGAAGCATCTCGTTCAGGTAGCGGATAGCTGGCAATTTTATCAGCAGGTAGATCATACGTATAGTCTTCAATACGCAGGTTGCCGGGATGATTCATAACTGCAAAATTAACCCTAATAATTAATCAGGACGCTATCTTAATAAACCCTTTAATAGCTTTGATGATCTGCTTCGCACCATCGCCGTAGAGCATAGTGTGGTGGTTACCATCTATCGGGAAATACTGCGCATTTTTAAGTGCATCTACCGTCTCTTTTGCCATTTCGTCAGGCAGCAGAGGTTCTCCCATTGTGTATGCATCCAGACCGTTTAATAAGATCACCGGGTGTGTTATGTTATCTACATAAACACCCCATGCTGTATTGGCAACTGAATAGGCCACTTGTAAAATATTGGCCAGTGTAGGACGGGGAGTTACCGTGCAATCATCAAGCGTTTTGATATCTGCCCGGTAATAACGAAGCATGCTATCTTCCCAAAAATCGCTGAACGGCGCTGCCTTTATTTCATCAATGTATGAATCCCATGACGGATAGATTTTATCAAGCCTGTTGAGTGTGGGCTGCAACATTTCTCCTGCATTGGGGTTCATTCTGGCGGCGGCATCCAGCACTATGAGTTTATCCACTCTTTCCGGATAATTAGCTGCTATATAAAAGCTTAGTAAACCACCGAACGAATGTCCTGCAATAATTGCTTTATCAATCTTAAGATGATCCAGCAAACCGAGGATATCATCTGCATGATCTTCAATAGAGTAAGCAAAGGCCGGGTAGTCGGTCAATCCACGGCCACGCAGGTCTACACTAATGATGCGGTAATCCTGCGCAATGCCATGATACACCAGCCCGTCAAACGCATGTGCATTGGCTGTAAGTCCGTGTAAAAAGAGGATGGTTGGACCGTCAGAAGGGTATTCTATATAATGCATGCGGATACCATTGGTGTCCACATAGTGGTCTTGTTGTTGTAGCGTCATCTTTAAAATTAAGGTATTATTCAGCAGTCCAGCCACCGTCTATTGATAAGGCAGTACCTGTCATCTGCGCTGCGTTGTCTGATGCCAGATATACCGCAGCCTGTGCAATAGCATCGATAGGTATAAATTGTTTCAGGGCTTGTTTGTCCAGCATCACTTTTTCGATCACTTCATCTTTGGTCATGTTGTGTGCTTTCATCTGGTCCGCTACCTGCTTATCAATAATAGGGGTATGTACATAACCCGGGCAAATAGAATTTGCGGTGATGCCGTAAGGAGCGCCTTCAAGGGCCAGTGTTTTCGTAAGGCCAACGAGCCCGTGTTTTGCTGCTACGTATGCCGATTTGAATTCTGACGCAACGAGGCCATGCGCTGATGCAATATTGATGATACGTCCCCATTGGCGTTCTTTCATCCCCTTCCATACTGCCTGAGTTGTATGAAATGCGGCTGTAAGGTTAATACCAATGATGGCATTCCATTTGTCTGTCGGGAATTCGTCGATAGGTGCTACGAACTGTATACCTGCATTGTTTACAAGAATGTCTATTTGGCCAACAGCTGTTGCTCCATCTGCAACCATGTTATTAATTGCTTCTACATCCAGCATGTTTGCCGGAGAGAAAATATGTTTGATCTTAAACTCATCCGCTACTTGCTGCGCTATTGTTGCTCCATCCGTTTCCAAACCGTTAAAAATGATGTTGCAACCTTGTGCAGCGAATGCTTTTGCAATGCCCAGTCCTATACCGCTGGTACTGCCTGTAATTAATACTGTCTTTGCCATGGACCAAAAGTATATGAAAACCTATGCCTTATAGCATACGATCTTGCATTTTCACATAAGATTAATAAGACTACCTTATTTCAGGCACTGTAATACCTGTTATTTTTCGATATAGATCTATAGCATAGAGATCTGTCATACCCGCAATAAAATCTACTACTGATTGCATATCGCTATATCTGGCTTCAGCCTTTCCGGTTATCGCGAATTGCTTTGATACCAGTTTTATCAGTTTTTCTGACTTTGTTTGTTTAGGATAGATCACAGCATTTACAAATTCTTTCAGCAAACCACCAATTACATTATACCCTGCTATCTCTATCTCTACAACAGATTTATAATTGTAGATGTTTGCTACCGAATATTCATTGATCGCTTTTACAGCTTGCAGATCATTTTCAGGCAGGCAGCTTAAAAGGTCTCGCTCCAGGTTTCCTGCAAGCAAAGATGATTCCTGCTGCATGAAAAGGTTGGCTAATCGCTCTACCATCAATCCTATCCATTTAGCACGTATGAATTGAACCTTCTGGTTATCATCTACCAGTGCATTTACTTTACGCTCTACGTATGCCAGTGAATTGTAACCTTCAGTGTCAGAGAAGAATGGGTAGAACAGTTCTTTGATCTTGTCTATAGAAGCAATACCCAAACGGTGTGCATCTTCCATGTCTATAATGCGGTAGCAAATATCATCTGCAGCTTCGGTCAGGTATACAAAAGGATGGCGCGCATATACATGCTGATAGCCTTCTTTCTGAGGTATGCCTAAGGATGCAGCAATATCTTCATATACTCCGATCTCACTCTCAAAGAAGCCTGATTTTTTAGTAGATATAAGCCCGGTCTTCTGAAAGCCTTCTGAGGATGAACAAGGATATTTTACAATAGATGCCAGCGTAGTATATGTAAGGCGATAGCCACCGTCTTCATTCTCATTAAAACTATTGGTCAATGTTCTTAAGGCATTAGAGTTGCCTTCGAACAATTCAAAATCCATTAACTGGTTTTTTGATAAACTATCTTGGATGATCTTTCGTGTGTCGCCCGTAAGCTCTTTGAAATAGGTACGTATTGCATATTCGCCTGAGTGGCCAAACGGTGGGTTGCCTATGTCATGCGATAAACAGGCAGCGGCTATTACAGATGGTAATTCGTATCTATAAAACTCATTGAAGTAGTCATCTTTAGTGCTATACTTCTTTGCTATCTCATCACCCACAGCTTTGCCCAGCGAACGACCAACAGATGCAACCTCCAGGCTATGGGTAAGCCTGTTATGTACAAACACAGCACCTGGTAATGGGAATACCTGCGTCTTGTTTTGCAGCCTGCGAAAAGCCGAGGAGAAAATGATACGGTCATAATCACGCAAAAAAGAAGTGCGCACACTATCGGGATTAGCATTTTTATTGTTCGGATCTCCTGTACGTTGTGCGCTGTATAAGCTTTGCCAGTTCATCTTGCAAAAGTGCAACTTACAGTTAAGAATACAAGCATGTAGATGAAGTTGCATACATTTTTTGTTGAATGCAGTATCTTTACGAAATACCAATAAATACATCTTATGAAAAGCTTATTTATCCTATTAGCTTGCCTTCTTAGTTTCAGTGTTGCAAAAGCACAATGTTGGCAATCGGTTGCATCGGTAGATCAGGGTCAGACAATTGCGGTGAAAGCAGACGGTACTTTATGGGGATGGGGAATGCCGATTTATAACGAACTTGGGCTCAACGATACTACAACGAGATTTTCCCCGGTACAGACTGGATACGGAACTAATGATTGGTTGTCTGTCGCTGCCGACCGGGATCGTTCCTATGCATTAAAGAAAAATGGAACGTTATGGTCTTCCGGGCTAAATAGGTACGGCTCATTAGGTGTTGGTGCGAGTGTAACGCATGTTGATACCTTTATGCAGATTGGGATAGACTCTGATTGGGCATCTATTGTTGCCGGGCGCGATTGTGCATTGGCTATAAAAAAGAATGGTACCCTCTGGGGATGGGGAAGTAACGCTTCAGGTATGTTAGGAGTGTCATTCCCATCTAATCAGGTGAGTCCGGTTCAGTTAGGGACAAGTACCTGGAAGATGGTAAGTATATTATATGGAACAGGTTTAGGAATTAAAACTGATGGTACCTTATGGGGTTGGGGATCCAATGCGGTTGGTGAAATAGGTGATGGAACTCTAGGGGGAGAAAAACTCATGACACAAGTAGGAACTGACAACGATTGGGACTATTGTTCAACAAACCTGGGTGGGTCTTGTGCTATTAAGCAAGACGGCACGCTTTATGCATGGGGTTATAATGCAAACGGTCTTGCAGCTACGAACACTTTTTATACAAGCCCTACCTCATTGATACCATCTATGAAATGGAAAAAAGTTAGTGCACATAGAGCTGTACTTGGTATTGCCACTGACGGTAGCTTGTGGGTTTGGGGCTCCAATGCCGATTATCAAATGGGGGATAGCACTTCAGACGTCAATCCACATACAACTCCGAAGCAGATTGGGACTGCTACAAATTGGGTAGATGTCTTCACGCAATATAGCGGATGTTTTGCTATTAATTCCAACGGAGAAATGTACAGGTGGGGTTTGAATATCTTTGGAGAGATGGGAGCGGATAGAGATAGTGTTATATTGTACAGGCCGACATCATTGACAAAAACCTGCGGTACGCTACCCAATGATATAAATATCGTTAGCAATCAAAACCTGCCGGATGTTTATCCCAACCCTACAGATGACGTTTTGTATCTTAGGACAACAGCAAAAGAAGTGATCCTGACAAATAATATAGGGCAGAGCTGGAAGAGAAATGTGAATAATAACAGTATAGATATTAGGGACCTGGCAGATGGAGTTTATTATTTACGGATCCCGGGAAGAGTCTCGAAAATAGTTGTTAAACAATCTAAATAAAAAATGGCTGAGCATCTGCTCAGCCATTTTTCTATTCTACACCACCAAGTTCCTCAGCTCGCTGTAGGTATATATTTGCGCTATCCATTTTACGGTTTTTCTCTGCACCGGGTGGTAATGCATTGGAGAATTGCAAAAGAGTATTACCCATTGTTCTGTTGGCCTCTGCATTATCTTCCAGCAGACTCATTTGTGGTTGTAACTGATGCACAGCTTCCGGATAATTTTTTACCTGATTATAAAAACGTGCAGCATAAATGGCTTGCAAAGAGCCATCTTCCTGGGCATAACTTACAAATGGGTTCAACGCTTTGGTGAGTAAGCCTGCCCATGCAGGATCATCAATTGCCGGCGGCCAGCTGAATATTTTTTGGATGCTTATGTTATCATTTAGAGGTTTATTAGCAACATTTGATTTTAGAAAGAGTACAGATACAGGATCTACATAGATCATGTTATATCCTTCTTTCCAGTAAAGCTTGTACTGAAGATTAGCAAGCTGTGAAGTACTCAACAGTACGTAGTTGAAGTTGTAGATATGATCCAGGGAATCAAATTTTTCTACCCTATTGTACATGCTGAAATAATCATCGAAGAAAGAGACAGGGAACACATCCAGGTCGCGCAGATCTATGTAAGACTTAAAATCAGGATAACGATCCCATAGCATATAGGAAGAGACAAAGTAGTCTGAAAAGCTGGTTCCTTTAATATCGTGCTCTTTAATGAAGTTGGCGGCACCTGTGGGATTATGTAGCATACTAACATGTATACCATACCTGTTGGGCGAATCGGTAAGCTTATAGAATTTATCGCTTACAATACTTACATAGAATATGACAACCAAGCCAATGCCAATATATGCCGCATTGGGGCTCAGTTTTTGATAAATGCCGGCTTTTGATAACCCTGATACTTGTAGTAACCAAACTAACGCGGCAGCAACAGATAGCAGCATCACTATCTGCGCGAAAGGAATGTTACGGTTGGCAGTAAGCGATAGGTAAGTGAATAACGGCAGTAGTATAAGATAGGTCGTAATAAGCGGGGTAAAGAATGCTTTTTGCTGCTTGGCTCTCACCGCCGCTAACACACGTACTATCCAATATAGGAACACAAGTACTACCATTCCGGCATGTATCTTAGCTTGTATGGTCCAGTACTCGGCATCTTTATAAGAGAAGAGCTCTGTAGTATATTTATTGGCCCATACCTGGCGATATATCTCAAATGGTTGTTTCCAGAGTTGTATGCCATTAGGGTTTGCTAATATGATGAGTACACAAGCTGCAAACACCACCAACATTCTGATAGCCTGTTGTAGCGTTGTCTTTTCTTTCGTGATGAGGTAAGAGCCCAGGCTACCTGCTACGGCCGTGCCTGCTATTACAATACCTACTGGATAACCTTCATGCATATTGGCCCAGAGACATTGTAAAGGAATCAGCCAGCCTATCTTTTTCAAGTTCATTTCCGGATCTCTCCAGAGCAGGAACAAATACAGCGTACACAATAAATGGCTGATCATCTCCGGCCGGCCCGCCATACGGTATTCCGAAACAACAAGGAAGAGCAAAACAGAAAGGGCAATAGCAAACGAGGATATTTGTTCTTTTGTTCGCTGTGTATAATATTTTATGGTGCGGATAAGCAGATAAACGATGGTTACATTTACCAGCGATTGCAGCAGCAGTACACATTCGGGCCCGAATATTTTTTCCATTCCGGCTATAAGCACTTCATACAGCCATTTTACGTTTATCCATGGATGCCCGGTCATGGTGTACGAGAACATATCTGTATGAGTAATGGCTCCATGTTCCAGCATCCACCTGCCCGCGGCTAATTGCCACCATATATCGGGTTCCCGCAATTGCTTCATGCCCAGCACAAATGCGCATACGCCACATAGTATAAACAGTATTTTCCTCGTGTCGAACTTCATGATTAAGAATGCTGTTTTGAAAATACAGCATAATCTAATCGCAGCCAATTAATACAAATAAAAATCCCGGCTACGGAAGTAGCCGGGCGCTTGTACTAGTGCTTGTCTAAAATCTATATCCTGTCTAAACTATTCTTTGTCTTCACCCTTTGCTTGTGCCAGCATCCATGTGTTTTGTATTTTGCCCCAGTAAGGTTTGGTGATGTCTGCGTCATTCTCTTTAGCAAACAGTCCATCTGCTTTTTCAAAATATGGCAGCGCTGCTTTTTTACCACCACCAAACATTTTTGGCATGTAGAATTTGCTAATGCCCAGCAGGTAATAAATACGTGGATTGTCAGGATTTATTTCTTTTGCTTTCTCCAGGTTCTCATTGAATATTTTTCCATATTTCTGCCAGCGGTTACGGCCATCTACTGCAAGGCGCGCATTAGCAACCAGTGCTTTCATTACATAGGTCTCATCATTGTCCTTCCCAAGAATGCCTACTGCTTCATCCAGTTCTTTTTCTGCATCGTCTACATAAGCGTCACGTTTTTTCTCGTCCTGCTCCATGTAAGACAATACAGCTTTACTGTAAGCATTGTAAAAATGTGGTGCCCATTCCTCATTGTATTTTTTAGCGATCATGGTCAGTTTATTGCTGGCATCAATTTTCTTTTGCACATTCTGCGTCGTGTCGTACGCGGTGAATGTTTTTTGCAATACATCTTTGAAATCCTGTGCCTGGCAGTGTAAATAAGCAAATGCTGCGATGGCGGTAACGATAATGTAACGTGTCATTTTGTGGTTATTGTTTTAAGATTTTAAATATTGTTTATGTTATAGTTCATCTTTATCAAAAGCGGTGAGCGAGAAGTTGATACCTACGAATACGGAACGATATAATGCCGGCCTCATTTCATAACGGTTGCCCGATGCATCATACCTGTAGCCGAAAACATTTTTCGCATTGGTGATATTATCTACACCTGCATAGATAACTGTAAACCATTTACCAATAGAACGCAGGTAATTAACTGTTACTGACAAGTTGTTATAATCCGGTGTCCTGTCGCCAAGGAATGTTGGGTTAGCAGGGTTGTAATAAGGGCGGCCCGTTGCATAACTGTAGGTAACGTTTACTTGTGTTTGCAGCTTTTCGATAAAGTATTTAGCTACAATATTCAGGTTGTGATTGGCAATGAAATCCGGTTGCACTTCAGCAAGATAGTTTTTATATAACCTGCGGGTATCGATATAGCTATAGGATATCCAGTAGTCCGCATTTTTAATCGACTTCTTATCGCGCCAGAATAGTTCTGCACCGGCTGCATATCCATACCCCGAATTGTCGACGTCAGTGATCATGGGGCTTAAGACACGGTATTGGCTGGCATCATAATAGGGTTGCGCCGGTTGGTATGCAGCCTTGATGCGTTCGTATAGCAACTGGCTATAACTCTTGTAATATCCTTCTATGCGCAATGTACGGTCGCGGTGCATGTACTGGTAATTGGCAATATAGTGTGTAGCTTCCTGCATTTGTGGTTTGTAACCTGATAATAAGTACATAGGATCTGCATTTTGGTAGAACATGCCTCCCGCTACAGAGAATTGTCCGTATAACCCTGCTTTAATACCCATTGCTAATCGTGGCGCAACTACGTCCTGGTTCAGTAATACGCTGTGTTCATAACGTACACCCGGCTTAATAGCTAACCAATGGATGGCAGACCAGTCCGCCTCTGCATAAGCTGCAATGCTCGTTTCCGTAAAATTGCGCTTATAGATATTGTTGTAAGTACTGTTATAAGTATAGTTCTGTATTTCTGTACCCAGTAAAATGCTCAGGCGTGTGGTAGTATAGTTTTTTACTTCTGCACGAAACTGTGCCCTGTTGTCATTATTGTTTATAGGAGTGTCAATGCCATGACTATTCCAGTTGATCTTGTCTTCATTGTAGCTGTATGATCCTGCGACAAATAGGTTCCATTTGTCTTTAAAGGTTTGTTTATAAGACAAGCTGCTGTACACGTTTTGATTGGTCAGACCGAATCGCAGGTTGTTGGACGCATCGTTGGGGTTGGGTACTTCAGTACCACTAGTAAATTGCGAATAGTTCACCAATGCTTTGAATATTCCATTCTTGTTGGGCTTCCACGTATATTTAGCAGAGCCACCGCCACCTTTCGGTACGTCGTAAAAGCTTACATTGGTTTTTGCCAGTCCATAAAATGGTGTAAGATTATTGTAGTATGCGGTAGCATCTACACTGGTGTTTTTAAACAGTTTGGTCCCTGATGCATATACACCCGCCATATTTACGCCCAGGTTCACTGTGCTTTTATCAGCCAGGTCATTACTGTTTAATTCAAGAACTGAAGAAAGTGCCTGCCCATAGCGTGCACTATAACCGCCGCTGCTAAATGCTATGCCTTTGAACTGGAACGCGCCAAACCTGCTGCGCGCAGCAACGCCAGGCGCAGCACTCAGGAAAGCGTTTTGTGCGATCATGCCATCAACTACAACGGCAGCTTCACTTGCGTCGCCACCGCGCACAAAAAGGCCGGTTTGTGTTCCTTGTTGCTGCGTCCCGGGTAAGGTTTGTATCGCTTTTACTATATCTGCCTGCGCACCTGCTGTTGTAACAATATCTAATGGCTGCAATACCGTTTTGTTTTTATCCGACGCCTCAAATGACCCTGCTGTGATGGTTACCTCATCAAGGTTGCGCGATGTGCTTTTCATTTTTACCGCCAACCCGGTCAAGTCTCCATTTATGGTAACAGGCATACCGGCGTTTTCGTGAGCTACATCTGTTGCTACCAATACCTGGTTACCTGTTTCTGTAGTGGTGAATTTAAAATTGCCTGCACTATCGCTGCTTCCTCCGTCAAGGGTATTATCAAGATATACACTTGCCCCCGATACCGGCTTGCCTTTATCATCAGTGACCTTGCCGCTGATAGTGCTTTGGGCAGACGCTACAATGCCGGTTAATAAGAAGATGGATAATAGTAAATATCGTTTCATAAATACGTGGTGAATCAATTAACGCTGCAAAACTAATATGGCTATTGTTCTGCCCGAAAACTATTTCGGCTAAACTGTAACCTTTGTCGGTGAATGAAGAAAATAAAGCGGTAAAACAAAAACTCCCTGCATTTGCAGGGAGTTTTTCTATCTTTTTTGATAATGGTTACATATTCCTGCGATACTGTCCACCCACCTCAAACAAGGCTTTGGTGATTTGGCCTAGTGAACAATATTTCACTGTCTCCATCAGTTCCGCGAAAATATTCTGGTTATGGATCGCCACCTGCTGCAATTTATGCAGTGCATCCTGGCCTCTGTCACCACTGCGCTTCCACAGGTTTTGTACGTTGTTTATCTGGAATTCTTTTTCTTCCGTAGTAGAGCGGATCACTTCCTGTGGTATCACTGTTGGTGAACCCTTACTGCTCAGGAAGGTATTTACACCTATGATAGGATACTGTCCTGTGTGTTTCAGCGTTTCATAATACAGGCTCTCTTCCTGTATCTTGCTGCGTTGGTACATCGTTTCCATAGCACCTAATACGCCACCACGTTCGCTGATGCGATCAAATTCTGTCAGTACAGCTTCTTCCACGAGGTCAGTAAGTTCTTCTATAATAAAGGAACCTTGCAGCGGATTTTCATTCTTGGCAAGTCCCAGCTCTTTATTGATGATCAGCTGTATAGCCATGGCACGGCGCACGCTTTCTTCTGTCGGCGTAGTGATTGCCTCGTCGTAAGCGTTGGTATGCAGCGAGTTACAGTTATCGTAAATAGCATACAACGCCTGCAGGGTAGTGCGTATATCGTTGAAGTCGATCTCCTGCGCATGCAACGAACGGCCGGAAGTCTGAATATGGTACTTCAGCATTTGTGAACGCTCGTTACCGCCGTATTTATACTTCATAGCCTTTGCCCAAATGCGGCGTGCTACACGGCCTATAACGCTGTATTCAGGATCTACACCATTGCTAAAGAAGAACGACAGGTTAGGTGCAAAATCATCGATATGCATACCACGGCTCAGGTAATATTCTACGAAAGTAAACCCGTTGCTGAGCGTAAACGCTAATTGAGAAATAGGATTAGCGCCTGCTTCTGCAATATGATAGCCACTGATGGATACAGAATAGAAATTACGCACACCTTTGTCAATAAAGTATTGTTGCACATCTCCCATTACCCTGAGAGAGAACTCTGTAGAGAAGATACATGTATTCTGCGCCTGGTCTTCTTTCAGTATATCTGCCTGTACGGTGCCACGCACAGCTTTCAGTGTATCTTCTTTGATCTTGGCATACACCTCTGCAGGTAATACCTGGTCGCCCGTTACGCCTAGCAGCATTAAACCAAGGCCGTTGTTGCCCTCGGGCAAAGTACCTGCTTCACCACCATACACAGATGGATCATAGGTAGGCCTAGCTGCTCCTTTTTCTTTGAAGATAGCATCAATCTTTTTGTTTACTTCTTCTTCAAGACCGTGTTCTTTGATGTATAATTCGCACTGTTGGTCTATAGCAGCGTTCATAAAGAACGCCGTAATAGTAGGTGCTGGCCCGTTGATGGTCATAGACACAGAGGTCTTAGGGTCAGCCAGGTTAAAACCGCTGTACAATTTCTTCGCATCATCCAGGCAGCATACGCTTACACCGGAGTTGCCCACCTTACCATAAATATCCGGGCGGTGGTCAGGATCCTGGCCATATAAGGTTACACTATCAAAGGCAGTACTCAGGCGCTTTGCAGGCATGCCATGTGATACATAGTGGAAGCGCTTGTTAGTACGCTCAGGTCCGCCTTCACCGGCAAACATACGTGCAGGGTCTTCACCTTCGCGTTTGAATGGATAAATACCGGCAGCATAAGGAAATTCGCCCGGGAAGTTTTCCGTCAATGCCCAAAGCAGTATCTCGCCCCATGCCTCAAATTTAGGCACAGCCACTTTTGATATCTGGGTATGAGATAATGATTCCGTGTGCGTCTTTATCTTGATGTCTTTATTACGTACCTTGTACACATAATACTCGTCGGTAAACAGGTGTTTCTTTGCTTCCCAGTTTTCCAGCAGGTATTTGTTTTTAGGGTCCAGGTTCATTTCTGTTTTGGCATATACCTCCTGCAGGGTCTTGATTAGTCTGTCGCCATCTTCGATATCAGAGAATTTGATGGTATCGATGGTCTTTTTAATACCAAAAAGTTTCTGGGCTACAGCAGACTGATCTTTCGCCCATTTATCATACTTGCGGTTATTCTCTGATATTTCGCTGAGATAGCGAGTGCGGGCCGGTGGTATGATGTATATCTTCTCGCTCATCTCATCGCTGATCTTATAGCTCGATTTAAGATCGCTGCCGGTCTTTGCCACTACAATATCCATCAGGGATTTGTACATGGTATTGGTTCCCGGGTCGTTGAACTGAGATGCGATAGTGCCGTAAACGGGCATATCATCAGGCTGTTTATCAAACAGCTTATGATTGCGCTGGTATTGCTTTTTTACATCGCGCAGCGCATCCATGGCACCGCGTTTGTCAAATTTGTTGATCACAACGATGTCCGCGAAATCCAGCATGTCTATTTTTTCCAGCTGGGTTGCCGCACCGTATTCCGGTGTCATCACATACATGCTCAGGTCGCAGTAATCAGTTATCTGTGTATCGCTTTGGCCGATACCGGAAGTTTCAAGAATAATGAGGTCGTATTTTGCCGCTTTCAGAATATTCACGGCATCCAATATGTATTTAGATACAGCAAGGTTGCTTTGGCGGGTAGCCATAGAGCGCATAAACACTCTTGAATTGCGTATCGCATTCATACGGATACGGTCGCCCAATAATGCTCCACCAGTCTTTTTCTTAGAAGGGTCAACGGATATGATACCGATATTCTTGTCTTTGAAATCCAGTACAAAGCGTCGCACGATCTCATCTACCAGCGAGCTTTTACCTGCACCACCTGTGCCGGTAATACCTAGTACCGGAGTTTTAGAAACAGCAGCCTGCTCTGTAATTTTCTTCAGCATGGCCTGTGTTTCAGGCATATCATGGAAGTTTTCCGCTGCTGATATCAGGCGTGCAATGGATTTGGCATCTTTTTCAATCAAATGGCCCACTTCACCGTTCAGGTGATTACCGGTAGGGTAGTCGCTTTTTTGTATCAGGTCATCTATCATGCCCTGCAGGCCCATGGCGCGACCATCATCGGGAGAATAAATACGTGTTATGCCATAATGGTGTAATTCCTCTATTTCATTAGGCAGTATTACACCGCCGCCGCCACCGAATATTTTAATATGTCCGCAACCACGTTCTTTTAGCAGGTCGTACATGTACTTGAAGTATTCCACGTGTCCGCCCTGGTAAGATGTAATGGCTATTGCATTGGCATCTTCCTGTATCGCACAGTCAACTACCTCTTGCACACTGCGGTCGTGGCCCAGGTGTATCACCTCCACACCGCTGCTCTGCATTACCCTGCGCATAATATTGATGGCCGCATCGTGGCCGTCAAACAATGAAGCTGCCGTAACAATACGGATCTTATTCTTTGGCTTGTAAGACATATTTATTTATCCTTTATGAAAACGCCTCGAAGGCAGTATATGGGGCCGTAAAGTTACGGAAATAGACCCTATACAGGTAGCGAATAGGCATATATATTATCGGTAGAGCAATAAAAAAAGCGGCTATTATAGCCGCTTTTGTTTCTAAATATGGTCAAAGACTATTCATCGTCTTCGTCGTCTTCGTGTTTTTTCATTTTACGGTGTTCCATACCCGGCTCGTGGTGTATGCGAGATTTGTGCATGTGGCAGCCAAAGTTTTTAGACAGGCCAATGTTGAAAGTTTGACCGAAAGTAACACCGAAGTTAGTTACAGTAGTAGGTGCTTTGTCATAGCTAACAGTACGGAAGCCTAAACCACCCATAGAGAAGTTCATAGCCAGTCCTTTATGTACCATTACTGCAATAGCTGGAACGATGCTGGCCTGGAAACCATTGTAAGTGTCAAAACCATGAGTGTAGATATTGCCCGGAGTAACGTATTGAACCAGGTCATTTTCAGTTTTGCCATCTACATAGCCCAAGTCCAATTGAGTGTACATTGCAAAAATGCTTCCAAGTTGCTTAGTGTAACGGAAGAAAGCGCCCAGTTGCCATTCCCTGTCCCTGTTTGTAGATTGGGTTGATGGTGCACCGGTAACATCAGATACGCTCTTGTTTTCCATGTATCCGCCCTGGATACCTACTGTCAGGTGATTGTTGAACTGGAAACCTACGCCCGGGTTTACATTCCAGGTATTTGTCCTCGTCTTACCTGCTGTTGACATATCGTTGTTAGCGAAAGAATAACCTGCATTTCCGTAAACGAGCACACTATTTTTTTGTGCGTTAGCAGTACCTACAGAGGCAACGGCCAACAGAGCAAGAAAAAGTTTTTTCATATAGATCGTGTATTTTGTGAACAAATGTATATGCTACAATCCAGCTATGCAATAGATGCACCCATGATTATTGCAGAAAAATAGAAAAATTTTATCCTTAAATAGTTGATTATTTGAACCAGGAGCTATACATAGTATAGTTATTTGCTATACGTTCCACTTCTCCTTTTAATAAGTCCTGGCTGATATCCTTTACTTTTTTGGCTGGGATACCGGCAAAAATACTGCCGGGAGGCACCACTGTATCCTCTAATACTACCGCTCCGGCAGCGATAATACTATTTTGGCCTATCTGTGCCCTATCCATAACAATGGCGCCCATGCCTATCAGCACATTATCCTCTACAACACAGCCATGTACAATGGCATTATGTCCTATAGACACATTATTTCCGATGATGGTTTCCGTTTTTTGATAGGTGCAATGTATACAGGCGCCATCCTGTACATTTACCTTATTGCCCATTTTTATATTGTTCACATCGCCGCGCACCACTGCGTTGAACCAGATGCTGCATTCACTGCCCATAGTAACACTGCCAACGATGGTAGCATTGGGCGCTACAAAACAATCTTCCGGTATTTGAGGAGATACTCCATTTACGGGTAATATAACAGGCATAATGTTTATTTTTTAAATAAGTTATACTTCAGGATACAATAAATAGCCCTGAAGCCGTCCTTCCAGCCTATTTTTTTACCTTCTTCGTAAGTACGGCCGTAGTAAGATATGCCCACCTCGTAGATGCGTATTTTAGGTATGCGCGAAAGTTTGGCTGTTACTTCAGGCTCAAAACCAAAACGCTTCTCTTCCAGTTTCAGGCTCTGAATGATCTCTCTTTTAAACACCTTGTAGCATGTCTCCATATCAGTCATGTTCAGGTTGGTAAACATGTTGGATAATGTGGTAAGCCACCTGTTGCCTATTGAGTGCCAGAAGAATAAAAGCCTGTGCGCATTGCCGCCCATAAAACGTGAGCCATATACCACATCCGCAAATCCATCAAGGAAGGGTTTCATCAGCAGGTTGTACTCTTCCGGATCGTATTCCAGATCAGCATCCTGTATGACAACATAATCACCAGTAGCAATACGTATTCCCGTGTGAAGAGCCGCACCCTTACCCTGGTTTACTTCATGTTTATGGTAGGTAATAGAAAGTTCAGGATTGGCATTTTTATATGCCATTATTGCTTCTTCTGTATTGTCTTTAGAGCAGTCGTTTACAATAATAACTTCCTTAGCTCCGTCACCGATCAAGCGTACATTTTTCACCTTGTTAAGTATATGATGTATCGTAGGGCCTTCGTTATAAGCCGGGATAACTATCGAAAGAGTATAGCTCATCAATTATTTTTGTAAAGCAGGTGCGAAAATACAATTAGTTTTAATTCTTTCCCGATGGCGCAGATCTGTCTTAAAGCTTATCATTTTGATAATACTGATGATGAATTGTGTGCCTTTTAAAGACTTGTTTTAGATGGTCCATAAAATATGGAAAGCAGATATCATTTTATTGTTGATTTATGTGGCGTGTGCGGCAATTGTCATGTATTGCTACCCGGTTCCTCAACTTACATGGGATAGTTTTTATTATGTTAAAGCAAGCGTTACAGGCGACTATGGAATTCGGCCAGCCGGCTATGCCATATTTCTTAGGATTGTTCACTTGTTTTTGCCCGATATCCAAGGTGTCGTATATATTCAGTTCCTGCTCCATTTTTTATCGCTGCTCTTTCTACTCAGAGTAATAAAAAACGTCTTTAACGTATCATCAGCCATCTATATTGTGCTGGGCCTGCTGCTGATTGCGGAGCCTGTAGCGTTGTATTACGCAAATAATATATTAAGCGATATTCTTTTTTCTGCGATCTCCACCGCGGCTTTGGCAAGTCTTTTATGGTACCTGTCAAAGCCGTCAATACTGTTGTTAGCACTACATCTTCTGCTAGTATTTCTGGCTATAGAAGTACGTCTGATTGCTTTATTCCATCCTTTCTTTACCTGTGCCGTGCTATTGGTGGCGAAGCGGGGAATACATTCACTCATTTCTTGCATTGTAATAGCCACGTTATTCGGTATTCTCTGGCAATGGCATGTATCCGTAAACAAAAAGGAATATGGTGTATCTACCTATTCTGCATTCTCAGACTGGACAGCGGCAAATAATGCATTGTATTCCTTGTATTCTGTTGATGAAAACTTTATAAACAACCCGGATATAAAAGCACAACATCTCATGTTCAGGCATTATATGGACACATCATCATTTAAAGCCAATGAGATCGGTTCCGCCTATTTATGGGATGATGCCAGTCCGCTTAACCATATAAGGATTCATATGGCGGATAGCCTGCATCTCAGTTATAATGCATCCTGGTTTTACGTGGCTCCGGAATTTGGCAGATATGGAAGCTATATTCTCTGGCACTTCCCCGGCACATACATCAAGACATTCGTTCTGCCCAATCTGGCTACAATGGCGAAGCCGCTTTTGGGCGAAATGTCCGATTATCGCATCACCCCGTTTATGGATACCATAACACTCGCAAGGTATCATTTGCGGGAGAATGATATAAAATTTAGAAAAGAACCTTACAAGCGGCGTATCAACAAAGTAATAACAGCTGCTTATCCGGTAGAGTTTATATTATTTGCACTAAGTGGGATCTTGTTTTTGACGAACATAAACAAGTGGGCAAAAGAAGGAAGGATCGCAATGTGCGTGCTGCTGGCCTTTCCTATATTATACTACGGTGCGATGCTATGGTCATCGTGGTTTATTTACAGGTACCTGCTACCCGTATACCCGATCGTGTTTGCAGTGATTGTATTGAATATATCAAAGCTGTTAAACAAGCAACCAGCTACTGTTAATAGCTGATTACTTGTTCTTCTATATTCTCAGGTAGTTTCCTGAATTCATATTGCTGGTTGCGCAACTGTGCAGGAAAACCAGCTTCGTTGATAGCCTGCTGAATGCCCTTGTAGGTAAACCTGTGCGGCGCACCCGCAGCGCTAACCACATTCTCTTCTATCATAATAGATCCGAAGTCGTTGGCGCCTGCATGCAGGCATATTTGGGCTACCTGCTTGCCAACAGTAAGCCACGATGCCTGTATGTTCTTAACGTTTGGCAGCATAATACGGCTCATGGCTATCATGCGGATGTATTCTTCAGCGGTTGTCAGGTTTTTTGTGCCACGTATCCTGCGCAGCAGTGTATCTACATCCTGGAACGTCCATGGTATGAAGGCAATAAATCCTTTTGCATCTTCAGGCTTTTTGGCCTGCACTTCACGGATCTTTACCAGGTGTTCAAAACGCTCATATATCGTTTCCACATGACCAAACATCATCGTAGCGCTGGTGGTAAGGCCAATCTTATGTGCTTCGTGCATAATATCCAGCCATTCCTGCGCACCGCATTTGCCTTTAGATATTAGCCTGCGCACACGGTCGTTTAGGATTTCTGCACCGGGGCCGGGCATGGTATCCATACCCGCTTCTTTCAGTGCCAGCAGTGCCTCACGGTGGCTTACGCCTGATACTTTACAGATATGTGCTACTTCAGGTGGGCCTAAAGTGTGCAACTTCAGGTTAGGGAACATTTCTTTCAGTTGCCTGAAAAGCGAGGTGTAGTAATCCAGACCTAGCTCAGGATGATGCCCACCCTGCAGCAGTAACTGTTCGCCGCCATATCGGAAGGTCTCTTCTATTTTGCGTCTGTAGGTCTCAATATCAGTAATGTATGCTTCGGGATGCCCGGGAATACGGTAGAAGTTGCAGAACTTACAATTAGCTACACACACATTCGTGGTGTTCATATTCCTGTCTATGATCCAGGTAACCTTGCCGTGAGGTACTTGTATTTTGCGCAGCTCATTCGCTACATACATCAGTTCTGTAAGAGGGGCATTTTCAAACAGGAATACGCCTTCTTCTGCACTCAAAAACTCAAATCGCAGGGCGCGTTCGTAAAGATCTGCTAATTGCATCTGTCGTACCTTAAAATGTTTCTTTCGCAAAATTAAGATAAAATACATACCCGGGCCTATCAAAATGCCTATGGCAGCATAAGTATGTAATCCAATTCATATATCTCAATGACTATTATTTTTCCTTATTTTGTATTTAGATGAGTGTAAAGGTCCTCACACTGTTTGGTGAAGAGATAGTACCGGAAAAGGTAAAACCGGAGCCACGAAAGGCCACGGGCAAAAAAGCTGCGCGCAAGGCCGAAGCAGAATCTGCAATTCCCGAACAGGAAATGGCAGAAGGTGGCGCGCTGGAGACAAACACTGCGGGCGGTGAATCAACAGTGGAAAAGGAAAGGAAACCGCGTGCTGCCAGGACCGTGAGAAGGGAAAAGGAATTAAAAGGTACTGATGCCCTTGCCGGTTTTAATGGCGATAAGCAATATTATACCATCGGCGAAGTAGCTGCTTTGTTTAATGTAAGAACTTCCAATATCCGTTTCTGGACCAAAGAATTTGACCTGAAGGTACGCACTACCCGCAAGGGCGATCGTCTATATACACCCGAACAGGTGCGCGAGATCAATACCATTTATCACCTGGTGAAAGAAAGAGGGTTCACCATTGCCGGGGCCAGGGCCAAGATGAAAGACAATAAAAAGGCTGCCATTAATGCTGTTGACCTGAAAAAATCGCTCACCCAGCTGCGTAGCAAGCTATTACAGATTAGAAATAAGTTGTCCTGAGATGAGATCTTTATTATTGGTTTTGGCAATGCTTGCCTGCACATCTGCGTTTGCACAATACGGCTTTGAGGTTTCTAAAGACAAAGAGAATGGTGATGTAGTGTACCGCGGTTCCATTACTTTTGATAATCTCAAAGAACAACTCAGTTTCCATTGGATGGAAGACGGGGTAAAGGAATATAAGCCCGATACTACTTCCATAAAATTCCTGCAGAAGAACTTACCCGGCTACCAGCTTACAATATTTCTTGGCACCTGGTGCAGCGATTCCAAAGAGATGATCCCGAAGTTATACAAAGTGCTTACGGAAGTACATTATCCATTGAGCCAGTGCCTGATGTATGGGGTGGATAGAGATAAGACAGCTCCGGGCGATGTTCAAAAACTTTATAACCTAACAAATGTTCCGACGATTATCGTCTATAAAAAGAATCATGAAGTGGGCAGGATAGTGGAAACGGTAAAGAAAAGCATTGAAAAAGACCTGCAGGCTATTATAGAACGCGACCTGAAGCACTAATTTTCCGTATACAGCCGAATAATTACATTTGCAGCCTAATTAAAATGGGCATGCAATTACCTGATCATATATCCATCGATTTCTTAGCGCAATGGGGCAGCGACAAACTGGTCATGTCTGCCGACGCAGTAAATCGTGTTCAGACAAACAGGAACTACCTGGAAGACATTCTTAAAGAAGGGAAGACTTACTATGGTATCAACACCGGGTTTGGCTCTTTGTGCAATGTAAGGATAGACGATAATGAATTAGCAAAGCTGCAGGAGAACCTGGTATGCTCTCATGCCTGCGGAATGGGCGACGAAGTGCCGGAAGAGATCGTAAGGTTAATGCTGTTGCTAAAGGTGCACGGACTTAGCAGGGGTTATAGCGGCGTGCGTACATCTATAGTGCAGCGATTAGTAGATTTTTATAACAAAGGTATTACTCCTGTTGTATATGAATTAGGCTCTCTCGGTGCATCAGGCGACCTTGCACCTTTGGCGCACCTGAGTCTGCCCATATTTGGTATGGGTAAAGTGCGCTATAAAGGACAGGTAAGGGAAGCGGCTGATGTATTGAAGGAAGAAGGTATGGAGCCTATGCCATTGGCTGCGAAGGAAGGGCTTGCCTTACTCAATGGCACACAGTTCATGAGCAGCCATGCAGTATGGGCTTTGATAAAGGCAAACCAATTAAACGAATGGGCCGATGTGATAGGTGCTTTGTCTGCCGAGGGATTCCTTGCCAAAGATGAGCCTTTCAAACATCCTATCCATCGGGTGCGTCCGCACAAAGGACAAATAACTACCGCGCAGCGTATATTAGAATTACTACAGTCTAGTGAGCTGCAGGCTATTCCAAAAGAGCAGGTGCAGGATCCATACTCATTCCGCTGTATGCCGCAGGTACACGGTGCTACCAAAGATGCAACGGATATGATCACATCTGTTGTGGAAACAGAGATCAATTCCGTTACCGATAACCCTATCGTATTTCACGATGAGGATGCTATCATGAGCGGGGGTAATTTCCACGGTCAGCCTCTGGCTTTGAATCTCGACTTCCTTGCTATTGCGATGGCAGAGCTGGCTAATATATCCGAAAGAAGAACTTACCTGCTGGTAAGCGGTCAGAGAGGTTTACCGCCTTTCCTTGCGCCGAATGCCGGTTTGAATAGCGGCTTTATGATAGCCCAATATACGGCGGCTGCTATAGTTAGCCAGAATAAACAATTATGTACACCTGCTTCTGTAGATAGCATCGTAAGCAGCAATGGACAGGAAGATCATGTAAGTATGGGCGCTAACGCGGCTACCAAACTAAGAAGAGTGATACTGAATGTGCAGCGTGTATTAGCGATCGAGCTGATGACAGCGGCACAGGCGATAGAACTGAGACGCCCTGGAAAAACATCTCCGGCATTAGAACAATTGTTCGCAGCCTTCAGGAAAGAAGTAAGTTTCATGCCTGGCGACAGGTTATTGCATGATGACCTTGTAAAGGCGGAACAGTTTCTAAACCATTCTGTATCAGCAGTAATGAAATAATCAGATCAGTTTATAATTCTTATAGCTAAAGTCGAGCCCCAGCACGTCTTTAGCTATTTTTTTGAGCCGTTCTTTTGTAGGTGTTTGATTAAAGGAAACATCGTAATTAAATGCCCAGTTCTTGTTTTCAATTAGTTCGTTCATCACTTTCGGGTGCGTGCCTTTAAATAATTCCAGCGCATCAATGTCTTTGAGGTAGTTATAAGCATCGCCTCTGCCCACATGTTTATCTACCCAATCGTCATCATGCCATAGTTTGTGAAAAACTTCCTGCTTGCGTTGCATGGCTGCAGGTTCTTTTACCCAGCCATAGTGATACACATAGGCATCCAAAGGTTTTACGTGCAACTTTTCATTATCACCTTTCCTGAAACCTTGTGCATCTCGATAAGAATAAATGTTTTGATCGTTACGGATAATGCGTATTTCATTTGGATACCACCTGCTGGACGTTCCTACGTAATCATAAGATCCATAGAAATGCAGGTATTTAAACAAAAGCCCGTCTACACGTTTATCATCCTTCCAGTGTTGCATGCCTTTGTATATCGTATCATGATACTGCTCATGTACTACTTCATCGCCCTGTATATAAAAGCACCAGTCGGTATCTGCGCCAATTGCTCTAAAAGCCTTATTGGTTTCCTCTGCAAGTACCTGCCCGCCTGTACGTAACGAATCGTCCCATACTGTATCAATGATCCTGATCTTGTTACTGATGTTACTTATCAGCTCACGGGTACCGTCTTCTGAATTGCCCACTGCCACTACGAAATCATCGCATAGCGGCAGTATGGAACGTATTGCCTGCTCTATAGGATAACCGTACTTAATGGCATTGCGTATAAACGTGAAACCCGTAACCTTCATCGCCTGCGAAGATAATATATTACTTGCCTTGCAGCAGCCTCATGATAGAATCTGCCGCTGCCATATTTTGCACATTAAATATAGATGCCGCCAGGTCTTTTTTCTCGCGTTGTGTAATGTGGAAGTTCAGTGCCGCGCTCCGGTCGTGTTTCTGAGGGATGTACTCCATATTGATGACATGCAGCTTGCCATGGTAATATTTATCAGCAAAGTCTTTCAGGTAACTATGGTTATACGATTGAAAAGATTCCCATTTGTTCTGTATCGCGAATAACGGCTCAAAGGTCATCTTCATCATAGAGTTCATATCTGATGGCGGAAATAATTCTGCCTCCCTGGTATCCCGTATCTGCAGTAATATCACATCACGGGTGTTATCGGCTATCCAGTTGTGTAATACAGACAGGTAGCGCATAGAAGTCTCTATTCCGAAATTATCACGAAGGCCGGCATCCATGAGGTTCATTTCCGGTACAGAAGGCAACTTCACCACAGGTAATATAAAAGGAAAAGTGGCATTCATCCGCAGCGCGCTGGTTACACGCAGGTTGTATGGATTCTGGTCTTTAAAGAAAGTAGCGAAGTCTATAGCATCTACACATTTGTTTACGCTATCGTTTACCGTGTATTCCGGTTGCGTTAAATAGGTAATGGGCAGGGCAGACATCAGCAGTTTCCTGCCATCGTTTATAATAGTGGCGCCGTATATCATGGCCGGCATAATGCCGCTGGCTTCCTTCACACGGTAGTCTCCCAGTTTCTTATCCAGCATTCCTTCCGTATTGGTTATGAGTTCCTGCTCCATAGCATAGCCACGGTCTTTCGTTGAGGCATAGCCTGCCACCGATATTTTATTAAAGGGAGAGATCAGGTCTACACTAACAAAAGAAAATATAATAGCATTGAGCAGGTCTTTCCCGACATTATCCTGGTATCGGGGCAGGTAGGGGTTATTGATCTTTCGTTCGGTATAGGCATTGTGCAGTTCCCGCCAATATGCCGCGCCGATCATACCGCCTGATGCTCCTGTCATCAATACTGTATTGCTATATAGCTTGCCATTACTGATGCTGTCCAGGTATTGCAGTGTTCTGAATGTCCAGTATGCAGCTCTTGAGCCACCGCCACTTACGCTTATCAATATGAGAGGGGGTAACGAGTCGTTGCCTTGTATAACTTGTCTGCGTTTCCATAGCATTAACCTGTGTTCTTCCGCTGTTTTGTCTTGCTGATATTTTTCCGCAGAAAAAACCTTGTTCAGGTGATCCTGGTCATAATCCGGATGCGCCACGTTTTTACTGTGATAATCTACGCCGTAGGCAATGCTTCTGAAATCAAATATCTTTTTGCTTACAAGAAAAGATACCAGGAATATGATCACCAGCCAGCCGATGGTTTCCCAGCTGCGCAGGAAATACTTCATGGCGCCTACTACCCCCATTACTACCGAAAACAGCAATAAAAATCCTCCACCTGCCGGTATCCTCAGGCGAGGGTCATCCATAAATATGCCTGAAAGCAGCAACACAGCCAGTGCAAACAAGGTTGCGGTAATAGCATTGCGGTGATGCTTACGCAATACTGTTGCCAGCAGGCGTGGCGAATAAGGCTGTAACTCTGAAAACTTATGTATTTGAAATTTTCCGGTCAGGTAGGTATCTGCGCGAACAATATCTATTTCATAATCCAGTGTATCATAAGGTATCAGGTTTTTAATAAGCGCAGGGTTGGCAATGCGCGAAAGCACCACCTTCAGCAGGTCCCTGTCCACACGGAAAAAATAGGCAAATGATAACAGCAGTATCAGTAAAAAACCAAGATAAAATCCCAATTGAAATTTGATAATCTCTGAAAATCCCGCATGCTCATTTTCTATCTGGTACCTGATGGCGATGATAGAATAGGTAATAATGTAAATAAGCGGCAGTAAAGAATTATTGATGCAGTATTTAAGAAATGCATGCCTTGTGGCTCCCAAAAATGGTAACCTCGTACTATGAATGATGAAGGTGGTGATATGCCATGCCATAATAAAAACGGCAGTAGCTCCACCCAAAAGCAGCATACTAAAGAAATTGATCTGCCCGGCATATTCCGGTGCAAGGAAAAGGGATGATGCTCCGAATACAGATGCAAAATGCCCGGTGATAGTTGCAAATAGAATATACCAGAAAAGCAGGATCATCTGGTACTTACGAAAATGGAGTATAAACAGCTGTACGGGTAAAAAACGAAAAACTTTATGGGCAATACTCCGCATTGGCTGTGGCAATTTCTATCTTCAAGTTACAAAAATTGTCGCAGCTCTTAAGTAATCGTTTTGTTATTTATGTTGTTGGTATCCGTTTGCGTACGGCATATATATTTATTACCAATGCTATCAGCAGGAACATGGCTACCAGTTGATGCAGCTCTGCCAGTATTTCAAACGTGCCTACTTTGCCGAATACAATTTCAGGAGCGCTCAATACCGTTACAATTCCTAAAAACACCTGCATGATAACCAATATAAATGGCCACCAGCGCGCTTTAGAAAGTAAGCTGGCCTTACGTTCTTTTGCAAATTTAGAAGCTGCACCAAACCAGAACATGATGAGTGTAAACAACAGGTATGCCAGTGTGCGGTGCACCAGGTGCACATTGATGGGATGGTTGATAAAGCTTTGCTGCATGATGCCGTCGGGTATATAAGACCCATTAATGCTGGGCCACGTAGGCGCAGCAATGGCGGCTTTCAATCCCGCCATAAACGCGCCGTATATCAGTTGCAACACTAATACGCTGATAGTGATCAGCGTAAAATTGTGAAGCCGTTTATTGTAAGCCAGCTTTTCTTTTGGCACCAGCAATTGTAATGCAAACCAAAGCGTATAGCAAAGTAATCCCAGTGCAGATATAAAATGTATAGCCAGCTTTATATGATTTACATACAGGCTGGTATCGTTCAGTCCGCTCGCCACCATGATCCATCCTATCAGTCCCTGCACGCCACCAAGTATAAACAGAATGATAAAGGGCAGTATCATTTGTTTGTCGAAGTATTTTTTTACCAGGAAGTAAATAAAGCCAATGGCAAATACAACACCCAGCGATCTTGCCCACAACCGGTGAAACCACTCCCAGAAAAATATCGCTTTGAAGTCGGCCAGTCCAAATTGGTTGTTGAGTATTTTATACTGCGCTATCTGCTTATACTTTTCAAATGCAATATTCCATTCTGCTTCACTCATTGGGGGTAACGCGCCCATAATGGGTTTCCATTCTGTTATAGATAATCCCGATCCCGTTAGCCTGGTAACACCACCCAATAACACCTGCACCATTATCATAAATACACCGGCAAGCAACCAGTATGCTACGGCTTTTTTCTTACGGTTATCCTCCACAACAAATAAATTTTCGGCAAAATTAGCCTTGTACGCCTACAATCCCTTGATTTTTTAGTGTAGAATTATGTAGAACATATTTTATGCTTTTGTAGAAGCCGTGGCAATATTTCCACAAATAAAGTTTTGCAGTTAAGTATAAGATATTCAGCCAATTAGTTAAGAAATGTTTTAACAAATTGATGTATTTGCCTGTAAGCCTTTATACATGCGGAATTAACGGATATTGCACAATTATCTGATTTGAATTATCTTATATATGGCAATGTTTTTTTGCTTTCCGGGCTCCAAATGGCTTGAAAGTTTTTATATTTACAATACAATATAAATACCTGATTTGAAGTAATTTTACATAGAGAGGATATATTATTTTTTATTTATTTCAAAATCAATCCATTATGCGCAAAGCAGATGTTGTCACCAGCATTGCTGAAAAAACAGGTATTCCCAAAGTGGACATCCTGGTAGCCCTAGAAGCCTTTTTCAAAGAAGTAAAAGTTTCTTTAGTAGAAGGTGAACCCGTTTACGTAAGAGGTTTCGGAAGCTTCATCCTTAAAAAACGTGCTGCTAAAATTGGCCGTAACATTAAGAAAAATGTAGCTGTTGAGATCCCTGAACATTTTATTCCTGCGTTCAAACCTGCCAAAGAGTTTGTACAGGCAGTAAAAGAATCTAAGCATGATCTGAAAGAACATGCAGAAACAGATCTGCATGACCATGAATAGAAATAACGGTAGCAATATTGATTTTGCTACCTTTGCGCAGAAATTTTCTTGTTTTTGCGACCAGTTCATTATATAGTAATAGCGGCGGCCTTGGGCCTTACAGCACTAATTTATTTTGGGGGTAATAACATACCCCCTAAAAAACCTGCATCTGGTAATATGGCTTCAGGTGCAGGCCCGGCGGGCATGGCTTCAGCTCAATCAGCGGTGCAGCCTGCCTCCTTCGATTCTATTCTTAATGCTTCCAGAAAACAACTCTCTCCTGCATTACTGGCAGATGTAGAGGGCCTCGAAAAGAAACTTGCAGCAGCAAAAGACTCGGTAGCAATGATACCTGTTATGCAGGCACTTGCTCTAAAATGGCGCGATGGCAAACAATTGCCGGTTGCAGCATATTATTATGCAACTTCGGCCAAGTTGGAGAATTCAGAAAAAAACCTCAACTTTGCAGGCCAATTATTTTTGGACCTTATTCATGACGCTGGTTCGCCGGGGGTACAGCTTTGGGAAGCGCAACAATCCATAGCCTGCCTCAAACGCTCGCAAGAGCTAAACCCGGGGAATGATACTGTGAAGATGGCACTTGCGGCCGCTTATATCGAAGGTGCAGGAGAAACAATGCAAGGGGTACAATTGTTACTGGGTATTATCCGTGAAAAACCCGATAACATACCTGCTAACCTGATGCTGGGACGACTGGCGATACAGTCAGGACAGTTTGATAAAGCGGTGCAGCGATTCGAAACGGTGTTGAAACAGGAGCCTGAAAATACAGAAGCTATGTACTTTTTGGCAGAGGCGTACAAAGGGAAAGGAGATAAGGCTAAAGCCATTGAGCTGTTTGAGAAATGTAAGCAGCTGGTAAATAAGCCCGACTTCACCAAAGAGATTGATCAGTACATAAATTCTTTTAAATAACTTATAAAATTATTTTTTATGCCGTGTGGTAAGAAAAGGAAAAGACATAAAATAGCTACTCACAAACGTAAAAAGCGTTTGAGAAAGAACCGTCATAAGAAGAAGAACAAATAACAAGGTACGCCGGTTCGGTGCTTTCCTTTTTCCATCGTACTTCAAGACAAAAATGCCCCTTACATCTGTTGCATAGCTGTAATCTGCAGTAGTGCGGCAGATGTAAGGATTTTGTGCATGATATACTTTCATTAACTGAAAGCATCCACCGGATAGTGTAATCTGAAAAAAGGCGGTGAATGAACAAAGAACTTATTATTAATGCTTCTGAGGAGGGGGTTGAAATAGCCCTGCTCGAAGACAAAAAACTAGTAGAGCTCCATTACCAGCACGGGCAGGATAATTTCGCCGTTGGCGACTTGTACCTCGGTAAGGTAAAAAAGCTCATGCCCGGACTTAACGCTGCTTTTGTAGATGTAGGATATGAGAAAGACGCTTTCCTGCACTATACCGACCTTAGCCCCTATTTCCGTTCTCTGATAAAGTTTACAAAGCAATCTTTAGACGGCAATACATCCTGGGGCGACGATTTTGGCAAGTTCAAGAACGAAAACGAGATCGTTAAAACGGGGAAGATTACAGATGTAGCCAATCCCAAACCGGATATACTGGTACAGATACTGAAAGAGCCTATTTCTGCAAAAGGCCCTCGCCTCAGTTGCGAAATATCGCTGCCGGGCAGGTTTGTGGTAATGACTCCTTTCAACGATGTAGTAGCCATCTCCCGCAAGATCCATTCTGCTGACGAACGCAAAAGGTTGCAAAAAATAGTGGAATCGATCAAGCCCAAAAATTTCGGCGTGATCGTTCGCACGGCTGCAGAAGGGAAGAATACAGCTGAGCTGCATGCAGACCTGCTGTCGCTGGAGGAAATGTGGAAGAACATTCAGAAAAATCTGAAAGGTGCTAAACCTCCTCAGCTGATATTAAGCGAGCAGGATAAAACTACTTCCATACTCCGCGATCTTTTGAATGAGAGCTTCCAGAAGATAGTGGTGAATGATAAAAAACTGCTGAACGAAACCAAGGATTACATAGCACGCATAGCTCCTGAAAAAGGAGAGATCGTAACCTATCATAATGCAGGCACATCGGTTTTTGATCAATATGGTATTACCAAGCAGGTAAAATCATCTTTCGGCAAAACGGTGAATATGTCCAGTGGCTCTTACCTCATCATTGAGCATACCGAAGCGCTGCACGTAATAGATGTAAACAGTGGTACACGTAGCGGCGATATAGGGCAGGAACAGAATGCAGTGGCTACCAACCTGGAAGCTGCTGAAGAAATAGCACGCCAGATGAGGCTACGGGATATGGGTGGTATCATTATCATAGACTTCATAGACATGAAGTTGCCTGATAATAAAAAGCAGGTGCTGGATGCTATGGAAAAATTTATGTCGAACGACAGGGCAAGGCATACCATATTGCCGATCTCTAAATTCGGCCTGATGCAGATTACCCGTCAAAGGCTCCGGCCAGAGTTAAATATCTCTACTGCCGAGGTTTGCCCTACTTGTAAAGGTACCGGTAAGATCGGGCCTTCTATACTGATAACCGACGAGATAGAAAAAGACCTGAAATACCTGGTGAACCAAGGGCATAGAGACCTGACCATACATACGCATCCTATACTAAATGCATACCTTACCAAAGGCAATTTCTTTAAGAAATCTCTTGCAAAAAAATGGGCTGCCGATATGGGTATAAAGCTGAAGCTGGTGATAGACAACAATGCGCCGATAACGCAATACCAGTTCTTCGATACCAAAACAGAAGATCTTATTAAATTATAAAGTTAAAGCCCGGATTTTCCGGGCTTTCTTTTTTCGATCAGAGGGGTATATTATTAATTGATATTCACGTTTTGAACTACTGCCTGTTCTTTGATCGCTACATACTTCTTACCATTTTGTGTGGTCATCACATAACGAAACGGACATACTTCCATAATAGCTGTATTGTCAGATACCGTAGGCAAGCCTGACAGGTCAGATGCTTTGATAACAATATTAGTAGCGCTGGCAGGAAAAGCTTTTAATACGCTGGTGTTTCCTGCAGCAACAAGAACGTATACAGAGTCAGCATAACTTACTTCAGAAGACAGGCTCAATGTAATGCCGCTTGCCTTGGTAACGGTAGATGGCAACGTACCTGTATATTCAGGGAAAGTAGTGGTGTGGTTGTATGTGAAAGCTGCGACGCTGCCACTGCCGCCCACATTCCAGTTAGATCCTTTGTCGAAGTCCAGCGTAGCAGGTGTAAGGCCCATCGTGCCAATCTTGGAATAGCTGTTGTTGCTGGCATTTTTGTCGAGGCTGTACGAATTTACACTCACAGCACCTGCATCCACCATAGTGCTTGATCCTGGTGCGGTATAAAACACAGCAGCGCCTATCTGGCTTTCCAGCGATATAGGTACAGGCGAACCCGTAACAGAAGTATTATACTTCATCTTGATGCTGATCAGCGCTCCGCTGATATCACTGCCGCTTGGGGTAGGATAAGTAGCCGCGGGTGTTGTTGTCGTATTATTGTTATTATTATTGTTGGAGGGGGTAGTTGTGGTGTTATTCTTATCACAGGATGCTGCTGATATTACCAATGCAGCCAAGGCGATTTTGGAGATATGTCTCATATTGGACGATTTTTTGCGTTAACGATATTGAATTTGTTAAGGCAAAAATATCCCGGGCACTAAAGGGGTAAAATACAGCCCCTGTGGTATTTTCATATCCGTGCTGCCACGTAGAAAGACGGCAAGGTTCAGATAAGCTGGCGTTCCATAGCATATTTCATCAAGCCTACTATAGTTTTATTGTTGGTCTTGCGCAGCATATTTTTTCTGTGGGTTTCAACGGTGCGCTCACTGATAAAAAGTGTTTCAGCTATCTGTGCGTTACTGTATTCTTTGGCTATTAGTTTTAGTATTTCCAGTTCGCGGTCTGTAAGTTTCGGTTCTTCTGGTTGAGATAACTTCCGTTGTTGGTTAATGACCATCGTTGTTATCTTCTCTGATACTTCGGAGGAAAAATACATCTTACCTTCTGCTACGGTACGTATAGCATCCAGCAACTCCTTATCATTTACATTTTTTAGTAAGTACCCAGATACACCTGCTTCGATCATTTCCATAATATGGGTAGGATCGTCAAACATAGAAAGGGTGATCACATAAACAGAAGGGAAAAATTCCTTGATCTTCCGGGTCAGTACATCGCCACTCATTCCGGGCATGTTAATATCCACCAATGCCACGTCTGGTAAGGTTTTGGCCAGCTCATCAAATAAGCTGTTGCCATTATCATACAGCCCCGCGATCTCAATATCTTTTTGCTTTTGTAGCAATGCCTTCAAACCATCCAGTAAAATATGATGATCGTCTGCTACCACCAGTTTTATCTTTTTCATGTCGTTTGTTTGGCGGGTAAACTATTGCCCTGCAGCACAGCATACAGTTTTATCTATGCCGGTAATAGCATAGTAGATTAGCGTTGCAACAGGGGCTTATTGCGGGTTAAATATACAATAACGCCGAAAGCCGCAATAGTGCTAACAATAAATTATTAAACGAGAACGGCCGGCATAGACCTTTCAATGCCTTCAAGAAACCAGAGCGCATCGCTCATGCTTTTGATCTTATCTACCAGCAGCATAAAGTTTTTACCTACCTGTTTCAGGCGGGCATTATTGGTCTGCTTCTGTATATAAGACATGATGTGGTTAAACGTTTGCGACTCAAAATAGGCCGAGTCCGGATCGCTGATAAAGTACAGGCGCATTTGCTCGTTTTTCAATATCAGTTTTTCAAAACCAAGTTCGCGGGCTATAGTACGGCAGCGCACGGTATTGAACAATTCCTGCACGGGCTTAGGTACAGGTCCAAAGCGGTCCTGCAGTTCGGCAGAAAATGCCAGGAGTTTATCGTTGTCTTCTATATCGTCTATCTGCGTGTATAATGATAACCGCTCGTTGATGTTTTCTACATAACTGTCGGGTATCAGTATCTCCAAGTCTGTATCTATGGTACAGTCACTTACAAATTCTTTTTTGCGTTCCAGTTCCTGCTTAAACACGTCTTTAAAATCACTGGTCTTAAGCTCTCGCATAGCTTCTGCCAATATCTTCTGGTACATTTCAAAGCCTATCTCTGCTATAAAGCCACTTTGTTCTCCACCCAGCAAATTACCTGCACCACGTATATCCAGGTCGCGCATCGCTATCTGGAAGCCACTGCCTAGTTCATTAAATTGCTCCAGCGTTTGCAGTCGCTTACGACTATCGTTCGGCAACAGGCTGGTTGGCGGTGCTATCAGGTAGCAGAATGCTTTTTTGTTATTACGCCCTACACGTCCGCGCAACTGGTGGAGATCGCTGAGCCCAAACTGGTGCGCATTATTAATAAAGATGGTATTGGCATTAGAGATGTCAACGCCGCTTTCTACGATATTGGTACAGCAAAGCACATCGTATTTATGCTCAATGAAGTTAAACAGGGCTTCTTCCAGTTTATGGCCTTCCATCTGCCCGTGGGCCATTCCTATTTCCAGGTCGGGGCATAGGTTGCGCAGCAGCGTTACCATTTCGGGTAGGCTTTGTACGCGGTTGTGCACAAAGTACACCTGGCCACCACGCTCTGTTTCAAAATAGATGGCATCGCGTATGGCATATTCATCAAATACCAGTACTTCAGTATGCACCGGCTGCCTGTTTGGTGGAGGTGTATTGATAATACTCAGGTCGCGCGCGTTCATTAAAGAGAACTGCAGTGTACGTGGTATGGGGGTGGCAGTAAGTGTAAGTGTATCAACATTCGCCTTTAGTTCGCGCAGCTTTTCCTTCGCGCCCACACCAAACTTTTGTTCTTCATCAATGATCAACAGCCCCAGGTCTTTGAACTTTACATCCTTGCCTAATATAGCATGGGTGCCTATGATGATGTCGATCTTTCCTTCCTCCAGCCGTTTCAGCGTTTCCTTCTTCTCCTTCGCACTTTTAAAACGGTTCACATAATCAACATTACAAGGAAAATCATGCAGGCGTTCTTTAAATGTCTGGTAGTGCTGGAAGGCAAGTATGGTTGTAGGTACTAATACAGCGGCTTGTTTATTGTCTGCCACCGTTTTAAACGCAGCACGAATAGCAATCTCTGTTTTACCAAACCCTACATCACCGCATACCAGTCGGTCCATCGGCGATGTAGATTCCATATCACGTTTCACATCGGCAGTCGCCTTACTCTGATCCGGAGTATCCTCATAAAAGAAAGATGCCTCCAGTTCTGTTTGCAGGTAACTATCCGGTGTATGGGCGAATCCTTGTGATGCCTTCCGTTTTGCGTATAATTTGATCAGGTCGCTGGCAATATCCTTAACCTGTTTTTTGGTCTTGTTCTTCAGCTTTTCCCATGCATCACTGCCTAGCTTGTTGATTTTAGGCCGTGTACCTTCCTTGCCGGTGTATTTGCTGATCTTGTGCAGCGAGTTAATGTTTACATACAGCACATCATTGTCTTTGTATATGATGCGTATAGCTTCCTGTATGTTGCCATTTACTTCTATCTTCTGTAATCCGCTATAAGTGCCCACACCGTGGTCTATATGAGTTACAAAGTCGCCCGGCTGCAGTTCGCGCAGGGCACGCATGGTGAGCGCCTTACCCTTGGTATAAGCTTGCTTTACTTTGTATTTGTGATAACGTTGAAATATCTGGTGATCGGTATAGCACAATACTTTCTTCTCATGATCTACAAATCCTTTGCTAATGGCAGTTGGTATCGGCACAAAATTGATCTGTGCCTGCAGGTCTTCAAATATGCTGCGTAAGCGTTCTAGTTGTTTTGTATTCTCAGCAAAAATATAAGGGGTATAACCAACAGTGCTTTGCCTTTGCAGGTCTGTTATCAGCATATTGAACTGCCTGTTAAATACAGGTTGTTCTTCTGTTGCAAATTGTATGGTTGCAGTTACAGGTTCACCTGTCACACGTTCAAGGGAATGGTTATACCATTCCATAATATGTCTGCGTTTTATTTGCTGCAGCCAGTTTTCTGTTTTCTCAAAATCTTCAGTGGTCAGTTCTGCCAGCCATTCTTCTTCATGTTCTACAGCTACTTGTTTTCGGCTTACGGCTTGCTCCATGCTTTCTTCCAGCTTGCCCAATTTTCCAAGCGTGTAATCAAGGTCTTTGGCCCATATCACTGTATTTTCAGGAAGGTAATCGAGGAGCGATATTTTTTCCTTCGTTTCAAACTTGGTTTCTATATTAGGCAATATAGAAACCTGCAGCAGTTTCTTCTCAGACAGCTGTGTCTCGGGGTTGAATATCCTGATGCTATCTACCTCGTTGCCAAACAGCTCTATACGGTATGGATGCTCATTGCCAAAAGAATAGATATCCAATATTCCTCCGCGCATAGCAAACTGCCCCGGTTCATATACAAAGTCCTCCCTGCGGAAGCCCAGGTCTATGAATCGCTCCATGAGGGCATCTACATTCAATGCCTCGCTTACCTTAATGGAGATCATGTTGCCGGAGAGCGCCTTTGGGTTCACTACTTTTTCAAACAATGCCTCGGGATAGGTAACGAGTACTTTTTTGTGTACCCTGTCGGCACTGAATTTGGTCAGTGCTTCCGTACGTAGCATCACATGGCTGCTGTTCAGCTCCGTAAAATTGCCACTACGCTTAAAAGAATCCGGAAAGAAACAAATATCCAGTGCTCCGGTAAGCTGCTCCAGGTCGTTATGGAAGTAAGCTGCTTCTTCCCTGTCGTTGAGGATAAATACATGATTTACATCTGCTTGCTGCCATATGGCACTTGCAATAAACGCTACGGAAGAGCCGCGAAGATTATCCAGGTGCGCCCTGAATTTGGGTTCGGGCAATGAAACGCCGGCCGCTATTTGTTTTAAGCGGATATCATTTTGATACAATCCCAGCAACACCTGCAAATTCATGCGGATGCAAATTTAAGGGAAACAAGCTGCAAATAGGCCATATAAAAAGTGAAATTCCGAATCAATTAAGTTATCTTAGAGAACAAACGTCCTGTATGAAATATATCGGCCCGCTGCTCATAGCAATTTGTACACTCAGTTCCTGCACAGGATGGGATTCAGAAAGCAAAGAATCTTTCCTGCACAGCTGCATCAATGATGCCAAAGCAAACGGTAAGGACGATGCGGCCGCAAAATCCATGTGCGATTGCAGGCTGGAAAAGATCATGAAAAAATATCCGAATGTAGATGATGCGCTCGCTCATATGGATAGCATCGTGAAAGATCCGGATGTTGCAGCTTGTAAATAGCTTATCTCTCTATCTTAAAAACACTAAGCGTATAGTAACTCTTGTTGAAAGGGTTTCTCGTAGCACTGTAAAAGGTTCCGGATGCTATTTTTCTTAGACGGTATCCTTTGAATTTAGTATTTGCCATAACCTCCGGTATTACCAGGTAACCAACTTTATAATTCTGTAATAATAAAGAGTCGAACATTTTTTGGTTCACCCCCATCAGGTAAAAGTATTCTTTAGGAAAATAAGGGCGTGGTAAAAGAGCCCGTGACCTGATTGTCGTTGCAATAACAGCATCGCGAGGTAATAGGCTGTCTATCCATTTGCTTTCAGCATATCCTGACGCGTGTTTTGTCAACACATTAATGCGCTGTTTGTCTGATAGGCTACCTCTTCCCAATTCTATGGCTGCATATCCAAACATTGGTAGTAACAAAATGAACTGTAGCTGCGCGGCTAGTGCTAAGTATTTAAACCATTTATGCTTTGGTGACTGAGATAGAAATATGGGTAACGCCCACAGATAAGGTTCAAGAAAAAAGCGTCCCGTGCGTTGCCCTAATATTATAGTTCCAATAATAAAAGCAGCAATAGTGATCGTCTCTATTTTATACCTGCGATAAGAAAGTAAGATTGTAGGAACTATAAAAGGACTGATCCCTAAAACTGTTGATAAATATCCGAACGATGATGGTAATACCAGGTTGAGCGGAAAGCAAAATTTAGAGTCTCTGAATTGCTGTAAGTACAACTTCATGTGTAATACAACGGGATCAATATTTCCCGAAAATTCCTCCAGCATTGGAGACAAAGGATCGTGATACTGCAGGTACCGAAAGATGAGCATTGGTCCGAGGAAAACGGCGGAACCTATTATGGCAGCGCCAATAGGTATGACAACTTTTTTGGTTTTTAAAGCAAGGAACAAAAGAAGAACTGCAAAGCTGAGTATAAACGAATATTTGATGCCCGCCATGAAAATCATACAGCCTGTTAATAGTAATAACATTCTACCTTTCAGCTCTTCGCTTTTTTGTGAAATAACATAAAAGCACAGGGCACTGCACGCAGCTCCGGTAACCTGGTGCTTTTGGCTCTGCATTAAAAAAAGCATTACCGGTATACCAATAGTCAAGGCCGCAACCTTGTACATGCTATCATCGGTCACAGCGCTAGCAAAGACTTTAATCAACCATACCATGGCTAATAGTTGTATAAACGCGCCTAATTGAGGACAACCATTTGCAACACCGAGTGTATTAAGCATTTCGCCGAAACCAAACAGTCTAAAATGAATATTTCTGCCGTCAAAGTGTAAGCCATGCGTTCTTAATATTTCTACCGGCAATCCCAGATGATAATCCAGCGAATCTGCGTCTGTTGGGGGAGATAAAGAGATAATTATTAATGCAAGCCATGCAAAGAGAACTGTATATCGCAGTATACCTGGTGGCGATTTTGGTGCAAGCGTATTAAGAATAGCCCGTAATGTTTCTATAGACTGTTTCCATTGCAGCAGTGCAATAACAATAAGACAAATCGCAATGGTATGAAATAACCATATCGTAGCCATATTCAACAGGCTACATACGAGGATCAGGAACGATAGTAATAATAGTCCTGCAAAAAAATACAATCCGCTTGCCCATACTTCCCGGCTGCGAAATAATGCCTTACCTGCGCGGTCAAAAACAACTAACATACTTAGCCCCATTATCACCGTATAAATGGCAGATAACGGGGCTGAAATAAAATAGTCGTTCAGATTCATACTATTGAGTAACTGAGGCATTGTTCCTGGCGGCTTTTCTTAGCAAAGCACTCGCGCGATATCTATCCTCGTGGTATTCAGCATATAAATTATCGAGGATAGTAAGGCATTTTTCTGCCCCCCATTCATCACACCACTGCAACAAGCCCTTAGGATAATTTACACCTTTGGTCATGGCCAGGTCCAGGTCTTTAGCAGATGCGATATTCAGATGTAAAGCATCTACTGCTTCATTGATCAGCATGGCGATGATGCGTTCGCTGATGGCTTTGCCTAACGATTCGTCTTTGGTTGCTTCTGGTGGCACCGCGCCTTCTGCATAATTATAAAATCCCCTGCCTGATTTACGGCCCAGCCATCCTGCTTCCAGCAGGCGCTTTTGCGAAAAGGAAGGTTTGTATCGTGGGTCGTAGAAGAAAGATTGAAATACAGTTTCTGTAACCACATAGTTCACATCGTGGCCTATGTAGTCCGTTAATGTGAAGGGCCCCATTTTAAAACCGGCAAGCTCGGTCATTGCCCAGTCTATAGTAGCTATGTCAGCGATACCTTCTTCATATATACGTATTGCTTCCCCGTAGAACGGACGGGCCACCCGGTTTACTATAAAGCCCGGTGTATCTTTTGCCAACACCGCTATTTTACCCCAGTCTGCCATCAATTGCTTACAGGTATTGGTAACTGATGGCTCGGTTTGCACTGCTGGTATTACTTCTACCAGGGCCATCAGCGGAGCGGGGTTAAAAAAGTGCAATCCTATTACTCTGCCGGGCTGTTTGCACGCAGCCGCTATAGATGTTACAGACAGCGAAGATGTGTTGGTAGCTAATACACAATGGTTACTAACGATCCCCTCTGCCTCTGCGAAAACTTTCTTTTTAATGTCCAGGTTTTCTATAATGGCTTCAATAACCAGGCTGCAATTTTTAAAGGCTGTAATCTCTGAAGCGAATTCAAATCGGGTCATTATCTCAGCTGCATTGGCGATTTTTCCTTTCTCCGCCAGCTTGTTTAAAGTATTGGTCAGGTTGGTTTTTGCTTTTTCTACAGCCGCGCTGTTAGCATCAAACAATACAACATTGTGTCCTGCCATAGCTGCCACTTGTGCTATACCGCTGCCCATTGCTCCCGCGCCTATTACTCCTATTACAGATCCTTTATTCATTTGCTGATTTTATTTGGGTTGGTTTCAACCCGAAGTTTACTAAATATACGCCGGCAAAAATAAGAATAGTCGCCAGTATCTTTATCCAGGTGAGTTGTTCACCAATAACTATTACGGATATGATTGCCGCGAATATCGGCTGCAGGTATATATAGGCGCCTGCAGTAGATGGGCTCAGGTGGCGCAAGGCATAGATATTCCACAGATAGGTAAAGAAGGTAACACATACTACAATGAATGCTACGCTGAGATAATCTGTCCACTCAAACGCCTGCCAGCTGATCTCTTTGAATTGAGGAAAACCAAACGGGAATACAAACAAAAAGCCAAATAAAAATACCCAGCGTATCACAATGATGGGGCGATAACGCTGCATCAGGGGCTTTATCATCACCAGGTATATAGCATAGGATGCGGCATTCAGAAATACATATAGATCGCCTATTGCAGAGCTGCCTGTAATGGTGATTTCCTTACCGGCGCTCATCAATAGCAGCGCGCCAGCAATACCCATAACTAGTCCGATAGCCTTTTCCATTTTGATCCGTTCGCGCAAAACAAACATGGCGATGACGGTAATGAGCAGGGGGGTACTCATCATAATAAGTGAAGCATGGATGGGGTAGGTAAGATTAAGCCCCATGAAGAACAACATTTGATTCAGCGCTACACCAAACAAGCCGCCTAATATAAGTGTGATCCAGTCTTTGCGCGCTATCGTTGCGCGAAATTTTTTTCCACCAAACCAGCTGAGCCAGAATAGTATCATCACAACGCTTACCCTGATGAATATAAATCCTAGTGGCTGTATCAGCCGCGGCATAATGTGCTTGGCAACGGTAAAGCCGGCACCATAAAAAAGATTAGCACCTGCCAATGCAAGGTGCGCAGTGGTTCGTTTATTCACGGGCGCAAAGTAACATATTGTAAAGAATACATAATATGCTACCCGCGTCCGCTTTTCCCCATTATGGCTTATAAATTTTATAAGATGCAGGCTGACCGCCGTACAGATGTACGATGTACATACCTTTTGGCCAGCTATGTGCATCTACTGTCCGCCTGTTATTGCTAACAATACCTTCATCTATAACACTACCTTTCATATCCAGGATTTTGTAAGGCAAGCGAATATTTTCTTTTGATTCAATGATCAACTTATCATTTACGACAGTAGGATATACTTGTATAGTTTCTGCTGCCTGCGTAATTATCCCTGTTGTACTGTTTACCGGTGTAAAAGTGTACACTGTTCCGTCAGGTGGAAATATGCTGGCTGGCTTAGCACTTGGTATGGTAAATGGTGTAATGCTGTCTAATTGATAGCCAATAACAATGTTACCGCCTACATAATAGAATTTGTCAAAAGTAGGTGTCATGTTCGATAAGTCGACTTGTCTCAATAACCCTGCCATACTGCCTATTACATGGTATATCCCGTACAGGTTAGTTATTTTAGACGCACCATAACGCATTTCCACAACGTTGGTACCTTCATAGAGCCATATCTGTATGTTAGCAGAGTCGTCCGCTGTACCCAACGCCGCGAATTCTTCATAAAAGCCAACGTTATTGAGTGATGCTTTAAATATCCGGCTCCCTGGATTGCCTGTTGTAGTATACGTTACTGTTGATATGGACGGACCTGTAGGATTGGCCACCATAAACGCCTTATCGCAGAGGTTACCATCCGTTACATGAAAGCCAGTCACAGTACCGGCGAGGCCTGTTGCAATAAGATTACCACTTTGGAATAAGTTGAAACTATCAATGGTAGTTCCATCTAGCTTGAAATGAAAGCCAAGTGGTACCGACATATTTACAAATCCCCACGCTGTGGGTGGTGACATTACTGCTGCATTAACCAATGGCGCATAAGGCTCATCTTTTACGTCAAGTGTATAGCCGGCCTGTGCATAGATATTTGAAATTCCCAAAAGCGGAACGATAGCTGAAAGAAGTAGATGTTTTAGTTTCATAACTAATGTATATTGAATTATTGTCTAATTGCTGTATAAGACAATGAGCTATTAAAGAAGAGTTGGGGAAGGATTTTTTTAACCTCTTCGGATTTACTTTGCTATGAAATCCTTGCTGCAAAGCTATTTCAACCCGTTTACGGGTAGAATTGGAATATAACAAAACCTGCTTTATGGAGGATGAATCGGTAAATAAGCTAACTGAACCGTCGTGTAAAATATATGGTGGTATTTCGTTTCCGTGACTTTAGTGTCACAGTATTGTAAGCCAGTTGTCAATAACAGGTTTGTATTGATCAAATCCCTCATTCAGCAACAACTTTCTGAATGGGAAATTCCTGGCCTCTTGTAATGTTGCTTCGATGTCTAGTCTTTTTTGAGGAGCATGTAGCCATACACCCTCCCGGTGCAGATGGCGAGCCAGGTATTCCTGCTCTGCCTGGCCTGGGGTCGGTATGATGATGGCCTTTTTTCCTAACAATGCCAGATCCATCAATGTAGAATATCCGCTGCGGCAAATAACTGTTTCAGCAGCAGCAAGTATAGGGTTCAGTTCCGCAGCTGTCAGGCGTTGATAATAATCTATGTGTGGTGGTATATCGTTTCTTTTCGTTTGGTCACTACCCTCTACAAAAACAATCTTCCGGGCGCTGTTTTGTAACTGCATCCATAACATATCTGATAACATGGTACGTTGTGGTTCTGGGCCCGACAGTAACACCAATAAATGTTCTTCTGTTTCCTGTAGGGTTGTAAGCTGCGATAGTAAACCGAAGTACTGTGCGTTGGCCGCTTTATGTTTTGGATGGGATAGACACCCGGCGAGGTTGGGCTCGCCTTCCACATCAACGATCCAGCAATGGTCAAAGCGATTTAGTCGTTCGGCATGCAGCAATTGCAGGGTTTTGTCTGCTATCGGCCCCCAGCCTGTTTGCGGTACTACCTGGTGTGTCATGATAACGGAAGGGATATTCGGGTGGTATAATCCGTATCTGTTATCGGTAATCACGGCATCAATATGTTGTTCAGCTACTATTTTCTTTAGTTGGTTATATTCCCGGTTAATTGTCTGCAATAACCTTGGCAATTGCCGAAATAAAGAAGGGATAAAACCAATGCCCGTTTTGCTGTACCATACATCGTATCCATCCAGGTGAATGGTGGGTAAGCCGGGTATGGATGCGGTTGCATATTGCCTTTGCCATTCGTTGCCGGCAAAGAGTATGTCTGCCCCTTTTTGCAAAAGATATTTAATTACAGGCAGGCTACGGGTGGTGTGCCCAAGGCCCCAGTCCAGCGGTGCTACGAGTATTTTCTTTTGACTTTTTATAAACTTTAGTTTACTTAACTTTACAAAAGTAGAAGTTATAACTGCATGAAGAACAAAATCATCGGCGGACTGTTATTGTTAGCTATGGGAACGGTTTTTTTACAAAGCTGTGCAGGGGGCAAAGCCGGTTGCGGTTGTGGTACGGATATTAATCGTGCGTATAAAATGCCAAAGAGGTATCATTAGAAAATCTCAGGTTATGTGGAGCGGGCAACACAAGGTTTGGATTCATTATCGTAAAGATATCATTGCTTCAGACGTAGCAACAGCAATATTCCTGTCCGACCTCCTAAGACATCATTCCATTCACAAAATTTATGCTGAACACCTCGAGGTGATTGACCTTCAGAAGTATAAAGTCTTTAAAAAAGCGCATAAAGTACGTTTAGCGCTGAAGGAGCGGATGGATATTCCATTTGTTTTTGCTGTTGGTAAAAATTAATAAAAGCAATTTTTGAGTTTATGATCCTGCTCGCAAAGCAGGATTTCTTGTTTTTGGCCGGCGATCAGCTGGTAAGTAATTAATAAAAACCATTATATCATCAGGTCTGTCCAAATTTTTATCCTGTTTGGCTATGAAAAGCAGAATTCATATATTAGATTTACTAAGTGCTTTTTATCGGTGAAGTCCGGCTTTCCGGGTTTCTTCCGTTATAGGTTCATTTGTTTACAGTAAAACATTGCGGTAAAAACATACACAACGAGCAATTTATGAATGAAAAAATAACGCACGATGTAGAGGTGAAGGAATCATCTGCTTTATCGCGCAGGAAATTTTTAACCTATGCTGGTGTGCTTGCGGGAGCGGGCATGTTCATCGCTTCCTGCCATAAGGATGAAAATAATAGTGTCATCACCCCTAGCGATGCAGTGGATCTCGGTTCCAGCGATCAGGGCTTGCTTAACTATGCATTCCTTATCAAGCAATTAAAAGCTGCGTTCTATACACAGGTTATCGCCACGCCTTTCTTCGGAATGACCCCAACAGAAAAGGGTTTCTTCACTGATATGCGCGATCATGAAATTGCTCAACGCGAGTTTCTAAGAAATTACCTGACCACTTTTGCTATACCAATGCTCGAGACTGACTTCAGTTCTGTAGACTTTGGCCTTAAATCAAGTGTGTACGCCAAAGCAAAACAATTCGAGGAGTTATCTACCGCTGGTTTGGCTGGTGTGTGCAAGCTGATGTCTTTTAGCGATAACCTCTTATACGCTACAAAGATCAATTCTGTAGATGCAAGACATTCGGCCACAGTTAATGATTTCATTACCCCGGGCACGTTTGCTGAGAAAACTGATTCCAATGGTATGGAGCAGGCGCAGGATCCGCAAACTTCACTGGAAACCACTAGAAAGTTTTTCAAAAGAACAATTACAGGTAATTATCTGCCGAGGTATTAAAATAGCTAAGAATGAAACTGAATCATATACTTAAAGATCTGCAAAATACCACACCGGAGTCTTTTGAGCGCACGGAACACCGTCGTGATATTCTTAAAAACCTGGGTGTAAAAATGGCCGCTGCTGCTGTTCCGCTTTTTGCATCTGCAGCTTTTAATAAAGCACAGGCAAAAACAACAGATATCCTTGCAGAGGCTATCTATTACGCGCTCAGCATTACCAATATGCAAATTGCGTTCTACACCGAAGCAATGACACATCCGGCATTGATACCGGCCGATGCAGTAGCAGATTTTACTAAAATACTGAAGGATAAAAAAGCGCATGCCGCTTATTGGGATAATGTTCTGGTAAACACGGGTAATGCAGCTGCGCCTGTACATACATACGATTTCACTGCCAAAAATGCGTTCCCTAAAGTATTTACCGAATATGCAGATTTCCTTACGCTGGCACATACGCTGGAAGACGTAGGAGTACGCATGTACACACAGGTAGTGGTAAATATGGTAACCAATAAGGCACTGCGTGGAGACGCTATCAATATTCGCTGTACCATGGCCCGCCATGCCGGGCATGTACGCTTGCTCACCCGCAATCAGAATATTGATATTATGCCATGGATCACCGGTTCAGACGCCAATACCATTGTTGGCGAACTGATGCAAGGCTACCAGGGCGAGGAAGTTACACAGCAAGCACAGTATAGTATCGTGAATATAAACGGTGCAGCTGTTTCTGCCAAAGCTGCTTCGCAGGCTTTTGATGAGCCTATGGATCATTTTGCGGCAGAGCCTTTTATGGCACACTTTACAAAATCATAAGTAAAGACAATATTGAATACAATAGCCCGGAACTTCCGGGCTATTTGTTTATATAGGATCTACATCAAAGATCACCTGCAGCGCAGTATTTCCTTTTTTGCCGGTAATGATCTGCTGTTGTTTTTTCAATGCCTGTTTTACAAGTTGCAGTACTTTACTATCTCGCGGGCATTTTATCCATACTTCCTGTATATACATGTTCCGCACTTTTGATACCAGTGCCGGTGATGGCCCCTGCACGGCTATACCTTCTATCTGCCTCAATGCTTCTGCCATTTGCCCGCCGCACTCTATAGCTTTGATTTCCTCTTTATGTTTGAATAATACTTTTATCAGTCTTACAAAGGGGGGGTATGCATAATGTCTTCTTTGTACGATCTCATGTGTGTAGAACGATTTAATATCATGCTGCTGCACCCATTGCAATACCGGATGGCCTGTATTATAAGCTTGTATCATTACCTTGCCGCGGCCATCTACTCGCCCTGCACGCCCGCTTACCTGTTCCATTAGTTGAAAGGCGCGTTCATTTACACGAAAATCAGGGAAGCTTAGCAGGCTGTCGGCGCTCAATATACCTACAAGCGATACCGCTGCAAAATCAAGCCCCTTTACCACCATTTGTGTGCCTATCAGTATATCCACTTTCCGTTGTTCCAGTTGCTGCAATAACCTGCTCATACTGTCTTTGGCACGCATACTATCTATATCCATTCGGGCTATCCTTGCTTTAGGAAATAGTTGCTGCACTTCCTCTTCTATCTTCTCGGTACCAAAGCTTTTGCTCTGCAGGCGGTTGCTGCCGCAGGATGGGCAGGTATGTATGATACCCGATTTCAGTCCGCAGTAATGACAATGCAGCTTGTCGGTGCTTTTATGGTAGGTAAGCGATACTGCGCAATTTTTGCATTGCGGCACCCAGCCACATACCATACATAGCTGAAAGGGTGCATACCCTCTTTTATTCTGAAAGAGGATCACTTGCTTTTTATCGTTCAATGCATCGGCCATGGCTGTGTACAGCGCCGGCGTTATCATCCTGATGCCTTGCTTATAAACTTCCTCCAGTGTCGTAGAGTTCACTATTTCTATCGATGGCATATTCACGCCCATGTAGCGCTCTTTAAGCAATACATGCGCGTATTTATGCTGCTCTGCATTGTACAGGCTTTCGGTAGATGGTGTCGCTGATCCCAGTATCACTTTAGCGCCATGCAGATGCGCCAGGTATATAGCGGCGTCCCTGGCATGAAACCTGGGTGCTGGGTCTTTTTGTTTATAAGATGCGTCATGCTCCTCGTCTGCAATAACCAGCCCAAGATTGCTGTACGGCAGCCATAATGCCGATCTTGGTCCTGCAATGATCTTATAATTGCCCTTTCGCACTTTTTCCCATATCTCTACACGCTCGTTATTGCTAAATCGTGAATGGTACACGCCCAGTTCTTCGCCAAAATATGCGTAGAGCCTGCTCACCAGTTGAGTAGTAAGGGCAATTTCAGGCAGCAGGAATATGGCCTGTTTGCCTTCCGCCAGGCATTCTTTTATCTTATGTATATATAAAAGCGTTTTGCCGCTTCCGGTTACGCCTTCCAGCAGTACAATGTCTTTCGCCTGCAGGCCTGTTTGTATCTCTTCGTATGCTTTTGCCTGTGCCGGGGTGAATTCTATTTCCTTTAGCGCCTGTCCATTACTTTCATATATCAGCCTGTCTGTTTCCACTTCCTGCACTATAAATATCCCTTTGTCTGCCAGTGCTTTTATTTGTGCCGTAGTAGCTCCTGATCTTTCCAGCAGTTCCTGCTGACGAACTATCTTGTTTTTCATAGACAGCTCTACGTAAGCCATCAAAACCTGCAATTGCCGTGGGGCCTTCCCAAATTCATCAAAAAGCCGGTGCATAGTTTCCTCGTCTTCAAACCGTGGGTGCAGCGATATTATTTTCTCCCTCTTGGGCTGATACAATGGCTCCAGCTCATCGCGGATGATCACAGCTTCTTTTTCTATCAGCTCATTTAATACTATGGTCAGATTTCGCGTGCCGGCTATGCTTCTCACTTCAGAGAGGGTCAGTTCTTTTCTTATTTCCAGTGCTTCCGCTACCGGGTAGGCTGCATCACTCCATTCCAATACCACATCTTCATTCGCCGGCGCCCACTGCAGCCTTGTTTCGCCATTCAGCTTCAGGTGAGATGGCAGGGCTGCCTGCATCACTTCGCCCGGTGCTGCCATATAATACTCGCCAATCCATTTCCAGAAGGCAAGCTGATGCTCATTCACAATCGCCACTTCGTCTATAATGCTGCGTATGGGCTTTACCTGGTAAGCCTCAGGGGTGTTATTATGCAGTTTTTCTACGATGCCTGAATAAAGCTTGTTTCGCCCCAGGGATACTTCTACACGCATACCGGGTTCCAGGATGCCTTGCATACCTTCCGGTATGCCATAAGTAAGCACCTGCGGTAAGTTCAGTGGTAAAATAATATCAGCGAAACGGAAATGGCCATTATTGCCTGCCGCGAACAGCGATTGCATAACAATGCAAGTTAACTAAATCAACGCCAACCATATAGCGCTATAACTATAGATAAACTCTACAGGGGATGGTTTGGGCTTTTATTTCGTACCTTTGCAGACTAAACTAGTGAAAAGATGCCCAAGCAAACAGAAAGAAAATGTTCCTTTTGTGACCGCGCGGAGAGTGAAGTAAGTATCCTGTTTACAGGTATGAAAGGGAATATATGTGATCAGTGCATTGAAAATGCACATCACTTGCTGCAGGAAGCGAACGGTGATGCTAAGAAACCGGTAAATCATAAAAGCGCCCTTCAAAATCATACGCTCTATAAGCCGAGAGAGATCAAAACTTTTCTTGATCAATACGTTATAGGCCAGGACGACTGCAAGAAAGTACTGGCGGTAGCTATTTACAATCACTACAAACGCCTCATGCACCAGGCTACAGACGATATCGAGATCGATAAGTCGAACATCATCATGGTCGGTGAAACCGGCACAGGTAAAACCCTGCTGGCCAAGACCATCGCCCGTTTGTTGCAGGTGCCTTTTGCCATCGTAGATGCGACAGTATTTACAGAAGCAGGCTATGTGGGTGAGGATGTGGAAAGCATACTGTCCCGCCTGCTGCAATCATGCAATTTCGACGTTGCTGCTGCAGAACGTGGTATTGTATATATAGATGAGATTGACAAAGTAGGCCGTAAGACAGACAATCCTTCCATCACCCGCGATGTAAGCGGAGAAGGAGTGCAGCAGGCTATGCTGAAACTTCTGGAAGGTTCTGAGGTGCTAGTACCGCCACAAGGTGGCCGCAAGCATCCGGAGCAGAAGATGGTAAAAGTAAATACTCAGAACATCCTGTTTATCTGCGGTGGCGCATTTGAGGGTATCGATAAAATGATCGCCCGCCGTGTGCAAACATCAGCTATTGGTTACAATGCTATTAAGGCTACCAAAGAGCTCGATCGTTCTAACCTGCTGCAGTATGTGAATGCGCAGGACCTGCGTACGTTCGGCCTGATCCCGGAATTACTGGGTCGTTTGCCTATCGTCACTTATCTGAATCCTTTGGATAAAGATGCGCTGAAACGCATCCTTACTGAACCAAAGAACGCGCTGATAAAACAATATACCAAACTGTTTGAATACGAAGGTATCAAGCTGGTGGTAGAAGAAGAAGCGCTGGATTACATGGTAGAAAAAGCAATGGAATTTAAATTGGGTGGCCGTGGCTTGCGTGCTATCTGCGAAATGATCCTGAGGGATGCCATGTTCGATCTGCCGTCTGAAAAACATGAAGGCGAATTCCATCTTAGCCTGGCTTACGCAAGGCAAATGCTGGAACAATCTAAACTGGATTATCTGAAAGCTGCTTAATTCCTTAAAACATAAATACGCTTATGGAAAACGCATTGTTAGAACAACTGAAACAAAAAGCCGGCCTCACAGAAGAACAAGCTGTGAAAGCGGTGCAAACAGTAGCTGAGTTTATTAAAAGCAAGGTTCCGCCGATGATGCATGGCATGATTGACAGCTTTCTTGCCGAACAGGAATCTGTAATGGATAAAATGAAAGACCTCGGCGAGACTACTAAAGACAATATGGAGAAATATGCTAAGGAAGCGGGCGAGAATATGAGCGAATGGGCCGGCAAGGCTCAGGATGCCACCAAAGACGCCATCGATAAGCTGAATAATTTCATAAAAAAGAAGTAAGCGAATAGCTTACTTCTTTTTTATATACCAATCTTAATTTAGTAATTAACTCTTCGCAACTTTTATTGATTCGTAAGTTGCATTGCTGCTGGTAAATTCCGGAACCAGTTCTTTCATCAATCCTACGGTTTCCAGCGTGTAGTGGCGTTGCGCGCTAGCTATCAGCCTTTCTACTTTGTCTTTGATCATCAGGTAGTCATACTCCGGCACTTTTGCGATCATTATCTTATCGTGATAAGTGGGTACTACATTTTCTGTATTGTTCAACAGTTCTTCAAACAGCTTTTCACCCGGGCGCAGGCCTGTGTAGGCGATCTTGATATCTACTTCAGGCTCTTTACCAGCCAGGCGGATGATCTTCTTTGCAAGATCTACGATCTTCACCGGCTCGCCCATATCAAATACAAATATCTCGCTGCCCTGTCCCATCACGCCGGCTTCAATTACCAGCTGGCAAGCCTCAGGTATGGTCATGAAATAGCGGGTGATATCCGGGTGCGTCACGGTAATAGGCCCGCCATTCTCCATCTGTTTTTTAAAGATGGGTATCACAGATCCGTTAGAACCCAGCACATTGCCGAAACGCGTGGTAACGAACTTAGTAATAACAGTATTCCTTGGCAGCTGGCTGTCGTTATTAAGTAGGTGCTTATAGTAGCTCTGCGTAAAAATTTCTGCAATGCGTTTGCTGGCGCCCATAATATTTGTTGGGTTTACCGCCTTGTCCGTAGATACCATTACAAACTTCTCCACGCCGTTAGATATGGAAAGTTCTGCCAGTGTTTTAGTGCCAAATACATTGTTCAGCACTGCTACAGATGGGTTATCTTCCATTAATGGTACGTGCTTATATGCAGCCGCATGGAACACTACTTCCGGATTATAGATCTCGAACAGATGTTCCATTCTTACCTTATCGCATATATCACCCAGGTAAGGTTTTATAGGCGCATTAGGATTATTGTCTTTCAGTTCCAGCAGCAGGTCGTGCATTGGCGTTTCTGCCTTATCACACATGATCACCAGTGCAGGCTTGTATTTCAGTAGCTGGCGTACCAGCTCGCTGCCTATAGAACCTGCAGCACCGGTAACAAGTATCTTTTTGCCTTTCAGCTCAAAATGTATCTTATCATTGTCAATCTTGATCACTTCACGCTCCAGCAGTTCCTCAATATTAATATCTTTCAGCGCATCAGTGTCAAGCCTTCCGTCCAGCCATTTTTGTACCGGCGGTACCTGTTGCACTTTAATGCCGTATTGCAGGCATTTATCTACCAGGTAATTCAGTTTATCTTTTGATATATTTCTGTTGGCTATGATCAGCAATTCTACATTGTCTGCTTTTAGTTTTTCAAAGCCGCTGTCGTCGGTATTATAAATGGGAATACCTTCCATCAGCTTGCCGCTTTTACTTAATACTTCGTCAATAAATGCTACTACATGCAGTTTATTGCTGGGGAAGTCATTGATCACCTTTTTCGTTTGTAACCCATTATCGCCGGTGTCATACACTGCGGCTTTTATTTTGGTCTGATCTACCTGGTGTTGTTTATAATATTTGAAGATATACCTTACCAGCAGGCGATAGGTGATCAACACAAAATTGGTGATGAAGAAATTGATAACTACCGCAGATATAGGGAACAGGAATATATTGGTAGTGGATTTTGTTACAATAAAATTGATGGAGATATAAAATACCGCCGCAATAGAATTTACGATCAGCAGGCGAAAGGTATCTTCAATATTGGTGTAGCGGATAATGCCAGCATAGCTTTTTAAAAGGTAGAAGAGTGCCGCATTCAGGGCAAGTGCTATACCAAGCACAAACGACATATCTACCCGGGCTACATCCTGCAGGTTAAAATTGAACCTTAGAATGAACGAGAAGAATAGACAAAATACAACGCAGAATAGATCTAACAGAAATATTAACCAGCGTGGTAAAATACGTATTCTGTAGTGCATAGAAATTTTTTCTCAAGTTTTTCATGGGCACATCATACGTATGATATGCTTATCCTCTATCAATAGGGTAATTCACTGCAAATGTAGTAAACACATCAATAACTAATATGAATTATTAGTATTAAAATGTGTATTTTTTTCATTAATCCTACATCAGAAGTATGAAAAATTGAAAAAATACGCCTAGCTCTTTTTCTGCTTCTTATACTTAGTTATAAGGTCGGTAACACCGCTTCTGCGTAAAAACTCCGGATTTAACTCGGTGAACAATTTCATCTTGGCCGGTGCTGCTTTCAGGGCTTTTTCCAATTGCAGCATCGCTTCTTTTGTTTTTCCCAGTTCCAATAGCATGGCAGACTGAAAATATCTGAAATCAGGCTTATCTCCGCAATGCTCAATGGCTATTTCTATCTGTGTTAGTCCTTCGTCGTAATAACCGGCTGCAAATAAGCCTTTTATCAACGCCACCCAGGTCGATTTGTTACTTGGCTTCAGCCTCACTGCATTCAAAAAACATACAAGCGCTTCGCTGGTAGCATCCATTTCCATCAGGCAATTGCCAATAGCCATACAGTAAGTAGCATTTTCCTTATCCAGGTGCAGCGCAACGGAATAGGATTTTACGGCCTTATCCCATTGTTTTTCACGCGCATAGGTTTCTCCTATTTTATAGAAAATACTGTCGTCCTGCGGGCTCAGCTGCGATGCCTGGCGGTAAAAATGCCTGGCTCGCTGAAAATCTTTCCTTTTCTCCCAGCAATAGCCCATTGCTTCAAATATCACATCTTCTGCTTTGGCTATTTCCAGGTGCTTTTCCAGTACTTCTATAGCTTTATCGTACCATTTCAGGCGCATATAAGCGTCTGCCATATTCCGGTATGCAAATTCAAAGTTTTCATCTATTGCCACGCAAAATTCATAAGCATCAATAGATTTCTCATACAGTTTTAAACCTTGGTAAGCTGCTCCGAGGTTAAACCAGGCGAGGGCGTTATAAGGATCTTCTTCTGTTATCTGTGTGTGTATGGTAACGCTCTCTTCAAGGCGTTTGGTAAAGTCTGCCCAGAAGCATATTTTCTGCAGCGCTTCTTCATTACGCCTATCTATTTTTATCACTTTTTTAAGCGTATCAAACACCGCATCAAACTCTTCACATTCATCATATACGTCAGAGAGTTCCAGCAGTATCTCTATTTGTTCTTTGCCCTCAAACTCTCCCGATTTTTGTTCCAGGAAAAGGGCAGCCTGGTCATATTTGAATTGGCTCAGTAATATATCTGAGCGCAACAATACTGCGTCCAGGTTGTTCTGGTCGTATTGTTCTGCTTCATCCAGTATTTTTAAGGCTTGGCCATATTTTTGGGCCTGCGTCAGTATCTCTGCCCGCAGCAGTAGTATAGAAGCTGAGAACGGGTAATAGGTTCGGGCTATATCGCAGGCAAGCATAGCCTGCTCTTCATTGCTGCTTTGAAAATAGTATTCGATTACACGCTCAAATTCTTCCTCATCCATTATCCGGGTCGATTCCCCCCTCTTCACTTGCTCATATCTGCTGAGTAATTCATCCATTGAGCTCCATTCTTCGTCCAGAAAATCATCATCGTACATAGATAGCTACGTGTTTTACCAAAGTTAACAATTAATAATTCCATGCCATAGCAGCCTGTGTTAAGAGACTGTAAAAATGCACATGTTATCAACATGCAAAAAGCCCCGCAATTAGCGGGGCTTCCAAAACATATATAAGGTTACCCTATTGCTTATTTGTCTGTAAATAAAGCAGGTTGATACCGTTTTTGTTAGGTGCAGTAATAGTATATGGCCTTGTGCCGGCAACGGTAGCCGAGTTGATAATATCCCATCCGTGCCCGTAGACGAAATAATCACCTTGTGTTAATTCTGTAAATATGACCATTGGTGTTCCGTCCACCATAAAGATGGCGCATGAGTCGTCGTAACGGTTGTTTGAAGGTGGTGTTAGTGTATTATATTTTATATACACTTTGCCACTGTCCACATTCACACCATTATGCTGCACTACTACGCGCATAGTAGCAAGGCCACCCTTACCACCTATGGCTGGCGGGGTCACTACGGTGTTTTTACCTTTGTCTTTGCAGGCAAATAAAGCAACAGATAAGAGCAATAACAATATACTGGTATTATACCATGTCGACTTCATGTATTAAACTTTTACGGGAGTTGAAGATACTAAAAACCACGAAAATTGCTAATCCTCCTATTTATAATTTATTTTTCTACTAGTCGTTACGGCTTTCTACTGCGTTCGATGGCTTGCTTTCATTCCATAGCCTGTCAAGTGCGGTTACTACATAAGTACATTTTCTATACTTGTTCGCTTCCGCATCCATTATTTCATTTTCATTTACAAGGCGGATGATCTTATTTGATTTTTCGAGGTTGATGGGCTCTCCGTTAACAAAGCGGTATACCGCAAAGCGGGCAGCATCTTTGGCATAAGCATGGGGCATCTGCCATTGTACCAATGTACCTTGTGCTGATGGTATTGCTTTTGCCGTCGGGGCCATAGGTGGTATGCTGTCCAGCCATTTCATCACCGGCGGAAAGGCGTAGTACATATTATACCGGGCAACACTGTCTTTTGCGGCCGTTAGTTTATCAAAGCTGGCTGCGCTATAATATACTTCTCCCGGTGTTGCAGCCATTTGCCTGATGTCCCGTATCTGCGACAGCAGTTCCCCGGTTCCTACCCACGGGCCATGTGTCACCCCCACCATACGGTAGGCACCCAGGCCGTAGTAAACATGCCGGCCATAAGCGTGTTGCTCCCACCACGGTAGCAGCACATCAAAAGCAGCAGCGCGGTGGTAATGTTCCCAATACAACTGCGGCAGGACGTAGTCCATCCAGCCATTTTTTTGCCACAGCACCACATCAGCATACAGATCGTCATAGCAGGTTTGTCCGCCCCTCGTGGCAGATCCCTCAGGATCTTTGCTGGCATTACGCCATACGCCAAACGGGCTGATGCCGAATTTCACATACCTTTTTTCCTTTTTTATGGCACTATAAAGGGTGGATACAAAGATGCTTACGTTATTCCTGCGCCAGTCTTCACGGTTCATGCCGTTACCGTATTTGCTGTAGCTGCTATAGTCGCCAAATTCCAGTTTCGGTACACGGTACGGGTAAAAATAATCATCCAGGTGCACGCCATCTATATCATAGCGTTTCACCACATCCATAATTACATCTACTACATACTGGCGGGCTTCGGGTATTCCGGGGTCTATATATGATTTGCCGCCGTAAGCTATGATCCAGTCTTTATGCCTGATGGTAACATGGCTGGCAGGGTTAGGGTTCTTTTTGCTATCGGTGAGCGCCCGGTAGGGGTTAAACCATGCATGAAACTCCATATTTCGTTTATGGGTCTCTTCTATCATGAATTTTAAAGGATCGTAATACGGAAAGGGTGGCTGGCCTTGCCTGCCTGTAAGAAATCTGCTCCATGGTTCTATCTGCGACGGGTAAAAGGCGTCTGCTGCAGGGCGCACCTGTACCATAACGGCGTTACACCCCATTTTTTGCAAGCTGCTGATCCTTTGTATGAATTCTTCCTGCTGCTGCATCGCCGGTAATCCCGGTTTCGACGGCCAGTCTATGTTAGATACCGTTGCTATCCATGCCGCCCTGAATTCCCTTTTAGGGGTTTGCGCAAAGCCAATGATTGGTAACAGTAAAAAGAGGATGAAAAGACGGGGAAAATGCATACCCGCAAAGATAATAACACATGCCTAGCCATCCACGGATATAGTTAAATTTGAAGCAGATAAATATGAAATAAAAAAATCTGGCAGACTTCGGGTGAAATGCTAACATTTTTAGTGTTTCTTTCGTCATTAACCTAAAAGCCGCTTATTCGATTCATTTCTACAGCTAAAAGTGACTGATCGCCAGCAAACATATGGTCAGCGTAATCCGGGTATACCAGGTCGGGACGAGCTCCCCGGCTTGCTACAGGATTGCCTTGCCGGAAGGCGGTCGGCCCAGAAAACCCTATACGAGGCCTACGCTCCTTTTGTGCTCGGTATCATTAAAAGGTATTTATATAACCAGGCAGGTGCAGATGAGATATTGAACGATGCATTCTTCCGGATATTTACCCGGATAGATCAGTATGCCTTCAAAGGTTCCTTCGAGGGCTGGATGCGGAAAATTGTCATTAACCTGGTCACCGACCATTTAAGGCAAAATATAAAACACGAAAGAATCATTCACGACAAGGTAGAAGAATACAATGTTTATGTCGATGACTCGGTAAGCAAATTGTCTTACAAAGAATTACTGGCCCTTATCCATCAATTGCCCGACACCCAGAAAGCGGTATTTAATCTATACGTATTCGAAGATTGTAGCCATAAAGAAATAGGAGAATATCTAAGCATAACGGAGAACAACAGCAGGTGGTATCTCAATGATGCCCGTAAACGGTTAAAGGAAAAAATAAATAACAATATGTAGTGCAGCGACAATGGAAGAAAACAGGAAACATATCGACAAGCTGTTCCGCGAGGAGTTAGGTAATTATACCGAGACTCCTTCCCCTGCCGTATGGGAGGCGTTGGAAAAAAGGCTTGATGCCCACTATGCGCCAAAGGTGAAGGCACCTGTACGCTCGTATAGCTGGGTATGGTATGCCCTGGCAGCGGCAATTGTGGCTATGGTATTGTACTTTGTCTTGTCAGGCGCTGTAAAACGCAGCCATTCCGAATCTCCTGCTATAAACAAGGGAACCGGGTATGCAGACAATACAACACCATCTCCTGCTGCTATACAGGATCATGGGCTTTCAAAAGAAGATCATTCAAATGAGCAGGCAACTAAGACAGCTGAAAATAATATAGGCGACACTTCATCAGCCGGTAAATCCAATACTGCTTCTCCGGCCCGCGCACTAAACCCAATGCAACCTAATGCTTTAGTTAATGCATCAGCAAAGGCCACGCATACAACTGCTGCTGATCACCATAGTACTACATCCAATAAGCAAGTAATACAAAACAACACGCAAGTGCCGGGAAGTAATGTTGCCAAACATGGTAGGAAGGGTAAGAAAAGCGCTCCTGGTGGAAATAACAATTCCGTTGCAACAAATAAAAGCGAGGACGCAGGCATCCGGGATAATAGTAAAGATACTCCGCCGAACACTTCAGAACCATCCTCATCCGGCATTGTCGAAAAGGATAAAACATCTACCGGGGCTACAGCAGCAACAGGTAAAACATCCAACAATGTACAAAGCACCTCATCCGCCACACGTGCTAACAACAATCCTGTATCAAAAACACCTGCTTCTAAAAAAGCTGGCGGTAGAAAATACACTTCATCAAAAAAAGAATTAAAAGGTGAAACTGCCTTAAACGCTCCCGGTGAAATTGAAGCAACCCCCAATAACACAGTTGCAAAAACCGCGAAAAATGTTCCGGGTGCGAAATCGCTAACTGAAAATACCTATTCAGGTGGTAATGCAGCCACTACTAATAAGTCCTCAAAAAACACAGGCAGTAACGTAGCGCGAAAGAAAGCCGGCGGTATCGCCGACAAACCGGCTAATAGGAATATTACCGCTAAAAAGAGTAGCAGGCCGGCAAATAAAATGACAGATCAGCTACAGGAACCGGATCAGGGGCCGGATGTTTCTTTCGATAATACGACAGGGAACAAAAGCAAAAAGGAACAAGAAGTAGCTAAAGCGGAAGAAAAACCAAAGATCGATTGGCAAAAAGGATTTAAGGCCGATGAGGATCGCGGTATTAAAAAAGTATCCGCGGGCAATGAATCGGGTAACGCGAGTAGCGCAAGTACGCAGGATGGCAGTGATAAAGTGGCACAATCCGGTGGCGGCGGTGCTGCTGCAGGCTATGGCGAAAAGGAAAAAAAGAAGAAAAAAGACAGATCAGAAACGAGTAAAAAACCTTTCGATTTCGGGGCTAAGCTGGGCTTCGAAAAAGGTTTTGGTTCCTACCAGGCCAATAAGTTGGTATTGGCCCCTTACTTACAATTCAGGATCGCTTCCAATATTTCCGTCATCGCACAGCCTACCGTCAAATATGCTATGATCAATAAGAACGTACTCGACGATCCGCAATCTTATTATCGCACCGGCAGCTCTTCATTAGATAGTAACCATACTATAAAAACAGCCCCCGATTCATTTGCTACAGATACTATCAGCCGCAGGTATTATCTACATCAAAGCCATGATTCAATAGTGGTAACCCGCTCTATAAAACAGAAGAGCTATATAGAATTTGAATTGCCTATACTACTACAATTCAAAGTAAGCAAAAGCTTCTCACCCTACCTCGGTGTTACAATGAACTACAGTACCATTGTCAACTCTGCAGACGATCAAAAAACTTATTCCGGCATTACCCGCAACGATTCTGTCATCTATGCTCCTGTATCGGTAAATGCGCCAGCCCCTGCTAAACCCAATCCCGGAAGTAGTTTCCAATACAACGGTACGCCGTTCAGCCAGTACACGCCCGGCCCCTCATCAGCCCCATCAAGTATGTTTAGGTTCAGCTACTCTGTAGGTTTCAACTACCTGGTCAATAACAGGTTGTTCTTTGATCTCATGTACACCAAAACATTCAGCAGCCTTACCGGCATACAGGATACGCGCATCAGGGAGATATACAACCAGGGTTATCTGCGCCTCAGCGTTGGTTATCGTCTCGGTAAATAATGGAACTAACGTTTGGCTTGTTTTCGCCGTCTGTTATAGTGTTGGCGATTATCATATATAGTAACTGTCCTGCTTTATAGCCGGGCAGTTTATTTTTTTATGAAAGCAGCCATCCCGTCGGCTATAGTACGGTCATTGCTTAGGCGGGGCACTTTATTTTGCCCGCCCAGCTTGCCAAGAGATCGCATATAAGATATAAATGCATTCTTCTCCATGCTGCGTATCTTCAGCGGTTGTAATATGTTCCCTGTTATCAGGTCGTTGTAGTAAATGTTCTTATGCCGCAGGGCATTGTCCACACGCTCGGCAAATGCTTTCATATTATCGGGCTGATGCTCAAATTCTACAAACCATTCATGGTAGGGTAATTCTCCTGTAGTTTGTATCATCGGTGCTACGGTAAACTCTACGATGTGCGTATTAAACTCCCTGGCAGCCTGCAGCAATGCATGTTCCACTTCTTCTCCAATCACATGCTCGCCAAAGGCAGATATATAATGTTTGATACGCCCCGTTACTACCAGCCTGTATGGGTCGGTACTTACAAAGCGTACGGTGTCGCCTATATTATATCCCCAAAGGCCGGCATTGCTGTTAATGATAAGCGCATAGTTCTCTCCAACTTTTACATCAGTGAGCGATAAGCGGGTAGGGTTATCATTGAATATTTCACCCGCAGGGATAAATTCAAAGAAGATGCCCGAATTGCTGTTTAGCAATAGTCCCTCTTGGTCCAGCGTATCCTGGAAGGCAAAGAATCCCTCTGATGCGGGGAATGTTTCAATAGTATCTACGTGCCCGCCCAGGCTTTCCATCAGCTTGGTTCTGTAGGGCTCAAAGTTTACACCCCCGTGTACCAGCACCTGCAGGTTGGGAAACAGCTCTTTTATTTTCTTGCCATCACTGCGTTCGCTCAGCCAGTCAAAATACATCTGCATCCACGGCGGTATGCCGCTGATGAGGGTCATATCTTTATTAATTGTCTCTTCAACAATTTTGCCCAGCTTTTCTTCCCAGTCTTCTATGCAATTGGTTTCGTATGATGGCAGCTGGTTGCCGCGCAGGTACCCCGGTATATAATGGTTCACGATACCACTCAGCCTGCCTGTGGGTATGCCACCTACTCGTTCCAGCACCGGAGAGCCAGAAAGAAAGATCATCTTGCCATCGGCAAACGAACTGTTACCGCTTTCTGCCATATAGCAGAGCAGCGCATTGCGCGCAGTATCTATATGATTGGATATGGAATCTTTACTAATGGGTATATATTTTGCGCCGCTCGTCGTGCCCGATGTTTTTGCAAAGTAGATGGGCTTGCCTCTCCATAGCACGTTCTGCTGCCCTTCTTTTATTTGGTCTATATAGGGGCGTATCCCTTCATAATCTTTTATAGGTACTGCAGCTTTATATTCTTCGTATGTCTTTACATCCTTTAGCTGGTGATCTTTCCCAAAGACAGTCCCGGCGCCGGTTTTCAGCAGCTGCTGTAATATAGACTGCTGGTCTGTCACTGCCGTAGCCATACCTTTGCGTATGCGTGAATGCACAATAGAGGCATATGGTCGGGCTAGGAAAGATTTTATCTTCATCAGGCAAACTTAGGGCGACAAAAATACGATTATAGAAACAGCTTTGCAGATAAATTAGCGGATAACAAATGCCCTTTTGTTTATATAAAATAGGGTTATTCGGACAGATTACAAAAAAATATTTGCTTATGACGTAAAAAATGCGTTAACTTTGCGCGAAATATTTAAGGAATAGTCATGTTTGCGATTGTTAATATAGCTGGTCAGCAATTTAAGGTAAGGAAAGATGATGAACTGTTTGTTCACCGTCTCGAAGGTAACGCTGGCGATAAAGTTGAATTCTCTGAAGTTCTGATGACTTCTGATAACAACAATATTAAATTCTCTAATTCGGTAAAAGTACAAGCTGAAATAGTGGACCACCTGAAAGGTGATAAAGTGATCGTGTTCAAAAAGAACCGCCGCAAAGGATATCAGAAAAGTAATGGTCACCGTCAATACCTGACGAAGATCAAAATAAATGATATCGCCTAATCAGGGGTATTGTATAATTAATTTTTTTAGTAAATTCGTAAATAGTAGCATAAGAAAATGGCACATAAAAAAGGTGAAGGTAGTGTAAAGAATAACCGGGACTCGCAAAGCAAACGCCTGGGAGTTAAAATATTTGGTGGCCAGCCTGCAATCGCCGGTAATATTATAGTACGTCAGCGTGGTACAGTTTATCATCCCGGTACTAATGTAGGCCTGGGTAGAGATTTTACAATATTTGCTTTAAAAGATGGCGTAGTAGAGTTCCGCAAGACTCGTACTAAGACATTGATATCAGTGAAAGAATTTTCAGCTACTGCCGAGGCCTAACCCCCTCGGCAGTTTGCCATAAAAAAGGTTTTTGTTTAACCCTTAAATTCACAAAACAATGGCAACAGCAAAAAAAGCAGCTCCTAAAAAAGCAGCTGCAAAAAAAGCGGCTCCTAAAAAGGCAGCAGCAAAAAAAGCGGCTCCTAAAAAGGCAGCAGCAAAAAAAGCAGCTCCTAAAAAAGCTGCAGCTAAGAAAGCAGCTCCTAAAAAGGCAGCTGCGCCAAAAAAAGCGGCTCCTAAAAAAGCAGCTGCACCAAAGAAAAATGCCGCTCCTAAAAAGGCAGCAGCAAAAAATGCAGCCCCTAAGAAGGCAGCCGCTAAAAAGAAGTAATTTATTTTTAGCAAGTTTTAAAAAGAGACTGTTTCCAAACAGTCTCTTTTTTTATTGCCTGGTTAACAATATTTTATCATTCCATCCTGTGGAAAATCCGGTACCCCGCATCTTATTCATACAGCAGCTTTTTCTGTTTGCGTATTATTTAAACTAAGTTTGCACCTTAAAATCAGGAATGATGGATTACGAAGAGCGTAATATGAGAAATAAAGGATATGGCCGCTTTCGTGCATTATTGCACTTGAGCATGGGCGTCTTTTATATCCTTATTGGCATTGTCGTATTTAATATGCGGAGCTTCGGACAAATAGAACTTTCAACGCCCGTAGCTATCGGGCTTGGCATCTTCTTTATACTCTACGGGGTCTTTCGCATCTGGCGTGGCTGGGCAGATAATAAGATCATGAATAGCGAGCGTAAACGCCCCTGATTTTACATTAGTCTGACGCTGCTGTTAAATTAATTACAACATTTCGCGCAGGCATTCGTTTTTTTAAAATATTGACTAAAATTGCACCCCGATGCAAACTTTCAAAAATATTTGTACGGCAGCAGCTTTTTCTCTTGTGCTGGCATCTTGCGGAAACAATAATGTGAAGCAACCTACAGATACGCTATCATCAGGCAATATTACTATAAGTGTAGATGAAACGTATAAGCCCATCATACAGCAAGAGCTGAAGGTGTTTGATAGCAGCTTCCCAGAGGCGCATATCAATGTGCAGTATAAGCCCGAAAGCGAGTGTATCAAAGATTTCATGAATGATAGCGTAAAGCTGATACTCGTTACCAGGGATCTTTCTGCAGAAGAGAAGAAGGCATTGGAATCAAAAAAGGTGGTACCTACATCTTTAGCAGTGGCTAAGGATGCAGTAGCTGTCCTGGTAAACAATAGCAGCGCAGATTCTGTGCTCAGTATGGCAAGGCTCAGGGGTATCGTATCGGGCCAGTATGGTGCAGATTATACAGTTGTGTTCGATAACCAGGGCTCCAGCACGGTAAGGTATATGATGGATTCCATCATACCGGGCCAAAAGCTGGGTACTAATGTATTTGCCGCGAAGGGTAACGATTCTGTTATCGCTTATGTAGCCCGCAATCCTAAAGCCATTGGTTTTGTAGGGGTTAGTTATACCAGTGATGATGCCGATCCGGAAGGGATAGCATTTATTAAAAATGTAAAGGTGGCCGCTATCTACAACGATAATAAAAAGAAGGAATATCAGCCTTACCAGGCATTCATTGCCCCGAACGATTATTTGCTGACGCGCAATTTGTATTGCATTCACAAAGAAACCTATCCGGGGCTTGCAACAGGCTTTCTCAACTTCCTGAGCAAGGAAAGAGGCCAGCTGATATTCAAACAGGCAAGGTTATTCCCTTTGCGTAGCAATATCATTTTTCGCGAGGCAGAGGTAAATAAATAATTGGTTTAACCGTCTAAAACAAATTTATTATAGACATAGCATTACGCTAAATCAGTATTAAATGAATATGAAACAACCGATCGTAATCATGGCTGCCATGTCGCTTGCAATAGGCGTCAAGGCACAGAGCGTGGATGAGGGCATCAAGATGTACAATTATGAACGCTACCAGAGTGCTAAGAAAATATTAGGGCCGCTGGCAGGTACCAACCCACTGGCAAACTATTACCTTGGTTTGTCGGAACTGCAAATGGGCAACAAAGATGTTGCGAAGGCTATTTTTATGAAACAGCCCGATAATAACCCGAATGCAAGTGGGCTAGCACGTGTCAGCTTTATAGAAGGCAACGCTAATGATGGTATGGCCAAAGCAAAAGCTATTGCTGATAAAGCTAAAAGAAAAGATTGGGAACCATTTAGGTATGCTGCAGATGCCATCACCTATACCAATGGTGGTAATGTGCAGCAGGCGATAGACTGGTATAAATCTGCGCTGAATGTATATGACGATCTGTCCACACATATTTCCCTGGGCGATGCTTATCAAAAGCTTCCCGGCGGTGGTGGTGAGGCCATGACCAACTACGAAAAAGTGGTAGATAAGGATCCTAAAAACTCATTGGCATATTCCCGCATCGGTAAGCTGTGGTACGAGGCTAAAAACTATAAGCTGGCTTTGGAAAACTGGGAAAAAGCGCAGGAAGCAGATCCAAACAACCCGCTACCTTACCGCGACCTCGCTAATGCTTACACTTATGTTGGTAAGTATGATCTTGCCAAGAAGAATGCTGATAAATACATGGAGCTGTCTGATAAAACAGACGAAGACCTGGATAATTATGTAAGCATCCTCTTTTTGTCAAAGAGTTATAAAGAAGCTATTGAAAATACCAACCAGCTTATTGGTAAGGGTAAAACAAGCCCAAGATATTATGGGATCCTCGGCTTCAGTTATTTTGGATTAGGTGATTCTGCAAATGCGCTGAAAAATGCCGCTATTTACATGGAAAAGCAGGATCCTGCTAAGATCACTCCCGACGATAACAGGAAGTATGCAGGTATATTATTGGCAAATGGTAGAATGGACGAAGCAAACAAATATTTACAACGTGCTGTAAGTCTTGACTCTTCTGCAAATAAGGCAGATGCCTACCGCGAAAACGGAGACTTGCTGCGCGAATCAAGAGAATGGCTGCTGGCTGCAGATTGGTACGAAAGGATCGTACTGGAATATCCTGACAAGGCTACTGCTAACGACTATTTCTATGCTGCTTTCTGCCGCTACTATGGCCGCGATTACGAAAAAGCTGCCCAGGGTTTTGCTAAAATGAGGGATAAATATCCCGGCGAACCTTCACCTATCTACTGGCAGGGCCGCGCTGCCGCTGCTATAGATAATGAAGCTAAGAGCGGTTTGGCGGCACCCTTCTATGAAGAATGGCTGGGTCTGAAAACACCAGACTCTTATGTGAGGAAAAACAACGACCTGATGCAGGCTTATCTTTATATGTTGCTGTATGGATATAATAAAAACGACAATGCTATGATGGATAAGTATGGTGAGTTGTTAAGGGCTATTGACCCTAACAATGCTACACTGAAGCAAATAGACGATATCCGCAAAAGCAGGAAAAAAGCAAAATAGTATAAGCTATTTATAATATACGGGAAGCAGCGCTTTTAGCGTTGCTTCTTCATTTTAGATAAAAAACATTATTTCTTATTTGGTTGCATCAGGTATATGGCTTACCTTTGCACTCCTTAATTAAAGTTTTAGTGCCCGGGTAGGGACAAAAAGTATAAGATTATGAAACGTACGTATCAACCAAGCCGCCGCCGCCGCAAGTCTGTTCATGGATTCCGTAAGCGTATGCAAACTGCAAACGGCCGCAAAGTATTGGCTTCCCGCCGTGCAAAAGGACGTCATAAACTGACAGTTTCAGACGAACGCCGCCTGAAATAATTTCAACCTTTAAAATTCAACTGCCATTCGTAATACTTTAAAAGCATACGAAAGGCTGAAGCGCGAGCAACATATTGATACGCTTTTCCGCCAAGGGAAAGCGTTTTCTTTTTCGCCACTAAGGTTCATTTATATCGTTGCAGACCGCGGGGCCGATGTTTCGCCCGTCAGGGCAGGCTTCTCCGTACCCAAGAAAAAATTCCGCAGATCTGTACACCGCCACCGTATTCTGCGCCTGATGCGCGAAGCCTGGCGCCAAAACAAACACCAGCTATACAGTATGGTGCCTGCAGATAAGCAATTGCATATCTTCTTCGTTTTTACCGGTACCGAATTGCCTGAATACGATGCGGTACTCCACCATCTTCTCAAAGGTATAGATCGCCTTCAATCCCTTTTTAAGCCTGCAGATGCGTAAAATATTGTCCATACTGTTCATTTGGCTCATACGCTTCTACCAGGCCTTTATTTCGCCTCTTTTCGGGGCTAAATGCCGTTATACGCCCACCTGTTCTTCCTACGGGGTAGAAGCCATCAAAAAATACGGCCCTTTCAAAGGTGGCTGGATGGCCATAAAGCGTTTCGCCTCCTGCCATCCATGGGGCGGACATGGCTACGACCCGGTGAAATGATCTGCCAGCTTCTGCGCGCTTACGATAGCCGCCTCTACCGTTCCGGGATGTGGGCCGCTGTATAGAGCTTCTCCTGCAAAATAGATAGTATCCTGTATGGGTGTACTAAGCAAGGCTATAGCTTCGTTAGTGCCTTTTAGGGCGTAGCTATATCCTCCTAATGCGTATTCATTTCGCTGCCAGTTGACTATCTCCCACGATTTTAATTGTGCACTCAGCTCAGGCATCGACATATTAAATATCGAGGCAAACGATACCAATGCCTTCTCCAGCAACTCCTCATCGTTCAGATGGGCTATATTCTTCGCTTTTGGCCCTCCGAGCCAGCCGGTCCATACTGTTCTTTGGTGCAGCGTCCACCACGTAGGGAACAACTGATCGCTCACAACAAAGCCAATATCTTTTTTGATGAAGTCTTCCCTAAACTCCAGCACGGCTTTGATAATATGCCCGAAGCCTATTTGCCGCGCTGCATAACTATATTGCTTAATAGCCGGGGTAAACTGAATAGCGGCTTTGTGGTCACTATTTTGAAGAATGCTGACGGGCACAGTAATAATGATCTTCTCGCCGCTATGTATGGTACCGTTACCGGCATGAACGGTTACTAGTCCTTGCTTCCATACCACCTGGTTTACAATAGTATTAGTGATGATCTCGCAACCATTGTCCTTACATCGCTCTGCCAAAAACTTTATCAGTTCGCTATATCCTCCGGGAATAAAATAGTTCTCATAGTTTTCGTTCGACCATTCATTGTACAATGGGCCTATGGTAGCATACTTAGCGTCTGCCAGGTCAAAGCCCTGCGCATAGCCTGCAGCCTGTTGCCTGAGGCCCTCATACGCCTCGCCCGGAAAATAGGCGTTCAGGAAGTCGTTTAATATCAGGTCAGCCGGGGCATCCTTCATCTTATCCATCATAGCGTCCCAGTGCTCTGTTATTTCCGTCTCCTTCTTTAGTGATCCATCTTCTTTGCGGTACATATGCCCCGCCATACTTTTGTATTTGATGCCCGCTTCCTTCAATAATTTGATGGTTTCCTCTGCATCCCCGTGTATAAATTCAGCGCCTCTTTCTACAATGCCGCTAATGGGTCCGAGCGTGTTACTGAATATCCTGCCGCCAAGCCTGTCGCTGGCTTCCAGTATCGTTACCCGGTGTTTCTCAGATAATGTCCTGGCGGCTACCAGTCCTGCAATGCCTGCGCCTATTATAATAATATCCTGTTGTTCCATATAAGGTGGTGAGGAGCAAAGTAACTCATTTTGCAGGTATGAATTTTGTGCCTTTAATATTAAAAAACTATGATACGCAAATTAGCATCCGGAGAGTATCGCATCTACTCCCGCAAGGTAGATCCAAAGACACATAAACGCAAAAACCTGGGCACATTCAAAACACTGGAAGCAGCCAAAAAGCACGAAAGAGAGATACAGTATTTTAAGCATCACTAATGCTCATGACAGTAAACTGTCATTAATATGACATCGATTTTTATGTAGTAATTTTTATAATGCGTAGCTTGGTGTTTCAAAACCCATATATATGAGAAACATTTACCCGCTGCTCCTGTGCATTTTTTCTTTTTTCTCTTCCTTTGCACAGCCTTATACAGCCGTATCAAGATTACCACTTGCCAAGCAACACCAGATATTATTGCAACGTGCTACTTACGCACCTTTACCCCAATTCAAAGGCACGTCTTCAGGGCCGGTCTTTGATACTACCAAATGGCAGCATTGGATAGATTCTGTTTGGGGTACAGGTATCCCTGACGCCAATAAGCTCAGTATTCTAAATACCATTTGGGCGTCGATTGATTCTACATATCCCTGCTTTGTTCACCTGCCTATGTACAACTGGGATTCTCTGATCAATGCCATGCGAACAGAGGTGAATGCCGGTGTGAGCCGTGGTCGCTTTGCTGCCATGCTTAATCATCTGCGCAGATATATTAATGATGGACACAGTACCATTTATGATCTTGCAGTCAACTATCCCAGCACTGTTTTCCCCGGTATGCCGCTGATGAGGGGAGAATCAGGGCGTTTCGGTGCCTGTATTACCATGTTGCCCGATTCCACTGCAATGGTTTATGACGCAGAACCGGGGCATCCGTTTGGTCTTCAACCCGGAGACATTGTACTTGGATACAATGGGATACCCTGGAAAGACCTGGTACAAATAATGCTCAGGCACAACCTGCCAAATTCCGTTTATACGGGTTCCACAGATATCGCAACCTATCAGCGGATGATCAAAGGTGTAGGTGAGAATTGGTACCTGTTTGATACCATTAATATCAAAAAATGCGACGGTACTTTGGTTAGCTTTCCGACATCATATATGGCCGCAACCAGGTACAGCAGCATGTGTACAGACCAGATGCCCGTGCCCGGTGTGCATAAGCTTAATTTCACAGAATATTATTATCAGAACAAATCTATATCCTATGGCCTTATTCATGGTACTAAGATCGGTTATATATATATGATGGACTGTGAAGATGGTACAGGCAATATATTGTATAATGCGGTGAAGCATCTTGTAGAAGATAGCGCAGCTCAATCGCTGATATTTGATATCCGGACAAACTTCGGTGGTAGCTTTAACGCTTATATCAAAACATTCGAATACCTCACGGATCTTGACAATACTCCCTGGGTAGGCTATGGAGAGCGTGTTAGCATCACCGATAGGTATACGATGTTCAACCAGCCATCTTTTTGGTACAATGTCCAGGATACGGACGCCAATTCTTTTTATCATCCTATAGCAATATTAGTAGGGCCCGAAGCAGTTAGCGCAGGCGACTTCTTCCAGGTACTATTCCGCCGGCATCCATGGGCGAGGGTTTTTGGCCGTAGCACGGCGGGGGCATATGGCTCTTACCACCCTATTGCTACGGGGCAAGCGGATTATTACGCCTCTAAGCAGGAAGTAAATTTTTATGATGTTGCTGATCCAACATTCTATCTCTCGCATACTGAATATCCTGTTGACCAAAAGGCATGGCTTACAAAAGACAGCACTTGTGCAGGTGTAGATAACGTCGTAAGCGAAGCTGTAAAATGGATCAATGGAGAATTGAGTGTGCCCACAGTCAGCACTCGGGCGGTTGGTATTAAAGTTTATCCCAATCCTGCAACCGACGATGTTCATATACTATTTAGTAGCCCATCTTCAAGTCAGTACACCATCAGGTTATGTAATATCATGGGTTCACTAATGGTGCAGCAGTCTGCCTCAGCTGCAACAGGGAAGATAGATCTACATTGTGGCGACCTGCCCAATGGAACTTATTTTCTTACACTCCAAAACAGCGATAGCTACCGGGTAGTACAAAAGATAAATATTGTGCATTGATTACTCTATCTTCAAGTTGTACCTTCCATTTTTATTATGGAAAGCACAACACCTTGCACAGTACTGTATAGGCCTATTGCCGAGGCTGAACGCTTATTAATCGAGCAATCCGGTTGGAAACGGTTTCCGCCACGCTTGCCCGATCAGCCTATTTTTTATCCCGTAACCAATGAAGCATACGCGACACAGATCACCAGGCAGTGGAATGTTCCTGCTTATGGGGTGGGGTATGTCACCAGGTTTGCTGTAGATACCGCTTACTTGCAAAAATATGCTGTGCAGAATGTCGGCGGCGAAATTCACGATGAACTTTGGATACCTGCAGAGCAATTGGAAGAATTTAATGATCACATAATTGGTCTTATAGAACTGGTATCCGAATTCAGATAATATTGGTTTATCCCTGCAATTTGTAGCAAATCACACTTTTGAATTTTTACTTTTGAATTTTAATTATGATCTACTCATTCAAAGATTTTATACCGGTGGTACATCCTACCGCATTTGTGCATCCACAAGCTGCCGTTACCGGTAATGTTATCATTGGTAAAGATGTGTACATAGGCCCCGGCGCTGCCCTCCGTGGCGACTGGGGAGGCATTGTTATAGAAGATGGCTGTAATGTGCAGGAAAATTGCACTATACACATGTTTCCCGGTGTTACCGTGTTGCTGAAAGAAAGTGCACATATAGGTCATGGGGCTATCATACACGGAGGTACCATCGGCCGAAATGTGCTGGTGGGCATGAATGCCGTGATCATGGACGAAGTAGAGATAGGCGACGAATGTATTATTGGCGCGCTTAGCTTTATCAATGCCAATACCAAGATACCTTCAAGGTCATTGGTAGTTGGCAATCCCGGTAAGGTCATCAAGGAAGTAAGCGACGAGATGATTGCCTGGAAGACCAAGGGTACGCAATTGTATCAAACCCTGCCAAAAGATTGCTATGATACACTGGTGGCCTGCGAGCCCCTGCGTGAGATGCCTGCCAACCGCCCTACACAGGAATCGCTCTATGATACCTGGAATAAGATCAAGAACAGCTAATACTTGGTTTATATATAATTAAAAACCCGGGCCTTTCGGTCCGGGTTTGTTTCTTTTGGGTAATCAGTTTATTTAAACTGAAAGTTAATTAAGCTTCGTCTGAATTAACCAGTTCGTTCACACATTTTGCAACGTGTGCAATGCGGGCAGGGTTCAGAGCGTAGTGAATGAATTTGCCATCACGTTCTGTGATAACGATGTTTGCACGACGGAGTATAGCTAAATGCTGAGATGCTACAGACTGCTCCAGGCGCAATTTCACATAGATATCTGTAACATTCATGCGTTTGTTTTCTTCCAGCAATTTGATGATTTGCTGACGGAGTTTGTGGTTTATAGCTCGCAGGGTCATTGCTGCACTTTTCACTGCCATGTAATCCAATTTGATCTGTTCGTTTGAACCTTCATCTTTGCGAATAACCAGCGTATTAGCTGACATAGTCGTTTCCATTTACAATTGATTTTATAAATAAATAAAAGAGTAAACTCTATTGCGGGATAATCCCTCCTTTGTAACACCTTAACGGGATGCAAACATACGCCAATATTAAATATGAAACAAAATACTATTGAATTAAGCTGTTAAACCACCGTTAAAATACAAATAAATTGCTTAATATATATTTGTATCTAACTGTTTATCTTTGGTTTATGTGTATAAACCGATTTTAAATAAAATGGTTCCGCATATTGTAAATTGACAAACTCATTACAATTATACCGCTCGTTTGAATATCTTGCCCATGCCTCCACGTTAATAGCTATTTCAGGTAATACCAGGTTGTCGGGTGAAGAAAATATATTATTAATTTCCTCATTAATATCTGCTGCCAGTAAGGTTTTTCCATTTAGTATTGATTTCAATGCTACCAGCTGCTCCTCATTGGCATGTTGCGGTTCTATAACAATTTCATTTTTGTTATTATATGTCGCAAAATAATATTCTTTTTCACGCGCTTGCATTACGGTTGCATAAAAATCATATTCATCCAAATATTTATAATATGCTCCGAGGATGGCAAGCTGCAGCCTGTTGTGCATCATCAGGGGTTTATCCAATACATAGCACAGCCCCTTTGCAGTAGCCAGCCCAATGCGCAATCCCGTATAAGATCCCGGACCGCCACATACTGCTATTGCGTCCAATTTGTGCATAGCAATACCTGCTTCTTGTAGTATTTCTTCTACATGCAGGTTAATGGCCGCAGCATGGTTACGGTTATCCGTATTGCGCCGGCTGCTTACTACAACCCCATCACGACTGACAGCCACTAAACCTGCATCGCCCGATGTATCAATATGTAATAAATAGCCCATTTTGCGTGCGCAAAGGTACGTAGGTATTACATTTGTATCATGGAAAAAAAGATAATTCGCACAGATAAAGCTCCGGCACCCATCGGACCATATAACCAGGCAGTACAATTTGGCAATATGCTATTCGTTTCCGGCCAGATAGCTATTGATCCTGCCACAGGCGAACTATATACCGACGATATACAAACAGAGACCAAACTGGTGATGGAAAACCTGAAGGCGATACTTACAGAAGCCGGTATGGACTTCAGCAATGTATTAAAAAGTACCATCTTCCTCATGGATATGGGACAATTTGCCCAGGTAAATGAAGTGTACGGTAGCTATTTCACAGAAAACCCACCCGCCCGCGAAACGGTACAGGTAGCTGGCCTGCCCAAAGGCGTAAAGGTAGAGATAAGCGTAGTAGCAGCTAAGTAATATGGTAAAAAGTTAAAAGGTTAATAAGGTAATCGGTCAATAAGCTCATTGATTTCAGAATCAACTAAACTCAACCTAATCCCCTTGCTAACCTTTTTGCCTTATTATCTTATTAACCTATTCTAATCCAAATTGCTTAAAATGGTGTTTGAAATGTTTGCCATGAAATATTTTCCATTCATCATGGCTCAATGGGCCTAAGCGGGGTTGCACATGTTTGGCTTCCGGGTTTTGGCCGTAATAGTTCTCAAAATATTCCAGTTCGCCTTTCAGTTCATTGATCGCTCCGTCCAGGTTCGGGTGCACATATTCCGGAAGCCCCTCACCCATCAGCGGGCTCTTCAACCCCTGCGGTACTTCAGCATCAGAATAAATAAGCCTTGCCTTGGCCGCCTCCGCTTCTTCGGGCGTGCTGCGTTGCGGTACAGGAAATTTGCCGCTCGATGCTTTGATAGTCATAGTCAGGTGCTCTACCATATGTTGTGGTGTCATCATACCAAACAATGGTTTCGTATCCGGGCTAAGCGTATTCAGCCTGCCAATAGTTTCTTCAATATTATCAATCGCTATCATTATCTATAAATAAATTGTAGTCGTTGTAGAATTGTCGCATTGCCACATTAATTCTTCTTCGCTTCCTTCGCCCAGGTATCTTTCAGTCCCACGGTGCGGTTAAAGATCAGCTTGTCTTGTGTACTGTCTTTATCTACACAGAAATATCCTTTACGTAAAAACTGGAATTGTTCTCCTATTTCAGCTGTTGCCAGTGCAGGCTCTATATACACACTTGGCAATACCTCCAGGGAGTGCTCGTTGATATAATCTTTAAAATCCCCTTCTTCGCTGGATGGGTCTTCTACTTTGAACAGGCGGTCGTACAGGCGCACCTCCGCAGTTTTTGCAGTTGCAATGTTCACCCAGTGTATGGTACCTTTTACATGTATGCCACTGGTATCATGTCCGCTCTTGCTTTCCGGTATGTAGGTACAATGTATCTCTGCTACCTTGCCCGATTCATCTTTTACAAAGCTGTCACATTTCACAATATAAGCACCCTTCAGGCGTACCATCAGGCCGGGCCCCAGTCGGAAGAATTTTTTCGGAGGTTCCTCCATAAAATCTTCGCGCTCTATCCATACTTCGCGGCTGAAAGACATTTTGCGTGTGCCGCCGTTCGGATCCTCAGGATTGTTCTCCACATCCAGCTCCTCTGTTTGTCCTTCAGGGTAGTTAGTGATTACCAGTTTCACAGGATCCAGTACGGCCATTACACGGTTAGCCGTCTTGTTCAGTTGTTCGCGCACATGAAATTCCAGCACACCTATATCTACAATATTCTCACGCTTGGCAATGCCTATGGTATCACAGAAGTTAACAATGGCTTGAGCAGGATATCCACGCCTGCGCATACCGCTGATCGTTGGCATTCGTGGGTCGTCCCAGCCTGCCACATGCTTTTCATTTACCAATTGCAATAGCTTACGTTTGCTCATTACCGTATAGGTAAGGTTGCGGCGTGCAAACTCGTATTGATGCGATGGAAATATCTCCAGCTTTTCTATGAACCAATCATACAGAGGGCGGTGGTGTATGAACTCCAGTGTACAAATACTATGCGTGATGTGCTCAATACTATCGCTCTGTCCGTGCGCAAAATCATACATCGGGTAGATGCACCATTTATCTCCGGTACGGTGGTGGTGCGCATGTTTGATGCGGTACATGATCGGGTCGCGAAGCAGCAGGTTAGGGTGTGCCATATCTATTTTGGCACGCAGCACCTTTTCGCCGTCGCCATACTTGCCATCCTTCATCTCTTCAAACAGGCGCAGGTTCTCTTCTATACTGCGGTCACGGTGCGGACTGTTTTTCCCCGGTTCGGTAGTAGATCCCTTCGTCGCCGCTATCTCATCTGCGGTGCTGTCATCTACGTATGCAAGCCCCTTTTTAATGAGTGTTACTGCAAATTCATACAACTTATCAAAATAGTCTGAAGCATAGAATTCATGATCCCATGTTTTGCCTATGGCATCACTCAACCATTTTATATCATATTTGATGCTCTCTACGTACTCGGTATCCTCGGTTACAGGGTTGGTATCATCGAAGCGAAGATTGCATTTACCATTGTACTTTTTCGCCAGGCCAAAGTTCAGGCAGATAGACGAAGCATGGCCTATATGCAGGTAGCCATTAGGCTCCGGCGGAAAGCGTGTATGTATCTCTTTATACCTGCCTTCCTGTATATGTTCTTCAATAATCTCTTCTAAAAAATTAAGTGATTTTTCTTCGCTCATAAGGCTGCAAAGATAGCGTATTGGGCGGATTGGCATGAGTAAATATCTGATTATAACACATGCGATTTCAGGGTAAATACTATATATGTATCCTTTTTATCTTTCCTGTTGCCCGGTGCAGTTATGGCTCATTTATACAACTACATCCTGTTAATCATGTTTTGCGATTACAGATAAGCTCATTTCTCCCAAGAGAATGAGACTTGCAATGAGCGAAGGCTTTTACAAACTCAACATACATCCAAAGCTTAAATGCAACGCGTAAGGATGTTCAAATGTTTTGTCCGTTTCGTTTTGCTGATTCCCGTCTATGTTGTTGATAGTAATGTAAAACATAGGAGCAGCAAATAATACCAAACCCTTTGTTAGCTTGTATTCAAGGCTAACAGATGTATTGCTAAATAAACAGATCGGTCCTCCAAATCTATAAAGAGATCTTCTGCTGCTGACAGCTTGTTTGTTTGTGCCCTTACGTTCAATACGAAGCGATGGCGCAAGCCCCGTTTGCGGAACGATCATAAACCTTTTTGAGATACCTATTTCATAGCCAATATTTAAAGGTACCATCAGGTTATGAGATATCTTCGTAATCGTACCGGAAGTATCATTCCAATTTTTGTTGCCTGTTTGCAAATATTGAAGACCTGTACTTATAAGCCATTTCCCTGTGTGCCACTCCAATTCTGCACCTGCAGAAAAAGAGTAAATGCCGCTTAACCCTGGTTCACTGTGCGTGCTCGATTCAATGGTATTAATATTATTTTCAGGATTACCGGCAATATTGGTTGCTCCCCAACCAATGTATGGTTTAAAATAACTTTCTTCTTGTGAATAGGTATCGTGTATCAGGGTAAACACCATAAGTATGGTGAAAAGGAACTTCAATGTTTTTGGATTTAATTTTTTACAAAAGACAAAGTTATATTTAGTCTTCGCGGTAGAAAGTTATTAATCAATATTACATGCTACCTGAATTTTTTATAACCCCACATAACATCCAGCACTCAAATGCAGCGCATAAGGATGCTCCGTTGTTTTAAAAGCAGGATTACGAACAACATCCATATTTGTTAACATGTAGTAAAACGTAGGAGCAACAAATAATCTTAATTTTTTGACTAAACTATATTCAAGATTGAAAGAAGTGATGCTGAAAACGCTGATTGGTTGATAAAGATTTGTAAACGTACCTTGATTTATCCTAGTTTTCTCTTTATCCAAATTTGTATTCCAGTCATCCACTCTTTTCATATTATAGGATACAGCGAAGCCAGTTTGCGGGGTTATACTAAACTTCTTACTGATGCTTATTTCATACCCTATGTTCACTGGCACGAGCAAGTGACTAAACCTAAGCGATATCGAACCGGAGTCTCGGACAGGAGGCTGACCTTCAAATATTAAAAGCACATCGTTATTCTGATTGCCGGTTTGTAAGTATTGTACTCCTGTACTTACTCTTAATTTATTCACCTGGTAACCCATTTCTACCCCGGCAGAAAAAGTATAAATACTCTGTAGCTTCGTATCATAGTCACGTCCCATCATTTTTAAATAGGATCTTTCACCAGCATCTCCCGTTATATTACTTATGCCTGCACCTACATAAGGTTTTAAATAAAATTCATTACGTGCATAAGAATTGTTCAAGACGAAAAGGGCGCTAAGCATCCCAAGAACAAATTTCAATTTCATAAGAAAATAGGTTTATTGAAGCAACTAAAATAAGATATTCCACAGTAATATCATTGTCATTTAGATGCTAGATTTTTACCTCACATAGGTTGCATAAAATCTAATAGACATCCTTAGCCTGGCACCACAGTAGTACTAAAGCTTAATAGAACGCCCCCGCAATCACGTGGTGATTTGCGGCACCTTTTCTTTGTTACTTTCTTTTTGTGCAAAAAGAAAGTAAGTAGACGATAGACATCCTCAGCCCGGCACCACAGTTGCACTAAAGTTCAATGCATAGAGACTAGTGCAAAAGAAAGTAAATAGACATAGCCAAAATAATGATGTAAAACCTTACTTCTTCTCCCTTCCCTTCCCAAACCTTATCTTATTCACATACACCGTTACACCCGCTTCACCACACACCGCCCATACACGGTTCCTAGGATCAAAATTTCCATATCCATCCGGGTTGTCAAAATTGGTAAGCATACGGTAATAGGCGCCCGATAAGTTCAGCCCCAGTAATTCATTCAGATCATATTCAATGTTCAGCCTTGCTGTAGCAAAATAAGAGGAGCGGTTATAGTTAATATCAAAATATTGGTCCGTTACTGTATTCTTGCTATCTGCCTTCTGAGTCTTCATACGGTCCTTCCTGTTCATATTATGCGAGTATGCCGCACCTATTTGGGGCATTATAGAAAAGCCTTTATAAACATGTATAAGGTAACCCACTTGTAATGGTATCATCAGGTGCCGGTACCGGTTGGTGATCGCGCCCGAATCGTAAAGAGATGGCACAGTAGGTGCACCAAATACAATGCTGTATTTCTGGCCATCGCTCAGGTATTGTATGCCTGTGCTCAGGTCCCAGTTCCATAGGCGGTAACCAACATGCAGTCCGTAGGTATATGATTTGATTGGGTAGTATTTTACAGCGCTGGGCATATTGTTATAGGTGCGGAAGGTCAGGTTGCTGCTGCCCATACCTATCATTGGTTTCACGTACAGGCCATCCTGCGCGTATGCACTTCCACAAAGCAATGCCAATGCCGATAATAATACCTTTTTCATAACCCTCATCAGTTATATTACTATAAATTTCCTGCCATTATTTACTAAAACCAAAACTCTTTTTCAAATAATGCTTTTTTTAATTCTTTGCCGCGCACACGGATTTAGCCTGTTTTATTAACTATTTATCAGATGAATTACTATTTTTAAACCCCGCTTAACAGGAATTATGACAGATAGGACACAACGGCCGGTACGTGTACTGGTTGCTAAGGTAGGTTTGGATGGTCATGACCGCGGCGCCAAAGTGATAGCGACCACATTGCGCGATGCCGGTATGGAGGTGATATATACAGGACTGCGGCAAACGCCCGAAATGGTTGTTAATACTGCATTGCAGGAAGATGTGGATGCCATCGGCATCAGTATTTTAAGTGGCGCGCACATGACGGTTTTTCCGAAAGTGCTGCAACTGATGAAGGAGAAAGGATTAGATAATGTGCTGTTGACGGGTGGGGGTATAATACCCGAAGAAGACATGACGGCATTGCACGCCATGGGTGTGGGCAAGCTGTTTGGCCCCGGAGCGGCTACTACAGATATCGCGAATTATATCGATAGCTGGACGCATGAACACCGGGCCGAATTATTTTAATGATATTTTAAACCGAACAGATATTAATATTTTACGATAAAATGTACCAAACTTTACTTACAGACTTGCAGGATGGTATCCTGGTAGTTACCATCAACCGTCCTGATAAGCTGAATGCACTGAATAAAGATGTTATAGAGGAGCTGGGCAAGGTGGTTGAGGATATCTATCAAAATCCCGAAATTAAGACTGCAATACTTACAGGCGCCGGCGAAAAAGCTTTCGTTGCCGGCGCTGATATATCTGAATTTACTGCACTTGATGGCAATGGCGGCGCTGCTCTTGCAAAAAAAGGCCAGGACCTGGTTTTCGATAAGATCGAGAACAGCCCTAAACCTATCATCGCTGCAGTAAACGGTTTTGCATTGGGCGGTGGTTGCGAACTGGCAATGTCCTGCCATTTCCGCCTGGCCAGCGAAAATGCCAAATTCGGCCAGCCGGAAGTAAACCTGGGCCTTATCCCGGGTTATGGTGGCACACAGCGCCTTACCCAGCTTATTGGCAAAGGCAAGTCTATGGAGCTGATGATGACTGCCGATATGATTGGCGCCGAAGAGGCAAAATCGCTCGGTTTGGTCAATTACGTGGTGCCGCAAGCCGAACTTTTGGGCAAGGCAAAAGAAATTTTACAAAAGATCCAAACCAAAGCACCGGTAGCTATCGCTAAGGTGATAGCATGTGTCAATGATGCTGCAAAGGGCGACAGTAAAGGATTTGAGAATGAGATCAAGCGTTTCGGAGAGTGTTTTACAACAGAAGATATGAAGGAAGGAACCGGCGCTTTCTTAGAAAAAAGAAAAGCTATTTTTAAAGGAAAATAATTTTATTATCTTCAACGCTATAAAAACAAAGCACATGCGGAAAAAACTTGTCCGTAGCCTTTTTGCCTTATGTCTCAGCAGTGCAGCGCTTCCCGCGTTTGCACAACCGGCAATACCCAGGGAGTATGTAGAACATCCCGGGTATTCTATAGGCTTTAATTTTGGCATGACAGACCTATGGGGCGATGTGGGTACGAAGAGTGTGATAGACCATTATACCAACGGTAAATATTTTAATATGCCATGCTTTATGGGTGGCGTTTTCGGTAGGTTCACACCGCATCCCAGTGTCGCATTCCGTTTAGGGGTCAGCTATGGTACTTTGTATGCTACCGATGCATGGAACGAGCCCAAAGCAAAGAAAGCTACTTCCTTCCAGGATGACGCGGTACAACGTTACCTCCGCAACCAGGATATTAAGAGCAATATATGGGAAGGTACTTTCCAGATAGAGTATATGCCACTGCGTATGAATTCAGAAAGCAATTCTGCGCGTCATCGCCTGCAGCCTTACGTTACAGCGGGTATTGGCGGGTTTCACTATCAGCCGTATAGTTCATTTATAGACAGGGGTACCCTGGCTAAAAAATGGGTGAGCGTAGCTGATCTGCACCTCGAAGGCGAAGGCTTTGAGCATGAAAAAGCTACGCCTACATATGCAATGAAAACCAACCTATGGCAGGTTTGTGTACCTGCAGGTTTAGGTCTTCGTTACGATATCGGCCGCAATATGTCTGTAGGGTTAGAATGGCTGTATCGCTTCACCTTCCACGACAGGCTGGATAATGTAAGCGGAGATTATGTTTCAGAAGCTTACCTTGAGCGTTATCTGCCGTCAGACAAAGCAGTGGTAGCAAAAGAAATGTATGATAAGGAATGGGCGGTGCAACCGGGTGCTAAATCCACACCTTGGACTCCGCGTGGTAATAAAGACAACAAAGATGCATATTCTGCTATCTCTGTGATGTTTATCTACCATTTCAATAGCAACAAGATGCCTTGGTGGTATTAATAAAAAATTATAAGTCTCATTATTAGGGCGGTGTGATTTCATACCGCTCTTTTTTTACTATATTTTTACCGAAACTTGAAACACGTTTATGTACGCTTTTTTGGATGGAGAGCTGGTTTACAAAACTCCTTCGCTGATATACCTGTCTGTGAATGGTGTGGGTTATGAGGTACATATTACCCTGCAGACATATAGCAAAATACAAAATGCAGAGCAATGCAGGCTCTATACCCACCTGCAGGTACGCGAAGATGCCTGGGTTTTATATGGTTTTGCCGATGAGCAGGAAAAAGCCACTTTCAGGCTGCTTTTAAGCATCAATGGGGTAGGCGCAAGCACCGCCCGTGTCATATTATCGTCATTAACTCCCGAGGAATTGGAGCGCGCCGTCGCCATGGACGACACCCGCACACTCGAAAAGGTGAAAGGCATTGGTGCAAAGACCGCCCAGCGCATCATTTTAGAGCTCAAAGGCAAGCTCTCATTACAAAAAAATACTGCAATTTTACCCGCTCAGCAACACAATACAACCGAGGCTGATGCGTTATTTGCTTTAGTGAATTTGGGCATCAGCAGGTCTGTAGCCGAAAGCGCCATAAAAAAGATTAATAACGCAGCTTCTCTATCCGTAGAAGAGCTGATAAAACAAGCGCTGCGTGTGCTGTAATCCTCAAAGGAGTTTAGTTAAATGCGGAAGACGAATTTCGGCTATAAACTTTTTTTCTTTATATCCCTGGCTATCGCCCTGACAAACATGGTGGCCAAGGGGTACGAGGGTCCTTTTGACAATGACGATCCGGCACCCGAAGACACTACTAAATCAGCCCGCGATACCAGTCTTAAGTTTCCTATTTACGACCACAGCGGCATCAGCCCTACAGACAATCCGCCAAAGAGCATTGATCTGCAGGATCCGCCCAATATCAAAAGGTCGGTAGAATACGACGATACTTCCAAAAGATACTATTTCAACGAACGCCTCAGCGATCGCTACCTCAACGCGCCAAATTTTATGACGCTCGATGAGTACTCTAAATACCGCGCAAAGCAGGATGAAGAGGCTTATTGGAAACGCCGCATGGATGCGCTCTCGTTGTTCAACAAAAAGCCCGAGCTGCCCACCATGTACCGCGAAGGCCTGTTCGACCGCATTTTCGGTGGCAGTACTATTTCCGTTCGCCCGCAGGGTAATGTGGATGTTACATTTGGTGGCAACTGGCAGCATATCCAGAATCCTACTTTGCCGCAACGTGCGCAGAAGTATGGCATCTTCGATTTTGATATGCAGATGAATATCAACCTCATCGCTACCGTCGGCGATAAGTTGAAACTCAATATCAGCAACAATACCAAGGCTACATTCGATTACCAGAATATTCAGCGTCTCGAGTACACGGGCAAGGAAGATGAGATCATTAAAAAGATAGAAGCAGGTAATATCAGCTTCCCGCTAAAGAGTAGTCTTATCACGGGTGTTCAATCGCTATTCGGCCTTAAAACACAATTGCAGTTTGGCAAGCTTTGGATTACCGCGGCGGTTGCGCAGCAGCGTTCCAAGCGCCAGAGCGTTACAATACAGGGCGGCTCGCAAACACAGCAGTTTGCAATAAAGGCCGATGATTATGAGGATAACAAACACTTCCTGCTGGCGCAGTACTTCCACGATAATTATAATAATGCGCTGAGGAATTATCCGATCATCAATTCGCAGGTTACGATCAATAAAATAGAGGTTTGGGTTACTAACCGTACCGGTGCTACAGAAGGTGTCCGCACTGTGTACGCCTTCCTCGATTTGGGCGAGAAAAACCCGATGCAGTCTATATTCAGTGCACCGGGCAGCATTCCTTATGGCCTGCCCGATAATAATGCCAATAGCTTATACTCCCGCCTGCAGCAAAATCCGCTCGCACGTGTGCCCGATCAGGCAAGCTCTGCAATACAAACCATCGGCGACCTCAAGATCAATACAGACTTTGTAAACCCAAGCGCGCGTAAGCTTACCCCGTCAGAATTTACCTATAATACACGCCTTGGTTATATCTCTTTAAACACGCAGCTCAATCCCGAAGACGTACTGGCTGTAGCATACCGTTACACCTACAATGGTAAAGTATACCAGGTGGGTGAGTTTGCAGAAGATCTGCCACCACTGCCTAACAATGGTAGCAATACTACCGATCAACGGGTACTCTTCCTCAAATTATTAAAAGGTACTTCTAATAACCCAAGGCTTCCTACATGGAACCTGATGATGAAAAACATCTATGCGCTGGGTGGCCTGGGTGTTTCTAAAGATGAGTTCCGCCTGAATGTCCTCTACCAGGATCCCGGTGGTGGTGAAAAACGCTACCTGCCTGAAGGGCCCCTCGCCGGTAGGCCGCTCATATCCATCCTCAATCTCGACCGTCTGAATATACAGGGCGACCCTGTGCCGGACGGTATCTTTGACTTTGTAGAAGGCATTACTATCAATACACAGCAGGGCAAGGTAATATTCCCGGTGCTGGAGCCTTTTGGCAGTGGCCTGGATACTGCGGTAGGCAACTCACAGCTGTTGCAGAGAAAATACCAGTACCGCATACTGTACGACTCTACCAAAACAGTAGCCAAGCAGTTTCAGCAGAACAACCGTTTCGTCATCAAAGGCTCTTATAAATCTTCTTCTTCTTCAGAGATTTTCCTGGGTGGTTTCAATATACCGCAGGGATCTGTTTCGGTAACAGCGGGCGGTCAAAAACTGACGGAGAATGTCGATTACCAGATAGATTACGGCTTGGGTAAACTGAAGATATTGAACACGGGTATCCTTAACTCCGGCATCCCTATCAATGTGCAGTACGAGGATAATGCCACCTTTGGTTTCCAGCAGCAAAACTTCACGGGCCTTCACGCAGAATATTTCTTCAATAGAAAGTTATCACTCGGTGGTACTTATATGAAGCTGGCAGAACGCCCTTTCACGCAAAAAACTACTTTCGGCGACGATCCTATTAAAAACACCGTACTGGGCCTCGATGGTAATTATCAAAGTGAGGTTCCCGGTCTTACCCGTATCCTCGATAAGCTGCCTGTATATTCTACCACAGCACCTTCGCTTATCTCGGTTACAGGAGAGGTGGCAAGTCTCTTACCCGGCCACGCGAAGCAGATCAATTCACTCGATCCCGAAGGCTCTGTTTATATAGATGACTTTGAAGGTACCAAAGGTTCCTACGATCTTAAATTCCCTGCCAATTCCTGGACACTTGCCAGCACACCATCCGGCGCTACCAATAAAGCGGGCAAGGTGATGTTCCCCGAGGCAGATGATCTTAATAAATTATCATACGGAAAAAACAGGGCAAGACTAGCGTGGTACTTTATAGAACCTACACTGGTGGACCCAAGTACCGGCGTACCCGATAATGTAAAGAAAGATCCAAACCAGCACTACATTCGCCTCATACAGCAGCAGGATGTATTTCCAAACAAAAGTAACAACACCCTGCAAAATGCATTGTCAACCTTAGATCTGGCTTATTATCCAAAAGAAAGAGGGCCTTATAACTTTGATCCTACTGCGCTCGATGCAGATGGTAAACTTACTAATCCGGCAGATCGCTGGGCGGGTATTATGCGCCCTATCGATAATAGCGATTTCGAACAGTCGAATGTCGAATTCATCGAGTTTTGGGTGATGGATCCGTTCATCCACAATACCACTTCAAAGGGTGGTTCGTTGTATATCAACCTCGGAAATATTTCAGAAGATTTGTTGAAGGACGAGCATAAGTTCTTTGAGAATGGTATCACTTATCCCAAAGACCCGGGCCAGCTCGATAACAGCGTTTGGGGTTATCAGCCAAAACTATCACAGCAGATTACCCGCTCTTTCGATAACGATCCTGCCGCCCGTGCCGTACAGGATGTTGGTTATGATGGCCTTGATAATGAAGATGAGAAAGGATTTTTTGCAAACTATCTCGCACAGGTAGCTAATACAGTTACTAATCCTGCGGCATTACAGGCTATTAAAGACGATCCTTCCGGCGACGACTACCACTATTTCCGTGGCTCAGATTTTGATCAGAATGAACCGGGCGTACTGGGCCGTTATAAAAAATTCAATGGCCCTCAGGGCAATTCTCCGGTTACTACAGACAATACTGCATATTCTTCTGCAAGCACCACTATTCCTGAATCAGAGGATATCAACCGCGATAACACGCTCAACGAAGCGGAAGATTATTATCAATATCGCATCGACCTGAGTCCCGATATGCAGGTGGGCAGCAATTATATTGTAAATACACAAGTAAGCAATGTAAAATTACCAAACGGCAGCACCGAAGAGGAAAAATGGTACCAGTTCAAAGTGCCTATCCGTGAGTTTAATAGTAAGATAGGCAACATCGCAGACTTCCGTTCCATCCGCTTCATGCGTATGTTCCTCAGTGGTTTCCAGGATAGTGTTATCCTTCGCTTCGCCCAGCTCGATCTTGGTCGTAACAACTGGCGCCGCTACCTGTTCTCTCTGCAAAACCCGGGCGAGAACATTCCGGAAGAAGATCAGAACACGGTCGACTTTGCCGTTACTTCTGTTAGCTACGAAGAAAACAACGCCCGCCAGCCGGTGCCTTATGTAATACCTCCGGGTGTAAACAGGCAGATGGCCGCGGTATCTACAGGGCAGAATATACAGCTCAATGAGCAGGCGCTATCCTTGCAGGTATGTAATCTTAAAGACGGCGATATCCGTGCTGTGTACAAAGAGGTAGGTGTAGATATGCGCCAGTTTGGCTCTTTGCGTATGTTCATACACGCAGAGTCCAGGGTAGGTTCTGCACCTTTGAAAGATGGGGATATCCGCGCGGTTATCCGTATAGGTAGCGACTTCACCAATAACTATTATGAGTACCAGATGCCGCTCACTATCACGCTCCCCGGTACTAATACAGATGAGGGTGTATGGCCGGCTGCAAACAGGCTCGATCTCGTATTGAACGACCTGGTAAATGTGAAGACCGAGCGTAATAATAAAGGAGCCCAATCCTTTATTCCATATACGGTAAAGGATGCTAAGGGTAATTATATCACGGTGGTAGGTAACCCTAATATCGGTGATGCCAAGACAATATTATTAGGTATAGCCAATCCTAAGAAAAATACGCAGTCAACGGATGACGGATTACCTAAATGCGCCGAGGTATGGTTCAATGAATTGCGTATGACGGGGCTGGATGAAAAAGCAGGCTATGCAGCATCGGGCAAGGTGGCCATCCAGATGGCAGATCTTGGTACGGTCAACCTGGGCGGTAGTATGCACACTGCCGGCTATGGTAATATCGATCAGAAACTCAACCAGCGTTTCCGTGACAATTTCTATCAGTACAATGCTTCTACCAACCTGAATGTTGGTAAACTCATGCCACGCAAATGGGGTGTGCAGTTGCCTGTATTTGTTGGCTACTCTCAAAATACCAGCAATCCCCAGTACGATCCTTACGATCTGGATGTGAAATATGCGGATAAGCTGGATGCCGCCCGGGATGCTGCACAGCGCGATTCCATTCGCAAGGTAGCCCAGGATTATACTTCCATCACCAGCGTCAACCTTACCAATGTTCGTGTACTGGGTAATCCAGAAAAACAGGGCAAATCTCCAATGCCATGGAGTGCGCGCAACTTCGCTGTTAGCTACGCCTACAACCGTCAGTTCAAACGCAATCCTACGGTAGAAAGCGATGATCTTACTACGCATAAAATAGGCCTTAATTACACCTATGCTATTAAGTCAAAGCCTGTGGAGCCTTTCAAAAAACTGATCCATTCCAAATCCAAATGGATGATGTTGGTCAAAGATTTCAACTTTAAACTGTTGCCATCCAATTTCACATTCCAGACGGATATCAACAGGACAATGGATGAAACCAAGGTGCGCAACCTGGATGCGGATGTACTTACGGTGCCTACGTATTATAAGAACTTTGTCTGGAGTCGTCAATACACTACGCGTTGGGAACTCACCCGATCTCTCAGCTTCGATTACACGGCTACCAACCTATCGCGTATAGATGAGCCGTATGGCCGCATCAATACTGCGGAAAAGAAGGATAGCCTTTGGAATAAGATATTGACCTTCGGGCGTAACACTAATTATACGCAGAGGTTCTCTGCTACGTATAGCCTGCCGTTGCAAAAATTGCCGCTTACAGACTGGACCAACCTGAAGCTGAACTATGCTGCAGACTATACCTGGACTGCCTCCTCACAATTGGCGCGCAGCCAGGGTAATATCCTTAACAATACGCAGTCAGAAGGTGTCAACCTTGAATTGCAGTTTTCGCAATTGTATAATAAAAACAAATGGCTTCGGGCCGTTAATCAGCCGAAGCCTAACACCGGTAAAAAAGACGATAAGAATGCGCCTGGCCCTGGTCTTACCGGCGCGAATAATAAGTTGAAAGACCTAAGACCGGGAGCTAATAACAAAGACAATAGTAAAAAGAAGAAAACTACAGTGGCTCCTGCTGATACTTCTATGAAGCAGTTTTACGACATAGAAAAAAATACCGCAAAACTATCTGATAAGCAGCTTGATTCTGTAAAGAAATTGCAGCACGCACAAATATTAGCGCAGGCTAAACTGGATAAAGAAAAACGTAAAAAGGAACGGAAAGAAGCCCGCAGAAAACGCCGCGAAGCTAAGCCCGAAATAACGGATATAGAACGTGTGGTAGGCAGGTTCCTCACAATGGTAAAACGTACTACAGTAAGCGTCAACGAAACGGCTGGCTCTACTTTGCCCGGCTGGATGGACAGCACTCGTTTCCTTGGTATCAATACCAGCAGCGGTGCGCCCGGCTTTGGTTATGTATATGGCATGCAGCCGGATAGAGGCTGGCTGGAGACCCAGGCGCTTGCAGGCCGTATCAGTGCTGATACGCTGTTCAATGCACAGTTCCTGCAAAACTATCAGCAGACGCTCAACATGACCACTACGCTGGAGCCTATCAAAGACTTCCGTATAGATGTCACGCTAACGCGCACTTTCCAGAAATCGCACAGCGAATTATTTAAGGATACCACCCTCACAGGCAACGGCGTGTACACGCACAATAACCCCTATGAAACAGGTTCCTTCTCTACTTCTTATATAGGCATCAAAACCCTGTTCAAGGGATCGGATATTAATTCCGGTCCGTTCAGGCAGTTCCTTGACAACAGGCAAACGGTATCTGACAGGTTGAGTAAAAACAACCCGTACAGTAACTCTGTGAACGATCCTAACGACCCTAATTATAAAAAGGGCTATACTTCCTATTCTCAGGATGTATTAGTACCGGCATTTATTGCTGCTTATACAGGCAGGGGTGCCGATAAGATAGGCCTTGTAGATAATAACAATGCAACGATCAAGAGCAATCCGTTCCATAACTTCCTGCCAATGCCTAACTGGCGTATCACATACAACGGCCTGGGCAGAATACCGGCTTTGGCCGAGAAGGTAAGCAACCTGGCCATCTCCAGCGCATATACAGGAACCTTGTCCATGAATAGCTTTGTATCACAGCTTTATTACCAGGACGTCTATAGCCTTGGCTTCCCATCGTTTATAGATTCCAACTCGGGCAACTTCATACCGTTCTACCAGGTGCCGAATGTGACGATCACAGAAGCATTCAATCCGTTGTTTGGTGTAGATGCGGCTTTGAAGAACGGTATGTCTATCCGCTTCGATTATCGCAAATCACGCAACGTGAGCCTGAGCCTTGTCGATTACCAGGTGAGCGAAACCAATAGCAGCGAGTATGCAATAGGTTTCGGTTATCGTATTCACGGGCTGGTGTTGCCTTTCGATTTCTTTGGGGTTAAAAAGTTGAAGAACGATCTGAATATCAAAGTCGACGTGGGCCTCCGCGATGATAAGAGCAGTAATAATTACCTGGCGCAAAACCTGAATGTGGTAACCCGGGGTCAAAAGGTGGTGACGATCTCCCCGTCGATAGACTATATCGTCAGTGAGCGTCTCACCCTGCACTTCTTCTATGATCGCAGGCAGAGTATTCCATATATATCTACCTCGTATCCAACCACTACTACGCGTGCAGGGGTGACACTCAGGTTCATCTTTACGCAATAGTGCTGTAAGCCCTATTTATACCTTTTTTGCCCCCTAAATCGTATCTTTGTAGTCTTAAATTTTTTAATAAATGACGGTTCACTCTTTCCAGGAGCATTTCGATGAAAAGATCGACAATGAAGTGTCTATAGAGCCGCGCGATTGGATGCCGGATGATTATCGCAAGACTTTGATCAGGCAGATATCACAACACGCGCATAGCGAGATAGTAGGTATGCTGCCCGAGGGCAACTGGATAACCCGTGCCCCAAGTCTGAGGCGCAAAGCTGTATTGCTGGCAAAAGTTCAGGACGAGGGTGGTCATGGCTTGTATCTATACAGCGCTGCAGAAACGTTGGGCATTACCCGCGATGAGATGATCGAGCAACTGCATTCAGGCAAAGCGAAATATTCTTCCATATTCAATTACCCAACCCTTACATGGGCCGACATGGGTGCTATAGGCTGGCTGGTAGATGGTGCTGCTATCATGAACCAGGTACCGCTTTGCCGCACATCTTATGGTCCTTATGCAAGGGCAATGGTACGTGTGTGTAAAGAAGAAAGCTTCCACCAGCGCCAGGGTTTCGAGATCATGATGACCTTGGCAAATGGAACAGACGTACAGAAAAAGCTGGCGCAGGATGCACTCAACCGTTGGTGGTGGCCGTCTATAATGATGTTCGGCCCTCCGGATGATGATAGTCCTAACACGGCACAAAGCATGCGCTGGCGTATCAAGCGCTTCACGAATGACGAGTTGCGCCAGAAGTTTATAGATGTTACCGTAGAACAGGCAAAACTGATTGGTCTTACAGTTCCGGATCCGGATCTGAAATGGAATGAAGAAACCGGCCATTACGATTATGGCAAGATCAACTGGGACGAATTCTGGAATGTAGTGAAAGGTAACGGCCCTTGCAACAAGGAACGTCTGGAAACACGCCGCAAGGCATGGGAAGAAGGTAAATGGGTACGCGATGCCGCACTCGCTTATGCTGAAAAAAGAAAAGCAAGAAAAGAAAAAGCAACTCTGGCTGCTTAATTAATACAAGATGCAACTGATCAATAAGAATTTATACGGAGACTACGGCGATAAGGAACAGGCAGGCGGCAGCAATGACGGCGCGAAGCACAACACTGCGTCTGAATGGCCTTTATGGGAAGTGTTCATTCGTAGCAAGGCGGGCCTCGATCATAAACATGCAGGTAGCCTGCACGCGGCTGATGCAGAGATGGCGATAGAGAACGCACGCGATGTATATACCCGCCGTATGGAAGGTGTAAGCATTTGGGTGGTAGAGAGCAGATACATTCACGCATCAGATCCCGGCGAATCGGCTTCTATGTACGAACCTGCTAATGATAAAATATACAGGCACCCGACATTCTATGATCTGCCGGATGAACTGAAACACATGTAGTTTTTCTTGGAATTAGTGGCCGGTAATTGGGAATTGGTTTTATCATACATCATTACCCGATTCCCGGTTGTTGATTTCTAATATTGATGCAATGACTAATCAACCAATCAACGAATCAATCAATCAACTGCTATACGCGCTGGAACTGGCGGATAATGCCCTTATCATTGGGCATCGCATCAGCGAGTGGTGTGGTCACGGCCCGGTGCTCGAGCAGGATATTGCGCTAACAAATACCGCGCTCGATCATTTAGGCCAGGCACGCAGCTTTTACCAGTTTGCAGCTAATATCTTCAATGCATTACCTGCTGATCAGAAAGCAAACTTCTTTTCATCGCCGGTATTACAAAACAAAATTGCGGCCGGCGAAAATATAGATGAAGACGATCTGGCTTACCTGCGCGATGGCTGGGATTTCAGGAATGTGTTATTGGTAGAGCAGCCAAACAAAGATTGGGCGTTCACGGTGATACGCTCTTTCTTTTACGATGTGTATAACTTTTATTTCTATACAGAACTGCAAAAAAGCAAAGTGGCAGAATTGGCTGCTATTGCAGAAAAATCATTGAAAGAAGTTACTTACCACCTGCGTTGGAGCAGCGAATGGGTAATTCGTCTTGGTGATGGTACGGAAGAAAGCCATGAGCGTATGCAAACAGCAGTAAACGAACGTTGGGCATTTACAGGTGAGCTTTTCCAAATGAGCGAAGCAGATAAAGTAATGCTGGCAGAAGGTATTGGTATTGATTTAAATGCTATCAAACCTTTATGGCAGCAACGTGTGGCAGAGGTATTGCAGGAAGCTACGATTACTATGCCTGCCAGCACATGGATGCAGGAGGGTGGTAAAGAAGGCCGCCATAGCGAGCATCTCGGCTATATATTGGCAGAACTGCAGTTTATGCAGCGCGCATACCCTAATATGGAATGGTAAATCTTGCTAAATGAGAAGGTATTATTGCGCGCTTGTTGTTTTGATCATGTCTCATACTGCTTCATTCGGACAAAGCAGCACAGAAGTATTCCAATATGTAGAACAAATGCCGGAACCCACCTACAACATACTTGAATACCTGAATACGCATATAGAGTATCCGGAGGAAGCTAGAACTAAGCATATTCAAGGTCGGGTTCTTGTAAAATTCATAGTTACGGAGAACGGTACTATGGATAGTGTACACACTATTAGTTCGCCTTTGGGAGGTGGCCTCGAGGAAGAAGCGATTAGAGTAGTAAAATATATGCCACCCTGGAAGCCGGGCAGGCAAAATGGCAAACCGATAAACGTTTATTTTACACAGCCTATATCATTTCAGTTAGATAATTCAGCAATAAGGCCTACCAATGCAGCAGGTCACTAAAGAACAAGTGTACGAATGGCTATCGGGCGTTACAGACCCCGAGGTTCCGGTGCTCACCGTGCTGGACCTGGGCATTGTACGTGATGTTGCTGTCAATGGAGATGAGGTGACTGTTACCATCACACCAACATACAGTGGTTGTCCGGCAATGGATGTCATAGGCATGAGCATCCGTATGGCCCTGCTAAGCCGCGGTTTCAAAAAAGTAAATATAGAAATGCAGCTAAGCCCTGCATGGACTACCGATTGGATGAGTGAAGAGGGAAAACAAAAGTTGAAAGATTACGGTATCGCTCCGCCAGTACGTACATCAACATCAGGCCTTGGCTTATTTGAGGATGATGCAGTTGCCTGTCCCCGCTGCGGATCAGAAGATACAGAGCTTGTCAGCCGCTTTGGCCCTACTTCCTGCAAATCGCTCTATAAATGCAATAATTGCAAAGAGCCGTTTGAGCATTTCAAATGTCATTAATTCTTAGCGTCGCTATCATCTGCCAGGTGCAGGCTGTGATATAACCTATGCGCGGCAGGCGCCAGTATAATACCTATATTGGTAATAAAGGCTACACCACTGAATAGCGCGTAGAAAGAAGAGAATATTTTACCGCCAAAAGATTTGATCTCTACAACAGGCCCCATCCCGCTCAATATCATAGATGCGTTATGCAGCGAATCTATCCACGCTATCCCATCTGTATAATGATAACCCAGGATGCCTATCATCAGGCACACGAAAATAAGCCCGCTCGCCACCAATATGTTTTTGAACACCCGGCCAACAAACACCGGTATTGGGGCAAGTTCTTCGTATTTACTTTCGTACATGGTAAGATGTTTGGAATAGCTAAGAAATAGACAATACTTCCAGGGCCTTTTGTGCGGCTACCTGCCCGGCTTCTTTTTTGTTATAGCCGTTGCCCGCTGCTATCTGCTCACCGTCCATCACCACGGCAAGGGTAAAGATCTTGCGCGAGCCTTCCACCCTTTCTTCAATGGTATCGAATGATAATTCTTTATTGTTGCGTTGTGCCCAGCTCAGCAGCTTGTTCTTATAATTGGTATCAGTGCTTTCCATGATGCTGATATCAATATAAGGTTTGATTACCTGGTTCAGTATAAACTGGCGTGTACGCACAAATCCCTGGTCAAGGTACACAGCGCCTATCAATGCTTCCAGTGCGTTGCCAAATATATGGCTGCGGCTGAGGCTTTTGTCGTTTTGGTTGTACTGTACCAATTTATGCATCCCCATACGCATGGCTACATTATTCATCGTTTCCCTGCGTACTATGCGCGACCGCAATTCGGTAAGATAACCTTCAGACTGCGAAGGGTAGCGTTTAAACAGGTATTCAGCCACTATAGATCCCAGCATGGCATCACCCAAAAATTCCAGGCGCTCATTGTTCTGCGCTAGCTCTTCTATTTTAGAGCGGTGCATCAGCGCCAGCTGGTAATACGGGAGATGCTTGGGCGTATAGCCCAGGATATGCTCCAGTTGCAGTACCAACTGTTTGTTGGGTGAAAAGAAATGTAGGATTCGTGACGTGAACCGGCGCAAGCTACTCTTCGTATTTTTTGAAGATAATGGATGCATTATGTCCACCGAAACCAAAAGTATTGCTCAATGCAGCCCTTATCGGACGAGCCTGCGCCTTGTGGAACGTAAAGTTCAGGCGTGGATCGAACGCTGGGTCAACCGTTTTATGGTTGATGGTCGGTGGTACTATATCGTTCTTCACCGCCAGTATGCTGGCAATTGCTTCGATACCACCGGCAGCACCCAATAGGTGTCCGGTCATTGATTTGGTAGAGCTGATGTTTAGGTTATAAGCATGCTCACCAAATACTTTTTGTATAGCTACTACTTCGGCCACATCTCCTAATGGGGTAGATGTACCGTGGACATTAATGTAATCAATATCTTCAGGCTTCATACCGGCATCTTCAAGGGCATTGCGCATCACATTGATAACGCCAAGTCCTTCAGGATGCGGAGCAGTAAGGTGGTATGCGTCTGCGCTCATGCCGCCACCGGCAACTTCTGCCAGTATGGTAGCACCGCGTTTTTTAGCATGTTCCAGCTCTTCCAGTATTATAGCGCCTGCACCTTCTCCCAATACAAAACCATCGCGGTCCAGGTCAAACGGACGGCTGGCTGTTTTAGGGTCATCATTGCGTTCGCTTAATGCCTTCATCGCGTTGAAACCACCAATACCGGCTTGCGTTACTACAGCTTCAGATCCGCCTGTTACAATAGCATCAGCTTTGCCTAGGCGTATATACGTCAGCGCATCTATAATACCGTTGGTAGAAGATGCACACGCACTTACCGTAGCAAAGTTGGGCCCGCGGAAGCTGTAGCGCATAGATATATGCCCTGCGGCAATATCCAATATCAGCTTGGGAATGAAGAATGGATTGAAGCGTGGGGTGCCATCGCCGGCATTGAAGTTGCTCATCTCCTCTATGAAGGTGATCATACCTCCTATGCCGGAAGCCCATATTACACCAATACGGTCTTTGTTCAGGTCCGGGTTATCCAGCCCTGCATTGGTTACAGCCTCATGGGCGGCAACAATAGCTACTTGTGCAAAACGGTCCAGTTTTCTGGCTTCCTTACGCTCCAGGTGGTCTTCAGGATTAAATCCTTTCAACTCACATGCAAACCTTGTCTTAAACTTGGTCGCATCAAAATTGGTAATGAAATCGGCACCCGAAACTCCATTAACAAGGCCATTCCAGTAGTCAGGAACAGTATTACCGATGGGTGTAAGGGCGCCGATACCCGTAACGACAACGCGTTTGAACGGAAAATTCATTGAAACAATTTAGTTACCTAATAGGTTAAATTACTTTACGTGCTCTTCTAGATAAGATACAGCCTGGCCAACAGTAGTGATGGTTTCAGCTTGCTCATCGGGGATAGAGATGTTGAATTCTTTTTCGAATTCCATGATCAGTTCTACAGTATCCAGTGAGTCAGCACCAAGATCATTGGTAAAGCTTGCCTCAGAAGTTACTTCTGATTCATCAACACCCAGTTTGTCCACGATAATTTTCTTAACACGATTTGCAATTTCAGACATGGCTATGCAATTTAATTTTATGGTGCAAAAATATACTTTTTAGGTTAACTGCGAAGTTTGGCTCAAAATTCTTTATTTTATAAGGTTTCCAGCCAATATATACGTATTAGTAAAATCTATTGATTCAAGAATTGCGAATTGGGAATTAGTATATTAGGAATTAGCAGGCATGTTACCTTTTCTTTGGTTATCGAGGTAGGAAATATATCCGTTAATAAGTTTAAAGACCTTTTCACATTGTACTTCCAGCTTCGTTAGTTGCTCTGATAATAAGTATTGATCATCCTCCGCCACTGTTAAATGGTCAAGCAATTCCGCAACAGACCCTCGTGCTTCAATAAAGAAATGACGGGTATCTGCGTAGGTAAACCGTCCATATCCCTCCGCTATGGTAGCTGTGACAGATCTCGCTGCTCTGATCATCTGCTGCTGTAAAAGATATTTTTCTTCTGCCGGAAATTTTTTGGCGGTGGCTGTTATTTGCTGTCTCAATATCCTTGCTTCCTGCCAACACTGTAAATCTTTAAATCCTTTATAGCGGGTTTGGTCTGTCATCGTTTATAGCTAATGAGTTTATATTTTTAAAAGTAATGTATTGCCCATTTATCTCTACCTCACCCGTCACTAATCCCCAATACACCAATCCCCAATCCCTAATACACCAATCCCCAATTCCCTAATTCCCAACCCCCAGCTCCCATCCCACCATCTTGCCGTCTTTCATGGTCAGTACCCTGTCGGTCATGGCGGCCAGCTCTTCATTATGGGTGATCATGATAAAGGTTTGATTGAGCCTGTTGCGTAGTTCAATAAACAATTCATGTATTGCTTGTGCATTGGCGCTGTCCAGGTTGCCGGTAGGCTCGTCTGCCATTACTATCGATGGTTTATTGATCAGCGCCCTCGCTATGGCTACCCTTTGCTGTTCCCCGCCTGATAGTTCCGATGGTTTATTATCCAGTTTCTTACCCAGTCCTACGGTTTCCAGCATACTTGCTGCTTCCTGCAAGGCTTGCCGTTTGCTCTTACCGGCTATCCATAATGGTACGGCCACATTCTCCGCCGCGCTAAACTCAGGCAGCAGGTGGTGAAACTGGAATACAAAGCCAATATGCTTATTGCGAAATTGCGCCTGCTTTTTAGCCGGTAGTTTAAAAACATCGGTACCGTCTATTAGTACGTTGCCGCTATCCGGTTTATCTAATGCCCCCAGCAGGTGCAGCAGGGTGCTCTTGCCCGCGCCCGATGGCCCGGTAACTGACACAATTTCACCTTTGGCTACCTCTAACGACACATCATTTACAACCGTAAGATTGGAATACTTTTTGAACAGATTTTCTGCAACGAGCATATTGTAAAGCTATAAAATTGACACCATAGTACTATAAATGGGCATCAACCTTGTTAAAAGATAGGATAACCTTAAGCTACTAAAATTTGTTATTGTTGATTGAAAACTTACATTTGCGAAAATCAGTAATAAAATAAATATTTTAATAATATGTTTTGGACCTTAGAATTAGCATCACATTTGGAAGACGCTCCATGGCCTGCTACTAAAGATGAACTGATAGATTACGCTATACGTTCCGGTGCTCCTCTGGAAGTGGTGGAAAACCTCCAGGAACTGGACGACGAAGGCGAAATATATGAAGGTATTGAAGACATCTGGCCTGATTATCCTACGCAGGACGACTTCTTCTTTAATGAAGACGAATATTAAAACATTAAAATTATAGCATTGATGATCCCCGCACCCCGCGGGGATCTTTTTGTTTTAGTATAAACAAATAAATGTATAATTGCTATTGTAAATAAATAGTGACAATTGTTAAAGCAAGGTGAAACTCTTTAAAGCGCTTTCAATATGGTACGGAATTGGCACTATACCTTTCAAACAAGCGATTATGAAAAAGCTGGTAATATTAATGGTATTGATCACAGGTCTTGCCATCAATGCAAATGCACAGGTAAATATTAGTATCAATATAGGTAGCCAGCCTGCATGGGGCCCTACCGGCTACGATCATGTAGATTATTATTATCTGCCCGATGCCAACGCTTATTATGATGTAGGTAACAGAATGTTCTGGTGGCCCGACGGCAGCTACTGGAGGAGCGGCCCCGCGCTACCTGGCATGTATCATGTAGACCTTTACCGTGTACACAAAGTGGTGATCAACAATGTGCGCCAGCCATGGTTGCATAACGATCGTTACTACAGGCAATATCACGGCTACGCCCGCCGCTACGACCAGGTTGCCATCCGCAATGGCCGCGACAGGAAATACTGGCAAAACCCCGGCCATCCCAACTACGGACAATGGCAGCGCGATAACGGACGTGGACGAGGTAATTATGGCTATCCGGGAAATGGCCGCAGACACGACGACCACGGACACGACGACCATGGGTACGGGCATGGCAATGGTCATGGTAACGGCCACGGAAGAGGACGTTAATTCAGTTGGCTCATATATAGCGAAAAGGCGGGTTATCCCCGCCTTTTCTATTTTGTGCCAAAGAGCTTGCTCACCAGCTGGTAAGAATGTATCCGCGCGCTATGTTCGTACACATTGCAGGTGATCATCAGCTCATCTATCTGCGTTTCATTGATAAATACCTGTAGTTCTTTTTCTATGGTTGCCGGGCTGCCTACAAATGCATAGGTAAGCATTTGCTGTGCAGCAGCTTGTTCATATTCTGTCCAAACGCCATCCATACTGTCTATAGGTGGTTGTAGCGGTTTACGCTCATTGCGGATAATGCCTAAGAACAATCGGTAAAAAGAGGTGGCCAGCCTTTGTGCCTCTGCATCAGTATCTGCTAGCAACACATTCACACACGCCATTACATACGGCTTATCCAGGTATTGCGATGGTTTGAATTGCTGCCTGTAGATTTTGATTGCGGTCATCAGTTGCGCCGGTGCAAAATGGCTGGCGAATGCGTAGGGCCTGCCCATCATAGCTGCGAGGTAGGCGCTGTCTGTGCTGCTGCCCAATATCCAGATGGGTATGTCCAATCCTTCGCCGGGTATTGCTCTTACTTTTGCGTTAGCGTTTTCGGCAGAAAAGAATTGCTCCAACTGCAATATGTCTTGCGGAAAGTTATGTTCTGCATGTATGTTTTCCCTGCGTAGTGCTCTTGCGGTTAGCTGGTCGGTACCGGGTGCTCGTCCCAGCCCCAGGTCTATCCTGCCGGGATATAAAGATGCCAGCGTGCCAAACTGCTCCGCAACTACCAGCGGCGCATGGTTGGGCAGCATGATGCCGCCGGATCCTACGCGCAGTGTTTGAGTGCCGCCTGCTATGTAACCTATCAGTACTGATGTGGCAGAGCTGGCTACACTGGGCATATTATGATGCTCTGCCAGCCAGTATCGTTTAAAACCCCATGCTTCTGCATGTTGCGCCAGGTCCAGGCTATGATGAAAACTGTCTCCTGCGGTCTTGCCTTCTTTTATTACGGCAAGGTCCAGTATAGATATAGGTATCTTGTTATCTCCTTTCGTTATCATGTCCGTGCTGTGGCAGCTTTTACTACCGTGCACAAATTTCCCTAAAATAACGCCACCGCATTATTGCTGTTTATTATGCAGCTATGTGGTAAATACTTAGTTGAGGAATTTGGTCGCCATCGCCAGGTTCAGGAACAGGGCTTTATACTCGTTCAGCGCCTTCAGTGCGGCTTTATCCTCACCCATGCAGGCAAAGCTCACTGCCACCTGCTTGTCTTTATAGGGGAATAAATATTGAACTGTGTACGCAGATACCGTCATTATTAATGCCTTCTTTTTGGTTTTGCTGGCCAGCTCTATACAATCTACGCCATCTACCTTTAGCCGCCTGCCCCATAGAAAGGTCATATTATCTTTTCCATGTGCTTTCTTAAAATCTTCGGCTGTAATGATGCTGTTCATCTTTTCCTCAGTTAGGGGCTCCTTAGGAGTACTTATGCTGATGTGTTCCATCAATGCGGCGTCACCTTCGTCGTATCCAAAACTTTTTGTTCCTTCTTCTACCTTTTCTTCTTTCCATTCGCAGGGCAGGGCAATTTTTATTTTCAGTCCGCCCCACGTGGCAGAGCCATCTGTAGTAAAGTCACATCGCTTCTGTGCAAAGCTGGCAGCATTTTGTGCATGGCTGGTAAAGCCTATAAGCAGGATAAAAGGGAGTAACAGGTTTTTCATAACAGCTAATATCGGAAATTATCCCATTACCGTCATTTGTTCACTGTGTAGCTGGCGCTTCACTTCCTTCGGTGTGGCTTTGGTCCATGTTTTAAAGGCACGGCGAAAAGCCGGCAGGTCACCATACCCCAATACTTCCGCTACTTCGGTTATCGAGGTGCCGGGGTTCTTCATCAGGTGTATGGCCAGTTCTTTTTTTACCTCGCCCGCTATATTTCGGTAGCTGGTATTTTCTTCCGTTAGTTTTCTCTGTAATGTCCTTGGGGTCATATCCATCGCTGCAGCCGCTTCTTCTACCGTAGGTATCTGTCCTTTAAACTGCATCAGCAGCAGGTTTTTCACCGCTTCCGTACAGTTGGTCTGCATCATAATGGCTTTCTTTTGCGCCAGTATCTCCTGGAACATTTCAAAGAGCGATACATCGCTGGTGATCACGGGCGTGCTCATCACAGAGGCATCATATACCAGCTTATGTATCGGCGCATTAAATAGTACCTGGCAATGCAGCGCCTGCTTATAGGCATCCACTGCTATCTTGCCAAATTCCAGCTCCACGGCTTCGGGGAATATGCTCTTGCCGGTAAGCAGGCGGGTGTGATGCACAATGCTGGCAATGGTATGGTCTACCCCTATACGGGCATTACGGGGATAAGTATTTTTCCATACCGGGTTCTGGTTCAGTTCTATAATGGCTTTATTGCCTTCTTTGTAATAATGGAAGGTGATCATCGGGCATACCATATAGCCAAAGCGGCAATATACGGTCAATGCTTCTTCCAGGTTTTTACTGGCCTGCATCATAAAGCCCAGCATACCCAGCATGCTCAGTCCTGTTTCAAACCCCAGTGCAAGGCCTATCTGTTCGTTATTAGTAAGGTCGGCCAGCAGGTCAAATAATTTCGCCGCTTTTTGCCACTCCACTGTTTCAGATGAATCGCTGATCTCCTTATCTGTAAACCCTGCCTGTACACGCAGGTTATCATAGGCCTCTCCATAAGTGGTGGCGGCAAATAATATGTTCCTGATGACGGTAGCTTGTAATCCCATGGCGCAAAATGACCTGTTTCGGGCACAAATTACACTTTTCTACCCTTTGTTATGGCAGTTTCTTTGCCACCACAAATCCACAGTTTATATGAGCGTAACAACACAAAACACCTTTGAAACGATCAATGGTATCAGCAAAAGCAGGAAGAAAAAGATCCTTTTTGCCAACATCCCTGCAGACGGGCATTTTAATCCCCTAACGTCATTGGCGGTGCACCTGAAACAAGCCGGGCACGATGTGCGATGGTACACCGGCCCCAGCTATGCAGCTAAGGTCGAGAAGCTGGGTATCCCTTATTATGTATTCAGCAAAGCAAAAGAGGTAACGGTAGATAATATAGATGAAGTGTTCCCGCAGCGCAAACAGATAAAGAACCATGTGAAGAAAGTGGTGTTCGATATCTGCACTTATTTCATAGAGCGTGGTGCAGAGTTCTTTGAAGATATCAAAGACATCAACCGCAGCTTCGATTTCGATATACTCATTGCCGACAATGCATTTACAGGTATCACCTTTGTAAAGGAGAAGCTGAAGAAACACACAGTCACCATCGGCATACTGCCGCTGAACGAAACTTCTAAGGAATTAGCGCCGCCTATCATGGGGCTAACGCCCGCCAAAACATTTATTGGCCGCGGCTTCCACGCGTTCCTGCGCTATGTGGCTAATAATGTATTGCTTAAAAAACCTACTGCCCTCATGCATCATTACCACAACCAGTATGGTATTGTTACGGGCGACAAAAACATCTTCGATGTGCAGATAGAACGCTCTACGCTATACCTGCAAAGCGGCACACCGGGGTTCGAGTATAAGCGCAGCCACATCAGCAGCAATATACATTTCATCGGGCCTTTATTGCCTTACCAGTCCGGCAAACCATACCGTATCAATTTTCACGATAAGCTCAATAAATATCCGCAGGTGATACTGGTATCACAGGGTACCTTCGAGCGCGATGTCACCAAGCTCATCGTGCCTACCCTGGAAGCTTTTAAAAACAGCAACTCACTCGTAGTGGCGTGTACCGCGGGCTCCGATACAGAAGCATTAAGACAACGCTTTGCATCTTATGATAACATAGTCATCGAAGACTTCATCCCGTTCAACGACATCATGCCGCATGCAGATGTATTTGTATCCAATGGCGGTTTTGGCAGTGCCATGCTCAGCATCAACAACCTGCTGCCAATGGTAGTAGCCGGCATTCACGAAGGCAAGAACGAGATATGTGCACGCGTAGGCTATTTTAAACTGGGCATCAACCTGCATACCGAACGCCCGCGCTCCATCAAAATAAAGAAAGCAGTAGAACGTATATTGAATGATAAAACCTACACCCAAAACATAGAAAAGCTCTCCGCCGAATTCAGCCGCTACCAGCCCGAAAAACTGGTAGAGCAACATATTGATAAACTACCCGCGTTGAGAACAGTATAGCACAAAAGCACAGGTGATGCCTGTGCTTTTGTATTTATTGTGTTTTGTTGGTTCGGTATTTTTGTTTCTCGTTTTTGGAAAGCTTCATTACCACCTTGGGGAATTTCAGTTATTGATATGAGTTTACTTTACGAACAATTTTTTAGAAACTCTTTCCCCGGTTGTTGATTGCCAGTAAACGATATAGTTTCCTCGAGCCCAACTACTCGTATTAATTAGCACCTGCTTTTCTTCTCTAATCGATTTACTGATAACAACATTACCAAGCTCATTCATGATTTTTATCTGGCCACTCTGCATACTCTCAAAAGCTACTAGGACATTATTAGTCGCCGGGTTGGGGTATATTTTAAATGTATCTTTTGCAATAGTGACATTTTTTATCCCCGTAGGGAAATAATATAAGTAGGAGAGGTAAATATCGCCCGATCCATGATAAGGAGATGTATAACCATCTGCAAATATGGGGGAGATGGTCATTCCAGCAACAACAGTCATAGTATCAGCATCTAACGGTATACATTTCCGTTCAGATTGATAACCACCAATAATTTTACTAGTGAGAAGATTGCCTCCGTTATCTACTCTGAAAATTCGGTCATTACTACCACCATTATGATAGCAATAATAATAATCTGGCACCGGCTCGCGAACAGAAGACCGACAGGAGATCAAAAAACCAGAGGTGTCATTACATTGTGTAATCCTTGCATCGTCTTCTGTACTATTATCCCCCAGTCGCGTTGACCATTTAATGTCTCCGGATGTTGTTAATTTTGAAAGCCAAATATCACCTCCACCTTGCCCTGGGGCCGCTTCAGGTACAAAAAAATCCCCCACGCCACATCCAGCTACAAAAACAAACGAGCTATCGGAGCTATCATAAATTGCGTCATCTAAATTTTCTGCACCCGTACTGCCATAAGCTTTATTCCATAGATACTTTCCGCTACTGTCTAGCTTGATCAGAAAAATATCCATATCATTGCTTTTGCTTGACTTCCAACTGGTATCGCTGCAATTATAGTCATGCGAGAATGTACTGCCAATTAGGTAAAAATCATTCCCTACCTCAAATGCCTTACAATTCCTTTCATCGTCCGTACCTCCTATTGTTTGAGCCCACTGCTTGTTACCCACACTATCTATTTTAATTACGAACCAGTCATGCGTAAACGGAGAATTTACATATTGACCGGGGACATCTTCTCCACTGCCATTGCTGGTCCCTACAATAATATAACCATGGTCCTTAGTTTGTTGTATTTGAGGCCCTTGCTCATCATAGAAACTTCCGTAACATTTTTTCCATTGCAACTGACCTTGTTTATCCAGTTTTAATACCCAGAAATCAAAGCCTCCTCCCGAGAAGTGGTTGCCTGTCACATCTCCGTCGTTCGATGCAGCCTGACCTGCAACAATATACCCTCCGTCGAAAGTAGGAACTACGCCTATACCCCATTCCGCACCGGAGCCGCCATATTCCTTCAGCCAGCTAATACTTTTATCGCTGGCAATTTTACCGACTATCAAATCCCAATCACCGGTAACCGTAGGACATGGTGGTAAATCTCCGGTATGACAGCTATCTCTTGTACGCCCAACTATTACTACGCTATTGTCCCTTTTGTCGAAGATCGCATCTTCTACCAGGTCACCGCCTGTTCCTCCTACCATTTTGGTATATTCCATTATCAGTTGTTGAGAATGTGCTGAACTAAACCCAAAGAATAAAAAATATAGAAGAAGTAATGGCTTTCGTTTTGTTGTTCTCAGCAAGCTAATTCTGAATGGTTTCATAGGATGGACGAATTGATTAAAATAGAAGAATGCAAAGATCTTAGCATAGTTGTTGGATATCATGAATTTACGAAATGCGAATAAGAAATAGCATTAATTCAAAAAATCTAATCTGTAACTTCACTCCATGCCCATCAAACCTAAATTCCTTTACGCTACAATATTACTGCTGCTATGCAGTCTCTCAGTCCATGCAGACCCTCTAAACAGTGATAGTTTCGGAGATGCTATAATGCTATTCCTTACGCTTCTTTTTGTCGACGCTTGTTCATTTCTGTATTTTATTTCTATTCCATTCCTTTCCGGTGGTAAGATCAATAACTGGTGGACACGCTTTTTGTCGATACTGATCTTTATTTCATTTGTCTACTTCCATTTCTCAATAGCTCAAAATCATACTTCTTACAACGAACCTTCACTGAAAGTTTTTTATGGTAACGCTTTCAAACGCTTATCAAAAGTTACAACTGTAATTCTTTTTGCCTGGCTGGGTTTTATCATCAGCACCTGGCGCCTCATCCGCGAATTTCTAAAATTGGTAAAAGAAGAATAGATCAAAAATCAAAACTAATCGCTCCTCTATCTCCATCCCAATAAATGAATCTCTCCTCCTGTTTATAGGAGAAGTACCCCGAGGCACGAGGGTAGGTGGCTATAAGTAACAATAAGTGAAAACAACACCACACCAAACAATCTCTCCTCCTGTTCATAGGAGGAGTACCCCGAAGTACGAGGGGGGAGGTGGTGTAAGTAACAATGAGAACAGACACCACCCCAAACAATCTCTCCTCCTGTTCATAGGAGGAGTACCCGAGTGAAACGAGGGGGAGGTGGTTATAATTAACAATAAGTGTAAACACCACACCAAAAAATCTCTCCTCCTATTCATAGGAGGAGTACCCGAGGTACGAGGGGGAGGTGGTGAAGTAACAATACAAGAACTAATTATTACTTTCATTTCATGTCCCACGACCGGATACACAACGCCCACTACCTGAAAGACGTCCGAAAAGAATTGCGAAACAATGCCACACCCGCAGAGGCAGCCTTGTGGAGCTATTTGAAAAATAAAAAACTAGCCGGTCGCAAATTCAGCCGCCAGCACAGCATCGAAAATTATATCGTCGATTTCTACTGCTCCTCCGAAAAATTCATCATAGAACTCGATGGAGAAATACATCAACAGGCAATGAATGTAGTGAATGACGCAGACCGCGATGCCCGCCTTCACGAGCTTGGCTATAAAGTCCTCCGGTTCGAGAACAAGGAAGTATTAAACATCAATATTGTTTTATCAAAAATCCAGGCGGTTTTTAAAGAACACTAAAAATCGTTCCTCCTGTTTATAGCCATGCCAAAATATAAATCTCTCCTCCTATTCATAGGAGAAGTACCCCGAGGCGCGAGGGGGGAGGTGGTCATAAGTAACAATAAGTGAAAACACCACACCCAACAATCTCTCCTCCTGTTTATAGGAGGAGTACCCCGAGGCACGAGGGGTAGGTGGTTATAAGTAACAATAAGTGAAAACAACACCACACCAAACAATATCTCCTCCTGTTCATAGGAGGAGTTCCCGAGTGAAACGAGGGGAGGTGGTTATAAGTAACAATGAGTGAAAACAACCACACCCCAAAACAATCTCTCCTCCTGTTTATAGGAGGAGTACCCTGAGGCACGAGGGGGAGGTGGTTATAATTAACAATAAGTGAAAACAACACCACACCAAACAATATCTCCTCCTGTTCATAGGAGGAGTACCCGAGGTACGAGGGGAGGTGGTTATAAGTAACAATGAGTGAAAACAACCACACCCCAAAACAATCTCTCCTCCTATTCATAGGAGGAGTACCCGAGGTACGAGGGGGAGGTGGTTATAATTAACAATAAGTGAAAACACCACACCAAAAATCTCTCCTCCTATTCATAGGAGGAGTGCCCGAGTGAAACGAGGGGAGGTGGTTATAATTAACAATAAGTGAAAACAACACCACACCAAACAATATCTCCTCCTGTTCATAGCCATTCCAATAAATAAATCATCAATAAATGGCGGGAGGAGTACCCGAGGTACGAGGGGGAGGTGGTTATGTGCAACAATACAAGAACTAATTACTAACTTCATTTCATGTCCCACGACCGGATACACAACGCCCACTACCTAAAAGACGTCCGAAAAAAAATTGCGAAACAATGCCACACCCGCAGAGGCAGCCTTGTGGATCTATTTAAAAAATAAAAAACTAGCCGGTCGCAAATTCAGCCGCCAGCACAGCATCGAAAATTATGTCGTCGATTTCTACTGCTCCTCCGAAAAACTCATCATAGAACTCGATGGAGAAATACATCAACAGGCAATGAATGTAGCGAATGACGCAGACCGCGATGCCCGCCTTCACGAGCTTGGCTATAAAGTCCTCCGGTTCGAGAACAAGGAAGTATTAAACACATCAATATTGTTTTATCAAACATCCAGGCAGTTTTTAAAGAACACTAAAAATCTTTCCTCCTGGTTATAACCATTCCAAAATATAAATCTCTCCTCCTATTCATAGGGGGAGGTGGTTATAAGTAACAATGAGAACACACACCACCCAAAACATCTCTCCTCCTATTCATAGGAGGAGTACCCCGAGGCACGAGGGGGGAGGTGGTTTTAATTAACAATAAGTGAAACGCTCCCAAAATATAAATCTCTCCTTCTATTCATAGGGGGAGGTGGCGTAAGTAACAACGAGTGAAAATAACCACACCCCAAAAAATCTCTCCTCCTATTCATAGGAGGAGTACCCGAGTGAAACGAGGGGGAGGTGGTTATAATTAACAATAAGTGTAAACAACCACACCCCAAAAAATCTCTCCTCCTATTTATAGGAGGAGCACCCGAGTGGTACGAGGGGGAGGTGGTTATAAGTAACAACAGCAGCAAAAGCACACGAGGAGGTTACTTTTTATACAACCCCACCAGGTCTCCCTGCGCCAGTATATGTCCCTGCATGGCTTTTTCTAAATACTTCTTGTCTGTCCGTTTGTCAATATTTAAAGTCACATCCAGCGCATACGCCATAAAATGATAGTGATGTGTGCCTGATGGCGGGCACATGCCTGTATATCCTTTTTTGCCCGATCCGTTCAATCCCTGTTCTGCATCCTTATAATTTTCCGTGATCAGCAGCCCCGGTTTTATATTCCATGCCACCCAGTGTGTAAAGCCGCCCTTCACAGGTGCATCCGGGTCATGCACGATCAGGGCTACGGTCTTAGTACCCACCGGCAGATGTTCAATGCTCAGGGGTGGATTCACATTATCCCCGTCGCAGGAATATTTATGTGGTATCATCCCGTTGTTGTTAAATACAGGGCTTGTTACATTCAGCCCACTGCCGGTGGCGGCGATGGCAAAGCCTGCGGCAATAATTCCGGTGCTGAGTATCAGTAAAGATCGCATAAGAAGCATTTTATTAAAGTTCCTATTAAAAAACTACACCAGCATGGTCCGTTTTTTGGCAGTGCCACGTACCCTGCGTAACTTTGCAGTATAAACCTTAAATGAGTATAAACCATGTCACGAATTATCATTACTACGGCCGGAGATCCGTCCGGCAATGAGACTGCAGTAAAGCCTGCCTTGCAGAAAAAGCACCAGGTCTTCATCAGCGAAATGATCGCCCACGGCAACCGCCGCCTCGCCTACCAGGCCGCCTACCCCGATTGTTCTAACAATGCTGCACGTACCTGTGCCAGCCGCCTGCTCGCCAACCCCGAAATAGCCGCCCGCATACAGAAAGGACAGATGCAGGCACGCCAGCAGGCTATAGAAGAGCTGAAGGAACAGTACAAAGGGCGCATTGCCGATCCCGAGGAGAAGCGGACCATATTGGCACGCATCATCCGTGGCGAGATCTATTCTGAAAGGGAAACCACCAATGCCAATGGCGAAAAGACGGTGGTAAAGATCCCCGTTAACATTAAAGACCTGCTTTACGCCATCCGGCTCGATAACGCGATGGAACTGGAATGGAAACAGGCGCTGAATTTTGGCGATACGGGTACCCGCTACGGAGATTGATAAATTTTTCCTGTTAGCATTGTTAGCAAATGATAACAACAAAGAGAAATTATTATCATTTATCTCTTTTTTGCATGTATGGCGAATTGGAATTATGGACTTTTTAGTTTTAGCTTACCTTTGCACTTTCTTAAAAATATATGCAGGAAGCAACTCTTGAACAGGCCGTAAAACTGGGCCTCCGCGAAGAAGAATTTGAGCAGATAAAGCAAATACTTGGCCGCACGCCCAATTTTAATGAAACTGCTATGTACTCCGTAATGTGGAGCGAACATTGCAGCTATAAAAACTCCATTAAATACCTAAAGAAACTGCCACGCGAAGGCGAACGCCTGCTGGTAAAAGCCGGTGAAGAAAATGCCGGGCTGGTAGATATTGGTGATGGCCTTGGTTGCGTATTCAAAATAGAATCCCACAACCACCCTTCTGCTATCGAGCCGTTCCAGGGTGCAGCAACCGGTGTGGGCGGTATCCACAGGGATATCTTCACTATGGGTGCAAGGCCTATCGCTTCGCTCAATTCACTGCGTTTCGGTAAGCTCGATAACCCCAAGACCAAATGGTTGCTGAAAGGGGTGGTAAAAGGTATCGCGCATTATGGTAACTGCTTCGGTGTTCCAACAGTTGCGGGCGAAATATATTTCGAAAGCTGCTACCAGACCAATCCGCTGGTAAACGCTATGAGCGTAGGTATCGTTAAAGCGGGTCAAACAGTATCTGCAACATCACACGGCGCAGGCAACCCTGTATTCATCGTTGGTGCTGCTACCGGTAAAGATGGTATCGGCGGTGCGTCTTTCGCGTCTGCAGATATCAGTGAGGATAGCGCTAAAGATCTTCCTGCCGTTCAGGTGGGCGATCCGTTCGAAGAAAAGAAACTGCTGGAAGCCTGCCTCGAAGTGATTCCTACAGGTGCGGTAATAGGTATGCAGGATATGGGTGCTGCCGGTATCACTTGCTCTTGCAGCGAGATGAGCGCCAAGGGCGAGCATGGCATGAACATCTATCTCGACAAAGTGCCTACCCGCCAGAAGAACATGCAGGCCTGGGAAATGCTGCTGAGCGAAAGCCAGGAGCGTATGCTCATCGTAGTGAAGAAGGGCTACGAAGCAGAGGTACAGAAGATATTTGATAAATGGGATATCCACTGCGTACAGATAGGTGAGGTTACGGAAAGCAAGAGCCTGAAGTACTATATGAATGGCGAACTGGTGGCCGATGTGCCTGCAGAAAGCCTGGTACTGGGCGGTGGCGCTCCTGTATACGATCGTGAATACGAAGAGCCCAAATACTTTGCCCAAATAAAGGCTTTCAATCCAGATACGGTAGCAGTTCCCGGCGACCTGTTAGCGGTAGGTATGGAGCTGATCAGGCAGCCGTCTATCGCTTCCAAGCGTTGGGTGTACGAGCAGTATGATAGCATGGTAGGTACAGGTAACACACAAACCAATGAGCCAAGCGATGCTGCTATAGTACGTGTACACGGTTCTGCAAAAGGTATCGCTATGACTACCGATTGCAACAGCCGTTATGTATTTGCAGATCCTTATAAAGGTGGTATGATAGCAGTGAGCGAAGCTGCCCGTAACATTGTATGTAGCGGTGGCCTTCCGGTAGCTATTACCAACTGCCTCAACTTCGGTAATCCTTATAATAAAGAAGTATACTACCAGTTCGTATATGCGCTGAAGGGTATGGGTGATGCCTGCCTTAAACTGGGTACGCCTGTTACAGGTGGTAACGTTAGCTTCTACAACCAGAGCAGTGACGACGGTCCTGTATATCCTACGCCAACTATCGGTATGGTAGGTGTGCTGGATAACCTTGGCCAGAAGATGACCATGTACTTCAGGAACGATGGTGATGCGATCTATGTAATAGGTGAGAACCGCAACGATATCAACTGCTCTGAATACCTGCACCAGATAGTAGGTGTTACACACAGCCCTGCTCCGCACTTCGATATGGAAGAAGAACACCGCTTGCAGGAACTGGTGCTGAAAGTAGTACGCGAAAAGCTGGTAAACTCTGCCCACGATACTGCAGAAGGCGGCTTATTCGTAGCGTTGGTAGAAAGCGCTATGCAAAAGAACATGGGCTTCGAAATAGCTACAGACAGCAACATACGCAAAGATGCATTCCTCTATGGCGAGGCGCAGAGCCGTGTAGTGGTAAGCGTAAGTGCAGATAAGGTAGCAGCATTTGAATCCGCAATGGGTAGCCATCCGTACAGGAAAATAGGTACTGTAAAAGGTAATGGTAACATCCGCATAGACGGTGCAGATTGGGGTTATATCAAAGACTGGAAAGAAGCATACGATACCGCAATAGTAAATTTATTGAACGCATAATATAGAAGGGCTGCAATCGCAGCCCTTCTTGTTCTTAATTAAATCACACATGCTGGCAACGCTCAAAACACTCAATCTTGCACTCGCCTTCTTCATTGAGCTGGCCATGCTCGTAGCGATAGGCTACTGGGGCTTTCAGTTAAAGCAGGGTCTTTTTCTGCGGATACTTGCTGGCATTGGGTTGCCGGTGCTGGTAGCGGTAGCATGGGGTGTATTCTTGTCACCAAAGGCTGTAGTACCATTGGCAGAACCATTTAAGGCAATCGCGAAGTTGTTGTTGTTCGGGCTGGCTGCATACCTGTTATATCTTGCCGGTAGTACACGCTGGTCGCTCATCTTTACAATAGCAGTATTGGTGAATACAGTATTGCTATACCTGTGGAGGCAATAGTACAGCTACCCTTCATAGCACACCTGCGAGTAACGCACATTGTTTTGTAGTGGTGGCGCCATTTTTCTTACAGCAACCTTTACCTTCATAGCATCAGCTATTTGCGTTTTGATATGGTTGTGAATATTAGCAACAAGTGTCTCCAATAGTTCTATATCTGGCGTAAAGGCGTTCACCACAATATCATTGATCTGCGCATAGTCTACAAAAGGCCATGGCTTATCTGTTTCTGTCTTCACCTCTACATCCACATCTACTTCAAATGTATTGGGATGTATCTTTTCTTCGGGGTACAAGCCTATTGGCGCAACGATGGTAATGCCATGTAAGGAAACGGTCAGCATGGTTCGAAGATAGTCCATGTTGTTTAAATAACATGCTGCCGTGTAGCAGGCTTGCCATGTTCGTATTATCTTGCAGCGGTTATTGATGAAATCAGCGGTCAGCACATATTTGTTACTCTTATTCTGCTTTTGCACATATCATTCCGCGGCACAGAAAATGCAGGATAGTGTGGTGCTGAGAAAGATCTATTTTTCCGGTAACAAACGTACCCGCGCTGCGGTGATGCTGCGCGAAATGAGCGTGCAGCAGGGCCAGAAAATAGCATCTGCCGACAACGAAGAACTGATGGAAACAAACCGGAAGAGGCTGATGAACCTTCCGCTGTTCTCTGAAGTAATAGTAATAACAGATACATTAAAACCGGGGCAAATAGATTGGAAGATAGACGTGAAAGAGCAGTTCTTCATTCTGCCGGAGATCACCCTGAAACTGGCAGACAGGAACTTCAACGTATGGTGGAATGAAAAGAACCATAACCTGCGCCGGCTGAATGCAGGGGTCAACCTGAAGCACCGTAACTTCCGCGGCAACCTGGAGCAATTGAGCGCTACCGTACAGGTAGGCTATACCCAAAAGCTGGGTTTAGAGTACTTCAGGCCATATATAGATAAGCAGCAGAAAAACGGTATTGGCGCCTCTTTCTTCCTGGCTAAGAACGAGGAGATATATTATATCACCGACTCTAATAAATTGCTCTTTGTACGCAAGCCCGGCAACTATATCATCCGCCAGTTCGAGGCTGCTGTACAGTATGTACACCGCCCCGGCTATGCCACAAAACATACGGTGGAACTCCGCTTTCGCGACTTCAAGATAGATGATACAATAGCAAAGCTCAATCCCGACTATTTTCAGAATGCAAGCAGGCGGCTGGAGTTATTGGAATTGACCTATAGATTTGATTACAATGGGGTGGACAATTGGAACTACCCGCTTACCGGCCTCAAAATGGTGGGGCACCTGGTTGGCAGGCAGGGTCTCAAAGGGATGAACTGGCAGGCCTATGCACATGCAGAGGTAGGCTATTTCAGGAAGCTGGCAAACAGGCTGTATGCTGCAGGTATTTTCAGGGGCAGGCTTACCGCGCCTAACGATGTACCCTATTACTTCCGGAATGCAATGGGCTCTAACAGCGAGTATGTACGTGGCTACGAGTATTACGTAGTAGATGGCTCCCAGTATGCAATAGGCCGGGCCGATCTGAAATTCGAGGCGCTGAACATAAAGATCAGGCATGTGCCTATCAGTTTTCTGTCGGTGATACCTATACGGGTATATCCTAAGATATTTGTTGATGCGGGCTATGCCACTTATAAATACCCCGGAAATAGCTTCCTCAATGAAAGGGCTTTAATAGGTTATGGAGTAGGGGTAGATGTGGTCTCTTCTTACGAGTTTAAGTTCAGGCTGGAGTATTCCTTCAATCATCTGCAGCAAAAAGGTCTATTTTTACACCTCGATACAGAATAACAGCGAACATGCAGGTTGCCATATATAACAGAACGTTTGAAGAGCAGGATATCCCTACGCTTCAGCATATCATCACCATGCTGGAAGCGCACGGCATCCAGTTGATATTCTTTAAAGAGTTTTATGAGCGCATACAGCCATATATCACCTTAAAGGCTATGCCCCGTGTATTTACAGGCAGGCAGGATTTGCCGCTGAATACCGACATGCTTTTTAGCCTGGGTGGCGATGGCACTTTGCTCGATACGGTTTGTTTCGTTGGTAATACCAACATACCACTGATCGGCATCAACCTGGGCAGGCTGGGTTTTCTTGCCGCCATACCCGAAGAAGAAGTGGAAGATGCCATCATATCCCTGGTACGTGGGTCTTACACTTTGGAAAAGCGCAGCCTGATACACCTCGATTCCAGCATACCGCTGTTTGATGGCGCGCCCTACGCGCTCAATGAGTTTACCCTGCACAGGAAGGACTCCTCGTCCATGATCAAGATACATACCTATCTGAATGGCGAGTTCCTGAATACCTATTGGGCAGATGGATTGATCGTGGCTACCCCAACAGGCTCTACCGGCTATTCTCTGAGCTGTGGTGGCCCGGTAGTGTTTCCGCAGACTTCCAGTTTCATCATCACGCCGGTTTCCCCGCATAACCTGAATACCCGCCCGGTAGTAGTACCGGATGACAATGTGATCTCTTTTGAGGTAGAAGGCCGTACAGAGCAGTTCCTGTGTACGCTGGATAGCCGCACGGAGATCATCACCAGCAGTGTGCAGATAGCCGTAAAAAAAGAGGCATTTACCATATCCCTGGTGCGCCCCGATGAGCATAATTTCTTGAAAACCATACGTCAAAAACTGTATTGGGGTGTAGATAGGCGCAATTAGCTACCTGCTCACACAATAAACCGTTACATTTGTAGTTATACATTATCGGGAGCCGAACATGAGGAAATTCTTAGGACTGGCAATAATTCTTATCAGCATGGCGTGCAGCAAACTGCAGGCCCAGAGCTTTTTTACCTCTGAAGAATACGGCTTTTCAATAGGTGGTTCCCAGTATTTCGGCGATCTGAATGATAACTACGGATTTCAGTATGTACGCCCGGCAGGTGGTATTTTCGCCCGCATTCACCTGAATCCCTACATAGCGGTCCGTTTCTCCGGCAATTATGCCAAGATCGGCTACGACGATGCTTTTTCGAGCAATACATTCAATAAAACACGTAACCTCAGTTTCCGCAGCGATGTGGTAGAGGTGGCTTTTCAGACTGAGTTTAACTTCTTCCGGTTTACAACAGGAGAATTAGGAAGTCGTTTTACCCCATACCTTACAGGCGGTATTGGTGCTTTTTACTTCAACCCTTATACTTACCTCAATGGCGACCGCTACAACCTGAAACCATTAGGTACGGAAGGCCAGTATGTGGGCTACGCAGGCCGTATATACAGCAATTTTAACGTTTGCTTCCCGATAGGTGTGGGCGTTAAGTATTGGGTAGTGCCCGGCGTAAACATAGGCTTTGAAATAACAGACAGGCTTACTCTTACAGATTATCTTGATGACGTAAGTACCACCTATGTTGACAGCAAACTGTTTGACGCAAATACCGGTAATGGCAATGCCAGTGCAGCATACCAGTTGCAGGATAGGTCGGGCGAGAGCGGGGGAACCAAATTGGGGCGCCCCGGCAAGCAAAGAGGTAATAGCGCTACAAAAGACCAGTACATGATGTTCGTGTTCAACCTGTCTTTCCAGTTCAAAACATATAAATGCCCTTCTTATCTGAAAGATGGCTATTTCATGTATTAAAAACCAACCGCTATGAACATCTTCCTGAAACTATCCGATCCCGTTTACTTCAAAAAGTTTGGCATCAGGCTAGGCTTTATTATAGGCACAATAGGCATCTTTCTATTCAGTTACGTTACATATCTTTCTTTACAGAATCACAAGCCTTGGAATGCGGCGTTTCTTAGTATGTTTGTATTGCTTAGCATTCACAATATTTACCGCGCAATAAGATCAGCTAAGAAATTAAGGCAGAAAGGGTTATAATGCTATTCCTAGAATGTAATCCCAACATTCACCCATTCAGGATCAAAACTGGCTTTGTATTTTTTATAGAAATTGATCGCGGGCTCATTCCAGTCGAGCACTTGCCAGTTGATGCCGTGAAAGCCTTTTTCTTTTGCTATAGCCACTAATTCATTCATCAGCATCGAACCGACACCTTTACCGCGCCATGCTTCCGTAACCAGTATATCCTCCAGGTACATACGTTGCCCCTTCCAGGTAGAATAGCGGATATAGTATAGCGCAAATCCTATTACACTTCCACCCACCTCGGCTACCAGTGCCCACCAAACAGGATTATCGCCAAAGCCACTTTCAATAAAGTGCTCCATCGAAACGGTTACTTCGTTGGGCGCACGCTCGTAAACTGCCAGTTCATGCACCAGCTGCAGCATGGCAGCGCAATCTTCTTTGGTGGCAGTGCGAATCACAACCTTATTACTCATTGGCATTGTTTTATAGCAATATGCTGAAGCTAAAAGCGTTATAAGGATGCAAAGATGTAAAACTTGCGTTAAACAATAGGCATTGACGCAACAGTAACGTATTTTTAAGCATTCCGGTGCTTTAAACACCATACCAAACAATATGAATACACTACAGGGAGAGATACTATGGATAGACGACGAGATAGATTCTCTGAAATCGCAGATCGTTTTTTTAAAGAACAAAGGATATGATGTCACGGCGATATCCAACGGCTACGATGCCCTGGAAATGCTGAAGGATAAAACAGTAGATGTAGTACTGCTGGATGAAAGCATGCCGGGAATGACCGGCCTGGAAACACTCGCTAAAATAAAAGAGCTACACCCGCTGCTGCCGGTAGTAATGGTTACCAAGAATGAGGCCGAGAACATTATGGAAGAAGCCATAGGCTCGCAGATAACGGACTACCTGATTAAGCCCGTGAACCCCAACCAGGTATTGCTTTCGTTGAAGAAGATCATGGATACCAAAAGGCTGGTAAGCGAAAAAACAACCGTTGCCTACCAGCAGGATTTCCGTAACCTGTTTATGGCATTGAGCTCTAATCCTAACCAGGAAGAATGGAAGGAGCTTTATAAAAAGCTGGTGTACTGGGAACTGGAAATGGCACGTAGTGACAGTGCGGAGATGATGGAAGTGTTGCAAAACCAAAAATCGGAAGCAAATACTGATTTTTTTAAATTCATATCGAAGAACTACGCTAAATGGATAAAGGATAAATCGGGCGATGCACCATTGATGTCGCACGAATTGTTTAAAAGAAAGGTGGCGCCGCATCTGGAAGCAGGTAAGCCAACTTTCCTGGTGGTAATAGACAATCTCCGTTTCGACCAGTGGAAAGTGTTACAGCCTATTATCACAGAGAGCTTCCGCCTGCTGGAAGAGGATATGTTCTATAGCATATTGCCAACAGCAACGCAATACGCCCGTAACGCCCTGTTTGCCGGTATGTTGCCGATTGAGATCGAGGCTAAATTCCCAATGGAATGGAAGAACGATGATGAAGAAGGTGGTAAAAACCTGTACGAAGAAACCTTTTTGCGAAACCAGTTGAAACAACTGAAACTGGATAAACTGAAAGTGCAGTACACCAAGATCACCAATAACGAACATGGTAAAGACCTGGAAGATAATATCCATAACTACCTGAATAACGATCTGAGTGTCGTCGTTTACAATTTCGTAGACATGCTATCGCATGCGCGTACAGAGATGGAAGTATTGAAAGAACTGGCAGGTGACGAAGTGTCTTACCGCTCGCTGACAGTAAGCTGGTTTGAGCACTCACCGCTGTATCGTGCGCTGAAGAAGATAGCTGATAAGAATATACAGATCATCATTACAACAGACCATGGCACGCAACGTGTAAAAACGCCAAGCAAGTGCGTGGGCGACAGGCAAACCACTACTAACCTGCGTTATAAACATGGCCGCAACCTGCAATACGAAGAGAAAGATGTACTGGCTTTCCGCGATCCGCGTGAGGCTGGTCTTCCACGTCCTAACGTAAGTTCCACCTTCATTTTTGCGAAGGAAGATGTGTTCCTTTGCTATCCTAATAACTACAATTACTACGTGAATTATTACCGCAACACATTTCAGCACGGAGGTATCTCACTGGAAGAAATGCTGGTGCCTGTAGTGCGGCTTTCGAGTAAGTAACAAAACCATAATACAGGCTTAACACTTTAGGAAACTGCGGGTAATATTAGTGCTTCATCTTGTGCTGCAATGGCATTAGGATGAGATTTAACAAGGTCTCATCGGCACAGGTATATTTATCCATATATTCAACATACCCTAATCCGTTAAGTTAGCAAGAAAAAGGCCTGCCTGTATTCTACGGGTGGGTTTTCTGTTTTACGGCACATCCTTTTCACAAAAATTTATAGCCTATCCTAATTCATCACAGCGTATAAATCAGTAAACTTGTAAAAAGCTTGGCATATATGATGGAACCTATCTCTGAACAGGTTACAAACAACACACCAACCCATAAAGTACAGGAATTAATTGCACAGATAGAGAAGGTGATACGGGGTAAGCAGTACCAGGTAGAAATGGTAGTGACCTGCCTGCTGGCAGGAGGCCACATCCTGATGGAAGATAACCCGGGTACCGGTAAGACTGTACTGGCAAGAACGCTGGCGCAGTGTATCAGCGGCGAAAAAGATAACGACCATGTAATATTCAAAAGGATACAGTTTACACCCGACCTGCTGCCGATGGACCTGATAGGCACCCATATATTTGATGACAGGAATAAGGAATTTGTATTCAAGAAAGGGCCACTTTTCTGTAATGTGCTGCTGGCGGACGAGATCAACCGCGCTTCGCCAAAGGTGCAGAGCGCCTTGCTGGAATCGATGGCAGAACACCAGATAACTGTGGGCGACACTACCATAAAGCTGGAACGTTTGTTCTTTACCATAGCCACACAAAACCCTATAGAAATGGAAGGTACTTATCCGCTACCTGCGGCACAGCTCGACCGTTTCTTTATGAAGATCACATTTGGCTATGTAGATGAAGATGTGGAAATGAACATCTATCGCGAGTATGTGGATATAGCACACAACCTCGAAAGCCTGCAGCAGGTGTTAAGCTTTAATGATATCCTCAACCTGCAACAGGAAGCGGAGAATGTATTTGTGCATGAGGAAATATTAAGAGCAGTAAATAATATAGTACGCGGTACACGTGCACACCAGGATATATCATTAGGTGCGTCTACACGTAGCGGTATTGCCTTCATCAAATGCCTGCGTGCATACGCATTGGTGCGTGGCAGAAGCTTTGTTATAGAAGATGATGTAAAAGATATAGCACGTGCCGTGCTGGAGCACAGGCTCATCTATCGCAATAAAGAAGGCAAGCAAAAAGCATTAGACAGTATTATCAATAAAGAAGCAGAACGGCTGGCGAAACTGAAACTATATGCATAGCATCGATCTTGAAGCCACCGGGCGCAGGATTGTTTTGTTGATATGCCTGTGCCTTGTGGCAATATTCCCCGTACAGGCACAGCAACTATTGCATCGCAAAAATCCCACGCAACGTTGGGAAATAGATGCCAAGCGGATGGCGAGCAACATGCTGAGTGATGATGCGCTGCCCCGCAGCCGCGAGTTTAAAAGAATAGACAGTAGCTACTATGTAGGCTGGCTGTTTGAAGGGGCATATAAACATGAACACGCAGCTGATTACCTCGGGTATAAGAATGCTGCGCAGCCGCTGGAGAAAGCGCTTCAATTAATAGAAAGGGATTACAGAAAAGAATTGGCCACACGCAGTCCTGATGTGGCGGTGTATGTATTTGCGTATAAATTCCAGATAGATTATTCTACCATAGCATACCTGCTGATGGATTGCTATGCTAATACAGAAGAGCCGGTAAAAGTGTATAACCTGATGCGCCGCACATTGAAATGGAACTTTCAGCGCGATTACCAACTGGATGCATATAACTACCTCGGCTGGACGGTACATCGTAACAGGTTTTACAACAGCAGCAAATACTTTTTCCTGAAGAACTCTATAGATGCAAACGAAAAACTTGCCAATAGCTATCTTGATTCAGGATTGCGCCGGATAAATATTAACAGGCGCATCAATGCCACTATCTTTCCGCAGGGGTACGAACTGGAAGAAAAGCAAAGAGTGTATCACTACAAGGCTATGCTCTATAGCTATGCTTTGAAGATAGATTCGGCGACATATTATTACGACCTGCTGCGCAAGAGCCCTTTCTTCCCTCATAACAACTATGCAACGTTCAGAGAAGTGTGTGGCGATTTCAGGGAAGCAGAACGAGAGTATGAAGAAGCCGTAGCGCAGGATGGCGCAGATAAAAGATTGAAGGAATGGGCTTACTATACTTCCATATTGAAGATATATAAATCGCAGCCCAAACTTGGAGCTGAGCTGATGCGCGAAATGATCAAGTCAAATGGCTCTACGCCCGGCTTTGGATGGTACAACATAGCCCTGGCGCGCTGCATGTTTTACGACGGGCAGGAAAAAGAATCCGAACGATATATCAATAAAGCGGCGGAGTTTAAAGAACTGCATATTGGTACTACGCTGGGGCAGACACATTATGATTTCAGTGTGCAGCTTATCAAACTGCTGAACAAACAGGCTGCATTAGACCGCCAGCGTTTTGAGCATAAGAACTGGTGGTACAATCCATCTGTACTGGCAGATATGGGGCAGATGCTCACTGAAAAGTACATGCAACAATTCCTGATCATCAACCAGTTTGCATTGAACCCCGAAAGAGATCGCGTAGTATATAAACTATTCTCTACCGAGAGTACCGTGAGCTGGGATGAGGTATGGTACCTGATACGCGATTTTAGTACCAAGTTCTTTTTGCAGAAGTTTCAGCAGGAACTGCGTACTGATGACCGGAAGTATGTGCGCAAATACTTTAAACTATTTGTAGCGCAGCTTACCATGAAACAGGGCAATTATAAAGAGGCGCGCATTCTGCTGAACGAAATATTGCGCGATCCGAATATTGACCTGGAATATGAAAAACTCTTCCTCGCCCGTGTGTACCAGGACCAGGCAACTTGCGCTAAGGAGCTGGATGACAAAGCAGGTTACAATGACTGGATATATCGGGCCTATGTGATATATCCGCAACTGATGCCCAATACAGGTATGCCAATGAATATGAACATCCGCATTATGGGGCAGCAGGATAAAGCAGCGGTAGACAGGCTAAAGGAATGTAACATCAATTGGGTGAGTACATCGCCCGCGCCGGAAGTATATATCAGCTTCCTAAATGCAGGGGGTAAAAAGCGGATAGAATATTATGTGATGGACCGTGCCGGTAACTATGTAGTACAGCGCCAGTCGTTTGGATATACTAAGCCTGAAGATGCAGGTGTGGAACTTGCCTATCGCATATTTAATATTGGCGGGAAAGATCCGGAGAAAGAAAAATAATAGAGGATCGCTTTCGCGGGCAGAGATAATAGTTTAGTTTTATATAGTATTCTTTGTCTATGTTCGTCACCTCGCTATATAATCTGAAAGGCGGTGTTGGTAAGACCGCATCCTGCGTCAATTTCGCTTTTATGGCCGCTAAGGACGGTTATAAAACCCTGCTTTGGGACCTCGATCCGCAAGGTGCTGCCTCCTTTTACTTCAACGCGCAACCAAAGGAAAAGATATCGGCCAAGAAGATCATCGCGCATACGGTAAGTATAGAAGAGGCGATCATGAGCACGCCTTACGAAGGGCTTGACATTATACCGGCAGATATCTCTGCACGCAAGATGGACCTGTTTCTCGAAGACAAGAATTCTAAAAAACAGCTGAGCAACCTGCTGAAATGGCTGGAAAATAGCTATGATTTTGTATTCATAGATTGCCCGCCGGGATTCTCACTGCTGGCAGACAATATATTCTATGCCTCAGATGTGGTGCTGATGCCGGTGATACCAACTACGCTATCGGTACGCACCTACGACCTGGTGAAAAGCTATTTTGAAGACAAGGATGCCGGGGTAGAAAAACTGATGTGTTTTTTTACAATGGTGGACATCCGTAAGAACATGCACAAAGATGTGATGGCGAAGCTATACAAAGACAAGCGCTTCTTTGAATATTACATTCCTTACCTGTCAGATGTAGAGAAGATGGGCGTACACCATGCCCCCCTGGGTGCATTCGCCCCCTCCAGCTATGCAGCCACCTGCTATCGCGCCCTGTGGAACGAGATAAAAGAAGGGGTGCTGGAATAGGTATAGGATGTATGTATTTCTTAACTTTATAGTATGACAACTGAAGCAATACGGAAGCAATTGGTGGATTATCTTAAAACAGCGGATGATAAGAAAGTGAAAGCCATTTATACCATGGTGGAGGATGAGATCAATACGCAGGCTAACGATTGGAATGAGACATTTAAAGCCAAACTAGATAGCAGGAGTAAGTCTTTTGCCAAAGGCAAAGCAAAAACGTACAGCTGGGAAGAAACAAAGAAAGCAGCTGTCAATAAAGCAAAATCAGGATCTAAATAATGCCTTTTACATATCAATTACATGAAGAGGCGTATCATGAATTTATTGAAGCCTATGAATGGTATGAAATAAGAGAACCGGGTTTAGGCAAAAGATTTATAGGAGCAGTGGAGAACTGCTTAAACAAATAAGTCTTCATCCTGAATTGCATACAAAGGTGTATCGTAATTTCAGACAGGCAAAAGTTCCTTATTTCCCATTTACCGTTGTTTATGAATTTTATCCTAAAAAGGCTTTCATACATATAGCTGCAATACATCATACAAAACGAAATCCCAAAGGAAAATTCAGGAGATAGCACCAGTTCCTGGTTTATATTTTTTCAGGCAAGCAGAATGTATTATAATATTTTAATTATAAAAAATGAATGGTGATCAAACTAATTGTCCGTTTTTGCAATTACATACCATACGGCTAACTTTGCACTTTCTTTAATTTATAAGGAGCTCAAAAAAAATGAATCTATTCTCTCTTCAAAATCAGGAGTTCATAGGCCGCCATATAGGCCCTAATGAGCATGATACAAAAGCAATGCTGGCGACCATTGGCGTGGCAGATATGGAAGAACTGATAAGCCGAACGGTACCTGAGGCTATCCGAATGAACAGGAAGCTGAATATACCGGAAAGCATTAGCGAAGCGGAATACCTGCGCATTTCTAAAGAGCTGTCTACCAAAAACAAAGTATTTAAGAATTATATAGGCCAGGGTTATTATGATACGCTGACACCAAGTGTGATACTGCGTAATATTTTTGAAAACCCGGGATGGTACACACAGTACACTCCTTACCAGGCAGAAATATCACAAGGCCGCCTGGAAAGCCTGCTGAACTACCAGACCATGGTAAGCGACCTTACAGGCCTGCCAATAGCAAATGCATCCTTGCTGGATGAAGCTACTGCTGCTGCAGAGGCGATGCACATGTTCCTGGCTACATTGAACAAAGACCATGAGAAACTGGATCGTCCTAAATTCTTCGTGGATGAAGATGTGTTTCCGCAGACAAAAGATGTGGTGCTGACACGCGCTACACCGCTGGGCGTGGAAATAGTAACAGGCGATTACCGCACTGCAACTATCGACAATACTTACTTCGGTGCGTTGGTACAATACCCTAATGATAAAGGTAGTGTAGAAGATTACCGTGGCTTTATAGAAAAAGTACATGCGGCAGGCGCGTATGTAGCAATGGCTACAGACCTGTTAGCATTGACGCTGATCACCTCTCCGGGCGAGCTGGGCGCTGATGTAGCATTAGGTTCTGCACAACGTTTTGGCGTGCCACTGGGTTACGGTGGCCCGCATGCGGCATTCTTCTCTTGCTCTGATGAATTTAAACGCGCCATCCCCGGCCGTATCATTGGTGTAAGTATAGATGCTAACGGCAACCGTGCATTGCGCATGGCGCTGCAAACACGTGAGCAGCACATCAAACGCGAAAAAGCAACTTCTAATATCTGTACTGCACAGGCATTGCTGGCTAATATGGCTGCTATGTATGCCGTATATCATGGTCCTGATGGATTGACCCGCATTGCTAAACGAGTAAGCATCCTTACCCATACACTGACAAACCAGCTGAAAGGATTAGGACATAACCTTGTATCTGAATCTTATTTTGATACCATCGTTGTGAAGGTAGCAGATGCAAACGCTATTAAAACTGCTGCTGAAGCTAAAGAGATCAACTTCAGGTATTTTGCTGATAACACATTGGTAGGTATCTCGCTTGACGAAACTACTACTACCAGTGACCTGTTTAATATCATCAGCGTATTTGATAACAGTGGTGAACCTGTAAGCTTTGAAATAGCTAACGACGATGTATTGTCTAACATTGGTACCGCAATGACACGTACCTCTGATTTCCTGACGCACCCGGTATTCAATACTTATCATAGCGAATCGCAAATGATGCGCTATATAAAAATGCTGGAAAACAAGGATCTGAGCCTCAACACCAGCATGATATCTCTTGGCTCTTGTACCATGAAGCTGAATGCTGCATCTGAAATGATGCCGCTGAGCTGGGCACACTGGAGCAAGATGCATCCGTTTGTACCAAATGACCAGGCGCAAGGCTACCTGCAAATGGCTAAAGAACTGGAAAGCTACCTGTGCGAGATCACTGCATTTGATGCCTGCAGCCTGCAGCCAAACAGTGGTGCACAAGGAGAGTATGCCGGCTTGCTGACCATCAGGTCTTACCACGAAAGTCGCGGAGATAAACACCGCAATGTGATGCTGATACCTATATCTGCACACGGTACCAATCCTGCATCGGCAGTAATGGTGGGCTACAAAGTAGTAGTAGTAAAGGCGCTGGAAAATGGATACATAGATGTAGAAGACCTGAAAGTGAAAGCAGCGCAATATGCTGATAACCTGGCAGGTATCATGGTAACATACCCATCTACATACGGTGTGTATGAAGAAACCATCAAAGACATTACGAACATTGTACACCAGTACGGTGGACAGGTATATATGGATGGCGCGAACATGAACGCACAGGTAGGGCTTACTGCTCCGGGCCTGATAGGCGCTGACGTTTGCCACCTGAACCTGCACAAAACATTTGCGATACCACACGGTGGTGGCGGCCCCGGTATGGGACCTATCTGTGTGAAAGCACACCTGGCTCCGCACCTGCCATCTCACGTAGTGAATACCAACGGTGGTGCGGGACATGCAGTATCTGCTGCTCCTTATGGCTCTGCGAGCATCCTGCTGATATCTTATGCATACATCCGTATGCTGGGTGCTACAGGCGTGCGCAAAGCAACAGAGTATGCGATACTGAATGCTAACTACATGCGTGCACGTTTACAGAACGATTATGAAATTCTGTACACAGGTGTAAACGGCACCTGCGCGCACGAGTTTATCGTTGACCTGCGTCCGCTGAAGAAAACAGCGGAAATAGAAGCGGAAGACGTAGCAAAACGCCTGATGGACTATGGTTTCCACGCGCCGACACTGAGCTTCCCTGTACCGGGCACTATCATGATAGAACCAACGGAAAGTGAAGATAAAGCAGAGCTGGATCGCTTCTGCGATGCATTATTGAGCATCCGTGAAGAGATACGCGCTATAGAAGAGGGTAAGGCTGATAAGAAAGAGAACGTGCTGAAACATGCGCCGCATACACAGTTCATCGTAACTGCGGATGAATGGACTCGTCCTTACAGCCGCCAGACAGCAGCTTATCCATTGTCTTGGGTGAAGAATAATAAGTTCTGGCCAAGCATCGCTCGTATCAACAATACTTACGGAGACCGTAACCTGGTATGTACCTGCGAGCCTGTTTCTTCTTATATGGAAGCAGAAGCGCAATAGGCTTGTACAATAATAATTTTATAAAACCGCTCTCAAACGAGAGCGGTTTTATTTTTTAATCGATTGTTATTAATTTAGCGGACCGTTATTACCCTCCTAACTACCTATATATGAAAAAACTAACCTTTTTTACCCTGCTATGGCTTGCCGTATTTTCTTCTCGTGCACAAGACGCACCTGTTTCTTTTTTAAGCGAACCGATAGCTATCTCGACTGAAGGATGGAATAAAGTATTGCAGATGAAAAATGGCAATACGCTTCTATTTCATTTTGAATTGAAAAAGAGCACTATTGTAAAGGTCTTTAATAAAGATCATAAGGAGATTGCTTCCGTAAAACCCGATTTTAAACTTATAGATGTAAGGCAAATAGATAATGCTACCTTCCAGGGTTTGATAGATGTAGGAGGTGAAGCTACCTTGTTTATCAGCCAGCAGGTGGATAATGTGAATACCCTGGTACGTCTTAGGTTTAACGGCGCCAATGGCGAGCTCACTAACGAAGACAGGGTTGTAAGGTCGGCTAGCCTGGCAAAAGAAACCCAGGTAAAAGTTCTGAAAAGTGAGAAAGAAGAAGGCTATCATATCGCCTGCTTTACCTACAAAGAGCCTGATACATCTGCCATCATAAAGCTGATGAATTTTAACGGAAAGAATGAAGAGGTAGATGAGATACCCTATGAGATTCCAACCCGTGGTTTTGATTTCACTACCCTGGTAACTTCAGACATAGACCGTGCCGGCAATATCCTCATCGTGTCCTGTCTTGCAAAGATCATTCAGTATCCGGAACTAATGGACCGTACCCTGGTGATCAATTACCTGCCAAAGAATGAGAGCACCTTTACAACGAATATGGTAAAGCTTCCTGAAAAGATAGCGCTCAGCTCCGTAGCATTCGCCGTTAACCCTTTTGCAAACAATATCAACTGGGTGGTAAATAAAGAATGGGTAACCAAGTATGGAGATAAGAATATCAGCGAACAGCAGGAATCGATGTATATCATTCCTGAAAGTATCACTGCAATGAAAGAGCGTTATCTTAATCATGATACTGCAAACAAAAGCCTGGCAAAGCTAAAAGGAGATACCAGTGCCAGGTATTGGGGTAATGTAAAAAGCATGTACACAAATAACCTGGGCAAGACAACCGTATTTTTTGAAAACAGGGATAATATAACAGATCAGCAACGCATACAGAACAATCGCATTGTTTGTGCCGGAGATATATGTATGGCAGAGTATGACGATAATGGAACAGAAATATCAAGCATACTGCTTCCCAAGTCAAACTATTATGCCCCGGTAACTTATCCACCCCTTGCTTTCGGTACTGTAAGCGAATGGGAACTATATAGCAGCCTTTTCTTCAATAGCAAAAAAAGCCATTACATAGTTTATAACGAATCAGCAGAGAACTACAGTATCGCTCCCGGTTCTCTAACCAGGCCCGTTTTCAATTATGACAATACAGATGCAACGTTTTACCACATTACTAAAGATTTCATCACCAAACAGAGTTTTATTCTGCCCGAAAATAACTGTCATCACCAACTATACATTGGAAGCGCCAGTTATGATGAAAAAGGCAACAGCATAGCTGGGCTGATGAAGCAAAACAAAGCCGGGCAAACCACCCTACACCTTTTATGGTACAAATTCATCGACTAATGACCCTTCCGTTTTTCGAGCGCATCACTAACCGCCAACACCAGTTCGTAAGGGATGTCAATGCCCTCTTCCTTAGCCAGGTCGTAACGGTCGAGCGCGGTCCATGTTACATAGAAGCGGGGAACACCGGCAATGTTCACCTCGTAATAGGTACCATCGCGCCTGTGCTGAGGCACAAATACTGCCAGAACCGTTTTACCGTTATAATGAATGCGTTGTGTAAAGTTTGCAGCCATATCAGAGAATAAAAAAGTAGAATGTATTAACTGTTCAATATCATGCCTGCAAATTTTGTCATTTTAATTGTTTAACTAAATGTTCTTTTTTTCCAACCTTTTTAATAATCTATTCGTCTAATAATATATAACCGCAGTTCGCTGCTAAAGAACAAAACCCATGAATATAGGACTAGCTATCAAATCGATCAGAAGGCAGTTGGATATCACTCAGTATCAACTTGCAGACAGGTGCAATATATCCCAAACTTCTCTATCACAGATAGAGAATGGGGTAAAAAGACCAAGCGCCCGAACCATCAAGAAAGTTTGTGAAGTATTGGATGTGCCGGAATCAATCATTTACATATTAGGAATGCAGGATACCGATGTGCCTGAAAGCCGCAAAAATGTGTATGAGATGTTGTTTCCGTCTATCAAGAACCTTGCTTTGCAGATAGTAAGCGCAGAGCACAAGCAACTGATAGAACATGCAGAAACGGCGGCCTAAAACCTGCCCTGCATAGAAAGTTGCTGCCATAAGGCATTACACAAGTTCATTATTTTCATACTATACATCACTGCCTTAGGCGACACCTCAGCCGGTTGTTCTGTTTTTTTAACCAGGGCAACCGGTTGTTCATTTTTAAGATGTTGCATCAGCTCCTGCCAATCTAATGCCACCGTAATAGTGATGTAAAACAAGACCGACCACAAAAGTGACTTGCCGATAAAAACCATTTTGGAAGAATAAGGCTGTTTCATGAGGTTGTAGATTGAAGCGAATATAAAATTATTGCATATCATAACCTAAAAACTTACCCCTGAAAGGGGGATTTGCCAGCTATATATTGGGTAACTTTATAAGCTTATGTTTGGGAGGATAGCCGGTGCCGCACTTAGTTTATTGATTTGCATCAATAGTAATGGACAGACTATTGTAGGGTGGCAGCAGTGTGCCAAATATAAAACCACACAGGCGGCAGGAAAATTGACGGTGGCCGATATAGCAGAGGATGCGTATGATATTAAGCATGTAAAGATCGATGTAAGGCTTACCAACCAATCTACTGCGATTAATGGAGTGGTAACGGTGCAGGCAAGTGTCGTAGCATCGCAGCTAGACAAGTACGTATTTGAATTGGATACGATGTTGCATGTAGATTCTTTTCTGCTGAACGGGATAAAGATGCCCGTTAGCAATAACGGCAATATAAGAGCCGCAATGTTGGATGTTCCGCTGCCCCATGCTGCCCCATTTACGGCAACGATATATTACGGCGGTGCAGCAGATGCAGGTAACGGGTATTACCAGGCGGGGCTCAATAATACAGATGCCAACCCGTATAAAGTGAAAACCACCTATTCGCTTGCTGAACCCTACCTGGCCTATAAGTGGTGGCCCTGCAAGCAATCGCTGCAGGATAAGATAGATAGTGCAGATATATGGATAACAGTACCTGCGGGGCTGAAGGCCGGGAGTAATGGTTTGCTGCAAAACGTAAGCAATGTAGCAGGTGGGCAACAACGGTTTGAATGGCATACAAGCTATCCGATAGCCTATTACCTGCTATCAGTATCTGTTGCTCCGTACATTGATTATCACTATAAGATAGCGATACCCGGAAGTGCTGATAGCTTGTTGTTTCAGAACTATGTATATGATGCGCCGGGGTCTCTAGACAGCTATAAGCAAAGTATAGACAGCACGGCAGATATGCTGCAATATTTCTCGAACATATTTGGCGCCTATCCTTTTATGAAAGAAAAATACGGCCACTGCATTGTACCATTACCCGGAGGTATGGAATACCAGACCATGACCAGTTGCGGAGATTTTGGCAGTATGCTGGTATCGCATGAGTTAACGCATCAGTGGTTTGGCGATCACGTAACCTGCGCCAGTTGGAAGGATGTATGGCTGAATGAAGGTTTTGCATCCTATGGGGAATACCTGTTCCTCGAACATTTTCGACCTAATGACGCAGCCGCCCACATGCAGCAGTTTCACGATGCTGTATTGAACAAAGCGGAAAAACGGGGTGCGGTATATGTGGATGATACTACAAACGATGGCAGAATATTTGACAGCAGGCTGTCTTATGCAAAAGCTGCAGCCGTGATACATACTCTGCGGTTTGTAATAGATAATGATTCCCTGTTCTTTGCTATGCTAAGGGCCTACCAGCAGCAGTATGCCTTTGGTAATGCCACTACAGAGCGTTTTAAAAACCTGGCAGCCAATTTCGTACAACAAAACCTCGATACTTTTTTTGATCAATGGATCTATAAAGAAGGCTACCCGATCTATCGCCTGAGCTGGAACCAGTTAAACGATGATGTGTTCATTAAGATACAACAAACTACTGCGGTGCCGCAGTCAGTTAGCCTGTATCATATACCTTTGGAGTTAAAGCTAAAAAGCAGGCAAGGGGATAGTTTACTGCGCATCAATAACAATGCGAATGAGCAGATGCTGCAGCTGAAATGGGATCACACCATGACGAGTGTAGTAACCGACCCTAATAACTATATACTTAATGGCGATCTTGGCGCTTATCACGACCCTGAGTTAGGAATAAATACAGTAACTTCAAACGACATTGTTGTATTCCCTAATCCTGCAGGCGATTATTGGAGCATCATAGGACTGGCGCAAAATACAGACTGGATATTGACGGATATGAATGGCCGAATTGTGAGGAAAGGTAATACGGGATTACAAACCTGGGATGTGATATATACCGACGGACTTGCACGTGGCGGTTATGTATATGTGCTGCTGCAAGGGAAGAAAAAAATAAAATCAATAAAGCTGATCAAAGAGTAATATGTGGCTGAAATACTTACTATTATTATTAATGACACCTGCTATTAGCTATGCAGGATATTGTCAGCGTGAGCAATCAAAACAAACCGGTACTGCTAATAAAACAACGAGTGCAGCACCGGAGGAAGATGATTATGACGTGCTGTCATTGAAGTTTGATATTGCCCTTAGCAATACATCAACAGCGGTGAGTGGTAATGTGATTACTACCGGTAAAGTAGTAGCTGCATCTATGAGCACCTATGCATTTGAATTGAATAGTGTGATCACGATAGACTCCATTCGTTTTAATAATCAGATAGTAACGGGCGTCACTACAACAGGCAACGTTCGAAAAGTATCGCTTCCATCATCAATTACTAACGGCAGCACGTTTACAGCACAGGTATATTATCATGGGCAGCCACCGGCCGGCAACGGGCAATTCTTTACTGCGGGTTTGAATCCCGTATTGCTGAATGGTAACTATAATATCATGTATAGCCTTAGTGATAAAGACCTGGCGAGCGACTGGTGGCCTGCAAAACAAAATATACAGGATAAGATAGACAGTGTAACCATGTGGGTAACGGTGGATGATTCACTAACCGTAGGAAGCAATGGACTGTTAAAGAATGTTAGAATACTACCGGTAAACAAGAAAAGATATGAATGGCATACTTCTTATCCTATAGACTATTACCTGGTATCTGTAGCAGTAGCTCCTTACAATGAGTATAGCTATTATATGCATTATACGGACGGCAGTGGAGATTCTATGCTGGTACAGAATTTTTATTACAACAAGCCCGGTATATTGACTGCAAGAGAGAAGGCGGCTTTCGATAGCACAGGTTTAATTATCGACCATTTCTCTAACCTCTTCGGCAGATATCCTTTTGATAAAGAAAAGTACGGGCATTGTATGTCCCCTTTGTCAGGCGGCATGGAGCACCAAACTATGACTACGATGGGTACGGTTGGTTTTTCAGATGAGGCCCTGATAGCACACGAGTTGGGGCACCAGTGGTGGGGCGATAATGTAACCTATGGCAGCTGGCGCGATATATGGCTGAGTGAAGGTTTTGCCTCTTATTGTGAGCAATTGTTTGTAGAGCATTTTCGGGGAGAGGCAGCATTTCTGGCGTACCGTAAAAATGTATTTGGGTATATTATAGGGCAAACAACCGGCAGTGTGTATGTAGACGATACTACGAACGTGAACCGGATATTTAGCCAGAATCTTACTTATTATAAAGGGGCATCCGTAGTACATATGTTACGTTACCTTGCCCCATCAGACAGTATATTTTTCCGTGCTATGAAAAGGTACCAGTCTACGTATGGTGGTAGCCATGCCTTCACTGACGATCTGAAAAATATTGCAGAGCAGGAATATGGCTCATCTCTGGATAGCTTCTTCTCGCAATGGGTATATGGGCAGGGCCTCCCTACATATAGTGCAAAATGGTATCAGCAGGGCAGCGATGTTGTGATACGACTTTCACAAAACACATCTGCGCCATCTTCGGTACCATGCTTTTGGATGCCTGTGCAAATAAAACTGAAATCTGCACTGGGAGATAAAGTCATTACCCTGTATAACAATGCCAACTCACAAACCTTTGTTACCAGCTTTGACAGCGTAATGACCGGTATGGAAATAGATCCTTATGATAACATTCTGAACCGAACCACGAGTATTGTGCAGGATGCAAGTATCCTCGGTATTGCCAATGCACAGTTAGACCAGATTCAGGTGTACCCCAATCCCGCGCAGGAAAGCTGGCAGGTAACAAATCTGCCACAAAATGCCGATTGCCTGGTTACAGATGCCACCGGTAAAAGTATATGGCATAGCATTGCAAATTTTAAAATATCCATACCTGCAGCGCAGCTGGCACAAGGTGTGTATTTCTTAAAAATAAAGACAAATGAAGGCGCGGTAAAATGTATGCAACTGGTCAGGTAATAAGAACAGTGCATTAACACAACTAACCTACATTTGCATACACCTGTGTTTGTTTAATGGAAAATCTCGGCCATCTTTTTCAGCATATAGTAGACAATCCATTGCCGTCTGCTATGATCATCCTGAACCTAATACTTATAGAAAGCCTGCTATCGGTTGATAATGCCGCTGTGCTGGCAACTATGGTGCTAGACCTGCCTAAAGACCAGCGCAGCAGAGCTTTAAAGATTGGCCTTATCGGTGCGTATGTGTTTCGTGGGCTATGCCTGCTGTTTGCTTTCCTGCTGATACAGATCTGGTGGTTTAAACCATTGGGGGGTATTTACCTGCTGTTCCTTGCTGTCAAATACTTCTTTACAAAAAAGAAAAACGAAGAGGAAACAATCGCCGAAGAGCTGGAGCATGCGCACAAAAGCTGGCTTTACCGCAAAACGCTGGGGATGTTTGGCCCTTTTTGGTCTACAGTTATCATGGTAGAAATCATGGACCTGGCTTTTTCTGTTGACAATGTAATAGCGGCAAATGCATATACGCCCAATATTATATTGATATGGGTAGGTGTATTTATTGGCATATTGGCCATGCGTTTTGTTGCACAGGCATTTGTGAAGTTATTAGAGAAATATCCTTTCCTTGAAAAAGCAGCTTATGTAGTAATTGCTTTGCTTGGCTTAAAACTTACATCTTCTATCATCGGGCATTTTTATCCATGTTCTCCATTTACCATTTTTATGGAAGGGGAAGCGGAATGCCTGCTGCACCAGGGAAAAGAGCTGCCAGTTGGCGAGCACCCTGTTGTATGGGGCGATGTACTTACATCGGTATTCAGCATTGCTATTTTTGTGCTGCCTGTTCTCAGTTCCATATTGTTCAATTTCCCGAAGCATCACAAGCTGCAGGAAAAGAACGACCGGGAATAATTAAGATAGATAAGTATTAGCGCGCTATCCATGTTTCGGGATTGAGCTTAGTACCACCTTTCCATACCTGGAAGTTGATGATGCTCTCGCCCTCATCATTCATATTCACTGTACCGATAGGCTGCTTGGTGCGAACATCCTGGCCTGCCTGTACACTTACTTTTGATAAGTTGGTATATACAGTATAATAATCACCGTGCTGAATGATAACAGTCCATTCTTTGCCATCAACAGATAGCACCTTCAATACCTTACCATCGTATACAGACCTTGCCGGAGCATTGTGTGCGGTACTGATATCTACCCCGTAGTTATCCATTACCACTTTTTCAGCAATTGGGTGATGGTAAACACCAAATCCTTGTGAAATAAAGCCTTTTTCTACCGGCCATGGCAGGCGTCCCCTGCTGCTTTCAAAACTGTTAGATAAAGCATTGGCTTCCGGTGTCAGCGAGAAGTCGTAATTCTTCGGCGCAACATTAGCCTTTGGTGGCGGCTGCACAGCTGCGTTAGATGCCGGTTGTGTATTTGCCGCGGTATTATTTGGCTTAGCCGGTTGGGTATTGTTTTTGCCATTATTAATAGGCCCTTCGGGCAATGGCCTTGAGTTGATGCCTGGCGCTACGGTTGCACCTTTGGATGCAGCAGCAGCTTGTGCGGCAGCAAGCCTGCGTGCTTCTTCTGCCTTGCGTGCTTCTTCACGGCGGCGTGCTTCTTCCTCGGCTTTGTGGCGCGCTTCTATCTCGCGGCGGATAACGTCCTGTATGGCTTTATTCAGCTGCTTGGCAGCGCGCTTATCCTTTTCCACCTTCACCTGCAGTTGTTTTTCCCTTCCCTTCAGTTCGTTTACAACGCTGTTGGTTTCATTGGTCTCTTTTTGTATCTCCAGTTTTTGCTTCTCCTGGTCTGTAAGTAAATTATCTTTTGTAGATTTTTCAGAGTTTAATACATCTATTTTTTTGATGATGATGCCCTGCGTGCGGCGTATCTCATCGGCCTGCAGCTTGCGGTAGTCCCGTATTTTTTTCAGGTACTTCATCCGGCGCACTGCCTCGTTAAAGTCTGCGGATGAAAAAAGGAAAGCCAGCATGTCATAAGAACTGCGGCTGCGGTATGCGTATCTTACAGATTGCGCATAGCGTATTTTCAGTGTTGCCAGGTTTTCCCGCAGGTGTGCTACTTCCTGGGTAGAGGTAGTGATATTACTGTTGAGCCGTTCTATCTCGACATTGATATTAGAGATGAGCCTCTGGCGTTCTGCCAGTTTGCTCTGCAGGGCGCGCAATTGACCCATAGTAGCCTTTTTATCGTTCTTGGTAGCTTCCAGTTGTTCCTCCGTTTGCCTGATGGACTCCAGGATACTTTTACGCCTCGCCTCCAGCTCGGCACTGGTAGGTTGCTGTGCATGTACGGGTAAACAAAACAGGATGAATATAACGATTGCGGTAAGGCGCATTAATGACTATCTCTTTTCGGTAAGAAACAAAAATAACCAAATATCATGGGCAATAAAGCCTGTAAAAGCTTTTATAGACGATTTTAGTGTTTTTTTATATAAAACCACCGCTTTCATTTTTTTATAGTTTCTTTGTTTCCAAAGAAAAAGAATATGCTCTATTCGATGACCGGTTTCGGACGGGCTGAGTCCAATATCAATGGCCGGCAGGTAGTTGTGGAGATAAAATCCCTTAACGGCAAGCAGTTTGATATTGTTACTAAGTTTCCACCAATACTGCGTCCTTACGAGTTAGATATAAGAAATATGCTGAACGCGACACTGATGCGCGGCAGTATAGATGTGACCATATCCATCAAACAGGAAGGTGCTACCAAGCCTATGACTGTAAATACGGGGCTGGCTGTGTTTTATTACCAGGGCATGCAACAAATAGCACAACAGCTAAACCTGCCCCAAGAAAATGTATTGGCAACACTGATGCGTATGCCCGAAGTGGTAGCCCCGGAAACCGATGTATTGCCCGAGAGCGAATGGACACAGCTGAAAGACGTGGTAGAACTGGCGGCAAAACACCTGATGGAACACCGCAAGCACGAAGGGGCCGCCTTGCATAAAGACCTGCACAGCAGGATACAAAATATAGAAAACCTGCTGCAGACGGTACTCCCATTTGAGGCCGCGCGTACCGAAAAGATAAGGGGCCGTATCTCTCAATCATTGCAGGATATAGTGGGTACGGAAAATATTGATCCTAACCGTTTTGAGCAGGAGATGATCTATTACCTGGAGCGTATAGATTTTAGTGAAGAGAAAATAAGATTGAAACAGCACTGCGAATATTTTCATACAACGGTAGAAAAAAGCGGCATCTCCAAAGGTAAGGTGCTGGGCTTTATACTACAGGAAATAGGCCGCGAGATCAATACATTGGGATCTAAGGCCAACTATGCCGAGATACAGCAGATAGTGATCAATATGAAAGACGAGCTGGAAAAAGCAAAAGAACAAGTGCTGAATATTTTATAATATTTATGTTGAATAAAAGATACACGTCAGGGAGTATAATGATATTGCTCCTGGTATTATCCCTAACATTTACAGGCTGCATACAATCACCTTATTATCAGAAGGAGTATAATATGCAGCAAAACATGTGGGCATATAATAATAAGCCTACGTTTAAGTTTGAAGTAACAGATACCAACGCTTTATATAATCTTTATTTCCTGATAAGGCATACAGAAGCTTATCCTTATTCTAACATCTGGGTATGGGTTTATACCAAAAAGCCGGGATCTAAAACCTTTGAAAAAACAAGGCTGGAGATACCATTGGCCGAACCATCCGGTAAATGGATGGGCAGGGGTATGGGCTCTATATGGGAGCAACGTATGCCCATAAGTAATGATGGTGACACCGTAATGCTGCGTAAAAAAGGCGTTTGGGAAATACAGATAGAACAAAACATGCGCGTAAATCCGTTACCGGAAGTATTGCAGGTAGGATTGCGTATTGAGAAAAAGCCTTTTGGTAACTTTAGGCATTAAAACAATGCCCCATGCGTTTCTTTACCTCGGTACACCTCCTGTTACTTGCCTATATCATATCTGCACTGGTGTTTTGGGGGGTAAGCCTTAATAAACAAAGCAAACAGATATACCAGCAGGATGTGGCGCTGCTGAAAACCGAGATTGACAGCACTACCCAGCCTGAGATGTACAATTCTCACATCGCTACGCTGAAGGAGAAGAGGCATAAACGTACGATACAATACCTGGGCGAGGGCTCTACTTTTTTAGTGATCATATTGATAGGTGCTGCCGTAGTGTACACCTCTTTTCAAAGACGCATACGGTTATCGCGGCAGCAAAATAATTTCATGCTATCGGTAACACATGAGCTTAAATCGCCAATAGCGGCTATGAAACTGAACTTGCAAACGCTGGAAAGGCACCAGTTGAATGAAGAAAAGAAGAAACAACTGATAGACCGTTGTATCAGCGAATCTAATCGCTTGAACGACCTGTGCAATAATATGCTGATAGCATCGCAGATGGAAGGAAGGCAATATGTGCCGGCAAGGGAAGCGATTGATTTTACTGATTTGGTATCGCAGAGTGTAAAAGATTACGCAGGCAGGTACCACGACAGGTTTAGCTTTTATTCTGACGTGAATGCCAGGCTTACCGGCGACAGGCTTTTATTGCAAATGGCCATCAACAATCTGCTGGAGAATGCAATAAAATATACGCCTGCAGGCACCTTAATAGATGTGACGCTGCACGGTAAAGATAATATTGTAACATTAGCCGTTGCCGACAAAGGGCCCGGCATACCTGATTCTGAGAAGGATAAGATATTTAATAAGTTTTACAGGGTGGGCAATGAAGAAACCCGCAGAACAAAAGGCACCGGGCTGGGGCTATACCTTACATCAAAAATTATTAAGCAGCATAACGGTAAGATAACGATAGCCAACAATAAGCCTGTAGGTTCTGTATTTGAAATAACCCTACCAGTCCTCGCCGACGCTTAACGCCTCTTCCGATTTATCCCATTTGAAGGTCTTGCGATGATAATGGCACATGCCGTGTATCTTCAGCTGTTCGCGATGGAATGGAGTGCCATAACCTTTATTATCATTCCAGCCGTAATGAGGATATTCTTCATGCACCTTCATCATATATTCGTCGCGGTAAGTCTTTGCCAGGATGCTGGCGGCAGCGATAGAGGCGTATATACCATCGCCCTGTATCACACATTCGTGCATAATGCCGAAGTAGGGAGAGAACCGGTTGCCATCAATCAGCAATAATTCGGGACGAAGGTGCAGCTGGTCTATCGCCAGGTGCATGGCTTTGAAAGATGCGTTGAGTATGTTGATCTTATCTATTTCTTCATGGTCCACAGAAGCTACCGCCCATGCCAGTGCTTTCTTTTCTATAATGGGCCTGAGCTTGTTGCGTGTTTCGGCGTTGAGTTGCTTGCTATCGTTGAGCAGCTTGTTGCGAAAGTTCTTTGGAAGTATCACTGCAGCCGCGAAGACCGGGCCTGCAAGGCATCCGCGCCCTGCTTCATCGCATCCCGCCTCTATTATAGTCTTTGAATAAAAAGATTTCAACACACCCGCACGGTTAAGGCTGTAAAATAAATAACATCTGCGGTTTTGAACAAAAAAATAAAAGAGCCCTATAAAGGGCCCTTCTGTATAAGGGATAAGAGAGAGAACTGATTAAAGCTGTGTAGCAGTATATACTACATCTGTTGTATATGTACCTGCAGGGTAGCTAAAGCCAGGTGTTGCCTGGTACATTACACTGAAGGTTTGGTTACCACCACGGCTACCGTTAGATATCAGGTTTTGGTTTGCACTTGTCAAACCTGCATAAGCTGTAGTAGAGAACGGTGTTGCTACTGTTCCGCTGGTTCCGTTTGCACTTACTTTAAGAGCTAATACACCACTTACAGGCATTGTAGGTGCAGGTGTAGTAGACCCTGTATAAGAAAAGTTAGCAGAGCTGGTCTTTACCGTTACGCTGAAGTTTTTGTTAGAACGTACTTT
>MKUO01000024.1 GCA_001897855.1 Bacteroidetes bacterium 43-93
TTAATAGCTTTTTTCTGAAACCAATTTCCTCAAATCCTCCAAAAAGTGGTTCGAAAATTGTCCCGACAGGACGACGAACAAAGGACAAAATGGAATCATTTCCGTTTTGTCCTTTTCTTTTGTACTATTTTTTCCTAAACATTACGGACTCGCTTTACACTCATTAACCTTCGTATCCTCATTTAGAACACAACAACCCTCATTTAGCATACATACAAGTTGTTGGCGCCATTGACCTTTGGTCTATCATTTAAAGATTAAAATATGGCACAACAAAAGGAAAACGGAAAAGTCTGGTTTATCACAGGATCATCGAGGGGCTTTGGCCGTGTATGGACAGAAGCAGCCTTAAAGCGTGGCGATAAAGTAGCCGCTACTGCGCGCAAGCTGGCAAGCATTGCTGACCTTAAAGAAAAGTATAGCGATAACGTCCTGACACTGGAATTGGACGTGACAAAACCTGAGCAAGTGAAAGCAGCAGTAGAACAGGCTTATGTCCATTTCGGCAAACTTGATATTGTACTTAATAATGCGGGATATTCATTAGTAGGTGCTATTGAAGAAGCTCATGCCGATGACATCCGCGCCCTATATGAAACGAACATACTGGGACCGGTATCAGTAATACAGGCGGCACTACCTATTATGCGTAAGCAAGAATATGGCCATATAATGGGCACATCCAGCAACCTTGGACATGTTACCCTTCCGGTTATAGGTTACTACTGCTCTTCTAAATGGGCATTTGAGGCTATATATGAAAGCCTGGCGACTGAGGTAAAACAATTTGGCATAAAGGTTACCATTATAGAGCCCGGAGCGTATGCTACCGAATTTGGGAGCCCGGAATCTTTGAGGTTTGCACAGAACATGGATGTATATGGTGATTTCAAAGCACAATTTTTCGAACAGCTGCAAGCTTTTGAAAGAGGAGATCCACAAGCTACTCCGCAAGCTCTATTTAAAATAGCTGATGCTGAAAATCCACCGCTACGGTTCAACTTAGGCAGCCACAACCTTCCGTTAACACGGGCTACATATGCAGAGCGGCTGGCAACCTGGGAAGCATGGGACGAAGTATCGAGCAGCGCACAAGGTTAATTAAAAACGATCTGCGACAACCGGCTGCTAAAAGACCGCCGGTTGTCGTTATATTTAAATATTGAAATGAAAAAAGAGGAAAACAGTCCGCTTAAGTTTGAGTCCTTATCTGATGCGCACAGGTACTTTGGTGTACCGTTGCCTAAGCATCCGCTCATCAGTATGCTCAATGGGGCGCATAACCAGATAGAGCTATACAATATGCCACAACGCCATGTGCTGGGCTTCTATAAAATATCTTATAAGCCAAAGCTTGGCGGCAAAGTAAAATATGGCCAGGGTTATTATGACTTTGATGAAGGGGGCCTTCTGTTTGCTTCACCGGGACAGGTTATTGGCGGTGACGATAACGGAGATACAGTATGTTCGCAATACACCTTACTTATCCATCCGGATTTCTTTTTAGGCTATCCGCTTGCTAAAAAAATAAAGCAGTACGGCTTTTTCTCGTATGCTATCAATGAAACGCTACATCTATCTGAAGATGAAAAGGCAACCATCATGTCCATCTTCCGGATAATGGATGTTGAATTGCATAACCGTATAGACGATTTCAGCCAGGATGTTGTGATTTCCCAGATAGAGTTGCTGCTTAATTATGCCAACCGTTTTTACAAGCGTCAATTCATTACACGTAAGGCAGTACACAATGATCTGCTGGAACGACTGGAGGAATCATTGAATAATTATTTCAATAACGATACAATATTAAGGCAGGGCGTACCAACAGTAGCTTATCTTGCTAAAGAATTAAACCTGTCGCCGAGCTACCTGAGCGATATGTTGCGTTCCCTAACGGGACAAAGCGCCCAACAGCATATACATGATAAGCTTATAGAAAAGGCTAAAGAAATATTATCAACAACCAATTTATCTGTAGGCGACGTAGCTTATGCCCTCGGATTTGAGTATGCACAGTCTTTCAGCAAATTATTTAAAAGCAAGACTAGCCTTTCGCCGCTGGAGTTCAGACAGCAATTTAATTAGGGACAGCAGGTAAAATTAATATTGCCCTTGCATAATCATATTGCCCACTATCCTGTCGATAGGCAAGGTGAAAGTATCTTCTTTGATATTTGTTACCGGCAGCCAATAAGTGCGTTCATTTTCCTGATAGTTAGTAATAAAAGACCGTGAATCGGCGCTAACCCTGTAATAAATACTAATGACCTGCGAATCGTCAAATGCAGAAGGCTGGTAAAAATCGGTAGTGTAGAAGTGATCCGTTACGTCTATATGCAAGCCTAGTTCTTCCTGCCATTCGCGCTTCAGGCAATCAATAGTACCTTCTCCTATTTCCATACCGCCGCCGGGCAATTTAATAACCTGCCTGCCGCGAATGATCTCTTCATTCACCAATAAATGACCATCCTGTATCCAAATGCCGTATACGCGTATATTAAAGCGCGACATTTAGAACCATTTCTTTTTATTGAAATAGAAGACGGTAACGATAGAAACCACGATAGAGATAACTATAGCAAAGAGGAAACCTAATGTTGTATTCTCATAAGGGAATACCACGTTCATACCAAAGAAGCCAGCCACAAGGCCCGGTACGCTTATTACGATAGTAATAGCGGTGAGTCGCTTAATAACAATGTTCATGTTGTTATTAATGATGCTGGCAAAAGCATCCATAGTAGAGCTAAGGATGTTGGTATATGTATTGGCCATTTCCAAGGCCTGAGAAAATTCTACGACAAGATCTGAAAGGAAGTCCAGCTCCTCTTCATCGCAATTGAGGAAGTTGGTACGCTCCATTTTCATCAGCATCAGCTCATTGCTGCGCAACGCTGTAAGAAAGTACACCAGGCTTTTCTGTACGCGCATCAAAGCCAGCAACTCTTCGTTACGGTTGCTATCATATAGCTTTTGCTCGTACACATTGCGGCGGTGGTTTATTTCCTTCAACACTTCCTGGAAGTCCATCACCACCTTTTCAAATATCTTCAGCACCATCATGTTCGGGCGCTCGGGGTGACGCTTGGCAAACGTGTTCAGGAAACGCCTGATTGCTACGTTCTCAAAAGAGTTAACCGTTACTACCTGGTTGCGCTCATTGATGATGATGGAAATAGGAATAGTTACAAATTCCGCATCACCTTCGTTCAGTGATTTGTTATCGACAGGTGTTTTAAGAATGATCAAACGAACGCCATCCTCGATCTCGAAACGAGCGCGTTCTTCGATATCCAATGTATCGGTCAGCAGGTCTCGCGGTATGCTTAATGCCTTAGACAGGTTATCGATCTCATTTTCCTGGAAAGGAGGAGTCACATTGATCCAGTTAGCACCCTCGGGGGACTGGATCTCCAGTGTCTGGCGGTTGATATTTTTGAAATACTGAATCATACTACCCCGCGAGGTTTTAAATGTCGTGCAAAGTTAATAAAGCAGGCCTAAAAAATGCGTTTAAATAGAAAGAGTTTTAACGCTACATAGTAGTGTTAAATAAAATATATATTGCCGCCAAGCATTGTTATCTTTGCGTTATGAATCCGAAGAAGTTAATGACCATGGATGAGTTTACCATCCAGGAAACAAGAAGATTTCCGCAAGCAACGGGCGAGCTTTCTGCACTGCTAAGGGATATAGGCCTTGCCTGCAAACTGATCAACAAACAAGTGCTGAAAGCCGGGCTTGTAGATATATTGGGCAAGCATGGCGCTACTAATGTACAAGGCGAAGAACAAATGAAACTGGATGTTTATGCAGATGAAACGCTCATTAACGTATTGCGCAACAGTGCCGACTGCGCCGGGGTAGCTTCTGAAGAAAATGATGATCATATATGCTTTGAGGACGAATACTCCGTGCACTCTAAATACGTAGTATTATTTGATCCCCTGGATGGCTCCTCTAACATAGATGTAAATGCACCTATCGGCACCATCTTTTCCATCTACCGCCGCGTAAGTGAATTAGGCAAACCATGTACGCAGGAAGACTTTCTGCAACCGGGTAACAAATTGATGGCTGCCGGATATGTGATCTATGGCAGCAGTACCATGATGGTGTATGCAACTAAACTGGGCGTGAACGGCTTTACACTGGAACCATCCATCGGTGAATTCTGTCTTTCTCACCCAAATATGAAGTGCAGCGAAAAAGGAAAGATCTATTCCATCAACCAGGGTAATACCTGCAAATATCATGAGGGTACTATCAACTTCCTGAACTATTGCATGGAAAGTAATAAAGAAGAAGGACGTCCTTACTCTCAACGGTATATAGGCTCTATGGTAGCAGATATGCATCGTACGCTGATAAAAGGTGGCATCTTTATGTACCCTGCTGATAAAAGTAACCCTAACGGCAAGCTACGTCTGCAATACGAATGTAACCCGATGGCCTTCCTCGTACAGGCAGCAGGCGGTATTGCCAGCACAGGATATGCCGACGTATTGGATGTAAAGCCTACAGAACTGCACCAGCGCGTGCCTATCTATATAGGATCTAAAAACCTGGTAGAAAAGGCACTGGAGTTTGCCAATGAAAAAGCGGTTGTAGGTTAATAAGGTAATAGGTTAATAGGGTAATTAGTTGATAGGTTAATAAGTTGATAAGTTAATAAGATAAAAAGGCTCACTTCGGTGGGCCTTTTTTGTTAATGCTCTTTGCGGGATGAAAAAGTATTTAGATATTTGTCTAAATAACTAATTAACAGGTGGACAAACTGTTCAAGGCATTGAACGACCAGACAAGGCGGGATATACTGGAATTACTAAGAAAGAAAGATATGACGGCAGGTGAAATCGCTGATCACTTCCATATATCTAAGCCCAGCATATCTCATCACCTGGATATATTGAAACAAGCCGAACTGGTAGATGCGGATAAACAAGGACAGTTTATCTACTATTCGCTCAACACTACTGTTGTAGATGAATTCCTGAAATGGCTGATGAAGTTTAAAAAATAATATCAAACCGTTATGAAACTAAAAGACATTCTATTATTGTTACTAGCTCTTGTGCCTCTTGTTTATGTTGGCATGCAATGGAACCATATACCGGCAGAAGTACCGACGCATTTTGACTTACATGGCAATGCAAACGGATGGAGCAGCCGTGGTGGGTTTATGGGTTTGATAGGTTTTATGTGTGCATTAAACATGGGAATGTACCTGCTGCTGGTGAACATTGAAAAAATAGATCCCAAAAGAGCTACGGCAGACCGCGCAGCAGTATTTAACAAGATAGCAACAGGGATGACCATATTTTTGACGGCACTAAACATTGTTATTATTATAAGCGGACTAAACCCGGATAAAAAGATCGCAGATAAAGCATTATTACCACTCATGGGCTTAATGTTTATTTTTCTTGGCAACTATATGCATAGTGTAAAACCCAATTATTTTGTAGGCATCCGAATACCATGGACACTACATGATGAAGACAACTGGAAAAAGACACACAGGCTGGCCGGAACAATTTGGTTTGCAGGTGGCATACTGATAACTCTTTTATCATTGGTAGTGTCTGCTGAAACAGGTGCGATTGCCATGCAGATAATAATAGGGATCATGGTACTGATACCCATAGCTTACTCATTTATACTATTTAGAAAAAAACAATCTTCAAATACACAATCATAATTTTTATGAAACAAGCATTAAGCATAGCTGCATTAGTGGCCATCACCTTGTCGGCAAATGCACAAAGCATACTGCCGGGCAATTGGGAAGGCAAATTAGATGCAGGCAGCGTGACCCTACGCATGGTATTAAAAGTGCAGGAAGCCGATGGAAAATATTCAGGCTTGCTATCAAGTCCAGACCAGGGTGTATCAAATATACCGATAGGGCCAGTGCAACTAAAAGGCGACAGCGTATTCTTTTCGGCAGGCCCTAATGCCAATTACGAAGGCAAACTGAATAGTGAGGCCATTAATGGTGTATGGCATCAAAACGGTATGACCTTTCCACTGGATCTTGCAAAAACAGAAAAGCCTTCTGAAGTTGTTAGGCCGCAAACACCTGTACCGCCATTCCAATATGAAAGCGAAGATGTGAGCTTTACAAATGCAGATAAAAGCATTACCTATGGTGGCACTATTACCATACCGCGCACACCGGGTGCAAAGCCCGCATTGCTGCTGATAACAGGTTCCGGTGCACAAAACAGGGATGAAGAACTTGCAGGGCATAAACCGTTTGCTGTAATAGCTGACTATCTTACAAATAAGGGTTATATAGTGCTACGTGTAGATGACCGCGGTGTAGGCAAGACTACCGGCAGCAGAAAGACTGCGACATCTGACGACTATGCAAAAGATGCCAATGCAGCTATCGATTATCTAAAATCGCGCAAGGAAGTGAACCCTAAAAAGATAGGCATCATGGGGCATAGCGAAGGCGGTATGATAGCACCAATGGTTGCCGCCAGCAGAAACGACATTGACTTCATAATACTGGAAGCGGGACCGGGAGTAAAGATATATGAGCTGATGGAGGATCAATCAGCGGCTTCGCTGGAATCTGAAGGTATGCCTGCCGGCATTGTAGCGGACTATCGCAAGCTATACCGTGGCTTTGAACAATCTCTTATTACAGGTACATCTGAAGCGGATGTGCGAAATAAAATGAACGAAGTGATGAAGGCATGGCTGAAAGTAGCAAAGCCGGGATCAATAGAAATAGTAGGCACCACTGACAGCGCACGTGCTAAATTCATAGCCGATTTTGTAGAAATCTATAATGACAAATGGTTTATGTACTTCCTGAAGTATGACCCGCAACCAACGCTGGAGAAACTAAAATGCAAGGTATTGGCTATTAATGGCAGCAGGGATATACAAGTACTTCCGAAAAGCAACCTTGATGGCATCAGGCAATCACTCGTCAAAAGCAAATCAAAGAAATATGACGTAATAGAACTGGAAGGATTGAATCACCTCTTCCAGGAATGTAATAAATGCACTGTAGCGGAATATGGCACACTTGATCAAACCATATCCCCGAAAGCGCTCAGCACTATTAGTGATTGGCTAGATAAGAACGTGAAGTGATTTTCTCTTTATCTAAAATAAATGCCCGGCTAAACCGGGCATTTATTTTTTTATCGTTGCGCTAACTGTATCCAGTTACCACAAGTATCGTCAAAGATGGTACCTATACCCCAGGGTTCTTGTTTAGGAGGATGCTTGAACACTACACCTTTCTCTTTCAACTTTTCATATTCCGCATTAATATCGTCGACACCCATTACTATTACAGGGAGGCCTGTATTATAGATGCCATCGTAGTATTCTTTAGAGCCGTAGTTACCGCGTGGCTCTAATAATAATGTTGTTCCTTCAGGTTGCTCGGGAGATACAACTATAGCCAGGTAAGCTTCGGGCATATACAAGTATTGCTGAAACCCGAGTACCTCGGTATAAAATTTGAAAGCTTCGATCGGGTTGTTTACCGATACGCTGGTCATTGTGATCTTCATGTTTATATCGATTTAGTTTTTGGCTAAATATTGAGGCAGGTTTGTTCCGGTGATCTCTGTCCAACCCATATTAAAGTTTTCGCGAGCGAACGCTTTATTGTCAGCAGGGAACGTATCCAGGCCGGTATGTGTTAATATGAGTTTTGTCTTATCTCCTTCAGGAAATAACTCCCATGACACGAAGGAGTTGCCCTCATAACCCTGGTATCGCCAGCTATGTACCAGCTTCCTGCCAGGAACAACTTCCGTTACTTTACATAGGTGGACATAAATATCACCTTTAGGGTCACCACCCTCGAAGCTGAATTCAAAACCTACCTCAGGTTTAAAATCAGAAACATCAAAATACCATTCTTTCATTTTCTTTTTGTCTGTGATGGCCTCCCATACTTTTTGAGCAGGCGCATCCAGCAGAACTTCTTTAATTACCGGTGCATTGGATTGGTTTGTCATAACCGTGGTTTTTAATTGTTATTATTTACGTTTTTGTTTTTTCTCATTCTCAAGGAATGAAGCCAATGCATTTAGCTTCTTATCCCAGAAATTGCTGTAATGGGCTACCCAATCATATACTTCCTTTAGTTTATTTACCTGCGCTTTACAATAGCGTTCCCGGCCCGTTTGCGTTATTACAACAAGTCCGCACTCGGTAAGTATTTTTATGTGCTTGCTGATAGCGGGCCTGCTGATATCGAACTGCCCTGCAACTTCGTTTAGGTTTAATTCTTTATGTGCCAACAGATTTATGATCTCTCTCCGAGTAGGATCTGCTATTGCCTGGAATACGTCTCGTCTCATATTTAGTAACCGTTCGGTTACAAATATAGTGTAACTGATCGGTTACACAAATTTTTAGGCAAAAAATATAAAGGCGCTTGTTACAGCGCCTTTTCTTTTTCCTTTTCTACTGCGGTATATAGCTTATAATACTCACCTTGTGAGGCCATTAACGACTGGTGGTTACCACGTTCTGTAATACGGCCTTTGTCCATTACAATGATCTGATCTGCTTTGCGGATGGTGGACAGGCGATGTGCTATAACAATAGATGTACGGCCCTGTATCAGTGTATCTATAGCTTTTTGAATCAGTTGCTCGCTTTCGCTATCTACAGAAGACGTGGCCTCATCGAGAATGAGGATAGATGGGTTGTAGAGCAATGCCCTTGCAAAAGATAATAATTGCCTTTGCCCCTGCGATAAGGTGTTACCCCGCTCCATCACATTGAAGTTGTAAGCACCGGGAAGACGCTGGACAAAATCATGGATATCCAACAATTTGCAAACCTCCTCTACCTTAGATAGTGGAATATTGCTATTGCGTAGCGTGATGTTTTCATAGATAGTGCCGCTAAACAAAAACACATCCTGTAGCACGATGCCGATATGTTCTCTAAGACTATAGATATCATAGTCCCGCAAATCGCGATCATCTATTAATATCTTGCCGCTTTCTATTTCGTATAGCCTGTTGAGTATACTGATAATAGAAGTTTTACCCGCACCTGTATGACCTACAACTGCCATTGTTTTACCGGCGGGTATCTCGAACGAAACACCTTTTAATACCGGCACACCGGGATTGTAGCTAAAATGTACATCTTTAAACTCCACTTTACCGGCTACATGTTGTGGACGATATTCGCCGTTACCTTTTAAGTTCTCTTCGCTATCTAAAACTGTAAATACACGTTCTGATGCGATCATACCCATTTGCAGTACGTTAAACTTATCAGCCATCATACGCAGCGGACGAAACAACAGGTTGAGGTACATTACAAATGCAATAACAATACCGGGAGTAACCTCATAATGTAACATCCTGCCCGCACCATACCATACCAGCAAGCCCATAGAAAGTGCAAGAATGATTTCCACTATCGGGAAGAACACAGAATAAGCAAAGATCGCTTTGATATTAGCGTTACGATGTTCTTTATTGATATTTCTGAACTTACCCATTTCACGATTCTCCGCAGCAAAAGCCTGGACAATATATATGCCCGTAATATGTTCCTGCACAAATGCGTTGAGTGCAGCAACCGCATTACGCACCCGCTGAAATGATTTATTTACACTTTCCTTAAAATAGTAGGTAGCGACGATAAGTAAAGGAAACGGTATGAGACAAACCAGCGTAAGCTTCCAATCTGTAATGAACATGACGATCATAATGGAAATGATGGTCAGCAGATCGGCCATTATAGATATGATGCCTTCAGAGAAAACATCATTTACCGCTTCAATATCATTGATGGTGCGTGTAGTAAGCGTGCCTATAGGCGTACGGTCATAGAAACCTATGTTCTGGAACAATATCTTCTTAAAAGTCACCTTACGCATATCATTCACCACGCTTTGCCCCAGCCAGCTGATACGATATAGAAACCAGAACCTCAATCCACTTTCCAGCAGCAGGGCAACCAGCTGAATGATGCTCACTGTAATGAGCCCCTGCAGCAAACTGTTGCTGATGTATTTATCTACAGATAACTGTATCAGGTAAGGGCGCAACGGTGTAAGTACCGCCAGGATGATAGACATGAATATGGCAAAGAAAAATCCACGCTTATAAGGCGCTGCAAATGTAAACAGGCGCTTAAGCCCGCTTGCGAGCTTAGGTTTGGGAGGATTTGCTTTTGGTGCTTCTGCCATACTAATTGTTTTATACTTCTTCTTTCATCATCATCAGGTATGCCTTGATGAAGTCATCTATTTCGCCATCCATAACCGGGCCTACATTACCTACCTCATAATCCGTACGGTGATCTTTGATCATCTTATACGGATGGAATACATAGGAACGTATTTGTGAGCCCCACTCTATTTTCTTTTTGCTACTGTTAGCAGCATTTTTTAATTCTTCGCGTTTACGCAGTTCTTCTTCGTACAGGCGACTCTTTAACATCGTCAATGCCTTTTCCCGGTTCTCTCCTTGTGTACGAGCCTGCTGGCATTCTACTATAATACCACTTGGGATGTGTTTCAGACGCACTGCAGTTTCCACCTTATTTACGTTCTGTCCACCTTTACCCCCGGCACGATAGAACTCCCATTCCAGATCTGCAGGGTTTACTTGTATCTCTATACTATCATCTACCAACGGATATACGAATACCGAAGCAAAAGACGTATGCCTGCGTGCGTTGGAATCAAAAGGAGAGATTCGCACCAGGCGATGTACCCCACTCTCTGCCTTTAACAGGCCGTAGGAGAACTCACCATCAAATTCTATTGTAGCTTGTTTAATACCTGCACCATCACCATACTGTACATCTATTTCAGATACCTTCCAGCCCTGCTTTTCGCCATACATGCGGTACATACGCAGCAGCATCTCTGCCCAGTCCTGGCTTTCGGTGCCACCTGCCCCGGAGTTGATCACCATAACAGCGTGCATCTCATCCTCAGGCTCATTGAGTGTAGATTTAAATTCCAGGTCATCAAGTGTTTTCAGCGCTTTATCGTAAGCTTCTTTTGTTTCTTCTTCTGTAGCGGAGCCTTCTTTCCAGAATTCAAAAAGGATGGCAAAATCTTCAACGGCAGTATTTGCCTGCTCGTAGAGATCTACCCAGTATTTATTGATCTTGATTTCTTTTAAGATACCCGTAGCACGCGCGTTATCGTCCCAAAAGCCGGGGGAAAGAGTAAGGCTGCGGTCATTTTCTATTTTGGCGTTGCGATCATCAATTTTAAGAAAGCGATTGAGGTGTTGCACCCGCTCGCGCATCTCCTTCAGGTATTCCTGTGTCATAAACGAGGCAAAGGTACAGATTAGTCTTAAGTCGTAAGTAATAAGTCGTAAGTCTGTCTATAGAGAAATAAATTATCCTAAGTCAGGAAAAAGGCATAATTAACCGCCACTTTTCCTTTCTTTTAGGAGCTTACTCTACAACAGGAGCTTCCTTCACTTTGAAGGTAAAATTGCGTTGGGAGAAATAGCTGAATACTGCTACAATAGCGGTAGTAACTATCTTAGACGGGGTTGCATACCAGCCTAATCCGTCTACAAACAGCTTCAGGAAGATGTAGTTAAGCACAATGCAGGTAGCTACCAGCATGGCATAACGGAATAGCTGTACCCGGCCACGTAGGTTAGAATGCGCAAATACAAGGTATTTAGATAATGCAAACCCCAACGGAAAGCTTATTGAAAAAGACATCATGAAGGCAAATATATGCGGCGCTATGTGCAGCGGACCGATATTTACCGTTTGTTTGTGCAGGATAAAATTATAGCTGATGAAGTAAATGACGATATCTAAAACAGTATTGGAACCACCGCAAGCCAGGTAACGGAAGGTCTGCTGATCTATAAACCGGGAAAAGGGTTTATGGAAGAAGTCAATGAAATTCAATATGATACGTCTCTTGGTACCCGCCACAAATCACAAATTAGTGTGCAAAAATAAGTTTATTTTTCATAGGTGCTTGTTAAAAACGGCATCACCATTTTAATTTCTGCATCCTCTTAAAGAAATCTTTCTCTTTTTCGCCGCAGATACGCAGCATATCTGCCAACTCGTCAAACGATACTATACCTTCTTTCCTATCCTTCATAACACGGGCAGCATTATAGGCAAAATTCCGCCAGTCGTCACCAATCAGAGTCAGTTCCTGGGAAAATCCCTGTAGGTCGTCTCTCTTTAAAATATTAGCTGCCTCTTGTAAAAATGCGGCGTATAAAAAGCGAAAGCCTGCACCACCTGTACCTATCTCTTCCTGCATACGGATGATGTTACCCAGGTACAATGACGCTTTACGCGGCGTGAGCTTTTTAGGATATTGCTGGATTTTATTGGCCAAAAGGAATATGGCTTTGTTACCAAACCAGGGTACGGGCGGAGACAGCATGAAAAAGCATGTCTGTTTAATTCCTGATTGAATTGCCTTCTCAAAGTGTATTTCCTTAGGTACCGATTTTACATAGTACATAAAACCCTTAGGCTCGGGGGCACCCTTTGCAAACCGGGCTTTTGCCAGATCTTCAGGAGCAATGCGTGTTGTTTGCTCCAGCACAGGGTCGCTTACATAATATTCTTCATTCTCTTTGCCATATACTACAAGGTTGTGGGCATTGAAGTGAAAACGAAATGCCTCCGGCAAATATGGCAGGTAATACACGCTGCTGAGCATCCCTACGGGCTTGCCTGTAGCGAGCACATCATCCAAAGCCTTCATAGCTTTCTGCGGATTGGGGAAGCGTTGCGTATGCATGGTGATGCCCAGCCTTTGTGTGGCGCGCTTGAAGATGGCTCCCGGCCATGTACGGAATGTAGTACCCGGTGTGCCGCTTACTTTAAGAAAAGGTAAATGGCCAAAGAACATACCGGCACCAATACCAAATGCTAGCGGCTCAGAAATATCTACCCCCTCGTGCCTTAGCAAGTTAGCTGTAACGCCGCTCTCGCAATGGGCATGTTGGTAATGTTTGTAATCAGCAATGCTCATAGATAAATATAGGGGAATATTATTTTCCGAAAGAGGTGAGTTCTTCTACGGATATATTAAAGGCTTTTGCGTACCTGGCAAGCACATCTGAACTTAGTTTTTCAAAATTTGCTTTCTTCATATGCCTTTTTACCTGCCATGTCCACTTTCCTACATATTTAGCCAGCAGGGATGGTTCCATCAGGCATTTGTGCATATAATAGGCTATGGGACTTAGTTCACCTCTTTTAACCTGTTCTGCAGTCATGGCTAATTCTTCGTCTACCGCATCCCAGGCCTGTTTTGTGGCAAAATTCTCTGCCTCCCAGCCTGCAGAAGTAACCCCTGTGTAGTTGCCATTCTTATCAACGGCGTATAATAGTTTATTTACCTTATCCCCTTCCCTAAAATTCTTCGGATCCTGCGGCACCTCATTTGTTTTCATCTCAACCCTTGTTTTTCAATCGCCAACGAAATTAATAAAAAACTATAAAGGCAGGGCTTCTGCCATCAACTCCATCTTACTACCGCGTGATCCCTTTATCAAAATAGCCGCGTTAGCAGGCGGGTTTTGCTTTATGTATTCCGCGGCCAGTGCAGAAGTATCAAAATGCAAATAATTATGGGATATGCCGTTAAACTCCTTACCTACTAATATTACCTGGCTCCAGTGGTATTGCTCCGCAAGTTGTACTAATTCAACATGTTCTTTATGCTCCTCGTTACCCATTTCCTTCATCGCACCGATCCACAGCATTTTATTATCGAGCTTAGCATTTGCAAAATTGATAATTGCAGCCCGCATACTGCTGGGATTAGCATTGTACGCATCCAATATCACTCTGTTACTACCTTGTTGCAGCCATTGCGAACGGCTGTTATCCGGGTTATATTCCTCTATGGCTGCTTTAATGTCCGCTAACGCAACATCAAAATATTTACCTGCAGCTATAGCAACCATCAGGTTAGGGAAATTATAATCGCCAACAAGATTGCTATGTATTACGGTGTTGTCCCCAGGCAAAGAAACATTGATAAACACATCATCCATTTGCGGGATACCGGTATAGATGGCATTAGTGGTGCCGTATGTTACCTGGGTGGCTATACCATTACTCATCTCTGCCAAATATTCGAGGTCAGCATTGCGAAATATAACACCATTCGTCCCTCTGATGAAATCATACAGCTCACCTTTGCCTTTGCGAATGCCCTCTACGCCTCCAAAACCTTCAATATGCGCCTTGCCGACGTTGGTGATGATAGCATGTGTTGGTAAGGCTATCTTACAATACCCTTCAATCTCTTTCTGGTGATTGGCCCCCATTTCAATCACAGCCATCTGCGCGACAGGCCTTATTTTTAATAAAGTGAGCGGTACACCGATATGATTATTTAAGTTGCCTTCGGTGGCATATGTGATGTATTTTTTGCGTAATACAGCCGTTATCAATTCCTTTGTTGTGGTCTTCCCGTTAGAGCCGGTAATGGCAATAAACGGGATTGAAAATTGCTGCCTGTGATACAAGGCAAGTTGCTGCAATGCCGTTAATACATCATCTACCAATATGCATCTGTCGCTAACGACATACTGTTGCTCATCCACAATAGCATAAGCTGCACCTGCGTCCAATGCCTGCAGGGCGAAAGTATTACCGTTAAAATTTGGCCCTTTGAGTGCGAAGTATAGATCACCGGCCTTTAGCTTACGGGTATCTGTCTGCACGGAAGGATGCTGTTTGTAGAGCTCGTATAATGAAGGTATTTCCAAAGCTGTCTGTTTAACGGCGTAAAAATAGAAAACCCCTTCGGAAGAAGGGGTTTTATTATGAAAAGTAGCTCTGATTATTTTCTTGGCGGACGACCACCTTTTTTACCGAAGTAGTTACCGGCTTTTTCATCGTTGCGGCCGTTAGGAGAACCTAAGCGATCCATTACGCAACGGAAACCTACTGTTGCACTAGCTTGTTTAGCCGGCATGAAACGACGTGTACCAGGAGACATCCAATAAGCGCGGTCATTCCATGATGCACCTTTATAAACTTTAGCATCGTTGTTGATCAGTGTAGTGTTTCCGTAGTTGTAAACAAACATTGAAGAACTGTCGCCATCTTTATAATCACGCAGATCAGCATGTGTGCCGTCGAAGTTTTCTGTAGCCAGCACCTCGTCGTCTGTCATAGGGCGAACAGGCAGGTGACCTAAAGAATCTTTTTCATCGAGAGAGTTATCTTCAGAGAGACGCTTGTAAGTCATGTATTCATTACCACGGAACGGACGGAAGTCGTTCAGATCTTCAGTGTATGGACGATAAGTATCGAGTACCCATTCGCTCACGTTACCGGCCATGTTGTACAGACCATAAGCATTTGGCTCATAAGAATATACAGGAGCAGGGATATCAGCGTTATCGTTCAGACCACCGGCAACACCCATCGCATCACCTCTGCCACGTTTGAAGTTACCAAGGAATTGACCCTGATATGAGTTGCGCAGGCCATAACGCGTTGTATAAGCATCACCCCAAGGGTAAACATTGCGATCTGTTTCAACTTCTTCACCACGGCGACGGCTAGTTTCGCGTTCAGGGTTGTTACCAATATTAGCAACAGCTGCATATTCCCATTCAGCTTCTGTCGGGAGGCGGTAGTTTGGCAGCAGGTAACCATCAGAGTACCTCATGTTACGCTTGCCTGAACCCTGAGGATCCAGATCGCGTTTACGGCTGCGGCCCGGAGTACCTTCGTATTGGCCATTTGAATAAGTTTCCACATCGAAGATGTCTTCGTTCACCTGGTTAGAATTCCTTTTCAGGAAGCCGTTCTTGATGAGGATGTACTCATTCACACGGTCGCTACGCCATTTACAGAAATCCTGCGCCTGGTACCAGTTAACACCTACTACAGGGTAGTAGTTGTACGCAGCATGGCGGAAATAATATTGAACCAGAGGTTCGTTATAAGACAGAGCCCTGCGCCAGCAGTTGGTATCAGGCAATGCCTTTGCTATAATATTTGGATAGTCAGCACCGTAGGCGCGGTACAGCCAATAAATATATTCACGGTAGTGTACGTTCGCAACCTCCGTTTCATCCATATAGAAAGAAGAAACCGACACGGTACGCGGTATATTGTTACGTTCTACAGTCAGATCCTCTTCGGTTTGTCCCATTGTAAAGCGACCACCCTCGATGAAAGTAAGGCCCGGCCCGGTTTGCTGTCCTGGATAGTTGGCCACATCAAAGCCACCGAGACGGGGATCATTATAATCCCAACCGGTAACCTGTGACACACCGACATTTTTTTTCGAAGAGCAGGCCGTAAAGGTCGTCGCTCCTATGCAAAGCAAGCTCACGCCGATGAGAGTTCTTTTCATAATCAGAGAAAAATATTTGCTACGAATTGGTTGAACAATTGTTAAAAGTTGTTACAATGATAGAGCATTCTTTTTGAAATGTCAAGCATTTAAGAACCATAATATGAAAAATGTAGTTTTTTTTGGTAATCCAAACGATAATAATATATTAAATTTTACGTTAGAATTACATACGGCTAAAGCCCGTAAATGTTTACTGTAGCTATTTGCCTTAATTTTGAAGAACCCGGCAATGGAATTTGCACTTATTAGTTTTCTATGAAAAAAACGATATGTTCCCTGGCACTTTTTGCCGGCAGCTTTTTTGCAGCAGGAGCGGCCGAAAAAAGCGATTTTACCGTATCAAAATCCGACATCCATCAAGGATATGTCGTGAAAAGAATATGGCTGCAATCCTATGCCATTCCGGACGTCACCATCGGGAATACTACTTACTCGAATGTTGATATCCTGCCTGTAGATGCCGTACCCGGTAATGCCGCCAACATACAGATAACACTGGGAAAGGAACGTAAAAAGCCCTTTGCCCTGGTACGCGTACCCGTGTATAACAATGCCAACGGCATGATGCAGCAACTGGCCTCATTTTCTATCAATGTGACAGAAAAAGCGATTAGCACCACAACCGGAAATGCAGCACAAAAAACAACATCCGTCACCAATTCTCCGCTGGCCACAGGCAAGTGGTATAAGGTAGCGGTGAGCTATACGGGATTGTGCAAGATCGATTATGATTTTATAGCCTCTAAACTTGGAATTACCGGACCGATCAACTCTGCCAGTATCAGAGTTTTTGGCAGGGGTGGCAATATGCTTAGCGAAAACAACGCGGTAGCACGCCCAGTGGGCCTTACAGAAGATGCAATATGGGTAAATGACGGGGGTGACGGAACCTTTGGGAAAGGCGACTATTTTGTTTTTTATGCAGAAGGGCCGGTATCCTGGAATTATGATTCTACAACCAAACACTATAAGCATGTTAAAAACCTGTATGAAGACAAAGGGTATTATTTGCTAAATTTTGACGGTGAAGCCGGTAAACGTATAGGTACACAAGATGCAGCACCTACGCCTAATGTAACCGTCAACAATTACGATGACTATGTAGTATTTGATGAAGACGACATCAGCCCTGCCAAATTTGGCAAAACCTGGTGGTGGAAAGAAGAATTTAGCAATAACATCGGTAAATCTACGCAGCATACGGTAAATATGGACCTGGGCGATAATACAGGCCTAGCTTACTTTAAAATGCGCGCATCGTCGTCTTGCAGCAGTCCCAATAGCACCCTTAATGCCACTATCAACGGGCAGCCCGGTGGTAATTTTGTTTTTTATGCCGCTACGGATAATAACCTGGTAGGCGATACTAACAGACCATTTGATCAAAATGATGTATCGGACTGGACGACGGTTGTGACCGGGCAGGTTCCCATCAATATTACCTACCAGCCTACCGCTACCGACGGGCGTGCATTCCTGGATTATATTGAAGCCAACGTAAGGAGGCCGCTGGCGTTTAGGGGAAGTGCCGTTAACTTTCGCGATGCAAGCTCTGTGGCTAATGGAAATGTCGCCAGCTTTGAACTTGGCAACGCTAATAGCAATACCCAGGTTTGGGATGTTACAGATCCACAGAATCCTGTAAGAATGAAAGGCACGCTGAATGGCAGTACCTATGCATTTTCTCAAGATGCCGGTACCTTGCATGAGTATACTGCATTGAACAGTGACCAGCTAACAGTACCTGAATATGCCGGTACTGTTGACAATCAAAACCTTCAAGGACAAGATCAGACAGACATGGTAATTGTAAGCCATCCTGATTTTCTGAATGCTGCGAATGAGATTGCAGATTTTCACCGAAACCACGACCATATACGCGTTACCGTTGTAACACCGCAACAGATATATAACGAGTTTTCTTCTGGCGGGCAGGATATTACTGCCATACGCGATTACATGAAAATGTTTTATGACCGCGCCGGGAACGACAGCACGCAGATGCCGCGATACCTGCTGCTTTTGGGTGATGCTTCCTATGATTACAAAAACCGTGTAGCAGGCAATACCAACTTTGTACCCACACATGAATCGTATGAATCGTATACAGAGCTAAGCAGCTTCTGTGATGATGATTTTTACGGAATGCTGGATGATAATGAAAATATTGAAACGATAGGAATCGCTAATACCCTTGACATAGGTGTAGGCCGCCTGCCTGTGAAAACAGTTGACGAGGCAGAAGGAGTAGTTAATAAGATAAAACAATACAAGGCACCTTCTTCTCTTGGCCCATGGAGGCTATCTACGACCCTTGTTGCAGACAATGAAGATATTGCAGGGCCGCACATGGATGATGAAGAGATCATGGAATCGACCATTAACTCGCAAAGCAATCTATACAATGCTACCAAAGTTTATGAAGACGCTATACCGTTTACATCTACACCCGGTGGAGCGCGTGCGCCGGAAGCCAATAAAATGATCAATGACCAGATGTATAAGGGCACTATCCTTATTAACTACAGCGGCCACGGCAATACTGAAGTATTGTCTCATGAACGCATTGTTACACAGGATGACTACAATAAATGGACGAACCTGAATAAGATGCCGTTTTCGGTAACCGCCACCTGCGATTTCGGACAATTTGACCAGCCTCAATTTGTATCTGCCGGAGAACAAATAGTATTGAAAAAAGATGGCGGCGTTATCAGTTCCGTAACTACTGTAAAACTTGTTTTTCAATCATCTAACAGGGAATTGAACAGAGATTATCTAAAAGCCCAGTTTGAAAAAATGAATGATCGCTGGAATACATTTGGCGATGCTTTCAGGATAGGGAAGAATATTACCTACAGCGTGGCAACCACGGGATCCAGCGATATTATCAACTTCCGCAAATTTGCTTTGCTGGGCGATCCTGCATTGCTTCCGGATTTTCCGGAGCATAGTATATACATCAATAACATCAAGGATGTAGCAACAGGGCTGAATACAGATACGATGAGTGCATTAGGCAGCTACGAAGTTAGCGGCTATGTAGGGGATAATAAAAGAGCACCCTTCGACAATTTTAACGGAAGACTTTATGTGACGATCTATGATAAACCTCGAGTGGTTAATACGATCAGTGGTATTGGAAAGACTTTTACCGTAAGGAACAATATTATTTACAAAGGGAAAGCCACTGTAGTTGACGGAAAATTTGCTTTTGCCTTTATTGCGCCAAAAGACATTAACTACGATATGGGCAGCGCCAAAATAAGCCTGTATGCTGAAAATGGAGAAACCGACGCTGCTGGCGCTGATTATTCTTATTCCATAGGCGGATATTCTGATCATCCTATTTATGAAACAGACGGACCTATTGTAAGGGCATTTATTGGGGATAGCCTGTTTAGAAATGGAGGTCTTACCGGTTCTAATACCTTGCTCTACGCAATACTGGAAGACGAAACAGGCATTAACGTATCCGGCAACTCAGTGGGGCATGATCTAGTGGCAATATTGGACGGAGATGTTGAAAATCAATACATTCTGAACGACTATTACGAAACGGAATATAATACCTATAAAAGAGGTTATGTAAACTTCCCGATATCCAACATTTCTGATGGAAGACACAGAATTACCATAAAAGCCTGGGACGTAAACAATAATTCGGGCACCGGATCCGTTGATTTTGAAGTAGCTAACGGAAACATTGTAAAAATTCAGAAAGTAATGAATTATCCTAACCCATTCAGGGATGTTACTCATTTTGTATTTGAGAACAACCATCCCAATGAATACATGTACGGAGAAGTGAATATTTACAATGAGCAGGGTGTTTTGGTGAGGAACCTGAAGCAGGTGTTTCAAACAGGGGTGAGCCGCAGTAATGAGATCACCTGGGATGGAACGGACAATAACGGGGCGAAGCAGCCATCAGGTGTGTATTTGTACCGTATGCGCATTGTTTCGGACAAGGGTGCAGAAGATATGGGATACCAAAAACTTGTGTTGATACGTTAAATTATATAACTGATTGGTGTATATTGCCTGCCAATTGACTGAAAAACTCTTTGGCAGGTGTTTCATTAATAGATAATACCTTTGCAGTACTTTAATAAAAATTATAATAGACACAGAATGGCAAGATTAGTTGCTTCATTGGGTTTGTTTGTTGCTACTGGCTTAATATCAACAAGTGCTTTAGCTCAAAGCAGCAAAGCAAACCAAACCGGTTCCAACGGAGCTGTAAACACAGTTACCACCGCAGTACCTTTCCTAAGAATCTCTCCGGATGCACGTTCTGGTGCGATGGGTGACGTGGGCATAGCACTAAGCCCTGACGCAAACGCGCAATACTGGAACGTAGCCAAGTTGCCTTTTGCTACTAAAAACTATGGCATTTCTGCTACTTATACCCCGTGGTTGAAGGACATCGTACCTGATATATTCCTTGCATATCTCTCCGGTTATGCAAAATTTGGCGAAAAGACACCACAAACCATCAGTGCATCTCTGCGTTATTTCTCCCTGGGCGAGATCAACTATACTGATATCAATGCACAATCTTTAGGTACCGGTAAGCCTAATGAGTTTTCATTAGACGTCGGATATAGCCGTCAATTGTCTCCGTACTTATCGACTGGTTTATCTTTTCGATACATACACTCTGCAATTGCTACAGGCCTTGCAGCAGGTACCACCAGTATAGATTACAAACCGGGCAATGCTTTTGCGGCTGATCTTGGTATCTACTATACTAAAACCAAAGAAATAGATGAGTTCCGCAAATCTAATTTCAGCTTTGGTGCAGTTATTACCAACCTTGGATCTAAGATTTCTTACAGCAGCACCCGCAGCGATTTTATACCCATCAACTTAGGTTTAGGCGCTGCCTATACTTACCAGATGGACGAGTATAACAAACTGACTTTTGCATTGGACGTAAACAAGCTTATGGTGCCAACGCCTCAGGACAGTGTTGGTACTATGTCTAATAATATGGGCGAGCTATACCACTACATCCCTAATAAATCTGTAGCATCCGGCGTGCTGGGTTCTTTTAGCGATGCTCCGGGCGGATTCAGCGAAGAACTTCGCGAATTCCAGGTTTCTTTAGGCGCTGAATACTGGTATCAAAATCAGTTTGCAGTACGTGCAGGTTATTTCTACGAAGACAAGACTAAAGGTGACCGTAAATACTTCACTTGCGGCCTTGGTGTTCGTTACAACATCTTCAACCTGAACTTTGCTTACCTGGTACCTTCAGGCAGCGGCATCAACCGTAACCCACTTTCAAACACATTCCGCTTCTCGCTGATGTTTGAATTTGACAAGATCAAAAAAGAAGAAGTTACTACTCCGTAGTAATGACAATTCTGTTATAATAAAAGTAAAGCCACGCAATGCGTGGCTTTACTTTTAGGAGGCTAACTCACTCAGTTCCAGCCATCGCATTTCTTTCTCCTCCAATAGATCCGTTATCTCCGTAATACGGGCGCTTAGTTTCTGCAATTCATCAAAAGGAAGGTTAGCTGTACTCATTTTCTCAGTAATATCTGCCTTCTCTTGTTCCAGTTTCGGGATGTCTTTTCCTAATTGATCGAACTCCCGTTTCTCATTAAAAGACATTTTCTTTTTGGTACCCGCAGGTGTTTGCTGCGGCGCTTGCTGAATAACCGTTTGCTCCTGTTGTTTCCTTTTTTGCTCTTCTTCCTTTTGGGCAATGCGATACAAAGTATAGTTGCCGGGAAAATCGCGGACCACGCCATCTCCTTCGAACACAAAAAGATGATCTACCAGGCGATCCATAAAATAGCGATCGTGCGATACTATCAACAGGCAGCCCTGGTATTCGCTCAGGAAATTTTCCAACACAGAGAGTGTGGGAAGGTCCAGATCGTTGGTGGGTTCATCTAGTATCAGGAAATTGGGATTACGGAATAATACTGTCAGCAACTGTAAGCGCTTCTTTTCTCCTCCACTCAACTTGGACAGGTAGGTGTATTGCTGATCTGGCGGAAACAGAAACAACTGCAGAAACTGCGCTGCACTGAGACTGCCACCACCAGCTAAAGGAAAGCTTTCCGCAATATTTTTCACATACTCTATCACCCGCATGTCTTCTTTAAAAACCAATCCCTGCTGCGAAAAGTTACCAAACACCACCGTATCGCCGATATTGATCTTACCGCTGTCTGCAGGCTCCAGCCCCTGCAACATTTGCAGGAATGTAGATTTACCGGCGCCGTTCTTACCAACTACACCTATGCGATCACCCTTCTTAAATGTATAGTCGAATCCCTTGAGAATTTGTTTATCGCCGTAGCTCTTATATACTTTCTTTAGTTCCGCGATCTTACCACCCAGGCGGTTCATCTTCATCTGCAGCTCTACCTTTGTATCTTCTATACGCTGCTTTGCCCTGGCTTCTACGTCGTAGAAGTTATCTATACGGCTGCGGGCTTTAGTGCTCCGCGCTTTAGGTTGCTTGCGCATCCATTCCAGCTCCTTACGGTACTCGTTCTTAGCCTTGTCTATACTGGCCTGGTGGCTTTCTATACGAGCTGCCTTCTTTTCAATATAATTTTCATAATCGCCCTTGTACACAAAAAGATCACTGCCATCCAGTTCCCATATCTCTTCGCAGACCGCATCCAGGAAGTAACGATCGTGGGTTACCAAAAGCAAAGTCACATTTTCCTGGTTCAGAAAATGCTCCAGCCACTCTACCATTTCCACATCCAGGTGGTTGGTAGGTTCGTCCATTATCAGCAATACGTGTTTATGCTCAAAACCAATATCAATCAGAGTTTGTGCGAGCGCTACCCTTTTACGTTGCCCGCCTGACAAAGTCTTCACGGGCTGATCGAGATTATGGATATTCAGCTTGCCTAGTATTTGTTTTACCTTGGCTTCAAAATCCCAGGCGCCCAGGTCATCTATCTTTGCTAACGCTTCAGACAAGGCAACCGGATCTTTTTCCGGGCTCTCCAGTATCTTTTCATAATCGCGCAAAGCCTCTGCTACCGGATGTTTGTAATGGAATATGTTATCTGCAACGGACAGTTCTTCGCTAAAAGTAGGATCCTGCTCGAACAAAGCCACTGTCACATCTTTATTGATCCATACCTTACCATCATCAGGCTGCTCTTTACCTGACAGTATCTTTAGTAGGGTGGATTTACCACTACCATTCTTGGCAATAAGCGCAATCTTATCGCCCTCGCTTATATGAAATGAAATATTGCTAAATAAAGGTTTAACTCCGAAAGACTTACTAATCCCCTCTGCTGAAACGTAATGCATAGGGTGCAAAGATACAAACTGGATGCTGGATGCTGGATACTGGATATTCGATATTGGATGCCGGATCTTATTGGATCTGCGCTAACACCTTAGGTTATATTGTTATGTTGCCGTTGAACCGCTTCGATAAAACTGTTGAGTTTTCGACCTAATAAATCCAGCTTGCCCCAAGTTGCCCTGTATTGTGTCTCGTTGGTTAAAGAACCTGTTTCATATAACATCTCAAGATGATCAATAGTTTCATCATTAGAAGCAAGTGCGAAAATGAGAAAACGTATAAACTCCTGTTTATACGCACGTCGTCCGTATCCTTCAACAATATTGCTTCTAACAGACTTACTAGATCGCCTTATTTGTTGCCCTTCTTCAAACATTTCAAATTTTGGAAGTTCCAGCGTCATCTTATGTATATCTATCACTACTTCACGGGCGATCTGCCATATTTCCAACTTTTTGTAGCTCATCCTCAAACTTAACCTATTGCTAATAAAATTTCAGATCAAACACCTATAACTTTCAGGGGGAATTGGTATTTGTCAAGATCAAGAATCCAGCATCGAGAATCAAGTAACAAATTTTGACTTATCATATAAAAAAGTTATTTTTCATCATCTAAAAAAGAATTTCACCTTATGATAATTGGTGTGCTAAAAGAGCAAGCTCCGGAAACAAGAGTTTCACTTGTGCCCGAAGTAGTAGCTGCATTGACTAAAATGAATGTGCAGGTATGGATAGAACAGGGAGCGGGAGATAATGCATTTCATAGCGACAAAACATATACTGACGCGGGGGGAACTGTTAAGGATAAGGCAACAGTAGCAGGCGGAGCCGACCTATTACTAACCATTCATGCGGATAATGTACCTGCAGGTATAAAATCCGGAGCCGTTTTAATGGGAGTATTTCAACCGCTCTTTAACACAAAGGCCATGCAAGACTGGGCAGGGAAAGGATATTCAGTATTCAGCCTTGATACCATACCACGTACTACACGCGCACAGGCTATGGACGTGCTCAGCTCCCAGGCGAACATTGCGGGGTATAAGGCCGTGCTGCTTGCCGCCTATCAGTATCCACGCTACTTCCCGATGTTCATGACAGCGGCAGGTAGTATACCACCGGCTAAAGTACTGATACTTGGCGCAGGTGTTGCAGGTTTGCAAGCTATTGCCACTGCTAAACGACTTGGTGCTGTTGTAGAAGTGTTCGACACACGCCCTGCCGTTAAGGAAGAAGTAATGAGCCTTGGTGCCAAATTCGTAGAAGTAGAAGGTGCTGCAGATGCGTCAAAAGCCGGAGGATATGCGGTAGAGCAATCTGCTGAATTCCAGGAAAGGCAAAAGAACAAGATACACGAACACGCAAAGAAATCAGATATCATTATCACTACCGCACAAATACCGGGAAGAAAAGCACCAATACTGATCACCAAACAGATGATAGAAGATATGCGCCCGGGATCTGTGATCATTGATATAGCATCTGTAACAGGTGGCAATACCGACCTTACAAAAGACAAAGAAACAGTAGTACACAACGGCGTATCTATCATAGGTAATTCGGCCCTGCCTGCAACGGCACCCGCAGACGCCAGTAAAGTATATGCCAAGAACGCACTGAACTTTCTGAAACTGATCATAGACAAAGACGGGAATATGAACCTGAACTTTGAAGATGACCTGGTGAAAGGTACCTGCATCGTGCATGGTGGTAATATCACCAACGAAAGAGTACTGTCTTTAATTAATCCTCAAACAGCAAATGCTTAATTAACTATATGGATTTCCTTACACAACTATTTTCTGACCCGGCCACATACCGGTTGCTTACCATTGTGATCCTGTCTGTATTCCTGGGTATTGAAGTAATCTCCAGGGTGCCATCTGTGCTGCACACTCCGCTGATGAGTGGCGCTAACGCTATACATGGTGTGGTAATCATCGGCGCCATTATAGTAATGGGGCAGGCGCCATCAGATGATTATGTAGCGCTGACACTTGGCTTCCTTGCCGTAGTATTAGGCACCCTAAACGTGGTAGGTGGTTTTGTGGTTACCGACAGGATGCTGGAAATGTTTGACAAAAAGAAAAAAGCAAAAAAAGCATAAGCCATTAGTATGACACAAATTATTCTGCCTCTCAGTTACCTGATCGGATCGGTAACATTTATCATAGGGCTTAAAATGCTTTCTCACCCCGACAGCGCACGCCGTGGTAATATGGTAGCCGCTGTTGGTATGACCATTGCGATACTTGCTACTATCTTCTTATACACTGATGAAGATGGCAATAAACTCGGCAATTACGGCTGGATATTCGGCGGCCTGATCATAGGTAGCATCGTAGGAACATTGGCTGCCAAAAAAGTGCAAATGACGGCAATGCCCGAAATGGTGAGCCTCTTTAACGGTATGGGCGGCGCCTGCGCCATGCTGATATCTATCATAGAATTCAAGCATCATACTACGGGTATGACAGAATTGTACGAAGAAGCGGGCGGCTCCATCTTCAGTACTATACCGGGTACTTTATTTATTACCATCATCGTTGGTATGGTGATTGGTAGCGTATCCTTTGCAGGTAGTATCATAGCATGGGGCAAACTGAATGGTAAGATCAAAGACTTTTCTTTTAACGGGCAACATATTGTAAACCTGCTGTTACTAGGTATTATCACAGCACTTACCGTTTACATTATTGCTGCGCGGCCTGACAATACTATTATGCTGTTCTATACGGTATTAGGTATGGCGTTGTTATACGGAGTGATGTTCGTCTTCCCGATCGGTGGTGCGGATATGCCTGTAGTGATATCATTACTCAACTCTTTTACCGGTGTGGCTGCGGCATTTGGTGGCTTTCTGTATGACAACCCCGTGATGCTGACCGGTGGTATATTGGTAGGCTCTGCCGGCACCATACTTACCATACTGATGTGCAAAGCCATGAACCGTTCATTGAAGAATGTATTGATAGGATCGTTTGGCGGAGGTAATAAGGCAGTAGGAGGAGGCGGCTCTAAAGAGCAAGGCAGCTATAAAGAAATATCGCTGAACGATACAGCTACGCTGATGGCTTATGCAAACAAAGTACTGATAGTGCCCGGCTATGGGCTTGCCGTAGCACAGGCACAACATGCATGCCACGAACTGGAAAAACTGCTGGAAGAAAAAGGTGTGGAGGTGAACTATGGCATACACCCGGTAGCGGGCCGTATGCCGGGGCACATGAACGTGTTACTGGCAGAAGCAGACGTGCCATACGATAAACTAAAAGAAATGGAAGATGCCAACGACCAGATGAGTAGCACCAACGTAGTATTGATACTTGGCGCTAACGACGTGGTGAACCCTGCGGCGAAAGACGACCCATCGAGCCCGATATATGGTATGCCCATTATTGAAGTAGAAAAGGCAGAGCATGTGATCGTAAACAAACGAAGCATGAAGCCCGGATATGCAGGTATTGAAAACGAACTTTTCTTCAGGCCCAAGACCTCTATGCTCTTTGGTGATGCTAAGAAAGTGCTACAAGACCTGGTGGCAGAATTGAAACAGATGTAAAGCCGTTTCTTGAATTATACATACAGAGCCTTCTTTATCAGAAGGCTCTTTTTATTGGCATGAATCAATATTCTATCTTTGCCGATATGCATCAACGCAATAAACTGGCTTTAGTAACCACCCTATTTTTCATCGCAGTAAGTAGTATGGTGATCTATACATCCTGCATCAAAAACAAGTGCGAAACTGTAACCTGCTTTAATGGCGGTGTATGTGTGGCAGGCATTTGCTCGTGCCCATCAGGATATGAAGGCAATGGGTGCACTAAACAATGGAATGAAAAATTTGGCGGTACCTGGCATGCCGACGAGATACTTCTTCGCGATACAACACACCATTTATTTGATGTGTACATCAATGCCAATAGCACCCTTGATAGTTTTTATGTAGCAGGCTTTGCCAATAGCAGCAGTTCTTTTGTTGTATGCGCACATACAGGTTACAGAAGCTTCTCTATACAAAGCGGCCAAAAGCTGCCTGATTCTGTTACCACCATCAACAGCGGCAATGGAATGATAGATTCTATATCAGGGAATATTACAGGGACATATATAGTAACAAAGAAACTGGCAACAAAGGATACGATCATTACCACCAACTTTACCTGGAAGAAATAATAAGCGCCTGTCAGGGAATATATTACGCTATTTTCTTTTTGAAAATCGGCACAAAAAAATTTGTAAAAATCAATTTGTTGTCTACTTTTGCAATCCCTCGAAACGAGGAAAGTTCTTTCACACTTTAAGAATTTAAAGAAGCCACTTTAGCTCAGCTGGTAGAGCAACTGATTTGTAATCAGTAGGTCGCTGGTTCGATTCCGGCAAGTGGCTCTTTTTGTTTTCAAGCGGGCAGATACCCAAGCGGCCAACGGGGGCAGACTGTAAATCTGCTGTCTTACGACTTCGGAGGTTCGAATCCTTCTCTGCCCACTTAATTTTGAACCGTAAGCGGGAGTAGCTCAGTCGGTAGAGCGACAGTCTTCCAAACTGTAGGTCGCGGGTTCGAATCTCGTCTCCCGCTCTTCATCAAAGCTGTTGTAGCTCAGTGGTAGAGCACTTCCTTGGTAAGGAAGAGGTCGGCAGTTCAATCCTGCTCAACAGCTCACCTGCTTTTCTTTATTTTTCCTTTTAGACTTTATTGATTAAATACGCTGATCTAACCTCTCCAGGTTAAGAACAAGTAGTTGTTTATTACGGGAGTAAGATTATTTATCTGTTAATAATTCAGGACCGAAACTGTTGAAAAGCAGGCATTTGGTGCGGAAAAATGAAAACAGGAAGGCATCCCTGAAAAATAAATGCATTTAATCAAAAATAACTTATATTTGCACACTTTTTAAAGTAGAAATTTAAATTTTTTAAACACAAATAAAAATGGCAAAAGAGACCTTTAAGCGGGAAAAACCCCACGTAAACATCGGTACCATCGGCCACGTTGACCATGGTAAGACTACATTGACTGCAGCAATCACGACTATTCTGGCAAACAAAGGTCTGGCAGAAAAAAGAGGTTATGATGAGATCGATGCTGCTCCGGAAGAAAAAGAACGTGGTATCACAATTAACACTGCACACGTAGAATATGAAACAGCTAACCGTCACTACGCACACGTAGACTGTCCGGGCCACGCTGACTATGTGAAAAACATGATCACAGGTGCTGCCCAGATGGACGGTGCTATCCTGGTAGTTGCTGCTACGGATGGTCCGATGCCACAAACTAAAGAGCACATCCTGCTGGCTCGCCAGGTAGGTGTACCTCGTATCGTTGTATTTATGAACAAAGTAGACCTTGTTGATGATCCTGAGATCCTTGACCTGGTTGAAATGGAAATCCGTGAACTGCTGAGCAAATACGAATATGATGGTGATAACACACCAATCATTAAAGGTTCTGCTACAGGCGCCCTGGCTGGTGAAGCTCAATGGGTTAAAGCTGTAGAAGATCTGATGGATGCTGTAGATACTTACATTCCTCTGCCTCCTCGTCCGGTAGATCAACCGTTCCTGATGTCTGTAGAAGACGTATTCACTATCACTGGTCGTGGTACTGTTGCTACAGGTCGTATCGAGCGTGGTATCATTAAAGTTGGTGAGAACGTTGAGATCGTAGGTTTCAATGACGCTGCTCTGACTTCTACATGTACCGGTGTTGAAATGTTCAAGAAATTGCTTGATCAAGGCCAGGCTGGTGACAACGCAGGTCTTCTGCTGCGCGGTATTGAAAAGAAAGATATCCGTCGTGGTATGGTTATCTGCGCTCCTAAGAGCATCACTCCGCACACTGAATTCAAAGGCGAAGTTTACGTACTGAGCAAAGAAGAAGGTGGCCGTCACACTCCATTCTTCAACAAATACCGTCCTCAGTTCTATTTCCGTACTACAGACGTTACAGGTGAGTGTATGCTGCCTGCAGGTGTAGAAATGGTAATGCCTGGTGATAACGTAAACCTGCACGTAAATCTGATCGCTCCAATCGCGATGGAAAAAGGTCTGAAATTCGCGATCCGCGAAGGTGGCCGTACAGTAGGTGCCGGTCAGGTAACTGAAATCATCAAATAATCTTAGATTAATTGATCTATAGAAAACGCCCCGATATTCGGGGCGTTTTTATTTTGCCTATATCAGCTTGTTATCATAAACGTGTTGCAGAAATAAGGATATTTGTTTTCAGAAGTTGACACCATAATGAATCACCCAACAATATATCTTAATACAGCAGCCTGCGGACTGTTACCTGCCGAAACCATAGCAGCAGCCAATCAGCTTTATACGGAACTGGAAACTAAAGGAAGTACCCGTGCAGAACAATGGAGAATGCATGAAGAAGGTGCTATACGGAATAACATAGCCAGTTTCCTGAATGCGCCTGCTGATAGCATTGCCATGATCCCTAACTTCTCCTGGGCATTGAATGGCGTAGTGCAATCCCTGAAAGGATCAGAACGTGTATTGCTGTATCGCAATGACTACCCTTCTTTTATAGAACCGTTTCGTATTAACGGCTTTGACATCACCTTGACGGAACCGGTAGATAACTTTGCAGTTAACGAAGAAGAAATAAAACAACTCATTAAGGAACATAAGATCGATATAGTAGCCCTGAGCCATGTGCAATGGTCATCGGGCTATAAAATAGACCTACAAGCAATCGGCGATCTCTGTAAAGAATATGGCGTGCTGTTTATTGTAGATGCCACGCAAAGCATGGGTGCCCAGGCAATAGATCTTGGTGTGCTAAACATAGACGTTTTTATAGCCAGCAATTATAAGTGGATGAATGCAGGCTTTGGTACAGGTGTAATGAGCATTAAAAAAAGCTTCCTGAAGAAATATGTACCTGTTGTAGGTGGCCATAACAGCTACCAGGTAGTAGGCAGCGAATGGAAATATGTGCCATCGGCGCTGAGCTATGAACCAGGGCATCCTAATATGTATGGGCTTACGGTACTAAATGCTGCCATAGAACATAAGATGAAGCTGGGTGTGCCTGATATAGAACGGCATAACAGGCAATTGACTCAATACCTGCTGAACCAATTGAAAGCTCTGGATCTACGCGTTTCGATGCTTGGAGACTACAGAATGGACCACCGTGCTTCGATTATCTTCCTGAAAGATGAGGATGGATTAGGCGAGCATATTAAGCGACATCATATCACAGTAACCCACAGAAATGGCTACTTAAGGATCAGTATGCATTATTACAATTCTGAAAATGATATAGTTACGCTGATAAATTGCCTGAAAGATTTCAAATAAATAACAAGATATTCATCCCAAAACCTGATTTATTTTGGGAAAATTGATTGGAATTTTATTACTTTTGCATTCGCCCCTGATGAGGGGGCTTTTTTTTACGGGAATAGTTCAACGGTAGAATAGAGGTCTCCAAAACCTTTGATCGTGGTTCGAATCCGCGTTCCCGTGCTGCTTAAATCAACATATCAAACTATTGATTTGTTGACTCGCATTAAATAATTTTAAAAACCAGGGTAACCCCTACACAGGAAAGTCCCTAAAACTGGTTTATGAGCAAATTTGGCAGTTATATACAGGAGGCGTATGATGAGCTGGTCCACAAGGTTAGCTGGCCATCCTGGGAAGAGTTGCAACAGACTACCGTGATAGTACTGGTAGCTCTCGCTATTACTACAGCTGTGATATTTGGTATGGACTTCGCTTCAGAACAAATATTGACGTTGCTGTACAAAATTTTAGGTAAGTAAAGAAACACAGAATGTCCGAAACTACTACAACACAGGAAACAAAGTGGTACGTGCTACGTGTGATCAGTGGTAAAGAAAAGAAGGCCAAGGAATACGTAGACAAAGAGGTGAAGATACATGGATGGGCTAATGCCATATTCCAGGTGCTGTGCCCTGTGGAGAAAGTGTTTAAGGTGCAGGCAGGTAAAAAAGTGCTGCGCGAAAAGATACTGTATCCGGGCTATTTGATGATAGAAGCCGCTGATGGCAAGCTGAACGATGATATGATACAAACCATTAAGAATGTATCAGGTGTTATTCACTTCTTAGGAAAAGACAATCCTACTTCTCTGCGTAAATCTGAAGTGAACAAGATGTTCGGTAAGATGGACGAAGTGAGCGAGCAGGGCATAGGCTATGCAGAACCATACATCGTTGGTGAAACTGTACGCATAACAGACGGTCCTTTCAACGACTTCAACGGTACTATAGAAGAAGTAAACGAAGAGAAGAAAAAGCTGAAAGTGGTGGTGAAAATATTCGGCCGCGCTACACCTGTAGAACTAAACTACATGCAGGTAGAGAAAATAGCTTAATCTCAACGCTACATAATGACATTAAAAAACCACCTCGAAAAAGGTGGTTTTTATTTTTGGTAATTGTTATTCCCCATTGGGGACCTAGCGAAACTATGTACTATGCACGCTGTGCGTATTCTGACACGCAGCCGTGTATGATATTCCTGAATTCGACAATCAATTCATCAGTATAGATATTGCCTTCTGCGCGCAATTTCTTTACCAGCTTGATGGCCGCCAGCATTAGAGATTGATTGATCTCCTGCATATTGTTGATGAGCTGGCCTACGTATTCATAGGAGCTTGAACCTCCTATCTTTACCTGCCTTTCTACCACGAACTTCGAAAAGCGGGTAAATACTGCTAATGATGCTTCTTTGTTCTTCATGTGCGTGTGGTGTTTGTGATTTGTTGTGTTGTGTGTGTGAGAATACAAATATTGCATCTATACCTACCCATTGCAAAAAAACCGCATCCGTTAACCACGTCTTTGCAAGCCGTTAACGAGCGATTAACAAATAATAACATGAAAAAAGCCCGCGAAAACGAGCTTTGGAAAGTTATAATGACAATGTACTATTAGTCTTTTTTACGGATATTGATGCTACGTTTACGCTGCCTGATCTCGAAATAAATGGTCTTTTCATCATTGTTCTTCAGGTCTGCCGGTTGGGTAAATGTTGAAGGGCGGAAGTTTTCGTCGAAGGCGAGCTGACTGAGCGTTACGTTGTAATTACCACCGGGAAGGTTGAAGTAAAATTCGCCATTCTCATCCGTAAGTGTAGAGTATTTAAGCGTATCCTTACTATCTATGCTTTCGGCCATTACTTTGATATTACCCAGCTTGAAGGAGAGGTTGGAGTTCTCATCTATTTCCAGGTTCAGCTTACCTTGCAGCACCTTACTTTTCTTATAGGGCACATATGCAATTTGTGAACCTTTTATGGTGAATACCTGCACCGGGCCGTTACTTGGTACCCATCCCTTCACCTTGCTACCATAGCCAAAATCAGCCTTGTAATCGCCCTTTTCTATGTTCTTAAATAAAATGCTGCCGTCTTTATCGGTAACAAACAGATTGTCCTTTACCGACAGCATTTGGCCGCCAATAGGTTCTTCCTGCGGGTTCATGATACCATCACTGTTAGCATCCTTAAACAGTATGATCTTTAATGAAGAGTATTTGCGGATAGCCACAAATGGTGCTACCAACCGTACACGCAGAGAAGCCGATACATAAGGAGTAGCCTGTGGCTGATCAATAGGTACGAGACCAATAATATTAAAATCGTAACCGTGCTTGAAATTAGTATAATTGATGTTCAGCATCACATTGGATGACTTCAAATTATCCGGTTGTGATTTTGCATAGTTGTATTGTGCACGGAAGTTCAGGGAATGCTTGAACAAGCTGAGATCAACAAACGGGCTTACAACTACACGTTCGTAAGTTTCTTTCTTCTTTGTGTAGGAAATAAAGTCGTGATAGTAATAAGGGCCATTATCGTAACGAAACGACATACCGATCCATTTATATTGAAGATTGCCCTGGTTGCTGTTTACAGTTACCGCAGTAGTATCTTCCTGGCCGGGTATCAAACCCCTTCCGTAGTAAGAGTTTAACGTCAGGGCAAGGCGTTTAAAGAATACTATAGAGGCATTGAGGTTCAAATAGTCGAATTCGTATTGTGCAAACTGGCCGGTATCACTCTGCACCTGCAACTGCTTACCTGCAGATAGCGTAGCAGAACCACCTTTGAAACTGAAACCCGAACGGGCGCCATAGTTTTCTGTCTGCAGATTGAATACATCAGAGAACAAAGTAGTATCCTGGTAGAAGTTCTGTTTGCGAAGATTGAACTCATAATAACCACCGGCGAAGAACCTGCCGAATACAAACCGCAGATCGTGGCTTTGCAGGCGCTGACCTTTGAATATACCCGGGTAAGAATTACTGTTTTGTAGCACCACGGAGCTAACGTTCAAAAACTTGTTGGCCCATAAAAGGTTATAGCCAAAAGATGTACCGGCCATAGAGGTTGCAGTACCGGATACCAATTGCGCGTGCGACTGCTCGATACCAGCGCCTGCACTGATGCTCAGCTTACCGTTTTGCCCCAGTTTTATATCTCCCTGCTGCTTTATCAAGTAGCTGTTCAGCTGCCTGTCTATATCAAAATTGGCAGTGGCCCCTCCGGACAAAAGCACATTTTCTGACAAGCCGCCGTACATATAATTGAGCCCTCCAAGTTTGCTATTACCCGTACGGCTGCTGAGCAGGCTATATACATCCACCTTATCCCGCTGAGACCATGCATATCCTATTTTAGCACCATAGCCATCCATATAAAAGTCTGTAAGCTCATTGATATTACCGGCTGTAGCGTGCCAGTTCTGGCCTATGTATTCGCCACGAATGATGCTATTGTCTGACGCCTGGCCTTTGGAAAGAGTTTTACTGCGAAGGTCAAACGCTACCTTATCTTGCGGAGATATCTCAATACCGCCGTGCAAAGCAGCATAGTATTGGATATTATCATCTCCCTGGTAGGTGAAGCCCGTTTCTACCTGCAAAGGCATATCTGCATAAGCAGAGCGGTGATCTTTTAAAGTATTTCCAAGACGTGAAAATAATTGTGTCAGGTTTACGGTTTCGCCGTTCTCTACCGTTACCTGTACCTTAATTTCTTCTTTCCTCAACGATGCCCATTGTTTTTCTGAAATGTGCAGGGGAATATTATAGGTAGTATCTGCGCCCGGAGTCAGGTGAAAAGTTGTTTTATAATTGAGCTCGAGGAAAGTATTGGAATAGGAAACAATATAGTTATTGGGTGTATTACCCATGTTCTTCAGGTATAATGGGAACTGTACATTGCGTTCATAGCCGGCCTTAACGAAATTGGACAAGGGCAGATAGGCTTTGAATTTGGTGAATTCCTTTACCCTTACGCGGAAGGTATCAGTAAGCTTCTCCAGCCCTTCATTCAGGCGATATTCAATTTTTACGGTTTCCCATTCCGCAGTTTTGGACTTGGACGGAAGCAAACGAATAGGGATACTGGTGTTACCATTGGCATCGAGGCTAACGGTAATGACTTTTTGGGTGACCATGTCCCAGCCGGGAGGAGGTGTAATGGTAACCAGTACGCTAATCTTATCCTGCGTAGTATTGGTGATATTGATCGTATTGTAAAGAAAATCGCGATTGCCGGATGCCACCAGGGTATCTGCCAGAAGGCTCGTTTTATAAATGGTTTTACTAAGCTGTGCCGATGACTGAAAGACCGATAGCAAGCTGATGAGCAATGCCAGGGTGATCTTGACACAATATGGGCTATATGTTTTTTCTCCTCTCATTAATATTACAGCCTGCCGTTGTATTTTTTATGTTGTGTGTTGCCAAAAGACGGGTCAGTTTGCAGGCTGGTCTTTTTTAAAATCCTCTTTGCGGCAAAAATAATAAATCTCGTTTATGCTTTATATACATTTATAATTCGTTATGACATTAACCGTTATCTTAAAAAAGAGCCCGTACGGGCTCTTTTATTATAAGGGATAAGAGAGAGAGCTGATTAAAGCTGAGTAGCAGTGTACACTACATCTGTTGTATAAGTACCTGCAGGGTAGCTGAAGCCAGGTGTTGCCTGGTACATTACGCTGAAGGTTTGGTTACCACCACGGCTACCGTTAGATATCAGGTTTTGGTTAGCGCTTGTTAAGCCTGCATAAGCTGTAGTAGAGAACGGTGTTGCTACTGTTCCACTGGTAGCGTTTGCACTTACTTTAAGAGCCAGTACACCGCTTACAGGCATAGTTGGTGCAGGAGTAGTAGACCCTGTATAAGAAAAGTTAGCAGAGCTGGTCTTTACCGTTACGCTGAAGTTCTTGTTAGAACGTACTTTCAGTTCCTGTGCGCCTGATGTTACACCGTTTGCATAATCATTCACAGTATTGAAAGCCAGGTTAACATCTGCTCCGTTTGCATTACCGCTTCCTGTGAAGGTAAGTTCGA
>MKUO01000025.1 GCA_001897855.1 Bacteroidetes bacterium 43-93
TATTGAATCTAGCCTCGCCCTGCTTCAGCCACTTCAAATTGCCGTTTTTATCAAAAGCAGCAATAAACTTGCTACTAGTCAGAGTTGTACCGTTTACCAACATGCTACTCGTACCTACCCCAGCATAGTAAAATTGGCCGTTTGCTTTGTTCAGTATGAGATGCCCGTCATGTACCAGTGATTTCAAATCAATAGTTCCTACAAGCCCTCCATATCTGTCATACTTAATAATATAATCGTTTGTGACAGGAACAGTAAATGTGCCGTTGAAATAGACGCTTGGAGCCATCTGCCACATCCAGTAGACATTCCCTAAACTATCTACGGTCATACCCAATTCGTACGTATTAGAATGCGTATCTATGCCTATCGTATCTGCCTGGGGAGCTCTGAACCATTTATAGTGCCCACCTGTATCATATTTTATGAGAGACACGCCTTTAAGAGATTTTCCAGAGAAGGTTGTATCTGCATCGATATGAATAGTGTTTCCACCTTGAGACCTGTCTAAAAAACAGCTTAAATAAACGCCATCCAGCTTGTCTGTGCATACTGTATAGCTAAAATCCCTAGACGGGCCACCGATAACTTTCCACCAGCGAAGCGAACCTGAACAGGTAAAGCTTGCCAACACCACATCCCAATCGCCATTGCCGGTTTTTACATCACCATCAACATTAATGCCGTCTTGCGCAACGTGGCCTAATGCATATACATTGCCATGAACGTCTACCGCCATGCTGTTGACACGTTCCCAGTCAGATTCGTTGACACTTTGTGCACTGCCTGCACGTTTGCCCCATTGAAAACTTTGCGCCTTTACTGAAAATGAACAAAGGCAAACACAAAGACTAAGAAAAGCTATCAATGAAAAAAATCGTGAAGAATAGTTCATGATATATAGTTTTGGGTGATTACAATTTAAGTATAATATTTTTAAAACCACCCCAACCGCAGTTGGAGTGGTTTTGTTGTTTTAACGCTGTTTATTCAAACAATGTATCCTGCCTATTGTTTTACAATGCTCAACTTGCTGTTAAGTAATACTTTGCCATCTTGTTTCATTACAACCTGGTACATACCCGGAGTAAAGTCATTCAGCGATAACTGCCAAACTCCTTTCTGCCCAGGTGTATCATGATGGATCAGCAACCTGCCTGTAACATCGTACACTTCTATACAACGGTCCTTTCCATCTCCCGTCCATGTATAGTCGATACGAGTGCTATTATTGGCAGGATTCGGTGAAAGCTGCAGCGCAAGCGGCCCGTTTTCAAAGGTTGTGTTCCCAATGCTCGTCGTACCGATCTTACCCCCGCAACCGCTGGTCACATACATATTATCACTTGTGGCATTACAGTACCCATTGTCCAGATAAAAGTTGAATACGCCTGGGGCATCTACATTCAACGTCGTATAATCAGATGGGATACCTGAACCGGAGAATATTGCAGTGCCATTTTTCAGGTATTTCCAATTGGCGAATGTCCATATCGGCCCCGTGATCGTGTAAGAATTGAACGGACAAACTTCCCAACACCCAGTAGGGAATATCCACAGGTAGACCTTTGGATCTTTAGGAACAAACATAGTGGCCTTACTTGTGCAGCCTGAAGGATCGGTAAAGGTAACCTGGTATTTGCCACCTGCAAAAGTTGTTACCGGGCTACCGGAAAGCCCATTGCTCCAGTTGAAAGTGCCGGGTCCGCCAGCTGTAGCGGACAACTGCACTTCGTAAGTTGCGCAGTTCACGATATTGAATGATGGCGTCGGCGGCGAAGGAAGCGCGTGCACTGTCACTGTAAAGGTTGCGCTTGTTTTGCTACAGCCATTTACCGATATTGTCAGCACATAAGTATGTGTTCCGGCGCTGCTATATTTGTCGGTATAGGTTGGCGTTGTTATTGCAGTGCCTGAACCGTCAACCGTCCAGCTGTAGGTAAGTCCGGGGTCTGCACCGGCGTAGCCGTTTAGCGTATAATCAACATCTACGCAGGCGTCATGATCTCCGGTGATCAGAGCGTCTGGCACCTGCACGACAACCAACGTATCCCCTTTAGTATTTTCAACGCAGCCATATTGGTCTTCCGTATGTACCCAATAATAACCGGATTCAAAAATATTGATTGGATGATACCCTGTGTGTGTTATTAGCGTAGTGCTGTTATACCAATCATAATATGGTGGTACAGGTTGGCCTGTGCCTCCTGCTGGTGCGTAATCCAGCTGAACAGTTGTACCCTCGCAAACATGATTGGCAGAAAGTGCTGTCGTTCCTTTTTGATCATCAGCAACTATTGGCACATTGTATGTTATCGAGTCGTGGCATCCATATTGATCCGTCATACGTAACGTAACATTATAGTTCCCTAATCTGGCATTGGCGAAAACCCGATATGGATTATACTGATTATTGCCGGAACCATCATCAAAGTCCCAATCAGCGGTCATTAAAGGACTTGTTACTGGTGTGCTCAAATTGTGAAAAGTAACAGATGCTTCTTGTGCGCAGCTTATCGGCCTGTCAAAAGTAAATGCGGCATCCGGCAGGTCAGGAACCATGATCGTGGTACTCGTAGTACAGGCGGCAGGATAGCCAGACAAAGATTCCCTTATGATAACACTGTGCGAACCGATGGTTAAGAACCCGGTATAGCTTTGTGAAGTGCCGCTTTGCGTTGGCGGGGATGTTATCGGAACATCGATCCAGAAATCATAGTTCGTGCCTGTCGTGCCTATTCCTCCATTTATTACGGTTCCGCGGCTGCCGCCCGTGCCAGTATAGGTACATAGGAAGCTGTAAGAGATGTCCGCCTCGAAAGGAATAAATACCGTCGTATCATAGCAGACCTTACAGGTATCGCCTACCATATCATCATATTGAGCACAGTAGCGCACATTATGATTGCCGTAGCTAAAGGTATGCGCAGCAGAATATTCAGAGCCGCTGAAAGGGAATGACCTGTTACCCACCATTTCCATCCATTCATAGCTATTAGAGATATAGCCGGTGCTGCTATGCGTACTTGCAAAGGTATATTCCTGGCAAGCGCTTGCGGTAGCGGACGTTATCGCAACGGATGCAGCGATACTCAGATTACAAGGACACTTATCCTGTATGGTAAGCGTGTCTGTAAAATAGCTACAGCCATTAGCACCGATTACCTCCAGCTGGTACACGCCGAAGCTGCTCGCAGTGTATGTCGAGCCGGTGCCAACAACGCTTCCGTTATAATACCAGTTATATGCGGTAGCCGTTGGCCCACTCGTGTAAGTCGCGGTCAGCACCTGGGAGAACGTCTTACAGAAGTCTATCACGCCATATGATCCGCCCGGTACAATATGATACCTCGGGGTTGGCTCTACTGTAATAACACCTGAAACGCTGTCCTTACCAATACAGCCCCAGGGGTTCGTTACGATCACCTTAACGGTCTCCGCCTGATTGCTGGTGTTGTGCAGGTCATAGATATGGCTTGTGGTCGTTCCTGCTGTAAAGGAAGGCGTGCCATCTCCAAAATTCCAGAAGGCGCTCGTTCCTGCAGTATTTATCTGTACCGTTATTTTATTCGTATCACAGACCGGTGTTGGCAAGACCGTAAATGCCGGTGACGGATATTGCCCTATATGGATCAATATGGAGTCGGAATAGGTGTTGAAGCATTTTTTAACAGTGCAGCGCAACCAGACGGTGCCTGTTGTTTTATTAAACAGAGCGGTTACATTCGGTGTACCATCACCGCTGGCGATACTTGCTTTCAAAGGATCTGAGAATGACCATTGATAACTTTCCCCATCTGTATAAGAAGCGGCATAATTGTGGAAGCTGCTTGGACAAACGCTGTCAGGGCCGGACACCGCCATGCTCACAACCAGTGGCGCTACTGTGTCCGTTACCGTATCTGAAGCACAATAAGGCATTTCCTTCGTTGTTCTCCATGAATAGATCACGAATGGGCCGGAAGAAGCGATGTCCATTTTGATAAAGCTTTCCTTCCCGGTACCTGCGTTAACCGTACCATTCAGCATGCCCCAGTTATATAAAGTGCCGGATATATCGTTATCAGCGATGAACTTGGTTTCAACACCCTGGCAAAAGTTCTTAGGACCTGTAATTGTATCTACCGGGTGCGGCAAGCTATCGACTTTGATGTATAATGGTTCAGGGCCACAAAATGCCCCGGAGAATTCTAATTTATAAGTACCAACCTCATCGAAATAAGCGTCAATGTGATCTGCAAATGGAGAAGTTTGCGTTGCTGAACTTGGTTTTGTGAGCACCCATGAGCCGTTTGAGCCATTTAGGGCATTATAAGTAATGGTGCTTTTATAACATGCTTTGTCCGGCCCAACGATGCCCTCTGCATTGTATACTACGGCCGTGATGTTTGCAGAGCCGGTGCAGCCATTCATTGTATTGGTATAGCTACAGCTTATTGTGACAGTTCCGGGGTTAAGAGTATTTAATACTATTTCGTTAGGCTGATCGGAAGGTGTCAACGTAGCGCCTGTACCGCCGCTTACCGTCCAGTTAAATTTGGTTGTTGGCCATTGCGGCAGCCTGTACAGGTATTGGCTGTTCGGGCATAGGACCGTTGGCCCCTGGATAGTACCGGTAGTTTCTACGATGGGCACTTTTGCCACAGAGAATGCGCAAGGCAGGCCACAGCTTGACGCATCGAACATGACATAACCAAATCCATCCGGTCCGGGGCTGTTCCATTGTACCTGAACAGTTGTCGGAGTGCTTATAAGGATCGTGCCGCCAATCACGGACCATGTGCCTGAAGGGCATGTCGTGCTTACTGAATAAGTTTCTACCGTATTCTGGCAAACTACTTTAGGGCATTCAATTTTGAGGCGCACATTTGGATCAACGTGTATCATTATCGAATCTGTAGTAGAACAGCCGCAGGCATTTGTAACAGTGAGCTTAGCCCAATAGTCCGTTGGCATGCCGCCGATGGTAGTGTATTGATGCGTTACCGGTGTGAGGTAGCCGCCGGTCGCATTGCTGTATGTCCCGTCGCCAAAATCCCATCTCCACGTTACGATGGGAGAGCCTGCCGAAGCAGATGAGCCATCAAGAAATACGACCTCCGTGCTATCACAGATATGGAGCGTGCGCATCATGGTATCCGGCATCGCGATGATATGCGCGATGGGCGCGTCGATCAGGTTGATACAAAGGTTTCTTGTGCCAGTACAGCCGAGGGATGTCAATTCCGTAACGGTGACCGTAGCAGAGACGGGAGCACCCCAGCATACTATTGCGCTATCGCCATCGGGATCGATCGGCGTGACGCTAATAGCGCCTGAAGCAGTCCAGGTGAACGTGCTGCCTGAGTTACCTATAGCATGATATACGACACAGCTATAAGCACATGTCTTCTGACAGCCTGTGTCTATAAAAGTAGGCGGGTTGTTCGGTTGATCCGGATTGTAAGTCAGATCCTGGCAGGCAACCCTGCTGTTCGTAGTAATGTAAGGGGTCGGAGAAGCCACAATAGTAACCGTGAGCGAGCCTGAGTCAACGTGATGTCCTGCAGTGTCCTGTATCAATAATTTTACCGTGCCTGTACCGGGCAGCGCCCAATACACATTTGCGGATGAACTGGTGCTGTATACTACAGTTCCGTTCATGTCTACACTCCAGGTGTATAAATAACCCGGAATAGGTGCCGGCGTTGCATTGTAGGTGTGGTAGGTTTTCTGGCACACCTCCCCATCGCCATTGATTACTGTCTGGCCTCTTGCCCATAAACTGAGGCAAAGAAGCCCAACAACGCTAAGAAGCGTAAAAATTGGGTTCTTTCTCATGAGATATGTATTTTGTTGGTTAAAAAAGCAGTTTGATCATAAGGCTAATGCTCTTTTCGCCCTCGGATAAATGTGTTTTTATGTTTTACTATTTGGGTAGGAAAGATCTGCTGCGCAGTAGATGTTGCGAAAGAAATATATAGTAGTGAAGTCTTCATAATGGATGGCTTAAATGAAAAGGGAATGTAAAATTGGTTCTAATAGAGGAGTATTTCAATGTCAAAATCACTAAATTATTTTCGGTAAAAACTCAGAAATATTCCAGTGAAAACACTGGAAGCATTCTCGACTTTTCATTGTAACTTTCGATTAATATCAGTAGATACTTGTGTGCCGGGTTGTTTTTCAAATTTCAAACGGTCAACATGAAACCTGAGGATAAGATCCATATTGTAATTGCAGACGATCACGCTTTGTTTAGAAAAGGACTGATCTTTGAACTATCATCCTATGAAGACTTCATTGTGGATTTTGAAGCGGATGACGGCGTTGATCTGATAGAAAAGATAAGGGATGCGCCGCGAAAGCCGGATATATGCATCCTGGACCTGAGTATGCCTCGCATGAATGGCTACGATGCTTTGGTCAGCATAAAAAAGCAATGGCCCCAGATAAGGGTCGTCATCCTATCTACTTCTTATAATGAGTATACTATTATCAAGACACTTAGCTGTAGCGCTGGTGCATGTTTGCCCAAAGAGATTTCCGGTGATGAATTGTTGACAGCATTACGCCAGGTATACAGAGATAATATCTACAATAGGGAGATTGATAAGAAGATCTTGACCAATGCTCTTCTTGAGAAAAACAAAATGGCAAAAATTACTGCAAACGAATTAAGCTATCTTAATTATGCTTGCAGTGAATTGACGCACCGGGAGATAGCATACAAGATGTGTGTCACAAACCGCTCTGTTGACGGTTACAGAGATTCGCTGTGCAATAAGCTTGGTTTAAAGAATAGGGTAGAGCTTGTTATCTTTGCGTTGTCTTCAGGAATTGTTGCTTTTAAAACCTTGAGCGATAAAGTATTATAATTATTGTCCAGGATTTGAATATTGGCAGACTATACGTCATTTGAGAATTGAATACTTTGAACGCTTCTTTAATAGAGAAGCGTTTATGGTTGTCGGATTCTTGCGCCGACAAATAACTTAGGTGCCCGAACATCCATTTATATTGAGGCAAAGGATTTGTAGGAGGCTTGCTTGCTTTACATAATATTGAAAATCTGCGGCCAAATGGACTTGTTTTTAAAAGTAGTTACTTCAATGCTTATTGCAAATTTTACTGCAAGTAGAATTAGTTGGTGTCAATATTGACACCAAAATCTTCTTTAGTAGCGACTTAACCGGCAGCACGAGGATTGGGGACTCACCTGATCAGGAATGGGGTGAGTCCTTACTTAATCCATTATTAATCAAATTTGAAACTACTTAGATTAACAAACACAGGTACCTGGTTTTGCCAACTATACTGAATTACTGAAATACCAAGCTTCTTAAGGTCGGCAATAAGATTATTCTTAATGTCAGCGGGGCATACGAAAAACATTTTGGGGTTTGGGCTTAATGTAACCGAGTTTACCTTCAACTGTCCCACAGCTGTATATACTGTCTGCCATGAGAGTGAAGTTTTAATCTCAAAAATATTTTTTATTCGTTTGCCTGTAGTTGAATACAAGTCAATTTGCCGATTATTGTATGCTCGTATATTTAAAGCCTCAAGTGCTTTTTTTAACGCGTCGACAACAATTCCGTGATTGCAATCGGCCGATACTTCTTCTGGTAAGTTATATTTTTTGCCGCCCTGAAATTCAGCGTAATAACGATGGCTATCTTGTGTTGTCGGTTTGTTTAGTTGACGTGCAATTTTTTTTATTCTGTCAATTTCCTTTACATATAAAGACACTCTGTACAATATAAAAGTTGAACCAAACAAGAATACTAAAACTGATGCGGTACTAGCGTTGGGTTCTCGCCAATTAAATGAAGTAAATGTCACTGGCGCACGGCTTGATAATAGCAGTAACAGCAGACTGTTGCTCGATATAAAGGGAAGTCTACAGGTCTTAAACGGTATATCAGCAGAAACGATCAATAGAACAACAGATAAAGATGCTTCTGAAATAATAAGACGCATATCAGGCGTCAGCGTGAACCTAAATAAGTTTGCGGTAGTCAGGGGGCTCAATGAAAGGTATAATACTACCATGCTCAATGATCTTGTTGCCCCGAGTACAGAACCGGATAAGAAATCCTTTTCTTTTGATATTGTGCCGGCTAACCTCATTGAGAAAATACTTGTGTACAAGACGGCGAGTGCAGATATGCCCGGCGATTTTGCCGGCGGGTTGATCAAAATTTTTACCAGGACACCCGATATGGGTAAAAAGCTAATTATTGAACTAAATGGTTACTACAATGAATATACTACGTTCCACCAGGTACAATATACCGACAAATCCTCTGTTGATTTTCTAGGGAGTGGTGCAAAATATCGGGCCATGCCTGCTGGCGTACCTGATTATATTCAGAGCTCATCCTCTAATCTTACAAAATTATTTAAGAATAATTGGGAGGTTCATCAACAGGCAGCATCACCCGATCTTAGGATAGGGGCTACTTATTCTGCCGGGGGTAAGATTGGCCATTCATTTTTAGGAAGTGTTACGGCTATAAATTACTATTCACATAGCAATATATATGACGTTCATAAAAATGAATATGAGACCCCGGTTGCGACACTAATTCCTGATGAACCAACAAAGGACTATACAGATCATCAGAGTATAAAAAACGTGCTACTTAGCGGGATACAAAATTTCAATGTTAGCTTTAACGAGCGGAATAACTTAGAATTTAAAAATCTGTTTAGCCGAACGGGCATCAACCAAACTATTTTAAGGAATGGTACTGACGAAGATACCAGGATCAGGGAATACAGTTTTGGTTATGAGCAACGCACACTGTATTCTTCACAACTGTCTTATACAACCCGTGGTATTAAGGATAAAGACAACTATAATGCTATAGTTGGGTTTTCGTACAATCAAAGGTTGAATCCCGATCTCCGAAATGTTTTTTACCAAATGCCTCCCGATACTGTCTTCGGCTCTAATATAGCACCGGGCAGTGGTACAATAGATCCTACAGATGGCGCAACAAGACAATATAGAAAGCTCAATGAGTATATGTATTCTTTTAGCCAGGTCTATCATCATAGTATAGTTGCAGAATCTTATAAATGCACTTTAGGCATTGGGTCATATGTAGAATTTAAGGATCGTGAGTTTAATACGCGCACCCTTGGATATACTCTTCCAGCATCATTGATAAGAAGGCATTTGATTGAGCAGTCTATTGGCCAAATGTTTACCGATCAGAATATTGATGCTATTGATTCAAACAGAAATATCGCAGCCGGGTTTAGGATAAATGAAAATACAAGTCCATCAAATTCCTATACCGGAACCAACATGCTTTTGGCCGGATTTGCCACTACAGAATTTTCATGGAAGAAGAATTTATTTTTAAAAGTTGGTTTGCGTTTAGAAGATAATACTCAGTTCATTCATACTGTTGTTGGAGTGGACACAGTTAATCCAAGCATACACACGCAATATTATCTGCCATCGCTAAACCTTAAATATTTTTTGACAGGTAATTCTAATTTGCACATTGCATACGCAGAAACATTGAATCGACCAGAATTTAGGGAATGGTCCCCAATGGAATACTACGATTTTGAAATGATGGCCTTGAGCCATGGAACTTTAACTCCTTCTGTTAGCTATCCGCAAGGATTTACCTTAAAGACAGCAACAATTCAAAATTTTGATCTAAAGTATGAGCTTTATCCCAGGGATGAGGGTATAGTAGCTGTTGGGGTATTTTATAAGCATTTTCAAAACCCTATTGAGTTGACAATCGAAAACAGGGAGCATAGAACGGGGGTAAGCCGAGAAATTACTTTTAGAAATTCGCCATCCGCATTTTGTGCAGGGTTGGAATTAGAAGCTCAGAGATCGTTGTCTTTTCTCACTAATTCTACAGGGTGGAATATGTTCAACCGGTTGTCAATAAACATAAATGCAACTTTGGTAAATAGTGCTGTAAACAATAGCAATGACACATTGGTAGCCAGGCACCAGTTGCAAGGGCAGGCACCCTATATGGCCAATCTGGGTTTAAGTTTCGAAACGCCCAAAGAAGCGAATAAACTACAAGTGACAGCATTTTACAATGTGCTTGGGCCGCGGATATACTTAGTTGGGGGGAATGATGGCCCGGGTACGCAGAGTGGGCCTAGCATTGGTGAAATGCAGCGTCATGTTGTAGATATTTTGATGCGCAAAAACTTTTCTTCAAAGTTATCTGTCAGTCTTGGTGTTAGTAATATATTGAACAGTGCCATCACCCTTAGACTCGACGATAATAATGATGGAAAATTCCGGAAGGCAGACAAAGAGATCAGTATTTATAGGCCTGGTAGGATACTAACATTGGGGTTGAGAGTGATTCTATGATAGTAATAAGGGGCTAGGATTTGCTCTCGGACTATTTGTATTTCGAGGAAACAATAATTCTGTAAATTGAATAAGGAACGCAATGAACTGGGTGAAATCCAACTTTTTCGTTCGATGCGCTCCTATCAAGGTTTTTCAGTTATTTTTAAAGGGAATGCCACTAATTACGCACCTTCTTAGTTTTGTGGTTAATTACTAACCTAGTGGATCCGGAGAAATCAGAACTATTATATAATAGATATACTTTGTTTTTTTGTCAGTGCCACGATTTAAGCAACCTTGAATTATCAAAATATTAACAGGGAATTACCCTGTTTGTCCAGAATGTATCCAGAAAGGGTGTATTGTTTTGCTATTAATCAAAATAAAAAGCGATGAAAAAAATGATTCTAGCAGCCTTGATACTAGGCGTAACAACTGCAAAAGCACAAAAGATAGGGACTGAAAAGGTTCCTGGAATAGTAAGTCGGGCGTTTAATCATAAATATCCTGCTGCTAAAGAACCTTCATGGGAGATTGAGAAAGGTAATTTTGAAGTAAATTTCAAAGACAATTCAAAAGAAAAGTCAGTTTTAATTGAGCCTACCGGCAAAATTATTGAAGAAGAAACTGCTATTCCGAGCAATGAGTTGCCACAAAGTATCAAGAATTACATTGCAAAGAACTATCAGGGAGCAAATATAAAAGAAGCAGCACAGATCATATTGCAGTCTGGAGAAATGAATTATGAAGCGGAAGTAAAGGGCAAGGATCTTATTTTTAGCAAAGAAGGTGTATTTCTTAGAGCTGTTAAAGATTAGCAAGAATCAAGTCTAAAGCGGAATGATTAATAACATTCCGCTTTAGCAAACAATGTTGGGCTTTGCCAGGAATAACTCAATAATTATATTAATACTTGCAATTTCATTCGGTTCTCATATTCGGTTGAAAATTCTGTTTGGCAAAAAATAATGATGCTAATGAAAGTACTAATAGTAGAGGACGAACAATCGTTGAACATAAGTATTTCAGAATATCTTAAAACACTTGATTATACCTGTGAATCAGTTACAAATTATGCTGATGCACTAGAAAAGATTGACCTTTATGAATACGATTGTGTGATCCTTGATGTTATGTTGCCTGATGCCAGTGGCCTGGAGCTGCTTAAAGAGATTAGGGATCAAAGAAAATCAGAAGGTATATTAATCCTATCCGCAAGGGATCAACTGGATGATAAGTTGAAAGGATTGGCTCTTGGTGCCGATGATTATATGACTAAGCCATTTCATTTAGCGGAGTTAAGCCTCAGAATTGCAGCAATTGTCCGACGTAAAAATCATTTATTGAGCAATCAACTTGATTTTGAAGAAATCTCCGTCGATCTGCAAGAGAAAAAAGTTACAGTGAACGGGAATCCCGTACAGCTCACAAAAACGGAATATAAGTTCTTAGTGTATTTTATAGTGAATAAGAATAAACTTCTTTCTAAAAACTTAATAGCGGAGTATTTGTGGGGAGACGACATGGAGGCAGTTCAGAGTTTTGATTTTATGTATTCACACATTAAAAATCTTCGTAGAAAATTACTTAGTGCAGGTTGTGGAGATTATATACAAAGCGTCTATGGTATGGGATATAAATTCGGCATCTTGTGAAGCTATTTACCAAGTATAATCGTATAAATGTCGCTGTCACGATAGTTATTTTTTTATTGGGCAGTTGTTTATTCTATTTACTGGTTCATTATATTTTTCTGCATCAGCTTGATGAAGCTCTGAAAACTGAACAACAGGAGGTATTAGCATTCGAACAAAAACATGGAAAGCTTCCTGAAGTAATTAATACTCCGGATGAAAATACGGTGTACGACAGGGTTTCACGACCATTCAATGGATATTACTGCAACCGTTTTGTTAAGTATGAGAAGGAAAAAGAATGGTCGCGTCAGATTGTTTTTTGTGTATTTGCAAATGGGATGAATTATAAGGTTACAGTAAGTAAGCCTTTAGAGGAAACAGAAGATTTGCTACAGGTAATTATCGTTGTTACAGTTTTGTTGATCGCCTTGATTCTTGGATCTGCTTATTTTATTAATAGAGCAGTTCTAAATAGATTGTGGAGACCATTTTATAATGCACTCGATGTTTTAAGGCGCTTTAAATTAGACCAGAAGAGCAAGTTTACCCTGGAGCAATCTAACATAGAGGAATTCGACCAGCTTAATAATGATATTCGAGGTGCGTTGCAGCGTGTGCAAGCCGATTTTGAATCATTAAATCAGTTTACAACTTATGCAGCTCATGAAATGCAGACGCCTTTGGCTGTAATTCGAGCAAGGTTAGAGCTTTTACTTCAGGATGAAACTGTATTTAGAAATCACACAGTTCAAATCACGAGCGTACTACAAGCTGTTAGAAAACTTACTAAATTACATCAATCGTTATTATTACTGAATAAAATTGAAAATGAACAGTTTACCTTTACTGAAAAGGTTAGAATTGATAAGACAATCAATCATAAATTGAGTGAACTGGAAGACCTTATCAATGCGAAAGAGATTTCTATAGAAAAGCAAATTCAACCTGTTGCAGTAAATTTCCACGTCTATTTAGCTGATATATTAATAGGGAATTTACTCAATAACGCTATCAGATATAATGAAAAAGGGGGATTGATTAATATTCAGTTAAATGAGAACGAACTTGTTATCAGCAATACTTCTTATCTCAATGCAATGACGAATGAGCGTGTGTTTCAGCGATTTTTCAGGTCTCCAGAGGCAAAAGAAGAGGGCAACGGTTTGGGCTTGGCTATCGTAAAGCGCATATGTGAAGCTGCAGGTTATACAGTTACATATACCTATATTAAAGGTATGCACTTCTTTTGGGTGGCATTCTGATATTCTGAATTTCTACAGTTTTACCTATTTACTTTGCATATACATGAAAGGAGTTCTTTTCACATCAATAGCTTTATTTGGTCTATTCATAGGCCGAACGGTAGCGCAAGTACGCCAGCTTGATTATTTTCTTGATCAAGGGCTTAAAAATAGCCCTCTTTTAAGAGATTTCTCTAATCAATTAATTTCAAACGGAATTGATAGCGCGCTTGTAAGAGCTAACTATAAACCTCAAGTGTCTTTTACAAGTAACAATTTCTATGCGCCTACGATAAATGGGTTCGGTTACGATCCTATTGTAACAAATGGAGGAGGTTATAGTGCGATGCTAAATGTTAATCAGAATCTTGCGAGCAATAAATATTTACAAACTCAATTTTACGGAATCAGATTAACGAAGGATTCACTCAGTAATGAAAAAAGGATATCTGAGCGGGATCTTAAACGGACAATTACTTCCCAATATATTGTCACCTACGGGGATGAGCAAAACCTACTATTTTATAACCAAGTGCATGAACTGTTAACAAGCGAGGATAGTGTGCTAAAAAAACTTACTCAATCCAATGTCTATAGACAAGCTGATTATTTAACCTTTTTGGTGACATTACAACAACAGGAACTGCAGATTAAACAGCTTCAGATACAATATCGAACAGACCTATCTACACTGAATTATCTATGCGGGATCTTTGATACTACTGTCAGTGCTTTAGAGTACCCCGGTATTCAGTTGGCTGTAAACGGAGATGCAATTAACTCTATTTTTTATCGAAAATATATACTCGACAGTCTGTCGCTCGAAAATAATCTATCTCTTCTAAAATATAATTATCGTCCAAGGGTTACAGTTTATGCCAACGGAGGCTATAACTCTTCATTGATGTACCAGGCGGAAAAAAATATTGGCGCAGGGATCGGCCTTAATTTAAACCTGCCTATATACGATGGTAATCAGCGTAAACTCCAAATAAGAAAAATTACACTTAAAAAGGAATCCGTTATTAACTATCGGGACTTCTTTAATGCCCAATATAATCAGCAGATTACAATGCTAAGACAACAGCTTGTTAGCACCGAAGCGTTGATCAAAGACATTGATGCACAAATAAAGTACGCAGAAACATTAATAAAAGTCAATCGCAGATTTATGACAACTGGTGATGCCAAAATATCAGATGTAGTCATAGCAATTAATAACTATTTGACGGCGAAGAATCTATTGACTCAAAACAATATTAACAGACTGCAGATAATCAACCAAATTAACTATTGGAATAGATAATATCGTTATGATTCTTTTGAACAGATACCACTTGTTTTTGCTCCTTAGTCTCTGCCTTATCTCGTGTAATAACAACGAAGATACAGGGGATGAGCAATCTACAACTACTGAGACACCAGTTACTGTAGATACAGTTAAGCAGTTAACCATGGCAACTTATGTTCATTTGAATGCAACAGCTGTTTTTTTACAGAAGAATATTGTGAAGGCTAATGCTGCGGGGTATGTTCAGTCTGTAAATATTCATATGGGTGATTACGTTGGGAAAGGAACGCTGCTGTTCAGGATAAAAACTAAAGAAGCACAAAGCATAGGTAATACAATTAATAAGCTTGATTCCACATTTAAATTTACCGGTATTAATGATATTAAGGCTACAAAAGGAGGGTATGTATCGCAAATCAATCACCAATTGGGGGATTATGTTCAAGATGGCGAGCAATTAGCGACAATAACAGATACAAACAGTTTTGCATTTTTACTGAATGTGCCTTACGAATTACATCAATATGTTAATCCTGGTAGATCTGTTTCTATTAAGTTGCCGGATCAGACTATTGTAAATGGTTTTATTGCATCTGCATTCCCAACGGTAGACTCTCAATCACAGGCGCAAACTTTTGTGATACGGACGGATCATCACAAAACTATACCGGAGAACCTGGTGGCGAGTGTTGAAATATTGAAGGAGGAGCAAAAAGATGCCACATCTGTTCCTAAGAGCGCTGTGCTGTCAGATGATACGCAAACCAACTTCTGGATTATGAAACTCATTGATAGCAATACTGCCGTCAAAGTATATATTAAAAAGCAACTGGAAACATCTGATCGCGTTGAAGTGCAGTCACCCACGATAAGACCATCAGACATAGTTCTCGTAAGTGGTAATTTCGGGTTACCTGATACTGCTAAGGTAAAAGTGATGAATAAATAGCAATTCATGAAGAATTTCTTTGTTAATTATAAGAGCCCAATCGGAGTATTGCTCGCATTTATATTGTTAGCAGGCACTCTCGCGTATACTAAGTTTCAAACCTCCTTGTTTCCTGAAATTACTTTTCCGAAGATCAAGATTATAGCGGATGCCGGGTTGCAGCCCGTCGATAAAATGATGGTCACCGTGACCAAGCCTATTGAAAATGCAATTAAGCAAGTTCCCGATCTTCAAACGTTGAGGAGTACTACCAGTAGAGGAAGTTGCGAAATATCCGCTTTCATGAACTGGAATTCTGATATTAATATAACTCAGCAAAGAATTGAATCAAGGATAAATGAAATTAAAGGGTCGCTGCCACCCGAGACTCAAGTTACCGTTGAGAGAATGAACCCTTCAATACTACCTGTAATGGGCTATACTCTTGAAAGCAAATCATTGTCTGCCATTGAAATGAAAATGCTTGCTACTTATACCATTAAGCCATTTTTGTCTCAAGTAGCTGGGGTCGCTGAAATTAGAATTATAGGAGGGAGACAAAAAGAATATTGGATTACATTAAATCAACAGAAAATGTCGGCTTTAGGTATAACACCTGATATGCTGACTTTTACACTTAATCAAACAGGGTTTGTAAAATCAAATGGATACCTTTCTGATTATAGATATCTCTACTTAAGTATTACAGATGCTACTGTTCGCAATCTGGAAGAAATAAAAAATTTGGTTGTCCGTAATGACGGTAAGCGAGCTGTTCTATTGAGCGATATAGGTATAGTGGGGGTTCATGACGCAACTGAATATACACGTATAAATGCGAACGGGAAAGATGCTGTGTTAGTAGCAGTCATCAAACAGCCTAACTCTAATTTGCTCACCGTATCGGACGATATAAGGTCTAAGGTTGCCCAATTAAAGCAATTACTGCCGCAGGGAGTTAGTATAAAGCCCTATTATGATCAATCAGACTTTGTAAAAGCCTCTGTAAATAGTGTCACAGATAGTTTGTGGGTTGGACTAGTACTAGCCATTGTTGTTGCGATTATTTTTCTTCGATCGGCAAAGGCCAGTCTCACAATTCTTCTCACAATTCCCGTTACAATATGCCTCACTCTTATTATACTATACCTTGTTGGGTACTCCTTAAATATAATGACTCTTGGTGCTTTGGCGGCAGCAATAGGACTTATCATTGATGATGCTATTGTAGTAATGGAACAAATCCATCGTACCCATGAAGAAAATCCGGAGGAACCATCACGCGACCTTGTCCAGAAAGCAATAAAATATTTATTGCCGGCTATGATTGGATCATCCGTTAGCACTATTGTTATTTTCTTTCCATTTGTAATGATGACTGGGGTAGCTGGTGCCTATTTTAACGTGCTAACGAATACAATGTTAATAACGTTAGTATGTTCTTTTTTTGTTACCTGGATTGGCTTGCCTGTTATTTATCTACTTATCAATAGAAATGCTTCAAAGTTTAAAGGCGAACATTCTCATTCTATCAAAAGTCAAAAATGGGTTTCATTTCTAATAACACGACCTGCGATCAGTGTAATAATTGTTATAGTTTTTATTGCTAGCATCATATTGATACTACCACAGCTTCAAACCGGTTTTTTGCCCGAAATGGATGAGGGAAGTATCGTGTTGGACTATAATTCACCTCCAGGCACTTCATTAGAAGAGACCGACCGAATGTTACGGGAGGTTGAAAAAATAATAGTAAAAATACCAGAGGTAGAAGCTTATTCACGTCGGACAGGAACCCAAATGGGCTTTTTTATTACAGAACCAAACCGAGGAGATTATCTAATACAATTGAAAAAGCACAGGAAGCGTTCTACTGAAGATGTAATTGCTGATATAAGGAAACAAATAGAGTCTACGCAACCGGCTTTAAGGGTAGATTTTGGGCAGGTAATTGGCGATATGTTAGGGGATCTGATGACCTCTGTTCAACCAATTGAGATAAAGATATTTGGGGATGACCAACAAAAATTAAAAGAATTATCTACCCAGGTTGCAGATATTTCTTCTAAGGTTAATGGTGTTGCAGATGTATTTGATGGAGTAGTTATAGCCGGACCGTCTATTAGTGTATTGCCGGAATATGCCAGGCTAGCCCAATATGGTATTACCCCCGCTAATTTTCAAAGCCAGATACAAATAGCGCTTCAAGGAACAATTTCAGGTAATGTTCTCGAAAAAGAACAACTTACTAATATTAGACTGATTTATCCGAATTCACGGCAATTGGATATTAATTCTATGAAAAAGTTACCCATCTTTTTGCCCAACGGCCAACTAAAACCTGCGGACGAATTGGCAGCTATTAATATTACGACCGGAGAATCTGAGATTCAGCGAGAAAATTTGCAATCCATGGGAGTTGTTACTGCGAGACTAGATAATCGCGATCTGGGTAGTGCAGTTCAGGAAATCAAACGTGGTGTCGATCGTTCTGTTCAATTGCCACAAGGTTACCACATCGTTTACGGGGGCTCTTATGCACAACAGCAGCAGTCATTCCATGAACTATTATTAATTCTCATTGCTTCTGCTTTATTGGTGTTTTCTGTCATTTTATTTTTATTCAGGAATATTGCTGTTGCAGCATTGATTGTATTAGTAGCAATACTCGGTATTTCAGGAAGCTATGTAGCACTTTTTTTGACTAATACACCGCTGAATGTCGGTAGTTATACAGGTCTCATAATGATTATCGGTATCATTGGGGAAAATGCAATATTCACTTTCCTACAATTTAGAGATGCGCTCAGCTCAAATTCTGTAAAAGATGCGGTTATATTTTCGATATCTGCAAGACTTAGGCCAAAGTTAATGACCGCATTGGGAGCAATCATCGCGCTTATGCCTTTGGCATTGGGGATAGGAACCGGAGCTCAATTACATCAACCCCTGGCCATTGCTGTCATTGGTGGTTTCCTTTCTGCTTTAATCTTACTGCTTGTCGTATTGCCAACATTTTTGATGTTGCTATTTAAAAATCATAAAAAAGCTGATACTGATACCACAAATTAATAATCTTGTACAGAATTTATTCAGAATGCCTGTCGAACTTGTATTTCTGATGTAGTTGGTGTCAGATATAATCGGGTTGAGATGTATAGTTCATTAATAATGAAGGGCAATTGCTTATTGGCAGTCCTTCTATTAGTTTTTATTCCGGAAGTTTGTTTTTGCCAAATATCTAAAATCTCAGGTAAAGTAACCGATTACGCTACGAATGCTCCTATTGAATTTGCAACTGTTTATTTACATGGAGGTAATATAGGTACAAGTACAGATACGCTAGGTAAATTTAATCTGGAAGTATTGCAATGGGGAGATAGTCTTTTTATCAGTGCAGTAGGATATTCACCTCTGCATCTGCTGGTTGATACATTACATGCTTACGATCTGAGGATTTCGTTGAAAGCTTTGCCAAACCAATTGCAGGAATTTCTAATTACCGCGGATAAGGACCCTGGGGCTAGATTAATGCAAAAAGTAGTAGCGCATAAGTCTGAAAATAACATTAGTAAAACCACTTCATATAGGTATAGAACATACAAAAGGATAGAACTTGATGTAAATAATATTAGGACAGCGCATTTAAATAGATTCAAATTTACAAATGCAATGGTTGCGAAATTGAACATTGGGAAGAACCAAGATACTGCTACTAGAACGGAATTGCCGATTTACTTCGTAGAAACGGTTTTAGAACAGTACCATAATCCAATTCTAAAAAGCGACGAAGAAAATATTGTTGCACAAAAGAATTTAGGTATCGAAACAGACAAGGTATTCAGAAAACTTGAAAATTTTCGTTTTGAAATTAATATTTATGACAACTGGATTGCACTCTTTTATAAGACTTTTGCAAGCCCGGTTGCGGATAGAGGGAGCGACTTTTATAAATTCTACATTGCCGATAGTGCAATCGAAAATGAAAAAAAGATATATACGGTGCAATTTGTGCCCAAAGGTCATGAGAATGCTTTTAGAGGATATTTGAAAATAATGGATAGCACATTTGCTGTAATTGGATTTAATATGCAATTATCAAAAGATGCCAATCTTAATTTTGTTCATAATATTAATTTAGCCCAGGATTTTGCTCCTCTTAAGAATACGTTTCAATTTGTCCCTATACACTCATCGTCTGTCATCGTGTTTCAATCCGGTCTTGATTTAATTGGCATTCCTGTTTCAACAAATAAACGCTTCGTTAACGTAACGTTGACTACCAAAAAAAAATTTGATAGATTTTCTTTTGGGGATGATACTCTTAAGTCTGTTTCTGGAGCGACCATTCGTGAACAAGCTTGGGATATACAGCGAAAAGATGAAATTTATTGGAGCTCACTAAGATCTGATACCTTATCACAACATGAAAAGGCCATCTATGATATGGCAGACACACTCAACAAAAATCCCCGGTTTAAACTAACAACTAAGCTTGCCGCTTTCTTAGGTACCGGGTTCTGGGATTTTGACAATAAACTACGTATTGGCCCTTATTCGTCTTTTCTCAGCATTAATCCAATAGAAGGATTTCGATCGAGAATAGGGTTCTGGTCGATGCCGGGTATTAACGAACATTGGAATCTTAATGGTTATGCTGCTTACGGAACAAGAGATCACAGATTTAAAGGAGGTTTGGGTTTAAAGTACATTGGGAAAAGTACAAATTGGTCAAAGCTGTCTTTCTACTTACGTAGCGACTACGATCTAATTATTGATTATGACGATGAATTGGACAATGATAATATAATCAGTTCTGTATTAACCAAAAATATACCTTCTTACAGGTCTTATATCAATGAGTTCCGCTTACAGGAAGAAAAAGATATACTGTATGGTTTAACAAGCCAGACAACTATAAGCTACAAAATATTTGATCCTGTATTTAGCTTTCAATATCGCAATATTGATAACGATGATGTACACCCCAGCGGGTTTACTCATACCTTGCCGGTTACTGAGTTTAATGAAACATTAGTGTACTCTCCCGGACAAGAATACAAAATGTTGAATTACGATCGCATTAAGCTATATAATACACATCCGATATATACAGTAAGCTACACCTACGGCTTTGAACTGATGAAAGCTGAATTTGTGTATCACAAAATCAATGTTTCAATTTCACAGAACTTAAAATTACCACCCAAAGCAACCCTGTACTACCATTTATCCGCTGGAAGAACATTTGGAGTACTTCCTTACATACTACTAAATGTACCTAACGGCAATCAATACTATGTTAGCACTAAATATGGGTTTAATACTATGACTCCTTATGAGTTTATTTCAGACAGATATATAAGCCTTCGAACAAGATTTTCCTTAGGAGGAGCTTTATTTGACCATATTCCATTTATTCAACGTCTACAGTGGAGAGAAAGACTATCCTTTAATTCATTTTTAGGGGGAATTTCTAACGAGAATGCTTTGTTCAACAACAATAGTCATACCTATCTTACTGGCAATATTCCGTTTGCTGAAGCTGGGATAGGTATCGAAAATATTTTCCATAGCATTTCGATAGAATATTATTGGCGGTTAACGCACCTTGATAATGTTAATGCAATGCGTCATGGTCTTTTTGCGGGTGTTACTTTAAGCTTTTAATTTGACAATATTATTTCGAACTTTTTGGGCAATAGTATTTTCTTTTCCGGCATCTATAACCATTGCACAATCTACTACAGCGCATGTTAGTAGGTACGCTAATGATAATGCTGATTCTCTTCAATCGTTTTGTTTTGGGCGATTTCAAATCACACCCATATTTAGCGGGCTCATTAGCACAAGACGAGTAAATGGATGGGCACAACCGGAGCCCGTTTATAGCTGGCTTATTTGCACCAGCACAGATACAATTCTTATTGACGCAGGCATGAATAAACATGTTTCAAATGGCTCCTTTTTCCCATACTATATGCGACCTCTTATACGATTGAAATATAGGTTTGCTGTAACAGATATTGACTCCGTACTTCGACGAAAAGGTATTGATCACAAATCTGTAAAATATATATTGTTAACACACGCACATTTTGACCATATCGGATATTTGGATTGCTTCCCAACCAGTAAGATAGTTATGTCTCAAAAGGAGTACCAAGATGCCACAAGTAGTTTTTGTTTTTGGAAAGGTTATACACCTAATGTTTTGAATATTAGTAGACATGATTTTATGTTACTTCCTGTAAGCACTAATATTAATTTTGGTAACGACCGAAGTAATGAAGTTTCACCTGGAATTTACTATCTCAGTAGCGGTGAACATACAAAAGGTCACCTAATGTTTATATTGAAAGATGGACTACGATATATATGTTTTATTGGAGATGAAGATATAAATGGTCTAAAAAATGGTAGCCTATTTGCCGCAAAATTTGTCCGTTTTGAAAACAGTAATAGTTGTGTTATCGTCGGAAACCATGATGTAAAAGCTATTGAAAAACTTAACTTCTTTTGCACGCGGAAATTTTTCGCAAAGAATGATTGACTGATATTTTTTGCGTGTTTATGTAGCAACTTATAGTTGCCTTGATACATTTGTAATTATATTGATAATTGGCATGCAACCCTACGCCAATTGTTTAGAGTGTAAAGTTGCAATTTATCGTTTTGGGGCAATTAATCGCTGAAATAAATTAATGATTTGTACTATGGCTAATGTGGTGTCGCTATCATATAGTTCCGCTATCCGTAACTCACACTAAAACTTGCAATAAACTTCGTCAAAACTACTTTCTGAAATAATCCTACGTTTTTGAGCTCTAAATGCAGTTTTTGAGGCCAAATGGACTTCTTTGTATGCCAGGCTTGAAATGAAGGCTACAAAATGTGTCAATATTGATACTTAAAATATAGCGCGCTGACCTACTGTTAATCAGGGGGTCTCAGGTTCAAGTCCTGAAGGGGGAGCACTGATTTACAAGGAGTTGCATTCATTTGTAACTCCTTCTTTATTTTACTCGCATTGAAACTCGCAATAAACTTTCATTTATCTTCTTTGTAGTCTGTTTTGAGGTCAAATGACCTGGTTTTGTGTCAAGATTGACACCACAATAATCTTACATGTTATTGCTCCCAAAATGGACTTCTGTGAGACGGACATGGTGCTCAAACCAACTGAGCTAAGGATGGAAAGTAAATTTCTTCTCCCGAGTTTCAATTGCCTTGATATAACTTTTTCGATATGGTAGTTTAACGAGGTTTCATGTTCCTCGACGTTAAAATTCACCGATATAGTGTTATCACCTTGCTCCATACCTTTTTACGATAAAATATTACTTTGGTGGAAAAGTAACTAACATGGAAACGGCCACAACCATTAAACAAATGATGGCAGGCAATAAAATCTTTGTGCCTCCATATCAACGCGCATATTCTTGGGATACTGAATTTGAAAATGACGATTCTTCCAAACACACTAATATATTCCTTGGCGACCTCGAAGAATACAATCGAAGTACGACAAAATCTCCGTATTACTTTGGGCATTTTCTCTTTGAAAAGAAGGACAATGAAACTTTCGGAATAATTGATGGTCAGCAGCGGTTAACAACCATAGTAATTTTTTTATCAGTTCTATTTCGGAAGCTCGAATCGATGAGAGAGTTAACCGAAGATGAAGAGGTCTTAAAAGAGTCTATGATTTTAAGAAAGTCAACTCATCGTTTTGAAACTGTAGAATATGACAAGCAACTGTTTAAAGACTACGTTATAACACGGATAAAAAAAGACCGAAATGGCCTTGAAACTGAGTCCGCAAAGCGTATTGTAAATGCTTATGATTTTTTTGAAACCCAATTGTCTGATAAGGAGGAAGACTATCTGTTGAAGATGCTTAATACAATACAAAACGCATCATGCACCACACACCCTGTATCTGACGAGTCCGAGGCTATACAGATGTTTATTTTCCAAAACAACAGAGGAAAAAAGCCGTCAAATCTCGAGATAATCAAAGCTCAGTTTATGTTTAACGTCCATCTCTACGGGGGTGATGAAAAAGAGTCGTTAATTGAAGAAATAAAGCGTCGTTTTGAAAAAATATACAAGTCTATTTCAACTATTGAATATAAGATTAAAGAAGATGATGTCTTGATTTATACTTTGAGAATTCACTTCAATTCACTTTGGGAAACTGACCCTGTGAGTAGAATAAATAACCTGCTGACTACAGCAGACTCAATAGCCTTTATTAAATCATTTACCCAATCGTTAGCAATCAGTTTTGAGCATTTGACAACATTTTTCGGCAAGGATGAAAGAGCCAGTTTAGAAATACACTCTCTTGTTACGTTAGGAGGAATAGGAATTGCACTCCCATTTATCATTAAAGCATATCAGTATGGTTTACCTGCAGAGAAAATCAATCAGCTTTGCAGCAAGTTTGAGTCTATTATCCTGCGCCATCGTTTGATAGGGACAAGAGCAGACATCATTTCACGGCTAAATGATGTTTATCAGAAATTTCAAGAACATACTGCAGATATAGCACCTATTGTGAACCGAATAGAGTGGATGAAAACAGTACAATCTGATTCATGGTGGTGGGCTTACTGGAACAACGTTGAGTTTGAACGTTCTATTCAGGGAGGGATTCACCACCCTACAGCAAAGTATGTACTTTGGAAGTATGAAAACTTTCTTGAGAGCCAAGGAAAAAGTGGTTACTTACCTACAAGGTTTGACAAAATAATCAGACCCGAGTTGGAACACATAGCTCCTCAAACTGAAAAACCAGAATCGGGCTATGACAAATATGATGAAGAATTCGTTAACCAACATATAAATAGCCTTGGGAACTACTTACTTCTTTCGAAGTCGCATAACTGTTCTGTTGGAAATCGACCATTTCCGGAAAAACGAAATAGCTACACTCACTTAGAACAACAACGAGAAATCCAGAGAATGACAAATGATGAAAAAATTTGGACGAGAGATCATATTCAAAAACGTAAAGAGAAAATCGTAAAGTTTATATTAGAATATCTATAAGGGTGAGTAAACATATTGCGGTTTTTTCGTGTAGATTTTGTCACCGAGCTTGTCATTTGATGTTCCCTGTACTATGGATTTGTTTAATTGTTGGTGCCAATCCATCAGATAACCTTTCGCCTATTTCATCGAATGCAGAATAATATTTTGCACCTTTTATTTTCGCAAGATCTCGCAACTTTTTAAATTCAGAAACGATATCAAGTTTCTGCTCCATACACTTGTTATATGTATTTGCAACATAGTCGGCAGCCTTCATCCAAGCACTGTCTTCGTCTATGTTTATGCTATCGAATAATTCTGGATGTGTTGCCCTAATGGTAAGCGTCAGATTTTTTTCAAACTCACAGTATTGATCCTCAAGGTCAATTCTATTGTTTATACAGTAAACGATGTGCTCAATTTTATTTTGTTGTGATACAGGCAGGTGGTCATATAAAAGGGCACCCATCTTTTTGTAATAATCTTTCCCTTTTGCAAATATTTTTACATTCTCATACAGATTCGAAAAATCAACTTCCTTGATTTTTGCACCCTTTGCCAATCGTTTTTTCATTTCCTCCTTGGTAAGCCGGTAATCCTTAATGACTGTAACGAATGGAGTTGAAGAAGTAAATGTCTTTATCTCCTTTGAGCTGAGAATATTCTCCCACAGTTCTTTTCTTTTGGAATACTTTAGAGCATTGAGCCTGGGAAGTTGAGTCCAAAGAAATAGTACAATTGCTGTAGCTATACTTAATGAAATCGTGTGTAAAGTAATAGACTGTTTCATACTGGTTGCTGATATTAGTTTGAGATAATACCTAAGAAACCCAAATTAATATTAAAATGAAGATTTAAGGCTCGAGAATTTGGATTGCTTTGACATCTGAGTTGCCACAGAACTGCGGAAATTTTGCTAATGCCAGAAAATACTGCCTATAAAACTTCCTTTTCTCTGCCCGTTGCTTCTATACTCGCTTAAAAAACGATTATGGACAACGTAACTCAAAAATTACTCGACTTTTTAAAGGACAACCCTAAATCAAACAAAGCAGCAATCACCATTGCAACAAGCTTGGCTGGTCTTCATCTGTTTAATGTTTTGAAGAAACTGCATGCCGATGGACTTGTTGAACAGCATGAGGGTGAGGAGAAGACTTATTCATTGTTTAAGCGGGAAACTGAAGAATCAGCAGAATCCAGAAACTCAGCATCTATGACCGGTGAGCCAAAAGATACAAGTGTCAGAATTGATAATGAGCCGCCGTTTCAACAAGACAAAACTGAAGATGTCAACAACGAAACACAATCCGTACAAAAGCCAATTGCCAAATCAACTGGTCGAGACAGTTCAAAACTTACTTTCAATGGACAAGAGTATGGCAAAGGGCCTTTGGTTCGAGCTGTTCTTGCACAATATGTAGCTGATCATCCTGATACCGATTATAAGAAGCTCAAAGAAGTGTTTCCTGATGACCTGTTGAAGCGCTTTGGCATATTCCAGGACGAAGAAACTGCAGCGGTTATTGCAAAGAAAGGCAACAGATATTTCACCAAGCCTGAACAGGTCATCAAACTGAAGGACAAAAGTGTCGTTGTCTGTAATCAGTTCACATTGGCAAATATTCAACCATTTTTAAAGGTAGCAAAGCAGCTTGGATACGAAGTAAAGTGAGGCCAAACGAACCCACTTTTATAAGAAAGCCGACCTACCTACAAGTGGTCGGCTTTTCATTTGCAAAGATGATTAGAGCAGACCAGTTACTGAATTAACAATCAAGTTTATAATTCCACTATTAAATGTGTCCAGTTGAAATGAAGTTCCATTGACAGTGTTTGTTGAATGACACTAAAAAATGCATATGTAAATATGGATATTTTCAGAGTTAATCTTTTACAAATTTTCTTACAACCCGGCTGCCATCGATATTTGTAATTCTTATTACGTAAGTACCAACTAAAAAGTGACTGACATCAAGTTGTTGAGTCTCCAAGTCGCTGCTTATTAGTGAATATACATGCTTACCCACCATGTCTAATATCTCTATTTGGGAACCAGAACTAGCACCAGTAATAAACAGCATTTTTGAAGTCGGAACGGGATAGATTGCTGGAAGGTTTCTGCTATTAATAGAATCAACATGCAAATCGACATTAATCGTCAAACAATTGCTGGTAACAGTATCAGGCGAAGCGCAAATAAGATTACTTTTTACAGCTACACAAATCTGGTCATTAGTTAAAAAGTCAATATCAGTTACTCCACTGTAAGTATCTGTATTGATGCCAGGAATCGGATTGCCATTTTTATACCATACGAATGTGGGGTTTGACCCTCCGTTTGTAGTAACTGCTTTAAAAGTAATGGTATTCCATGGACCTGTACTTAAGGTCGAAGCTGCTAATGAAACAGTCGGTTTTTGTGATTGATAGATGGAGATGTTTGGGCCATTGTCTGCTGATACGGAACCGGGATTACTTGATAGTATGCGAATGCGATAAGCCGTGCCAGGCAATGTGCCGACTGGAATTGTACATGTTAAACTCCCCGATATTCCCGAGGTCAATGTACCTATATTTACCGGCGTACTAAAACTGCCTGCAACATCCGATAGTTGAGCCACAAAAATATTTCCAGCATTGAAAGGCAACGACACCTTATAGCTTAGATTGAAAGGTAGCCCTGTACAAAGAACTGTATCTAAATATGGTTTACTTAAGGAAACTATTGTATCGACGATGAAACTCGCGATGTATGCATCGTCGTCTGACGTTGATCCAGATACTTTAGTAGCCTGAAATGATCCGGATGTGGCAATCCCACTCGTGCTAGAAGTATTGCCCGTCAAAAGCATTTGCCCCGTCATTTCAGAATAGTGAAGAGAAACTATGCCTTCGTAACCATTTCCACCATAATAAGTAGCCCATTTCATTTGGCCGACAATGTCAAATTTGGCTAATATAGCGTCATCTGCACCTCCTCCATAACTAGTTTGATAAGCACCGCTTGTTGTCATATTGTTAAGGCTTGCAGAATATCCTCCCACAAAAATGTTGTTATTCCTGTCTAGGTCCATTGATACAAGTACGTCGTTATTGCTTCCACCATAATATGTTCCCCATCGTTTTTGTCCATTACTAGTAAATTTCATCAGATACCCATCGTTCGCACCACCAGAAATGGCTTGGTTAGCACCATTTGTTGATATATTATTGTTACTAGACGTTGGTCCTGCTATATAAATATTGCCAGAATCATCACTTTTCAAGGCATAAGCTTCATCAGCACCCGTCCCTCCCAGATAAGTGCCCCAAATTAATCCTCCCAAAGGGGTAAACTTCGATAAAAAGGCATCGCTCAATCCCCCGCCGTTTGTAGCCTGGAATGCGCCAATGGTCGCTATGCCATTCGTACTGGCCGTATATCCTGCAACGTATATATATCCGTTGGTGTCGCACGTTGTAAGCGCATACTTGTCTGCGGCTGCTCCTCCATAATAGGTTGACCATTGACGTACACCCGCCGTGTCCATTTTTAAAATAAAATTGTCATAGTTGTAATTGCTTATCGTGACTTGAAACGCATTACTTGTAGCTATGTCGGTGCTGCTAATTGTTGTCCCACCTACTAGCAAGCTGTTTGTCTTCTTGTCATAGAAAATCGATGCGGCCTCATCATCGTCAGTGCCTCCAAAATACGTTCCCCATACTCGTTTGCCAGCGCTATCAAATTTAACTATAAAAGCTTCGTCGTATATGGAAGCCAAAGCACTTCCGCCTTTAAATGTTGACTGATAACTTCCTGGCGTGGCAATACCCGATGAACTATTAGTCCCTCCGGCAACATAGAGGTTTGCATTTAAATCACAAGCCATGCTTCGTACAAATTCATTTGCAGTGCCTCCAAAATACGTTCCCCATAAGCGTTGATTTGAGGAATTGAACTTGGTAATGAATCCATCATATCCTCCCGAAATGCTAGTCTGGAAACTGCCTACGGTGGCAATATTTGATGAACTACTACTTGTTCCCGACATAAAGTAATTGCCTTGATCATCGGCAACAATACCCATGCCTACGTCATAGCCTGATGCGCCATAATAAGTACCCCACTCCAGCACTGGATCAATAACAAGAGTGCCTTGGTGGTTATTTAACTCGAACGAAAGTATATTATCAGTTAAATCAAAGGATGAAGGCACCTTCTCACCAGTTTCTAAAACATAGCTGTATGGCTGATTTTCTTTAACGGTACCAAAGGGGGTCATCGCCGTCATGACATTTTCGCTTAAATCTAATTTTGACGCTCCATCGTAACGTAATTTAATGTCACTAGCCTTCCCTCCCGGATGTACGTCAAAGTCATATTTCAAGCATTTATGGGTGTCGGCATTCGAAGAAACATAAAGTACCCAATCAATATTTGGATACACATTTTTATAAACAATCCTTTGGTACGAATGAGCTGTAATGCCGTTTGGTATACTACTGCTGTAAATGTTCTCATAATATCCGCTTTCTTCTTCTTTAATCAATTCAGCATTTGGGTTAGCTCCGAGTAGCGTTACATCGAGGCGGTAAAAATCAGTCTTGCTTTCCGGGGCATAAAATCTTGGAGGCAAGTCATTTGCTTGGGTAGCAATGGATTCTTTTATCCACTGATAATGTAATTGCGCCCCGCCAATAAAGATATTCATTCCCGTACTTACTATTTTAAAATCTATATCGTCACGATGCTGACCATACTCGTCGACGATTTGTCCTTTATTTTCAATAAAAAGCAATTCAGAATTGCTTTTAAAAGTACTTAGCGCTTCCTTAGCACTAGCAGACAAACTAGTCAAAAGAGCGAGGTGAAGCAGTTTTTTCATAATCAAATTATGTATATACGATTAGTGCTGGACCGCCAGCTCAACATATGGCTATTAAGATAGATAATTAGACGACAAGCGACAAGAGTGGTGGGGTATAAAGTAAATAAGGCCAGATGGACTCACTTTTATAAGAAAGCCGACCTACCTACAAGTGGTCGGCTTTTCATTTGCAAAGATGATTAGAGCAGGCCAGTTACTGAATTAACAATCAAGCCTATTATTCCGTTTTTGAACTTGTCCAGTTGAATCTTTGCTATGCCTAACTGTTCTAATGCATGCATTTCCGTTAACTCTTCTCTGCCTTTTAAGAGAAAATCTAAATCTGCGGCTGACAGATCACCGTTCTTAGCATCTTCAGTCCAACTTTTTAAATCACCCTTCAATGTTTTTAGTGCTTTTTGGCCTTCTGCTGTTGCTTGCTCGGCATATTTGCCGATAGTTTCTTTAGCAATTGAAGAAACACCATCCTTTAATGTTTCAAATAGTTCATCGAATTCAAGAGTTGACATGA
>MKUO01000026.1 GCA_001897855.1 Bacteroidetes bacterium 43-93
CATCTGCTCCGTTTGCATTACCACTTCCTGTGAAGGTAAGTTCGATAGCGTTAGACAGGTTCAGGTTTACAGTTTGTGTAGCTGTAGAAGAAACCTGTGCGTTAGCTGCGTAAGCTGAAGTAAGGATAGCTGCGATTGCGATTAACTTTTTCATTTTGTTTGTTGTTGTTTGTTTTAGTTGTTTGTTCGTTTGATGATGCAAATATGGGGGCAAGCACGGTACACATGCAAAAAATGCATCCCTGTTAACGCCGTTTTTGCAACCCGTTAACCAGTGATTAACAAAGGGGGAATTAAAAATAAATGAAGACATGGATTGGATATATGCAATCCATTGATTTGCAGTGATATGTACTTAAACGATTAAAGTTTAGTGAGTAAGCCTGCTTGGTGATTGGCGAGCCCTGATGCCACGCTGCCTGTATAAGGTAACAGTACGTTTGATGTAGTTGAAATAAACATAATCATTCATGCTACGTAGCAGGTTATAGCTTGGGCGGAACATTTTTCTATAAATCTGTAAACTATCGCCGGTAAGGCCGGTGAGTGCCGTAATCAATTGGTCATTGAACACATAATCGATATATTTCTGCTGCTGGGTGGCGGCAAATTCTTTTTGGAATGCCCAGATTTGCTGATTTTTTTTGCTCATCGCGCTAAAAGGATGCCTAACAACATCTAAACCGCTTAATTGAGGATATTCTAATTCCTTTTTATATATCAGAGCATATTTAATGCTATCTGCTTTATAGTCGGGGGAGCCATTATTTTCGAAATGGGCAATGGAAGGGTCATATTTTTCCATAACCACTTTAAAAACCGGTAGTTTGCCCTGAGGAATGCGCACCCGAAGTACTTTATATCCTTCTTTGCGGAATTCAACGAGCTGGCCGGCCTGAGCTTCTATAGAAAAGCGTCCCGTCTTATCAGCAATCTTGTCTGTGGTCGTAAATATATTAGTAATTACTACATCTTCAAGAGGTTTATTGTCCGCAGCATCGAAGGTTTGCCCTTGTATTACCTGACCGTACACACTAAAATGCTGCCAACACAACAGTAGGCAGCACGTGAGTAAAAAACGATTCAGATACACCCGCATATTCTGCGCTAAAGATACAGTATACAGTCATTCTTAATGTTTTTCAAATTGTTAAAAAACATAAAAGATGCTTGGCGTATCTTTGGCCGCCATGTACGGTTTAATACGCAGCATTTTATTCAAAAAAGACCCGGAAAAAGTGCATTATCTCGTAATGAGATGGTTGACGATAGGGTATAAGACACCAGTTGTTCGTGATATTATTAAAAGCAGCTTTTGTGTAAAAGACAAGAGGCTGGAGCGTACGCTTTGGGGAATCACCTTCCCTAACCCGGTAGGCCTGGCAGCCGGTTTTGACAAAGATGGGAAATATACGGATGCATTGGCAAGCCTGGGTTTTGGCTTTGTAGAGATAGGAACCGTAACACCACGTCCCCAGCCCGGTAATCCCAAACCACGCCTTTTCAGGCTGCCTTTGGATAAGGCACTGATCAATAGAATGGGTTTTAATAACGAAGGTGCCGCAGCTGCTGCTAAAAGGTTGAAAAACAGGAAAGAGCAAATTGTTATTGGTGGGAACATCGGCAAGAATAAAGACACCCCAAATGAAAATGCGCTGGATGACTACGAGATTTGTTTCAAAGAACTTTTTAATGTAGTAGACTACTTTGTAGTAAATGTGAGCAGCCCAAATACCCCCGGCCTCAGGGCATTGCAGGATAAGGAGCCGCTTACAAGGATACTAAATCGTCTTATGGAGCTTAACCGGTCTATGGGAAGTCCCAAACCGCTACTTCTGAAAATAGCGCCTGATCTTACCAATGAACAACTGGACGATATTATAGAGATAGTAAAAATTACCGGTATTGACGGGCTTGTAGCTACAAATACTACAATAGACCGGAGCGGTTTGCGAACACCCAAAAACGAAGTGGAATCTATTGGGGCCGGTGGATTGAGCGGATTGCCTGTAAGGGAAAGAGCTACAGAAGTTATCAGGTATATCAGTGAAAAAAGTAATGGTACTATACCCATCATTGCAGTAGGGGGTATCTTCACTGCTGAAGATGCAGAGGAGAAGTTATCGGCAGGAGCATCATTAGTACAGGTGTATACAGGTTTCATTTATGAGGGCCCCGCAACAGTTGCCCATATTTGTAAAGGCCTTTTAAAATAGTAATACATGTCAGAACTCTTCACCGTTGATGGTTTAATAAGCCTCGTAACGCTTGCTTCGCTCGAGGTAATATTGGGTATAGACAATGTGATATTTGTGTCTATCATCATGGGGCGCATGCCTCAATCGCAGCAGCTCAATGCAAGGCGCGCATGGATGGTTACCGGCATCCTGGTGCGGGTAGTGTTACTGGTATGTCTGAGCTGGCTGGTGAAGCAGAAAGGGAAACCTGTTTTTACGGTGTTTGATAAAGGATTTGATGTGGCGAGCCTGGTAATGCTTGCAGGTGGCATGTTCCTGCTATACAAAACGGTAAAAGAAATTCACCACAAGCTGGAAGGGGAAGAAGATATGCCCGGAGGAAAAAAAGAGGGCAAAAGTCAAAGTTTTATAGCAGCTATAGGCCAGATAATGCTTGTGGATATGATCTTTTCATTTGACAGTATGATAACAGCTGTTGGTATTGCCAAGCATGTAGAAGTAATGATAGTAGCTGTTGTAATAGCCATGTTCATCATGTTTTTATTCAGCGCACATATAGCTGCATTCATACACAAACACCCCACATTAAAAATGCTCGCCTTATCCTTTCTGGTAATGGTTGGCGTAGTTTTAATAATAGAAGGGTGGGATAGCGAAGGTGCACACGCATTAGGGTTGAAGAACTATGTATATTTTGCTATGGCCTTCTCTTTTGCGGTAGAGTTATTAAATATGAGGGTAAGAAAAGTTTCCCGGCCGCCGGTGGAGTTGCACGAGCCTGATCCTGAAAAGGTGGATATTAAAGAAGGATTGTAATGATTTGACAATTTACTAAGTAAGCCCCGTGAATATGGGGCTTCTGTCATCTATAGGGGAATAATAAAGAATGTATATTCTATCATCCCGGGTTCCCGTATATTGAGCAGAACTTCGTATTTTCAGCTAAATATCTCGTTATGCGTTTGTTGCTGACTGCAATTTTTTTGATCGCTACACAAACTCTTTTTGCGCAGAATCATAAACATGAAGGCGAAGTAAGAAAAGAAGTACTGCACCTTTTCCCCGATACAGCTAAAACCTATGTGAATATTTACGTGTCATTTCCTCAAGCGAAATCTTTTTCCTTATCGATATATGATTACAGGTATCAAAGCTGGATCAAAGAAGTAAAGGTTGTTGCGAGAAAGGACTATCAGTATAGCCTGGACGTTACCAAACTGGAAAATGGTAAATACAAGGTGCATTTAACAGCTGATCGCGAGCAATATGACGAAGATTTTGTAGTTAGCCGCTACGATAAATAGATTAACTAATTGTCATAAAATTCCTGTGAATTGTAATGTTCCTGTCAAAAAACTGTCATACAGACTTGAATGTTTACAATTGTATGAGGAATATTAGTAAATTTAGGTTACAAGACATCCTTTTTCAACACGTAAAAAAATCATTGGCTTATGAGGCATACGTACTTTTTTGCAGCATTACTGATGTTATCCCAGGCTACAGCTTTAGCCAAGGACGATGTTGAAGGCATGACAACCGGGGTAGTACAGACCGGCGGCGGCGGTTTTCCCCGTTTCGACAATCAACTAAGAGGCGCTCCTCAAGGTGCTGAAAAAACATATAGGTTAACTGCAAGGACTAATACTTTGTTCGGAATTAATGGGTTCGTTCCCATTGATTCTACGACATATTCTTATTCAGACGGGCGCTACGGTGTGGTAGATCAGGATAAGCCCGGCAATGACGAATATGTCTTGTTTGATAATAGTTATACATACATATATAACTCTTCTATAAGCGCATATGATAACAGGTTGTATAGGAGGCAGACGTTTGACAACTCAGACAATGTTACTTCTCTGACCTATTCTTCATGGCATACGCTCACCTCTGCATGGAAGGATTCTGCAAGATATCTTTATGATTACATAACTGGTACCAGCAAGATCAACACAACTATATTTCAGCTATACCAGGGAGGATCTTTATGGGTGCAGCACGATCAGTCTTCGCTCACTTACAATGGTAATTTTGTAACGAACGTTAGTTCTCTTTCGTACGATGCTGATTTTCAGTATGACGGTAATAACAACATCATATCTATAGAAGATAAGGTGTTTGATCATTTAACCGGTACCTTAAATAACAACCTGCATAAAACTTACACCTATAATTCTCAGAATGAAGCGGTGACCTTTACCCTGCAAAACTGGGATAAAACATCATCTTCCTGGATCAATACCGAGTATTGGGAATACACATACTCAAATAATCAGTTAACATCAGCGCTGCAATATAGTTGGACAGGTGGAATGTGGACGCTATACGCAAAGCATATATATGCATACGCGAGTGCTACAGACAAAAAGAGTGAAACGGTGCAGACCTGGGATGCGAACTCAAAAACATTTTCTAATTACAGTTATCAATTGTGGAGTTATAACAGCCGTGGATTGATAGAAACTATTACCAATTACCATTGGAACAATAATACAGGCAATTGGGAAAGCATTAATGGTGACAATCAGGTACGATATTATTATGAGTACTATGCACCAACCTCTGTGGCTTCAATTAAGTCAAATGACGCGCTGTATCTGTATCCGGTACCTGCTACTTCATCAATAAACCTAAATATGAAGTGGAAAGATGCACATCCGTTTTATGTAACCGTTTATAACATCGCCGGACAACCTGTTATGCAGTTAAGTGAGCAACCCGTTTTGTCCTATTCCAGGCAGGTGGATGTGAGTACACTGCCGGCAGGCAATTATATTGTTAAATGTACAAACGGTACTGAGTCCGCAGAAGGTAAATTTATAGTACAACGTTAATTCTTGTCTCATTAGACTGTCTTTTTGATAGTATTGGGTCTGCAAACAACCCCATTGTCAATATTTTTTTATTTTTAAGGAAATAGCTGATAAAATGAGGTTTATCTTGATGTGTTTATTGGGTTGCCTTTCTTTTAATGCAATTGCACAAACTGAAGACGACGATGCACTTACTGTAAGAGCGTTAGCACTTGATACCAATGTTGCCATCGCTAAAAGATTTTCAGAGGCTATTGGTAATTCAGCACCTGGCTACAGCCTTGCCTTTATAGACAATGAGACCAGGTTTAAAGTAAGATATGTATATAAAAACGAGAAAAACGAAAGCCTGAGGATAGATTATTATTTTAGAATGGAAGAGTATGAAGACACCATGCAAAAAGGGAAGCACCCTATAGTAACCATGCAACGAATAAGCGGGGAACTGGGTGTAATAACAAAAATCTACAACTTTCTTTTTGCATCTACACTCACCCCCGAGCGTGTAATGGCTAGCAGCACACAAGGTAGTCCTGTTAGGTACTCCAACGGAAAGACCTGCGATTTTAGTTTTCTGCCGGACGATTATGAACCGGGTTACTGGGTGATGACATTTACTAGATAGATATAAAATAAAAATATTTTACAATTATTTTATTAAAATAGACTGGTAAATTAATGAACATCAATGAAATACAAGCGACAGATTATTAGCTGGCATTTTTTTAACTTTCATTGGTTTTATAATTGATAAAACTAGTAGTATTTTTGACGCTTTCAGAGAAATAACGCCCTTTTTCACCGGGCTTTAAATAGTTTGTTTGTTTTGTTTGATAAAGAATGCCACCATTTCTGGTGGCTTCTCTATTTTAGTTTAGTTATGACTTTCCGTATTAGTTTGACGGAATAGGATTTTCAATTGATTTAACCTTCAGTTTATCTTTTTCCAGTTCGTATATGACTACCCCGGGCCCCGGTTGCATTAGTACCATATTTGAATATTGCCATTTGTATGGGTCACCGGTCGCGGCAGGAGTGGCATTAAAAACAGGATCTCGCTTAGTTTTTTTGTAGTTGGCAGTTGCTATTGGCAACATAGGCATTTCTAAGATTTTGTCCGCCACTACGTTATTGATCGGGATGGCCTTAAATTTTGTATCAATGCTGTCATAGTCTGCATAGTATAGATAATTGTTACGTCCTTTTCTAAGAGTTCCTCTTGTATGAAAAAGCTGTTCTTTTAACAACCATTGGGTAAGCGCATTGTCATTATTAAATGTTTTCTCGTTTTTGATCTCAGCTTTTATCTCATTTACATTTGGTATCGATTTCAGGCTTTTTATTTCACCTTCTTCACTTACCTGGATGATCATCGGATTGTTTATAGACACAGTAGAGGATTGAGGATTCCTCGTAACCATTTCGCAAATCAGAGCAATATCCTGGGGTTCAGACATGCAGACTCCTGAAACGACGATTTTAGCAGAATTATTTTTTATCAGCTGCATTTGATCATCGGGTAAAAATTTGCCTAAATTTTCAAACGAGACTTTTGCTGACTTCATGACATTGCCGTCAGGCGATAATAATTGTCCGACAATACCGCTGATCACCGGCTTTTTCTCCTTGTTATTATAATATTCTCCACCCAGTACTGTCATTCCTTCAGCAAACTTGAAAACCGAAGGAATGATGTTATCATCGTCGCTGATAAGGTCAATTTCCCGCATGAAACGTCCGTCACCTGTATTCAGCATTTTAAGGAAGCCTTTGGTCGTCTTATTTTGTGTTTCATATCCTACCAGCACAAGGCGCTCCATCATTGGTTCCACGCTGTTTAGCACTATGTCGCCATGCTCTGCTTTTATCTCTTTCGACCACGATACCTTCATTTCCTGGTCATAGCTGGTCATTTTGTATTCCTTACTGCTAACCGGTACAATAGTAAGTACACCCATAGGCATGGCGCTACCTATATAATAGGTTTTATCGTTCATCAACACATCTGCTGCTACTCCTTTTTCTACGTTTTGCGCTATCACTCTGCCGGATATGTCTAAGGCAAGGGTGGTTCTTGTCCTTGCTGCGGGGTCTGCTATAATGAAAACAAATCCTCTTTCTACAAATGCGCTTCCCAATACATAGGTGCCTTTGGGAACGGCATATTTGAAGTTGCCGGATACCTTTAATTTAGGGTCAAAGAGCACTCCTTTTAAAAAGGTTTTGTCTTTTTCCGTGACGATGCAGTACGTGTAGGCCATGCGTGTCATAGGCGCTACTGCGACACCGGAAAAATTCTGGGCCGACATACTATCAACAATAGCATCCTGGGCCATAGACCTGGTAAGGGAAAAAGCAAATAACGAAGCTAACAGATACGCCTTTCTTATCATGATTGGTAATTGAGGTTCTAATATAAGCAATAACCAATAGCCTTTAAAAATTAACCCGATGTAGAAGCAAACAAAAATGTTAAAATAGAACTCAATCAATTTTTAGATAAAGAGTATGGTGGCAATAGAGGAGATTTAACCGGCGGTTAAAAGCGTTTTAGAGCCTTGTTTTTAATCTCTATTTAATAGAACAGACAATTACCATATTACCAAAAAATCGGTATATTTATACGTGTTTGTATGCCCTAAAAGGGCAATTTATCTATTGCTGTCCATCTTTTAAATTTATATCAATTGAAAAGAAAATTACACGATCTTTTTAGAGTATCAATGCCTATATCCCTGTTGTTTCTTTGGCCATTCTGCGCACAAGCCGGGGAATATAACAACATAGTTGTTCCGGATGCGAACGTATCCTTTATAGAGAACGTAGGGCAAATGATTGACGAGAACAAAGTTCCCAGGGAGGATATTGATTTTCGCCTGCAAGGTACTTCCGTAAATATGTTTGTAAGCAATCATGGCTTACAGTATGTGTGGACGAAGGCTAGTACGATTGAATCAATCAGCTCCGGACGGCTGGGTGATATGAAAGGTTCTAAATCGAGCATCACCGATTTTGACCTTTATAGTTTATACGTAGATATGGTTGGGGCAAATCCTAATGCCAGGCCCGAGGTGTCTGAACAAATCAGCTATTACGAAAATTATTACTTACCATATTGTAAAGGAAAGACCGCACACAGCTATCAGAAAGTCATATATAGGAATATTTATCCCAATATAGATTGGGTTCTATACACAAATGAAAAAGAGCGTGGTGGTTTTAAATATGATTTCATAGTGCACAAAGGTGGCAAGGTTTCCGATATTAAAATGCAATATCATGGTGCAACATCTATAAAAGTAGTCAATGGCGCGTTAGAGGTAACAACGGAAAACGGTAGTATAAAAGAGAATGCACCTTATAGTTACGACGCAAGCACTGGTAGCCAGGTATCGAGCTCTTACACTTTAAATGGTAATGTTCTTGGGCTGCAGGCTGCATCAACAGAAAATGATCTGGTGATAGATCCCAGCATTGCATGGAGTACTTATTTCGGCAATCCGCGTAAAGTTTTTGCTACATGTGTTGCAGCAGACACTTCCGGTAACTCATTTTTGTGTGGTTCGACAGCGCAGGATTTTATTAGTATAGTTCCCCCATTCAAGCCCAACACCTATCATGAACACGTTAAAGGGGGAACAGACGGATTTGTATTATCGCTTGATATTACCGGTACTAAGAGAAATTTTACTACTTATTTTGGAGGTAATGATGAGGATGAGATATTAGCGGCAACAACTGATCTTGCAGGTAATTTATACATAGCCGGCAAAACTGCCAGCATGACGGATCTTTCTTATGGAAGTCCGCAACAGACCACAAATGATGGCAACGGACTATTAGGAAGTGCAAAAACAGACGGGTTCCTTGCAAAATTTCAAGGGTCAGGATATATTTCCTGGTCTACTTATGTAGGTGGTTCGCAGGTAGACAACTGTTTTGCTGTTGCGGTAGACCGCTCGAATGGAGTTTATGTAGGTGGTAGTACAAGCAGCACAGATACTATCCCCACCAGTGGCACATTTAATACTACCGGCGGTGATGGGTTTCTTATAAAATATAATCAAACCACCGGCCGTAGGATCTGGGGTACCTTTTTTACCAGTGAAGTAGATGCAATTGCCGTAGACAATAAGCAAAATGTGTATATAGGAGGTAGTACTACTAAATACACCGGGATAGCAACAACAGGTGGTTCCATTTTCCAAACTTCGTTTCATACCGGTGGTGCCACGGATGGATACGTAGTGCGTTTTAATGCCGCTAACGGCACGCGGATATGGGGTACTTATTATGGAGGCGATACAGATGATGCTGTAACAACGCTGGTATGTGATTCTTTGTATAATATATACCTGGGCGGCACTACAACCAGCGCTTCGGCGAATCTTGCAACAAGTGGTGCCATACGTACCAGGCCTGGGACGGGTATGATGGCCAAGCTGGATAGTACCGGTGCTCGTGTTTGGGGTACTTACTACGCTGATGTAATCACTTCTATGGCATTAGGGCCTGATAACAAAGTTTATTTTGGTGGCCAGACAGATTCCACCACCGATATAGCAACACCGGGAGCCTACCATGCCTCATACACGCCACCTAATTTTCCACCGCCACCACCGTTAACTAAACTTCCGCGAATGGAAGACGCATTCTTTGGCAAACTTAATAATGATGGTAAACGTCTTTGGGCCTCTTATTTCGGCGGTCCGAGCAATGAGAATAGTACAACTATCGCTTATGGTTTTGGCAGATTGTACGTTGGAGGTTATACAGATAGCAAGGAAGGGGTTGCAACTCCGGGAAGCCTGCAGGACGTAATGGTAGATACCAATATATCATACATCGCCCAATTTCATAGTGATACCAGCGTGTACATTAAATTCCCTTACGTTGATACATTGCTATGCGAGGGCGGGCCATTGGATCTGAAATATGGTGTTACAGATACCTTTAATGCTAACAACGTATTTACCGTACAGATGTCTGATATGAGTGGAAGCTTTGCCAATGCCGTTACAATAGGTACTGCAAATACTGCTCGCCAGGGTGTACTGCATTGTACGATCCCAAACCCAACAGCTGACGGTGTAGGGTATAAATTAAGGATCATCGCCAGCTCTCCAGCCGATACCTTCTATAATTATGATATGCCAATCAGGGTGTCTGAATATCCAAGGCCTGGTATTTTTCCGTTTGGCCCTGTAATATGTGAAAATTCAACGTTGACGATAATAGACACAAACACTAAAGAACCATCCGGTACGACCTATATTTGGACCAATCCAAACGGCGATAATAGATTCACTAATACATTATCAATTTGGGGATCTGTAAGTTTAAGCGACGCAGGTAAATATTATGTAGAAGCGAATAACCATGGTTGTATCGGCAGAGACACCATCGCAATTTCAATTACGCCAAGCCCTGCAGATCCTGTTATTACAGGAGACACATCGGTGTGTATAGGAGATTCGTTGATTTTATATGCTAATTCTGTTACGCCGGGCGTTAAGTATGTTTGGCAAGGAGTGCTTGCTGATTCAAGATATGATACTGTTTCGCGGTTCGCGAAGGGAAATATTGATATGTCTAATATAGGGGAAATTTTTGTGACAGCTACTTTCGACGGATGTGCGTCTGGAAAGGTATCTAGATCTTTGATTGTTTATCCGCTGCCATATCCTTCAACATTTAGTAATTCACCAATATGCAGTGGCGATACACTTAAGTTTAATGCAACGGACACTATAGCGGGTGTTACTTATTCGTGGACGGGGCCTAATAATTTTACTTCTTCGAGCCAAAACAATGTAATCCCCAATGCTACAGAACCATATACCGGTACTTATAAGTTAACGACTACTTCTATATACGGTTGTAAAGGATCTGTGAATATGAAGGTTAATGTAAACCCGTTGCCCAACCAGGTTAAAGCCATCAACAACGGCCCTACCTGTACAGGGCTGGACCTGCAGTTGAATGCCAACAACGGTACACAGGACGCCACTTATAGCTGGACCGGGCCAAATGGATATACCTCATCTCAACAAAATCCGTACATGAGTGGGGTGCAACTGGCTAACCAGGGATTGTACACGGTGGTTGTAGATTTGAACGGCTGTAAAAAACAAGATACCACAAGTGTAACGATATACCAGTCTCCGGACACGCCGAAGCTGAGCAGCAATAGTCCCGTTAAATCCGGTGGTATCATTAAGCTGTTCATATTAAATCAGCAGGCAGGGGCAACCTATACCTGGACGGGCCCTAACGGGTTTTATTCTCAATTCCCTAACCCCGTACTAAACAGCGTGGTACCTGCATCTGCAGGCATTTATAAAGTAGTATCTACTATAGGTGTATGTAGTAATGAAGATACCATCACGGTGAAGATACTGGATGACAGTGTGAGATCGATGGATCCGATGGTCATCTTCCCGAACCCCAACAATGGAACCTTTACCATCAAGGGCAGCACCAAGACAAACGAGAATGTAGAAATAACGATCTATGCGTCTGATGGTAAAGAAGTATTTAGTGATGTTGTAGAGCCTCAAAACTATATGCTGAATCATACGGTAAACTTTACGGGCGCTGCAAATGGAATTTATAGGTTAAAGCTGTATGTTGATCGAAAGGTGATCTACTTGTCATTCACCTTAGGTGTCTGATAATGCTGGTTGAATGTAAGAACGGTATAATGTCTGTTATGAAAAGCGCAGATGTTATACCGTTTGTTTTTTTGAATGCATTATATGAAAACTCAAAGTACGTAAGCCCATGTTTAAATCTTTATCTGGAATAACGCCCTTATTTGTACACCGGGCCATTCGTTTTGCAATGGCGTTCGCATTAAGTATTGCAGGCATCATTACGCCGTCGTTCGCAAATGTATTTAATGGTAAAAGCAACGGTTTTATAGCGAATGTGGGCCAGCTGAGTGATGAACGAAGCCATGCAAGAAATGATATTGATTTCTGCCTGAGCAATTCTTCCGCCTCTGTATTTATTGGCAGAGGGCAAATACAATACGTATGGAAAAAGCAACTGCCGGGTAAGCCTCGTACGGATAATATACAAGGATCAGAACGTTACAAAAACGTTGATGACGTAGAGATGTTCAGTATGTGGGTGCAGTTGCAAGGTGCAGATATAAAGGCAAAATTAGTAATAGGAAGTGAAAGCGATTATTATGAGAATTATTATCTGCCTCATTGCAATAACAAACGGGCACACAGCTATCGCAAAATAACATACCAGGATATCTATCCGAATATTGATTGGGTACTCTATGTGGATACATCTATGCCTGATGGTTTTAAATATGATTTTGTGCTACATCCCGGCGCGCGCGTATCAGATATCAGACTGCTGTACAAGAGTGCTGATAACCTGGAAATAATCAATGGGGATGTTGTTATAACTGCTGCCGGAGGCAGAATTACGGAACATGCTCCTTATACCTATGAAGAGAAAACCGGCCGAAAAATAACATCATCGTTTACGATAAATGATAACCTGCTTTCTTTTGACGTTGATGGTAACGATGTAGTTACTACTACAATAATTATAGATCCCAGGATAAGCTGGGTACAGAGATATAAAGCGTCGCCTTCGACTGCGACTTGCACAGCCTCCGATACATTTGCAAAGCCATATCTCTGTGGTTATACCTCCGCTTCGCAATTTATTGTTCCTTTAATTAGCCCCTACCAGTCGCATTACGGAGGTGGCAGCAGCGATTGTGTTATATCAAAATACAACCCCTATGGTACATCTGATATCTGGACTACTTATTATGGAGGGGAAGAAGTAGACGAGATACATGCGGCTACATGTGATTTTTATGACAACCTATATATTACCGGCTTAACAGCAAGCCTTACCAATATTAGTACCTATAATTCATTTCAGCCAACAAACGGTGGAGCGACATATAGCGGAGGTAGTCACTTAGATGCGTTTATTGCAAAGTTTGATGGTTATGGTTCACTGGTTTGGGCCACCTATTTTGGCGGTGTTAAAGTGGAGATCGCCAATGCGATAGCATTCGATAATTTCAATAGTATATACATAGGCGGTGTTACAACAGGGATGGATAGTATTGCAACACCCGGCTGCTTTCAATCCGCACCTGATATCGGTTTCCTGGCCCGTTTTAATGCTACCAGTGGTTACCGTTCATGGGGTACATATTACAATGGGGTGGTTAATGCCATAAGCGTATCAAATCGCAATAAAATATTTATTGGTGGGTCTACCTTTGCATTAACCGGTATTGCCACATCAGGCACTTTCCAAACTTCCTTCAATGGCGCTGCATATGATGGCTTTGTAGCTATGTTTGAACCTGATGGCACCAGGCGCTGGGGAACATACTATGGTGGCGGGGGAGTGGATGAAGTATTTGGGTTGACCAATGATTCGTTAGGCAATGTTTTTGTGGGAGGGGCTTCTGAAAGTACGGGGGCAGGTTTATCGACAACAGGCGCACTATATACATCGGGATTTGGAACCCGGGGTGGGATGATGGGGAAATTAGATTCGCTTGGCCACCTTAGATGGGGGAGTTATTATCCCGGCAAGGTAACATCGTTAGCCCTTGGGCCCGACAACCGGGTTTATTTTGGTGGCGTGACCGATTACACCACCGGCATCGCAACTTCGAACGCATACCAATCACAATATACCTATCCTCAGTATACTACAAACTCGATTGTCTATAACGGCTTTATTGGCGAAATGGACCTTGATGGCAAACGGCTGTATGGGAGTTATTTTGGCGATGGGAGCATCGTGTCCTCTACTTTTGTAAATTATAATTATGGGCAATGGCTCGTATCTTATACAATAGATAGTCCTGGTATTACCCTTGGTTACCTGATGGAGTTTGAAGGTGATACCAGTGTGTTTATTAAATATCCCTATGTCGATTCTATATTATGTGCAGGAGGAAGCCTTGATGTTCATTATAAAGTGACGAAGCCCTTTGCCGCCGGTAACATTTTTAAAATACAGTTGTCGGATATATCCGCAAGTTTTAACAGCGCTACAGATATTGGTACCGTAACATCATCAGTTGCCGGCGTTATTAATTGTATCATACCTGTAGGGTTAACCGAGGGGATGGGTTATAAACTGCGTATCGTGTCCTCAGCCCCTGCTGATACTTTTTATAATTACAACGTACCCATCCGTATATCACATTACCATCGCCCTGTTGCAGAAGCACAGCTGCCTATATGCGCCAACCTCAACTTAACATTAATAGATTCTAATGCAGCGGCAGCACCTGCCGATCTGATATATGAATGGATCAACCCAAATCCTTTAAGATCACACGGAGTATTTGCACATTATATAGTTAATAACATCAAACTGGCAGACTCAGGCGATTATGTATTGGTAACCAATAACCATGGCTGTATTTCCAAGGATACAGTGCATGTGCACATCACTGTAGCTCCACCGGAACCATTGGTAACGGGTGACACATTGTTGTGCACAGGTGATACACTGACACTAATAGCACATTCAACCATCGATAGTGTTACTTTTGGATGGTTCAAGCCTGACAATAGTTTTATTAATTATGATAGCATAATTGTATTACCTGGTATCACCATGCAGGACTCAGGGCTATATCGAGTTGCAGCAATACTGGATGGTTGCCAGTCTGACCCTAACTATGGGCAGTTGGTAGTAGTGCATCCCCGGCCTATGCCGACTGCAAGCAGTAATAGCCCATTGTGCGAGGGTGATACACTGAAGCTGGCAGCGACAGATACTGTGGGCGGGTTAAGTTATAATTGGGCCGGCCCAGGCTTCAATTCGCAACACAAGGATACCATAAGAGCAAATACGGCAATAACTGCAAGCGGGAATTATATTGTTACCACCACTACCAAATACGGTTGTAGTAATAGTGATACCATAGCCGTATTGGTAAAACCCTTACCAGCCAACCTGGATGCAGCATCGAACAGCCCACTGTGCAGCGGTAAAGAATTAGAGTTTGTAATAAGCAAACCTACGCCCGGGACGATATATAACTGGACCGGTCCGCTTAACTACAACTCAACTGATCCATCACCGGTGATAAGCGATGCTGCAGCCAACCAAAGCGGAACGTATTATGTAGCAGCGAACCTGAACGGGTGTATCAAAAGCGATAGTGTGTCAGTGATCATCATCAAAACTCCTGATACACCTGCAGCGGGTAGTAATAGTCCATTAACTACAGGTGGGATACTGAAGCTTTTTGTAAAAAATGTGGAGCAGGGCGTCAGTTATAACTGGTCGGGACCTAATAGTTTTAACGCCAATAGTGCCGCTGCAACGATCAATAGTGCGATACCTTCAATGAGCGGCACCTATACAGTATTGGCCAGCAATCAGGGCTGTAGCAGTTGGGACACTGTAAATATAATGGTCAGCGATCCTGTTGAAAGCAAGGATATTCCGTTTGTAATGTTTCCTAATCCTAATAATGGCAGCTTCCGGATTGTAGGCGGTTCGTTGACCAATGATAAAATACAATTAGCTGTTTTTGCAACCGATGGCAGGGAGATATACAAATTTGATATACAACCTGTAAACTATAAAGTGGATGAGCAGGTTATCCTAACAGGTTTAGCCGCGGGAGTGTACCGGTTAAAGATCAGAGCAGATGGCAAACCCTCTGTAATATCATTTACCGTTGGAGGGCGTTAAATTTAACCTTATTTAGCAACGCTGCATTGAATTTTGGTATATAAATGAATATCTTCATTGCCTAAATTTTTAGATACATGCTTTCGGATATCGAGATCTCAAGGGCTGCAAAACTGAGGCCCATTTCAGAAATTGCACAAAACCTAAACATTAATCCTGACGATATTATTCCTTATGGCAGGACAAAGGCTAAAGTGCCTTTGAATTATCTCAATGAAGAAAAAATAAAAAATAGTAATCTCATATTGGTTACGGCATTAACACCCACAAAAGCTGGCGTAGGTAAGACAGTTACCAGTGTGGCGCTTTCTCTGGGTCTGAATCATATTGGGAAGAAAGCATGCGTTGCATTGCGCGAACCAAGCCTTGGCCCATGCTTTGGTATGAAGGGCGGAGCCGCGGGTGGTGGTTATTCTCAGGTGCTGCCAATGGAAGATATCAACTTGCATTTTACGGGAGATTTCCATGCTATTACCTGTGCCAATAACATGATAGCTGCATTGCTCGATAACTATCAATTTCAGAATAGTGGTACGCACAAAGTATTAGATAGGATCGTATGGCGTCGTGTGCTGGATGTCAATGATCGTTCGCTTCGCAATATAGTAACAGGCCTTGGTGGTAATGCTAATGGCATACCACAGGAGGCTGGTTTTGATATTACACCGGCATCGGAGATTATGGCGCTGTTGTGTCTTTCTGAAAGTATAGAAGATCTGCAGGCCCGTATAGAACGTATTGTATTGGGCTATACTTATGAGAAGAAACCATTTACAGTTAAAGACCTGGGTGTTGCAGAAGCAATTACTGTGTTGCTGAGGGATGCTATAATGCCTAACCTCGTGCAGACTACAGAGCAGACACCTGCGTTTATACATGGCGGTCCGTTTGCCAACATTGCGCATGGATGCAACTCTGTATTGGCTACCAAGATGGCCATGAGCCTTAACGATTATGTGGTAACGGAATCAGGATTTGGTAGCGACCTTGGTGCCGAGAAATTTTTAGATATTAAATGCCGTCTTTCCGGCCTGAGGCCTAAAGCAACAGTTATTGTAGCAACTACCCAAGCGTTGAAACTACATGGTGGCGTACCGGATGCTGACATCAAACTGCCGAATATGGATGCCCTGAAAGCAGGGCTGCCTAATCTGTTGAGGCATATAAACAACATGAAAGAGTTTGGACAAAGCGTAGTGATATCCTGCAATCAATATCATTTTGATCAAAAGGAAGAACTGGATTACCTGGAGAATTGGTGTGCAGAACAAGGTGTTGCTTTTGCATTAAATAATGGATTTACAAAAGGTGGTGAAGGCGCTGCCCCTGTTGCAAGAAAAGTGGTGGAAGTAATAGAAAATAACGCGTCTAAAGACATTAACTTCTGCTATGAACTTTCTGAGCCTATCCGTACTAAAATAGAAAAGATAGCAAAGCGCGTATATAAAGCAGGCACTGTGACGTTTGATGGTGCCGCAATGACCAAAATGAAGTCCTTCGAAAAACATGGCTGGGCTAATTTGCCGGTGTGTATTGCAAAGACGCAATATTCGTTTAGTGATGATCCGAAGAAGATCAATGCGCCTGAAGGTTTCAATATCAATATACGCGACCTGGTAATAAATGCTGGCGCCGGTTTTATAGTAGCTGTAGCGGGTGAGATCATGCGTATGCCGGGCTTACCTGAAGATCCGCAGGCTAACCGGATAAAGCTGATAAATGGCGAAATTGAAGGATTGAGTTAAGAAAGATCAACTAACATACAAAGCCCCTCTATAGAGGGGCTTTAGTTTTATAATTCCATAAACTTATTTACAGTAAGCCAATTGCGCCCTGTAGCCACCATCTTCAGCTTCTTTTCAATAAACATATTTGTGAAAAGTGGTTTCCCTTTGTCCTTGTATTGCACTGCATACACTTCCCTGTTGATCACTTTGAAAAGATCGGTCTCACCATTGAAAGATTCCAGCAATTTAATTGCATCCTTCCCCGGTGTTTCATGCAGAAATGTTACATAAGGTTGATTGGCAAGCGGTATTTGTGCAGGTTTAAAAGGTTGTGCTTCGATTACTGCTGCTATTTCGTCCGTTGTTCGCAGGAATACAGGAACATCATAGCCTAACGCTTTGGAAAGATGCTGTTCTATTTTTTTATTTAATACGCTTTCTTCGGCCTTTTTAGTTTCAAACAATACATTGCCGCTCTGTATATAAGTAATTACATTTTTGAATTTCAGTGCTTCGAACATGGCTTTCAGATCGGTCATCTTAATGATCTTCTGTCCGCTGACATTGATGCCACGTAGCATAGCGATATATCTTTCCATAAGTTAAATATAAGGCAATCTTAATTGCAGTTATTTTGGTGCTTCCGTGGTAATTTAGAATTATGAAGTACAGAAAATTTGCAAATACCGATATTGAGCTTTCAGCAATTGGGTTAGGGTGCATGGGTATGAGCCATGCATACGGTGTTCCCGATGATAAAGAATCCATTGCTACACTGGAGCGCTCCATAGAGTTGGGGATCAATTTTTGGGACACAGCTGATATTTACGGCAGTGGTAAAAATGAAGAACTGATATCAAAGGTTCTAAAACCTAACAGGGATAAAATATTTATAGCTACCAAGTTTGGTTTTGTGCCGGATGATGATAAGGGTAAATATTCCGGTTTTAACGGATCGCCGGCATACATGAAAAAAGCTGTGGAAGCCAGCCTCAGACGGTTACAGGTAGACGTGATTGACCTGTATTACGCGCATCGTATAGATCCAAATGTTCCCGTAGAAGAAATGGTAGGCGCAATGGCTGATCTTGTGAAGGAAGGTAAAGTAAGATATCTCGGATTATCCGAAGCATCGGCAAAAAGCATTCGCAAGGCGCATGAGGTTCATCCTATCTCAGCGCTGCAAAGTGAATATTCTTTGCTTACCCGTGATGTTGAACATGAAATATTGCCGTTGTGCAAAGAACTGCATATTGCATTTGTTCCGTTTAGTCCCCTCGCACGAGGGCTAGTTACTAATACGCTGAACCTCCAACAACTTTCGGATAACGATTTCCGTAAAACCTTACCAAGATATCAGCAAGAACATGCAGTAAATAATCAAAGTCTTGCTGCAGGCTTTGCGGATATTGCTACTCAAATAGGATGCACACCGGCTCAATTAGCGCTGGCATGGGTATTGAAGCAGGCAGATAATATTATTCCCATCCCAGGCACCAAGAAACGGAAATACCTGGAAGAAAATGCGGGAAGTGTTGATATAATACTTACGGAAGGAACGTTGGTGTCTATAGAAGCGCTTTTGAAGCGATACCCTGATACCGGTAGCCGCTATAACGAGAATAACCTGAAGTTTGTAGATAAATAACAAAAGCCTGGTGTGATTTTAAAGCAATCTATCAGTTGGCGGCATGATATTGTAGAGCGTGTATTTCACACACACACACACACAAACATCGGTTATGAATACGAACAGGTTATCATCTAAGATGGAAAAAGTCCTCAATGACCAAATGACAAAGGAGGCACATGCCGCGCAAATCTATTTGTCTTATGCTGCCTGGGCTGATGGCGAAGGGTATGGAGGAATTGCTAATTTTCTTTTTCGTCATGCGCATGAAGAGCGCAACCATATGATGAAAATACTGGAATATATATTAGAGCGCGGTGGAAAGGTAACAGTAGAAGCAATACCGGCACCGGGAAATACCCCCAATTCTGTGCAAAATTGTTTTGAAAAGGTATTTGAACAAGAGGTAGGCAATACAGAGGCAATCTATCGTATCGTGAACCTTAGCATGGAAGAAAAAGATTGGGCAACCTGGAACTTTATGCAATGGTTTGTAAAAGAGCAGGTAGAAGAAGAAACGCTCGCTTTGAACCTTTTAGATAAAATAAAAATTGCAGGTGGTGAAGGCGCTAAAGCCGATGCGCTTTATACGCTGGACAAAGATCTGGAAACTGCGCCGGATGACGCTAAACTGGCACAAGAGGCCACAGAAGAAAAGCCGTTATAACCTATAATGAAATATAAATAAGAAGAGCTGTTATTTAACAGCTCTTCTTATTTATTGCCATATTTATAACTAACCCATCTGCGTATGCCAATGAACACCGGTACGAATAACAATATGCAGATAATGCATAAAAAGGAGATATTGGTTAGATATTGGCCGAATATGGGAATGGAAAGAACAAGTGCACTGATTAAAAGTAACAACCTGGATACGGGCCCTATGTACACCCTATCTTCGGCATTTTCCTCCATTACATAAGTGAGTGCTACGATCGACAATAATATTATTGCAATCGAAATGCAGAATATCCATTGCAGATCCATCGACAGTAAGACATCAGTGTTTGCAAGAATAGATTTAATGGATGCGCCCGCAATGCAATAGCTTGCCAGCAAAGGAAAGTGCAGAAAAATAAGATACTGAAGATAGGAGTACCCTTTTTTTGTATCCTGCTCGCTCGTCATGTCAAAATATAGGCTCCATAGCAAAAAGCTGATGAGAATAGTAAGAATAAAGCCGGCCCAAACTGCAGGGTGTTTGTCTTTTACTTCTGCAACGGCGTTTACAGTAGCGAGGATACTTTCTGCCAGCACTATGATTGTAAAGAGGCCAAACCGCTCTACTATTGCTTCTGATGCCGAAAATACCTGTCCACGTGATTTTAAGACATTTACAACAGTTCGCGCGCCTGTTAATGGTGGAGTGATATTCAATACCAACACAATTATCCATATTGCTATTGCTTGTTGGTAACTTAAAGCCAATGAGAAAATCATCAGACCGAAAGCAAGCAGATAGTTGACGGTATAGAACTTGTTGAATACGCGATGCGATCGATCATATAGCCCAACGCTCCACCACAAGTAGGTGATTACGATCTCCAGCATAGAGAAAGCCATGGTAAGACCCCTTAAATTTCCTTCAAAGGCATCTTGCAGCGTTATGGCTATCGCCGCAACGCAAAGTATCTGCCAAAAGGTTTGTAAACGTGTACGAATGCTATCACTGCCATGCAGATCATAGTACTGGCTACCGTTTACCCACGACCAGAAAATCAACGAAAAGAATAAGAACAGCTTACCTGCATTTTCCCAGGATGGATGCTCTGCAAAGCAGTGTGTTAGCTGGCCCACAGCCGCTACATATACAAGGTCATAAAACAGCTCGAGCCAGCTGATCTTCCGGGTGTTCTTCCGGTCAGAAAAATTACGTGGTGGGCCCCACCAGTCAAGATTGTATTTGTGTGGCATAAAAATGGCTATTGCTAAGATAAACAACTAGCAATAGCCATAAAATACTAATATATTATTCTGCCTTTAAATGCTTTTATTCTCTTGGTTCTGCACTTTCGCCCGGCTCGTCATCATGCTCTTCAGAAAGCTTACCACGCTCATTATTGTAATTGGCTCCGTCATTTTTTTCGGAACCTTGTTGATAACTGTTGCCCGATAGCTGGAGTGAACCTTGTCCATAGTCAGAGCCACCTTGCGTTGTACTACCCGTATGATAATCGGCCCTTCCCTGGCTTCCTTCGAGTTCGGTTGTTTTTTTATCTTGCTTCTTCTGGTTCATAACACACTATTTTAAGGGTTACCTAAAGTTTCGTCTTCTTGTTTTCCGGGAGCTTTACGGCTCAACGCTGCGTCTTCAGCAGCATCATGACTTGATGTGCTAATGCCGGAACCTGTTTGATCATCATTATATCCGGTTCCGGCAGAACCGGCTCCACCTTCTGCCGTTTCACCTTCGTAAGATACATTGGTACCGGTGCTTCCCAGGTTGCCGCCTGACATGCGTGACCGGACTGCTTCCGTTGGGCTTGTAATAATTGCATCAATGGCTGCGGCGCTGGTAGTTTGTTTATTATTTTCCTGCTGCGATTCTTCGTTTTGAGGTGTATCGCCAGCATTGTTCTTTTTTAGTTCTTCATTTGATTTCTGTTCCATCACACTAATTTTAGTGTTTTAAAAGCTTAAAACATCATGCCGTCGCTAAACAATAAAAAAGCCTGCTACGAGTAGCAGGCCAACTTATTGAAGAATATTATTGTTACTTCTTGTTGTTCATGATCTTAGTAGCAGTGGCTAGGAAATCCGCTTCCTCATTGCCGGGCTGGCCCTGCGGATAACCTAGTGATCCTAAAGCAGATATTGCAAACTTACCGGAGGTTTTGTCTTTATTCATGAAAAATATCCAAACGGTAGGGTAGCCCTGCACCTGGAAGAATTGTTGCAATCCCTGGTTTTGTTCCACTAATTTTTGAGGCTGTTGCTTATTGCGTGGAAAATCCAATTCCAGCAATATTACATTCTTTCGCGCCCAGTCCTGGAAGCCCGGTTTATCAAAAACGGCGCGTTCCAGTTTATGACACCAACCACACCAATCGCTGCCGGTAAAGAAAGCGAAAATGGGTTTTTTTGTTTTTTGAGATAATTCGTAAACCTGGTTGATATCATTATACCAGGTAAGATTATTCTTAGTTTCCTGGGCTTTTACTACAGTTACAGTTACCATGAAAATGACAAATGCAAGAAAAGATATCCGCTTTATATGTGACATATTGTATGATTAGTAAAAATGCAAACAACAATTATAACCAAAATATACTTATAAAACTGTTAATGCGGCACAGTGTCCCCTATTTTTGCGAGCAACTGATTGTAAATTGCCGTTATGGATCTAGAGTACGTGATTTCTCAAACCTTGGCCGGTATAGGTTCTCCTGAGAAACCTTTTGAAAGAGCGGAATACGAAAGCTGCAGTTTTGTGAATTGCGATTTGTCGCGAGCCGACCTTTCTAATTCTGTTTTCCAGGATTGTGAATTTAAAGATTGCAATTTTAGCCTCGCCAGGACGAAGAACACAGCCTTTCGAAACGTATCGTTTTCGGGGTGTAAGATGCTTGGTCTCCAATGGGGGGATTGTAACCCGTTTGGCTTTTCTATAGAGATCCGGAATTGCGTGATGGATAACAGTTCTTTCTATAAGGTAAAACTTAAGAATGCACAATTTGCGAACGCGAGATTTCTTGAAACAGACTTTACGGAAGCTGATGTAAGTGGTGCGGTTTTTGATAGCTGTGACCTGAGTGGAGCGACATTTGATACTACCAATTTGGAAGGAGCTGATTTGCGTACTGCAACAGGTTATTCCATTGATCCTGAAAACAACCGGATAGGAAAAGCAAAATTTTCCCTGGTAGGGATTGTTGGCTTATTGGATAAGTATAATATTGAAATTGAGTACTGATATTAACGCGCTACGTTTCGATATTACTCCAGGCCGAAATAAATATTAGTTTTCCAATTAGCAGGGTCTTTTTCAAGCTGTGGATCAGAAAGATATTGTTCTAGCGCCCAAGTCCGTTTAAGATTGTGTTCTGTAAGGTATTTATCCAGCAATGAGTAAGTTTCGGTCATACTGTCGTACGAGCCGTAATGCGTAATGGTAAGTGCTTTGCAGGCAGGTATTGTTGTCTTAGTGAACCCTTCTATATCCGGGCAGGTATCCGGCACAGGAACTGCCGCAGCAAGATCGGTGACCATTTCTTTTTCGTCTATCGAATAATATATGGCGCACGGTGGTTCATTAGCCTGTATCCCCGCTTTGCCAATTGCTGCATACAAAGCGCCATACTTTTCTGCGAAGAATGCAGTGAGCTTGTCAAAAGGCTGTATGCTCCTGCTTGTCATGAAAGTTTTGCCTTGCCAGGCTATCTCTTTTGCTTGGTTTTTTGCTGTGGTTTTCATGTTAAGTTAATTTGATTTCAAGATAAGATGCTTAGTGTCGCGAGACTTTGATTTTTGTCAATAGGTAAGATGATTCCGGTCAGTTAGTAGCCATTTATTTTTATTTGTTGCTATAGATTAATAGAATCTGATTTTTATTAGGCTGCGGATTATTAAAAATGATAATTGCGGTTCTTTCACTGGCTTGAATATCGTACTGAGTCTAACATCCGGTACCATTCCTACGTCCTTAATTGTGTCGCGACATATCTTAAACAGCCCGTGTTAACTGCCGGGTAAACTTCATTATTTCAAAATCAACTTATTTTATGAATGTTAAAATAGTTATACCCTTATTATGCTCTTATTTGTTTGCAACGACGAACCTGTTTGCACAGCAATTTATAAACGGCGGCTTTGAACCGGTAACGGCAATTGCACCATGCAAGGACATGGATGTAAAAGTTTATAACCATAACATGGGTAATAATTGGTCCGCAGGCACTGCAACTACAATGCAGATTGCCAATAGCACGTGTAGCGCAGGAAGCCCGGTTTCCGGTTCCTATTTTGGTATGCTGAAGTATGCGCCACCATCTGATGGAAATATTATCGTGTTCAAACTTGATAAGCCGCTTACTACAGGCAAATCTTATTCCTTTAGTCTGAGTTACAAAATACCTGCAAGTATGTCTTCTGTCAATGGTGGTTTACGTTTTGGTTACACCAGTGATAGTACAAACGCAGATTCTGTTGCCGGAACGACGCCACCAATCAGTAATACCGCATGGAAAAGAGATACAATAACATTCACGCCCAAACAGGCCTGGCAGTATGTATGGATAGAGGTTGCAGCCTTAGGAGGCGACCCTTTTGAAGTGGATGTAGATGATGTAAAAATGCTGGTATCAGGCACAGATGTTGCAGGTATTCATGAAGCAGGCACCTTACAAGTAATACCAAATCCGTTCACGGGGCAAGCATTGTTAAAAGTAAATAATAATGTTAGCTACCCTTATAACGTTATACTGTATGATATGACGGGTAGGGTGGTGCTCGAACGAAAAGATAATAACCAGGATAATTTGATCATAGGCAGACCAGATGCAGGCGCTGGTTTATATTTATTGAAGATCACTGATAGTCAGCAGCGTGTCTACACTTCTAAATTATTGGTACAATAGATTTTGTTGGTGGTAATGGTAGAATGGAGCCTCGCAGATTGTGAGGCTCCATTTTTATCTGGTGAATATCAGATAAACCACTAAATTTAAACCGAAAAAATATAGACCAAACACTATGGATAAAGTAACATGCATAAATTGCGGGTTCGAGAACACTGCAAATTTTAAATATTGCCAGGGATGTGGGTACGAACTACCGAAATTTAAAGATGAAAATATTGAAGAAAAGCCGCAACAGGTAAATGCTTCGAAGCAAGATAATAAAAAAAAGATAATTGGAGCTATGGCTGGAGTCTTTGCCTTCTATCTTTCTTACTGGGGTGTTCAGCAGATTTTTTTTAGACCTCCTTCATTCAAAAAAGTAATGACAGAAGCAGCTGCTCAAATAAATAAGACCTGTCCTATTAAGGTCGATGACTACAGTCGCCTCGATAGTGTACTTGCTTTACCTAATAATTCACTTAAATACAATTATACATTATTTGATCTTACAAAGGCAGAGGTAAAACTGGATACCGTAAAGAAATATATGGAGCCTATGATTCTCGACAAGGTGAGAACGGAGCCCAAGTTGAAAATTTATCGTGATCATAAGACAACGATCATTTATAGTTATAATGATAAGAACGGAGTATTTGTTTACCAGTTTTCTGTAACGCCGGATCTATATCAATAGCACTCATTCGAAAATCACCCCTGCTTTTTTTATTTACCTGCTATTCATAGAGATCAATACCTTGCCTGTATTAGCATTGTTCTTCAGAAATTTGAATGCTTCGTAAATGTCTGTTAATGGAAAAATTGCTGCTACAGGCATTTGAAATTCAGGGTTGGCAATCGTCGTTATCAACTCATCATATATACGTTGTACATCGTCGCCTTTTTTAGTCAGCCAGGCATCGATACCAAAGCCAGCGATAGTCAAGTTTTTAAATATTACCGTTGAGTTATGGTAAGTGACATTGCCCTTGCCGAGTAATCCATATGAGATGACCTTTCCAAATGAAGCCATAACGGTGAGTAGTTCTGAAAGTAAGTCGTCTCCTACTGCATCGAGCACACAAGCTACACCGTTACGTTCCGTTATTTCTAACACTTTTTCAGCTACGTTACCAGATTGGGATGTTAATACCCTTGTCGCACCAACAGATGTAAGACCCTCTGCCTCTTTTTCATTGCGCGTAATGACTATAGTTTTTATTTTCCTTAAACTTGCTAGTTGTATGATTATTTTTGATACAGCTGAATTTCCGGCGTTTACTAAAAGCCAATCGCCAGGCCTAAGGGCTGCATCTTCTAAAAGTGCATATGCTGTGATAGGATTTAAGGAAAACTGGCTCCCCTTCTCTACCGGGAAATTATCTGGCAGGGGTATTAGCTTATCCTCAGGTATAATTGCATATTCTGCCCATAATCCTTTATGCCTGAAGGCAACCAGGGTGTTTTTACTGTAATGAGAATTATCTTGCGTTTTATCAATGATACCTACGCCTTCTAGCCCCGCCACTTGTGGAAACTGTGGCTTGATGCGGTACATGCCATTGATAAAGAGCAGGTCAGCAGGATTGATAGGGCTAGCGAGCATCTTGACCCTTACCTCTCCTTCGCGTGGTTCTGGTAGGGTCACTTCTGTAATTTTCAACGCATCAGCCGGCGTTCCAGCCTGTTCAAATACTATTGCGTTCATAATATTGTCCATGCTAGATATTATTGGAAAGTTTTTTTGATATAATATTTTTTGAGAATCCACCGGTAATTTAATCATTTATCGGACGAAGGAGTATTGTGAATAGAAAGCCTCGCAATCTGCGAGGCTTTTGTGACCTCTATGCTAGACACGAGTACTAAAAGAATAATATTCATACTTTTTTGTCATTAAAACATTTTGTCGAATGATTTTCCATTAAACTTATACACTCCTCCATTTGCCATACCAAAGAGTAAGTTCTCGTCATCCTTATAAATACACCATGTCATTTGCGACGACAGATGTACATCCACTTTATAATTGGTCATTGTCTCTCCATCAAATTTCCAAACACCTGTGTCTCTGTCTCCAAACCAAATATTCCCACTATTATCTTCCTGTATTGCAAAAACATGTTCAAGCGTACCTGCGGGAGACTTATCTCCTGTCTTGGCGTTTGCCGGGTGAATTAAGTTCATTTTTTCTGAAAAATTAATTACGCTGTCCCCTTTTTTTAACAGCACACCAATTCCATTATTGCCTATCCATAGCTTACCTTTTGAGTCTTCAAAAACGCTTCTAATATGTAACAAGCCCGTTTCTTTCGTAAGCCCTAGTGTTTTATCATTTACTGTCGAAAACTCACTACCGTTATATCCGATAACACCAGCATAGGTACCTATCCATAGCATATTGTTTTTTCCTTCTGCAATACCTGTAACATTGTATACATTATCAGGGTTGGCGATTTGTTGAGGAGGAAATGCCAGGTAGCTTAAGCTTTGACCATCGTACCTATATACACCATTATGGATTCCTGCATTAAACCAAAGATTATTGTCGGTTTTTTTCCATTCGTTGTGCGTATTAACATTTAATGCTTGAGAATGATTTGTGATTTTTGTTCCATCAAAACTACAAACACCATTTGCAGTTCCTATCCAAATACACCCATTAACATCTTCTTGAATAGAACAGATTTGGTTATCCGGCAAACCATCATTAATAGTATAGTATCTAAAATTCTTTCCATCAAAAACAGCGACACCTTCATTGTGACTACCAAACCAATAATTCCCTTTGCTACTTTTAAATATTGCTCTAACTCCGGAAGTAAATTTTAAAGTGTCATTTATCGTAGTGGATTTGAATGTTGAATTTCTTAATTCAGCATTAGACGATTCCATACTAACACAAGAGGAATTCAAAAACAATAGTATGGTCAGATATATAAACGTAGAGGATATATTCATTGGTGTGCTTTTTTATAAAAATTACACAACCAAAAATAGCTCTTCTATAAACGAAAAAAGCCTCGCAATCTGCGAGGCTTTTGTGAAGTGAACCCTGTGGTACAAAACTCGAACCACTTTTTAGCGGATTTAAAGCTGTTGTGCGAACTTTAAATAAAAA
>MKUO01000027.1:0-182703 GCA_001897855.1 Bacteroidetes bacterium 43-93
ACAGAGAAGTTAAGCCCCTCATGGCCGATGGTACTGCACCACAATGCGGGAGAGTAGGTAGCTGCCATATTTATTATCAAAGCCGTTGTCCATAAGACAACGGCTTTTTTGTGCTTAGAAGTGGCTGATCCTCTGACCAGATTATATTTTCCGTAACATTCTGGCTGTTATTTTAGAGTAGATTTAAACTCCAAACGATCCTATTCGATGAAGTATTTATTATTCCTCTGTTCCATTTTGGCTTGTGCCAGTTGCCATACTTTTAATTTAAGCAATGGCAGAAAGCACAGGCAACTTTTCCCGGCAAAAGATCATATAGTTGCTCAACAATATGACACCAGTAAGTTCATTGTACGTCCCTTCAACTTATCTGATTTTGAAAATAAAATTGCCCATAGAGATAATAGAAGAATTATTGAGCCTATAACCGGTTCTGATATCCGATCTATTATAAATATCAAAGGCAAATATTACCTGTACTTTTGGAATCCTATATGTCGTGGAACTTCGCCAGATCTGCATAAGCTAGACAGCATCTCAAGGTTGGGAATTTCTATCATGATTGTTTCATTGCGCAGAGATTACGATCAAATGGATAAGTTGCTTCGTCACACAAGTTTTTCGGCATATCCATACTATACAATTGAAAATGATCGTACCCAAATACTGCTCGTCCGTAAGATTAACTTTATACGCGAAGCTTGCAATACTTGTTATGAAAGATACAAAGACGATCTGGCTGTAGCCGATTATTTATCTTTTGGCGATAGTACAACTAGAGTGCTCTTCTTTCCTGAATGCCCTTCGATAGCAAAATAATTGCTATCCTTTAAACTGTTTTTACTGGCTATTGGTATTGAACTTATTCTTATTTCGGAAATCACCCCGCTTCCAGGCATCGAAAAATTCCGCCCAGGCAAGCGGGTTAAATATGTTCATCGGTTTTTGCTGCCCATAGTACGTAGCACTTTGTGCCTGTAGCGATTGATATGCTGCCTGGCTCTCCCTTCCATCTCTTGGTAATGAATATGCCAGTGCACGCAGCATTAAGGCATTCGTGTTTCTACGTGCGATCTCATATTTATCATCAGGTATGCTCCAGTGTTTGAAGGCATAATCAAATTGCTCACGCGAAGGTAATGGACGTATAATCGTCTCAGGCAAATAGAAAGTATCCTGGGTCATTAACTGTATCAAAGAAAAATAATGACCGGCGAGATTTTTAGGGATGACATAATCCTTTGAGCGAAAGCCAATTTGAGAAAACTGTAAAGTATCGCCTTTATAAGCAACTATAGAAAACACACCCATGTCGCTGGATTCTACACCTCTGTTCTTGCCTTTAACTACTACCACTACGTTGGGTACAGCCCTTAAGCTATCAGCAGTCATGGTTACACCATTGATCTGTATGATATTTTCATAAGGATCTTGTGCATGAGCTTTCAAGAGCACAGCCATAAGGCATAATAAGCAGGTAAGTTGTTTTAACCTTCTCGACATGGTACCCAAATTTACGTTCTTTTAAACGTTTCATAAATATATTAATACGACGAATATACCTATGTCGTTATTGATACGCCTATTGATGAATTAATTGTACAAAGAAAGCTTCTGTGGCGTACTTTTGCATCACGGAAAAATCACTTTAACAAAGGTTTAGTATGATAAGTAAAGAGCAGGTTTTGAAGGCTTTAGGAACAGTGCAGGAACCCGATCTGGGCAAAGACCTTGTAACCCTCAATATGGTACAGGATGTAGAAATTGATGGCAAGAATATCAGTTTCACAGTAGTGTTAACTACTCCTGCCTGTCCCCTGAAAGAATTGATAGAAAGAGATTGTATCAAAGCGATACATGAGCATGTAGATGCAGATGCAAATGTTACTGTGAAGATGACATCTAATGTAAATACAAATCGTAAAGATAATATAGTGCTGCCTGGGGTAAAGAACATCATCATGGTGGCGTCTGGCAAAGGTGGTGTCGGTAAATCTACTGTATCTGTAAATCTAGCGCTGGGCCTGGCCCAGGAAGGTGCATCCGTTGGCTTGCTGGATGCTGATATCTACGGCCCATCCGTTCCCATTATGTTGGGCATACGCGATGAGCGCCCTAAGATGATGGACGTTAATGGCAAGGGAATGATCGTCCCTATTGAACGTTACGATATCAAAGCAATGTCTATAGGTTTATTGGTGGATGAAAAGCAGGCTGTTATCTGGCGTGGCCCAATGGCAAGCTCAGCTTTAAAACAATTCATCAGTGATGTGTACTGGGGCGAGCTGGATTATTTAATCATAGATCTCCCACCGGGCACAGGAGATGTACATCTTACGCTGGTACAGGCCGTACCTGTTACGGGCGCTGTGATCGTATCTACCCCTCAGGCGGTTGCCGCGGCGGACGCTAAGAAAGCAATTATGATGTTCAAGCAACCGCAAATAAACGTACCTATACTCGGCATCGTAGAAAATATGGCCTACTTCACTCCTGCGGAGTTGCCGGAAAACAAGTATTATATATTCGGTAAGGGTGGAGCTGCGCAAATGGCAGATCAGTTTGACTTGCCATTCCTGGGCGAGATACCATTAGTACAAAGCATTCGCGAAGGCGGCGATAAGGGCATCCCTGCGGTGCTGGATGATGAATCAATCACGCAGAATATTTTCGAGCAACTTGCACAGAATGTAGCGCGAAATGTATCGCTGCGCAACGCAAATCTGCAGCCTACAAAGATTGTAGAGATACAATATTAGGAACATACTGATATTACATGAATTGTTTATCTTGTAATATCAAACCTGAGTTCCATGTTTCGTAAGCAAGTTGCTAAAAAGAAATACAAAGACCATATCATATGGCGAGGGCAGGAAGTAACGCGTATAGAGGCGTTTAGCGATGCTGTATTTGCATTTGCCGTTACGTTGCTCATCGTTTCCCTTGAGGTACCGCATGATTACGAAGAACTGATGGATAACCTGAAGTTCTTTGTTCCTTTTGGCTTGTCGTTCCTAATCATGTTTACTATCTGGTACAGGCAGAATATCTTTTTCAGGAGATATGGCCTGCATGATATAAAAACGGTAGCGTTAAACGGACTTTTGCTGTTCCTGGTTTTGGTGTATATGTTCCCTTTAAAGTTCCTGTTCGGTGCACTCTTCGGGCAAAAATTTCATTTCCAGAATACCGGACAGCTTTCAACCATATTTAGTTTGTACTGCGGCGGATTTGGAGCATTTTATTTATTATTTGGTCTTATGTATATGAATGCATACGCCCAAAGGGATCATATTAGGCTAAGCGAGGTTGAAGCTTTCCAGACCAAGACACATGCTTACACTAATATGATAGTAGCAGGAATAAGCTTATTGGCTGTTGGTGTAGCATTTTCCGGCGGCTATGGAGCTTATTTTGCTGGGTGGACGTTTTTCCTGGTATGGCCTTTTACAGCACTAATAGAAAGGAAAAGGAAGAAAAAATTCAACCTTCGTTTTGGTGATATAACTGCTCCTGAGGTACTCCACCAGATGCACGCGAACCATATCGAACAGGATGCAGAAATGAAGAATTAGCGGGGGAAGTTATAGCTCACACCATTATCCTCGATGTATTTCCTGATATCTATTGTAGTGATATCGTTTATGTCTTGCATTTTAGAAGCAATGATTATTACATCATATTGGTCTCCCGTGTAATTATCTAAAGCAGGCAGCATATTACCGGCCTCTCTGTATGATTGCATAAACAGTGCCTGGTCCGCTGTAGAAAAAGGGACTATTATGACGTGGTCTATATAGTGTTGTACGCCGTCAATTGCTAATTCTGTATCTACCAGGTCCTCAAAATCTTCACATATCTCTTCGGCTTGTTCGTAAGTAAATGGCTTATTCATTAACTGGCGTTTCTTTGCCTGCAAATATAGAACCTGCAAGGCAAAGTAACGGAACAGATAACGCACCTATCACATTTAGCCAGAGAAAAGAGATAACATCAATGTTGTATATACCAACAACAAGAGCTTCTGTAACGATAGCTGCCGCGAAGACCATGGTCCCTGTTGCGCGTTTTAAATAAAAAGCTGTCAGAAATATTCCTAGTATCGTACCATAAAATAAAGATCCGAGAACATTTACTGCTTCTATCAGGGAGCCCATACGAGTAGCAAACATAGCTATGGCGATACAAAATATCCCCCAGCCTAATGTATGCAGACGGCCAAGCATTAATTGCTTAGTTTCACCTATTGCCGGCTTGTTTAGGAGGTGTATATCTACCAATGACGAGGAAGCAAGCGAATTGATGGCCGCTGATATGGAGCCCCATGATGCGAGAAAGATGACTGCAAAAAGAAGGCCCACCAATCCTTTAGGCAATGTGTGTTTTACAAAATACAGGAAAATATAGTTGGTATCATTTGTATCTGTAGTGTATTGATCCTGTACAATTCTTGTCCTGATAGTATCATGTAATGAGCTTATTTCTTTTTGTGTTGCAATAAACGCTGTTAATAAGTTAGCAGGAACAATATGGTCGCCTGTTTTTCTATACTGTGCTATAGTTTGTGCCTGGAAGGTATATTGATTTTGAAGTGCGGTATGTTTTAATTCTAGTTTACGGACTGCTTCATTGTTTTTGCTTTTATATTCGTTGTAGGCCCCTTCATTAAAGTATAATGGAGCTGGTTGAAAACTATAGAAAGCAAACAATAATGCACCTATCAATAATATCAGGAATTGCATAGGCACTTTTACAAGGCCATTTATCAATAAACCCATCCTGCTCTCCTGCAGGTCTTTTCCTGAGATATAGCGCCCCACCTGGCTTTGATCCGTTCCGAAATAGGAGAGCGCAAGGAAAAATCCACCAATAATGCCACTCCATATATTATACTTATCCTTCCAGTTAAATCCTGTGGTGATCACATTAAGCTTTCCCGATTTACCTGCTATGTATAATGCATCGCTCATGCCTACACCCTGCGGCAGATCAGCCACAACAAGATATCCTGCAATCGCCATGCTGGCTAAAATGATAAGGAACTGAAGCTTCTGAGTATGTGCTATTGCTTTTGCACCACCGGCATAGGTATAGATGATCAGCAGCCCACCCATAATTACGTTAGTGGCGTAAATGTTCCATCCCATTATAGAGGATAGAATAATAGATGGTGCGTAAATACTGATACCGGTAGATAGGCCGCGGGATAATAAAAACAAGATGCTGGTTAGTATTCTCGTCTTTCTGTCAAACCTGCTCTCCAGGTATTCGTAAGCAGTGTACACATTCATCTTCCTGAAGATGGGTATGAATGTTATGCTGATGACCACCATCGCTATGGGCAGTCCGAAGTAATACTGAACAAAGCGCATACCATCCGTATACGCCTGCCCCGGTGCAGATAGAAATGTAATGGCACTGGCTTGTGTAGCCATAATCCCTAATAACACAATATACCAGGGCATATTTTTACCGGCCAGCAAATAAGTATTATTACCATGCTGCCCACGGCTTTTGTACATGCCGTAAATGATCACAGTGGCAAGAGTGCCTAATAATATGATCCAGTCGATGGTGCTCATTGCCAGTGCTGTGTAAACAGGTAATAAAGAATTATCTGTGCTACCAGCACAGCAATCACGGTGATATACCAGGCGTTCAGTTTCATCAAAGACACTTGACTTTACTTGCCTGTTGATAGCATATTCAGCATTAAACGTATAGCTCCTTTGTTACCAGCAGGCAATTGCCTGAAGAAAGATAGCGTTGTATATATATAATTGCCTTTGCCGTATTTAGTATACAGCGTGCAGCCATCTAATGGAGATTCACCGGTATCGTTCATACGGAATAAAGGTTGATATTTAGGATCCCATTTCGAAGCAAAATAGAGTCCACGTTCCTGTACCCAGCCCTTAAAATCATCTTCTGTTATCTTGTTAGGGTAGTTAAGTACTTTGCTTTTAGGGTCAAGGAATGTTACCGGTGCATCTTCTTCGGTTACGCGTTGTGTTGACAGGGTAAACCCATAAGGTCCCATCTGTGTTGTAGCAAGATCCTGCAAAGTATTGTATTGCATTACAAGGGTGCCACCATTTTGCACGTAACGGTTTAGTACACGCATCCAGTTAGGCATATTCTTTTCTATGTTCACCAGCCTCACACCGGTTAATATCGCATCATATTGCCTGAGCTTTTCTTCACGTATGTCTTCAGGTTTCAGTACATCTACTTGTATGCCTGTTAGTTTTAGTATGTCAGCAACTTTGTCGCCGGCGCCCGGTATATAACCTATTTTCTTTGCTGTTACTTTCCAGTTGCTCCTCAGCACTTTCGCATATGCCGGTGTGAAATATTGCAACGTAGGTATATGCTCATAGCGAATGATGTGTTGTGTGCGAGGATAGATATGGTCGCCTACCATGAGATTGGTAAGCAGGTATAGATCAACTTTGCTTACAGAATTCAGTTCGGCAGCTGTGAATTTTGTTGTGACTGTTGTGTCGATTCCTTTTTTGAGATTCAATCCTTTGAATTCATGGCTCATGAGGAGGCTATAGATAACCAGGCTTCCGTTACTGATGTCTTTGTTAGGGTGTATGAGTACAGATGCTTCTACACTGCCATCCGGTTTCGTAGCAAGTAAGCTTGTAGTAAAGTCGACTGACGCGTCGGGCACAATGCGCAGTTGTTCTATCACATCGCCATGTGTTGGATCGAGTTTCTTATAAGATAATGGCACGGGCACATTCAGATCTGTTCCGTAGATGTCTAACGTTACAATCGCATTGAGTGTATTGGGCGTTTCAGGATATCCGAGCAAAGTATCTTTTGGAATAATAAAGTGTGCATTGTCTTCACTGGTTTTAGCAAGCCAGTATGGTTCTGTGATCATGGCAGTGTCAGGTATGGTCACCGTATGAGTAAACGATACCAGGCTATCTTGTCCCAACCTTGCATTCAGCGTTGTGTCCGCGCCAGGCCAGTTGATCGCCTTAACCGTTACCCTTGTATTTGCACGGCTGATCAGTTTTAATGTAAATGGTATTTGCTCCCCTCTTGTAGCCTCTGCCTGCGATGCATAAGCCTCTGCCATCAACCCGCTGCAGTGCAGGATGATCTGATCCAGCTCCTGTAACTTCTGTGTGCGCCAGTAGCTATTTTTTACGGTTTGTATTTGTTTTCTAAGATGGAGTAGTGCTGGTAATGATGCTTCCGGATGATTGAAGTCATAAGTAGTCAATATGTCGCTGATCTCTTCGCCGATTTCCGGCCTGTGTACGCGGTTCCAGGTAATGTCTATACCATCGAACAACGATGTAGAAATCGAATCTCCGTCTACGAGTTTGAAATATTCTGTTTGTACCCCCGGTACACTGGGCGTCCCTGCACCCTGGCTGCGGTGTATGCTGCGGCTGATGCCTGCCAGCTCGCCATAACCCATACCCAGCGCAGGGCTGTATTGGCCTACAGGCAATTTAAACTGGTCTTCTGATGTAGTATTGGCACTGCCAAAGCGAAAAGAATTGAACAGTATACGCTTCGGTTGCCATGCTTTATAATATTGTAGCTGCTTCGGATACTTGGTTTTATCTCCGCTTACCTTAAATGCCTCTTGCGCCAATATTGCGGAAGCAGCGTGTTGGCCATGTCCCGCCATTGAGTTGGGCGGGAAGCGACATATAACTACATCCGGGCGATATTTGCGGTATATCCATACCACATCTCCGGTCAGTAATTCTTTATTCCAATGCTTAAATGTTTCTTCATAATTCTTGGAGAAACCGAAATCTATGGCTCTCGAAAAATATTGTCCTGCACCATCCAACTTGCGTGCTTCCATCAGCTCGTGGGTGCGAATATAGCCGAGTGCAGCGCCTTGCTCATTGCCCAGTATATTTTGACCGCCATCCCCACGTGTAAGGGACAGGTAAGCCGTGCGTATGTTCTGGTCATTTACCAGCCATGCCAGCAGGCGTGTATTCTCGTCATCCGGGTGCGCAGCCAGGTATAGTACGTTTACAAGATTATTCAGTTGTGCTATCTCGTGATGTATCTGTGCTGAGGTTGCCGGGCGAACCTGTTGTGCCAATGAAGTGCTGTACAGCGCGATGGCTGTTAATGAGGAAAATAGCTTTTTCATATAGTGCTCAAAAATAAACCCGCAACGGGTAAGTTGCGGGTAAATAAAATTATTGAATTATCGACAGAATATATGGTTATGATTTTTTCATTTCCGAGATCAGCTTATTGCCTTTGTGGATGTATTCTGATTCGAAAGCAGATCCTTTAGCAGTTTCCATTGATTTTTCTGCTGCTGCGATACCTTCTTCCTTCTTGCCCAATTTTTGAGCGATGCGTGCTTTCAGGTTCCACATATAGAAAGCTTTTGGGTTTGATTCCAGTGCTTTGTTTACATAACTATATGCTTTATCCAGGTTTTGATTGGTTTCAAAATAGTAGTTTGCAGCCTGGAAGTAAGGAATGTTCGGGTTGTTGATGGCTTTGTCAATAGCGGCATCAAGGCGCTGTTCGTTGTTCGCCTTAATTGGAATTACAAGCTTGGTTTTTTCCCATGCAAGGTCAAGTTTGCAAGAATTGTAAGTGATATTGCCTATACTGATGGTAAATGTCTGTACGTTGTTATCAGACATTTTAGGTGTTACTTTAAAGCGGGCTACATCTGATGATGTTTCATACCCTGCAGCACCCCAGTTACCGGTACCTTTGTTCAGTATTACTGTCCATTCACTTTTGCCGGGTATAGTGTATAGCGCATATTCACCGGCTTTTACATCCTGTCCGCCGATGGTTACATCTTCACCAAATTTGATCTTGGTTGCTGAATTAGCACCCGTACGCCATACTTCGCCATAAGGCACCAGGTCGCCAAATACTTTACGGCCACGCATAGATGGGCGGCTGTAGTTGATGTCGATGCTGGAAGTAGAAAATTCCTGGCTGATCTTGGCTGTCGGGCTCAGAGCCGGTAGTTTCAGGTCCTGGGCAAAAATGTTTGCGTTTAATGCAAATGTGAGTGCGATTAATGATAAATATCTCATATGTAATGTGATTTGCGAATTGCGAATTTACGATATTAATATACCCGCAAAAAAGATATTATCTATTGGCTATAGGCGCCATAAACGATACCTATATTGCATCCTTAAAATACTGTTATGAGTTATAATGTAAATATGGCAATACAGGTATTGCCGCTTCATTTACCACAAATAGAGGCTTATAGCGTTGTAGATGCTGCAATTGCCTGCATACAGGCATCTGGCTTGCATTATGTTGTTTGTCCCTTCGAAACCGTAGTTGAGGGACCTTATGACAAGGTAATGCAGTTGTTGACGGATATACAGGATGCCTGCAATAAGGCCGGCGCCGATTCTGTGCTCATTAATATGAAACTACAACGCAGCTTTGTGAAAGATATAGCCATAGACGATAAGATAGGCAAGTATAAATAATGCCATTAACTTTGCAGCCCAATCGTTTAATATGAATCGCGAACAACTGGTAGCCGAAATAAAGAAGAAAAAATCTGTATTGTGTGTAGGTCTTGATACCGACCTGGAAAAGATACCGAAGCATCTTTTTTCTTCTGAAGATCCTATGTTCGAGTTCAATAAGGCGATCATTGATGCTACCAAAGATTACACGGTGGCCTATAAGATCAACACTGCGTTTTATGAAGCGCAGGGCGTAAAAGGTTGGATCAGCCTGGGTAAGACCCTTGATTATATACCTAAAGATATCTTCACTATTGCCGATGCTAAAAGAGGGGATATAGGCAATACTGCAGAGCAGTATGCTAATACTTTCTTTAAAACTTATCCTTTTGATAGTGTCACCGTTGCGCCTTATATGGGTAAGGATAGTGTACAACCTTTTCTGCAATACGATGGCAACTGGGCTATTGTATTAGGTCTTACTTCCAACGCGGGTAGCGCTGATTTTCAATTGCAGCAATGTGGCGAGGAGCTTCTGTATGAGAAGGTATTAAAGACGGTTGCTTCATGGGGTAACACGGGTAATCTCATGTTTGTAATTGGTGCCACCCGCAAAGAGCAATTACAGCATATCAGGCAAATGCTGCCGGACCATTTCTTCCTGGTACCGGGCGTTGGCGCACAGGGTGGGGATGTAGATACTGTATGCCAAAATGCTGTGAATAATGATGGCGGTATCCTTATTAATGTTTCCCGCGGTGTTATCTATGTAAGCTCGGGAACTGATTTCGCGGAGCGTGCCGGCGTAGCTGCGGCAGATTATCAAATGCAAATGGCTGCTTATTTGTAATTTAACCGGCATAAACCAATGCCATGCAGGAAAGATTATTGCAGTTTATCTGGCAATACAGCCTATACAATCCCACAGGACTTGTTACTAATGATGGAGAGCAACTAACCATCATTCATCCCGGCATTTATAATACTAATTCCGGTCCGGATTTTTTGCAGGGCCGTATTAAAGTAGGGGATACGATACTTGCCGGCAATATCGAATTACATATCAACAGTAGCGATTGGGATAAACATGGACATCAGCATGATGATGCATACAAAAATATTGTCTTGCACGTGGTATATAAGGATGATGCAGCTACTGCGCTTGAGAATGTTCCTGTTCTAACTATTGCCCCTTATATCGCACCTGCATTACTGGGTAGATATGAGACCATGATGCAGGATGTGAAACCAATTGCTTGTTCGGGGCAACTTAGTGCTGTGAAGGATATTATTAAAGAAAGCTGGTTAACAAGGCTGCTGGCAGAGCGATGGGAAGAAAAGCACCTTAGCTGGAAAGAGTTGCTGGAGAAGTCTGCCGGCGACTGGCGCAATCTTCTTTATTGGCGTATGGCTGCAAATTTTGGGTTTAAGGTGAATGCAGATCCGTTCCTGCAACTGGCTTTGTCCATTCCACTAAATGTATTTACCAAAGGCGGCAGCTTATTACAGGTAGAGGCTATCCTTTTTGGGCAGGCCGGGATGCTGAATGAAGAATTTAAGGATGATTATCCTAATAAGCTAAAGCAGGAATATAACTATCTGCGTCAGAAGTATAAGTTAGAGCCTATGCCTGCACATCTTTGGAAATTTCTGAGGATGCGCCCTGCTAATTTCCCCACCATACGAATTGCCCAGTTTGCCGCTTTAATACACCAGTCATTTCACTTGTTTTCTCAAATAATAGAGAAGCATGAAGTAAAGGACATTCTGCCCTTGCTGGATGTGACTGCAAATGAATATTGGGATGATCACTATCGTTTTGATGAACTATCAGAGACATTTTCCAAAAAACATCTTGGAAAAGCATCTATTCAAAACATTATTATTAATACTATAGCGCCAACACAGTTCCTATACGCGTCATCCACGGGAGATGATGCTTTGCAGGAGAAAGCACTCCGCTTACTCGAAGTAGTAAATGCGGAGCGCAATAATATTATAGATCTTTGGCAGGATGTTGCATGGAAGCCTGCAAATGCAGCCCAATCACAAGCTTTGATACAGCTGTATAACAACTACTGCTCAAAAAAACGATGTCTTGATTGTGCCATCGGGCTTAGTTTGCTCAAATTAAGGCCAAACGAAAGTTAATGTCTGCTTCAGGTCGGGATGCAGGCTACGTGCTACGGGACAGGTATTAGCCACATTTTCCAGCAACATCTTCTCCCTGTCTGTATACTGTTTGTCTTTAGGGAATGTCAGTTTGATCCTGATCTCGCCTATTTTCCGCGGATTAGAATCCATGATCTTTTCCACTTCACATTCGGTGCCTGTAATGTCTATATCACGGGTATCTGACGCAATACCTATCGTGGTAACAATACATGTAGCTAGTGCTACAGAAACAAGGTCGGTTGGCGAAAAACGCTCACCCTTACCTTGATTATCTACCGGCGCATCAGTTTCTATAGTAGTTCCTGAACGCAAATGTGTGGCTTCTGTACGAAGGCCTCCTTTATAAATTACCCTGGCTAACACTTAATTTGAATTTTTGTTAAATTTACGATGTATCATTTATACATCTACCTATATGAAGGTATTTACACACATATGTCTTGCCGTTTTGTTACTGGGCACTACTGCCCGGGCGCAAACGAAAAATGACAGTAATTCGTTGAGAAGCGTACCTGTAAAGCAGCCCGTTAAGCATGTTGTACTTAAAAAACCTAAACCGCTCCATACGGAATTAAGCTTTGGCCTGAGGCTAAATACAGATGGCTGGGGCATATTTGTAGATAAGGGCTGGGTAAAAAGCGAAGACCGGTATCGCGATTTTTTCTATGATGTGAAATTGCTGCAAGTAGAACTGGATGAAAAAAAGGTACCTGCCGAAATTAAAAGGTCTAATACATCCGCCAGCTATAATAATGAAAAGCCTAAACCATTCATATATGGCAAAATAAATAATTTCTACACCTTCAAAATTGGCTATGGTGGGCGTAAAATGTTAGCTGGCAAACCCGAGCCGGGTGCTATATCAATGCATTTTGTTTATGTAGGTGGTTTATCGCTGGGGTTGTTAAAGCCATATTATTTGAGCGTTTCTGCGCCAACAACAGAGCCTGATATTACCTATTCAGACTCAACAAAACAGTATTTCCTTGATAAAAGATATATCCTGGGCAGCTCCGGTTTTGGTAAAGGGCTGGGCGAAACCAAGATCATACCCGGTGTGCATCTGAAAGCTGCGATGCACTTTGATTTCGCGGCAAACAAAGCACGTGTTTGGGCACTGGAAACCGGTGTGAATTTCGAAGTATATAGTAAAGCGATCGAAATAATGGCCAACAAAGACGCTAAAGCATATTTCTTAAATGCTTATTTGTCTTTGCAATTTGGCAAACGTTGGTGATGATTGTAATTTGCATCTATTATGCAGGAATTACCGGTAATAAGTAGTACAGCGAATAGTACGGAAACAAGGGTGAAAAAGCCGGATTGGCTTAGGGTGAAATTGCCGATTGGTGAGAGTTATCGCAATGTTCGCAACCTCGTTGATACACACAAGCTACATACAATATGTGAGAGCGGTAACTGCCCAAACATGGGCGAGTGCTGGGGCGAAGGCACTGCGACTTTTATGATTTTGGGTAATATATGCACCCGGTCGTGCGGTTTTTGTGCGGTGGCTACCGGCCGCCCCGAGCCCGTTGATTGGGACGAACCGCAGCGTGTTGCAGAGGCCATACACCTGATGCATGTAAAGCATGCGGTGATCACATCTGTAGATCGTGACGAACTGAAGGATGGTGGTTCTATAATTTGGGCAAATACGATCAAAGCGGTACGTGCATTGAATCCGGAGACAACGCTGGAAACGCTCATACCGGATTTTAAAGGTGAATGGGAGAACCTGGAGCGTATTATAGAAGTAGCGCCTGAGGTAGTGTCTCACAACCTGGAAACAGTAGAACGTATGACGCGCAAGGTGCGCATACAGGCCAAATATCACAGAAGCCTGGAAGTGATACGCCGCCTTAAAGATGGAGGTATGCGCACTAAGAGTGGTGTAATGCTGGGTATTGGTGAAGAGAAAGAAGAAGTATTGCAAACAATGCACGATCTCGTAGAGAATGGCTGCGATGTTCTTACTTTAGGACAGTATTTACAACCTACACAAAAACATCTTCCTGTAATACGTTTTGTGCATCCTGATGAGTTTGCATTCTATCGCGAAGAAGGTTATAAAATGGGCTTTGATTATGTAGAAAGCGGCCCGCTGGTACGTTCTTCTTATCATAGCGAACGTCATGTGATTAAGGGAGAGGGACGAAGAGTCTGGGAAGCTTCTAAGAATATTTGATAAAATAAAAAGAGCACCAATTGGTGCTCTTTTTATGTGTACCTAAAACAATCTGTATCCAATAGCTATACCTGCGTATCTTGATTTGAGTGATGTCGTTGCATCATCGCCAATTGTGGCCCGCATATCATACATACCATGTTCATAGTAAGCCAGGAAGGTGTATCGCTTCCAAACATATCGGGCTTGTATCCGCAGTGTAACGTCCAGCCCGTTTACATCGTAGCTGTTAGGGGTTTGTCCATATTTTGAAGGAGTGAAACGCCCTATCACGCGGTAGGTGTATCTATCGTGCCTGGTTTGCTGTCCATTGTCAAAAACGCTGAAATCATAAGCTGTTGTACCTGCAAGAAACAGGTTGTAGCACATGCCGCCATCTAACCAAAACTGTCTGTCATTACGGTCTGTTATTTTATAGGATATCAGTAATGGAAGAGATAATAAGTGCAGATTAGTAGTGGTAAGAAACACAGATTTGGTATAGCCCAGGTCCTGTGTCTGATTAGTATGATAACCTTTGGCAGTATAGCCCATGCCCAGTTGAATGGCTATCCGTGATGTAATAGGAAATGTGGTAATCAAAGAAGCATTTGGCCTGATAACCGGCATAAATGACGTGTTCAGGTTTTTTGCAGTTACATAAGAGGCTCCTGCACCTAAATAGCTATTCAGTTGCACCTGTGCAAATAACCCTGAAGGGAAAATTAAGGCAAAAAATAAAAACGTCACATATCCTTTCATCATAGCTGTTTGTTTATCAACAGCATTGTAAAACTATGCCATAAACAAAAGCCAATTTTCAGGTTGTAATTATTTAACAATTTCAAGACAATAGAGAAAGGTGAGTAGGCAGCCCGTCTATACTTTGTTGGTTTTTCTCTTTTTTGTAAGTTTCAAGGCCTTCGGGGCCCTTCTTCTCTGCCCATTTATGCGCATGATCTCTTTCGCCTTCATAAGCGTATAGCGGAACGCTATAGCCGCAGGATGTCTGTACCTTATGAATATTGGCTGTGATAATTTGCCGGGTGCCGGGGGTGATATTAAAATGACCGGCGAGTTCGCTCCATTCAGATGTGTGGGGCAGAATCACCGACCCAATGCCATATAACCGCAGAATATTGGGCGGGCCATCATACGCGCAGAACATAAAAGTTACCCTGCCGTTCTCTAGTATGTGTGCAGATGTTTCATTGCCACTTCCAACTAGGTCCAGGTACGCAACTTTCGTTGGCGATAACACCCGAAAGCTATCGGAACCTTTTGGAGATAAATTGACATGTCCGCTGCCCGCTAACGGAGCCGTAGCTACAAAGAACATCTTTTGTGCTTCTATGAATTCCCGGTGAGCATTTTGAATACTGTCGCTGAATTTGGCCATATCTTAAAGTTATGGAAATCATAACGAACAAATCCGCAGGAAATTATACGCCCCTATACTATACGAGACCATGAAGAATTGCTGAAAATGTATTTAATTTGACTTCATGAAATCTGTAAAACAGACTGCGGAAGTTCAACCGAAGCGCAAAGGGTATATTTCCTATTTGGTGAATTTGTGGGTTTTCTTACCTGCAGTATTGTTGTTTAAGGTAATAAATGAATATTCTGTAAACATTCCCTATGTTGATGACTATCCGGCAATACTGGGTTTTCTTTCAAGATACAAAAACGCATCTTTCAGAGATAGGATAGCTCTTTTTTGGGAACAGACTAATGAGCACAGGACGGTGTATTCTAAGATGATATATCTTATCTACTATAAACTCTATGGTGATGTTAACTTCATTGATCTCATTATCGTTAACAATCTGCATTGGGTGGCGGCATTCGTCATGATGGTTGTCTTCATCAGGAAAATGTTACCCGCCAGGTGGAATATTGCGGCATTTGTTACCGCAGTGGCTATGTTTGATATCAATAATTATGAAAACTCCAATGCGGCAATGTTTGGCATGGTCAATTACGCGCAGGTGTTCTTCTTTTTGCTGAGTTTATATTTTTATGAGAAAGAAAATAAAAAGTTTTTATGGCTGGCCGTCCTGTTTCAGGCTGTTTGCATTTTCTCAAGTGGCGCCGGCCTAATCATTTCTGTATCACTTTTGATATTTAATATCCTTCGCAGGAATAAGTTAAATACTATCATTTGTTTGGCAACTTCAGTAATATTCGGGGCTTTATATTTTGTGAACTATATTAAACCTGCACCTCAGGGATCATCTGATTGGGGCGTGAGGATAGAGTTCTTTTTACACGAGTTGGGGGCCCATTTTGGTTATATTTATGGGGTTTATTTTGGCGTGCTGGTTGCTACAGCATTAGTGCTCGTGCTTCCCATAAAAAAAGGGAAAATTCCATCAGAGGCGCAGCCTTTTATAGCTATATTGATATTTTGCCTGGCATCATTGGCTGCAACGGCTGTGCTTCGGAGCGGATTTAAAATGTTGGATTCTTATTCCAGCAGGTATTTTATCTATCCTCATCTTATTGTGAGCATTATTTTCATTTTTATGCTGGCCAGGATAGAAGGTAAAAAATATCAGTGGCAACTAACTATTGGTTTTATATTGCTGATGTTATATACCTACCGTGAAAATTATGATTACGGTGTTGCCGGTTTTGAACGCGCGCAATACAGGTTACAGTACCAGGAATATTACTGGCCATTTCCTGATAAAGACACCCCCAGGAAAATTGCGGAACAAGCCTGTAAAGAAGATATTTACTGTATACAAAATGAACGATAGGAAAAGGTGCCAATGGCACCTTTTCATTTAAGGCCGTTTGCCTACCATCATCCATGTCTTAAAAAGCGGAGAAAGTCAACATTGCAAATAGCGTGCGAGAGTGTATGAATGTAGCTGCTTTGCAGAAAACATAACACACGAAATGTGGCGACTTTTTACAATAACTATTGCCGGTACTGCATTTCAAAGCACCACGGGTTCCGCGCGTTAAAGATTAAGTAACATTAACTTAATATAGGGGAAACATTTTCATAACATTGACTGAACGCAGGATTTTAAGGCTCGGGGTACTTTTGCACCACAATAAAATTTTATGCGTAAACAGCTATTTATTACTATTATTTTGTCTGCGTTTTGCCTGTTTTCTTCGTTCGATTTATTAGCGGCGAAGATATCCGGTACTGTTGTAGATGAGAAAAATGAACCCCTTGCCGGTGTAACTGTGGTGATCAAAAGCCTGCAAAAAGGTACACAAACAGATGCAGATGGTAAATATGAGATCGACGGAGTGGATGATGGTACCTACGAAGTGCTGTTTAGCTTGATAACATTTAAGAAATCATTACAAACGGTTACTATCCTGAAGGGTAAGGACGAAGAGTTAAACGCTACGTTAAAAGAAGAAGGCCGCAACCTTACTGAAGTAACTGTAAAGTCAACTAAACTCAGCAATACGGAAAATGCTGTGATCATGGAAATGCGTAAAAGCAATTCTATGGTAAGTGCCATTAGTGCACAGCAAATCAGTAAAACAATGGACCGTAATGCTGCAGACGTGGTAAAGCGTGTACCTGGTGTTACTATTATGGATGATAAATTCATCATGGTGCGCGGTTTGTACGATAGATACAATAGTGTTTGGTTGAATGATGTAGGTGCACCAAGTAGCGAAGTAGACAAACGTGCTTTTTCCTTCGATGTAATTCCTAGTGGACAGATAGACAGGATCATTATTGCTAAAACCCCTGCACCGGAGTTGCCTGGAGATTTTGCAGGTGGAATGGTAAAGCTATACACCACTTCAATCCCCGATAAAAATACTTATACCATAGGATATCAAATCTCAAGTCGCGAATACTCTACAGGAACCGATTTTAATTATACACCTAAATCTAAAACAGATTGGTTGGGATATGATGATGGTAGCAGGTCTATGCCTTCTGCTGTGCCAGGTGCACCAAGCCTAGTTCCTTCTAGCTCAGGGCTTTTGCATAGTAATGATCCGGATATTAATTCTATTACTAAATCGTTCAAAAATACATGGGGGCTGCAAACTAAGAAACAGGCACCGGACACAAGATTGAATTTTTCAGCATCTAATATATTTAAAATAAAGAAAGTTAGGATCGGTAACACATTTGCGGTAAACTATACCAACACATCGACCAACTTTAAAAGAGAAAGGTGGGAATATGATTCTACAGACTTACAAAAGCACTTTAATGACGTGCTTTCTGTAAATAATGTAAATTCTGCTATACTGGAGAACGTGGCTGCTGCATGGGGAAATAATAAAATTGAGTTTAAAAATTTATATAATCAATCAGGTCGTTCTGCTGTAACTGTGCGCAATAATGCTTATGATACTAACATTGTAGCAAGAGATGAGCGTCAATATAACGAAAGCTATGAAAGTAGAGCTATTTATTCTACCCAGCTTAACGGTACACATAAAAGTAGCGACGATACAAGAAAATATAACTGGACATTAGGCTATACAGATCTGTTCCGGAACATGCCCGATCTTCGTCGTATTTCTTATTCCAAAATTCAGGGAACACCTGATTCTCAGTACGCAGCTGGTATCACAACTTATGGGGATTTTGTGTATGGTGGTGGACGAGTATACTCCCAGTTATATGAAAAGAGTTATTGTTTTAGTCATCAATATACTCAAAAAATTCGCATCAAGAATTATGAATTCGAAGCTAATTTGGGTAATTATCTTGAATATAAATCAAGAAGTTATTCTTTAAGGTCATTTGCCTATTCTTTAATAGTAGATAATCAAACTAAATTAGGATATAAAAGGCTCCCGCTGGATCAAATATTTTCTGATCAATATTTAGGAGACAATGGCTTCAAGATGCAGGAAAAAACAAATGACTTCGATCATTATGACGCAAATAATAAATTGATCGCTAGTTATTTATCTGTGAAACTTCCTTTTTTGAATGATAAGCTGCAGGTCTATGGTGGTGTTCGTCATGAATATAATATATACTCGTTAACGGCTATTGTAAACATAGCCGAATTGACGCCTGTGATTAAGACAGAATACTTCTTGCCTTCATTGAATGTGTCTTACAACCTAACGGATAAGCAATTGGTTAGATTAGCTTATGGTAAAACATTGAACCGTCCCGAGTTTAAAGAAAACTCGCCATTCTTCTTCTACGATTTGGAAAACAGGTGGGGCGTAAAAGGTGCATTGTTCCCAACCGTAGTATCTAAGGCATTAACTGGAAGAGAGGATGTAGGTGATACATTGAAAGTTTCTGAGATCCAAAATATAGATGCACGTTGGGAATGGTATCCATCTGCGGGAGAAGTAATACAGGTTGGCTTGTTTTATAAGAGCTTTACAAATCCTATTCAGCAAGTTATTACAGTTGGTGGCGGCGATTCCCGTGAGTTTACCTATGCAAATCTGCAAAAAGCAACATGTTATGGACTTGAGATAGATGTAAGAAAAAATCTTATGTTTCTGGATGATGCTTTTAAGTCTAATTTTTTCAAAAATTTCTCTTTTGTAGGTAACGCTGCTTTCATCAAGAGTGAGGTTACTGCTCAGCCGGCATTAAACATACCAGCTTCCCCTCTTCAAGGGCAGTCACCTTATATGTTTAATGCGGGGCTCTATTTTCAAAATGATAAAACCGGGTTGCAAGGCTCGTTGTTGTACAATGTGTTTGGGCCGCGTATTTATTTGTTAGGATCGGTTACACAACAAGCTGGCAGTATATGGGATTTACCATATAATATGGTTGATTTTGTAGTGTCCAAAAGGTTGTACAAGTTCATTGATATTAGTTTTGGTGTTCAGAATCTGTTGAACGCCACTATCAAGCAAGCACAAGATGTGAATTACGACGCTAAGATCGATACTAAATTCTCCGATACACAGAACGCCGATCGTCAATTTACATCTTATAAACCAGGTCGCTATTTTACTTTCGGAGTAAAGCTGAAGTTCTAAGTAGTTAACATTGGGGTAACATTCTGCTAATCTTATGGTAATATACACGTAACATGCCGGTAACCCCGGCATTTTACTTTTGCGACAAATTATAAAACATGAAAAAACTTCTCTTCACAAGTATTTTAGCGCTTGCAATGGCCGGAACAGCTATTGCAGCGAGTTACACAACTGTGCCTGTAAGTGGTGAAATCACTTCCAGCACAACATGGTCAAGCGACAAACAATATTTACTGAAAGGTTATGTGTATGTTACGTCAGGTAATACGCTTACTATTCAGCCGGGTACTATTATCCGTGGCGATAAAGACACAAAGGGTGCATTGATCATCGAACGTGGCGCTAAGATCATGGCTCAGGGAACTAAAGATTTGCCAATTATTTTTACTTCTAATCAACCACAAGGTAGCCGTACTTATGGCGACTGGGGTGGTGTTATCCTTTGCGGTAAAGCTCCTGTAAACTGGACAGTTGGTGAAGCGCAGGTTGAAGGTGGCCTTCGTTCTTTTTATGGTGGCACTGATGCTGCTGATAACAGCGGTATTTTCCAATACGTACGTATCGAGTTCGGTGGTATAGCGTTCTCGCCAAATAATGAAGTAAATGGTCTTACACTTTGCGGTGTTGGTAACGGTACTACTATCGATCACGTTCAGGTTTCTTATAGTGGTGATGATGGATACGAATGGTTTGGTGGTACTGTAAACGCCAAATATCTGATATCTCACCGTTCATGGGACGATGATTTTGATACAGATAACGGTTTCCGTGGTAAGGTTCAGTATGGTGTTATCCTGCGCGATCCTTATGCTGCTGACTATTCCGGTTCTCATGGTTGGGAATCTGATAGCTATCAGTCAGGTACAGCTTCAGGTCTTAGCGGTGATACTTCGAAAGCTACTGAACCGGTTTTCTCTAACGTAACAGCTATCGGCCCTGTTGTAAACCCTACTTCTACAAACTTTGATCCTCAGTTTGTTTCTGCTGCTCAGCCACGCCGTGGTAGCGGTATCAGCATTTTGAACTCTGTATTAGCTGGCTGGCCTTGCGGTATCGTAATCGATGAGTCTTCTTCTTCTTATGGTTCTACTGTTGCAAATATTGGTAATGGTATGTTACAAGTTCGCAACAACATTATTGCCGGTATCACAAGCAATTCAACTCCTGCAAATAAAAGTGTTGTATTTGTATTCAATGGTGCACGTAGCCTTACGCCTACAACCGCTAATGCAGATACTACTGCTTCAGGTACTAACTGGTCTGCTCTGGCTGGCTATCCTGGTCCATTCTCATGGTTGTATAATACTACTAACCTGAACTGGCAGTACACCCAGGTGCAAAATCTGCAGTTAGGTAGCCCATTCGATCTGCAAAACCCTAAATTCATCCCTAACTCTACTTCTCCTATCGTTTATAACGGAGGTAAAAACTGGTTAGGCCAAACAGTTTCTGGTTTGAAAGCGTTCGATCCTACAAAACCATTGAATCTGGATACTACAGGTAACTATGCTAACTATAATGCTCCGGCTTGTGTTCCTAACTTTACAGATTCAAAAGCTAAAGATGCTTTCTTCGATAAAGTTAACTATGTAGGTGCTTTCGCAGGTACAAGTCAGTCTTCTGACAACTGGGCTTTAGGTTGGGCTAACTTCGACCCTAACAATACTTTCTATGATTTCGTAGTTTCTGTAAAAGATATCAAAACTAACATCGAATCTGCTAAAGTATTCCCTAACCCTGCTACCAACAACGCTGTTGTTAATGTAACGCTGACTGAATCTTCTGACCTGACTATCTCTATCGTAGATATGACCGGTAAGAAAATCAAAGAAGTGTATACTGGTGCTAATGTTATCGGTGCTCACAGCTACAATGTTGATCTGACTGATCTGACTACAGGTCTTTACCTGGTGTCTATCACTTCAGGTGAAGCTCATCAAAGCATTAAACTTTCTGTTATCAAATAATAACAGTTAGGTATAGATCGTAAAAAGGGATGGCATAACGCCATCCCTTTTACTTTTTTATGCCCTTCTTTTCTCCCAATAATGGTATAGGCTTCATATACCTTATTGGTTTTAGGCCAAAGCCCTCAATGGCATATTTTCTTATGTGGGCAACGGCCTCCTGCACAGAATCTGTAAACAGGAATAGCTGAGGATCTGTTTCCGCAATTGCTTTATTTTTCACCATGCCCTGTATATGCTCATACAGATCTTTATGGTATTCTGTACCCATTAATACCACAGGGAATTTCTGAAACTTGCCGGTCTGTATTAATGTTATAGACTCGAAGAATTCATCCAGTGTTCCGTACCCGCCTGGTAATACTACAAATGCATAAGAGTATTTGCATAGCAGTACTTTTCTCACAAAAAAGTAGTCAAAATCTACCCAGTGATCCAGGTAAGGATTAGGCTTTTGTTCATGTGGTAAAATAATGTTACACCCTATAGATCTTCCATCTACATCTTTAGCGCCCCTGTTTGCAGCTTCCATAATGCCTGGTCCGCCGCCTGTCATTACGGTAAAGCCAAGGTTAGCTATCTCGCTGCCCATTTCACGTGCCAGCTTATAGTAGGGGTGATCTTCTGTAAAACGTGCCGAGCCAAACACCGTAACGCACGGCCCCAGGAAATGTAGTTTTCTAAAGCCATACACAAACTCTTTCATCACGTTCACTACAAAGCTCAGCTCTTTCCACCTGGAGTGCGGGCCATCTAAAAACACCCGCTCTTTCTCTGATCCTTTTGGTGTAAAATCCTTGTTTGTATCGTCAGCTGGTTGAATTGTATCCATAAATAGCAAATCCTTGTAACTAAATTACAAGGATTTGCTTATTGTAAAACATATATATAAAATGGGCAACCGCCCGTATCTCCTCGTTACCATTGCACCGTCAGGTAATCAGCATAGCCCGTCGTATTTTCCGGCACAATAAAGCCTATTTTAGAACCGTATAACGGCTGCGCCTGTATCTCAAAAACTTTGGTGCCGTTAATATATCCATCCCAATAGTTACCCACCTGTTCCAGCTCTACGGTGTTCCAGCCTTGTTTAATAGCGTTGCTTTGCTGCCAGTCGAGCAGGGCTTTATATGGGGTGTTGGCATTACCTTCCTTATATACGGCAAAATACCCCTGGTCATCTATAAAGAATGAATAGCCATAATCGCCGTTAGATACGCCAAATACGAGCCCCATAGAATTGTTGGATTGTATACTGGTCTGCAGGAGGAAGTCGTGATACATATTTGCACCGGTATTAATCGCTACGGTATTAGTACCTTTTACAGCCGGCATATATACATATTTCAATGTACCATTGCTAACTGTTACATATGCATTATTGGCCGGGTCGCTAAAAGACCAGTTATGGTTATCATAGTTGAAATCATCGTTAAAAATGTTTTGGTATCCTACAGGTTCAGGCTGGGTATTATAATATTCCTTTTTAACGCAGGAAGTAAACAGCATTGCAGATGTAAGAAGTAACAATAATAATTTAACCGGTTTCATAAATATCAATTCTATTATTGGAATAAAATCAACAAACATGCCACACGAAAATTAAGTCCTCTATTTAACACCGTTCTAACATAACTCAATCTGCTTAAGTTATATCGGTGGCATAGTTGTTTTACCCCTTATCAAAAACAATTTTTATGGATAAGCTGGATCTAAAAGGAAAATGGAACGAAATGAAAGGTAAAGCCAAGCAATCTTATGCAGACCTTACTGACGATGACCTAAAGTATGAAGAAGGAAAAGATGATGAACTGATAGGGCGCTTACAGCAAAAGTTGGGCAAAACACGCGAAGATGTTATCGATTGGCTGAAATCACTAGGCTAGTTTTAAGAAGCACTAAATGGCGGGTACATATTAATTATGTACCCGCATTGTTTTATTCTTTACCACCCATGCCTTTAAACTGGTGATGGGTTTCTTTAAATAGTACATTGAATGTGGTAAGAGACCCATATACCGCAGTAATGTATTGTTCCAGGTCTATCTTCTCTTCATCGGTAAGCACCTTATGTGCATTTATTTTTTGCTCTATTAATCTTAGCCTATCTCTCACCATCACTATTTTATGGAAAAAGGTTTCTATCGGTATTTCTTTGGGCTGCAGAGTAGTGTCTGCGGGCTTTAATATTAGCAGGCCGTTATTCCATCGGTTACCCATAGGCACTATCTGCATCTCATGCAGGCGTCGCTCCAGGATATTGTCTAATGCCTGTTCTACATCAGATAATGTAATGTTTTGCGCCACAGTCTCGCCAGCGTCTTTTGCCTCTAATACCTTCAGATCATAATCCTTACCAATGGTCTTAGCCATATTCTGAGACTTAAACCAGATTGAATATGCCTCGCTGGATACATCTACGATTACACCTTTGCCAAAATGAGCATGCTCTACCCGGGAGCCGATACCTAAATTTGTTTCCATAGCTGCAATATAGATCATCAAAGCATTTTAAAGTATTTTTATAATTCCGGGTTAAACGCTTTGATTTTGGCAAAAAATTTGTTCTATATTGTTGTGAATGAATTGTTAATGAGCGTGAAGATGTATTGTGTAAATTTAAATTCGTTACATATTTACCCTTGCACAAACCCTTGGATAAAAAATGAAAAAGTATTTTTTAACAGCAATATTAGTGTCGGCTACCTTTTTAGCAAATGCACAATCTCATGGCGAGCCCAAGCTCAACTCATGGTTAACTCTCAGCATCGCGGTAGCTGTGGCAATATACAGCGCTAAGCTGGTATCAGACAGGCAAAAAGGCCCGGGTAAGAAAGCAGAAGGCTAGTCTAATTTTTTTTCTTTTTAGGTGCTACCAGTTCATACGAATGCTGCACCATTTCCTTTAATTGTTTATTGGTTAGGGTACCATCAACTATAATAGTGTTCCAGTGTTTCTTATTCATATGATAACCGGGGCGCACACTTTCATATTCTTCTCTCAGTTCAATAGCTCTTTCGGGGTCACATTTCACGTTAAATTGTAAAGGATCACTATCCAGGCTTACAAGCAGAAATATTTTGTTATTGGTTTTGCAAACCAGTGTTTCTTCTCCAAATGGAAAGCCTTCTGTTACATCGGGCAGGCTTATGGCAAAGTTTCTGAGGTCTTCTATGTTCATGGCTTAGCTGTATTTATGATGATGCTTCACAAAGATATATACGTCGCATTTCATCCACTAAAATGTTTATGGTTGGCCATGGTAAATGGGTTGCACTGACCACGCCCAAAAATATAATAAAGATGCCGGCTTAGCCGGCATCTTTATTAGTATTGTTACTTTTTTTCTTTTCAGGATTTTTTCGCCCGGCGTCCTTCAGCGCTTTATCCAGTATCCACTCTATCTGCCCGTTTGCACTGCGAAACTCATCCGCAGCCCATTTCTCAATGGCCTTGAATGTGTCTTCATCAATTCGCAGTACAAAACTTTTTTTAGGCATTTTCTCTTATTATATCATTATTGATAAATAGTACCAGTATTCAATACGGGTTGCGCTCCACGCTCGCCGCACAGTACCACCATCAGGTTGCTTACCATCGCTGCCTTCTTTTCTTCATCAAGCTCTACAATGTTTTTCTTGCTCAGATGCTCCAGCGCCATTTCTACCATGCCCACCGCGCCTTCCACTATTTTATAGCGGGCAGCAACAATGGCTGTTGCCTGCTGACGTTGCAGCATAGCGCCTGCAATTTCCTGCGCATATGCAAGGTGGCTAATGCGGGCTTCAATGATGGTAATACCTGCAGTTGCTAACCTGTCGGTCAATTCTTTTTCCAAAATCTCATTCACTTTGGCGCCACCTTCGCGCAGGGTAATAGTCGCCGTTTCATCTTCAATATTATCATAGGCAAAGCCCATAGCCAATGTGCGGAGTGCAGCTTCGCTTTGTGTTTTAACATACGCTACATAATCCGATACTTCGTACGCAGCCTTATACGTATCAGATATCTGCCATACCATTACAGATGCGATCTCTATAGGGTTGCCCATTTTATCGTTCACCTTCAAAGTAGGGGTCGCCTGGTTTTGTGCACGCTGAGATATGCGTTGTGTTGCATACAATGGGTTTACGAAAAACATGCCGTTTTCTTTAACACTGCCTACGTACTTTCCAAAGAAGTTAAGTACACGTGCATGATTTGGCTGCACGATCATTAAACCTTTCAGCAGGAAAATGGCAATCGCAAAAGACAAGAATCCCGGGATCGCAATAGCAGGCATGCCCGGTGTCATACTAAATAAGAAGATTGATAGTAAAATAAGTGCTAAGGCGATCACTAATGCCAGGTAACCGTTCATAGGCCTGATTACTTTTTCCATATTATTGTGATTTTTTTGGTTGAATTATTATGATATTATTTTGATATCACAAAGATATAATGGTTTCTATGTTGTTTCCAAAATATTAACAAAAAATCCCCCTTTCGGGGGACTGTTGCCATGGATATATCTTACAACTGCAATTATGGAACCAATGCTTTCAATTCTTCATTATCTAAAACGCGCTTATCGCAGCCTTTTATTGCCAGTTGCAGCAATGCCTTTGCTAAAAGATCCGATTTGATCACTTTGCTGGGCAGTATCCTGGATAATAATGGAAACAACGGCGCTACAAGTTTATTCATAAGCGCCATGTTGGGATTCTTATGCACGGGCCAGATACCTCCGGGCCTCGCGAAGTATAGTTGTTTGAACTCAAGGCTGGAAAGCGCCTTTTCTGTTCTGCCTTTTATCCTTGCAAATATCGTTCGGCTTTTTTCTTCAGGATCTGCACCATCTCCGCTAAGAAAAACAAATTTCATGTTATGATTTGCATGGAGCATTGCCTGCGCAGCCTTCATGGTATACAGATAGGTGATCACTTCGTACTGTTCTTTGCTTACCTGCGTTTGAGAAACCCCAAGACACCAAATGCAAGCATCATGACTTTGAAAGATACTATCAAGGCCCGTGTAGTCCAGGAAGTCTTTATGGATAATGGTGTTGAGTTTAGGATCTTGTATATCCAATGGCCTGCGTACTATTGCAGTTACAGAAGTAATATTATCATCTGCTATAGCCTGTCTTATTACCTCCGATCCCGCGGTGCCGGTTGCACCTGTCACTATGATCTTCATACCTCTAAAGTTCGGCAATACGTTTAGTAAATAATATACTCTGAAGGCTTATTTTGCGTTTTTATTGCCAAATCTATCTTCATGTCCAGTAATACCATGCTACATTATCGTGCCGCCGATGAAACAGATATTGATAAACTTATTCCTTTAGGTGTATTGGCGTATGGGCAATACCGCCCATTCATGTCAGAAGATGAGTGGCAGACAATGCTCCATTCCTTGCAAAGCCGGGAGATGTATATAGGCTTGCTTGGTACAGGTAAAGGGTTTGTTTGCATGTCAGAGGAGAAGATTATTGGTATGGCGTTTTTGATATATCATGGCAATCCATGGTCTTTTTATCCTGCCGAATGGAGTTATGTAAGAATGGTAGGTGCAGATCCCTGCTACAAAGGCGCTGGCGTTGGCCGACAGCTAATGCAGTTGTGTATTAACGAAGCTATCGGATCAGGTGAGCAGGTAATCGCCCTGCATACCTCTGAGCAAATGCACGCTGCCCGGCATATTTATGAATCCTTAGGCTTTACAGTAGAGCAAGAGTTACCTGTTAAATATGGTATGAAGTACTGGCTATATAAAATGCCATTGCAGTAAGGCATAATTTTTATGCATAGCTATTATCGTCAGACTCGATATAGTTTGATGTCAAACAGTAGTAGCTTTGCATCACTTTAAAACATCACTTCTATGGCACAGCAGAAATTAGTAATACTCGGTGCCGGTTTCGCAGGCCTCAGCCTCGCTAAAAAACTGCGAAAAACTGATCTTGAAATCACCTTGATCGATCAATATAACTTCCACCAGTTCCAACCTTTATTTTACCAGGTAGCTACAGCAAGGCTAGAGCCAAGCTCTATATCTTTTCCACTCAGAAAGGTGTTCCAGCGCTGCAAAAACGTACATATACGCGTTACTAGAGTAGATGAGGTAGATACTCTAAATAATGTTGTCCATACAGAAGATGGCGATTTCGCCTATGATCACCTTGTGATAGCCACCGGGTGTACCACCAACTTCTTCGGTAACAAGAATGTGGAGAAGTATGGTTATACTATGAAGTCCACCCCCGAGGCAATTACACTCCGCAACCGTATCCTATTGAATTTTGAAGAAGCGTTGAAGGCTACTCCTGAAGAGTTGGAACGAATTATGAATATAGTAGTTGTTGGTGGCGGGCCAACAGGGGTGGAACTTTGCGGCGCACTTGCCGAGATGCGTAAAAATGTATTACCTCGTGATTATCCGGATATGGATTTTTCAAGGTTAAAAATATACCTGCTGGAAGGCACAGATAAAACATTGGGTGCAATGAGCCCGGTTTCGCAAAGAAAGTCTCAACAGTATCTCGAGCAGTTAGGGGTGCAGGTGTGGACAGGCGCTTTAATGCAAGACTACGATGGCAAAACCGTAACGGTTAAAGATGGTAGAAGCATACCCACTCAAAACCTGATATGGACGGCTGGGGTAATGGGCAATGTACCTAAGGGGATCAGCAAAGATGTAATAGTAAAGGGCAATCGCATAAAGGTCGATGAAACGCATCATATTTTCGGTTCTTCAAATGTGTATGCTATTGGTGACGTGTCTTATATGGAAACAGCCGAATGGCCTAAAGGACACCCGCAACTGGCCAATGTTGCCAATCATCAGGCGGCTAACCTCGCCTCCAATTTTAAGGCGATGTTGAAAGGTAGAGCGCCCAAACCTTTTAAATATAAATCTCCCGGAACGATGGCCACGGTGGGCAAAAGAAAAGCAGTTTGCGATCTTCCTTTCATCAGCTACCAGGGTGTGCTGGCGTGGCTTACCTGGATGTTCCTGCACCTGATGCTGATACTCAATACCAAGAACAAGCTGTTTATCTTCATCAACTGGGCAATTAGCTATTTTACCAACGATACTACGCTGCGGTTGATCTTGTTACCAACTCGCAAGCAGGTAGAGTTAGGCAAAGAGCATCATACTTTAGATGCAGCATGACGGCTAAGCGGCCCTATCGACGCTTACTTGTTTGGCAAGCATTCTTTTGGCAATTGGTAGCAGCGTTTCATCCAGCGGTACAGTGAGGTTGCTTTCCAGCGCGTATACTGCCGGGTTGGGCAGTGTGCGTATTTTCTGAATGATATCTTTTTTAATGTTCTGGTAAGTATTGATGAGGTTCTTTGTCCAGCTATCAATGTACTCTATCCGTATACCTTTGTACATTGCTTCCCTATGTTCAAAAAGCGTAACGTTATAGAAATAAGCCCTGACTTCCTGGTATTGATCGTAGCGTATTAGGAGGTAACCTTCATTTTTGTACAAGGGTAGTATGCCAACCGGCTGTATCACTATGTTATTTTCAATCAGGTCATACAGCTGGGCGCCGCTTTCTATGGTGCCTTTCATTTCTTCTGCCGCATAGGTCGTGATCTCCTCCAACTCTTTCATAATATCATCATCCTTCAATATCTGCTCATACACCAACTCCAGCTTTTTCACGTTAACGCTATTCAGTTGTTTGGGAAAGTTATCCTGCAATAACTTCTTGTTTTCCCGGAATGATACCAGGTTATTGTAATGAAAGATCACATCGGCAAGCTTGGGGTAAAGCTTATTTTCATTAAAATAGCTGTTCACTTCTTTCAGGTAGGCGAGCAGTTTATATTTCTGCAGTTCAAAATCAATATATCCTTCCATAAACCATGTTTCACTGAGTGTCATAAGATCTCCTTTTTATCTATCCTAATTTAATGAAAATCAAATTCAATGCCATCATGCATTTTATTGACACATGTGCGTAAAAAATGGATGTTAAAAAATGAACTGTCATTGGGCTTCTGGCATGGGTGTTTTTATATCTTTGCCACATGCAGTTCAGCCAGGTAGTAGATCAGCAATTAGCGAAGCAGGGATTGGTCCATATGTTCAATAGCGGGCATTTTCCGCATGCTTTGTTGCTGGCAGGCAATGAGGGCACCGGCGGCCTACCGCTGGCATTGGCATTAACACAATATATTTTTTGTGAGAACAGAAGCGCTACAGATTCTTGTGGTGTATGTGCTAACTGCAATAAAGTAAGCAAACTGGAACATGCCGATCTGCATATCAGCTATCCCAGCATCCCGCCTAAGCCCGGTACCAAGGCTATGAGCCGTTATTATATCAACGACTTCCGTGAGTTTGTTCACCAAACTCCTTATGGCTCTACTTACGACTGGCTGCAGTTCATTAATGCTGAAAACAAGCAGGGAAATATTACAGCAGAGGAGTGCAGGGATATTATCGATACACTGAACCTTAAATCTTACGAGGGAAGCAAAAAAGTGCTGGTAATGTGGCGCCCCGAATACCTTGGCAAGGAAGGTAATATACTGCTGAAACTCATCGAAGAACCGCCTGCTGACACGTTTATCATCTTCGTTGCCGAAGACACGGAAGATATCCTTCCTACTATATTATCACGCACGCAAATGGTTCGCCTGGCGCCATTGTCGCCTGCTTCTATTGCCAGTGTATTAATGCAGCGCAATGGTATAGACGAACGTCGTGCCTTGCAGGTAGGACAAATGGCAAATGGCAGCTTTTCAGAAGCGCTCCGGCTAATGCAGCACGCGGAGAACGATCTGTTTCCTGATGTCCGAAACTGGTTCAACGCCTTATTTACTAACAACGGTATTGCCATAGCCAAATTTGCCGACGATTGGAGTAAATCCGGGCGGGAGCAGCAAAAGAATTTTTTGCATTATGTTGTTCAACTGTTAGAGAACGCTATCCGTTATAGGTACATGCCACAAATGCCGCCTGCATTACCTGCCGAGGAAACTCAGTTTGCCCAAAGGCTGGCCGGTATGAAGCTGGGTACGAAAGCACTGCAATCCATGGCGGAGGCCATTTCTAAGACTATTTATTTTATTGAACGCAATGCCCATGGTAAAACACAGTTACATGCATTGTCAATAAAGTTGGTGTACATCATCCAGGGCAGAAAGGTTGCTTAATTTCAGGCGGTTTTCAGATCAGATTTCAGCAATAGTATTTCTTTCACCAGGTTTTGCAGTAATATTTGCCCGCCCCGTTTCGACCGGTATTGCTGATTATGTTCATTACACTCAAATCCACCCTTGACGGATATGCCGCTGTGTTTGTCGGTTAATATCCAATATTGCAATTTTGTTTCGGCCATGTAGGCCAGTTGGGTATCATCAATAAAGCAACTGTTCACTGTCAGGTAGCCATTGGGCCTGCTTTCAGTTTTGAATTCAAACATCAACTCCCCGTTGTTTTCAAAAACTAAAGTAATGCGATCTCCTTTGCTTAGTTTGAAAGACCTGATAGATGAATAAAATTCCACATAATTAACATTGGTATATGATGTGGCGCTGATGCCCAGGAATCCTTTTGTTGTTCCGGGTTCCAGTTCTTCACCAAGTCTTCTTACAGCGTTAATATTTGCCTTATCAATTAGTAATACGCAGGTTTTTACAAAGAAGCCCCCATCATTAGGCAGGGAAATAATTCTGGCGGCCAGTCGCTCTACAGACGTCTTACTTTCATTTACAATGGCAGCCTTTATTTTCTTCCTGTCGGTCATATTTATATCTTTCATTGCATGTAATTAAATTCTATGCCAATATTTCTTAAAGCAGGCAAGTGGGACTTAAATTTTAATGGAATACTAATAGTGAATTTTTAGATATTAATTGATTAACCGTTAAAAACACTATTTTCGCAACTATCACGCAGGAGGCGGGTACCGGGGAGCTGGTATTTTTTTCAAAACGATAGATGTATCTCGTTCTACTGCTGTCAATATAAATACATATATATAATGGGATGTGGCAACTGTGGGACAGGTGCTAACGGTAAACCTAATGGTTGTAAAGGAAACGGTGGATGTAGTTCTGGTGGTTGCAACCGAATGAATGTTTTTGACTGGCTTAGCGCATTGCCCCTATATGATACTGCAAAACCTTACCCGGTAATAGAGGTAAGTTTTAATAAAGGAAGCAGGAAGGATTTTTATCGCAATACTACCAGCAACATCTACGAGAAGGGTGATTTTATCACCGTTGAAGGTGTTGGCGGCTTTGATGTGGGGCAGGTAAGCCTCACAGGCGAGCTGGTAAAATTGCAGATGAAGAAATACAACGTATCGGAAAGCGACGAAATGAAGCGCGTTCTGCGCCGAGCTACTGATGACGACCTGGCGATTTTCAATAAAAACAAGGAACGAGAACCGGAACTGTTAACCAATAGCCGCGCTATTGCCCGCCGTCTGAACCTGGAAATGAAGCTTTGCGAGGTGGAATTACAGGCAGATGGTAAAAAGGCAACGTTCTTTTATACTGCCGACGCACGCGTCGATTTCCGGGAACTGATCAAGGTATATGCCGGCGACTTTAAAGTGCGCGTAGAGATGAAGCAGATTGGTGCGCGCCAGGAGAGTGGCAAAGTAGGGGGCATCGGTAGTTGCGGCCGTGAATTGTGTTGCAGCACCTGGCTTACTGATTTTAAGAGCGTTAATACCACTGCTGCGCGTTACCAGAATTTATCTATCAACCAGGCGAAACTCAGTGGTCAGTGTGGCAGGCTTAAATGCTGCCTGAACTATGAGTTAGATACCTATATGGATGCACTGCGCGTATTCCCGGAACACGCGGAAACGCTCGAAACAATAAAAGGTACAGCTACACTACAAAAACGTGATATATTTAAAAATCTGATGTGGTATAGCTTTAGCGATAGCAATAAGCAATATCCATTAAGCATCGTTCGCGTTAAAGAGATTCAGCAACAAAACAGGCAGGGCATTAAACCGGAAGAATTGCAGCCGGTAGAACTCGAAGCTGCCCATCCGGATAAGCCTAAGGTTAAAGTGGATGTTGGTTTTGTAAACGACGTAGGCCAGATAAGCCTGAAATCGCTGGAAAAAAATAGTAATAAAAAACGCAAAGGCGGACAGAAGCCAGAAGGTGGCAGGCCACAAGGTCAGCGCCCTGATAGAGGGCCGCGTCCTGAAGGCAGGCCACAACAGAATGCCGGCGGCAATCAGCCAAGACCTCAGCAAGGCCAGCGCCCGCAACAGGGTCAGCAACGTCCTGCCCCTCAACAGCAAAATAAACCGCAGCAGGGTGGTGCGCCACGGCCTCCACGCCCGCAGCAGCAGCAACAGCAGCAGCAAGGGCAGCAGGGAAATGCCAGACCACAGCAACAGGGTGGGCCGCAAAACAGGCCACAGCCCCAAGGTCAGTCTCGTCCTCCGCAGCAACCAAGGCCTAAGCCCCAGGGGAATAGGCCACCACAAAAACCAAAACCGCCGCAGCAAGGCGAGCAAGCTTCATAAAAAAGAATAAGGCATTACTTTTCAGGTAATGCCTTATTTAATATTAAGTATTTGAGCGTTACATTTCTACATGCACACGTACGGAAAAAATGCTTACAGGTCCCCTGTCTGCATTATAGCCGGGGTTCATACAATATTGGTAATCGCCACTCAGCCAAATCCCTGATTTTATTGGTTTGAAGTTGTAATAAATTTCACCAACCGCTTCCGGTGCATAATTCAGTTTACCGTCTCCCAGCATAAAACCGCTGCCTCCGCTTGCCAGGTAATCGCGGTGATCTTTGGAAATGCCATTTACTACTATCGCTACGCCACAATTATCATTCGGACGTTTCCATTTAGCGCCATTGGCAGATAATCCTACCGATGCTGTCTGATCAATTTCGGTAAAACACCAGGTTTCATTTTTGCCATCATTCCACCCGATGCGTGCAAACAAGCCAAATGTATTGCTGAGTTCCTGGTCCATATTCAGGCCAAAGCCCAGTTTGGTGCGGCCAGGCGCTTGTGTAGCGTCGATATCAGGTTTCGGCATATAAGTGGCAACAGCATAGCTGCCCAATGTGGTGCGATTATAATATCCCAGCAAGCGTATGTTACCATTCCTTTTATGAATTTTAATAACGCGACTGATCTCAGCATTTAACGAAATAGCTTCCGAGAAGTCAGTATTAAGATCTGGCCCGTTGGCAACTTTGGGCAAGGCAGCAGCACCTACCTTATAGTTCATTTTGCCCAATTGTAATTCTGTAACAAAAGAAAGTGTATAGCCACGTGTGTTAGCCGCATAATCCCATGCTCCGTTGTTCATGAGCGACCAGTTCATGAATTGCATCCGTGGTGTATTGCTATACTCATTGTTGTCAAAAAGATCCCCCAGGCATAGCTTACCCACATAAAAACGCAGGTATTCTTTAGGGTCGTACCCTGCAAGTTGATCTTGCCCGCTTTCAACGGCTTCTGCATTTACTACACCTATCTTTCTGGCGTGTTTATTACGCAGGCTGAAGGTTTGCTTATAATAAGCACGTGCCAGGTATAGTGTTGGTGCCGGGTTGCCTACACGGAATGTCTCTCCGTTCGATGATCCTGCCATGCCTAATGCGCCGCTAAGGCCACTGCCGCCTGCCAGTTCAGGGTTCACATATAGTTCCGCACCCTTCCAGAGGCGCACGCCCGCAAACAAGGTAGCAGTCAATGAATTTTGATGTTCTTCATCCGCGCTAAGGCTATTGGTGCCCGAATATTTCGCGTTAAATGAAGGTTTGTATTGGTAGATATAAGTGGTCTGGAAATGCAGGCCGAAACGTTCTATGCCACTTTGGTCGGCGTTGTCTTTTTGCTCCATTACACGATCTTCTTTTCTCTGAAAATCGTATTGCTGTGCATGTGCTACGGTTGCTTGTATTAATAATGCGGGTGCGAGAATGAGTATGTTTTTGTTCATTAGTTATTTAATAATGAAGTAAAGGTAAATATTTTAGATTAACCTAAAAATAAATTTAGTTAACCCATAAAAAATAAACCGTAGCGGGTGCTGCGGTTTATTATAGTAGTTTTTTAACAGTAACTAGTTGGCATACTCACTCATGAATTTAATACGCATCATCTGCAACTGTTCTATCGTCACATCGCGATCTTTAAATTCTTCATACGCACTATCTAATGTATCATCGTGGCTCGATCGGAAGAAATCAAAAATATCTTCCTGCTCATATTCATCCAGTTCCTGTTCCAGGCAATAGTCAAGATTCAGCCTCGTACCACTTGCCACAATGGTTTCCATTTCTATAAGCAGGTCTTGCAGCGTCAGGTCCTTATTACGTGCTATAGTTTCCAGCGGTATCTTTTTATCAATGTTCTGGATGATAAAGACTTTCATGCCGCTTTTATTCACTACGCTCTTCATCACAAAATCATCCGGCTTGGTAATGTCATTCTCCTCTACGTATTTGGCTATCAGGTCTATAAACTTCCTGCCGTAACGCATGGCTTTACCCTTACTTACACCTTGTATCTTTTCCAGCTCTTCCATCGTTGTAGGATAGTTGATGGACATATCCTCCAGCGAGTTTTCCAGGAATATTACAAAAGGTGGCAGGCCTTTTTCCTTGGCTACCTGTTTGCGCAGGCTTTTCAGCATTTCAAACAGCTGCATATCTACTGCTGCCGGTCCGCCACCGCCTGATACTTCTTCATCATCACCATCAGCATCTTCATAATTATGGTTTAATACCACCATAATGGAGAATGGCTTTTTCAGGAACTTATGTCCTTTTTCGGTGATCTTCAGCAGGCCATACTCTTCAATGTCCTTACGCACCAGGCCTTCCAGCATCATCTGGCGTATCAGCGAGAACCAGAAATTATCTTCCATGTTCATGATACGGCCGGAACCGAAAGATTTCAGCTTATCATGACGGAATGTTTTGATCTGCGGGTTGCTTTTACCTTGTATAATGTTTACAACGTAGTCTATATTAAAGCGTTCATCCAGTTCGTTAATAGTATCCAATACTATCTTCGAGCTGTCGCGTACTTCCAGTTTTTCTTTAGGGTTCAGGCAGTTGTCGCAGTTGCCGCAGTTGTCTTGTTTCAGTTCCTCCCCAAAGTAATAGAGCAGTAGTTTTCTGCGGCATACGCCACTCTCCGCATAGGCAACTGTTTCAGATATCAGCTGTGCGCCCATTTCGCGTTCGCTCAATGGCTTGTCGCGCATCAGGTGCTCCAGTTTCTGCACATCTTTGTGAGAATAGTAGAGGATGCATTTACCTTCAAGGCCGTCACGTCCAGCACGTCCTGTTTCCTGGTAATAGTTTTCCAGTGATTTAGGTATGTTATAATGTATTACAAAACGTACATCCGGTTTGTCTATGCCCATACCAAATGCGATCGTTGCCACGATCACATCTACATCTTCCATCAAAAACTGGTCCTGCCTTTGTGCGCGCACCCCTGCATCCAGGCCTGCGTGGTAAGCAACTGCTGATATTCCGTTTGCCTGCAATGTGCTGGCCAGTTCTTCTGTGGTTTTGCGGTTCAGCGTATAGATAATGCCACTCTTACCCTTCATGCTGTGTATGAACTTCACTATGTTTTTCAGCACGCTTTCCTTCTTGCCCTTCGGCATTATTTCATAATACAGGTTGGGCCTGTTGAAGGAGTCTATAAATATTTCAGGTTTGCGAAGCGATAAGTTCTTTACTATATCATCCTGCACCTTCGGAGTAGCTGTTGCAGTAAGTGCGATGATAGGCAGGTCGGGGTTGATCTCATCTATCATATCGCGCAGCTTGCGGTATTCAGGACGGAAATCGTGCCCCCATTCAGATATACAGTGCGCTTCGTCTACAGCAATAAAAGATATATTGATGTCTGAGAAGAAAGCGATGTTTTCCTGTTTGGTAAGTGTTTCCGGCGCTACGTACAGCATCTTGGTATGCCCGTCCACAAGGTCGGCTTTTACCTTTTTTTGCTGTGCTTTTGTCAGGGTAGAGTTCAGGAAGTGCGCTATATGATCCTTCGAACTGTAGCCACGTATCAGGTCTACCTGGTTTTTCATCAAGGCTATCAGCGGAGATACGATGATAGCTACGCCTTCGCTCAGTAATGCGGGCAATTGATAGCAAAGTGACTTACCACCACCTGTAGGCATGATTACGAACGTATCCTTGCCCGATAATATGCTTGAAATTATTTTTTCCTGTTGTCCTTTGAAATTTTCAAATCCAAAATGCTCCTGTAGCGCACTTTTTAAGTTCACTTTCGTCTTAGATGTAACGGCAGCCATAAATCACTATTTTGTCCTGGTAAAGGTCAAATCATCCGCATGTATTGAAAATTATTTTAATGCAAAGACCTCAACGGTGCGCGAATTTAACGATAATCAAGTTAATAATAATTAAATTATTATACAAGACAATTTTTTAATTCGATAGCTGCAACAACATGATTTTCACAGTTGTAAGTCTTTAAGTTTTGTAACAGGCAATGGATCAGTGCATTCCGCTAAAAGTGTACTGATGTCTTTTTTGATTTTAGGGTGTATTAACTTAGGGTTAATGTCATTTAAAGGCTGCAATACAAATCGCCGATCCTGCAGATGAGGATGAGGAATCACCAGGTTTGTGCTATCGATGATATCATTTCCGAAAAAAAGGATGTCAATATCTATTGTTCTCTGGCCCCATTTTTCTGTTCGGTGCCGGCCCAGTTCCTGCTCCGTTCCCAGTATGGCATTTAATAGCTGTTCTGCCGGTAAGCTGGTACTGATTTCTACTGCTATATTGTAAAAGTCAGGTTGGTCGGTTTTCCCCCATGCTGCTGTTTGGTAAATGGGCGAAACTTTTGTTACCGTACCGGCTTTTTTGCTCAATATTTCCAGTGCTCTTTTCAGGTATTCTATCCTGTCTCCCTTGTTGCTGCCGAGGGAAAGGTATGCTGTGGTCATGTTTATTTGGTCGCTATATAAAACAGGTAATCGCCAAGATCATTCTGATACTTGCGCATAATATCGTTTATACTTCCAGTATTTATATCATGTTCCAGCATCGCAAGCCCCGCCGATACTTCTTCGGGTGTAGAAAATGCGGTAAATGAGGAAATGCCTTGTCTTATAGAAGCATCAAGATATGCCGCCGGGTTGTATTTATTGGAATAAAGGAAATGATCCTGGAGTCCCTCATGTACAAAGTATTTTTCAGTATTAACCAAACTAAATCCCGCGGTTGTACACATGCTTATCATTTCATCCCGTGCAGGTACTATTTCTCCTGATCGATGGATCATTTTTGGGAAATAATGCGCCAGCCAGTACCCGTCCATTTGTTCTGCGGTAAAACTTAGGAATACGGCCCTTGATCCGGGTTTTAACACACGGTATAGTTCATTAAGCCCTTCCTGTTGATTGCCCCAATGATGCATGGTAAACATTATCGTTGCGCCATCAAAACCAGCGTTTCCAAAGGGCAATGCTTCGGCCGTTGCTTTTACAATGGTTGCGTCCTTACATCTTTCTTTCGCAATATCCAGCATTCTGTCTGAAGGATCAACGCCGTAAAACTGGTAGCCTTCGTTAATAAATGCCTTTAGATAATTGCCGGTACCACAGCCAAGGTCCAGGTATATGCCGTTTTGGGTTGGCCCCAGGTTAGCCAGCATGCGGCCGGTAATATAAGGATCGGCCCTGCGGTTAGTATTATAGCCCCGGCCTATTGTATTGTAAATTGGTTCCGTCATAAAAACTATTTAGTGCGATTGTCCTTTCGCCCTCACCAGCCTGCCCGATATATTATATGCGCCAATATCCTGCAGGTTTTTGATCAGGTCTTTGTATAAAGAGCAGAGTGGATTTTGTTCTACATCAGCAAGGTAAGTTACCGTTGGTGCAATTTCTTTCTTCCGCAGCAGGTAGATCTCATTTACAAAAGATTCGGGATGGCTGGCGGCTACTTCCAGTATTGCTTGCTGCAGGTCTTCAGACGGCCCGGTGGCCCACTTCATCTGCTTGGCAATGCCCAGTCCTATTCTTAGTACGCTATCAGGAAAATTGGTTGCGATCTCTTTGAAGGCTTCTATATACTGATGGCTGACTTTATGTAGTTGCTTGCCATCGTCCGGGTCAAAGACGGCAACAAAGTCGTCTTTGGTTTTAGGAAACCGCTGCAGGTATAGCAATTGCGAATTGGTAGCCAGTTTATTCTTCATCAATACTTCATACGCCAGGCTCAGCCTTTCCGCATCGGTACGCAGGGGCGCCGGTGTGATATGCTGTGCATATATACCTATCGAACTGATGAATAGAAAGAAAAACAGGTATATTTTCTTCATGCAATAAAGTTATAACGTTCTTTGAGTTTTTAACCCCTCAATTCACCCATAGCCGGCGCATTCTCACCATGCGCTATGGATATATCATCTTATATTTGTCATGTTATTGATATAACGCTGAAAAACAAAACTTTAAACTAATGAAACAGTTTTTTAAGATGTTCTTCGCTTCTATGCTGGCGATGATCGTCACCGGGGTGATCGTTGTGGCTGTATTTATCGGCCTGATAGTGGCGGCAATATCCAAATCCATGAAGACCGAAAAGCAGGTTATCGTTGCGCAGAATAGTGTTTTAGTGGTAGATCTTGATAAAAAGTTCCACGAAGTAGGAGAGAAAAATTCCTTTGCGGCATTTGCTAACGGAGATGCCTACAATGCCGGTTTGTATGATGCATTGAAAGCCATAGATGATGCGGCCGACGATAATAACATAAAAGGTATACTCATAAAGCTGAATGGCAATGCCAACGGCTGGGCTACATCACAGCAATTAAGGAAGTCTCTTATTGATTTCAGGAAAAGCCGCAAGTTCGTTTATGCCTATGGTGAGGATATCAGCCAGGGCGCATATTATGTAGCGACTGCTGCGGATAGCGTTTATTTAAATCCTGTGGGCGGTATGGAATTGAAGGGCTTTGCAACCGTAATGCCTTTCTTTAAAGGTACGTTAGACAAGCTGGAGATACAGCCGGAGATATTCTATGCAGGCCGCTTTAAAAGTGCAACTGAGCCCTTCCGTACCGATAAGATGAGCGATGCTAACCGCGAACAGGTTACGGAGTTTCAAAAAGATTTTTGGAATGAGTTTGTAAAGGCTGTTACGGAACATACGGCTTTAAGTGCCGACCAGGTGCAGCAGTTGACTAATAGTGGTGCTATTCAGTTTCCTCAGGATGCATTAAGCAATAAACTGGTAGACGGGCTGATGTACTGGGACCAGGTAGAGTCGCGCATTAAGGCGAAAACGGGAACTGCCGAAGATAAGGGTATAAAATATGTAACACTGGATGATTATGCAGAAAACAACAGGGATGAAATTGTTACCGGCAATAATCGTGTTGCGATCTTGTTTGCCGAAGGTGAAATTAAAGATGGTGAAAGCAATGACGATTACCAGATAGCATCTCAGTCCATCATCAAACAGATTCGTAAACTGCGCAATAACGATAAGATAAAGGCAGTAGTGCTTCGGGTTAATTCTCCGGGCGGTAGCGCATTGGCTTCCGAAGTGATATTGCGTGAATTGCAACTGCTAAAAGCTAAAAAGCCATTGGTGGTATCTATGGGCGATCTTGCCGCTTCAGGTGGTTATTACATTTCCTGCCAGGCTGATAGCATTTTTGCGCTGCCTAATACCATCACCGGCAGCATAGGTGTATTTGGTATGATGTTCAATTTTGAGAATGCCCTAAAAAATAAACTGGGTGTTACTTTTGATGGTGTAAAGACCGCCCCCTATGCCGACTTCCCGAATGCAACGCGTGCTATGACCCCCGACGAAGCAGCACGCATGCAGCGTTCCGTTGATAATATTTATTCCATCTTCAAATCTCGCGTAGCAGCAGGCCGAAAAATAGACCCGGTAATGGTGGATAGCATTGCACAAGGCCGCGTATGGACCGGTACGGACGCATTACAGATTCACCTGGTAGATGCCTTAGGCGATCTGCCAAGGGCAGTAAAGAGCGCAGCCAGCATAGCTAAGCTCAGCGACTACAAGATCGTCACTTACCCGGCGCCGGTTGATAAATTTGAAACGCTGTTAAAGCGTATCAACGGCAATACCGACGAAGCAGCGGCAAAGGCAATGCAATCTGCCATGAAAAGCGAAATGGGCGAAGAATACCAATGGTATAAACGCCTGAAGAGCTTAAAGGATATGAGCGGCAAGGCCATGATGTTGCTGCCGTTTGAATGGGAGACAAAATAAGATAATTCATAAGAGCTGTTTGAAGCCCGCTGAACTTGTTTCGGCGGGCTTCAATTTTTTTTGACTGTTCAAAAATCCAAAATCATAGGGTTACCGTATTTGTATTTGTAAAACGATTTTCAAAACCAAAACTTCAACTTTTATGAAACGTATCTTTTTAATTCCCGTACTGGCAGCCGCGGTATTTGCTGCAGCTCCGCAAACAACATTCGCAAAAGAAAAAACGGTAATGGTGGGCGGCGCGCCAATGTATCCCTCAAAGAACATTGTGCAAAACGCAGTTAATTCCAAAGATCATACCACACTCGTGGCTGCAGTTAAGGCTGCCGGCCTGGTGGAAACTCTGGAAGGGCCGGGTCCGTTTACTGTATTTGCGCCAACAAACGAAGCATTCAACATGCTGCCAAAAGGCGCGGTAGACAACCTGTTGAAACCGGAAAATAAATCAAAACTTACCGCGGTGCTCACTTATCATGTAGTTGCCGGCAGGATGAGCGCTAAAGACCTGATGGATAAGGTAAAAGCAGGTAATGGCATGGCAATGCTCAAAACGGTACAGGGCGAAGACCTTACTGTTATGTGGAAGGATAAAAGCCTTTGGATCAAGGATGCAAAAGGTGGCGTGGCTAAAGTGACTATCAAAGACGTTAATCAGAGTAATGGTGTCATTCATGTAATAGATCATGTGCTGATGCCATAATCATCAGGTTTTATGAAATCTTTTGTAAGCTTCATAGTATCTTTAGGGGGAATTTTTATTCTCCCTTTTTTATTACAATAGATTTAGATATTTCATACGGTGAAAAAAGAATGCATATCGGTATTCGATATATTTAAGATAGGTGTAGGTCCCAGCAGTTCTCATACATTAGGCCCATGGCGCGCTGCATTGCGTTTTTTGGAAACAGTCAAACAGAAAGGTATAGAAAAGGTTACCTCTGCCCGTGTGTTATTATATGGCTCTCTGGCCAAGACAGGTAAAGGCCACGGTACTGATGTGGCAGTGATTTTGGGTTTATGTGGTGAAGATCCTGTTACTTTTGATGTCAATGAGATCACACCACGCATTCAGCAGATCACCAATCACAAAAAAATGTTGCTTGGCGGCATTGCAGATATAGGTTTTGACCCCGCTGAGGACGTGGTGTTTTTAATGGATGAAAGCCTGCCGTACCATCCTAATGCGGTTACTTTCCTTTGCTCTTTTGAGGATGGCGAAGAAATAGCGGAAACCTATTACTCTATTGGCGGTGGCTTTGTAGTGAAGGAGGGTGAAGAAAATGCAGGTGGTGCGGATGTCGATCTTCCGTTCCCGATACAGAAAGCCGATGACCTGCTGCACTGGTGCCGCAAAACAGGCTTGCATATACACGAAGTAGTAATGGAGAATGAGCACGCCTGGCGTAGCGAAGCTGCTACACGAGCAGGAGTGTTGAAGATATGGGAAGTGATGCGCGATTGCATGTACCGCGGTGCGCATATAGGGGGCGAACTGCCCGGAGGGCTGCATGTAATGCGTCGCGCGGCAGCGCTCAATAAAAAAATGCTCAACGGCAAAACCTATAATAACTACACAGAATGGGTAGACGCTATCCGTGCCGGTGGCTCCGACTTTCGTTATATCCTCGATTGGGTTAGTTGCTTTGCCCTTGCGGTCAACGAAGAGAATGCTTCCTTTAGCAGGGTAGTGACGGCGCCTACAAACGGAGCTGCGGGTGTAGTGCCCGCTGTATTGCAATACTTTGTTACCTTCTGCGATGGCTTGCATGAGGATAAGATCATTCAATTCCTGCTTACGGCTTCAGAAATAGGCAGCATCTTTAAAAAAGGTGCTACGTTATCTGCTGCTATGGGTGGCTGCCAGGCAGAGATTGGTGTGTCGTCGTCAATGGCGGCTGCGGCGCTTACGGAAAGTTTAGGGGGTAATGCTCGTCAGTGTATGATGGCCGCCGAAATAGCTATGGAGCACCACCTGGGGCTTACCTGCGATCCCGTTGGCGGGCTGGTACAGGTGCCTTGCATCGAGCGTAACACTATGGGCGCTATCAAGGCTATTACAGCATCACAATTAGCCCTGCAAAGCAATCCGGACAATGCGAAAGTTTCCCTGGATCATGTAGTAAGCACTATGTGGCATACAGCAAAAGATATGAACCATAAATACAAGGAAACCGCCGAAGGGGGGTTGGCATTGCATATACCTATCAGTTTGCCGGAGTGTTAGTGGTATAAATTTTATATTTTTCCACTGTGCAGCTTTTCTTTTATAACATATTTCTCGCTCTATACACGTTTGGCATCCGTGTCACGGCCTTGTTCAATAAAAAAGCAAAGCAGTGGCTGGCTGGCAGAAAGAACATCCTGCGCATAGCAAAAGAAAGGCTGGCGGATAATAAAGAGCAGCGGATATGGGTTCACTGTTCCTCTTTGGGCGAGTTCGAGCAGGGACGACCTTTGATCGAAGCCATCAAAAAGCAATACCCTGCTTACAAGATCGTACTTACTTTTTTTTCGCCTTCCGGCTACGAAGTTCGCAAGGATTATAAATACGCTGATTATATCTTTTACCTGCCAATGGATGGCCGCAAAACAGCCGAAGAATTTATTGGCATGGTCAACCCTAAGCTGGCCATATTCGTTAAGTACGAATTCTGGCACTACTATCTCGATCAGCTCCGAAAAAGGAATATACCAACCGTATTGGTGTCTGCGGCCTTCCGTCCGTCCCAGGCATTTTTTAAATGGCATGGTGGCCTTTTCCGCAACATGCTGCAATGTTTCACGCTCATTTTTGTGCAGGATGTAGAATCCAAAAGATTGTTGCAAACAATAGGCATAGACGATAACGTACTGCTTTCAGGCGATACTCGGTACGATCGGGTTTCTGAAATAGCAGAGATAGCTAAAAAGTTTCCTTTAATAGAAAAGTTTAAAGGCAAGGATTGCCTCTTGATAGCCGGTAGCACCTGGCCCGATGACGAAAAATTGCTGAAAAAGATACTACCTACGCTTCCCGACGACTGGGGGCTTATTATAGCACCGCACGAGATTAATAGCAACCATATAGAATATCTGCAGAATCTTTTTGAGAGCCATTGTGTGTTATATTCAGAGCTATCCACGGAACCCAAGGGTTTCAGGGTGCTCATTATAGACAATATTGGGATGCTTTCCAGCCTGTACAGTTACGGCGAAATTGCATATATAGGGGGTGGTTTCCAGAAGGGGGGCATCCATAACGTGCTGGAACCTGCTGTTTTTGGTCTGCCGGTATTTTTTGGCCCCCGGTACGATAAGTTTATTGAGGCCAAAGCCCTTGTTTCTCACCAGTTCGCATTTCCGGTATCAAATGTTACGGAATTTAACAATTTGTTGCAGCAGCTCATTCATGATGAGATCCATCTCAAAGCGCTGCAAAAGTCAATACGGGCCTATGTTTCATCGCAGGTAGGGGCTGCCGACAAGATAATGCAGGAGCTATCCGCCCGGTGGCTCCGCTAGCTATATCCTTTCTTCAGGCTGTCGGGCTAAATGCTTACTTTTGCCATCTAAATTTTAAGATATGCCAGGTACAGAATTATTTGGTGCTGAAGAGAGGAAAGAGGTGAATGATGTATTGGAGACAGGTATCCTGTTTCGTTACGGCCATGATGCACAGCGCAATGGCCATTGGAAGGCCCGGGAATTCGAAGAAGAAGTTAAGAAAATAACCGGCGCTAAGTATGCACATGCCATGAGCAGTGGCTCTACTGCGGTAGCTACGGCATTGGCAGCTGCAGGCATCGGTACCGGCGACGAGGTGATTGTACCACCGTTTACTTTCATTGCCACTATAGAAGCTGTACTTTTTGTAGGTGCTTTGCCTGTATTTGCAGAGGTAGACGAAACACTTTGCCTCAGTGCGGAGGGCATTAAGAAATCTATTACACCAAAGACCAAAGGCGTATGCCTGGTGCACATGTGCGGCGGCATGGCAGAGATGGATAGCATCATGCAGGTAGTAAATGAAAATAATCTTATTCTCGTAGAAGATGCCGGCCAGGCTTTTGCATCTTCTTACAAGGGCACATCTACCGGTTTGTTTGGCAAGGCAGGTAGCTATTCTTTCGATTTCTTTAAGATAGCAACTGCCGGTGAAGGCGGTGTGCTTGTTACCAATGACGAAGAGACTTATAACAAAGCAGATTATTATTCAGACCACGGCCACAGCCACGTAGGTGCTAAGCGCGGTATGGAACAACATCCTATCCTCGGCTTCAACTACCGCATCGGCGAATTGAATGCTGCTGTAGGTGTAGCGCAAACAAGGCGTGTGCCGCATATCCGCGAGGTAAACAGGAAGTATAAGAAAATGCTTACAGAGTTGTTGTCACAAACTCCGGGTATTGGCTTTGCTACCATTGCCGACCCTGATGGCGATTCTGCTACCTTCCTGAATATATTGATGGAAACACCGGAAGCTGCACAACGCACGGTAGATGAAATGAACAACGCAGGTGTTGCAGGATTCGACTATTGGTATAAGAACATGTATCATTTCATCAATCAGTGGGATCATATCAAGGAGATGCGCACAGCATCTAAGCTGGCTGTAGAAGTGCTCGGCGCTCCACAGGATTATGCAAACCTGCAGCTGCCTAAGACGCAGAACGTCATCGGCCGCCTGATATCTTTCGGTATCCGCTGCACATGGACAGAAGAACAAGTGCGCGACCTGGCTGCTAAGATCTCTGATTGTGTAAAAAAAGCATTAGCAACAGCACATGCATAAGAATTTTAAGAACATAGAAAAAGTAGTGTACGGACGCGGAGCGTTCAGCACTATGGATAGCATATTAGAGCCTGTAAGAAAGGAGAACGATCACTTCGTAGTTTATCTTATCGATAACTATTTCATAGATAGTGATCTTTCAAAGCGCTTAAACGCTCAACCCGGTGACGTAATTAAATTTATCGACGTAGAACCTTCTGAACCTACCACAGACCAGATCGACAATCTTCGCGATGAGATATTGGGCGATAAGGGCTTGCCTTCAGGAGTGGTAGGCATCGGTGGCGGTAGCATTATGGATATTGCTAAGGCATTATCGCTGATGTTTACCAATGAAGGTTCATCTACTTTATACCAGGGGCTTAATCTTATCAAAAAGCCCGGTATTTATCACCTTGGCGTACCTACCATTTCGGGTACAGGGGCAGAGGTATCTATGACTGCTGTGCTTACAGGGCCTGAAAAGAAGTTGGGACTCAAATGCGACTGGACGGTATTTAACCAGGTGATCCTCGATCCGGAGCTGATTGCATCTGTGCCAAGAGATAAATGGTTCTATACCGGTATGGATACATATATTCACTGCATAGAGTCAGAAAATGGTATCCTCAACAATGCTTTTAGTCATGCTTATGCTGAGCAGTCATTAAAACTTTGCCGCGATATATTCCTTGGGGATGTTGCGGGACAAACTGCTGAGAATGATGATAAGCTGATGGTTGCATCCCTGATGGGCGGCCTTAGCCTCACTTATTCAGAAGTAGGTGTTTGTCATGCCTTGTCTTATGGCTTATCTAAGATACTCGGAGAAAAGCACTGCTATGCAAATTGTGTAGCCTTCCAGCACCTGGAAGATTACTACCCGCAGGGCGTTGCGGAATTTAAGACAATGCTGAAGAAGCATGACGTAACGCTTCCACAGGGCCTTAGCAAAGATTGGAGCGACGCAACGGTAACAGCGATGGCACAGGTGGCGTATAACCTTACGCACATGTGGAACCACGCCATCGGCACCGACTGGAAAGACAAAATAACTTTAGATACAATAAAAGCGCTGTACAGGCGCATGTAATTATGAGCGCAAAAAAAATAGCAGTAGGCAATATTAGCTGCGGTGCCGACGAATTGTTCCTCATTTCCGGCCCTTGTGTTATAGAGGATGAAACTGTGATGATGAAAACGGCTGAAATGCTGAAAGAGGTCAGTAGTCGGCTGAATATTCCTGTTATCTACAAATCTTCTTTTTCTAAAGATAACCGAAGCAGCCTGAAGTATTATGATGGACCGGGTCTTGATAAAGGTGTAAAAATGCTGGCTAAGGTCAAGGAGCAATTTGGTTTCCCTGTACTTACAGATATTCACTACCCCGACCAGGCAGCACCAGCCGCTGAGGTTTGCGATGTTTTACAGATACCAGCTTATTTATGTATGCAGTCTGGCTTGTTAAAAGCAGCAGCTGCTACAGGCAAAGTGATCAATATCAAACACGGCCAGTTTCTTGCTCCTGAGAACATGAAACACCCGGTGGGCAAATGCGTAGATGCAGGTAACGATAAGATCATCCTTACAGAGCGTGGCTACACCATGGGTTATAACGATCTGGTCGTAGATCCTAGGAGTTTCTACCATATGAACCAATTGGGTTATCCTGTTGTGTTCGATATCACGCACTCCATCCGCAAATACGGTATTCCAAGCGCAGATGCAAAAGGAGGTGCCCGCGAATTCCTTCCTGTATTGGGTAGGGCAGGGGTTGCTTCCGGCGTAGATGGTGTATTCATAGAAACACACCCCGAACCGGAAAAGGCGCTTTGCGATGCCGCCAGCCAGCTTTGCGTGTATGACCTGGAAGAATATTTAAAACCATTAATTGAAATCCATAATTTGGAAGTCAAGTACCGTAACTAAATTCCAATCTCTAATTTCTAAATCCTAAAGGATGGAAAATAAGGTTTACGATTTAGAGAAAAGGACATGGTTGTTTGCCCGTAATGTGAGGCAGTTTGTAAAGAAGCTGCAACTTACAATTCCTAATAGAGAAGACATTAAGCAGGTTGTAAGAAGTTCTGGATCAATTGGAGCGAATTATATTGAGGCAAATGAGTCTTTAGGAGATAAGGACTTTTTGATGAAGATTAAGATATGTAGAAAGGAAGCTAAGGAGACTGGGTATTGGTTGTCTTTGATAGATACAGAGGATATTTTAGTTGGCGAAAGGAACGAATTGGTTCAGGAGGCAACAGAATTGAGGAAAATATTTGGAGCTATTTTGACTAAATCACAGGCAAAATTGAACTTAGACAAATAAAAATTACTCTATTTCGGATTTTGTTTAGAATTTAGCGTCGAATTTCAAAATACACGAGATTTTAAAATTCTGATATTAGGATTTAGATATTAGAATTTAGGATTTAAAATTATATCATGGAATTATACTTGGATTCTGCCAATCTCAAAGAGATTGAAGAAGGATTTAAACTGGGTTTTCTGGATGGTCTTACCACCACACCCACATTTATGCAACGCGAAGGCATTACCGATATAGATGGCACTATTGTGCAATTATCTAAAATGGTACCTGTACTGCAAATCGAAGCACTGGGCAATACTGCCGAAGATGTGTTGAAAGAGGCACACCGTCAGCTAAACCTGGGCCTTGATCCGAAGAGGACAGTATTTAAAATACCTGTTTCGCTGGAAGGTGTTCGCGCTTGCAACCTGTTGCGTAAAGAAGGTCTGCTGGTAAATGTACACCTGGTATATACGCTGCAGCAAGCTTATATGGCTATGCACGCCGGAGCTACTTATGTATGCCCGCTGGTTGGCCGCCTGCAAGATCAGGGTCACGATGCACTGGCATTGGTAGAGCAATGTGTGGATGCTGTTGAAACATACGGTTACGATACTAAGATCATGTTCAGTTCTGTACGTCATGCAGAGCACGTGCGTAACGCTATCAACATAGGCGTACACACTATTACAGTACCGCTGAAAGTATTGAAAGGACTTACTGAAAACAACTTTACTACCGTTGGTACAGACCAATTCCTTGCTGATACACGTTTAATGACCGTAAGGGTTAGGGAAGCTGCTAATGGCGTTAACCCGGTGGTAAGTGCAGATGACACCCTGCAGAATGCATTGGTAAAAATGACTGGTTACGGCTTCGGTGCTGTAACGGTTGTTAATGGCGATGGCTCTGTAAAGGGTGTATTTACAGATGGCGATATCCGCAGGCTGTTGCAAAAAGATGGTGAGCATATCCTTGGCAAGAAAATGGGCGAGATGGAATATAAAACGCCTATCACGGTAGATGCAAATGCACTGCTGAATGATGCAGCGGTTATCTTCAAGAAAACAAGTGTAGATACCATCCTGATTACAGAAGACGGCAAACCGGTAGGTATGCTCGATATCCAGGATATTAAAGGTTAATACCATGACTGAAATTATCAGCCATTTTAAAGGAATATTTGTGACAGAGCCTTTGCAATTACAGCAGAGGCTCTCACATGTTAAAGCCTATGTGTTCGATTGGGATGGTGTGTTCAATGATGGCATGAAGGATGAGCATGGCTCCAGCCCGTTCAGCGAGGTAGATTCTATGGGTACCAACCTGCTGCGATATAATTTTTATCAGCAGCACAAAAATATTCCTGTTGTTGCCATTATATCCGGCGAGCAAAACAAAGCTGCCAATGCCCTGGCAACACGTGAACGTTTTCATTCTGTATATGGTGGTATCAAGTTCAAGGTAGAAGCGTTGAATCACATCTGCAGCACGTACGATATACACCCGTCTGAAGTAGCATTTGTGTTTGATGATGTCCTCGATCTCTCCATAGCTGAAAAATGTGGTGTTCGTATAATGGTGCCACGTGCCTGCAATCCTTTATTGGTAGAGTTTGCTGTGCAAAATAACATGGTAGATTATCTTACTGCCTGCGATGGTAGCAAAGGTGCTGTGCGTGAAGCAACCGAGTTGATAAGCGGCTTGTCCGGCATCTACCAGGAGACCCTGCACAATCGCATGAACTTTACAGAATCTTACCGGGAATATTTGAGTACAAGGCAGCAATGCATCACCCGTTTCTATACCTCAAGAGAAGGTAAAATAACAGAGTTATAATTTATGATAGTTGGTATAATACCTGCACGTTATGCTTCCACCCGTTTCCCGGGAAAGCCATTGATTGACATTCGAGGCAAGTCGATGATACAGCGTGTATATGAACAGGCATCTAAATCTTCTTCGCTTGATAAAGTGGTGGTAGCAACAGATGATGAGCGCATCAAAGAACATGTGCTTGCATTTGGAGGCAATGTAGTGATGACTGCAGAAGATCATCCGAGCGGCACCGACCGCTGTTGGGATGCACTGCAGCAAATAGAAGGTAAATACGATTACGTGATCAACATCCAGGGTGATGAACCTTTTATCGACCCTTCACAAATAGATACATTGGCTGCTGTTCTTAAAGATGGTACAACAGAACTGGCCACGCTGATTATTCCTGTTGATAATCACGAAGTGTTGTTTGATATGGGCGAAGTGAAGGTGGTGCTGAACGACAATATGGAAGGGATGTACTTCAGCCGTATGGTCATTCCATACATCAAAGGTGTGCCGCAGGAAAGCTGGCATCAGCATCACGATTATTATCGACATGTGGGCATGTACGCTTATCGTACAGATGTGCTCGAACAGCTTACTGCATTGCCTGTTTCTTCTTTAGAAAAAGCCGAATCACTCGAGCAGCTTCGCTGGTTGCAAAAAGGCTTTAAGATCAAATGCGCTATCACTCAGTTTGACAGCCATTGCATTGATACACCTGAAGATGTTGAGAAGGTGCTGCGATTAATGAATATCGGGTAATATATCCCAGCCTACATGTTTATAGTTCGTTGGTCTGTATAATCGCTCGTCCTGCAGGTTCACATCTGCCCCATGCAGCAATGCACTATAATGCCTGATGGCTTCCACCTTAGCAGGTGCCCTTCCGGGTATAGATAAGAAGTTGCTATGATCGCGGTCGCATAGCATGTTGAAGTTAATATAGATCACGTCTTTACAGGTCTTTCTTAGTGGCCTTTGCCCCAACTGCAGTCTTTTGCTCACCAGGTAAGCTCCGCCCAATGTATAATCGTGGGTGTTATAGTGCACATAGATATGGCGTGCATAATGTATCTCATTCAGCCATTTACCGGTTCCTCTTCTCGGTACGCAGGGCGCATTTAATATTAGGTTATCTACCCACACTTCGTTATTCAGTGTTCCTAATTTATGATGCAATACCATATCCCGCTGCAGGTTATTGCCCATGCTATGATAAAACAGTGATATCTTTCCGCTGCCCATTTTATGCTCATCTCTTAGCTTCTTAATATGTTCCATTGCGGGTGAAAAATCCTTGTAATTAGTGCGCGCATTTTTCATGGCGAAGAAATAATTACCAAGGCTTCTCTTTGTGCTGCTAATACTCGGGTAGTCCAGCAATATCACATTCACTTTGTATTCGCCCGCCATACCTATGCCCCTTGCAATGTCAGATGTGAAAAGTTTACCCATCCCTTCTGTATATACCACCCAGTCATCATTTTTCTTTGGCTCTAAAGCTATCGCTTGTTCTAATGTAGCCACCGGCAGCACATGCCAAACGCCTCCACCAGAATAAACAAAGAAATAATGTAGCTGTGTTCCGTCGCGCTCCTCCGTCATATATCGCAGGCTGTCGAAATTTGCCTTACGGTTACTGATAACAACAATGGTAGTGTCCTTATCTGTGATCGACCTGTTGGGTATTGACTTTTCTAGTTTTACCATTTTCCAGAATGCTTCCGAATTGAAATTGCCTATTGGGTTAGGTAATGGTTTTCCATAGCCCGTAGAGGTCATCAAAAGCAGTAATATCAGGATGATGTTGCGCATAATGTATTAACGAACTTAAGTATAAAAATGTTCGAAATGCAGTCTAACCCCATTAGGGTTATAGGTATTTGGCCAATTTATCAATATTTTGAGGCACATTTTAATATTACGGTTTTATGAATCATGCAAAATACCTTGCCATTACAGGCGCGGTACTGATCTCGTGCAGCGTGTACGCCCAAAAGAAGCAATTCACTATGGCAGAGGCTACTAACGGTATGGCTACAACTTTAGCTCCTAAAGGCATCAAGGATGCCAGCTGGGAGCCGGGCACAAACAAACTATATTTCATGGCCAATGATGCCTGGGTATCTATGCATTTCCCTGATAAGCGCGTGGATACGGTAATGCGATTGGCTGAATTTAATAAAGCGGCGAATAAGAACAGTAAAAAGCTTCCTTCCTTTAAGTGGATCAGCAAGGATGAGGTCTATTACCAGGAAGGTGATGACATCTACAGGGGAATGCATGTAAAAGTTGGATTCATGTGGGAACACTGGAACACCTTGCCTGGCAATGCAGACAATGTTACGGTCGACAAGAGCAAGAACATTGCTTATACGATAGATAACAACTTGTATATGGTTACGGCGGATAAAAAGACTTTTGCCGTTACCAATGCGCGTAATAAAAATATTATAAGCGGTCATTCCGTTCACCGCGAAGAGTTCGGCATCAACGGTGGTATCTTCTTCTCGCCTGAAGGTAATTATCTCGCGTATTATTACATGGATCAGACCATGGTCAAAGATTATCCTGTAATGCATTGGATGGATATCCCCGCTACCGATAGCCTGATCAAATATCCAATGGCGGGTGGCACCTCTCACCAGGTGCAGGTACGTGTGTTCAATCCCCGTACGGATAAATCTGTTACATTAAACATTAGTGGCCCCAAAGATCAATACCTCACTTGCGTTAGCTGGAGCCCTGATGAACGCTATGTATTCGTAGCTGTTCTCAATCGCGACCAGGATCATCTTTCGCTGAATAAATACAGTGCAGAAACAGGCGCGTTCATCAGCACTCTATTCGAAGAGAAAAGCAAAAAATACGTAGAGCCTCAGCATCCGCTCACATTTCTTAAAGGCAGTAAAGATCAGTTCCTGTGGTGGAGCCAGCGGGATGGTTATATGCATTTGTATCTCTACAATACAGAAGGTAAACTCATCAGGCAGGTTACCAAAGGCAATTGGGTAGTAAATGATATCTTGGGCATGAACCCCGAAAAGCAAGAAGTGCTGATCGCTGCAGCCAAGGAATCTCCTATGGAGAAACACAGCTATACGGTTAACTGGAATACCGGTAAAATGCACCGTATAGATGCAGAGCCGGGTGTGCATAGCGCCATGCCAAACGAGAACGGCGATTATGTTTATGATGTATTCAGCGCCGCGGGCGTGCCTAAACGCACACAGGTATTGTCTGCTTCCGGTAACTTCAATCATGTGATGTTGGAAGCTGCTAATCCATTATACGATTACGACAGGCCGGAGATCAAACCTGTTACACTTTATGCAGAAGATGGTACACCTCTATATGGCAAGCTGATATTGCCCACTAACTTCAATACAAAAAAGAAATATCCTGTTATCGTGTATCTATATAATGGTCCACACGTGCAGCTGATCAAAAATACATTCCCTGAAAGCGGTAACCTGTGGTATGAATATATGGCACAGCACGGCTATGCGGTATTTACTATGGATGGCAGGGGCAGCGGCAACCGAGGCCTGAAGTTTGAGAATGCAACTTTCGGTAAACTGGGTACGGTAGAAATGGAAGACCAGTTGCGTGGTGTAGCTTACCTGAAATCATTGCCTTATGTAGATAGCAACCGCATGGGCGTACACGGCTGGAGCTTTGGCGGTTTCATGACCACATCTCTTATGTTGCGTCACCCAGGTGTGTTTAAGTGCGCGGTAGCAGGTGGCCCTGTTATGGACTGGAAGATGTACGAGGTGATGTACACCGAGCGTTATATGAATACGCCGGAACAAAACCCGCAAGGCTATGCAGATGCCTGCCTGTTCGATAAAGTAAAGAACCTGAAGGGTAAATTATTGTTGATACACGGCACCGATGATATCACGGTGGTATGGCAGCAATCTGTTTTGTTCCTGAAGAAAGCTATTGATGCCAATGTGCAGTTAGACTATTTTATCTACCCGGGTTATGAGCACAATGTACGTGGCAAAGACCGCGTACACCTGATGCAGAAGATCACAGATTACTTTGATACGTATCTCAAATAAAATTAGAAGCCCGCTCAATGAGCGGGCTTCTTTATAATGTGGTTTTCTTTATTCCCAGCACATCCCGCATTTCAAACACACCTTTCTTTCCGTGGATAAACTCGGCAGCCAATACAGCGCCTAAAGCAAACCCTTTACGGTTATGTGCAGTGTGTATGATCTCAATATCGTCTATGTCTGATGAATATTTAATGTTGTGCGTGCCGGGTACATTTTCTATCCTGTGTGCTATGATAGGGAATGCTTCGGGGTTATCCGTTTCTTCCTTAGCCCAGTGTTTTTTGCGCGGCATGTTCTCCAATATCTGCTCTGCGAGTGTTATGGCTGTACCGCTTGGTGCGTCTTTCTTTTGCGTATGGTGTGTTTCTTCAATGCTCACATCATAAGATGGCTGGTCATTCATCAGTGTGGCCAGTATCTTATTTACTTCAAAGAATATATTCACCCCAATGCTGAAGTTGGATGCCTGCAGAAACGCTACGCCTTCTTCCACCGCCTTCATTTTAGCAAGCGATACACCTTCATTCCAACCTGTAGATCCGCAAACTACGGATAAGCCTGCTTCCATACATTTATGCACGTTCTCACGCGCAGCTTCGGGATTGGTGAATTCTATCGCTACGTCTGCTCTCTTTAAATTCTCTGGCGTCATCTCATACGCATTCGATGAGCTGATACGCAACGTAATATTATGTCCGCGTTCCAGGGCTATTTCTTCGATGGCTTTCCCCATTTTACCATAGCCTATCAGTGCAATATTCATTCTTTATAAAGTAAACAGTGAGATAATGGTAAATACAGCGAATATGACGCTGGCAACGCCGTTGGTGTTACCAAACGCAATGCCCACTTTGCTCAGGTCGTTTGGCTTCACCAGCATATGCTGGTAAATAAGAAGTCCTATATAAAAAGCGCATCCTATCCAGTATATCCAGTTAAAGCCTCCTTCAACGCCTGCCCATATTACAAAGCTGGCAGATAATACATGCAGTATGTTCGACACCCATAGTGCGCGCCTGGTACCCAATGCAGCAGGTATCGAATGCAATTTCTGGCTCTTGTCAAAGTCTTCATCCTGCAGTGCATAGATAATGTCAAAACCCGATACCCATGTTACCACTGCAAATGAAAAAAGCAATGGCAATAATTTAAAATATCCTGTTACTGCAAGGTAGGCACCTATTGGCGATAGGGATAAACCAATGCCTAGTACTATATGGCACAAAGCCGTAATGCGCTTGGTATAGCTGTAGAACAGTATCACAAATAGTGCAAACACCGACAGGTAAAACACAGTTTTGTTGATGAACAACGTAGTGATAATAAACAATGCAGAGTTGATGATGGTAAACAGGAGCGCATGCTCAGGTTTGATAATACCCGCAGGTATCTCTCTTTTAGCAGTACGCGGGTTCATCGCATCAAACTTCCTGTCCAGGTAGCGGTTAAAGGCCATGGCTGCTGTCCGGGCAAACACCATACACAGCAATACCTTTACAAACAGGCTCCATTCAAAATCGTGATGCTCATATAACACCGCCAGCGTAAAGCCTATCATGGCAAATGGTAGTGCAAATACCGTGTGGCTGAATTTTATCAGCGACAGATAGTTCTTTATATGTTGTCCTATACTCAAATTGGCTGTTGTCATTTCTTTACTACATCTGCGTCAAAACCTATAGACATTGCTTCCTGCTGGGCATTAGAATAGATCATAATATTCTTTTGCTGATGCCCGTCTTTATTATGGCTGTTGAATTGTACAGTGATATCGCCCTCACCACCGGGAGCGACAGGCTCCTTGGGATAAGAAGGCACTGTGCAACCGCAAGATGCTACAGCATTGTTTATCAGCAAAGGATTAGTTCCGGTGTTCTTAAAGTGGTAAACATGTTTTACAACATCTCCTTCTTTGATGGTGCCAAAGCTATACTTCGTTTCAGTAAATTCTATAGTTGTCTTTGGCATAGCCTTTAGTTCCTGCTCTTTCTTCTGCATGGCGTTCAGCTCAGGATCATTTGTTTTAGAATTACTGCCATACTTATTTACAAAGGCAGTTGTGCTTACACCGCTTAGCTCTACCAATGCAATGGTAAATGCAGAAAGCGTCAATATTGTTAGTAGTATTGTTTTTAATTGAGCGTTCATTGATTGTTTATATTAATTGTTAACGGGTAAAAACCAATTATGCATTCTCTTCCCAAATCTGTGCCAGGTGCACCAGCATTTCTACGGCCTTCTCCATATCCTGTACACTCACATACTCTTGCTTGGAGTGTATGCCCATTTCGCCGGTAAAAAGGTTAGGGCAAGGCAGCCCCATGAAAGATAGCCTTGATCCGTCAGTACCGCCGCGTATACTCATGCGTTTTGCCTGCATGCCCGAGCGTGTATAGGCCTCCTCTGCATAATCCATCACTTGCGGATGATTATCCAGTACTTCTTTCATGTTCCTGTACTGCTCTTTTACCATAAATACGGTTGTTATTCCGGGAAATTCCCTTACTGTTTCATCAACCAGTGATCTCAGCCTTTCCTCATGTTGTGCGAGCTTTGAGGTATCAAAGTCACGAACAATGAACTGAACCTTTGCTTGTTCCAGCACACCTTCTATAGATACCGGGTGCACAAACCCTTCCATGCCTTCGGTAACTTCGGGGCACCATTCGTTCCTTGGCAGCTTAGCTACAAAGGCAGATGCAGCTTTAATTGCGCTCACCATCTTGCCTTTAGCATAGCCTGGGTGGGCACTTACTCCGTTAAAGACTACCGTAACGCCATCGGCAGAGAAGGTTTCACCTTCCAGATGTGCACGCTCGCCGCCATCCAGTGTATAGCCGTAAGAGGCACCAAGTTTCGCCATATCCACCTTAGCAACTCCTCGTCCCACTTCTTCATCAGGGGTGAAGAGTATGCGTATCGCGCCATGTTTTATCTCCGGGTGCTGTATCAGGTAGGCTGCCAGGTCCATAATAATGGCAACGCCGGCTTTGTCGTCTGCGCCCAGCAGGGTAGTGCCCGATGCGGTAATGATATCGTCACCTATCCTTTCTGCAAGGTAAGGGTGGTCTTTAGTGGTAATTACTACGGTTGGGTCATCGGGTAGTACAATGTCCTTACCATCATAGCTTTTATGGAGTATCGGTTTTACGCCGGCGCCACTGCAATCGGGGGCTGTGTCCACGTGCGAGCAGTAGCACAATACGGGTACATTTTTATCAGTTGTGGCAGGTATCGTAGCATATACATAGCCATATTCGTCCAGTTCAGCATCTTGTATGCCTATGGCCTTCAGTTCCTGCACCAGTATGCGGCTCAGGTCTTTTTGCTTTTCTGTAGATGGCTGGCTTTCTGAGGTTGGATCACTTTGCGTGTCAACCTGTACATAACGCATAAAACGTTCTGCTGCTGTATGGGTATAATTGCTGATGGACATATTTTTATTTATGGGCGTAAAAATAAGGATAATGCACGCTTCTTTTTAACTATTGTAACTTTGCGTCATGTTAGGTTTAAACAGCGCAGATATTTCAGAAATATTTACTGTGTCTTTTGCCCTTTTTGCGGTGATAGATATGCTGGGTTCTATTCCGGTGCTGCTGTCGCTCAAAAAACGCATGGGCGAGATCAGCGCGGTGCAGGCTACGCTGGTTTCGGGCATTCTGATGTTGCTGTTTTTCTTTATTGGCGAGCAGGTGCTCAATTTCATGGGGTTGGATATCCATTCCTTTGCCATTGCGGGTTCTATCGTTGTATTTATCCTGGGGCTCGAAATGGTTCTGGGGCTGGAAATATTCAGGGCAGAAAAAGACAATAAGTCAGGAAATGTGGTACCTATCGCTTTCCCTCTGATAGCAGGTTCCGGTACGCTCACGACTGTTATGTCCCTGAAAGCTACTTATCATGCCTATAATATACTCATAGCCATCTTCATAAATCTCATATTTGTGTATATCACGTTGCGTTCCCTCAATCTGTTAGAACGCGCATTGGGGCCGTCCGGCATCCTTGTAGTCCGCAAGTTTTTTGGGGTGATATTATTGGCTATCGCGGTTAAGATGTTCCGTGGTAATATCGGCTTTTAATATACATACATTCCATATTCAACCGTTTTACATTAAATTCGCACGTTTAATCCCTTATGATCAATAATAAAAAGCTGGTGATCGTACTGCCGGCATACAAAGCTGCATTAACCTTGGAGAGGACCTACAATGAGATCCCTTTTGACATTGTTGACGATGTGGTATTGGTAGATGACAACAGCCCGGATAATACAGTCGAGGTAGCTAAGCAGATCGGGATTAAGCATATCATTAAGCATGAGGCTAACAAAGGCTATGGTGGTAATCAGAAGAGTTGTTATCGTAAGGCAATGGAATTAAACGCGGATATTGTAGTGATGCTGCACCCCGATTACCAGTACACTCCCAAGCTGATACATACGCTGGCTTCAATGATCGCATACGATGTATACCCGGTGTCTTTCGGATCGCGTATATTAGGCAAAGGCGCCCTAAAGGGTGGCATGCCAATGTACAAATACATTGCTAACAGATGCCTTACTCTATTCCAAAATATTATGCTTGGACAAAAGCTGAGCGAATATCATACCGGTTACAGGGCTTTCTCGGCAGACGTGATTAAATCAATAGATTTTACACACAACAGTGATGATTTCGTGTTTGATAACGAAATGATCTCCCAGATATTCATGAATGGTTACGAGATTGGGGAGGCAACATGCCCCACCAAGTATTTCGAGGAAGCATCCAGCATTAATTTCAGCCGTAGTATGAAGTACGGTAGGGGAGTACTTAGGGTTTCTGTTATTCATCGCCTGCACAAATGGGGTATTGTTAAGAGTAAATTATATAGCAAACCCGGCCATTTGCAATAATCCTTTTTCTTATGAACAATATTGACTTGAACGACAAAAAGTACAATAGGCTTGTATCTGTTTTGTTCGTTCTCATCCTGCTAGGTGGGTTGTTTCTTAGGTTCTATCAGCATTTTATGGGGCGCAGCCTTTGGGAAGACGAATGTCATTTCGCGCTCAATTTTATCAAGTATGGTTTTTGGAGGCTTACCAAACCGTTAGATGATATACAGGCTGGGCCAATTTTCTTCCTTTGGGGTGTCAAAGCGTTTGTAAAAGTCTTCGGATATAATGAGATAGCATTTCGATCATTAACCTGGCTGTTTTCTATCGGCACGTTGCCACTTATGTACTATGTAACGCTCGAACTCACTAAAAAACGAACTGTTGCGTTAATTGCGTTCCTTGTTTTTTCGGTTAATCTGTCCATCCTTTATTTTTCTTCGGAGCTAAAGCCATACGGTATAGATGTTGCAGTTTACCTGCTTATTACTTTTTTAACGGTAAGCAACAACCCCTACGTTCAACGAAACAGAAATAAATTGTTGCTGACTGTAGGCGCATTGTCTATTTTATTCTCCAATGTTTCTTTTATACTGTTGTTCTGCTCCGGTTGTTACATGTTTCTCAATTGGTATGAGCACAAAAAGGTTCTGAAGAAGGATATACCGGTCTTGCTGGTTTGGGCCGTTGTATTTCTTGCCAACTTTTTCATTTTTATATATGATCACCCGGCTACCGCAGATCAGCGGCAGAATTACGCATTTGCTTTTTTACCCACGGAGCTATTGAGTTGCGAACAAACTATGTTTCTAAAGCAACGCATTGAAGAGATATTTTTTACCAGGCTCTTATATTTCTGGAAAATATGGCATTTTTCGTGGGTTATATTTTTAGCTATAGGGTGCGCAACCGTTCGGGCTATTAGCAAGAAAAACTATTTGCTGCTGTTGTTTACATGGGTACCTATTCTGCTCCATTTAGGGTTGTCAGCAATGCACCTTTATCCATTTTGGTTTCGCCTGATCCTTTACTTGCTGCCTCCTTTCATTATCCTTATATGCTATGGCGTCTATTTAATAGCCAGTTTCTTTAGTAACAAGATTCATTATTTTATTGGCATCTTATTTATTGCCTATTGCCTGGTGTTCTTTACTAAAGAAAACTTTCAGCGTTTCCCGCTATGGCCATTAGAGATCAAGCCTGCAATTAAGTTTGTTAACGATAATGTGCCTCCGCAAATGCATGTTTATATGTCTACACCTATTAATTCATATAAATATTACACATATCGCGGCTATGCAAAAGATACTATTTATAGGGCTGTACCATGGACTATTTCTCCGGATGAGTTTTATGAATTTGTTTCAGAGGAAAAATCGAACTATCTGTTTTTTTATGGCTCATCTTATCCTGAGTTTGGTTATAAAGATGTCATAGAAGATATTCATAAAAGAGGGTTGGTAGTTAAGGATTTTGAATATGGCGGATATAAAGTGAGTATTGTTAAACCACTTATGTTGCCTGGTTTTTCAGATAGCGCTTACAAAGAGATCCGCCCGGCAGAATTTGGGCATCCGCAGGATTATGAAGAGCCCATATGGAGCGGCAGTATTACATCTCAACCCATAACATTGCCCAAAGGCAAATACGCGTTTGTAGTTGTAGCAAAGGGTTCTCCGGTTAAGGATGTCTATCCTGTTTGCAGCTTTTTAGTCAATGATAAAAGACTTGGAGAATTCACTACGGGTAATCTTTATGGAAGGAGCAGCCTCATGAACTTTGAGCAAACTACAGATGGCCCAGTTACCATTAAGATCAGTTTAGACAATGATGCAAGTGAAAACGGCCAGGATCGGAATGTGTTTATCAAAAAAATATTGATAATAAAAGTTAACTAAAGACCGCCGGGCGCCTGGTATATAATAAAAAGAAGAGCTTGCAAAATTTGCAAGCTCTTCTTTTTATTATATAAATCGTTAGTGTCCTGCAGGTACAGGCTTAGTTTTTGGATAAAGCGTTATGTCAAATGGTATGTCTTTATCTGCAGCTATTGTTATTCCGGGGTAGAACCTTCCATTATGGTCCAGGCTTCGGGCTTTAAGCTCATATCGCCCAACAGGTACGTTCTTAAGTATATAATAACCCGTACTGTCAGTCGTAGTTCCATACTTGGGCATCGCATGGTCCATTAAAGATACAATGGCACCTTGCACAGGTTGTTTCTTGTCATCTGTTATCTTTCCGGATATGCTTCCTGTTTGCGCCGATAATTTACCAGCAAGGCAGGTTGTTAATAGTAATGTTGCAATAATGTATTTCATAAAACTGTAGTAGTAATAGTCCTGTCTGTAATTTACCAACTGTTACCCAATTATACGAAAATAGCCCGGCATCGCCGGGCTATTTTTATCGGAATATTAACTTGTTTTACCAAACCTTAGCACGTGTTGCATCATCACGATACATTTTATCACCCGGCTTGATGTCAAATGCTTTATAGAACTCCGGCATATTGCTCAGCGGGCTGTTACAACGCCAGATGTTCGGAGAGTGGGGATCAGTTTTGATTCGTGAAGCCAGCTCTTCAGGAGTAGTATTTGCCCTCCAAACTTGCGCCCAGCTCAGGAAGAAACGTTGGTCAGGAGTAAAGCCATCTATCTTGTCTGTGCTTTGTCCTTGTTTTGTTTTCTTAAATGCTTCGTATGCAATAGCAATACCACCAAGGTCAGCCAGGTTTTCACCAAGCGTCAGGTGGCCGTTTACATGTATACTATCCAATACAGTATAGCCGTCAAATTGACTTACTACAACATTCGCTTTCTGCATGAATTTAGCAGAGTCTTCAGATGTCCACCAGTTGTTCAGGTTGCCATCTGCATCATACAGGCGGCCCTGGTCGTCAAATCCGTGGGTCATTTCGTGGCCTATTACAGCGCCAATACCACCATAGTTTACCGCATCATCAGCATTCATATCAAAGAAAGGATATTGCAGGATGCCCGCAGGGAATACGATCTCGTTGAATGCTGGATTGTAGTATGCATTTACTGTCGGTGGTGTCATACCCCATTCTGTTTTGTCAACAGGTTTGCCCAGTTTATTGATCATGTAATCGTATTCAAATGCAGATGCTGCTACGATGTTCTGTACATAATCGTTCCCTTTGATGGTAAGCTTGCTGTAGTCCTTCCATTTGTCAGGGTACCCGATCTTTTTCAGGAATGCATTCAGTTTAGTGATCGCTTTTTGCTTGGTAGCAGCAGACATCCAGTCAAGACGGTTAATGCGATCCGCATACGTTTTTTGCAGGTTGTCCAGCAATTCCATCATGCGTTGTTTCGCTTCCGGTTTAAAGTGTTTGTCAACGTACATCTGTCCCAGCAATTCGCCTACAGAGCCGTCAACTACAGCTAATACTCTTTGCCAACGTGGCTTTTGTTCTTTCTGTCCGCGTACAGTTGTGCCGTAGAAAGCAAAACGTGCATCTGCAACATTTTGGCTCAGATATGGTGCCATATCGTTCAGCGTGTGGAACTTCAGGTATTTTTTCCATACTTCCAGCGGTGTAGCTTTCAGTTGTTTGCTTACTTCTGTAAAGAATTTAGGCATACCAACAAGGAAAGAATCCTGGTTGCCAACTTTCATGTTAGCGAACATTACCTTCCAGTCAATGCCGGGTGTCAGTTTATTGAAGCTTTCAAAATTGTATTTGTTATATAGTTTGTAAGGGTCGCGCATTTCAACGCGTGTCATAGATGCATTAGCTAAAGCACTTTCCAGCTTAAATACATCTGCCGCATCTTTCATTGCAGTAACGCTGTCTTCGCCCAGCTCTTTGAAAACTGTCACCTGGTACTGCTTATATGCATCGCGGATTTTAGTAGTACGCTCGTCCTTATCAAAATAATAGTCGCGGTCTGGTAAGCCTAATCCGCCTTGCCCCATCTGGCATATTTCTGTAGTTACATGTTTGTCATCCGGTCCTACATAGAAGCCGAATAACTGGCCCATACCTTCGGTTTGGCTTTGCGCTATTTCAGCAAGCAGTCCGTTTACGTCTTTGATATCATCGATGCGTTTCAGCATGCCGTTGATAGGCGTAATGCCTGCTTTATCGATAGTCGCGCTATCCATACCGCTGCGGTACAGGTCACCAACTTTCTGGTCTGCGCTTCCGGGCTTTGCATCTTTGTTAGAAGCAGCGGCATCCAGCAGTTCATGTAATGCTTTATAGTTATTTTCCTGCAGTTCGTTAAAGCTGCCCCAGCGTGTTTGGGATGCAGGTATCGGGTTGTTCTTCAGCCATGTACCGTTTGCATACAGGAAGAAGTTATCACCCGGGTGAACTGTAGTATCCATGTTGGCAGGATCCAGCAATTTGCGCTCAGACTTTGCCTCGCTGTTATCTTTCTTGCCGTTTTGCTGGCAGGAAGCCAAAGCCAGCAGGCTCAGGCCTGCCGCAAAAGTGTACTTAAAATTCATTACCGTGTAGTTTTGAGCGTCAAATGTACAAAACAAAGAATACAGATTACATATATGTAATTTGTTGTCAAGGGTGAAAAATCGGGGGAAACTTATGCAGTCTTTCGCCTGTCGCGCCTGATGTGCTTCACTTCTACAATGCTATGGAATAGGTATATCTTACCGGTAGACAGTTGTTTGCAGCGAGACCGGGTACGCAGATGCTCTACTATCTCATAAATGTGGCCATCTTCCGTTTCAAACCAATGGCCTACTTCCAGGTCATCAACAAGATAATGGCTTGGCTTAGGTTCGTCATACCTATATAGCGCTTTATATAATGCCTGGTCTGTACAGGTGCTTGCCGCCGGGTTTTTAATATACGCTATCAGCGCTTTTTCTACATCGGCAGGAAATATCTTCTTGCCTATAAAAGGTATCAGCACATGCCTGAACTGTGTTTTCCATTCCTTGCCATGTGGTGGTATGCTGTTCTTAAAATGATTGTAGGTAAGCATATGTGCCAGCTCATGCAGCAAGGTTATCAGGAAGCTATATTGGTTCAGCGTAATGTTTACAGTTATACGATGGTGTGGATCCTCTTTTGTTGGGTTACGGTAATCGCCCAGCACAGATTTGCGTTCCTGTGTCAGGGTCAGGTGTACGGTGTTATCTCTGAAGTAGGGCGCCACCAGGTCAAAGGTACCTTCGGGTATAAAGTTTTTCAGGAAATAAAGAGAGGTTTCCTTCTTTTTCATATCATTTGGTTCTTGCCATTTTTGATAATAAGATGTTTTCTGTGGCCGAATACACTACATAAATGCCAAATAATGTAAACAGCGTTGGTTTGTGAATATGATGCTTGTTGAGTAGTATATATGTAAGTGCTGCAAACATGCACACCAGCAGTTTTAGCAGCGATGAGGAATAAACACCCCTTACGAATGCTTCAGGCTTTTTACTGATCTGGGTGCTCACCAGCAGGTAACTCGCTATAGATAGCAAAGCCAGCAGTCCGTTAGCGATCATCAGCACATTAAAATGATATTCGGGAAGTGCACTCTTCATGTACAAAAACACAGCGCTCAGCACTGCAAAAACGATCAGTATAACGGGTATAAAAACTTTCTTCATTTCTTAGGCTTGCTTACTTCTTTTATCAGTTTCCAAAGCGAAAAACACAGTGCTGTCAATGGCAGCAATACTACAAACAGCGGAAACTTCCAGCCGGTCTTGCGGTCTAAAACTACACCGGCCCACACCGCTAAGGCCAGCATTACCATCCATTGGGTGGCAAGGCCTGCATAGCGCATCATATTTCCCTGTTTGTTTTCTTCGCTCACTCTTTGGGTTTTTGTTGTTTCATTTTTTCCATAGCACCTCGCTTTATCTCTTCATTCATCGGCATCATATTATTCATCGCTTCCTGGTTCACTTTCTTCATATCCAGCATAGCAGTATCTTTTTTTATACCTGCCTTTCCCGTTATTACATCTTTCAGGTTATCCTCGTACTGCTGCTGTGCTGCCGCAAGGTCGCTCAGCGAATCAACTGTTTGCTGCAATTGGATGATTTGCCTGCGCGAATCATTATTGCCATAACCTGGTATGTAATACTTAAGTGGGGTTAGCAATACAATACATACGGTCACTACCGCTACCAGCACAAAAAGGCTGCTAAGCAAAGTGTACAGCTTACGCATCGTAAGTTTAAATGAAGCTACTTCCTGCAGCGACTCGTCGTCTATGAACACCACCCGGTATTCTGTATTGACGCGTTTAAACACATCCCGGCGCTTTCGGATTGGCTTCTTCATAAATTTACAAGGAATGCAATTTAAAAGAAATATTGCCAATCAAAATCTTAATTCTTTATAAAGAAGATTACACTAATATTACAATAGTGGTCTGCATTATCTGCGCAGCGTATAGTCCTGCTTTATTATTTTATAATATTTTGGTTATCAGTGTTTTACAATATGTTTTGACTTCTAGGTCAACTCTTTGTTTTTAAGTTTCACTAGTACTTGGTATTATAGATTTTGATTCTTATATTATCATACGGCCTCATTTATTTGTGTGTCTATTTATTATATAAATATTGTATTTTAAAACTTATAACTAAAATTTATTATTTACCGCTATTTTAACATTTACCTCGTCCATATATAACAAAAATGCGATCTGTATTCCCGCCTTTTTTTATATTTTTGAAAATGAGCACTATTTACCTGTTGCTGCATATCCGCAGGGATAATATTTTTCATATTATACAGTTATATAGTTAGTTGAGTCAAAGACTTATTAGTTGAATTCGAAGCGCTTTTTTTTATATATTTTTTTTATTTGCTCCCTTGTTTTGGGAGCATTACCTTCTTATGCCCAGTCCAATCACGCAGATAGCATTTCAACAGCTTTAAAACAGCAACAGGCAGCACGCGACAGTGCTATCCGTGCCAGGGAAGAGGCAGCCGAAGCAAATAAAAGGCATCTCGAAGCCTATCGGGATAGTATGGCCGCTGTTAATGAAGCGCGTAGAGAAGCACAAAAAAGATTTTCTGACAGCCTACGGGCTGCCCGCCAGCATTTTTCGGACAGTATGAAAGAGGCCCGCCAACGCCGGGCTGATAGTTTTGCTGTTATACGCGAATACAAGGCAAGCCGTTTTTATCGCGATAGCGTTAAAGATGTAAGGGAGCAGCGCCTTGCCGCAATACAGGCAATACGTAAGGCGCATTTCGATTCTTTGAAAGCAGCGCGACAGAAAATAACGGATAGCATCAAGTTTGCCCGTAAAACGGTGCTCGATAGCATACATGCGGTGCAAAAGCACAGAAGTGATAGCCTGGCCAAAATTAGAAAGTATAAGGAAAGCAGGCGTTTCAGGGATAGTGTAGAGGTGGTACGAAAGCTAAGGGCTGATAGTATAAAATTGGTGCGAAAACACCATTCCGATAGCTTGATTGCCGCTCGTAAGCATGTTACCGATAGTTTTGCCAGGGTGCGAAAAGCCAGGAGTGATAGTCTTGCTGCGGTTCGCAAAGCGCGAACGGATAGCCTCACGGCGTTACGAAAGGTAAAGGCCGACAGTCTGGCAAAAGCCAAGGAAAAGCGAGTGAAGGACCAGAAGGTTAGGGAACAGGATAAAGAGAAGCGACAGCAACTCGCGTTTGAACTCAAGATTAAGAAAAAGCATCAGGCATATTCCAATGAGAAGATGCTCAAGAAGCATTGGGGGCTGCCGAGACAGGTAGTGCAGAATAGCTTCACCCGGTATAATTATTACTTCAATGCTGTGCGGAAGATGGACGAAGCCAAGTTGAACATGGCTCGAGTCCGGCGGGATAATTATGATTCGCTCCTGGCATTGTTTCAATTTGATCCCGACAAGGATTCCGCTTCCATTGCCCCCGATATGGATAGCGTTATTCGTAAAGTCTCTGTTGGTATTCAGATACACGACCCACGGGTTAAATGGGGCGATGATCTATATGTACTGTTGGGGCAGGCTTATTTTTATAAAGGCAATTACAGCGAAGCTGCGTCTGCCTTCAGGTATGCGTTAAGCCTCAAGGATAAAAAGAAAAAGAAATCTTCTCAACGCGTATATACCAGGTCCCTGACTCTTGCTCAAAAGGAGAAGAAAGGTATGCTGGCTTTTTTACAGCACAGGTCGGTGCATAATGAAGCAATTCTTTGGCTTGCGCGCACCTTTACGCAAATGAAGGAAGAGGGAAATGCAGAATCTGTATTAGATCTGTTAGATACAGACCCTAATTTCCCTAAATCAATGCAAGGCAGGTTATCTCTTGAAAAGGCAAATATTGCATTGCGGCAAAACGACTACAAAGCTGCAGAGCAGCACCTGGCAGTCGTGGCAAATGATGATAATATTCCTAATACCACTCGTATGCGTGCCGCATTTATTGGCGGGCAGTTGCAAATGCGGCGCAGCGAATACCCTGCGGCCATTGCCAGCTTCAACAAGGTGATCGATTTGTACCCTAAGATTGATATGGATTTTTATGCTCGCAAAAACCTGGCATACAGTACCATGCTGGCAGGCGGTGATCAATCTACCGCTATAGCCTCGCTAAAAAAGGTGTTGAATGATGGGAAGTATATTGCCTACTACGAGCAGGTTTACTTTGTCCTCGGCAACCTTGCTGCCAGTAATGGCGATTATCCGGGCTCTATTAATTATTTAAACAAAGGAATCAGCTCGCCTAAGGCCACTCGTAAACAAAAAGCTATTTCTTTTGCTACTTTGGGTGGTATCTATTATAAGCTAGGAGATTATTCCGGCGCTAAGGCGGCGTATGATAGCGCGGTAGCGATGGCGCAGGCAGCCCCGAACGATAGCCTGGTAATGGTAGCAATCAAGCGTAGCAGCGCATTGAACTCCATTACGGTTCCATACAACGTAATACACATGCAGGATAGCCTTCTTGCAATGTCGCAATTGTCAGATAAAGAGCAAAAGGCACAGGTGCGCAAGCATATCCGCAGGTTAGAGCAGGCAAGGGAAGACAGCGTTTTCCGGGCCGAGAATGCGGCATTTAACAATGCTAACAATGCAGCCTCTAATAATAACAGCGGCTTTGGAAATGGCGGCAATGCATTTGCCAATTGGTATTTTGCGAATCCTTCCCTTATACAGCAGGGTATGAATGAGTTTAAGCGAAAATGGGGCAACCGGCAACTTGCTGATAATTGGCGCCGCAGTGTAAGTAACTCTTTCGATAATAATGTTGCACAGGATACTGCCACCTCGCCAAATGCTAATAACCCCGACCTTGATGAAAATGGGTTGCCTACAGAAGAAAGCTTGCTGGCATATATCCCTACAACGCCCGAAATGAAGAAGGATGCCGTTGGCAAGATGAAACGCGCTTATGTAGATCTCGCGACAGCTTATATAAAAGACCTGGAAGATTACCCGCCTGCTATAAAGACAATGGATACACTGGATAAAAAGTATCCTCAGCACGAATACCAGGCAGAGGTGTTGTATCTGCGATACCTTGTTGCCACAAGGCAAAACAAGTTGAGTGAAGCGCAAAACTACGCGAATACCCTATTGCAGCAATTCCAGGATACGAAGTGGGCAGATCTTGTAAGGCCAAGTGAAAGCGCTGCAAACCTTGATACGGTAAAGCGTGTTGATGAGTCGGTTTTTTATGATGAGACGTACGATCTGCTAATGAGCCGGCAATACGCAACGGTGCTGGCTCGTGTTGGGCAGGCAAGGCGTATGTACGGAGATATTAGTTATGGCAAACGCTTCACTATTATAGAAGGGGCCGCACTGGCCGGCAATGGTAGCTATAAACCTGCAGACTCAGTACTTACGCAGTTCGTTACCGAATATCCAACGGATTCACTACGCCCGTGGGCAGATGCCTTGTTGAAGTATATACAGGCAAACAAATCCGTACCTGCAGCGCCGGCTACAGATACTGCCAAAGGTGCTAAAACTGGTGGTACGCCTTTAACACCACTTCCTGTTGATACCGCGAAGACAGCTAAGCCATTTCCGGTACCTCCTGCCGAGGGTTCTGTAACTTCCGCTGGCAACACAGCTTCTTCTGTGCAATATGTTTACAATATCAAGGAACCTCATTATGTAATGTTTGCATACGGGCCTATGGAAGCGCGGTCGATGGGAGTGAAAGCAGCATTGGGTGATTTTAATACTTTCCGGTTCGGAGATCAGCATTTATCTGTTGATCTTAATATGCTCGCGCCCGACCGGGGTATCATTGCCGTCAAAAGTTTCCGGAATATTCAAACTGCCGTTAGCTACATGAATGCTGCTAAAAAAGAATCTAAGATCACAACAGAATACAAACCCGGTGAGTACCAATGGTTGCTGATTTCCGCATCTAACTATGATAAATTGCTGAAGGACAGGAAATTCGATGCCTACCTCAGTTTTTATAATGCTAATTATAAATAGCGATCATTATCATTTGATGCTGTATTGACGGGCTTAATAGCAGGTTAGCTATTGCTTATTGTCAATCCTTTGATTTCTTTGTAAATTACGTATAGGATTTTATGGAAACGATTACCGTTGATAAGTATAACCTCAATGAGGAAGAAGAAAAGAAGCTGATATTAAGAGAGTATCGCGCGCTGCTACGCGCGCTCAAAACCCGTCTTAAGAAAGGAGACAAGGCCCTGGTAAGAAGGGCCTTCGAAATAGCAGCGGATGCCCATATAGATATGAGGCGCAAATCAGGAGAGCCTTATATTTTACACCCCCTGGCAGTGGCCCGCATCGTTGTAGAGGAAATTGGCCTTGGTGTCACATCTTCTATCTGTGCTTTGCTGCACGATGTGGTGGAGGACACTGAAATGACATTAGAGGATATCACCCGTGAGTTTGGCGCCAGCTATGCCAAGATCATTGACGGGCTTACTAAAATATCCAATGTTGTTGACCTGAAGGCAGACACAACTATCCAGGCCGAGAATTTCAGGAAAATACTTTTGACGCTTGCTGATGATCCGCGTGTAATACTCATCAAACTGGCAGACAGGTTGCACAATATGCGTACCCTGGAGAGCATGAGCAGGGAAAAGCAGTTGAAAATATCGTCAGAAACAACTTATATATATTCTCCGCTGGCGCACCGCCTTGGTTTATATGAAATTAAATCTGAGCTCGAAGACCTGGCATTGAAATATACACAACCCGAGGTGTACTGGGAGATAGTGCAAGGCCTTAAAGAAACCAAGCGGGAACGTTCCAGGTATATCAATGAATTTATCAGGCCAATAAAAGAGGAGCTTACAGCACAGGGTTTCGAATTTGAGATATATGGCCGTCCCAAGGCTATACATTCTATCTGGAATAAAATGCGCACTAAGCATGTCGCTTTTGACGAGGTGTACGATTTGTTTGCTATCCGCATTATTCTCAAATCTACTCCTGAGCGTGAAAAAGAGGATTGTTGGAAGGTGTATTCTATTGTCACTAACTTTTATAAACCAAGTCCGGAACGTTTGCGCGACTGGATAAGTGTACCTAAAGGTAACGGATACGAAGCGCTGCACACAACGGTAATGGGTATAGGTGGCCGCTGGGTCGAGGTACAGATACGTTCTTCCCGGATGAATGAAATTGCGGAAAAGGGGCTGGCCGCGCACTGGAAGTATAAAGAAGGTGCACCTTCTGCGCAGGAGAGTAAGCTGGATAGCTGGCTGCAGCATTTGCGAGATACTTTGAGTAGCCCCGATACAGATACGCTCGATTTTCTGCAGGATTTTAAACTCGATCTATTCACAGAGGAGATATACATCTATACTCCGAAAGGTGATATGCGGGTGCTGCCGAAAGGCGCTACAGCTTTAGATTTTGCATTTGATATTCACTCAGAATTGGGGGCGCGGTGCATAGGTGCTAAGGTCAATTACAGGTTGGTGCCGCTAAGCCACGAGATCAAAAGCGGCGATCAGGTAGAGATCATCACATCTTCTAAACAAAAACCATCGGAAGATTGGCTCAGTTTCGTTACTACCGCCAAAGCCAAATCTCGTATTAAATATTACCTGAAAGAGGAGAAACGGAAGATCGCGGAGGATGGTAAAGGCATGTTGCAGCGAAAGCTGGAGCATATGAAGGTTCCCTTGTCTGCTCATAATGTCAACGAGCTCTGCGCGCATTTTAAAAAGCCCTCGCCGCTTGATCTGTATTATGCGGTAGCCGTAGGTAGCATAGACCTGAAAGATCTGAAGGCATTTACTGTCACCGGCGATAAATTAGTGCAGCCGCCGAAAGAGGTAAAGCTGGAAACCAAGCACCTGGTTTCTGATGAAGACCTGATGAAGCAAAAGCCGGCAAAAGGTGCCGAGCTTATCATTTTTGGCGAAAGTTCAGATAAGATACTTTATAAACTGGCCCAGTGTTGCCAGCCTATCCCCGGTGATGATGTTTTTGGATTTGTGACCTCCGGAGAGGGACTGAAAATACACCGTACCGATTGTCCGAATGCCGCTCAGTTATTGGCAAATTATGGGCACCGGGTGGTAAAAACCAAATGGGCTAAGAATAAGGAAATATCTTTCCTTAGTGGGGTTCGCATCATTGGCCTCGATGATGTAGGTGTAATTCAGAAGATTACCAATGTCATTTCAGGTGAATTGAAAATGAATATGCGTTCCCTGAGTATTGACTCTCATGATGGTGTGTTTGAAGGAACTATTATGGTATACGTGCACGACCGGGAAGAGTTGGACAGGCTCTGCCAAAGGCTTGGCAATTTGGAGGGCATTAATACAGTAGAGCGCCTGGAAGCGCAGAGCTGATAAACTAAAACTATTTTAATTAACAGATCAATGAATATCCGTAAGTCTGGTAAAGAGCTGTACGATCAATATAAAGAAGTAACGCAGAAAGCCGCTGATATCAATAACGCTGCTGCTGTTTTGGGTTGGGATCAGGAGGTATATATGCCCGAAAAGGGCTTTGAAATAAGGGGGCGTCAGTTGGCCACGCTTGCATCCCTATCGCACGAGATGCTTACCTCGGAATCTTATGGCAAATTGTTACAGGAATTAGCAACCCGCGATGATCTTGATGAACAACAAAAAGCAAACCTAAGGTTAAGCCTGGAAGATTATACCAAGGACAAAAAGTTACCGGCATCCTTTGTTGAGGCCCTCGCACAGCAAACAAGCGCCAGCTACAACGCATGGCTGCAATCGCGCAAAGAAAATAAATACAGTATTTATGCCCCCGAGCTGGAAAAGATGATCGGGTTGCAAAAGCAGCAGGCCGATTTGTTTGGTTATGAAGGACATCCTTATAACGCATTGCTCGATGAATATGAAAAAGGCGCTAATGTTGCATTGCTGGACGCGGTCTTTTACAACGTCAGGAACGAATTGCCCAAATTGCTTGATAAAATTGAAAAAGCAACACAGGTAAATGATTCGTTCTTCTCGCGCCACTATCCAAAACAGCAGCAGTGGGATTTCTCTATGGATGTACTGAAGCAGATGGGATATGATTTTGAGGCAGGCCGGCAAGATATTTCAGAGCATCCGTTCACTACTTCATTTGCGCCTACCGATGTTAGGGTTACAACACGTGTTAATGAGAATGATTACGCTTCTTTGTTATGGAGTAGTATACACGAAGGCGGCCATGCATTGTATGAGCAAGGATTGCCGGTAGAACAATATGGATTGCCTTTAGGAGCAGCGGCCTCTCTTGGGGTACATGAATCACAATCGCGCCTTTGGGAAAATTGCGTAGGTCGTGGACAACATTTCTGGAAATATTTCTATCCAGTTTTACAGAGATATTTCCCCCAGCAACTGCAGGATGTAACAGTTGTTGATTTCTACAGAGGGATGAACAAAGTGCAGCCATCTTTGATTCGCACTGAAGCAGATGAAGTAACGTATCATTTTCATGTGCTGATAAGATATGAGGTAGAGAAAAGCCTCATAAAAGGAGAACTGCATGCGGAAGACCTTCCTGAGATGTGGAACGGGCTTTATAAAAAACACCTGGGCATTAGCGCAACGGATGATAAACAAGGTGTATTACAGGACGTACATTGGAGCCATGGCATGTTTGGTTATTTTCCAACCTATTCATTGGGAAGCTTCTATGCAGCGCAATATTATCAGAAAGCAGTAGCAGATATACCCGGTCTTGAAATGTCTATGGAACAAGGGGATTATACCGGGTTGCTGCAGTGGCTAAGAACAAACATTCATCAATACGGAAGGCGCTATACATCAGAAGAGTTGTGTCAGCGTGTTACCGGCCGCGGCCTGGACTTCACCGTATTTATGAACTATATCAATGAGAAATATAAAGGCATCTATGCAATAGACTGATCATGCAATTGCAACTATACAGGCACTATGAGCCGTTAGAGCCGGATGAACTGGCCTTTTTAAAACGTAAAGAGGCAAAGGACCGGGCTGCAACCTATAAGATAGTGCGCATATTGATGATCTTTTGCTTTGTGATACCGTATATATTGTCATGGTTCAGGGCTACCAATGGTGTACCCGATCCGTTTAGCTATAAATGGTACTTTACCGGGGTTTTCTATCTCTTGTGTTTTATGGCAGTATGTGTGTATATCGCATACCATCGTACCATGCGCAAACTGCATCAGGATATCAGGAATAAAACCAAAACGATAGAGCGTACATTAATAACGCGCAAGCAATATGTGCCGCATAATAATACATACTACTTCTATCTTAATTCGCCCACTAAGCTAAGTATAGAAGTCTCCCAGGGTGATTATTATGCGCTTGATAAGGGCGACGAAGTAAATATAGAATACACTACATACTCCAATCTTTATCTTGGCTATTTTTAGATTACTTTTGCATCCCCATGGTTAGGATTGGTAAAATAGTGGCAACGCACGGTTTACAGGGTGCTTTAGTGCTCAGCCATATTGTCGAGGACGATAATTGGTTGAAGAAAGATGACGCTCTTTTTGTAGAGATAAGGAAGGGCAGCAACATACCATATTTTGTCTTGTCTGCAAAGGCCGCTAATAACGATGAGCAGATTGTGCAACTGGAAGATATTAATACCGTAGAAGACGCTAAAAAACTGGTTGGTAAGCAGGTGTATATCAATGAAGATGTGCTAAAGACAGTAACCAAAGATACGCCCCTATTATGGATTGGCCTTAACATGGTGGATAAGCAGAAAGGCTCGCTGGGGGCCATTGAAGATGTAATGCAGGCGGGTCCGCAGTGGCTGGCGAAACTTACCATCGAAGGAAAGGAGGTACTGGTGCCTTTGGTGGATGATTTCATCGTAGATGTGAATGTAAAGAACAAATTCGTTAGGGTAGACTTGCCTGAGGGATTATTAGAGGTGTACCTGGATAATAAAGCAAAATAGATGCTTTCCCCTTTTTTGAATTTTGACATTTTTGAATTTTGGTTTAGATAATGCGTATAGACATCATATCGGTAGTTCCTGATCTTCTGGAGAGCCCTTTTAATCACTCTATAATGAAAAGGGCACAATCCCGTGGTTTATTGGAAGTTCATGTACATAACCTTAGGGATTATACGCCATATAAGCAGGGGCAGGTAGATGACTATCAATATGGTGGTGGCGCAGGTATGGTGATGATGCCGGAACCGCTCGCTATACTCATAGAAAAGCTAAAGGAAGAGCGTGAGTATGATGAGATTATATATATGACGCCCGATGGTAACCTGTTTGAACAAAAAACAGCCAACCGCCTTTCTCTAAAGAACAACCTGATGATCATCTGTGGCCACTACAAAGGCATAGATGAGCGCATCCGCCAGCATTTTGTGACCATGGAGATATCTATTGGCGACTATGTGCTGAGTGGGGGAGAACTCGCTGCAGCTGTTGTAGTGGACGCTATTGGCCGCCTTATCCCCGGAGTACTAAATGATGAGACATCCGCTCTATTTGACTCCTACCAGGATAACCTGCTGGCGCCCCCGGTATATACCCGCCCTGCCGACTTTCGGGGGTGGGTGGTGCCTGAGGTACTCCTTAGCGGCGACCCCAAGAAGGTAGATGCCTGGAGGCATGAAGAGGCCCTGAAGCGTACTGCTGAGCGTCGGCCTAACCTTCTGGAGGGTGAATAGCCGGTTTTTCAAGATTCTTTCCTAAATTAATTTTGATAGTAACATAACATACATTACTTTTGCAGTCCCAAAATACTTTATAAGATGCAAGCTATAGCTTTTGTACACGAGCAGCTGACAGGGAAGAAGGAATTTCCAAAGTTCAAAGCAGGTGATAACGTCACTGTTAACTATAAGATCGTTGAAGGTAACAAGGAGCGTATCCAGTCGTTCAAAGGTGATGTGATCAAACGCCAGGGTACCGGTTTTACCCAATCTTTCACCGTTCGTAAGATATCTGACGGTGTAGGCGTTGAGCGTCTGTTCCCTCTGTATTCACCTAATATCGAGTCTATCCAGGTGCATAAAACAGGCCGTGTACGTCGTGCTAAGCTGTTCTACCTGCGTGATCGTCAAGGTAAATCTGCACGTATTAAGGAGAAAAAGCACATCGCTACAGAAGCAGCCAAGTAATCCTTAAGCTTTAACAATATTGAGATCCCGCCCCGCAAAGGCGGGATTTTTCATGCCCCTTACACAATCGTTTCCTGCCATTTCCACACCTGTTGCCGGTGCTGGTATCTTACCTGCCTGATATTCAATAAACAGGAGATTTAGCCTCCTTTGGCGCAAAATTTACAACATACATATTATCAACATTATGTATTAAACACTCTTTTATGGCAACGAACAACCGCAACTGGAGAGAGGATTCCCGCTCTCAATGGAACTGGGATGACAACCAAAGCAACTATGGCCGCCGGAGCGACCGTGACGAGGATTACACAGATAGCGACAGCCCCTATAACAGCAGCTATGACTATCGCACCAACGACCGCGACTGGAATGACTACAACGATGAAGGCGGCCGCGGTGGTATACAGGACGACTACACATCACAGACGCACCGTACCTATAACAGCGATTACCGCAACAATGGTGGCGGCATAGGCTACAATGGCGATTACCGCCACCGCAACAGCAGCAATGCCGACTATACAGGCCGCAACCTGGGTGGTGGCTACGACCGTGGCAACGACTTTGGCCGCGGCGGGCAGACCTTCCGCGAGAGCAACTATGGCAATGCCGGCAACGAGCGCGACTATGGCCAGAGCTACAGGCAAGGCAACCAGGGCCGTTATAACAGTACACTGGGCAGCGAAGGCTACGCGTATGGCTCTCAGAACAGCCGAAGCGGCGACCAGGGCATGGGCGACAGGCAGGGCTATGCACAGGGCAATACCGGTAGCATGGGCGGCTACAACCCCGGCGCCAGCGACTGGCAGAACAGCAGCTACCGCAATACATACCCCGAAGACCGCGGCTGGGGCAGTGGCAGCTACCGCAGCGATATGAACTATATGCGCGGCAGCATGGACCAGAAATGGGACCGCAACATGAACAGCGGCAATTACTATGGCAACCCGGGCAGCCAGCTGAATACAGGCCGCTACAGCAGCAGTGGCTATGATGGTGGTGCCGGCGGCACTAACCGCTATGCCGGCAGCAATATGGGCACTAACCAAAGCGCAGGCAGCTGGGGCAGCGATACCTGGGACCAACAACATCGCGGTAAGGGGCCCAAGGGCTACAAGCGCAGCGACGAACGCATCACCGAAGAGATCAACGACCGCCTGAGCGATGATGGCAGCCTCGATGCCTCTGATATAGAGGTGAAGGTGGCCAATGGCGAGGTAACGCTGAGTGGCATCGTAATGGACCGCAATAGCAAACGCCGCGCTGAAGACCTGGTAGAGGTTATATCGGGCGTGAACAATGTAGAGAACCGCCTGCGTGTGGGCCAAAGCCAAAACACGGGCTCATCTGCTACAGGTAGTACGCAGGGCAACCTTGCTAATACCTCGTCTGCACAATCTGCAGGTAAGACCACGCAGAACAACGACCATAACGGGGCCGACCGTACCAAAGCCAAGGCCTGATACTATATCCGTAGCTGATACAACAGGTGTAGTATGTGAGCGCCTGTTGCCGGCTGCGGCTCTTATTGAGCTGTGCCACTATTTTTTTAACAGCAGCATTTTTCATACAAGGTGGCATGAGCTGAATGCAGGGCGATAAAGATCGGTTTATTGATTTTTATTTACCTGTTTTTTAAGGGCTTCCGGGAAACCGGGAGCTCTTTTTTGTGCCCGAAACCGAAAATGTTAGAAAATGCTAGTTTTTGCTAGTCTTTTCGGCGTTTTGATTTTTTGGGCGCGTCGGGGAGGAGGGTGGGCGGGGGCAGCACATCCTGCGAGCTCATGAGGGAGGGTAGTATTTCTTCCCATTGTTTTTCGAGCTCATTATCGAGGCGGATGGCGCGGAGGCGCACTATCGGGTCGGTAATGGTGGTGGTGCGGGTTTGCCCTTTGCTATCCTCGGTACGGCGCACCAGGGGTATGCGGCCATTGGCCAGCTCGGTAAGCAGGGCGCGCTTCTCTATGAGATCGAGCATTTTACCGGCGGAGCGTTCTTTGAGCACCTGTATGCAGTGCTGCCTTGCCTGGTGCAGGCCTACCTGGATGGCCCCGGCTATTATTGGGTCGCTAAGCAGGCGGCAGGCTCCGGTATAGGCGGCATCGTCCGACGCATTGGGGTAGGCTGCCTGGTAGGCTACCGTACGGTCTCCGTGTACGATCATCTGGTTTACAAATACCGCGTGTTTGCGGGTGATAGCATTTTCTGCCATTTCGAGCAGGGCTCGTCTTTCGGGTGACATGTTTTCTTCTTCTGACATGATAATAGGTTTTTATTTGTACAAATGTACAATGTTTTAGGTCAAAAGTCAAAAATCAAAAGTCAAAAGTGGGGGCGGGATGCTGGTTTCGGGATGAGATCCTCAAAAAGGGTTGTCATTGCGAGGAACGAAGCAATCTAGTCCAAACTCTGGAGTATGTAACGCGAATGAGTAACGCACCCGGTGTGTGGATTAGATTGCTTTGTCCGTATTTCAATTCTGAAATACTCCCGCGCAATGACAGTGGAATTTGGTTTCACCACCTCCCCCTCCTAGCGTCGGGTACTCCTCCCGCCATCTAATGATGATTTGTTTATGGGAATGGCTATAAACAGGAGGAGAGAATTTTAGGTCAAAAGTCAAAAGTTAAAAGCCAAAAGTGGGGTTACCGGATATTGGATGCCGGGTACTCCTCCTCTTTAGGATTTAGATATTAGAGATTAGGATTTGACCCTATGCTACTGAAACTGCACCTGGGTTTGGATAGTTTGGGGGTTGGCGGTTTGCAGCGGGAGGGTGACGTTGATGATGACGTTCCACACGCGGTTGGAGAGGTGGCCGGTGATGACGCCGCTATCTATAAGGGTAGAGTGGGGATAGTCTGTACCCTCGTAGCCGGTAAGATGCTGCGCCAGCTCGGCACCACGGTAGGTGAAGTCTGTAACGCCGCTATCGGCCTGGAAGAGGAGCTTGCTCTCTGCATTTGGCGCGCTGGCACCTGCAGGGCCTTTATAGTAGTGCAGTACAAAAACGGTGTTCTTGCCGCTATTGACCTGGTAATGGAAGTTGCGGCTCTCGGGGTCTGTAAGGGTATCGAGGCGCGAGTTGCCCAGCAGCTCATAGCTCTCTTCGTAGTAAGGAGGCAGCACGGTGCCCGATTTTTTGCAGGCGGCAAAAGCAGCCGCGATGATGAATAGCAGAACGATCTTTTTCATATCAAGCGCAAGTTACATATAAATGACGGGTAGATACCTGCAAAAGCTGTGCCTGCCTGTTATTGATTGGTTAAAGGGCGATAGTTTAATAAGGTAATAGGGTAATAGGTTTATTGGGGATTGGGAATTCGGGATTGGTGTATTGGGGATTGGGAATTGGGGATTGGTTTATTGGGGATTTGTAATTAGTAAAGGGTTTTAGAATTTAGAAATTAGCATTTAGTATTTCCTACACGTCATTGCGGTCCTGACCCGCAATCTACTTTTGTGATAGCAAGCGTACGATTATAAGTGGAGGCGTGGATGGGAAAAGGTGTTAGGGATTAGGGATTAGGGATTGGTGTATTGGGAATTGGGAATTGGGCCCCTGGCCCTTGAAGGGGAAGTGTGGATGCTAAACCCGGGAGTATGTAATGCGAATGAGTAACGTACCCCCGGCGTGTGGACACACCCCTATGCCCCTCTCCAGAGGGTAACTATATATGAAATGGGCGGTACTGATGAAGTATTATAATAGTACTAAGCAGATCACATAAAGTAAATAGTAAATAATAAGCCACCTTAAAAGGTGGCTTATTAAATGGGATTAGAACTATCTTTTTATCATTGCTTGCGCAAACATATTTTCAGTATTCACTGGCTGTACCAATTCGGTAGGTGAATAATAGTCTCTAAGTTGAGTGACTCCTCCTTGAGGCTCCCATCCTTCTCTAATCATACCATTGACCTTTTGAATGAATTGATCTTTGTTCAACGCTGTAATAATTGTGTATTCCATATAGATGTTTTAGTCTTTTTTAATTGATATAATAAGTGCAATTATTGAAATAATGACGGGTAAGTAACTAGTGATAATTGTTTCCGCTATTACTAACCTTTTACCAATTGAATAATAATTGTTAGCTCTAAAACGCCTTGCCAGCTTACAAGCTTTTATACCTTTACCAGTTATTGTATAGTATTCATATCCAGGATCATGCCCTATTACGGTGACTTTTGTTGTCTTAGTAATTAATTCATCATCTTTTAACTGTATTAACACTCTGCTAAGTTCTTTTGCAAGTTGTTGCCCTGTGCTATGTTCAAAAGTCTTAGTAAATAGTTCGTCATATGCTATTGAGATTTCAGAATAAATTATAAACAGAACCCTACCTAATAATTCTGAATCAGAATATAAATTAAGAAATAACAAAAAATCTTTCCTTTTCATAATTTTTCAATAAACTAGAAAACATCAATCATTATCGGGTCTGGCAGAATGATCTTTAACTCTCTTCTCCGATAATCGTACAGAAAGGGAGAAAAGAATGAACATAGAGATTTCGCTAATAGCAATCCCACGAAAAGCAATTTTTATATCACGCCCAAATACAAAACTTGACATGAATGCTATAATCATGGAAAAACATGACATAATGGTAGCGTAAAAAACAGAAGATGTATAAAAATGTAATTCACTTACCTTAACTCTAGTACGTGAATATAACAGCCCACTAATAGTGTAGCTGATGGCAATATTAAAAGCAAAAAACAAAGTAGTTATTCCAAGCGAAACAACACTTAAATTGAATGGTGAAAGTTTGAAAAATAATTCTTCTTCATAAACAAATACTAATAAATATCCAGGTAGGATTGCACCGATAGCACAAATAGTTGTTACTAAAGGGAATGATTTAATTTTATCTATAGGTATTTCCATGATTATGCTTCTTTTAACCAGGATTTATCATTGCAAATAACCTTTCATATTCTTTATCTCTTGTTTCAGTATTTACAAAATGTCAAGATTTCGAAAATTCGTCACTAAAATGGAATGTGATAAAATCTTCGCCTTCTGGACATCTTATGTAACAAACTAAATCTAGATTTATTATGGGATTACCCATTGGTTGGGTGTCATGACTATCACAAGCTATAAACTTCATATTTGGTAATATTTAGGGATATATTAATCATTTTCGAGGACTCCTGCTTCTCTTAGAATACTACTAAGTACCATTTCAGCAATTAGATCGAGAAGCTCTTTTGTTTTTCCAAGTTCTCCATCATTATATATTCCGCCTGGATCTATGGATTTTCTAAAATCATCTAAAGACTCTAAACTATTGTCAGGTTTCATGCTATTTATAAGAAAGTAATTTTTGTTTATGTATACAATAGAATATTGGAGAAATCGTCAAAAAGAGCATTATAAAACTCTATCACTATTAGATAAAATAAAATGGAATTGTAGAAAGTTTAAAAGCAGATTTTTAGTTTGGAAAGAAAAACATTTTGAACGTTTTGAGGGCGACTTACCTCTTAACTAGGTCTTTAATTAAGGCCTGAAAATTGGCTTCCATCTTAGGATCTCCATGATCCTTATCTACAAAAGTATTATCCGTACGTTTGGCTACAACACATAAATAATAGAATATATCATTCCCAAACGTTTGATTGATTATTCCATCCCAATAGCTAATTCTCATACTATCCTCTTTATCAACGAATATTATTGTTGATGCCACAGGATTCTTAAAAGCGGTAATGATTGCGCCATTTTGGTGTAATAACTCAACTATAGTTTTTTTTAAACTAGTAGAATCAATGTTCTCTGAATCTTTTACGTCATATGTTAAGCAATATTTTCTCATAATAATGGAACATTATTCTTCCATTGCAAAATAGTTATCTAACGACTAAAGTGTCAAGAGTGAAAACACCCTTTTTTCAGGTCGCTACTTTTTTAATATACTTTTATTGGTTGCCTCACTATTTATCCGTATAAACACACCATGAACAAAGAAACAAAAGAAGAAATCACACGTAATAACGTTAGGGAAAGCATTACGATTAACGAAAGAAGGGATACAGCGGTACAGATAAGATTAAGCTGCATACAGATAGCAGAACGGTACTATAAAACTTTACCGAGCGTATTAGGTAACGCAGAGATTATTTATAAATTTTTGTATAAGGAGTAGCCCTAGCTATTGATTTAGTTGCTTATTTCTCAATGCAGCGTTATCTACCTTATTATTACGAGATTGCTTCGTCCCTCGCAAGGACGTGGTAGGGTTTTCAAGTTTCAGTTGGCTGTAGGCAAGCTCTTCATGTTGTGGGCTTGCTACCGCAATGGTAGATTGCGGGTCGGGCCCGCAATGACATGGGGGAATTTATTTAATGCTACTTTCTAAATTTTAAGTAAATCCGTGTCAATTACGAGATTGCTTCGTTCCTCGCAATGACACCGCGGGAAATTCTAAATACTAATTTCTAAATTCGAATGTGGTAGGGATTCCATAGATGAAGAAATAGGCTTGCTATTGCAATAGTAGATTGCGTGTTGGGCCCGCAATGACATGGGGGAATTTATTTAATGCTACTTTCTAAATTCTAAGTAAATCCGTGTTATTACGAGATTGCTTCGTTCTCGCAAAGACATGGGGGAAATTCTAAATACTAATTTCTAAATCCTAATGTAGTAGGGATTCCACAGATGAAGAAGTAGCCTTGCTATCGCAATGGTAGGTTGCGCGTTGGGCCCGCAATGGCATGAAGGAAATCCTAAATGCTAATTTGTAAATTCTAAAACCCTTTACTAATTACAAATTCCCAATTCCTAATCCCCAATAACCTAATTCCCAATAACCAATCCCCAATAACCAATTCCCAATTCCTGATATAGCGTACCTTTGCGGCCTGTTTTTACCATTTATATGACGGAGAACACCAGCGCGCAGCAAACGGGGCCATTGACCAAGCACCCGATAACGGAACATTTTACCGAATGGGCACATAATGTGGATGGCAAGCGATTCCTGGAGCAACTGACAAGGCATGCTTACCGTGTGTGTAACTATGATGCGGTGGCGGAGAATTATGATGCTTTTCACCGGCACTTCGGGCAGCGGGGTACGATACATTTTGCCGTGAAGGCGAGTGCAGAGCCCGATATACTGAAGACGCTGATAGCGCGGGATGCAGGCTTTGAGATAGCTACCTATAGCGAGTTGCGCCTGCTGATAGAGTGCGGGCTACCTAAGAGCAAGATAGGCACAAAAGTAAATTTTGGGCAGACACAAAAAGAACGGTCGGACATCAGAAAAGCCCTGCGCGACGGGCTGCGCAACTTTGCTACAGACAATATCCACGATATCCGCATCATCACCGAAGTAGCGGGGCAGTTGCAGATAGATAAGAAAGAGATCAGGCTGCAGATAAGGCTGTTTAATGCCGAAGGCAGCAGCTCAGGCGAAGGTTATAGCCAGTCGTTCAACAAACGCTATGGCGTAGATAATGAGCAGGCCATGCAACTGGCAGAAAGCATCCGCGCTACGGGCATGACGGTAGCGGGCTTCACGTTTCACCCCGGCAGCGGATCGGAAGAAGCAGGCCTGTGGGATTATGGGATAAGAAACGCAGCCATCCTCACCCGCAGGATGAAGGAAGAACTGGGCATTAGCGTAACAGAGCTGAACCTGAGTGGTGGTTTTGCCCCGTCGGAACCAATAGCATATTACAGCGCGCATATATTGCCGCTGATCGACAAGATATACAGCGAAGAGGGCGCGGAGCTGCCCGCGAGCATTGACACGGAGCCCGGCAGATGGCTGGTAGCCAATGCAGAAGTGCTGATTGGCAAAGTATCGAACATAAAAATAAACCGCGATGGTACCCGCATCGTCACCATGACGACTGGCGTATCTGAGAACGGCACACTCACTGACCTGGGGCTAGACTTTGACTTCTTTATACTGGAGAATGGCAAGGCAAGGAAGCTGGAGAAATGCAGCGAGATAAAAGGCAACCTGCATGGCCGCGCCTGTGCCGACTTTGACGTGATAGCAGAAAATACACCGGTGCCTGCAGAGCTGCATCCAGATAACCCGCTGGCTGACGATGTATTTGTAGTGATCCATGGGGCAGGGGCGTATTCGCACTATATGGAGCGTAATTTCTGGTGCGGGATCACCCCGCCTATGAAAATGAACTATGAAGATTTTAAGAAAGGCATCACCTCTGAAGTGAACTATCAGCGGGCGCTGGTGAACTCGTACGCAGAACGATCGGGCCTGCCGCTGAAAAATGCCATGACCTTTATAACACAAACCACCGACAGGAAGCTGGGTGAGATAAAGGGATCTGAGATAGCAAAGATATTGGAAGACCCGGAGCTGCTGAATAAACTGGGGCTGCATATGCTGAGCAGCGTAGCGGAGTTCGTAGCGCAGCATACGAATAAAGGATAAAGAAGTCTGCCGTAGCCTATCTTTAAAATCAGCCGGAAAGATGATATAAATCATCTCTATATATAGATGTAATAGGTATTTTGCCTCCTATATATAGTGAATACCTATATCTATGAAGAAGCAGGCCATCATTTTTACACTCACGTACTTATTATTTGGCGCGGCGTGGATCTATTATAGCGACCGGCTGCTGGAAGTTTTTCCACCCGAACAGCGATCGCAGATGCAGCTGGCGAAAGGTCTGTTGTTTGTATGCATCACAGGAGCGATCCTGTTTCTGATGCTCAAATATTTTTACACAGAACAGAAAAAACGCATTGTGCAGTTGGAAGCCAACAAGGCCGAGCTGGCAGAGTCGGCACGGAGGTATGAACTGCTGTTTACCAGATCGCCCCTGCCTAAAATGATCTTTGACACCACCACGCTACGCTTCCTGGATGTGAACCGGCAGGCGGTGCGACATTACGGGTATTCTAGAGAGCAGTTTTTACAGATGACCATTAAGGACATCCGCCCCGAGGAAGACAGGAGTAAGCTGTTTGAGATATTGAAGAACAGGCAATACGAGGTGGGGTATAAAGGGAATTCTCGTCATAAAAAAGCCAACGGCGAAATCATCTACGCCGATGTGGTGAGCCATTCGATAGACTATAACGGGCAACCGGCAAGGGTGGTAAGCGCTACAGATGTAACGGAACGTGTAAAGTATATAGAGGCCATAGAAAAGCAAAACCAGCAGTTGCGCGATATATCATGGACACAATCTCATGTGGTGCGGGCGCCATTGGCAAGCCTGATGGGGCTGGTGAAGCTGATGAATAGTAAAGATATGACTGAAGAAGAAAAGGAGATGGTGCAAAAAGGCATCCTGGAATCGGCAGAGAAGCTTGATCAGATCATCAAAAATATTGTCAAAGACGCAGATGCCGGGGTGTCAATAATGAGTGGTACTAATGTGGCTTAACAATTATTTCTTCCTGTCGCGAGGACAAAGGCATACTTTTTTATTGTGTTTTTGTTTATATTCATAAAGTTAAAGGGTGCGTAACAAATTAATAATTCGCATCTATTGTATTTTATTTAATAACTTCGCGCAAAATTTTTAAAGCTATGAATTGGAACCCGGTTGGAATGATGGAAGAACTGACTTCTACAACACAGAAATTGGCAAACGGGTACGAAACCTTGCAAAGCATTGAGGATGTGCAAGTGGCAACTACACCCAAAGAACTGGTATGGCAAAGCGACTATGTAAAGATGTATCATTACAAGCGCGATACGCCGCCTAAGTGCACCACGCCGGTACTGATATCGTTCGCGATGCTGAACCGCCACGATGTACTGGACCTGCAGCCAGACCGCAGCCTTGTAAAAAAGCTGCTGGATGAAGGCCTTGATATCTACATCATGGACTGGGGATATCCTACCAAGGCAGACCGCTATGTGACGATGGAAGATTACATCGACGGTTTTATGAATGATGCAGTGGACTTTGTTCGTAAAAGCAACAAGGTAGATAAGATACACAAGATGGGCATCTGCCAGGGTGGTACCTTTTCTATGATCTATGCTAGCCTGTATCCTGAAAAATTGAAATCATTGACTACTTATGTGGCTCCTTATGATTTTAGCACGAATAGCTGTATGCTGTATCAGTGGACTAAATTCATAGATGTGGATGCAATGGTTGATAGCGTGGGTACTATACCGGGTGAAATGATCGATAGCGCCTTTGGTTACCTGAAGCCAAGCATGAACATCAGTAAATACCTTGGTGTGATAGATAGCCTGGAAGATAAAGACAAGCTGGAAAACTTCCTGCGTATGGAAAAATGGAAAGGTGACCTGCCATCTATACCGGGCGAGATGTATCGCAAATATATCAAAGACCTCTTCCGCGATAATAAACTGATAAAAGGTGAGATGACACTGGGTGGCCGTAAGATAGACCTGAAGAATATGACCGTTCCTTTCCTGAATGTATATGCTACAGATGATAACATCATCCCTAATGAAAGTACATTGCCTGTAATGGATGCAATAGGATCAAAGGATACCAAAACATATCCTTTCCCGGGCGGACATATTGGTGTGTTTGTAGGTGGCAAAAGCCAGAAAGAACTGGCACCTGCTGTTGCCAAATGGGTGATTGAGCGTTGTTAGTTGATAAGTCAATAAGGTAATAGGTTAACTGGTTGATAAAGTGATAGGTTAATAGTTTATCAATTATCAGAGTTATAAAGAAAAGGCTTCGCTATCGCGGAGCCTTTTTTGTTAGCTTTGCAGGATATTTTTCTGATCGTTGATACACAACTTAGGCGGGCAATACGATATCCATTATATAACACTGGCCAATAACTGCAGGGTAGCGTATATTGATGAAGGAAGCGGAGACCAGGTGTTATTCTTCATACATGGATTAGCTACATACGGCCGCAGCTGGCATTACCAGGTAGAAGGCTTAAAGCATAAATATCGCTGCATAGCAATAGACCTGCCCGGTAATGGACATAGTGATCGTGGTAATTATCCCTATGGTATCAACTTCTTTAGCGGATGTGTGTATGATATGATACAGCGTATGGGGCTAAAACGTGTCACCATCGTAGGACATAGCATGGGCGGGCAGATAGCTATTAATCTCGTTGCCCATGAGCCTGAAGTTGCTGAGAAGCTGGTATTATGCGCGCCCGCAGGCTTTGAAAGGTTCAATGCCATGGAGCGCTCCATATACCAGGGAACGGTTAGCTTTCTGGATATGTTCTCATCAGATGAGAACAGCCTGCGTAAAGTAATACGTAGCAGCTTTTACAGATACCCGGACCAGACTGATGCCATGATCAATGAACTGATAGACATTATGCACCGCCACCCCAGCAGGGAATACCACAGCATGATAGAAGCCTGCATCAACGGCATGCTGAATGAACCCGTGTTTGATATGCTGCACAAAATACAGCAACCTACCTTAGTAATGTTTGGCGAGCGCGATGCGCTGATCCCTAACAGGCTAATACATCCCTATCACACCAAACAGGTGGCAGAGACAGGTGCCAAAGAAATACCCGATGCCATATTGCGCATGGTGCCGCAGTGCGGGCACTTTCTGCAAATGGAAAAACCGGGCGTGGTTAACGAGTATATTGTGGATTTTGCAGGTTGATTATTTTTTAAGCCCCGGGTACTTCATCTTTAAGCTTTGTAGTTTATCCAGCAGGATACGGGCTACCAGGTAAGATTTGTACCAGTTTTGATCTGTAGGGACAATATGCCATTCGGGTTTGTTGCAATAGCTGATGGCCTCGTCGTAATATTTTACATAAGTATCCCACAGGTCTGACTCGCTCAGATCCTTAGCATTATACTTCCACATTTTTTCGGGCTTGCTCAGGCGTTCTTTCAAACGTTTTTGCTGCTCTTCCTGCGATACATGCAGGTATATCTTGATGATCTCTGTAGCGTTATTTTCCTGAAGCAGGCGTTCAAAATCATTGATCGCATCCATGCGCTTCTTCGCGGTCTTGTCATCTATCATACGGTGCACGCGGGTTACGAGCACATCTTCGTAGTGAGAGCGATTGAACACCTGGATCATACCGCAAGACGGTGCATGCTGATGTATGCGCCAGAGAAAATCGTGAGAGAGCTCCTCCGGCGTTGGTTCTTTAAAAGAAGTTACCTGCACACCCTGTGGGTTCATGCTGGTAAATACATCACGTATCAGGCCATCCTTGCCAGCGGCATCCATTCCCTGCAGCACTATCAGTATAGAGTGCTTACGCTCTGCATATAACAGGTTCTGCAACTCATCCAGCTTAGTGAGTATTTGCTGCAGTTTATGCTTCGTAGTGTCTTTGTCCCAGCCTTTGGGGGCACGGGTGCTGATCTTGCTGAGTTTTACGGATGCCATAAGCGATGTTATTCTTCGTCAATACTATTGAGCATTTTGCGGTATGCCTTAATAAAGATAGCACCTAAGTTTTTATGAGGTGGTATATAGTCAGAGAACATTTCTTTTTCTGTAGCCCGTCCCTTAGCGCTGAAATAAGCATCCAGGTTGCGCCATGTTTGTATCCAGTCTATGTCCTTACCTGCCTGTATCTGGTCTTCTATGCTCTTGATGATAGGCTCATTGACATTGCGGGAGCCTACTTGCTTGGATGATATGATGTGCGCATCAGGAGCACGATCCAGCACCTTACCCAGGTTGTGATAACCACCGCAAGAGCCCAGCATTACGATACGGTTTTCGCGAGCGAGGTTGTCTATCGTTAATGGCAGGTGGTAGCTATGGCCACGATGTATGATGACCGTTGGGTGGATGTTGTTATCCGTTAAATATTTTGCCAGTTCTTTCTGTGCCTCTTCGTCGCCGGGCTCCGGTACCGGCAGGTTCGCAAATATGGTAATATGCTTATCTGTAGTGGATGTAATGGTAGTCCAGTACTTATTAGTATTGGTGATCTTCCATTTGCCATCGCGGAAATTGCCAAGGAAGCTTGCATAAGAAGTTTTGCCATCCTCGTCTCCATAGAAGAACGCCTGCTCATATATCACACCCGAATCGTCCTGCAGATTTTTATTCAACACCAGGTTGATAGGCGAGAGGTTTAGCTTCTCTGATTGCTCTGCAACAAGGTTACGGTTACTATCTACAGATTTTGAACCCTCGAACAAAGTGGCCAGTAATCCGTAAACGATCACACCTTTTTTGCTGCGCGCTTTATATGCCGCTTCGTAATTGTCCTTCACCTGTTTTTCAAGGAAGGCAGCAAGGTCCGGGTCTTTGATGCTGCCAAAGGCATCAGCTACATCCACCGCATCTTCCAGGTCATCGTCTTTGCCCTTTTCAAGGCCGGCAATGAAATCGCGCATGATACTGCCTTTGTGTTCTGCATCCATCGTAGATAAGAACTCGGGCAGGGTACCATAACCCGCACACATGCGTATAAATGTTCGGAATTTATCGCGGTGTACTTTATCCAGTAATTCATTGCCCGTCATCGGTTTCATACGCTCCATCATACGCCTGAATGTGCCGAGGAAGCTACTGGTATATATCTCGTCCTGTCCGTACACCATAATGAAATAAAGCGCCGGTGCATCAAAGCTATCGATGCAGCGGAAACGAACGGCATCTTTTTCTTCGTGCAGATCGTTCATGTCACGTACATACTTCAAACCACGATACTGTAGCTCATCGGTATAGGTATCGCCACCGATGGCAACGTTCTCTACCTTCAGTCTTACCAAATTCTGATAGAAAAGATCCTGGTGGGCAGTGATATAATCGACCTGCTGTATGGTAAGGCGTTTTGAGTAGATATCATTAATAAAAGGCATTGCCCTTAGTGGAGATTTAGACTCCTGCGATATGCGCACAATGGCCTGTACCAGCGGGTCTTTGCTGCGCTTCACCGCGCCGCTGAGTACGTAGTTGGTAGAGGAGGCATAATTGAATAATTCACTCGGCACTACCTTGGCCGCTGCTGCAACAATATCATCAGCATATGGGTCATTGGCAAATTCAGCCAGGCGTTTGATCAACACCTGTGGCTCCCGTTTGCCCATTTCTGTGTATATAAATATACGTTCGGCAGATTGTGGATCGTACAACTGCTTTACATTTTCCAGTGTCTGGAAGCTGATATGATTGTGAATGAAGCCCGTAGCCTCACCCTTGCTTCGTGCTATGATCAGGTCATGCAGGTTGTTTACCCGTTTGCGGTAAAAGCCGGGATCGGGTTTAACATCCTGGTTAAAGTCGATCAGCAATTGGTTGATGGCCTGCAGGCAACGTATCTTCTCCCTGCTTTCTATATAGGTATCACCACCGCTGCCATCTACAGGCATGTTTTCTATCATGATCTGCATATGGTCTATCTCCTGGAAGATAGCATGGCCCAAATTCTTATTTATGGTAGAGTCCTCTGAATAATACAACTCTTTATTACGGGCAACGCCGTCGGTAATATCAGCGCGGTTTTGCTCACGGTCTATCTTGTCGTGCCACAACCTGCGATTGAGCGGTATCGGCTGTACCAGTGTATCTATATCATAAATACTTACTTCCTTAACAACTTCTTTCTTTTTTCTACGCTGTGCTTCCGCCTTGCCCGGCAATATACCTGTTACTAAGAACAATGTTGCCAGGCCAATAGATAGTGCTTTCTTCATTCAAATAATATTACGCAATGGGCCAAAGCCGAAACTACAAAAATAAGGAAAGCCGCCTTGTTAAGGATTGTCTAAACATGGCGGCTTTAAAAATTGTTTATATATAACTACCACTCCGGGTAGAGCGGAAACAGCTTCATAAATTCGTTCACTTCGTTACGAACTGCATTTATAACGCTTTCATCATCAGCGGCCATCAGCACCCTATCCAGCCAGTTAACGATCTGCGGCATGTGTTCTTCTTTCAGTCCGCGTGTAGTAATGGCGGGTACACCAATACGTATGCCTGAAGTGATGAACGGAGATTTATCATCAAAAGGCACCATATTCTTATTGATGGTAATATCTGCCTGTACCAGTGTATTCTCTGCCTTTTTGCCGCTGATGTTCTTATTACGCAGGTCTATCAGCAGCAGGTGATTATCCGTGCCTCCTGATACTATATTGTAGTTTTTCTCTGTAAGCTCTTTTGCAACCGCCTGCGCATTACGTATTACCTGCGCTGTGTATTCGCTGAACTTATCCTGCAAAATTTCGTAAAAAGCAACAGCTTTTGCTGCGATCACATGCTCCAGCGGGCCGCCCTGTGTACCGGGGAAAACAGCCAGGTCTATCAGCTGGCTCGCCATCCTTGTTTCGCCTTTAGGCCCTTTAGCGCCCCATGTGTTCTCAAAATCCTCCTTCATAAGGATGAGGCCACCACGAGGGCCACGCAGCGTTTTGTGCGTAGTAGTGGTAACAAAATGGCAATGCTCGAACGGAGAATTCAAATGTTTTTTAGCAATGAGGCCGGCAGGGTGAGATATATCTGCCATTACCAGCGCGCCTATCTTATCTGCAACGGCACGGATGCGGGCATAATCCCAATCGCGGCTGTAGGCAGATGCGCCGCAGATGATGAGCTTTGGCTTGTGTTCTAGCGCTTGTTTTTCAAGATGGTCATAATCTACCAGGCCATCTTCTTTGCGTACACCGTAGTGTACCGCATTGTATAACTTGCCCGAAAAATTAACCGGGGAGCCGTGTGTCAGGTGGCCACCCATGCTGAGGTCGAGGCCGAGGATGGTATCGCCCGGCTGCAGGCATGCCAGCATTACGGCAGCATTGGCCTGCGCACCGCTGTGCGGCTGCACATTGGCATAGGCCACATCAAATATCTCCTTAGCACGGTCTATAGCCAGTTGCTCGCTCAGGTCTACCACCTCGCAGCCGCCATAGTAGCGCTTACCCGGGTATCCCTCTGCGTACTTATTGGTCATGACACTACCCATTGCCTGCATTACCTGCTCGCTGGTAAAGTTCTCTGATGCTATGAGTTCCAGGCCGCGGCGCTGGCGTTCTAATTCTTCGTGTATGAGGCCGAATATGGCTATATCGCGTTGCATGTGGTGTTGATGAATTTGGCTGCAAAGGTAGGGGAATAAACAGGGGATTGCAAAGTGGGACTTGAATGGCGTTGCAAACGCCGGTCGTGGGCATCCTTCGTTGCAAACGAGGACGAGTGGTTTGGGTTACAAACGGCGTTACAAACGCCGGACGCCGCATCCTCGTTGTATACAGCATGAGAGGAGGACTATTTAATCAATATTGTTAACTACGGATACGTTTCGCTTCTTCAATAGCGACAATAAATCATCGAATTTTTCTGTTCGAACATCAAAACCGAAATCATATCTTTTAAAACCCTTTTTAGTACAACGTATGGTTACCCATGGATTCAATTTCCCAGCATTAGGTGTGATAATTTTAATTTCAACAATATCCTTTAGCGGAAATTCGAAGTGATTATAAAATGGTCGTAATGGACGTTTTACCACCAATTTATCTTCATAAAGTAGCCAAACCGAAGTATAAAATTGTTCATACAAATAAATGCAAACAAATAATACCCATCCTCCACTCAAAATAAATTTTTGCAATTTATCTATACTTTTTACACCTCCCCAATAGACAGTAATACCAATGATAATCAATGGCAAAAATGAATTTCCAAATTTGGATGTCACTTTACTTATCGGCTTTTCTTCCATTTTGATTCTCTTATTTTATCTGTGACAATATAAGATACCATGTTCTCGTCCTCGTTTGCAACGAGGATGCATACTTGCAGCGTTTGTAACGCTGCTAATCAATAATAATATCTACTAATCCTTTCTTGCCTGCATAATCACTTGCGCTACTGAAGATATAATCCTGGGCATAAGCTACTATTTGTTGTCTTACCGGGTTTTCATGTATATAATCGAGCTTTTGTTTAAACAAATTGCTGTTGTCCAGGTTTATAGCGTGATTGTCGTCTGTCCACAATTTGTAGTTTTCGGCTCTTCCTGTTGAATTAGCCCAATAACCGAATTTGCGTAGCAGCCAATCTCTCCGGCTTTCTGGTATTGTTTGTATGATTTCAAGGAGCTTTTTAGAAGTAAATTTTTTATAATCACGTATAATGCCGGAAAGTGTAGCAGGTGGTATTGCCCGAACGATGAGGTGCATATGGTTGGTCATTAATACCCAGCCATAACATTCCAATCCTTTTTCTGCGATGCAATAATTAAGAGAATCAACGATGACTTGTTTGTATTCAGGCCTTGTAAATATATCTATCCATTCTACTACTGTGAATGTTAGAAAATACGTGGCATGCTGATCTGTTATAAAGTATCTGTCCCCTGACATAAAGCTAATATAGGATAATTATGGGCGTTACAAACGCTGTTCGTGAACATCCTCGTTGCAAACGAGGACGAGAGCTAAGATAATTATTGGCGTTGCAAACGCCGTTCGTGAGCATCCTCGTTGCAAACGAGGACGAGTAGGGCAATTATAAGAATTATTTTGACTTAATGTTCTTTACACCCCCTGCTTCACCAGCTTACTTAAAGTAAGTAGTACGCATTGCATGACGCTGGCAATGGTGCCAATCATGGCATACCATAAGGTAGCGAGGTTGAAGATGAGCATTGCTTTCCACGCCCAGGGTTTGTTGGTGATAAAACCATAAGTGATGTATAAACCTGCTACACCCCATACTATAAAGAGTAGCTTCATAGGTGTGGACTCTGGGTTGATGCCTACTGCGGATACTACATTGCTCCATGGGCCAAGCTGTCCTGCATGTGTACCCGATGTAGGGCGTATATAATCGCCGGTAGTGAGCGCATGAGCACCGTCAAACGTCATATAACCGAAGTTGATAACCGCAAGCAGGATGATGATCCACTTAATGAACATAGAAGCTGTGTTTTCTATGCACAAAGTACGAATAGTATTTTGATACCTACAAGCGCAGCGAAAGGCCAAGCCTTGCTGTGATATAATTGGAGAACATAGAGAAATCTAAAACGCCATATCTCTGCGCGCTCACAGGCAGGGCAGGGTCTGCAATGTTTTCCCTGGTATAGCTCATGTCTGCAACAGTGATAGGTATATTGGCATCGAGGCTGAGCCTGTGTGTAAGCGGTACTGTTATGCGCGGTATTACAAAACTGCGTACTCCGATATAGGTTTGTGTAACAGGGTAGTCGCTATTAAGGTAGGGAGTAGAATGATAGCGATCGAAATAAGGCATAGCTGCAAAACCAATAGATGGCTGAACGAGCCAGTGTTTTTTCTTGCCGATGCTCACGATATATTCATAACGGGCTGCAACGATAGCATGTGTAAGCCTGGAAGTAAGCTCATAATATTTGATACCTGTTACTGGTTGGGTAAACTGTGTTTTGATATCCATCTTGCGGACGTCCAGGATACTTAATTCCAGTTCGTGAAAATTGCCGCGTTTGTTTTTCTTGGTTACAGCTACAGAGGGCGACAAAAACCGTATATCATCTATATGCTGTGTCATCCCGAAGGTACGGGTAGTATGCTCACCATGGAAAGATGTGAAGCTGCCCAGTGCATAGGCTTTTACAAAATACTGTTGTGCATGAAGCAGTGTGCTGCACAGCATAAGGGCTGCAAAGGAGATCGTCTTAATCATTAATGCTTTCGTTTTAATGGTTAACGCAGTGTAAACTTTGTTATTGCCTATTGTGCAATAAATACAGGAACATTCACCTGGTGCCTTAATGTGTTAATAGTTTCCCCGAAGATGATATCCTTAAAAGTTTTGTGGCCATGACTGCCGAGTACCAACAGGTCGCATTTATTCTCTTTTACAATACGACTGATCTCTGCAATACGGTTGCGGAAACCGAGTACACCAATCGCATCGTATTGCTGCTCTTTGAAGAACTGTACGTATTTGCTCAATTGTTCTTTGTCCATGATGGTCTCATAATCGCTGGCCTGGTCCTGCATCAATCGTGCCTGCGCACTTTCTACGATGTGCACTAAAACATAGCGTGTAGATCTATCGCCCAGCTGCATAGCATACTGTATAACGCGCAGATCCTTATCGCTATAGTCGAGCGCGACAGCCACATTCTGGAATGGCCTTGATACCGTAGTGCGTAAGCTATCCATGTCGATGGTGTTGTGTATATCGATACTGGTTTCCCTGCGGCGCAGTATCAGCGGGTATATTATCGTAACACCCAATAGTACTACAATGCCCAGTTCGCCGGCAACTACCATGCCTTTTACAACGTCACTGTTAGCGTCCTGTATCCAGCCGTTCGCAGTTTCGTACACTAATTTAAGATTTAAAATAACGATGATGATCGCTACGATCCATGCTAATACCTTGGTGACCGGTTTGATGGCAAAATCGCCCATGCGTTTTTTATCACTTACAAAATGTATTAGCGGTATCACGGCAAAAGCAAGCTGCATACTTAGTAATACCTGGCTGAATACCAGCATGGCATCTACCTCTTCTTCGCCCATTAACCATATCACCAGCACGGCGGGGATAATAGCCAGCAAGCGGGTGATCAGTCGGCGAACCAATGGATTGATACGCAAACGCAGATAACCTTCCATTACTATTTGCCCGGCGAGCGTACCTGTAACGGTAGAGCTTTGTCCCGCTGCTATAAGCGCGATAGCGAATAAATGCGAAGCCCATTTATTACCCAGCAACGGCGCCAGCAAGCGATGTGCATCTTTCAATGAAGCAACCGATTGATTGCCTGACGTGTAGAATACGGCGGCTGCTAAAACCAATATAGCCGTGTTCACAAAGAAAGCCATGTTGAGCGCTATAGTGCTATCTATGGTATTCAGTTTAATGGCCTTCTTGATAGATGCTTTATCACGGCTGATCTTACGGGTTTGTACAAGGGCAGAGTGGAGATAGAGGTTGTGTGGCATTACCGTGGCACCAATGATACCTATAGCTATATACAGTGCCGCACTATTGGGTATGGATGGGGAGAAGCCCTTCAATACCTCGGCCATATCCGGCCTGGCAAAAAAGATCTCCAGCAGGAAACAGCCGCCAATGATGGCTACCAATGTAATGATGAACGCTTCCAGCTTACGCATGCCGAGGCGCTGCAGGTATAAAAGTAACACTGTATCAAGCAAAGTAAGTAAGACACCCGCGAGCAAGGGGATGCCCAATAGCAGGTTGAGGCCAATAGCCATACCTAATACCTCGGCCAGATCACAGGCCGCAATGGCTATTTCTGCCAGTATATATAAGATGAAGTTTGCCCAGCGGGGGTATACCTCCCTGTTACATTGTGCAAGGTCGCGACCCTGTACGATGCCGAGGCGCGATGCCAGCGATTGCAGGAGCAAAGCCATAAGGTTGCTCATCAGCAGTACCCAGATGAGCCTGTAGCCAAACTGGCTGCCACCGGCAAGGTCTGTAGCCCAGTTGCCGGGATCCATATAACCAACACTAACTAAATATGCGGGGCCGAGGAAGGCTGCTATTTTCTTCCAGGGCTTTTTTGCTGCGGAGGGGTCTATGCTTTCGTGTACATCGCTTAACGATCTATCGTGTAAATCCCAGTTCATTTATTTATCTAAAAATAATTTTAGACAAATCTAAAAACAAAATTCTAAATAAAAAGTAAAATCTGCGCAATGGGACCTATATATCTTTTTATACCAGATTTTACTTAAAAACACGGCATGTCATTGAAAATCACTTAAATAATGTTTTTAGAACACTCAAAAACAAACAATTATACACTATTTCATATTATAAAATAAATGGTCCAAACATAGTACAACTTGTACCCATTGTATTGTTCTATGTTTGTTTAAAACAAAATAACATGAACAAATACTCAGGTTTAAAATCAATTCTGGAAAAAGAAATTTGCCCTAATCATGGACAAAGCGCAACAGTTAAAACGTCCGATAATATTTTACGTGGAAAAATATCATTGGAACATGTTTGCTGTGATAAATTTGAAAAGCATTTGACCGAAATAATAACTGACTGGGTTGCCAATGAAAAAGCATCTTCAATAATAGATCAGCTCAAATTTTGATGTTATGTAAATTGATTGAGTAAGATGAAGATTTACATAATTTCCTTACTCAATCAATTCTCGTTATCTCAATCAATAGTCTTTCTACATTTCCACCGCGAGCTTTAATTATTGCAGTTTTGGTGAAGTTGTTTATTGCTAATACCTTCCCCTTTTTAATAGATCCATTGTCTAGTTTATACATTACTAAGTCACCTGATTTTATGTTATATTGATTAGCCGTAGTATCGTTCGTTGTTTGTGTTATAGGTATTCTAACAGCAATAAAAGTGATCTTGTTTTTAAAATCCTTCCCCCGTTCTACATTATACCTTTTCTCTTGTGTATCTACATTTCGGCTTTCTATGACATTATTCTCAGCATCGGTTAGCATGTAAATCCCGGTAGCACCATAAGCAGCTGATATTTTCTTGGCCTTTACATATAGTTTGAACATCTCCTTAGGACTTTCTCCCTCGCAAAACATCATACCTATTTTTTCGGCGTTTTTGGGCACTTCCTGTTGTTTGATATAAACGATTACATCTTCCCAGTTTGTAGGCTTGTAATGCACGCTGGAAGTCTCAAGAAACCGCATTCGCGCCATTACAGATGATGCGGTTAATAGTAATGTCAGAATGATAATAGATGCTTTGGTCATAATATGATTGTTTAAAAAAATTAGCGTAGCTAACATTCTTTTGCTGTTCAAGGCTCTCCAAAGCCTATAGGTGCAAAAGACATAGCTACGCCGTGAGGCGTATCATAGCCATAAGTCGCACCTGTTTTTAATTTTGGAGATTTAGAACAGCAACATTATGTTATAATACAAATAATATATTATTCTCTTTTTTTTATTTCATATGCATGGAATTAGCACAAAAATAGGAATTGATTTTAGGATAAAATATGCCTGATTTGATATATATAAAATGTCCGGGATTCCCGGTAATTTTACGTATATTCGTATATATGAAAATACATATACCTAATAGTGCTTTTATTGGAAATATAGAGAGTTTTTTAAATCATTTTAACCCTGATAATGAAACTGAATTATATGTAACTTCTAATCAAAGTTGGATATCGATTCATCCATTGGTGGTATCAATGGTCGTGGCGTTAGCAGAAGAAGTTAATTTAAAAGGAGGCGTAATAACTGGTGAAAATTTTAACGCAAAATCACGCCCATATTTATTGAGGATGGGATTAGTAAAAGCATTAAATCCCAATCATGGTATTCTGATAGATGAGCATGAATCTTCAGGCAGGTTTATCCCAGCACGCAAGATAGAAACATCACAACAGTTAAATCAATTCATAACTGATATGGTGCCATTATTACATACTACGCCCGAACAAGCGTACCCGATAAAATATGTTATGAGTGAATTGGTAAGGAATGTATTAGAACACTCTAATTCTCCATTCGGCGCAATCGTATCTGCACAATATTTTGCTAAATCTAACAGGATATCCATAGGTGTTGCAGATAGAGGTATAGGCATTAAGGCGGCGATGAGTGCATCATATGCAACAGCATCGGATTTAGATGCTATTTTATTAGCTATGCGTCCAGGTATTACAGGAACAACAAAAAAAATTGGTGGTACGGAATATAATGCTGGAGCAGGCTTGTTCTTTACAAAAAGTATTGCCAAGGTCAGTAGGGATTTTTTTTTAGTTTACAGCGGTGATGCTTTTTTTAAACTGCATAAAACAAATGTTGCCAAACCGGTTAAATTATTCGCTAATCCAAATTTAGATAAGGCAAACGCCAAATCGCTATTGCCATATTGGCAAGGTACTGCGGTTGGAATTGATATATCGATGGATATAAATCAAGATTTCCAAGAGTTGCTGGAACTAATACGACAAGCATATCAATTAGATGTTAAAAGAGCGAATAATGTAAAATATAAGAAACCAAAATTTGTATGACCAAAATTGAATTATACAATTATACCGGAGATTTTGCAGAAAATAAGGACATTGCAAAAGATCTAAGGATTAATTGTATTGAACCAAATATAGTTAACGATTCAGTTCAGCTAGATTTTAATAACATAACATCGGCTACGCAATCCTTTATTCACGCCTTAATATCTAATGTAATTAGAATTAACGGTGTAGACGTATTAGATAGACTTTATTTTAAAAATTGTAATGATCAAATAAAAACAATTATCAATATCGTTGTTGATTATGTGCAAGATGGGATCTTTATAGACCCTGAGGATATGTAAAAGCTTATAACTGTATGTTCTCATTTAAAACACTCCCAGATCTTCTTAATCATTTTAGTAAAGAAGAAACCTGCATTAAATACTTAGAGCATCAGCGATGGGGTGGTAATCCGGTTTGTGTGTATTGTGGATGCAGCAAGGTTTATTGACTAACAAAGGGCTATAAATGCAGTTATAAGTTTTGTCGAAAGATCTTTAGCATTAAAGTGGGCACCATCTACGAAAACAGTAAAATCCCATTGCGTTTGTGGTTTGCGGCAGTCTATCTTGCGATATCTAATAAAAAGGGCATTAGTAGTATGCAATTAAGTCGGGACCTTGGAATTACTCAAAAGTCAGCATGGTTCATGTTGCATAGAATACGGGAAATGCTCCGAGAAAAAAGATGTGTAGTGCTCCAGAATATTGTAGAGGTTGATGAAACATTTGTGGGAGGAAAGAATAAAAATCGACACCATGATAAGAAGGTGAAATACTTGCGCGGACAAGGCCGGGATATGAAAGATAAAACTCCTGTAGTAGGGCTATTAGAGAGGGGTGGACCTTTGATAACTTTTGTTACCCCTAATACAAAAGAAAAGGTGTTAACTCAGATATTGTTAAATAATGTTGATCATAGAGCGACTATAGTGAGCGATGCTTATAATTCTTACATGACGTTAGGCGCCTATTTCGACAAACATGTGATGGTTAAGAAATATGGTGAAGGTGGTTTTTATGTTCAGGACAAAATATATCATACACAGGGAATTGAAGGGTTTTGGAGTATCTTGAAGCGTGGAATAATTGGTATTTATCACTACGTGAGTAAAAAGCATCTCCAGCGGTATTGTGATGAATTTACTTACAGATATAATACAGTGCATTTTACCAATGCGGCAAGATTTGAAAATGCACAGCGGCAATGTGCCGGTAGGTTAAAATACAAGGATCTAATTTTGGACAATGGCTGAAAAGAAGAAAAAGGGTAAATACGATATTGAATTAAATGTAGAAGGGATGTCATTTGATGATCTCCTTAAGGCCACTGTGTCTGGTAAGAAACCGCCAGCAACATTTTTATTTGAAAACAATCTTTTCGATAAAGACAAGATTGTTATTCAAATGACAGAGCCAGATGTGGACTTTGAAAAAAATCCTACAACAATAAAAATTCAGTCATCAAAAAGTACAATACGAACAATATATTCGGAGCAGTACATTGACGAACAACAATACATCCAAAAAGTGGCGCTGCAAATTCCAATTCCTAAAGGAATAAATACTTTAGAGGTAGTTATAGAGCCTGTTGAATCATATAATATTCTCCGATTGACTGTGTTTGCTATTAGTAATGATGAACAATCGTCCGTAATTGCTCGTCTGATTTGATAGGCTTGCATAGAGATAACGTTTGATATGCAATCCCCTCATTATTTATATCTGTAATAATTGTTGTTTGTTGGCAAATTGATATTGCAATATCAAACAAATCCTTTCTTATAGGTATTTTGTAACGCTTGCACGCCATTTGTAACATATCATCTATTCCGCAATACTGATTCATGCATAGCATGCTTGAAATGTATGTTATAAACTGAATCAAAATTTTAATCTCGTCAGAGGAAAATTTTTCTATCTCTATTCCTTCGAATAAGTTTCTCATAATCAATATTTTAAGTTTTTATGCGTTAATTGGTTTAAACTCGTATATAGTTCCCTGCGCAATAAACCTCCTAAGAATTTAGTTTTACAACTAAATGTTTAGTAGATTTACTAAAAACTTAGTAGATATGGCCCAGACCAAACCATTGACCAAGGCAGAAGAAGAGATCATGCAGGCATTATGGCAACAAGGAAAGGCATTTATAAAAGATATAGTAGATACCATGCCTGAGCCAAAGCCACACTACAATACCGTGAGCACGATCATTAAGATACTCTGCGATAAAGGCTTCGTGGGGTTTGAAACATTTGGCAAAGCCAACAGGTATTATCCGCTGGTAGAAAAAGAAGCCTATACTAAAAAGACTATGAACCAGTTTGTAAAAAAATACTTCGGCGGATCTTTTGCCAATATGCTATCCTTCTTTGCACAAGAGAAAGACATCAGCATACAAGAGCTGGAAAATGTATTGAAAGAAATGAGATCTGCTAACGATAAAAAAGCTAAGAAATGAGCTATCTGTTGCAAACCATCATTTATACCGGGCTGATGCTGGCCATATACCAGCTGATATTGCGCAACAAGCCGGTACACGCATTTAACAGGGCCTATCTTATTGCCTCGGCAATATTACCTGTGGTACTACCTTTATTGCACTTACCGGAATTGCTTCACCGGAATGTACAGATGACCAATAATGTAAGCAGGGTGCTACCGGCCATCATTGCAGGGGGAGCTACAGACGTCAGCATTACAGCGCAAAAGCCTGAAGGAGTGAATATAGTTTGGCTGGCGTATTGGTTTGTGGCTTTGATTGGAATCGCTGTATTGCTACATAGTGTTGCCAGGCTATTGTACATCGTACAGCGCAACCACAGGCAGAAGCGTGATGGCTATACCATAGTATACAATACCAACATCGGTCCCGGAAGTTGGGGGTGGTACGTATTGCTACCCGATAGTGATGCAGATGATACCATACTGGAGCACGAACGTGCACATATACAATTAGGGCATACCGCAGACCTGCTGCTGCTAAACCTGTTGCAATGCGCTATGTGGCCCAACGTGTTTCTCTATTTCATAAAAAAGGAACTGCAACAGGTACACGAGTTCCAGGCAGATGCTAAGGCCTGCAGGAATGCAGAAGACTATAGCAGGTTATTGCTGGCAAGCGTATTCAATACCTGCAACCTGCCATTAACACATTCATTTATTATACACCCAATAAAAAGAAGAATCATGATGCTGAACAAAAACAGGAATAAAAAGGGCCGCATGGCTATGATATCGGTTGCTATACTGAGCGTAGCAGTGATACTATCGGGAACCATATTACTGCAAAGCTGTAACAAAACCGAAAAAGATATGGGCCATACAGAGAAGATAACAGATCTGTCGAGGCAGCCATCTTATCCCGATGCAGTAGAGTGGAATGAATTTATTGCCCATAACCTGAAGTACCCGAAAGAAGCAGAGAAAGCAGGTAAAGAAGGCAGGGTGTTAGTGAAATTTACCGTTGACAAGAAAGGTTACATTACTAACCCGAGAATAGTTTCTTCTAATGATACCTTGTTCTCTGCCGCAGCTTTGAAAGTGATGCAGAACGCACCGCAATGGATACCGGGTGAGAAGAACGGTAAGAAAGTAGAGGTAGATATGTATCAGCCGTTTTTGTTCAAATTAAATAATGGCAAGGAATTGAAATCAGCCATGATCATTATGACAGACCCTAAAAGGAATGCCGGTGATGTAGAAACCATTACCGATGGCCATGCAACTAAAGTATCGTCCATGGAAATACCTGATGATAAACTGGAAGAATATCGAAAGGCGGAAAAGACAGTGCAGGCAGCGGAGAAAACAATAGCAGAAAGGCAGGCAGAAATTGATAAAGCGCAGGCGCACCTGGATGCTATGCAGGCAGAAGTAGATAAAGCTGCAGCAGAAGCTAAAAAGGCCGCCGCGGAAGCAGATAAAGCAAAACAAAAAGCGCAGCAACTGGAAGGCACATTTAAGTCGGGCGACAAGTCACAGCATTTTGTTTTTGAATATTAAATAATAGCTTTTCGCATTTTGTCCCTTTGCAATTACCATACAAATCCTCCCTTCGGGGAGGATTTTCTTTTTGTATCTTGCAGCCCTTATGAGTAAAGAGATCGTTGTAAGCGGTATACGCTCTACGGGCAATCTGCACCTGGGTAATTACTTTGGTGCCATGCACAACTATGTAAGAATGCAGGATGAATTTAACTGTTATTTTTTCGTAGCAGACTACCATTCCCTGACCACACACCCCGACCCTAAAGACCTGAGAGCAAATGTGTACCGCGTAGTAGCCGAAAACGTTGCAAGCGGCCTGAATCCTGATAAAGTAGCATTATACGCTCAGAGCGATGTGCCCGAAATACCGGAGTTGTACCTGATGCTGAACATGCTTGCTTACAAAGGTGAACTGGAGAAAGTACCCACATTTAAAGATAAAGTACGCACCCAACCCGATAACGTAAACGCAGGCCTGCTTACCTACCCGGTGCTGATGGCTGCTGATATATTGATACACCGTGGTGTAAAAGTGCCCGTTGGTAAAGACCAGGAGCAGCACGTGGAAATGGCAAGGAATTTTGCTAACAGGTTTAACAGCAGGTACGGTGAATTCTTCCCTGAACCATATCCATTTAACTATAACGATAAGCTGGTAAAAGTGCCTAGCCTCGATGGCGCCGGTAAAATGAGCAAGAGCGAGAATGTAAACTCGACCCTGTACCTGGCAGACGATGATGATAGCATCCGTAAGAAAGTAATGAAGGCTAAGACAGATGCCGGCCCTACCGAGCATAACAGTGAAATGCCGGATTATATACAAAACATCTTTCAGCTGATGCACCTGGTATCTAATCCTGCTACAGTAGATACCTATCGTAGTGCCTACAACAATTGCACGATCAGGTATGGAGATATGAAGAAACAACTGGCGGAAGATATGGTCACCTTCATCCGCCCGATAAGGGAACAGGCGCTGGATCTGCAGAACAACGCAGAGAAGATACAGAAGATACTAAAAGAGGGCGCTGAGAAAGCAAGAGCAAGCGCTTCTGTAACGATAGCCGAAGCTCGAAAACTGATAGGGATCCATTATTACTAGTAAATATTAAATAATTGTACACCCTCTGTTTTTTAAGAGGGTGTTTTTTTAAATTAGCACACTATCTTAGTGGCGATCGCGCCATTTGGATAAGATCATCTCAAAGGGAAATCATGGCTCAAAGAAACGCACCCAGGCATATAGCAGTAGCAGGTAATATTGGTACCGGTAAAACAACGCTTACCGCCAAGCTGGCAAAATATTTTAAATGGGAACCTCATTTCGAGGATGTTGAGCATAACCCCTACCTGGTGGATTTTTACGACGATATGCATCGCTGGTCGTTCAATCTGCAGATATACTTTTTAAATACCCGTTTATCGCGCCTGGCTGATATCCGTAATGGTAAAAAAACTGTAATACAGGATCGTACCATCTATGAAGATGCCTACATCTTTGCCCCCAACCTGTATGAAATGGGGCTAATGACCAAGCGCGATTTTGAAAACTATGCCTCCTTTTTTGATACGCTAAAGAAGATGGTAACGCCACCAGATTTACTTATATACCTGAAAGGATCTATACCTGCTATTGTAGACCAGATACAGAAGCGCGGCAGGGAATATGAAGAGAACATCAGGCTGGATTACCTGAAACGCCTGAATGAGTTCTACAATAAATGGATAGATAACTATAACGATGGGCCATTGCTGATAATAGACATAGATAAGATCAACTTTGCAGAGCGGGAAGAAGATTTTGCAGAAGTAGTACAGCGTATAGATGCCCAGATAAACGGACTTTTTTAAGAAAGCTGTAACTTTTTTCTGCCTTCTGCGATATATTGTTGATGTAGCACAGCTACATTATAAAAATTACCGGAGAATGAACCGTTTTTACCTTTTCGCACTCATCGTGTGCCTGCACCTCTCGTTTGCCTCAATTGCAGGAACCCTTACCGGCAAAGTTACCGACACCAAAGGCGAGGCTTTACCCTTTGCAACTGTATTTATACAGAATACTCCCAATGGCACTACTGCTAATGCAGATGGTGAATACCAGCTCAGCTTGCCTGCAGGTGAGTATAAAGTAACCTGCCAGTACATGGGCTTTGCAGCAGTTACTTTTACTGTAAACTTCACAGGCAATGAAACTGTAAAGCATAATTTCTCCCTGCAGGACCAATCGCTGCAGATGAAAGATGTGGTGGTGAAGGCCAATGCAGAAGACCCTGCCTATAATATTATTCGCAAGACCATTAAAAGAAGAAAATTTCACCTCGACCAGGTGCGCTCTTTTCAAACCTCTGTATATGTGAAAGGTGTTTTCAGGCTCAGGGGGTTGCCTGATGAATTTATGGGTGAGAAAGTGGATAAGTCTGAAATGGGATCCGATACCAGTGGTAAAGGCGTAATGTACCTCTGCGAAGAAGATGTTGATTATTATTCTAAAGGAGATAAAGACCGTACTGTTGTTAAAGCCGTTCACGAAAGCGGCGATCCTAATGGGTTGGGCATTGCCAGGATACCGCCGGTTGTTACTTTTTACGAGAACAATGTAAATATCATCAGCGGTATGAATCCAAGAGGTTTTATATCGCCCGTTAGCGATAACGCGATCTACTATTATAAATTCAAGTATGAAGGAGAGTACCAGGAAAATGGCTATACCATAGATAAAATACGTGTAATACCGCGCAGGAAATACGAACCATTGTTTACAGGGGTTATTTACATTGCAGAGGAAGACTGGGCGATACAAAGCCTGGACCTGATGGTGACGCAGACATCGAACCTGGAGTTTCTTGATACACTGAATGTGGAACAAACCCATCGCTTGCTAAAGAAAGATACATGGGTAGTACAGAGCCAGGTATTGTACCCTACCATTAAAATGCTGGGCTTTGATATTACCGGCTATTTCGTTGGCGTGTACAGCAAACAAAAAGTAAACGAACCCATGCCTGATACTATATTCCGGAAACGAATAGAAAGCAGTTATGAGGCTAATGCAAATAAAAAGGATACCAGTTATTGGGTGAGCAGGCCAGTGCCGCTGCAGGAAGATGAGCAGAAAGACTTTAGGGTAAAAGATAGCATCTATAAAGTGCATAGCGACCCTAAGTATATAGATAGTATGCGCAGAAAGGGCAATAAGTTTGCGCCTGTATCATCGCTGCTTAATGGATACACCTATTCCGGCAAAAAGTATAGCAATGTTTATACAACCAATGGGCTGCTAACGAACCTGGTAAATTATAACAGCGTAGAAGGCCTGAATGTGGCGCCGAAGCTTACCTGGATGCACAGATTGGATACAGGTGAGACACTGATAACGAAGGCCGCCGTACGCTATGGATTTAGCAATCAGCACCTCAACGGTATAGCCAGTGTGTTCTATACACATGGCAACCGTAAATGGATAGGTCGTTCCTGGAGCCTTGGTGTGGAAGGGGGTAAATATGTATTCCAGTTTAACCCTAACAGCACATTGGTGCCTATTGAAAATACGTTCACCACGTTGGTGCAGGGCTATAACTTCATGAAGATATATGAGCGCTGGAATGGAGCACTATATTTTAAACGTAACTATGGCAACGGATTTTCGTTTGATGTAAAGCTGGATTATGAGCGAAGGTCGCCACTGGAAAATACTACCAGTTACAGCTTTGCCAATAAACCCGAGATCACACCTAACACACCCGCACCGCTTGCAGGTGCAATGCCGTGGGCGCAAAACGATGCTGCGATAGTGAGGGTAGGATTTAGTTACAGGCCGGGATATAAATACATACAATACCCGGACTATAAAATGCCCATGCCCGGTAATTATCCAACATTCAGGCTCGTATATGAAAAGGGAATTCCAAATATCCTGAACAGTGTATCGGATTTTGATAAATGGCGCTTTAGTGTAGAAGACGAGTTAGGCCTGAAACTATTCGGGCAATTGAATTATAAACTGGCTGCAGGCGGTTTCCTGAATAATAAATACGTAAGCCTGCCGGATATGATGCATTTGGGTGATAATCAACTGATACTTGCTGCACCATACACCAACAGCTTTCAGCTTGCTAAATATTACAGGTATAGCAATACGGAACAAATATATGGGGAAGCTCATCTTGACTATCACCTGAAAGGACTGCTTACAAATAAGATACCACTGCTGAGGCAGGCAAAATGGTACCTGGTAACCGGGGGTAACGCCTTTTTTGCAAATACAAACAACTATTACGCAGAAGCCTTTGCAGGCCTTGAAAACCTGGGATTCCGTGCCTATAGGATATTGCGTGTAGATTTTGTGTATTCGTGGGACAGCTATAACCAAAACACCTATGGCATCAGGGTAGGGATAGACCCTACCAGTATCTTCAAGATAAGCTTTGGAGACAGGAACGAAACGTGGTAGTAATTTACCGGAAGATGAATTAATTTCGCTCCCTGCATATGAAGATAGTAATAACAGGCGGCGCGGGCTTCGTAGGCTCCAACCTGGCCATATCATTCCGGAAAAAATATCCTGCATATGAGGTTGTAGTTTTTGACAACCTTAAAAGGCGCGGATCTGAATTAAATCTTATCGAGTTCAAGCTATTAGGTATTGAATTTGTGCATGGAGACATCCGCAATCCCGAAGATCTGGAGCAATTAGGTGATTTCGACTGCATGATAGAAGCCTCGGCAGAGCCGTCCGTAATGTCGGGCCTGGATGGGTCGCCCGCTTATGTGATCAATAATAACCTTACAGGCTCTATCAACTGCTTTAATGTATGCACGCGTGCAAAAGCTAACCTTATATTCCTTTCAACCAGCAGGGTGTACCCCATCAGCCTGATAGAAAATGCCAATTATATAGAAGAAGCTACCCGCTTCTCTTTCACTGATGAGCAGGCATTTTCGGGGATATCGTCAAAGGGTGTCTCAGAACAATTATCGCTGGATGCTGCCCGTTCGTTCTACGGTACCACAAAGCTGGCGGGTGAATTACTGATAAAAGAATACTGTGAATTCTATAATATAAAGGCGGCAGTAACGCGCTTTGGGGTAATAGCCGGCCCACGCCAGATGGGTAAAACAGACCAGGGCGTAGTAACGCTGTGGATGGCACGCCACTTCTGGAAAAAATCACTCAGCTATATAGGCTATGGTGGCACCGGTAAGCAAGTACGTGATATACTGCATATTGAAGACCTTATATCTCTTGTAGATATGCAAGTGCACCAGATAGACAAATTTAATGGTAAGGTATTTAATGCCGGTGGTGGCCTGCAAGGTTCTGCATCGCTGCAGGAGATGACGGCAATATGTGAGGAAATAACAGGGAACAAAATAGATATTGCCTCAGTTACTGAGAACAGGCCCGCGGACCTCCGTATTTACATATCAGATAACACGAAGATAGAAACGGAGATAGGCTGGGCGCCGAAGAAAACAGCTAAGAATGTGTTTGAAGACATATATAGCTGGATAAAGGACAATGAAACCAGCCTGAAGCCGTTATTGAGCTAAGACTACTATGAAAAAATACTTAAATCAGAATACCCTTTTACTATCTATTGCATTTGTGCTGGCGGTGTACACCGTGTCTTTCCCCTTTGCGGAATATCCGTGGGTTGTAAGCGATGGGCCTTCATGGTACGGCCTGGATGTATCGTGGCAAATGACGTTGAACTACGCAAGGGCTATGCATTGGACCTGGGGTAAGGATATCATATATACCTATGGCCCGCTAGGATTTCTGGGGACGCGGCTTGGCTTTGGCGTTTCACGGTGGGCATTCCTGCTATTTGATATCTTTTTTGTAGCCAACATGTTTTACTTGTTTCGTGACTTCCTGCGGTTAAACAATAACAAATGGTTGGCAACAGCGATATTGTTTGCCTTTACTATTGTTATGGAGCCAAGTCACCGTACCGATATGTCGTGGGTTATTACCCTGTTTGCATTTTACTGGATGTATCGAAGCCACAAAGAGGCTAAATACAAATACCTGCTACTGGCCTGCATCAATATTGTGATTTGTTTTTTCCTGAAGCTGAATGCAGGTTTAGTGGGTATGGTGTTTTTTGCGGGGCATTTGCTAAATCTATATGTTTTCAAAAAGGTAAACCTTTTGAAGGCGGGGGGCACTTTGCTGGTATTAGCGGCGATGACCGGGCTGGGTGCAATCATTTTTCATGTTTCGCTTCCCGGGTACCTGAAAGGCGCACTTAGTACCATAAAAGGGTATAATTCTATAATGTTTATAGAAGGAGAACTTTATAGTGCACAGGAAAATAATATTGCTGTGCTTTTTTACTCCCTGCTGGCATTTATTGTAATTTTTATAATTGCATTAATAAGAGAAAAAAAGTATTCAGAGATTTATTATTCCCTGTTGGTATTTGCATACGCGTTCCTATTGCGTAAGCAAGCGTGCCTCCGCAACGATTTTGGGCATTATTTTGAGTTTTTCTCTTATATACCAATTGTGTTTCTAACGGGTAATTTTCTTTCGTCTTTTCGAAAGAACCAGAAGCCTGTATTCGCATTTATGTTTGTATTTACGATGTTGTCGCTATTGTATACATCAGAGCGGCCACAGCGTACTATAGATGAAGCTGTAACACGCAGGTATAGCGGGCTAGGAGCATATTTTGATATGTTTTTACATTATCCCGGCAATAGTTTTCTGAATAATAAACATAAGCGTTATATCCCGGAAAGAGTGCTATCGCGTATTGGTAAAAAACCGGTTGATATCTTCCCCTGGGATAGCGAGTATCTCATTGAGAACGGGCTGAACTATCAACCAAGACCCGTATTTCAATCATTCTCTGCTTTTACGGATTACCTGGAGCAGATGAATTATGATAATTATCTGAAAAAGGGCCCCGATTATTTGATTTATGATTATGAAACTATAGACGACAGGTATCCATTCAATGATGATTTACTGGTAAACTTCTTCATTTGCAAGAATTATAATTTTGTGGATTCTTTTACCTCTAACGGAAGATGGAGGGCAGTGCTGGAAAAGAAGCCATCGCCACAGCCCATAGAAATGGTAAAACCTAAAGAAGGTATGTTCCGGATAAACCGGGATATACCTATAGATTGGGTAATGGTGATGAAAATGGATGTAAACCTGACTGCCTGGGGTAAGGCGCAATCAGTATTGTACCGGGAACCGATGTTGCGCATTCGGATGAAAAGAGCTAACGGAAGTTCCGTTGCTTACCGGGTTTCGAAAGAAATGCTGAAGGCTGGGGTGATGGTAGATAGGTGGGTAAACAGTAACCAAGATTATGTAAAGTATATGACCGATAAGAATATGCTGGATCGCTTTATAAGTGTAAGGGTAGAGGCAGATAGCGATTTTTATAAGCGCGAGATCAAGGTAGCGTACTACAATATAAAATAATAATGCCCCGCGACTGCGGGGCTTTGAAGGTTGAATGTAATCGTATCGTTAAAAAACGATAACTTTGCTCACTTATATTTTCTATAAATTACATAAAAATATCATGTCAAAAGTTTGTATAGTTACAGGGTCATCAGGTTTAATAGGTAGTGAATCTGTTGAATTCTTTGCGGATAAGTTTGATAAGGTAGTAGGTATTGATAACAATATGCGTATGCGCTTTTTTGGCGCAGATGCGTCAACTGAGTGGAATACTAACCGCCTGGTAAACTCCATCAATAATTTTGAACATCATGCTGCTGATATACGCGATATAGATGCGCTTGATAAGATATTTGCACAATACGGTTCTGATATAAAGCTGGTGGTACATACGGCAGCACAGCCTAGTCACGACTGGGCAGCCCGTGAGCCGATTACTGACTTTACGGTTAATGCAAACGGTACGATCAATATGCTTGAAGTTACCCGCAAGCATTGCCCGGAAGCTACCTTCATCTTTACATCTACCAACAAGGTATACGGCGATACTCCAAACTATCTGCCATTAGTAGAGCAGGAGACCCGCTGGGAGATCGCTGAATCGCATCCCTACTTTGCAAAAGGTATTGACGAGCATATGAGCATCGACCAAACCAAACACTCACTGTTTGGTGCTTCTAAAGTAGCTGCTGATGTAGTTGCCCAGGAATACGGTAAGTATTTCAATATGAATGTAGGTATCTTCCGCGGTGGTTGCCTTACCGGGCCTAAGCATAGCGGTACGCAGTTGCACGGCTTTTTGTCTTATCTGATGAAATGCGCTATTACCGGCGATAAATACACCGTATTTGGTTACAAGGGTAAACAGGTACGTGATAATATCCACTCATGGGATCTTGTGAATATGTTCTGGAATTTCCACCAGGCGCCGCGCCAGGGCGAGGTGTACAATGCAGGTGGCGGCCGCTTCTCTAACTGTTCTATGCAGGAGGCGATTGCTATATGCGAAAAGATCACCGGTAAGCCGATGAACTATGCTTATTCTGAAACCAACAGGATTGGCGACCATATCTGGTGGATCAGTGATACTTCTAAATTTGAATCACACTTCCCAGGCTGGAAATTGCATTACAATGTAGAGGACATCCTGCGCCAGATAAATGAAGCATTCCAGGTTCGTGTACACGCATAATATTTCGTAGTACAAAACAATGAAGTTATCTATAGTAATACCTGCATACAACGAGGAATTATCCTTGCCGGAGACATTACAGACCCTGTATGCCAAACTGAAAGAAGAGGTCATAGATCACGAGATCGTCGTGGTAAATGATAATTCGAAAGACGGTACGCTCACTTTGCTGGAGAGTATGTCGAAAGATATACCAACACTTGTATATTATACCAATCTTGGCCCTAATGGCTTTGGATATGCAATAAGGCATGGACTGGAGCGCTTCACAGGCGATTGTGTAGCCATTATGATGGCAGACATGTCGGACTCGCCGGAAGACCTGGTGAAGTTTTACCGGAGGATGCAGGAAACCAACAGCGATTGTGTATTTGGTAGCCGGTTTATGAAGGGTGGCAGGGTAATAGACTACCCTAAGCATAAGCTTATACTGAACCGGGTGGTGAATAATGCTGCAAGAATATTTTTCCGTATTCCGTATAACGATTTTACCAACGCCTTTAAGCTGTACAAGAAAGAAACTATCAAGGGATTGGCGCCGATATTGTCACCACACTTCAACCTGACGCTGGAGATGTCTTTAAAGGCTGTGATACGGGGCTATAGCTTTTCTGTAGTACCCAATAGCTGGACCAACAGAAAGCATGGTACATCTAATTTAAAGATCAAGGAAATGGGCAGCAGGTACTTTTTTATATTTCTATACTGCATGATAGAAAAGTTCTTTTCCCGAGGAGACTTCATTAAAAAATCTTAAGAGCATTCTGAGGAATGCTCTTTTTTTTGGTAGATACTCATTGGCACGATTTTTTATAAGTTATTATTTGGCTCGTATAGCCAATAAAGCCTTAACTTAATCTGCTAACTACGAACAATGGATACGTCATTCTCTAATGATCCTGTGACTGTATTTGCAGCTACGCCCAATTTTATTTATAGTATTTTCCCAAGGTTCGCAAAGTTCATCCGCGAGCATCACCTGGTAGCTTATATCAAGGAACAGATAAAGTTGTCGCATCAGTTTGACCTCCCGATGCTGAAGCACGTAGCTCATATCCCCGAAGATCAGCTTTTGGAAATGGGTATTCCACCCCATAGCGATTTTCTGATGAATGTAGAACAAAATACATTGTCGGGGTTCCTGGAAAGATCACTTAGGCAATGGGAAAATGACGAAATGGAAATATTTGGCAGGTATGATATCATGGCTGACGATATTATCCTCGGTTCCCATATACGCAAGATGGCTATGATGCAGTTTGTTCCTCTTTTCACCACAGACGTTTCAGAGATCATCAGGCTTGTAAATGAGATCGACGATTATTCTACTTTTTCTAATAAAGCTGCTACAGATATATTCCTGACATTATCCCGGGAACGCATTCATCAGCATGCGCATTTTATCGAACGGTTGACGAACACCTCACCGGGTGCCATCTATGTTTCTGATATTTCGGACAATAAGGAAATATACGTAAGCGATAAACTGTATGAGATACTTGGCTATGATAAGCAGGATGACGCCGTTAAAGGGCCTGGATTTTTATTGAACCTGGTATATCCCTGCGATTATGAAATGGTGCTCAATAGCACCAGGCAATTTTTAAATGCAGAGGATGGAGCCATTGCTACAATGGATTTTCGCATGCTGAAAAAAGACGGGCGATATGCATGGGTGCGAAGCTACAGATCTGTCTTTAAGCGGGATAAAGATGGCATACCTATACAATTGATAGGGATAATGCTGGATATCGACAAGGAAAAGAAGGATGAAGTATTATTGAAAAGAAATGAAGATCAGTTGCTGGAGATACAGGAACTGGCAGGGCTGGGGAGTTATATATGGGATATAGAACAAAATAGCGTGACGTTGTCACCTTTCTGCCAAAAGATATTGGGTGCCCCATCGGGCGGGCATAGCGAACTGGCAGGAAAGATTCACCCCGCCGATGCTGACCGCGTAGCTAACGCAAGGAAAATTGCCATAGACAATAACAGCATATACGATATAGAGTATCGATACATCGTCAATGGTAAAGAAAAGCTTGTGTGGAACAGGGGGGCGGTATTTTTTGACAACGGCCGTAAAATGATGCGCGGCACTATCATGGATATTACAGAACGGCGCGACATAGTAAAAAGCCTTGAAAAGAATGAACAACTCTACAGGCAGGCACAGGCATTAGCGCACATTGGTAGCTGGACCTGGCTACTGGAAGAAAATGTACTGGAATGGTCTGAAGAATTATATAATATATACGGCATAGATTATGGTACCAGGATTACTCCGGATCTGCTACGTGCTATGAACCATCCCGAAGATGGCGACAGGGTTAATGAAATCGTTTCTCGCAGTATAGAAACATTGGAGCCGTATGAATTTTATTACAGGATTGTATTAAGCAGCGGCAGAGAAAAAATAGTACATGCCAATGGAACTGTGCTGGCCGATGAACAGGGCAACGCATACAAAATGACAGGTACGGTGCAGGATGTAACTGAACGTCAGCGATTGATAGAAAAATTGCAGCAAAGCGAAGAGCGTTATAAACAGGCACAGGCATTGTCTCACATAGGCAACTGGGAATGGTATGTTGACAGTGACGAAATAGAATGGACCGAAGAACTTTTTCGTATTCATGGTATAGATGCAGAGCAGGATACCATTTTATACGAAGACTTTATTTCGCTGATACACCCTGAAGACCGGGCATACCTGCAACAAGTGGTAGATAACACCCTACAGACAGGCAGCCCATACGAGATTATATACCGGATAATATTGAAGGATGGAGCAATAAAGTATATAAAAGGCATTGGTAATGTAATGCTGGATAAAGAAGGTAACTTGTTGAAGCTATTTGGTACCGCCCAGGATATTACTATACAGAAGGAAACGGAAATGATGATGCACCAGAAAAACGTGGAGCTGGCTTATTCAAACTCGAGCCTCGAGGAGTTTGCCTATGTAGCAAGCCATGACCTGAAGGAGCCGCTAAGGAAGATATCAACGTTTGGCGACCTGATGTATAACCTGGAAAAAGAAAAGCTAAGCCCTGACGGGCGAAACTACCTGGAGAAGATCATCCAGTCATCTAGGCGCGCACAAACAATGATCAACGACCTGATGGCACTTTCTACAATTGCCGGTAACAAGGCATTTGAGAGGTATGATATGAATGAGATACTCTCTGAAGTGCAAACGGTGCTGGAACATAATATCAAAGACAAAGGCGCAGTTATTAAGAGTACGGGATTACCAACGATAGATATGGTTCCATCTCAATTCAGGCAACTGTTCCAGAATCTGCTCAGCAATTCTCTAAAGTTTGGGCGGACGGGTGTAGCACCTGTCATCGAAATAAAAAGTCGTAAAGTATCTGCATCAGAAGCGACCTCTTTTGGCCTTAACCCGCAGAAAAAATATGTGCAGATTACGCTGGAGGATAATGGGATAGGGTTTGAGAATGAATATGCCGGTAAGATATTTACAATTTTTCAGCGCCTGCATGGCAAATCTGAATATGAAGGTAATGGTATAGGGCTTTCTATATGCCGCAAGGTAGCAGAGAACCATAAGGGTATTATATATGCAAACAGCACCCCTGGTATGGGTGCCGTCTTCACATTAATAGTTCCCGAGCAAGCCCGGGATTAAGTTTTTACAAGTGGCAGTTTGTTGTGCCGATGCCTCCATTGTTTGCATCTGACTCAAAACGGTCACAAGCGCTTTTAGCATCAGAATAATGTTGATTTGGTAGGTCATGCGCATTAGTTTTAGATACGCCGGCTACAGTGGTGGTACATGTACATGTGTAATCTTTCTTACATGAAGAAAATGCAACAACGCTCAGTGCAAACAGGGACAATGAAAAAATTTTAAATTTCATAACAATTAGTTTTTTTGTTGACAATAACATTTAAACAGTATGCTAAGTGCTGTGTCATAAGCGATTACAACAACAATGCACTGCAACTGTTGAATAACGTAGTTTAAAACACCGTGCCAGAAAGAGGCAGCAGGTAACAGTAAAAAGAATATAACAGAATATATTTCTTAATTTTAAAGCAAATCGAGGGAATGAAAGAGCAGCTTACCGAAGACAAATTCACCATACTGGTAGCCGAAGACGATGCAGACGACCGTTTTTTGCTGCAGGCTGCTTTTAGAGAAAACGGGCTGGAGGGACATCTGCAATTTGTAGAAAATGGTGTGGAGGCGATGGAGTATCTATTATCAGCGGCAAAACATCATCCCAAACTGATATTGCTGGACCTCAATATGCCCAAAAAGGATGGAAGAGAGGTGCTTTCAGAATTAAAACGACTACCCGAATTATCGGATATACCAGTAATCATTTTTAGCACAACGCATAACGAACTGGAAATGAAAGGCTGCTATGACCTGGGTGCTAACTCATACATAGTAAAACCAGATAATTATGAAAAGCTGTTGCACATCATTACCGGCATACATTCCCAATGGCTAAAGCCCATTGTCAGCCTGTTGTAACAATTCCCCGTAACCTCATCCTGCTCAATATAGGCGGGAAACTATGGCATAGTATTTTAAACATACCGTGTATATACAATGAACAGCTATAATAGTGGTATATTTGTTATAGTAAAGCATTGATACTGTAATTTATATCATATAGTTGAATAAAAAACCGGGTATGAATGATAGGAAAAAAGTGTTGATAATTGATGATGAGGTTGAATTGTGCCATTTATTAAAGAGCTATTTCGAGAGAAAGGAATATGAAGTAGTAATAACGCATACATTAAAGGACGGCAGGGAGCAATTGCAGTCTTTTAATCCTGATATATTGTTTTTAGATAATAACCTTCCCGATGGCTCCGGATGGCAAATGGCCCCCCAGATAGCGTTGGAACATCCAACAGTGCTCATCACCCTTTTTAGCGGTTATTATCCTAAAGTGCCGCCTATGCCGGCGAATGCAAAATATACAGTTGTTGAAAAACCAATCAGCTTTGCAGATATAGATAAGAATCTGCAGGCACTGATGCAGGATACAGCCAACTCTTAATTGCCGGACAGAGGGAACGTGATATTGAAGGTGGAGCCTTTACCTATTTCCGATTCTACCTCTACATTGGCGTTATGTGCATGTAATATATTAAGCGTAAGCGCCAGGCCCAAACCCATTCCGTTTCTTTTTTGCGTAAAATATGGCTCAAAAAGGCGAGGAAGATTTTCTTCACTAATACCACATCCATTGTCGCGGATAATCAACTGTGCATGAGTATCTTTTTGCATTAGCTTAATGGATAGCATGCCTTTTTGCTCTTCCATAGCTTCTATTGCATTGATAACAATATTCAGCAAAGCCATAGTTAGTTTTTCTTTATCCGCCAATACACTCAGGGTCTCACTGGGGTAATCGACCTGTAATTTTATATTCTTCAGATTCATCCGATCAATTGCAGCGGCGATAGTGTTGTCCGTCACTACCTGTAAAATGTTTGGCTTAAGAGCTATTTCTACGGGGTTGGAACTGCTCAGCAATTCGCTGATGATGTCATTGATACGTTTGCTGTTTCGCTTGATGATATTAAAGTAAGTGGCCAATCCTTCATCGTGTTCTTCTTCCATTATCTGCTCTATGGAAAGGTTGATGTTATTTAAAGGGTTACGTACCTCGTGTGCCAATGTGTGTACCAGGCGCGATGCTACGGCCATCTTTTCTGTTTTCAGATTGGCCTTTTCCATTTTTTTCAGGCTGGTGATGTCATGGAAAATGCCCTGGTAATAATTCTTGCCATCGGCTCCCGGCTCTTTAGAGATATTAAGGATCACTATTTTTTTGTCACCGGTCTTATCATTCAGCACCAACTCCCAATCGTGCAGTTCTCCATGGGTATGGAGAGACTGCTGCAGGAACTTTTTATGCTGTGCCTGTGTTATCAGATCACAGACATTGGTACCTTCGCACTGCTCCCGGGTATATCCTAGCAGTGTGTTTACAGCTTCATTTACCTCAATAATATTCAGATGCTCATCTGTAACAAAGATCATATCCTTTGAGCGTTCAAAGATACCCCTATATAGGCGTTCGTTCGCTCTTAGTGCTTTTAGCGTATCTGCACGTTCCAGTGCGTAACGAATACATCTCTCCAGTTTTTCTGAATTAAGATCTGCTTTTACAAGATAGTCAACAGCCCCCAGTTCCATCGCCTGAAGATCGACTTTATAGTTACCCTGGCCGGTAAGCAAAACAATGGGTTGTTCGCAGCCCTGCTCCAGAGATTCTTTTAGAAGGTCGATACCTGTTTTGGCACCCAGGCGATAATCTGTAAAATAAATATCATAGTTTTTCTGGCACATGTGGGTTAGTGCTTCGTTGTAACGAGAGCACCAATCCACCGTTGCGTTAAAACCTGCTATACTTTTTATATAATTGGCTATGATGATGAAATCGTCCTCGTCATCATCTATCAATAAAATTTTCACTCTGTCACGCAATATCATGTTTGTTCGTTTGTCAGGGGCTATCGTATTATTTTACTTTATTAAGCAGGTTGTACTGGCTTAACTTATTATACAGGGTCTTACGGTCTATATTCAGCATTTTTGCTGCTTTCGTTTTGTTGTAGTTGGTCTTTTTCAATACATCCAGTATCACTTCATACTGGGCATCCAGATTAGCATTTTTTAACCTGTTTGCCTGCGATTCCTCATCCTCGTCTTCTGCTTCAGGCGTAGTGTCCACATCAAACTGCAGTTTTTGGAAATTACTGATCTCAAAAGGCAGGCATTTTACATCAATATATTCTTCATCGGCCAGCAAAGTAGCACGTTTGATCACATTCTTCATTTCGCGGAGATTACCGTACCAAACATAGCTCAGGAAAATACGCTCCACTTCTTTAGTAAAGCCCTTCACATTTTTACCCAGTTCGGCATTGGTAAGATGAAGGAAATGGTTTGCGAATAGCATGATGTCACTTTTCCTTTCGCGCAATGGGGGCACATCAATGCTAAATTCATTAAACCTGTGATACAGATCTTCGCGGAACTTATTCTCCTTCGTAGCATTCCACAATCGTTCGTTACTGGCCACTATGATACGTACATCCAGCGGAATATCTTTGGTACTGCCCAACCTCTTGATCTTGCGCTCCTGCACTACACGTAGCAGAGATACCTGTATATCGTAAGAAAGGTTAGCGATCTCATCAAGGAAGATGGTACCACCATTCGCGACTTCAAAACTGCCTATCTTTTGAAACAATGCACCCGTGAAAGCGCCTTTTTCATGGCCGAATAATTCACTGCCGGCGAGCTCTTTAGACAATGCGCCACAGTCAATAGCGACAAATGGCTTGTCTTTACGCGCGCTTTGTTTATGTATCTGGTGTGCTATCACTTCCTTACCACTGCCGCTTTCGCCATAGATGATAACGCTGTAATTGGTAGGAGCCACCAGGTTGATCTGCTTGATGATCTGGGCAAACTCCGGGCTTTCGCTCATGATATACTGGCCGTTCCCTGTTGCGGCAGGTCTGGCAGAAGTGCCTGTTTCTTTTTTTGCAGGTACTGGGTCGGGGGTAAATGTTTTTGTGCCCGTATTGCCATTGCTGCTTCCACTGCCCTCTGAAAGTGCTTTTTGTATAGTTATCAATATTTCCTCGGGCAGCAGGGGTTTTGTTACATAATCATACGCACCAATCTTCATTACTTCTACTGCGTCTTTTACATCGCTATAGCCGGTAATAATGATCACAGGTACGTCAGGATGCACTTCTTTGAGCTCTGTAAGTAATTTTGCCCCTGTCATATCGTCGAGGCGAAAATCAGATAATACCAGGCTTGGTTTGTTTTTGCTTGCCCAGTCGAGGGCATTTTTACCATTGTGCATACTTACCGCGTCATAACCTTTACGGGTAAGAAAACGGTTCAGTAACATGCACATGTCATGGTCATCATCAACTATCAGTATTTTATCCATAAAGAGGCTTCAAGTGTGTGTTATCAAATTTACTTATTATTATACCAATACATGCCTTATCTGTGCAACAGGAATGCTTAATAATTCCCTGTATTTTGCCACTGTTCTCCTGGCTATATTGTAGCCCATTGAAGATAGCAGGTTTACCAACTGCTGATCTGTATATGGACGTGATTTATCTTCATTATCTATCGTTTCTTTGATAATAGATTGTATCACTTTGCTGCTTATCACTTTACCAGTCTGGTCGGCAATACCTTCACTAAACAAATCTTTAAGGCAAATTGTTCCGAAGTGGGTTTCTGCGTATTTATTTGATGTGATACGGGATATAGTGGAAAGATCGTACCCGGTAATGTCTGATATATTGCGCAGTACCATTGGCTTCAGCAGCAGGATATCACCTTCCATGAAATAATCTTTCTGTATATCGACGATACATTTCATTATGGTGAGCATGGTTTGCTCCCGTTGTTTTACTGTGTCAATAAACCATTGTGCGGAATGTATCTTGTTCTGCACATATTTCTGTGCAGCCTTGTCTTTTCCTTTATCTACATCCCTTATCTGCTCATACAACGAATTGTTGATGAACAACAGGTCTGACTTTGAGGAGAACAAGCTTACCTGTATCACATCGTCTGTGCAGGTGATGATAAAATCGGGTATGATGGTTTGGCGGGGCTCAACGGTGGAGGTGCTTTCTGATACCGGGTACATTTTTAATTTGCTGAGAAAGCCAAATGCCTTTTTCAGGGTATCATTATTGATGCGTAAAGCAGAGCATATTTTCTCAAACTGCCTATTGATCAATTCATCATAGTGGCTATCAACCAGTTTGAAAGCTATGGAAACCATACGATCTTCCGACTCAATATTGCGAAGCTGTGTCAGCAGGCATTCGCGTATAGATGTAGCGCCGATACCAATAGGCTCCAGGGTTTGAACAATAGACAACGCATTTTGTATGTCTTCAGCATCCACCCATTTTTGTTTCTGGAAGGAGTATTCTTCAGCTATCTCATCCAGCGGCCTGTCCAGCAGCCCATGTTCATTGAGCATATCTACGAGATATTCTGCAATGTCCTGTGTTTGCTCATCGAGCGATAAAAGGTTTAGCTGCTGGCGTGCATCTTCCTTAAAGTCTTTGTTGTACGCGAGGGGTTTTTGTGGCACCTGTTCTTTGGCCAGGTAGTTCTGATACTCGTAAGTACTGTCGGGCCTGTCCTCATTGGTATAAGAGTCCCATTCTTCATAATCATTAATTTCATCATTGCCCTCAGCATTATCCGGGCTATCTTCCGTAGAGCAATCGAGAAATGGGTTCTCTTCCAATTCTGTTTTGATGCGGTGCTCGATCTCCAGCGTATTCAGTGCATAGAAATTCAGCAGCTGAATTTGCTGAGGCGAAATCTTTAACTGTTGCTTCTGTAGTTGCTGTTGCGAAATCATAAAAATGAGGATATTGGCTAAACATTATAATGCAAGCATCAAACCAAATTTTGCGATCATGTATAATAAATTTTAGTTCCTACATTTAATTGATTATCATAGTGTAATAAGTTTATTATTTATTTTATTTTATTTCTCTTCTTTGATAGGTTAACTTTCATGAGGAACTAGTTCTACAAATTGTAGAAATTTAAGGCGATATATGCAGAGGAGATTTCGATACATAACACTCGGGTTTATAGTGTCTTTCATTACCATTGCGGTTCTTTCCTTCTATTCTATAAGGCAATTTGGCTCCCTGGTGTCTTATTCGAATGAAGTGGATCGTACCAATGAGGTAATCAGCAGGCTGTATGCTATAAAAGACGTATTGCTTGATTTTGATGTGCGTGAGCGTGAATACATGATCATGCGCGACAGCGTTCTGAAAAACAGCAATGAGAAAGCCATTATGCTAGATGACATCCTGAAGCAGACAAAGCATCTGATCAAAGATAATCCGGACCAGATACAGAGCCTGGTGCTGCTTCGGAGTGCTTTGTCTCTTAGAGTACATTTTTTCAGGAAAAATATGGCATATCTGGATACAGCAAAAAGCAGTAGTGTATCGCCGTATTATGTAGAAGGTATTGATAAAAAGAATGAATGCTATGCGATATTAAATGAAATGCTGACCAGGGAACAACGTCTGCTGGATACGCGTTTTGACCATAAACTGTATTTTCAGTCGATGACCTCGCAGACCACGAAGGTGCTACTGATTACCTTCTTTGTGCTTACTATAGTTCTGTTCTTTCTGATGATCTATGGCCTGAAACAGAAAATGAAATTTGAGTCGGAATTGCAGACTCAGTTGATAGACCTGGAAAACTCTCATGCCGAACTGGAACAAATAGCGTTTGCGGCATCGCACGATATGCAGGAGCCTCTCCGAAAGATGAAAATATTTGGTGACAGGCTAATATGGCTGAAAAAGGACTCCATTGACGAGGATACAAGAACATCGATAGATAAAATTACCAAAGCAGCTAATGAAGTGCAGGAACTGACACAGGAGCTGGTAACGCTCACAAGCCTTACCAGCCGTATGAATAATGCCGGCTATGTAAATGTAAAAGACACTATTAGCGGTGTAATAGATGCCAGGCAGGAAGAGATAAAGAACCTGCACGCGAAATTTGCGGTAAGCGCTATGCCCGAGATAAAAGGCGATGCGGAACAAATAAAATTGCTGTTTGAGCATCTTGTAGATAATGCTTTGAAATTTGTGAAAGAGGGAAGTACACCCAAAATATCCATTACTGCAACTGTAACCGGTGGAAGCGAGATAGCTGATATCAACGACGCAAATAAGGAAAAGAAGTTTTATAAAATAGCAGTTGCCGATAACGGGATAGGATTTGACAACGCCTTTATTGATAAGATTTTCAAAGTGTTCCAGCGATTACATAATCATGAGTCTCCGTACAAAGGAAAGGGTATTGGCCTGGCAATATGTAAGCGTATTATGACTAACCACAAAGGGTTTATTAGGGCGAATGGCAGGCCGGGAGAGGGTGCAGAGTTTATACTTTTTTTTCCCATGGAATAAATAATAAAACCCGCGTAATACGCAGGTTTTATTAACTCTCATCTTGATAGAACTGACCAGATTAGATCAGGAATTTAGTTGATTGTTTCCATCGGTTTTTTTGTTGATGGCCTCTACGGCAGCAATAAACTCGGATACAGACTCATCGCTATTGGCGCCATAAGCATCTATCAGAACCCCCTTCACACCATCATTGGTCTCTATTTTGTACATGATAGCATTATCGCCAGGGTCTGATTCTCCTTCAAACCTATAGAAGTTCACAATTTTAACTTCATTTGGTTTGTAGAACTTATCCTCCGCCATCGTGTGTAGTCCCTCCTCGTTAATCTTCAGGTCGTTGGTGAAACCTTCTTTGTAGGCTTTGGTTACCAGCGTACTCATCGTATTCATTTCCGTGGCCTTATCGTTTGGCCTTCTATAAGCATGCGACTGCATAAAAATTTTGTTTTAGTTGTAACTAGCTGTAATAAAAAGCTTGCCAGCAATATTAAAAGCTTGTTAACGGCTGATAAACTGTTATTTATTTAGTTTTTCCTGCAGACGTTTAGCCATATCCAGGTGTTCTCTAAGGGTTGGCAATGCACCAGAGACTATATCTTTTAATGCCTGGTCGTTAGTACGCGATTCTGCCCTTTCAAATTTGTCTATTGTTTTCTGATGGTCGTCTACCATTTTATCTGCCCAGTTTTTGTCCCAGTCTGTACCTTTGGCATCATCATCTAATGCATCTTTAGTGTCTGCAGTATTCAAAGTGTAGTTTTGTTTTGTTGCGTAGGCCTTCATTTTTGCACCAAGCGCTTTGTGGTCTTTTTCCATCATTTTGGCATGGGCTTTTAGTTCTTTGTCCATTCCTTTTTGCTGGCCCAATGCAAGCAGGTGCAATTCCTGCTCGTTCGATTCGATGGCATTTTTTACAAAAGTTTCATCCCGGTATTCTTCCATGTCCCCTTTCAGGTCGTTTGCTTTGTCTTTCACGTCGGCGGCAAGTGTATCAACTTTTGCTGCTACGGTATCCATTGCATCGTTAACTTTTTCGTTTTGCGAACTGTTGCACGATGTGCCATAAACTACGGAAGCAAGTGCAATGGACGCGATAAGAACTGGTGTTGTTTTGAATTGCATCTTTTTCATTGATGTTTATAATTAATGGTAAATAAACAAACTACAGTGCACCCGCAAATACAATGCAGGTGCAGGTAAAAACCAATAGCAGGGACGCTGCCATTACGATCATCGCGAATATTGTGATTGCATCTTTCATATTGATATCAATTGTTTGTTAGTGTTTGAGCGCTCTATTATGTTTTCTTAAGCTGCCATGTCTTTTTTCTGTTTGGTGCAGGTAGCTCCAGATGTAAAATGATATTGTATAAATGAATATTGCTGCAGTAGCCAGGAGTGCATCGGCTGCTACGGTATTATTTGTGTATTGATTGGCAACATAGATGGCGCCTAATGCCCAGCCCACCACAAGTGGGTATATGCCATCGCTGAAGCGAAAACTAATGATCACCGCAAGCAGCGTTGCAACTATTATCATAATGACAGCCCAATGCTGCTCTCCTAACGATGAACCGTGCCACCCCATATATACCAGCCAAACTGCCGCATTGGCTATATTGGCTACGCTGAGCCAGCCCATGTATAAGCTGAAAGGGAATGAAAGCCAGTTGTTGTAAGCTTCACTACGTAAAGCCAGTTTTACCCGCCGGAACATAATGCCTGAAAGCAGGAGCATTATAATAATAAAAACAGAAGCCAGGGAAAGCATATGGCGTGTAAAGAGTACCTGCCATATCATCCCCAGGATATTAGAGGTAATAAATGGTATGGCGAGCTTATCGTACAAACTGTCTTTCTGCTGCGCTGATAATATCTGGTAAACGGCATATACTATGAAGGATAGGTATATCAATCCCCAGATAGAGAATGCGTAGCCCGCGGGCATAAAATAATTATTGTATTGCAGCGAAACCTCTGCTATGCTTCTTGGAGTAATGTCAAGGGCGTCTGCGAGATAACTGAAGAATGGATTAATGACGGCAACGATCAGTACCCACCACCTCAAACCTTTGTTTAAACGTTGCTGCGTCATTTTTTCGTTTTTTTTCCGGCTGGACAACAATAAAAATGATGCCAACCGGTGTTATGCAACCATAAAAGGTTGATGGTAAGTTTCTTTTTGGATATGGTAATTACGTTTCAGGATGGTTTGCTGGTTTGTTATCAGGGTTGAGGCATCTTCTAACAATTCGTCTGCGCGATTTTGAACCGTTTCGTAGGCTTTTTGCAGTGCATATTCACCAAAGAGGCAAAGTCCTATGATTGCGGCCCTATTTTGATGTAGCAGGTTCGTTTTCACCTGCATCCAAAAACGAAATAATTTCCCTGACAGAGATGTACGCAAGGTGGTTTTGCCATCCAACTGCCATACCATCTCTGCCAGCTGCGCTATATAGTTCCTGCTCTCTTCACAACAATTCTCAAATAAAGGGATCATTTGTTTGTCTTCCTCTTTCAGCACCCTCGATGCGAGCTTATACCCCTCAATCCTGTCGTGGTGCATTTGTATCAATTCGTTTAAGGTTGCAATAGTGTTGGTTTTCTGTGACATCTCATTCCTTCTTTCTCTGTATGTGTAACTAAAACTGTGCCATGCATAATTTACAGGGACAAAAAAAGCTACACAACAGTGTAGCTTGTATGAGCATAATGATGATTATATCGCTATACTTCCCCGCGCCTGATAAGGCCAAGCAAAAGAGAAATAATGGCTAATACCAATAATACATGTATAATGCTGCCGGCGCTATAAACTGTGAGGCCTAATACCCAACCTATTACCAGGATGATAGCTATAACATAAAGTAGCGTTCTCATAAAAAAATACGTTTTGGTTATTAAAAGAGCCAAATAAAACCGTGCCATCTTAAGGTAACAAAAGGGGAGAAGCAGATGCTTCTCCCTCTTCATGCCCCATTTTAAAAATCACTGTTTTACGAAAATGCCTTTAGCGGCTATGCTGTTGGGCCTGGATACCGTGTAGGTGTAATAGCCTGCAGCAAATTTTGCAACAGGTATATTGATATAGGATATTCCGGAGTTGTAGGTAGCAGCATCGGTAGTATAAACAGCACGCCCGGTAAGGTCCAGGAATCTTACCTGCAACGTTTCCGGTGCACCAAGGTCTAGTTTGAAATGCACCATATCCTGTGCCGGATTGGGATAGAGCATAATTTCGGCATTGGCATACTGGCTGATAATTCCTGAGGATGCATCTTCAATGCGCATCAGTTCAATACCGTTTGTACCATCATTTGCGGTAAAGTAAAGCCATTGCTTATACACAATGGGGTGGTCAAGCGTGCTGTTGTTAGGCCCTGTATAAATATCCGAAACCAAAGTGCTGAAGGTGCCGTTATAATTATAAAGTTCCTGCCCGTATGGAGAAGCAGTTCCCCTGTAAAACAGCTTGGATTTATACGAAACCATGGAGCCAGGGCTGGTTTGCGTTATCGCGGCGACTTTGGATGTATTGCTTGTTGCCGGATCAAATACATACATGTTGAATAGCAGGCCACCGTTGGCAGATGCGGAAAAGTATATCTTACCGTTATATACTACCAGGTCATTGGTATTGATAAAAAACGATGAGTTTACCCCTGGGCTGATATCAGTAAGCCTTACAGGCGCATTGTTGCCATCATAGGCATATAATTCACTGCCATGATCCGCAGACGTGGCTGTGAAGTATAGCTTGGAATTGTACACCAGCAGATTCCCCGGGTTGCTTCCCGCAGATCCATTGTTGATGTCTGCGATCATATGTACGCTTCCATTGGATGGGTCGATGCTGTAGAGTTCGTTGCCTGATGTGGCAGAGGTTGCCGTAAAATATATAGTACTGCCCATTACCGTAATAAACTGCACATCGCTGCTGGCAGCGCCGGAGGAAACATCCGTCATCCGGTTTGCCGTATTAGTGGCCGGGTCATACACCCAAAGCTCTTTGCCGTTTGCGGCGGTGCTCGCAGCAAAATAGAGCATGTTGTTATAGGCAACAAAATCAGTAGGATTCGAAGACGCGCTGCCTGACTCAATATCCTTTGCCAATGTTGGGGCATGAGTACCGTCATATACAAATAGCTCCATGCCGGTGCTGCCATTGTCTGCGGCAAAATATAGCTTGTTGTTTACAGCCGCTATGCTGCGGTTGTCGAAAGCAGACATACCATTACCACTGCCTGCATTAATATCGGCAACCAGTGTGGGCACGTCCGTACCATCTGTAGACCATAATTCGATACCATGAGAACCATCGTTAGCTGCGAAGTAAAGTTTGTTATTAAAAACATACATGCCGGTGGGGGAAGATGCAGCAGACGGGTTGATGTTGTACTTTGTAAGTGTCACCTGGGCAAAGCAGGGAAAAACTGCAAACAGCAATATTCCAAGTAATAGTCTCTTCATATTAATGCACATTTACGAGTTAAGAACTAATATAAAATTATTTAATTTTTAACCAGCCTGCTTTAATATTATAAAAAATCCCCCTAAATGGGGGATGTGAGATATAATAGATGAAATAAATTAAGTATTATAATTTTTAAAAAATTGGCAAAAGTTTAGCGCTGATTTTCAAAACGTTCAGGTGTTTTTTTTCGTATTTAGTATAGATTTGCGAAAAATAATTTCACACTTGCTGGGTTTCAGGCTCAAACTGATAATATTAATACTTTTCAACAGCGCGGTGCTAATGATAGCAGACGCCCAGTATTCTTATTACACACAGCATGTGTCTTTTTTCAAAGAAACGTCTGTATTGGGCAAGAAATTTCATACCCAGCATTTTCACACAGACAGGCATGTAAAAACCACCAAACCACGGATCAAGTCTTTAGATAATAATGACACCCAGGGTAGCCTGGTTACAGAGTACAGAAAGGGTTATATCATTCTGCATACTACTGAGGTCAAAAACTATACGTACGTAACACGCTTCTTTTCTCATAAGTGTTGTGTACAAACCCTCCGCGGCCCACCTGTTGTTGCGTAATACTTATATACGCTTCCGATAAAGTTTTTAAGAAAAAAACTATTGTCTAACAACAGGCAGTTGTCCTGCCGTTTATAAAATAATTCATGAAAAATATGGAATTGCGGGCCATTACCAGGCTCGTAATGATGGCAACATTGTTTGTTTGCATAGCAGGCGGTGTTCAGGCAAAAGAACTAACCCTTTACGAGGTTGTTAACAAAGCCATTGAATATTATCCCTTACTGCAGCAAAGAAAAGCTGAATATAATGCATCACGTGCCCATGTAAGCACCGTGAGAAGCAATAGGTTCCCTTCGCTAAAACTGCACGACCAGGTAAACGTAGGTACCGCAAATAGCCTCACCGGCACCTATTTCCCGTTGGGTACAGTAGTTCCTGTGGCCGGTGCCATCCGGAATGATAACGTAAGTACGCTTGCTTCCGGTAATATAGGGCTTGCCTACATGGAATGGGAAGCTATCAATTTTGGCTATTATGGCGCAAGCAATAATGAAGCCATTGCCGGCGAAGCATTGCGCAGCTCAGTTTTTGAAAATGATAAATACCAGGTTACGGAAACTGTTATATCATTATACCTGGACCTGCTAAAACAGTACGAATACCTGAAAATTGAGCAGAATAATGTGCAGCGTGCAAAGACGATCTTTGATGCTATAAATGCAACCGTTGTCAGCGGCCTTAAGCCCGGGGTTGATAGCACAACTGCACGTGCGGAATATTCAAGAGCAAGGGTCGGTTATCTGCAGGCCATGTCGAACTATGCAGATGCGCGGATAGCACTGGCAAACTATACAGGGCTTGATACAACACGCATAGAACCGGATACCAACCTGTTTGACAAAATGCAGACAATTGGCGAAAGTTTCACATCAGACAGCATCAGCGATGAGCATCCAATGCTGGATGTATATAAGAAGCAGTATGACCTGCAATTAGCAGATAATAAGGTTGTAGCCCACAAATATCTCCCAAAGGTGTACCTGTTGGGTGCCGCTTCTGTACGAGGCTCCAGCATTACAGGTAACAGCGATTATTCGCCCAACTTAGCAGACGGCTTATCTTATAGCAGGTATAACTATGCACTGGGTGCTGCGTTTACATATAACATATTCGATCTGAAACATCGGCACGACCAGTTGGTGGAAGGAAAATATGAGGCCGAAGCAAAAAAGCAGGCGTTGAATACAAGGCGGATGGAACTGACCAGTTTGCTAAAGCAAACCAAAGAAGCCTATGATAATACAGTGCTACAGTTGCAGGAATTGCCGGTACAGGTAAATGCCGCCAGGCAAGCTTACGAACAGCAAATGGCATTGTACAGGGGCGGATTAAATACGCTGGTAGATGTTACAAATGCACTGTATGCAGTCAATAAAGCAGAATCGAGCTATGTAATAGGCAAAGATGCTTTTTTAAGGCTGATGAGTATACGCGCGGGAATCAATAATCAGTTAGACACATTTATAGCAAATTTTAAATAAACAAAAATGAACCTGGTATCAGCTTCGTTAAGAAAACCAATAGCGATCATCGTATTGGTAGCAGCAGGTTTGTTGAGTTCCGTGCTTGCTATTACATCTATGTCGATAGACATATTTCCAAAACTCAACCTTCCCGTGATCTACATCATAGAACCCTATGGTGGTATGACCCCGCAACAAATGGAAGGTTTCTTTGCTACCCGTTTACAGGACCAGTTCCTGTATATCAATGGCATTAAAAGTATATCCAGTAAAAACATACAGGGGCTTACCATGATCAAGCTCTCCTTTTTTGAGGGTACAGACATGGCAGAAGCTTCTGCGCAGGTGGCCTTACAGGTAAACAGGGCTATGAAGTTCTTTCCGCCGGGTGCTATACCACCACAGGTAATCAGGTTTGATGCTTCGTCGCTACCCGTGGGTGAACTTGTATTTAGCAGTCCCAACCGCCCGCTGAAAGATATACATGAATATGCATCTACCCGTGTGCGGCCTTTGTTCGCCACTGTTCCGGGATTATCTGCACCACCGCCAATGGGTTCTAACTCCCGAACTGTGGTGGTAAGTGTAGATCCTAACAAGATGCGCAGCTACAACCTGACGCCCGATGAAGTAGTGGAAGCCGTGGCACATAACAACGTAATGACCCCATCGGGAAACATCAGGATGGGTAATATCATGTACCTGGCAACATTAAACTCGCTGGAGCAGAAAGTGGAAGCCTTTGGCGATATACCACTGAAAACAGATGGAGAGAATACCGTGTTCCTGAACAACGTAGCTACCGTAGCAGATGCTTCCGATATTACCAGCGGCTATGCCTTAATTAACGGTAAACGCTCTGTGTACATCCCGGTGGTAAAAACAGGAGATGCATCTACATGGGATGTAGTGCAAAACCTGAAAGCCAAAATTCCTGAAATGCAGTCACTGCTGCCCGACGATATACATATTTCTTATGAGTTCGATCAGTCGGTGTTTGTAATGAATGCAGTGAAAAGCCTGGTAACGGAAGGCGTGATAGGCGCAATACTTACCGGGTTGATGGTATTATTATTCCTCCGCGACTGGAGAAGCGCCCTTGTGGTAGTGGTGACCATACCGGTATCTGTATTGATAGGCGTGCTGTTCCTGAAGCTTGCAGGACAGACGATTAATATCATGACCCTGAGTGGTATGGCGCTGGCGATAGGCGTACTGGTAGACCAGGCAACAGTGACCATAGAAAATATACATCAGCACCTGGAGATGGGAAAATCAAAGCGAAGGGCTATTTACGATGCCTGCGTAGAGATATCTTTCCCGTTGTTCCTGATATTGCTTTGCGTACTGGCAGTGTTTGCTCCATCGTTTATTATGAAGGGCGTGCCTAAGGCATTGTTCCTGCCATTGTCTTTATCTATCGGGTTTGCCATGATCGTATCTTATTTGCTTGCTCAGAGCCTGGTGCCGATACTTTCTAACTGGCTGCTGAAAGCAGAGGATTATCAATATCATCATGGTAAACTACATGCCCATGCAGGGGAAGCCATGAATAAAGAAGAGATGGCGCAGGTTAACATGCACCTTGCCAAGGAAGAAACCGAACCGGAGAAGAATGACGCCTTTGAAAAAGTGAAGATGAGGTTCATAAAATTGCTGGAAAAGATACTCGGTAAGTATAAGCGGAACGTAGTATTGTACCTCGTGCTTGTACTTGGATTGACAGCAGTGGGTTTTGTATGGATAGGTAAGGACCTGTTGCCCAAAACCAACAACGGCCAATACCAGATGCGCCTTTCACTGCCTGACGGAACAAGGCTGGAACGGTCTGAAGCGATGGTGCATGATGTGCTGGATATCATCAACCAGGTAACTAATAATCACGTAGCTATCAGCTCTGCTTTTGTGGGGTTGATACCGAGCAGCTATGGTACCAGTAACCTGTATGTGTTTAACAGCGGCGCGCATGAAGCCAGTCTGCAAATACAACTGGACGAAGATTATAAGGTAGATAAAGATGCCTTCCAGGATAAGCTGCGGCAGGCGATACATGACAGGTTACCGACCGTAAGGGTAGCTTTTGAACCGATAGACCTGACTGAAAAGATGATGGGGCAGGGTGCCGCCGCGCCTATAGAGATACAAGTGCAGGGCCGGAATATGGAACAGATACAGGACTATGCCAACAAGCTCGTTGCGGAACTGAAGCAAGTGGATTTCCTGCGGGATGTGAACATTCGCCAGCCTCTTAAATATCCGGTGGTGAAGATCACTTTAGACAGGTTGAAAGTTGCCCAGATGGGTATGAAATTGAGTGATGTATCTAGGTCTATTGCCGCGGTAATATCGTCCAGTCGCTTCACGGAAAAAAACCTGTGGCTGGATGAGAAGAATGCCTATACCTACCAGGTGCAGGTGCAGATACCGGAGTACATCATGAACAATCTCAACAGCTTGAAGGAAACGCCATTGGAAGCTGGCAACCAGCACCTGCTGCTGCAGGATGTTGCAGACCTCACTGTTGACACTGTAGCCGGCGAATATGACAGGTCGGGCCCACGCCGTTTCGTTACCGTAAGCGCTAACCTCTATAAGAAGGACCTGAACAGCGCCATCACAGAAGTAAACAAAGCAATTGCGAAACTGGAAGCACCTAAAGGCCTCGTGCCGGTGGTGAAAGGTATGGCTACCTTGCTTACAGAAACATTAAGCAGTTTACAAACAGGCCTTTTGTTTGCAGTCATGGTGATCTTCCTGCTGCTGGCTGCAACGTATCAGTCGTTTAAGCTGTCTCTTGTGGTATTGTCCACCATACCAGCCGTATTGCTGGGGGCCATCATCATATTGCTGCTTACCGGCGCTACGCTCAACCTGCAATCATATATGGGTATCATCATGTCAACAGGTGTATCCGTGGCCAACGCCATACTTATTGTGACCAATGCAGAGAAGCTGCGGTTTGAGTACAACAATGACGTTGTGCGTGCGGCCAAGACGAGTGCCTCCATCAGGCTGCGGCCGATATTAATGACCAGCCTTGCCATGATAGTAGGTATGATACCTATGGCCAGCGGGCTGGGCGAATCGGGCGACCAGACAGCGCCACTTGGACGCGCCGTAATAGGTGGCCTTATTGCTTCTACAATTGCTGCGTTGCTGATAGTGCCGCAGTGCTATGTATTTGCTCAGCGAAAAGCAACATTATCAACACCATCATTAATGCCAGAACAAGAAAACGATAATTATGAAAAATAGATTAGCATTGTTTGCGTTAACCGCACTTGCCATAGGCAGCCAGGCATGCAACCATGCGGCAAAGGAAAAACAAGCAGAGAAGACAAAAAATGAAACTGCCCTGCAACTAATGACCTTGCAAAAAAGCCACCTTGGTGAAAATATACAACTACCGGGTACCCTGCAGCCTTATGAATATGTGCAGATCTTTCCCAAGGTGAATGGTTTTGTGAAAAACATTACCGTTGATCGCGGATCGCGCGTAAGGAAAGGACAGCTATTGATAGAACTGGAAGCGCCGGAGATGCAGCAGAGCCTTGCCGCTGCCAAACTGCGTTTTGCACAGGCGCAGGCTGTTTACGAAACAACTAAAGAGCGCTATCAGCGTTTGCTGGAAACGAATAAGACGCCGGGTGTAGTATCACCGTTCGACCTGTCATCAGCTAAAGCAAAGATGAATGCCGATATGGCTACCATGCAGGCAGAGGAAGCTGATTATAAAGCGCGGCAGGCCATGAATACCTACCTGACGGTTGTAGCGCCATTCGATGGCATTATTACTGAAAGGAATGTGCACCCCGGTGCGCTGGTTGGCTCCGGCAACGGTAACAGCAAGCCTATGCTGGTAATACAGCAGCAGGATAAACTGAGGCTGGTAGTGAATGTGCCGGAGGAATACAGCTCGCAATTGAGCAACGGCAGCGTACAGTTTACTGTTAACGCCCTTCCGGGCGAAACCTTCTCCGGAAAGGTTGCACGGTCTTCGGGTTGCCTGAGCGATAACTATCGTACCGAAGCGATTGAAATAGATGTGCCCAACAACGACCGCAAATTCATGGCGGGTATGTATGCCGAGGTGCAATTGCCAAGCATTGGCAACGCGGAAGCCTATGTGGTGCCTAAATCGGCGGTGGTAACTACTACAGAACGTAAATATGTAATAGCAGTACGCAGTGGTAAAACCAAATGGCTGGATGTGACACAGGGTAACGAGTCTGCTGATTCTACAGAGATATTCGGTGCATTGCAACCGGGCGACAGGGTTGTGGTGAAAGGCTCCTACGAGATTAAAGAAGGTAAAAATATGGGCAGCCCGAGGGTTGCAGAAAAGTAGTGTTTCAAGGATTGCGTAGGATAGCACGCAAGGGAGGGCCTTTCCAGGCCCTCTTTTTTTGTTATCAGATCATATTTGCTTGACTTTGTATATATGTGTTTGTAACTTTAAAAGAAATGATTGCCTGATGAAAAAAATACTACTCTCCTTTTCTTTGGCATTGATCGGTTCTCTGCCTGCGTTTTCGCAAAACACTACTTACAGCTACAACTTCAATAACGGGTTTAACGAACTATACTCCCGAGGCCCGTTGTTGAGCTCCGCGTGCACCGGCACTACAGCTACGGAAACGTTACCGATAACAGTAACTAAAAAAGTATATCATTTTGATAAGGGTTGTGGCATCGTATTCAATGATGCTACTAAGAATTTTCTCTCAGCAGGCAGTTATACAATTGAATTGTATTTTAAGCTGGATACTGTTAGTGGGTACAAGAAAATCATAGATTTTGATAGTCTCAGCCAGGATGCAGGTTATTATAACCAGAGCGGGAAGGTGGTACTATATCCCAATCCGGCTTCGCCTGATTCTATGATCCCCCAGGGACAATATACCTATCTGGCCATCACCCGAAATGCATCTACCAAGCTGATGTATATGAACTGCAATGGGGTGACTGCAGGCACTTATACAGACAATACTGATAAATATGTGTATGGTGCCAACAAGCTACTTGTATTCTTCCAGGATGATAAATCTACAAACGGTGAGCAATCAAGTGGCGCAGTTGCCATGATCCATATTTCTAATTATGCTATGGACAGCACTACGGTGAAGAGTAATTACACCAACTTGCATACTACACTGCATATCGCTGCAGTTGATGAGATCAGGAGCAATGTAACTGTATCTCCTAATCCCGCAACAGATAAGGTAGATATTACGGTTCCGGGCGCTTGCAGCTATTTGCTTTCAGATGTTACAGGCAAGGCTTTGCGCACAGGTAGTTTTATGGAAGGCACCAATGTATTGCCTGTTTATAAATTATCACCCGGCATGTACCTGCTGCGTGTTGCCAGTAAAGCAGACGGCAGCAGTGAGGTAATAAAATTGATAAAGCAATAGTATCTTTTTTAACGTTTGTTTTTATGAAAACACCTCCTCAATCGGGAGGTGTTTGTATATTTAGTTCTCTAAAACTTGATTATGCACAAACCACATCCCGGCGAATATAATTCCTATTTCAAGCGTTATTTAGACCTCGTTCCGGATGGTAACTTTATTGATCAGTTAAAAGATAATACACGAGCTGTAGTAACTTTTTTCGAAAGCTTGCCGTTAGAAAAGCATGCCTATAGTTACGCGCCGGGCAAATGGACGGTGAAGCAGGTATTGCTGCACCTGGTAGATACAGAGCGGGTAATGAGCTATCGCGCATTAGCAGCGGCAAGGGGAGATGAGCGTTCTCTTTTGCCGGGCATGGATGAAAACCTGTACGCGGCCAATGCTACCGCCGACAATAGAAGTATGGATGATATTTTGGGTGAATTCAACGCAGTACGGCTGGCTACGTTAAAGCTATTCGAAAATGTAACGAATGAGCAGAGCGAACAAACGGCCAATATTGCCAGCCATCTTACCACTACACGTGCTTTAGGTTATATTATCATTGGGCATGCGATGCATCATTTGAAGATATTGCAAGACAGGTATTTGTAGTGTTTAACACAAGTCTAACAAGTTGTAGCCTCACCTTACTGTATTAGCTCACGTCCTATAAAAGGTAATCGGATCATGCAGATAAAAACTACCCGGCTATCTGTTTTTGATGGCCTTGAGCTAAAAGAAGCTGTTTTCAGGAAGGCGCGTTTCCCGGAGCATTTTCATGATGCGTATAGTATCGGTATCATAGAGTATGGTATTGAGCAGCTATCGTTCAGCAATAAGCAGGTGCCCGCGCACGCAGGTTGTGTCGTGGTGATCAATCCTTATGAGATACATGCCAACAGCTATTTTGACGATGATAGCTGGAAGTACAGGACGATATATGTAAGCCGGGAACTCATGCAGTACGTACAGCAGCAAACAGGAATGTTCAAAGGGAAAGATCTGTGGTTCCCGAATAATTTGCTGGAAGATCGGTACCTGTACAGGTTACTGCTGCAATTTCACAAAGATGAAAAAGACAGGGTGGAGACCCTCCATGTAATATTGGCTTACCTGGTGCAGCAGTATGGGGATATACGCCCTGAAAATTTTCGAATCGATAATTCTATTACCGAGGCAGGACACTATATTTCAAATCATTTTACCGAGCGCCTTACTGTAGAGGAGCTTGCAGCGAGGGTTGGGATGGATAAGTTTAAATTCATTCGCAGCTTTAAAAAACAGATGGGTCTTACGCCCATGTCTTACATGTTGCTGCAGCGTATTAACAGATCCAAACTGCTTATTTCTGAGAACATGCCCATCACCAGTGTGGCATTAGAAACAGGATTCTACGATCAAAGCCATTTTATACACTGCTTTAGGAAGTATATAGGTATTGCCCCGCTTGCATATAAGAAGGGCTACCAGGAGATATGATGCCGCTGCAATATTTTACAAGTTTAGCCGGATAGCATCCGGTAGATTTGTTCATCGATATTTTACTTTATGAAAAGAATATTACTATTGTTTCTGTTAATGCCTTTGTTTGCCGTTGCAGATGTGAAGATCAAATCGTTTAAGAAGATGGGCGATGGACTTTATATTATGTATTACGATACTACTGCTACCAAACACTATGTTACCAAAAGCACGGTGGTGGAGTTTAAGGATTTTATAGTGCTCATAGAGATGCCTATATCTACAGATGGGGCAGGGGCTACTAATCTTACCGATCATTCTGCAGAGGGCGAGGTAGTATTAGCTACATTAAAAGAAAAATTTCCTCACAAGCCTCTTAAATATGTGCTCAGTACGCACTGGCATCCACATAGCATATCATCTGTGATACCTTTCATATCGCGCGGTATCACAGTGGTAACAACAAAGAAGAATTACAAACGCATTAGCGAATATATAGACTCTGCTACCTATGCTAAGTACAGTAAGTACATACATTTTGTAGGTGATGAGGAATTCAGTATAAAGGATAAGACAAACAGTATCATCGGTTATCGGATAGACAGGAAGGAATATCCGCACATACCCACAGAAGATTTTGTTTTTTATTATTTGCCTAAATATAATTTCCTGCATACCTCCTGCATGTTCCAGCGGTTCAAGGATTTTCGGGTGTTAGGGAAAGAAATGATTAGTGTGCGTGCCGAAGATGTACACCAGTTTATCGAAGCACATAAGATGTCACCTGCATGTTTTATTACTACCGACACATGGTTTGATGATGGCAGCGGACTGTCCTCAGGCGATACCCTTACCGTAATGTATCAGAAAGGTATTACCATGACCGCTCTTGAAGATCATTTGCTACAAATGGATATGTCTCTTTTAGAAAATAATTCAGACAGCGTTGTTCATTACGTAATGGATAATGGTATACCTCTTAGTATATTAAATTCAGCTGTCTACACTTGTTTAAAAAAGCACGACCTGGGTAAAGCGCTTGCTATTGCACGCATCCAGGCATTGGTCAGCCCCTCAACCCCTAACAGCTGGGATACTTATGGCGAGGTCTATTGGTTTATGGGAGATAAGAAGATGGCAAAACATTATGAAAAGCAGTGCAAACGCATAGACAAAGAATTTGCGGTAGGTGGGGAAGGATCATGGCAAAAAGACCTTGAAGAATACAGCCGGATGTGGGCTGAAAAATAAGTGTTCAGCTTTTGGTTCTTTATTTGTGGCAGGTCTTAAACAATACAGGTAGTGCCTCTTTTATGGCAGGGTTTTATAGGTTTTTGTTTTAAAAAAAATATGGGAGAAGTAAACAACCTGCAACAACAGCAAGCAGTGAGCAAGATCAGGGAACTGGTAAAGAATAACGGGATATGCCTGTTTTGTACAAAACTCGAAAAGCAACCTTTTGAAACCCGTCCTATGAGTGTTCAGGATGTAGATGATGAGGGCAATCTTTGGTTCCTGAGCGATAAAAATAGCAATAAGAACCAGGAGATTAAACAAGATGATGCGGTGCAATTATTATTTGCGAACAGCGGCAACTCTGAATATATGAGTATATATGGCTCAGCGGACGTGTTCTATGATAGAAGCAAGGTGGAGGAATTATGGAACCCTATTGCCAAAGCGTGGTTTACAGAAGGTAAGGACGATCCTAATATCACCATAATACGTGTACGTGCAAAACAGGGATATTACTGGGATACACAGAATGGGAAAATGGTGGATTTTATAAAGATGCTGGCCGGCGCCGTTATCGGTAAAACCATGGATGGCGGAGTAGAAGGAACACTAAAGGCTTAATCTGATTTAAAAAAGGCACCCGTTGGGGTGCCTTTTTACAAACTTATTTCTTAACCTCTTTCGGCTTAACAGCCGCTTTCTTAACAGGGGGTGTTTTTTTTGTTGTTTTCTCCGGTGACGTAGAAGCTGCGTTCACAAACAGCTTACTGGCTTTTTTTATACTGCTTTTAAATTTCTTTTCATTCATATGGGCCTTTATACCCGAAAGCGCTTTTTCCAATAGCTGCGCTATCTCGTGCCTGGCCTCTTTTTTAGTTGCCTTTTTTAACCGCTTTGGTTGTTTTGAACCCGATTTTTTATCTGTTGACATGTATGTGGAGTATTGATTAAATCAAAAATGTTAACGCAAAATTAATCTAACGATAACATTTCCAATGTTAAGTTTTATCCGGCACCACTATTTCAAGAGAATATCTAAATATAAGATGTTCCTTTTCGGTTTCCTATTCCATTAACAATTAATTGAGCAGTCTTTTGTAATATTTTATGCATAGGATATCCACGATTAACATTTTCTTGAAGCCCGGCACTTGTCCAACTTCGTATATGCAGGTATGATGAGTTACGAAGAATTTGAAAGCAAAGTATGCAGCTTACAAAACGGAGATGAAGACTGGCTGCACGTTTTACCCGGGGTGCCTGCCGACCATAGAATGCGTTTTATCAAGGTATTGGAATCAGGTATTGATATCCCTCTTGCTTTTGACCTGGTGTTGGTGACGCGGACAATGGAGGATGCGGAATTCGAAAAGCGTTGGCAAGAGGCCAGGGGCAAGAGAAAGTGATGGCATGGTTTTATTGCCGGTCATCTTTTTAGATGTCTCCATATATTCATTATCGCAGTTTTGAACAGCAGGTCTTAGCTCATACCTGCGCCGGGCATTATGAGGCACATAAGCATCTCCTGCCTTGTGTAGATATTAGTTTAAGAGAACGGTTCCTTTACACATTGGAGCGATGCAAAAATATTCCCGAATCAGGGAAATGGGTAGCTACGGGCAAGAAATTGCCCGATGCCCATTACTATAAGTTCATCGGTTTTATGGTAGCCAGGTTATAGTTCCTGCCTACGAGTTTGCTTTCCTGATCACATCTACGAGGTTATCTATTTCTTCCCTGTTATTATACAGATGCGTAGAAACCCTTACTGAATTCAGCCCGTTTTCCGCAACACTGCGTATCCTTATCTTGTGCGCGGCGGCCAGTTCGTACACCTTGTTATAAGGCATGTTTTTAACACGGAAGCCTGTTACTGCGCAGCGCGACCGCGCTTCTGTAGGTGTAAGCATTTCTATCCTGTCTCCTAAAGCAAGCAAGCTGTCCTGGGTGTACTTGCCCAGGTTGTTCACCCGGTTATAGATGTTTTGGATGCCAATATTTTCCATGAAATCTATAGCAGCTGTTACACCTTTATATAACCCCAGCGATTGCGTGCCACCATAATACCTGTGTGCGCTGGTTGCATATTTGCCCATTTTTGGCGGATGGGTAGCCATATCCCATTTAGCATCATCGCTGCCGGCGCCAACAAAATATGCCTGTATTACAGGTTGCATTTCTTTTTTTACATACAGGAAACCGGTTCCTTTTGGCCCCAGCATCCATTTATGGCTGCAGCTTGCGTAGGCGTCGCAGTCTATATCGTGCAGGTCAAGCGGTAACATTCCGGGCCCATGTGCACCATCAATGAATACAAAAATGTCCCGTTCTCTTCCCATGCGCGAAATTTCTTTTACCGGCAGTACCTGTCCTTGCGTGCAGGGGATATGCGGTACGGCAATAACCCTTGTCTTTTTTGTTACCAGGTCTTCAATTCTGTTCAGCGTTTCATCCGCTGTCGGTGCAGGATCAAATGTCTTGATGACGATGCCATCCAGCTTTCGCCTGTTCAGCCAGGGGAAGGCACTGCCCACATGCTCATGTGTGGTCATGATCACTTCATCCCCTCTTTTTAACGGGAATCCCCAGCAGGCTATGTTGATGCCGTCGGTAACGTTGTGCGTCAGGGCTATTTCATCTTCGTCGGCGCCAACAAAGCCTGCAATACGCGCCTCTGTAGCTTCCCAGCCACCGTACACGCCATGCATATCGCCTTCCATCATGCCGTCACGTACCGCTTCTATAACGGGATAGGGGGATGGCCCCATTGTGCCGTTATTCATATACGCTACATCTTTAGAGAGCGGGAACATCTGCCGCACATTTTTCCAGTAGTTTTCATCGTCAGGGCCTATGGGTTTCCCCTTGTTATTTAGCTGACGGGATGCGGCCATAGCACCCATCTCCTGCAGGGATAAAGCGGCAATAACGGATGCCGACCGGATAAAGTTTCGTCTGTTGAATTGCATAGTGCAAGTATTAGTTATGGTTTTTAAATATAACTAACAAATTGCGGTAAGTGAAATGTAAGTGTTTCTACTTGCCAAATCGTGGATGATATTTTTGCAGCGTCTGGCGCAGAAAACCGCGGTCCAGGTGCGTATAAATTTCAGTTGTCGTAATGCTCTTATGGCCCAGCATTTCCTGCACGGCGCGCAGGTCTGCACCGGCTTCTACAAGGTGCGTAGCAAAAGAATGGCGCAGCGTATGCGGATGGATGTTTTTATGGATACCTGCTTTTGCCGTTAGTTCTTTCAGGATCATAAATACCATTACGCGCGACAAGGCGCTGCCACGCCTATTCAGGAACAGGATGTCTTCATTCCCTTTTTTGATGACAGGCAAATGATTGCGTACATGATCTCTGTACAATTTCACCTGCGCTACCGCGGTGCTGCCTATCGGCACCAGCCTTTCTTTATTGCCCTTGCCTATTACCCGTATAAAGCCTACGTCCAGGTACATATTGCTCATCAGCAATCCTGTAAGTTCGCTCACACGCAGGCCGCAGCTATACAAGGTTTCCAGCATGGCGCGGTTGCGTTGGCCTTCGGGTGTGCTATGGTCTATAGCGGCAAAAAGCTGTTCTATTTCTGATATACTGAGGAACTCAGGTAGTTTGCGTTTTAGTTTCGGCGCTTCCAGTAATTCAGACGGATCGGTACGGATCACTTCTTCCATCATCAGGTAGCGAAAGAAGGATTTGATACCGCTGATTACACGTGCTTGTGTACCCGCGGCAAATTCCATATCATTGATATGCACAAGAAAAGCCTGCAGGTGGCTCAATTGCAGGGCGTCAGCCGGGGTGCCGGGGTAGGTAGCTTTTATGAAGTCGCCCAGCATCTCTGCATCGTGCAGGTATGCGTCTACGGTATTGTCCGACATAGACCGCTCCAGTTGCAGCCAGGCTTTGAATCCTTTATAATATGGGTCCCACACGGGTAAAAAATAGCGGCCTTTACTCTTCCCTCAATTTATCCAGCCAGATCGCCAATTGGGCAGCTTCGTCTTTGGAAAGATTTTCCAGTATGTTTTTCAGGCTTTTTTGCAGGGGTACATCTACGTCCTTCAGCATGGTGAGCCCTTTTTCTGTAATAAATATATCCACCATTCGCCTGTTTTCTTTGCGCTCATTGCGCTCTACAAGCCCTTTTTCGAGCAGCTTGTCTATCAAACGCGACACATTCGACATCTTCTGCACCATACGGCTTTGTATCTCAAACAGGTTCATGGGGTTACCATTCTGCCCCCTTAGAATGCGAAGCACATTATACTGAGGCTCAGATATGCCAAAAGGTTTCAATACCTGGTTAATACGGTTCACCAGCCAGCTGCCCGTATATATAATATTGATCAAGGCCCGGTCGCGCGGGTCTTTGTACGGCTTCGTTTTTATCAGTTCTTCAATTGTTGGCATATGGGGCTTCGCCTTTTTACTATATTGCTTAAAAATACAAAAGATGTTGCAAATTGCTATAGTTAACGGCCCTAATCTAAATCTTATCGGCACAAGGGAAGTAGATGTGTATGGTGGCCAATCTCTGGAAGAGTTCTATAAAGTGCTGCAACAGGAGTTTCCGCAGGTGTCTTTTGAGTTTTACCAGAGCAATGTAGAAGGGGAGATCATCAACTTCCTGCACAGCTGCCGCGGTCGTGTAAAAGGTGTTGTTTTTAACGGCGGGGCTTATACGCATACCAGTATAGCCATACCCGATGCTATAGCGGCTATTAATATACCTACCATAGAGGTGCATATATCCAATATCTACGCCCGGGAGGAGTTCCGTAAACATTCTTACACCGCCGCAAAATGCGTGGGCTGCATTACCGGGTTAGGCTTACGCGGGTATGCGCTTGCTACGCAATACTTTGTAGATACGCTTATTGCGCCCTGAAACCCCTTAGAAAATCGCCAATAGGCATACGTTTTTTGCCCTCGGCCTGCACCTCGTCTGCATATAGCCAGCCATCTGCAGCAGCAAAACGCAGGTATGATTTACCGTCGGTATTATAACTGCCCGTCTCTGCATTAGTTGCTGCGGTTTCGTAGTGCGACTTATATATTTTGAAGGTTTTACCCTGCAACATAGTATAGGCACCCGGTATGGGCGACATGCCGCGTACCAGGTCGTGTATTTCTTTTGCCGTTTTTGTCCAGTTGATAAGAGTATCTTCTTTAAATATCTTGGGGGCATGTTTTAATGCAGCCTCTGCAACAGCATCTTGGGGTATATCGTGCAATGTACCTTCTGCCAGGCCTTTTACTGTGGCAACAAGTAGTTTGCCACCTTCTTCCATTAGTTTTTGGTAAAGCGTACCAATATTATCATCAGGAAGTATCGCCACTTTTTGCTGCATCAGGATATTGCCGGTATCTATCTCATGCTTCAGGCGGAAGGTAGTCACCCCGGTTTCCGTTTCTCCATTGATGATAGCCCAGTTGATAGGCGCGGCGCCACGATATTGTGGCAGCAGCGAGGCGTGTACGTTTACAGTGCCCAGCGGCGGCATATTCCAGACTACTTCGGGTAACATCCGGAAAGCGACGACAATATGCAGGTCGGCATTTATATTTTTTAGTTCCTGTACAAATTCAGGATTTTTTAACTTTTCGGGTTGCAGTACCGGCAGGTTATGCATCACAGCATATTGCTTCAGCGCGGATGCTTGCAACTGCATACCACGGCCGGCCGGTTTATCAGGTGCCGTTACTACGGCTGCAATATTCGCCCCTGCTTCTACCAGTGCGTTTAACGATGCTACTGCGAAATCCGGGGTTCCGAAAAATACGATCCTGAGGTCTTTAAACAATGCCATAAGGCCGCAAAGCTACTACAGTAATGAGATTTCTGCTATTGTTTAAACTTTCTTACCTTAAAATAGTCTATATAATATAAACGCCCCTTTTGCACATGGCCCAAATGGCTGTATTAGCTGACGATAGAATTCTGTTAGCGTCCTTTAAGGACGAAAGCACGCGCGAGCAGGCTTTTACGCAGATAGTACGCAAATACCAGGAACGTTTGTATTGGCACATTCGCCGTATGGTGACGGCGCATGAGGATACCAATGATGTTTTGCAGAATGTATTCATCAAGATGTGGAACCACCTGGCAGATTTCAGGGAAGAGGCCAACCTCTATACCTGGCTCTACAGGATAGCCACCAACGAAACGCTGACCTGGATAGAGCAGCAGAAAAAGCGGGCCATGGCGTCCTTATCTGACCATGAATCTTCCTTAGAGAATAGGTTAGTGGCAGAAAAAGGTTTTGACGCTAATAAGATAGAATGGAAGCTGCAGCAGGCTATACAATCTCTGCCCGAAAAGCAGAGGCTGGTGTTTAACCTGCGATATTATGATGAAATGCCTTACGAAGATATGGCAGGCGTATTGGATACTTCTGTTGGCGCATTGAAAGCATCCTATCACCACGCTGTTAAAAAGGTGGAGGCATTCCTGAAGGAAGATTAAACGATATAGTAATATTTTGGTCTAATTATAAAATGAGCAACAGAAACCACATACAGGAAGAATTAAAAGCACTGAACAGTGTGCTTGCCGGTATGTCTCGTGCTATGCCTTATTTTGTGCCGGAGAGTTACTTTGAAACATTAGATGGTGAGATCAATGCCCGCCGCATGGCAATAAGCAAGCCTGACCCTATGTTACTACTACCCAAATCAATGCCATACCATATGCCCGAGGGGTATTTTGAAGATATAGCCGCGAATATAAAAGCGCTGGTGCAGGAGCCTGAACTGAGCATTGATAGAAATTTGCCACACGAGGTACCAGCTGGATATTTCGAGCAGTTGCCGGAATTGGTATTGCAAAAAGCAAAGGCTGCCAGCCAAAAGAAGAGTAGAGTCATTTCTTTGGGTGCAATTATAAGTAAGAATGTACGCTGGGCTGCTGCAGCGATAGTGTTAATGAGTATAGGCGCCGGTATTTACAAATACAATAGTGTTTCTAAGACTTATAATACGCAGCAGGCACTTGCAGGCCTATCCCGAGATAGCATCGATGTATATGTACAACAGAATATTGATGAATATGACCTGGAAACGATCACCGCTGCCCTAAATCCATCTGATATGAAAACCGCTACCGGAAAACTAACCGAAGAAGAAATAAAAAATTACCTGGATGAAACAGGCTGGGAAGAATCAACTACAGATTTATAATATTGCATAAGGAAATGAGAAAGACAGGGTATATTATACTATTGTTGTTGCTAAGTACGATCACCACGTTTGCACAACCGCATGAAATGCCAAGGCGCATGGAACGTATCCATGCCATCAAAGTTGCTTACATCACCGATAAGATACATCTTACATCCGCGCAGGCAGAACGTTTCTGGCCCGTTTACAACCAATACGAGGACGAAAAATTTGCATTGCGCAAAAAATATTTTGCAAACCATTCCCGTCCCGCACAGAATATGGATGAGGATGATTCCCGTAAATCTATAGATGACGATATAGAGATGCAGGAAAAGATGCTGGAGATACGCAAGAGATACAAAGACCAGTTCCTCAATGTCATCAGCGCACAGCAACTTGCAAGCCTTTATGATGCCGAAAGAGAGTTTAAGCGTATGCTGATACAGCAACTTAAAGAAAGGCACGCTAACAGGCCGCAACAGGAATTGCGCTAGGCGAATTATAGCTTTGTTACGGGTGTGCGCACATCGTGGTAAAACAGGAATGTCCAGTCTTCGGCTTTCCCTTGCTCCGCATACTGTTCCCGCAAATGCATGGCTTTTTTACCATCATAGTCGTACTTGGCTACGTACTTGATGCGCATCTGCTTCAATTGCGGGGCTTCGTCACCGCCAAAGAAAACCTTATCCTTGCCATCATCTACCAAGTACACAATATGTTGCGGACAATGAGCTCCGGAATGTGTGAATTTTATATAGCCATCTATCATGCCTTCCTCTCCATCCAGCCAATGCACCTGGGAGGATGATAGCAAAGGTTCTATATCGCTTACAAAATAAGAAGGCGCACCTGTAGCAAGGGCATAGTCTGCTTCCGGGCGATAGACATAATAGGTGGCATTGGGGAAGGTGGTTTTGGTAATGCCGTTAGCATCGGTATAAACAACACCGCCCGAATGATCTTTATGCAGGTGCGACAAGAGTACTTTAGTTACCTGCTCCGGTTCATAACCAACCGCACGCAGGTTGTCGTGTATCTGCAATTCTCCATTGGGATTCTTAAAACCAAGGCCGGTATCAAATATCATCACGTCTTTATCTGTCACCACCAGGAAGGGTAGTATCTCTACCAGTAAAGAGCCTGTAGGCCTGTCTGTTAGTATATCCTTTTGCTCATCAAAGGGAACAAAGAGCTTATCATGTCCTATCGTAAAAACGCCTTCCGACAACGGGAAAATCTGTGCCATGCGGGTGCAAAGTTACGATATGCTGCGTTTACCTGATCATAACGCTCCGGTCGGCATCTAGCCTTAGCATGATGAAAATAAGAATGCTGAATGACAGTAAAGAGGAGCCACCATAGCTGAGTAAAGGTAGTGTAATCCCTATTACCGGTGCCAGCCCTATGGTCATGGATATATTGATGGCGAAGTGGAAGAACAATATAGATGCCACGCAGTATCCATATACCCGGCTAAAGGCTGACCGCTGCCGCTCGGCAAGATACACCAGGCGCAGCATGAGCGATACATAGATGCCTATCAGCACTGCGCTGCCTGCAAAGCCAAACTGCTCGCCAACGGCGCAAAAGATAAAGTCGGTATTTTGTTCCGGTACAAACTCGTTTTTGGTAGAGGTACCGTTCAGGAAACCCTTACCCCAAAATCCACCGGAGCCAATGGCTATTTTGGATTGCAACACGTTATAGTCCGATACGTTCCCTTTCTTGTTACTGTCCTTTGCTCCTTCTTTCTCGTAGGCCTCAGGCATCTTTTGCCCCAGCGTGGTATAGATACGCTCCACCTGGTGCTTTTGCAAAACGTGTTTGAAAGAGAAGGGTACCAGCACCTGCGAGAATAACATACAAAAGCCCCAGACACCTATGAGCAATACTCGTGCAAGGACGTTTCTTCGTAATTCCCTGCGTATCAGGTAGCCTACAATAATGGCTAGGCCCGTAAGTATGCCAAACAATACCCACCTGTCAATCAGTAAGGTGGCAAGTGTGAGCGCTATCATAGAAAAGCCTATGATGAGAATAGTGTTAGGCAAGCCCTCGCGGTACATTACCAGGAAGAAGCAGAAATAAACAAGCGCAAGTCCTGTTTCTTTTTGCAGGATGATGAGCACTGCGGGGGTTAATGCTATAGCTACACCAATAAGCCGGTGCCGCAACGTCTGGAAGTTAGTTTCTGGCGAGGAAAGGAATTTAGAAATGGCAAGTGAGGTAAATATTTTACAAACCTCGCCGGGCTGAAACCGGACACTGCCCACACCCAGCCACGAATGAGATCCTTTTACGTCTACTCCTGCAAATATGGTAATGACGAGCAGGAATAATCCTATGGTATAAGACAGGTACGCAAATGAGGAGAAGAACTTACTATCTGTAAAAATGATCAGCAGGCCTACAAATAAAGAGATACCAAACCAGGTAAACTGCTTCATGTGGCTTTTAGACATCATAAAGATGCTGGGGTCTGTAACCCTGTATTCTACAGAAAATACTGCAGTAAGGCCAATGGCCACAAGCGCGGCGTATAAAAGCACCGTTGGCGCATCCAGCCTTGAAAAAATAGATTTGTTTGCAGCACTCATCTGCTATCGCTTGTTGTTTTTATTCAGGTAATATTTTCTTAAGAATGTTGCCGCCTGTACCGAATCCTCTGCACGCTGCAGGCTATCCCTGGTTGCTCTTTGTTCCATCAGGCGCTGTCTTCTTGCAGCATCCCTTGCACGCTGGCCCGAGTCTATCGCGTAAGTGTATTTGCTGATGAGGTTGGCATTGTACATCTTTTCTTCCAGTGGCCTCCTGCTGGCTCGCACGCTATCTGTCAGGTATTTTTCCATCAGCAGGCTGGCTATAGACCCGGCCCATGTAGCACCAAAGCCCGCATTCTCTACCACTACAGCGATGGCAATACGCGGATGCTGGCGAGGAGCGAATGCTACAAACACCGAATGGTTCTGCATTTTGATTGCCTGGCCGTTGATGGCGGCTTTGTTTTCTACAGTACCTGTCTTGGCACATACTTCTATGCCATCCAGCTTGGCTACCATGGCCGTACCATGCTCTACCACATCCTGCATACCGGCGTGTATCACGTTAAAGGTGGTATCCGGTATATGTGATACCACGTGCTTTTCCAGGTAAGGTTGCAAATGAGGGTCTTTAGGATTGTTACCAATAGCGCGTACAAAGTGTGGTGAATAATAATATCCTTTGTTGGCAATGATGCACATGGCATTCGCCATCTGTATGGGCGTAAGGGCTATCTCCCCCTGTCCCATACCTACATAAAGCATAGTGCACGAGTTCCATGATCCATGGTACATCCTATTGTAAGTATTACTATCCGGCAGCAGTCCTTTGCCTTCAAATGGTATATCTACACCGGTGCGGCGTCCAAAGCCAAAGTTGCTGCAGTATTCATGCCATTTCTGTACACCTTTCTTTACGCCACCAAATTTTGCAGCATCTACAGCAAGGCGGAAGATGTGTACAAAATAAGAGTTGCAGGAGTGGGCGAGAGCTATCCGGAAGTTCGCTGCATGGCCGGCTTCTGAGTGCAGGCAGGTAATCTTTTTACCGCAGGCATAATATCCGCCACGGCATGGGTAGCCGAATGAAGGGGTGATCGCTCCAACATCCAGCGCTATCAGGCCTGTCATGGGTTTCATGGTAGAGCCCGGCTGATAAGTTGCCTGTGTAGCCCGGTTGAGTAGGGGATGCGTGGCATCCCTATATAATTTGCTATAGTTGCGTGCACGTTCAGTGCCCTTCAGCAGGTTGGGATCGTAGCTGGGGGCACTTACCATCGTAAGGATGCCGCCGGTTTGCGGGTCTATCGCTACTACGCTGCCCAGCTTGTTTTGCATTAATTTTTCGGCATAGGCCTGCAAATCTTCATCAAGGTATAATTCAAGGTTTTTACCTGCTATCTCCGGTGTATCGAGTGAGCCTCCTTTGTATGGGTCGCGTGGGCGGTTGAAGTTATCTCTTTCCAGGAAGTGTACACCTCGCTGGCCGCGCAGCACATCCTCATAGCTGCGTTCCAGTCCGTTCATGCCGGTATAATCTCCCTGGGTATAAGATGCATATTGCTCTTTTTTGAGCATTTCGGGCGATACCTCGCCAATATAACCGAGCATCAGCGCTGCATACGGATTAGGGTAGGTGCGTATAAACCGTTCAGACACTTCAAAGCCCGGAAAATTGTACATATTTTCCTGGACGCGGGCAGATTGTTCCGGCGATAACTCTTCTATAAACACACCCTTACGCATACTGCCGCTACGCACCCGCGCGCGGGTAATGAGCTTTTGAAAGGTTGCCTTATCTATACCCAGTGTGCTGCACAATAAGCCGGTATCGAGCGTTTTAGGTACACTGTTGGGTGTTACCATCAGGTCATACACACGTTCGTTATACAGCAGGGGGCGGCCCTTCCTGTCCAAAATAGCGCCGCGGGGTGGGTACACCACCTTACGGAATATTGCAATATCATTGGCCATGATCTTATACTTATCCTCAAACACCTGCAAAAAAAGCAGCCGCAGCAGCATGATGGCCGCCATAGAAATAAATATAAGCCGGATGGCTATTTGACGCGGGTTTGCCGCATTAGACATATATCAGTTACGTTAAAGGAAAACTATGCAAACCTACTGTAAAAACAATGATTTTGCTAAGTTGCACGAACGTATATTTATTCATCTTTTTATCCCCTGAGACTTACCCATTCAAAAAAAATATCTGTAAAAAAAGTTTTGCCAATTAATTTTCGCAAATTACCTTTGCAATCCCGAAAGGGAGTTAGTCCGATGGTGTAACGGTAGCACCACAGTTTTTGGTACTGTTTGTCTAGGTTCGAATCCTGGTCGGACTACTGAAAAAGGAACCCGCTCAACGAGCGGGTTTCTTTATTTTAGAACATCTGTCATGCTTTCTCCCAACCGCGAAAAGATAAGAATGGTCACCTTTGTTCCCCGCCCTCCTTTTTCTGCAAGGTTCACGATATCCAATGTGCTTTTGACACCATAGAATTCTGATATTCTCGTCAGGCGTTTACGTGTAAATTCTATACCCATAGATATCTTATCTCCACTGTTTGCTGGTTTAGGATTGAACCCCTTGCCGTTATCCGTAATGTATATTCTCAGATATTCATCTGCACCCATTTCTATTTCAATATTGATCTCGAAATGCTCGTTCTTCATATCAAAGCCATGTACAACAGAATTTTCTACAAATGTGTGTATTAGCAGGGGAGGAATAAATATTTTTTCAGGATAAACGACTGCATTGAATAACTCAAGATGGATCCTGTTCTGATACCGAAGGTTCTGCAGCTTTATATAGTTTTCTATCAGTATGATCTCTTTGGATAATGGAATGGCATTGAATGCAAGGTTTTGTATGTTTTGACGAATAAGCCTGCTGAGCATCGCCAGGTACTCATTGGCTTTACCTGGTTGGTTTTCTGCAACAACACCTTGTATATTGTTGATGGCGTTGAATACAAAATGAGGGTTAAGCAACGAGTTGATGGCTTTATGCTCTAACTGCATATAATTGAGTTCCTGTCTGAATTTACGCTTACGAAAGCGCGTATATAATAAGACTATAGCTGCTAACAGAGACAAGAAAATAGTAACGGCTAATATGGTAAATATCGTTGTTTGATAAAACGGCGGCAATATATCTACCGATAGCGTTTTTATAGGAGACGATAGCCCGTTTTCGGTAATGGCGCGGATATCTATTTCATGTGTACCATAGCCGGGTATATAGATATTAAGCTGATCGCCATCGTTTTCAAACCAGGTAGTTGTGTCTTTGGCGCGGATTCGATATTGGAAAGATATTTTTGCGTTGCGGTAATTTGGGGCAACAAGATGCAGAGCAAGGTTGCATCGCTGAATATTTTTAAATACAGTTGTCGCAGGGTCATAATCGTTATTATTCAGCAGTATCTTATCAATAAAAAAAGTGGGAGTGGTTAATACTTTATTCAGCAGTTTTTTATCAAACAAATATCCTTCCTCATTGATCTTACAAAAGATATCGTTGCCCGATGGATATAAGAACATGGTATTGCTTTCGTCAACCGGGTATTCTACTTTTTGCGGATGCGTAAAAGCATTAGGATTGCGCATGTTTCCCGTTATATAATAGCCTTTATCAGTACTGATCAGAAACGAAGTGTCCGTTAGCTGATAAAAAGCATAGAATACGAGGTCGTTGTTAGTATATACACGATGGTGGTAGTCGCGGGTATCGTAAACAATCACTGATTTGTTGTTCAATTGTAATATTAGTAGCTGGTTACAATATGATAGCCCAACGGGTAATGCGGTAGAAAAAGAATCTATAATGCTGAGTTTATTATTTTCGATGCTAAAGGAATATAGGTATGGGCCGAATATACAATAGACCAATTTTTGCGCACTATCATATTGCGCTGCAATAAATCTTTTTTTAAAAACTACCTTTTCAGACAGATTTAGATTGTTATTAGTTGTTTGCAGTCTACCAATGCTGTGCGTACCTACCAGCCAGAAAGCGCCGCTATCCGCAGGTATGCATAATTTTAAAAAGAATTCCTGATCTATCCTTCTTTGCTTTCTTTTGTTTTTTAAAAAGGTGTATACGCCATCTGAGTAGAAAAAATAGTTTCCATAATTATACACCGGTTGATAACTGAGCTTCAGTGATATATCTATAGGGTGTAGTGCATGTGCCTTTAATTCCCAAACCTTATCATTGGCAATGAATATCTGGTTGTTCCATGTGTAAAATATGCGGCTATTCTCCAGGTTCATTACTGGTGTGAAATTGCTGAATTCCTTGTTCAGTCTATATACGCCATTACCAACCGTACCAATCCAATAATTGCCATTGCAGTCTTGTGTTATAGAAGTAATTCTTGTGTTTTGTAGTAATTCAGTTTTTTTTAGCGTTTTCAGGTTGATGATCAGCAGTTCATTGTTGCATCCGCAAAGCAGGTTGTCATCATCATCAATGTATAGCGTAATGATATTGCGACATGTTAAACTTCGATCATCGTATTTCCATGTCAGGCTCCCGTTTTTTAGTATTTTAATACCCATAGAATCGGCTATCAGCAGTTGGTCTCTCACTGCAAAACCATTTTGATAGTATGGGGCTTTTTTAACGTATCCTCTATCTGCAATTATACTAATGATGCCTCTGCCGGCTACTAAATGCAAAGAATCATTCCGCAGGTAAAAAGCGGTAGTATTTCCTGTGAATATATTTAAAGGACTTTTGATCTTTATAAGCTGATTGCCATGTACTCTGAAAATTTCGCCATTATAATAGGAGAGGTATATGTCTGAATTTCTGAGTTGAATAAAGGCATTGATATACGAGTTATGCGGAAACTGTTTTAGAAACCTGTCATTGCTGCTATTGTGGATTTTGCCATTTTGTATATAGCATCCCCCTCCATTGAATGTAAATGCCCAAACCCTTCCCTTGTTATCTTCTCTAAACTGGAAAACATCGTTCGACTCTAGTCCATCCTGCAGTGTGTAGTTTTTAAAATTTTTCCCGTCGAACACAGAAATACCTCTGTCGGTGCCAAACCACAATCTGCCTTCGTTATCCTTATATACTGTATATAGGTTGTTACTTATAAGCCCATCACGTGACGTGTATTGTTTGATATTGCTAAACGCGGAATTGTTTAGCAGCAGAAGCAAGGTTAATAAAAGTATGCTCAGTACATTATGATATTTCATCGGGCTGCCGTATGAATGATAAAAACTCCTTCACCCGTCTTTGTGCCACCGGTATCATTTCGCCATTGATCATTTTTATATTATAGATATCGGTTTTAATTACGTTGGCAACTTTTTTTACGTTAATCAGGAATGATTTATGTATTCTGTAAAAAAGCCTTTTATTGTATTCTTCTTCGAGTATCCCCAAAGGTTTGCATAGGGTCATGGTTTTAAACTGTCCCGCCATATGAAAGATAATATCGGTATAGGATCCCCGGGCTTTTAAATATAAAATATCTCCCTGGCTTATGAACAGGCATTTATCTCCTTGCCTTACTAATATCTTCGCGTCCTCTGGGTGAACTTCGGCATGCTCCGGGTTCAGGCTATATGCTTTAAGTATTCTTTTGTAGCAATTTAATATTTCGTCTTGCTGCAGGGGTTTCAATATATAATCTATGGCCGCTATTTTGATAGCTTGCAGCGCATAAGAGTCGAAGGCGGTAACGAATACTATTTTGAATTTTTGATTTTCCAGCGAGGCAGCTATATCGAATATATTTTCACTAACGAGTTGAATATCTAAAAAGGCAACGTCAAAATCGGTTTCATTGATGATGTTTAGCAGATCTATATTAGAATTTCCTGTGGCTACTATTTTTATTTCAGGGCATAACTCGTTAAGCAGCATAGAAAGATATGATACGCAACCGGGCTCATCGTCTATAATAACTGCTTTGATCACTGTTTTCTTTTTCATGGCCTAGATCATTATTTGGGTAAATAATGCCATTTGGCCGTTTAAATTATTGTTAGGGCAGGTGTATTCACCGACCATGAATGACACACCACAAATATGGTCAAAATTGAACAGTTTCGGTATGCGTTTATGAAGAAATCTGATCGGTTATAAACTTTTTTTGGTGATTTGCAGGCAATTAAAAACATGGAACTGTCGTTAGGCAGTCCCATGTCAGAAAAGCTTATCCAACTTGTCGCAGATAATCGAGCGATCGCCTGCCGGCACCTTCTATTACAAGAAACAGGCAAGTTAACAGTTGTGCATAATCGGCCCGCGTTTCATGCAATACAGCCCAAATGCCCGTTTGAGGAGGCGATGGTGGCGGTGCTAAAGGAGATGTGCCCAGGTATACCCCGATTTTGGTAGTGAGTATAGCTACGATCATTTGTAATACAAAAACTAACGCAATAAGACGTGTGTACAAGCCGAGCAACAGCATCACCCCGCCAAGTATTTCCAGTTGGCTATTACATGTGCTGTAACATCAGGGACGGGAAACCCAAGTTTTGTAAAACGGCCCACACCCTGATTTGGGTACACAAATTTAAGGATGCCTTCTGAGAGAAATACTGCGCCGCATATCAGGCGGATGATGATAATGGAAGCCTGGTTGTCAACTGGCGGATTCAGTAGCCAGTTCATAATTTTTTTCATAAAAAAAGTAGTAGTGTTTTGTAAAAAAAAATAGTTGTCGTTATGGCAAATCTATTTGCAAGGAGTATTGTGTTTTGTCGCTTGACTGACAGTATCTTAGTTTTTACAAAGCCATTTTTGTTCACCTTAAAAATTGATGATGATCAGAAAAATCTCTCTGCTGTTTGTATTTGCAATCGCAGGAATGTTATGTACAACAACGAAAGGCAGAGCACAATCGACACGCCGTCATTATAATGCCGTGGCCTTCGACTACTTTGTTCTTTTCAATGCCAATTCAGTTATTCCTCATGCAGAGAAATATTTTCCCGGTAAAGGGGCAGAGTTTACTAAGCTATGGCGATCCAAGCAGTTTGAATATTGCTACCTGCGTTCAATTACTAATCGATATGCGGATTTCTTCAAGGTTACGGAAGATGCCCTGGATTATACACTGCGTACTATGAAGCTGGAGATGACCGCCGGAGATAAAAAAGAATTGTTGAATGCTTATCTGTCGCTGGATCTATGGCCGGATACAAAAACATCAATGCAGAAGCTAAAAGATGCAGGTATCAAAATTATTACTATTGCCAATTTTAGTCCGCAAATGCTAAGAGCTAACGCAGATAAGGCCGGTATAACGGGTATGTTTAATGAACTGGTAAGTACGGATGCTAACCGCTCCTATAAGCCTTCTGCGGCCGCTTACCAATTAGGTATGAAAAAGCTAGGTTTGAAAAAAGATGAGATCGTATTTGCTGCTTTCGGTAGCTGGGATGCGTATGGAGCCAAATGTTTTGGTTATCCTACTTATTGGGTCAATAGGTTCAATCTGCCAATGGAGGAATTAGGCGTTAAACCCGATGGCACATCAGCCGATATGGAAGGGCTATTGAAATTTGTATTAGGAACAGAATAAAACAGGTTGAATCTAAGTTCAACCTGCCTATGCATATAGCCGCGTTATATTTTTTTAAGCAATTCGATATTAATATCAAGGCTAACATCGTTACCCACCAGTAGCTCTCCGCCGGCCAGTTTCCCATTCCATACCAGGCCATATTGTGTACGGTCCAGTGTGCCGGATACTTTGAAGCCTGCTTTAGTATTTTTATAGGGATCAACAACTGTTCCCTTGTAAACAACATCAAGGCTTACCTCTTTTGTTACGCCGTGCATAGTAAGATCTCCGATCAGTTTATACCTGTTCCTTGCTATCATCTTAAATCTTCTTCCTTTAAAACTGATGCTTGGATATTTTGCGGCATCGAAGAAATCGGCAGATCTCAAATGTTCATCCCTTTTCTGGTCTTCGGTATTGATGCTGCTAACATCAATGTTGAAGTCAATGGTAGCATCTGAAAAGTCGGGCCTGTCGGCCAGTACGACGCCAGAAAATTTGGTGAACTTTCCTTCGGTCTCTGATATGCCAAAATGCGATATGGAAAACCCAACTTTAGCATGGGAGGCATCATAAGCCCATTCTGTCTTTTGCGCAATAGTCACCTTTGAGGTTGCAACGATAGCAAAAGCTAGTAATAGATATTTCATTTGATCTGATTTTAATTGTGAGATAATGGATATTATATTTTCGGCACGGCGGGCCAGTCAACCGGTATCTGGGTGATGTTATGCAGGTAGTTACTGATGATCTTATCGCCTATGATGATCATGACGTCTACCAGGTTGGCGGCGTTATAGCCGGCATCATAAAAAAGTTCTAATGCCTTATCAGATGGCCTGCCACGATTGATGACGGTCTCTTTGGTGAATTTTGCCAGCGCATCTAATTTGTCGTCAAAAGAAATATCGGCCCTTCTTATTTCTAGTATCTGCTGCTCGTTGTATCCCAGCATGCCGGCCAGCATTGTATGTGCGGGTACGCAATATTTGCAGTCATTTACCTGGCTTACTACCAGGTTAATTACTTCCCTTTCTTTTGCTGAAAGGGTGCTCTTCCTGTTTTGCAGCGCGAGGTAGTCAATAAGTGCGGTATCATTCCATGCAAAACTTGCATAGAGATTTGGTGTCTTTCCAAATGCTTTAAGCATATGGTCAAACACTTCCTGGTTGGCTGTCGATACCTCGTCGCGTGTTGGTACTTTAAATGAAATTTTTTCGCTCATGATTTAAAACTTTTATTGTCGATATTGACAATGCAAAAGTCATCTGAGCGGAAGCGGCGAAAAATGAACTGGATTAAAAAATAAAGTTGAACCAGTTCAACTTTTTGAGGAGAGGCGTTTGCGGATCTTGCTCAGAAACTCTGTAGAGAATCCGAGATAAGATGCTAATGCATATTGGGAACCCTGTTTACTATATTGGGGTATTTTGCTGCATACTCCAGGTATCTTTCTTCCGCAGACTTACTGATGTTGGACAATACTCTTTGCTGCGAAAAGTTGAAGGAGCGTTCTGTAATGATACGGAAGAAACGTTCGAATTTTGGAACTTGTGTAAGCAGGAGTTGTTCCGAATTATATTCTATCTGTATCAGTATTGTGTCTTCCAGTGCCTCAACGAACAAAGTAGCTGGTACCTGGTTTATATAGCTGTTGAAATCCGTTATCCACCAGTCTTCGACAGCAAAGGAGATAGTATATTGTTCCCCGTTATTTCCCAGCAGATAGGCTCTCAATGCGCCTTTGAGTACATAACTCCGGTATTTACAGGTGTATTCGGGCTGTACGATAAACTGTTTTTTCTTCACACGATAAGTGCGGAGCAGTGATACAAACAGTGCTTCCTCTTCTTCGGTAAGCTGTATATGGCGCGCAACATATTTTATGATCTGGGAATAGTCTTCGTCCATTGTAATGCCCTGTAGAATGAGCTGCAAAATTATTAATAATGGTTCAAAAGTCGTGCTTCTGAACCATTATTAAACTAAGCACTACAGATAACTCAATATTTCTTTTACAGACGCCCTTTTGGTATAGTCCGCGTCAAAATGCTTATAGATGATCTCGCCATTCTTGTTGATGATGTATACAGCCGGTACCGGTAAATTGTTGCCGTTAGATCCGTTGTTCTTTTTCAGATCAACACCATATTTCATCAGCTTATCAGACATCATAGCATCTACCATATAAGCTACATCATACTCTTTCATGATCTTCAATCCTTCATCATGCAGAATAGAAAAAGAAGCCTTTGTTTTACTTACCGTCATGTCGATGCTTTCAGATTTTTCAGGTGTTACCGCCAATACCATTGCGCCTTTTCCTGTGATCTGACCCAGCGAATCTTCCAGCTCGCTTAGTTGCTTGTTGCAATACGGACACCACTGCCCCCTGTAAAATACCAATACGGCAGGCCCTTTTTTAAGGACCGATTGTAATTCTACTTTTTTACCATATTGATTTTTAGCAGCAAAGCCCGGCGCTTTGTCTCCCACTTCCAGGCCTTTTGGGCCGGATTGTGCAACCGCGGAAAGGACAGAAAGGGCAGTGGTAACCGTTAATAAAAACTTTTTCATCGTTTAATTTTTGCACAAAGCAACCAATTGCATATCGCAAAAAGGTCCCGCATTTATAACATTAGTATCACAATGGTAATGGGCTTAGATTCCTGGTGCTTATTACGTAAGGCAATACGAAAGAGAATGCAGTGCCATGTCCCGGTTGGCTATCCACCTCAATTCCTGTATGGTGTAGCTCTAATATCTTTTTTACGATGGCCAGGCCTATACCCATGCTGTTTGTAGTAAGGCCTGGTTTAGCGGTTTGTTTGTATCGCTCAAAGATGTAAGCTTGTTCTTCTGCAGTGATGCCTATACCTGTATCTGCGACCCGGACACGTATCCCTGCCGCAACTTCTTTTAGCTCAATCGTGATTGTTCCTTTATCAGGTGTAAATTTCATGGCATTGTCCAGCAGGTTTTGAAAAACACGTTCCGTCAACGCTACATCTGCAAAAACGGGGGGTAGTGCTTTCGGTGCATCGAGGATCAGCCTGATATTTCTTTTGTCTGCTTGCAGGTGGTAGCTCATTAAGGTATCGGAAGCAAGCTCCGTTAGCAGAAATTGTTCCTTTTCAGGTTGCACCTGGTTGGCTTCCAGCTTAGAATACTGGAATAGCTGCGCAACAAGCGAAGATAGTTTTTGTGTGCTATCTAGCACCGTTAGCAGGTACTTTTCTTTTTTGGTTTCGTCGAGCGTGTGTTGTTTAATGATCAGTGTTTCAATGTAACCTTGGATGATAGACAGCGGGGTGCGCAGATCGTGAGAAACGTTAGCTATCAGTTCTTGCCTGAATTTGTCCGTAGCCTGTATTTTTTCAAAATTGTCAACGATCACATCCGCCATTTCATTGAAGGTAGTCGTAAGCATACCAAGATTACCTTTCGCATATCCCTCTATCCTGGCAGTATGATCGCCTTCCTTAAAGCGCCATACCACAGCCGCTGCGCGGCAAATACTGTCGGTTATAAGAAAGAAAGTAACGGCACCAATAATCAGGACGATACATAAAGCTGTGAAAAAGATGGATGTACCCAGTTTGTAATTAAAGTCTTTGCTAAGCCCGCTAAGGATCTGGTTCTGCTTTTCGCTGCATAGTACGGCATACACGTAACCGGTAACCTTACCTTTTTCATATACAGGGGCTGCCGAAAAAATGGATGGTTCACCCGGTTGTTTAGGGTTGTCTCCCAGGGGTTTTTCCATACTCTTTGCACTTAGCCATTGATGAACGGTGCCAATATCTACCTTATGTGTTTTTACTGATCTGTCCGGCACCACATAGTCGGTAATATTCCCGGTAGTATCCAATAAGTATACTTCAACACTTGGGTTGGCCACCATAATGGAATGTATAATATCATGGGTGACGGCAGTATCAGGCTTGCCATTTTTTAACGGATGTGTAAACGTAGCGAGGTGAGATGCCACATTGCCATAGAGCTGCTGGTGCGCCGCAGTATAATATGACTTCGAAAAATGCGAGGCGATTAGCACAAATACCAGGCCCAGTATTGCCAGCAAGCCGGTAAATACTGCCAGTATTTTCCAAAAGAGTAGGTTGCTTTGAATGGTCTTTAGAGGCATATTTATTATAGTTCTTCGTTAAACCTGTAGCCAATGCCCCAGGTAGTAAGGATGTATTTTGGTTTCGAGATATCTTGTTCTATTTTGCCGCGAAGACGGTTGATATGAGAGTTGACGGTATGCTCATAGCCTTCAAAATCATATCCCCACACAAGGTTCAGCAATCGCTTCCGGCTGTAGCTTTTACCGGCGTTGGAAGCCAGTAAGGTAATGAGGTCGAACTCCCGGGGAGAGAGATCAATTCTTGTGTCATTAAGCATCACCTTTCGTTTGTCGATATCTATTTCCAGTCCGGAGAACCGAAGTATGGACGCGGTATTCGCCGGAAATTTTCCTGACTGAATGTCTTCGTTTCTTCTGAAGATCACTTTCACCCTCGCTATAAATTCTCGTATGCTGAAGGGCTTGGTAAGATAATCGTCGGCCCCTGTTTCCAGTCCTACCACTTTATCTATCTCTTCCGATTTGGCTGATAAGATCATGATAGGAGTATGCCTGTCGTCTTTGCGAATCCTGCGACATACTTCCATGCCGTTCAAGCCTGGCAGCATGATGTCGAGTATCACCAGGTCGAACCGTTGTTCCTTTGATAGATCCAATCCTTCCTGTCCTTTCGATACGGTTGTTACATCGCAGTGCAGGTCTGCAAGATGGATGGTCAGCAGGTCAATAATGTTTTTGTCGTCTTCAATAATTAATACTTTGTACATCTTATTGTCAGTTGTCGCGTTTTTCAAAAATGAGTAAAAATGATAGTCCTTACAGGGCTGTGATACTTTTGTTATAATTGCACAACACCTTTGGGATATACACTGCTTTCTTTTGCATCATAAAAAACGACTTAAGAAAATGAAGAAGTTCTCCCAAAAATTTGCAGTGCTATTACTTTCTTCCACTGTTATTATTTCGTGCAAGAAAAATGATGATATGCCTGCGAAAGCTAACCCGGTGACAGGAAAAGATCCTAATACCGCTGAAGTTGTCAGTGTCGATCGCTTTAGCACAGCTGCAGGACATTTGCAGGTGCGTACATCTTCAAATGGTCTTCCGGGACCTAACGAAGCAGTTAACTTCGACCAGGGGCCTTTTATTACAACGGGCTTTACGCCGGATGGTAAAAGCGTACAGTACTACAATTTTGATGTGCAGCCAACCACTCCCGCCCCTATATGGGCGCTGTTCAAAAAAGATGGTACTGCCATAGCAGGCCAGCTTAATATCATCGATGTAATACCCGGTGATGCAGGTTACAATGATTTCTGGCAGGTGTACAAGGTAACAGTGCCTGACGATTATGTTGCCAATACTGTTACCAGCTATGCCGAACTTGTAAAGGCAGGTTACGCCATCGAGAAAACAGATAACCTGGTGAACTGCCCCGTAGTACCCAAAGGCTCTACGGCTACCAAACGTTTTGTAAACGAAGATGCCGGACTTACCAAAGGATGGTATAAAGACAAGCTGGTATATTATTTCAACTTCTCTGAAAGAGCACTGAAAGTAACAGGCAGTGGCTCCGTGCCGTTAGCGCCGATCTACGTTACGTTCAATGTCAATCCTGATCAGCCGAATGGTGGTCCCGCTTCAGGTTTTAAAACAGAGGCAGGCAATGATCAGACACATAATGTTGTAGCAACTGTACCGGCGGATGCAGGGTACTCTCCGCTATGGGGTGTTATTGTGTACGATAATGCAGCTTTCAACACTGTGCACGACCTGTCTACTGCTACGGCAGCAAAGATCCTGGTTCCCGCTGCCGGTAATGTAAACTGCCCTATAGTACATATTCAATAACGGGGGTGCAGGATCTTTTTGCACGGATTCTGTATATCAAAGCCACTTTCCAGTGGCTTTGATCTTTTTAGAACCATTTACAGCATTATAGAATCATTTTCAGCATAGCCATGTCTTTTAGCAGCACACCGTTATTGTATATTGGCTCAGTATAATTTTCCAAAAAGAAATTCTCTTTGATATACGCATCTTCAAAACCATTCTTTTTGTAGAAGTTCAATTCCCTTACAGCCGTATCTGGGGTGCCAACCCACAATGTGTTATACCCGGCGTCCTTTGCAATTTTTTTGATCTCTGTTATCAGGTAACTGCCTATACCTGCACCTTGCAAGTTTTCAGCGACAGCAATATTTTTTAATTCCAGTTCTTCTGCGTTAATGGGGTATAAAGCAAAGGCTGCACCTGCATCATTACTTTTAGTAGATTGTAGCACAAATACCATCGAGTCACCAATGTATTTGTCGATTGCCTCTCTGGTTTCGTCCGCAAGCAATAGCAATTCGTATGGTATCGTGTCTTCTGCCCTGAGTTGTATCAGGCTATATTGTTCCTTTTGCATTTGTAACATCTCATCAGCGTTGCATAAAGAGTAGTGGATATGGTTTTCCAAAACCATCGTCCTCTGATCTTGATACTATTTTAAACCCGAAATGGTTATAGAATTGCACAGCCTGTTCATTTTGTTCATTCACCTCTACACGTTTCACTTTTTGCACGTCGATAGCATGGGTGATCAGCTGTTTGCCAACGCCCTTTCCAATAGCATCCGGGTGTAGAAACAACATCTCCAGGCTGTCTCCTGATACGCCAACAAAGCCAACTATATTATTTTCCGCATCTCTTGTAACGGTGATATCAGCGTCATCAAATATCTCATGTTCCACTATCATATTTTTGAAGAAGTCAATGTCTTCTTCTTTCAGAAAGTGGTGAGTTGCTCTCACCGAGGCTTCCCATACTTCCAGCAGTCGGCCATGTTCATTTTTCATTGGGATGTCCAGTCGATACATTAATGATTCTTTACAGATGCAAAAATGAATTATGCTAAGCTCCTGTATTGTCTTGGAGCAGACAAATCAAGTCAATGGTTCAAAAAAGATTTGCATGCTGTTTGTTAACGGTCACTATTTCGTAGCGCCCACCTCTTAAATTGTCTATATTTGTCATAACAAGTCTTAACCTTAGTTTTCTGAAATGGTTACCGCGGGTGTAGAAACCGGTTTATTAAGCATGGAGCTGTTGGTAAATACAGTGCAGCAGCTATCAATGGCCCGTGACCTGGAGTCTGTAATGCGCATTGTGCGTAAAGTAGCGCGGGAACTTACGGGCGCAGATGGCGCTACTTTTGTGCTCCGCGAAGATCAATTTTGCTTTTATGCAGATGAAGATGCTATAACTCCTTTATGGAAGGGTAGCAGGTTCCCGATAAATATATGTGTCAGCGGTTGGGCAATGCTCAACAAGAAGCCGGCAATTATTGAAGATATCTATAATGATCCGCGTGTGCCGGTAGATGCGTATCGTCCTACTTTTGTTAAGAGTTTGCTCACCGTGCCCATCCGTACCATCGATCCTATTGGGTCCATCGGCTGTTATTGGGCCCACAAACGGATGCCTTCAAAAGAGGAAGTTTCTCTGCTGCAGGCGCTGGCAGACATCACTGCGGTTTCTATCGAAAATATCATGGTGCGTAATACGCTTGAGGAAAAGGTATTGGAACGCACGCGCGAACTTGCAGAATCGCTGGAGCGGGAAAAAATGCTCAGCGAGAAGAAGAGTACATTCCTGTCTGCTGCTTCACACGAATTTCGTACTCCGTTATCTACTATATTATCCAGCGTTTCACTGGCAGAGCAATATAAAGATGACGAGCAACTGGAAAAACGACAGAAACATTTTGACCGCATCAAGTCTGCGGTGAAAGGACTGATGGATATTCAGAACGAATTTTTATCGGTCGACCAGTTGGAGCAAGGCAAGGTAGAAACAACGAAAGAAGTATTCAATATTGAAAAGTTTTTGCAGGAGGTTGCAGAAAGCCTCGATGGTCTGCGTAAAGCCGGGCAGCATTTTCGCTTTTCTCACGATGGTGGAAACATTGTAATGCTTGATAAGAAGATCTTACGAAATGTGATAGTCAATCTTTTGAGCAACGCCATCAAATATTCCAATAAGGATATTATTCTCAACTCTTCAGTATCTGATCATGAAATAAAGATCATGGTGAAAGATTCAGGTATCGGCATACCTAAAGAACAGCAGGCCAATGTTTTCGGGAAGTACTTCAGGGCTAGCAATGCGCGGGAAATAAAAGGTACTGGCCTGGGCCTGAATATTGTACGGCATTATGTAGATCTGCTGGAAGGAACTATTGCATTTGAGAGTGAAGAAAATGCAGGTACTACTTTCTCCATTTTTATCCCCGATCATCTCCATAAAACGGAAATTCCTTCATCGGCCTTATAGCGCGTAACGCAACATATCCTAAATTGCAGGCTCAATATAAAGTTATGAGCCAGAAGATCATCAGGAACGAAATTATCATTAATGCACCTACAGAGCGGGTTTGGAAAACGCTTACGGATGCGGAAGAAACTAAGAAGTATATGTATGGCTGTGGTGCCATGTCAGACTGGGAACCCGGCAGCGCATTATTATGGAAAGGTATTTTCGACGGGCAGGAATTAGTAGCTGTAAAAGGCATGGTTGTAGACATAGTGCCGGGTAGCTACCTGGCATATACCACATTCGATCCTAATAATACCGCTATAGCAGACATACCTGAAAACTATCTTACCGTTACCTATACGCTTTCAGAAGCTCCCGGTGGCACTTTGCTGGTAGTTACACAGGGCGATTATAGTGCTGTGGCCGAAGGCGATAAGAGATACAATGACGCCGTTAACGCGGGCGGGTGGAGCAGTATACTGTCTGAGATAAAAAAGGTGGCCGAGGAGGTTTAAGGTAGTTCTACTTTTATTCTTTTAGTTAGCTGGCGCACGTAGCGGCCTATAGCCACTATTATCAATAGTGTGATCATTTTTTGTTTTGTTTGGATTTTATTTTATTACCTGAATGTTGTTATGTCTTAGAAGCGGGGAATATCAGGAAGGGTTTGCGTAGCCATGCAGGTAGCGATCAGCTGGTTCCATTTGTCCTGCTGTTCGTATTTTCTGCTATGGCTGGTTTGCTCGTCATAGGCTGATTGCACATTCCTTAACCTGATTGACAAAGTGCGGAATATACTGTCGGCCTGGTAAGCTATCTTGCCCGGTGTGTATTTAAAGGTATTCATCTCGCGGTTTATCTCCGCGGCAGCTATTCGGGCTATATTATAATGTGTTTGCTCGTGTTGCAATACATGCGCGCTTTCGTCTGCATTACAGGTGCTCAGGAATTTTTTATCAACCCAGGATCTGCCCGGCATAAAATAGCAGGTAGCATGAAATTTGGGTATCGTTCCGTCGCTGGCAATGGTTACACTGTCCAGCTCTATTCTCGAGTGGGTAAGCGCAACGGATAATCCCGACGAGGCCGGCGCACCCTGGTAATCATCCCATGTAAGCGGGCGATCTTCAATTATTACTCTTTCGTCTTTGTGGGTAAAAGACATGCACATGGTGCATGCGGTAATCAGCAGCAACATCATTCTTCTCATACCATACAAATATAATAATCTATCTATTAAAAAACTGTTAACTGAGCAAGATCACCAATTGGGTCAATATCAAGCTCCGCGCTGACCTTAATCAGTGATTATTGGCCGGTTTTGTGTTTGCTTTGCTATATGTCAACCAATGAAACAAAATCAGCTAAGCTGGCATTTATAGCCGGCGCCACCGGCGGGATGGGCTCACAGTTTGCTAAACAATTGGCTTCCAGGCAGTACGACTTGCTACTGGCAGATATGGACCTGCAAAAGTTGCGCGGCTTTGCCGCTACCATCGAAGAAGAATACCAGGTGAGCATCAACTGTGTGGAGGCTAATCTCACAGATGAAGCCTCCATTGCTAAGCTGGCTGTGCTGCTGGCTACCTATGATAAAATAGACATGTTCGTCTATGCTGCCGGCTATGGCGAGAAGCGTTTGTTTAAAGATGAAACATCGCAGTTCTCCATGAGTATGATCAGCATACATGTACTGGCTGCGGTGCAATTGATACATGCGGTGCTGCCGGCCATGCTGCAACGTAAAACCGGTAATATCATTGTGCTCTCCTCATTGGCATCCTTTATCCCTGCGCCAGGTAGTAGTATCTATTCTGCTTCCAAAGCATTTCTCAATGTATTCCTGGAGTCTCTCCACATGGAGGTGCGTAGAGAAGGTGTCCATGTTCAAAGTCTTTGCCCCGGATTAACACATACAGGATTTCACAGTCAGCAAGACATATCGCGATTTGAGGGCATAGACGGCATAGACCTTTGGATGGAAGCAGACGAAGTAATAAAGACGTCGCTGGATCGTATAGGTAATGGTACGGTTGTGTGCATACCGGGCTGGGTAAATAAGACCATCAAACATGCAATACCTGCGGTGCCGCGCAAAAGCTATTATGCACTGGCAGAAAGATTTGCAGAGGTGAATGAAGAAAAAGATCAATAAACGCTCCCTTTTGTCAATAAATAAAAAAGGAGCGGTTACCGGCCGCTCCTTTAAAGTGTGATTTGATGTCCGTTACTCTTTCTTAGTAAAATCACCGGCGTATATCAGTACCATCTTATCAGGGTTGATATACTTCTTCATTACATCATTGATATCTTTTACATTCAGCGTTTTTGCCTTGGCTTCCATATTGCTGAAGAAGGTCAGGTCTTTGCCATTATACATATAGCTGTTGAGGATAGACACCAGTGAGTTGTTGTCATCCAGCGTAAGCTTTCTTTGCTGCAGCCAGCTTTGCAGAGATGCCTTCCATTCTTCATCGGTAAAGCCTTTTGCCAGTGCTTTCTTTATTTCTTCATCAAGCGCGGTATTCAATTTGTCCTTGTAGATAGGATTGAATATCGCGTACACGCCCCATGCCCCCGATGGGTATTTGTATTCTGCGCTATAGTAAGAGCCTGCACCGTAACTCATACCTTCTGATTCCCTTAATCTTTGTGGGATGCGGGAAGACAGGAAGGCACCGCCGCCCAGCATTTCATTGGCCATCGTAAGCGGAATGAAATCTGGATCTTTCTGCGTCAGGTTAACATTGATAGCACCCTGCAGCATAGCGTTGGTCTTGTCATTGATCTGCACTACTTCTGTACCACCTTTAATATCAAAGTATTTCTCTTCAATATCGGTGAACGGAGTTTTTGCATTCCAGTTGCTGTACGATTTGCTCAGTTCATTCCTTACATCATTAACATCCAGTCCGCCAACAAAGCTTCCATAAGCACTGCCGGCACCGTAGAAATCATTATAGAATGCTTTGATATCATCTAATGTCACATTCTTGATAGCTTCCAGTTGTTCTTCTGATGTTTGCGGGTAATAAGGATGCGATTTCGGATACAGGTTCGTGCGTTTTTGCAGCCTTTCTCCTGCTACACTGCTGGGGTCAGACATGCTCGATTCCAGGTCGGCTTTGGCATCCAGTATCAGCTTGTCAAACTCCTTGGCGTCGAAGGAAGGATGCAACAGCATGTCCTGCAGCAGGTCCATCGCTTTGCTGAAATGTTCTTTATCTGTATTAACGATTGCATACAGCGTGTTGGTAGACCCGTAGAAATATACGCTTGTCTTATTCTTATCCAGCTCGTCAGCAATATCCTTGCGCGATCTTGTTTTGGTACCGTATTTCAGCATCCTCGATGTTAGGTAAGCAATCGTATTCTTACCAGTCAGCGATTTTTCATTGCCCATTTTAAACATAATGGTGCCGAATATCTTATCGCCTTTGGCGGGTTTATGCAGTATGGCATATTTCATCCCGTTAGACAATTGTCCGTAAACGGTCTTTGCTTTGATATTCTCTATGGTAGGGTCAAATGTTTCCGTCATTTCCTTTACTTCCTTTCCTTTATAGTCGCCGGTCAGTGCAGCGATATCAGGAGTCGTTCCCACCTTCACCCTTTCAGGCGTCTTGTCGGGTGTAAACTCACCCCATGTGCGGTTGCTCGCCTTGTAGTATTTTTTTGCTGCATTTACATCAGCCAGTGTCAGGTTTTCGATCCTGTCGCGGTTGATGAACCATAGTTTGTAGCTGCCGGTACCAATAACATTGGCCAGGTTTACACCAAAGTAGATCGTGTTATTATACAGGTTCTCCATGTTTTTGGTTAGTGCATTTTTCGCCCTGTCCAGTTGTTCCTGTGTAATGGTCATTGTATCCAGCGCATCCATAGTTTTTAGTAGCGTACGGCGCGCGTCCTTCAAGCTTTTATCGTTGGGTACTTCTACGCTGTAGTAGCTAAAACCGGGATCATGCAGCGCCATGCTGTATCCATATACTTTTGTCGCCTTTTTAGTTTCTACCAGCGATTTATATAATATGCCCGATGGCTCATTGGTCAGGATGGAGATAAGTGCCTGGTTAGCAGCATAATCTTTATCGGCAAAGCATGGAGTGTGGTAGCCCATGCCTATATATTGTATATCACCATTGCGGCGCAGCTGTACTGTGCGTTCGCCATCTTGTTGTGGTTCCACCGTATAGTCGGGCTGCAATACGCGTGTAGGCTTGGGTATCACGCTAAAATATTGGTTGATCCATTGCAGGGTCTTTTCTTTATCAAATTTACCCGCTACTATCAGCGTTGCGTTATCGGGCTGGTAGTATTTCTGATAGAAAACTTTCAGGTTAGATGCGGGTACTTTTTCAATATCTTCCTTGCTGCCTATGGTAGATTTACCGTAGTTATGCCACAGGTACATGGTAGAAAGAATACGCTCCTCCAGTATCTGGTCAGGGTAGTTTTCTCCTGATTCAAACTCGTTACGTACTACAGAAAATTCCTTTGCAAGGTCTTCAGCAGATATCCTCGAATTAACCATACGGTCTGCTTCCATATCCAGCGCCCATTTCAGGTTGTCGTCGGTGGCGGGCAGTATCTCGTAATAGTTGGTACGGTCGTACCAGGTAGTACCATTTGCTTCCGCACCTTTATCGGCGATTGCCTTTTTGATCTCCTTTATTCTCTGGGTTCCTTTAAAGAGCATATGTTCCAGCAAGTGGGCCATGCCGGTTTCGCCATAACCTTCCTGTCTCGATCCCACATTGTACACAATGTTTACCAGCACATTGTTTTGTGTGGCATCCGGTATCAGCAGTATTTTTAAGCCGTTGTTAAGTTTATACTCGTTGATGTTCTCAACGCGTGTCACAAAGGTAGGTCCGGTGGTGGCCGTTTTTTTGGCCGCGACGTTCGTCTTTTTTGCTTGCCCGTAGGACAATACACTACTACCAAGCAGTAGTGCAAGCAGGATGTGTCTCATAAAGGAAAGTATTTTGGGATTATAAATATAATATCCTCTTAACGCATCTGCAAGCGTTTGGCAGGCGCCCGAATGTTAAATAATTCAGAAACCCCGCTAAGCTTGATATATTTGAGGTGTAAACGATTCTGATGAATTATACTGTTACCAGCGATCACAACAGGCACTTCGCATTGCTATATGATGAAAACGTATTGGGCACACTCGATTACAGTGGCACATTCAAGGTAGGCGTTACGCTTACCATTGGCGGCGATGAATATAGGCTGGGTCCTCATGATATATGGGCAACATCTTACCACGTGGTCAATGGCAGTGATGTGATTGCAGACTTAAAATTAAGCTGGGGCGGCAGTCATGTAATAGAGCTGGGCGGGACGAAATATCGCTTCAGCGCAGATTTCTGGAACCGCATATATACTTTATATAGTAGTGACGAACAGCAAATGGCGGTCATGAACGGAGAGTTCAACTGGTCGTCACTCAGTCTTCGCTATAATATAGAAACAAACGATTATTACCCGGAGGCTAACAATGTATTACTCTTGCTGATCTTAATATATTGTTGCAACCACATGAAGCGGCACATAGCTACAGAACCTGTGTAATACAATTATTGATTGGCATCGTTTATGCAATACTAACTACAGATAAATTGATCTAATGCGCAAAATAGCAGTACTCTCTATAATTTTTATTGCCTTCGCTTCCTGTCATGCAGCGAAGATCACTAGAATACCGGATGGCCCTCCAGTAGCTGAGAAGATTCCGGAAGCAACAGAAGATAAGAAGGATCCCAACATACCCGATATACAATACAAGGTGATGGGTACCTGGCGCCTAGTTTCTACAACAGGCGGATTTGCTGGAAAGACGATCACCGACTACAAAGATTATTATTACACCTTTACCGCCGATTCTTTTTTTGTAGAGAAGCCCGGGAGCATGCAGAAGGATAAGTACGATTGGGAAATAGTAAAGGATATACATACCGGTAAGGAAACCTACCAGATGACGGGCCTGAATCTCATTTTTACGCCCGAAGGTAATGATACACTGCACGCAGATATGAATGCCTATGATGGCTATTCTTACCTGCTGGTCCGACGGAAGTGATCTGTTTTGGGAGACATATCCCAACTTTTCATATTTGGTGACGGTCTATATGGCTGCACCAAATACCATCCCCAATGAAAAGTCTGTTATTCTTTTTAATGTTCCTGCTCCTGCAGCACTTCGGTTCTACAGCGCAGTGCAACCCTCCGGCCGGGCTGGCTACAACATTCGTCAGTTGCGATAGCGTAAAATTCAAGTGGACAGCAACAGGGAGCGGCAAGTTCTATGATTATTGCGTAGACCAGGTAATGGCTACCCCACCAGCGCAATTCCCGCTTACGGTTACGGGTTCGCCCGCTGTAGGCCAATGGGGTGGGCTGCACTCCAGCGATGTATTTTATATACACATGCGTACCAATTGTGCCGGCGTTTACTCTTCATGGGAAACTATATCCTTTAATACACCACGCTGCGAAGCGCCTCGTACCATCACTATCACACCCAGTACTTCTAAAGTGCTGGTAAAATGGAATATGGGCTGCGCCAAAGAATTTGAATATGTATTGGACATGAGCCCGTACAACCCGGGCACATCCGGCACTGTAGTGCAGGACGATTCCGTAGTGCTTACAGGTCTAACGCCTAAAACGCAATATTTTATTCACATACGCAGCAAATGCGATTCTCTTGGTTTCCCGGTTTATTCGCCCTGGACAGCAGGTAAGCCTGTTGCATTGGCATCGTCCGGTACCGGCATAGCAATGAACTCACTTGATGCCAAAGAAATCTCTGTTTATCCTAACCCCGTAAACGATATGCTTCATATAGATGTGCTGTCAGCAACTGTTCCCATAGGTATGCTTGAGTTATGCACTATAGACGGCCGGATATTACGGCATCAGGACAAGATTGAACGTTCTAACATCATAGATACGAAAGCATTGAGCTCCGGGTTATACTTCCTTCGCTATTACAATGGGCAGACGATGCAGGTCATAAAACTGATCCGGCAATAACAGGACCATTGTGCTTTTATAATGGTAATCCCGTCTGGGTACGGTTTTTTAACTGTGATTGCAGTGTGATGATAGGAGCCCCCACAATGCGGGTTTGTTAGATTTTTTAGCACAGACTTTTTGCCAGATGAGTTATCAACCGATTGAAAATTATGGAATTATAGGAGACCTTAATACCGTAGCATTGGTAGGGCTCAATGGATCCATAGATTTTTTATGCCTGCCCGATTTTGATGCACCTTCTGTATTCGCTGCCCTCCTTGACAGCGAACGGGGTGGCAAATTTGAGATCACACCCACATTTACGGATATGAAAACAAGGCAGATGTATCTGCCCGATACCAACGTACTGCTGACGCGTTTTCTCTCTTCCGCGGGGGTTAGTGAGATCATGGATTTTATGCCGATCAATTTGCCCAATGATAGCAGAAGCCTGGTACGCAGGGTTACGAATGTCAGGGGTAGTACCAGCTATAAAGTAGTTTGCGCGCCCCGGTTCGACTACGGCCGCGCCAAACACCGCGTAAAGATGATTGCAGATAACCAGGCGCTGTTTGAAAGTGAAGGAGAAGACAAAACAACTTTAAGGTTAACGGCATCTGTTCCGTTGAAAATGGAAAACGGAGATGTGCTTGCGGAGTTTACGCTGGAAGCCGGAAAAGCAGTTGATTTCTTGTTGGAATATATTACCGATCATCACGAGCTGCGGTCTGATTTTGAAAAATTCATCACAGAAAGCCTGTTTCGTACCGTGAATTACTGGAAGGACTGGATGTCTCACTCTTCCTATCGCGGGAGGTGGCCGCATGCCGTCAATCGTTCTGCACTGGTGCTAAAATTACTTACAAGCAACAAATACGGTTCTATGATTGCTTCCCCAACCTTCGGCCTGCCGGAGACAATTGGTGGCAAACGTAATTGGGACTATCGCTATACCTGGATACGGGACGCTTCTTTTTCTATTCATGCGCTTATGAGGCTGGGCTACGTAAAAGAGGCCGGTGCCTATATGCAGTGGGTAGAGAAAATGTGCCGCGATGTAAAGGGCCGCTCGCAACTGGGTATCATGTACTCCATTGATGGCCGTCCACAGATAAAAGAATCATTCCTGGACAATTTCGAAGGATACAAAAAGTCGAGCCCGGTGCGCATAGGCAATGATGCGTACAACCAGTTACAATTGGATATATATGGCGAGTTGATGGATGCCGTATTCTTATACAATGAGTTTGGTGAAACCATCTCTCATGATTTTTGGGAAGATCTGAATGAGCAGCTCGACTGGCTTTGTGACAACTGGAAGCAACCTGATGAAAGCATTTGGGAGGTGCGTGGTGGTAAGCAGCATTTTCTCTATTCGCGCCTGCAATGCTGGGTGGCATTCGACAGGGCTATCAAGATTGCCCGGCATAATTCGCTACCTGTCAACTCCAGGTATGTGCGCCAGCGCGACAGGATATACAATTCTATTTATCGCGATTTCTGGAATCCGGACAAGAAAGCATTTATGCAGTTCCCAGGTGCAGATACTGTCGATGCTTCGTCTTTGATGATGCCGCTACTCGGTTTTATCAGCCCGAAAGACCCTCGATGGCTGTCTTCTTTGAAACGCATAGAAGACGAGCTGGTATCTGATTCATTGGTGTATCGTTACAGGCCCGACATTGCTGCGCCCGATGGTTTCGAAAAACATGAAGGCACCTTTTCCATGTGCACCTTCTGGTATGTGGAATGTTTGTCGCGTGCCGGCCAGTTAGAGAAAGCGCGGTTCTATTTCGAAAAGATGCTGGGCTATGCCAATCATCTGGGCTTGTTCTCAGAGCAATTAGGCTTTGAAGGCGAGCATCTCGGCAATTTTCCGCAGGCGTTCACACATCTTGGTTTGATCAATACCGCCTTTAACCTCGATATGCAATTGAATGATATTCGTAACAGGAATGTAAATGATAACACATGAAGGCAATAGCAATAACACCGGGTACTAAAGAGGTGGAATTAGTAGATCGCGAGGAACCTTTTATTCATGCCGTAGATGAGATAAGGATAAAAGTATTGCAGGTAGGTATCTGCGGTACGGATAGGGAAGAGGTTTCGGGAGGCAGGGCAGATGCTCCTGATGGCAAGAACAAATTGGTGATCGGTCATGAAATGTTCGGGCAGGTGGTGGAAGTCGGTAAGGCGGTTACTAAAGCCGCTAAGGGCGACTATGGCCTTTTTACCGTCCGCAGGGGATGTGGCGAATGTGCTGCCTGTAAAAATGGTCGCAGCGATATGTGCTATACGGGCAAATACACAGAGCGGGGTATCAAGGGTGCTGATGGTTATGAAACAGAATTTGTGGTAGATAAGGAAGAGTACTTTGTACCTGTGCCGGAGTCGATAAAGAATATTGGCGTACTTACAGAGCCAATGTCTGTAGCCGCAAAAGCTATTGATGAGGCGATGATGATACAGGCAGTAAGACTAGGCGATTTCGATGATGTCACTCATTGGTTGAAAGGTAAGAAGGCGCTGATCGCAGGCTTGGGCCCGGTGGGTTTACTGGCAGCTTTAGCATTGCGTGTTCGTGGCGCAGATGTTCTGGGGATGGATATTGTAGATGAGAACAGCGCCAGGCCACAGGTGCTGAAAGCAATAGGTGGAAGATACGTAAATGGCAAGAAGATAAATGTAGAGGAGATAGGCAAGACTATCGAATACGCCGATTTTGTTTTTGAGGCAGCAGGCATCGCGAAATTGCAGTTCGAACTGATAGATACAATGGCTAAAAATGCCATCTACATGGCTACCGGCATACCTGCAGAAGGCCGCCCGCTGACCATGCCGGGGGCTGAGCTGATGCAGCGCCTTGTGCTCAACAATCAAATAATCGTTGGCAGCGTTAATGCCAGCAGGAAGCACTATGAGCAGGCGGTGAATTACCTCGTAAAGGCCAAACAACAATGGCCTGAAGCGGTAGATAAGATCATTACGCATCGGTATCCTTTTGGTAAATACGATGACGCACTACATAATCATGGCGAGGACGAAATAAAAGTGGTAATAGACTGGAGCCGCGATGGCGCCAAATGATAGAGGATTTTCTATTTTTGCTCCAAATAGTGCTATGCAATCTAAAGCCGCTACCATAGATGAGTATATGGAGTCTTTGCCACAGGACCGTAAGGAACCGATGAATAAGCTCCGCAAGACATTGCTCAAGAACCTGCCCAAAGGGTTCAAAGAATGTATGTCTTATGGTATGATAGGCTATGTAGTGCCTTTAAGTACTTATCCTGCAGGTTATCATTGCGATCCCAGCTTGCCACTAAGCTTTATAAATATCGCGTCTCAAAAAAATTTCATCGCCCTGTACCACATGGGTATTTATAGCGATGCCAACCTGCTAAAATGGTTTACGGAAGAATACCCCAAACACAGCAAAAAGAAACTGGATATGGGCAAGAGTTGCATCCGCTTTAAGAACATGGATGATATACCCTATGATCTTATAGCAGAACTTGCAACCAAAATGACGCCGCAGCAATGGATAGATCGCTATGAAGAGGTGTTAAGTGGTACCAAGGCCGCCCGATCAAAATAAGACGACTGTCAATTACTATAATGACTAATGTCATAGTAAACAACCTGCATGACTGGTTACATTGCAGCAAATCTTCAGCAATGCAACAAAGAACCAAGATCATCGAACGCTCATCCGGACTATACTTTGTAGGTTTTATCGGCGCAGTGGTATACTACCTGCAACATGCCACCAATTTTGGTGATGGCTTGCTCGGCTTTTTAAAAGCTATGGTATGGCCGGCCTTCCTGGTGTACAAGGCTATGGATTTCCTGAAGATGTAAAGCTATAAGACTATGGTTGCATCACCATTTATAGGATGCCCTACACAGGTTAGCACCATTCCTTTTTCCAGGTCCTTATCGGTGAGTACTTCGTTGTAAGAATGCCAGATGGTTCCGCTAATGCAGCGGGCAGCACAGCTGCCACAACTGCCTGCCTCACAGCTGTAGGGAAGTGCAATGCCTGCTTTCTTCGCGGCAGCCAATATGCTATCGGGGTACGTTACTGTGAGGTCAATAACATTCGCTTCCCTTTGCAGGGTTACATGATGGGTGGCTGTATCAGGAGGTAAAATGTTCTTCTTTGACCTTGTATCGATCACAAAGTTCTCTTTCTTAATATTCCCCGCTGGTACGCCATCTTCCCTTAGCGTATAGGTACACAGGCGCATATAGTTTTCCGGCCCGCATATATAAAATAGCATTTGTTCTTTGGGCCCAATGGCAAGTGTATGCAGAAAATGCAGTATCAATTCCCGGTGCAGTCTCGCGCTCATCAATTGAGGATTGTTGCTGAACAGCAATTCCATCCGGAAGTGCTCCTTATGTGTTTCCTGCAAATCTCTTAACGAATCTAAGAACAGTGCACGGTGCTCTGCCGGGTTGCTGTATATAAGTACTACCTGTATGGCAGGATGGTCTTTAAGTAAGGTCTTAATTAAAGAATAGATGGGCGTGATACCACTTCCTGCAGCAAAGAAGAATATCTGTTTGTAATTAGCAATATCGTCCGGTAGCGTAAATAATCCACCGCTGCCGATGGTTAGCAATTCATCACCCGGTTTTACAGTATCCACCAGGTGCCGCGAAAATAATCCGTTTTCAATACGTTTTACGCCAATACTAAGCGGCTCGTTCCACGCAGGGGAGGATGTGATAGAATAGGAGCGGTGTATTTCTTTATCACCGCTAAATCTTACAAAGGTCAGGTATTGCCCTGACTTATAGTTGATCTCATGCCCTTCTTCAAAGCTGATTGATTTAAAGCCCGGGACTTCTTCTCTAATGTCTTTTATCCGCAATGTTTTGTACAGATCCTTGCTGAATGGCATGATTCAAATTTCTGAAAAAATAAATGAAAGCTCATGGAACAAAATTTTCAGCCTCCTTGCTATGGGAACAGAAATAATGGACAAAGCGAAGAAGAGGAATCTTGGCATCATGAGTTTTATTCCTCTTGTACTATTATTGATAACGCTGGCATACCAGGTCAGCACCTTTGGCAAAGCGGTAGCGCAGAACGGCCTTAATGATCACCTGGCGATGGTAGAGGGTACCAAAGACCATTTTAACACATTAACGGTTATGTATGGTATCACCGGTATTGCCACGCTTGCTGTGCTGCTGTATAACATAGTGCATTTGCTGCGTTTAAAATATCTGCCCATAGGCTCCAAAGCTGTGTGGGTGGTGTTCATGGCGGTGTTCATGCCGCTGGCTTTCCCCGTTTTTTGGTACTGGTTCATTATGAAAGAACCGGAAAGACTGGTAGTAAATGATAGCATCGAATAACAATAATTAAAATTACTTATGGAAGCAATGAATCAATATCGCGCGGAAGCGGAGGAGACAGCTCGTAAACACAGGCAGATACAAGACCAGGTTGAAGCTGCTGAAAAGAAGAATCCGTCAAAAGAAGCTGAAAAGCCTATGCAGGCAGGTGCACGTAAGTATCCTGAGCCTCCGGTAGGAAAACAACACCTGGAAAAACCCGGTGTAGAGGCTGATTTGGATGTACAACCCATGTACGATGCACCCTTCTATAAAGGTTCAGATAAATTGAAAGATAAGATCGCCATTATCACAGGTGGTGATTCCGGTATCGGTCGGGCAGTGGCTGTGCTTTTTGCGCGAGAAGGTGCCGACGTTGCTATTTTGTATTTGAATGAGCATGAGGACGCAGAGATTACAAAGAAGCTGGTAGAAGAGGAGGGTCGCCAATGTATTACGGTCGCAGGTGACGTTGCCAACCGTAGTTTTTGTTTCGATGCGGTGAAGCAGGTGGTAGATACCTTCGGCAGGGTGGATGTATTGGTAAACAACGCTGCTTTTCAAATGCATGTAGCGAATTTTGAGGATCTTACCGAAGAACATTTTGACACTACATTAAAGACAAATCTTTATGGATACTTCCACATGGCGCAGGCAGCGGTACCACATATGAAGCAGGGCAGCGCTATTATTAATACTGGTTCTGTAACCGGATTATTAGGCAATAAAGAGATCCTTGACTACTCACTTACTAAAGGTGGTATCCATGCGTTTACCCGCTCATTAGGTACACACCTTGTGCCTAAAGGCATACGGGTAAATGCTGTGGCTCCCGGCCCGGTGTGGACACCCTTAAATCCTTCCGACAGGCAAAAAGAAGATATTAAAAAATTTGGGTCGTACACGGCTATGAAACGTCCTGCGCAACCCGAAGAGATTGCTCCTGCTTATGTATTCCTGGCATCGCCGCAATGCTCCAGTTTCATAACGGGAGAGATACTGCCGATCATAGGTGGCTACACTGGTGGATAGTAATAATAAAAAATTATAAGCCTATCCTGCGCATTAAAAACAAATAATGCAATTTGCGGCATGATGAAGCAAGGGCTTACCAAATGGCAGATAGCCATCATGTCCATCACCGCAGGTATTTGCGTTTCCGGTATCTATTTTAATCAACCTTTATTAAGTGATATTGCAGGCAGCCTTCATATCTCTGAAGCTGCTGCCGGCAATATTGCTGTTTGTTCGCAGGCAGGTTATGGCCTCGGATTGTTTTTTATTACACCGTTGGGCGATAAAGTAAACAGGCGCAGGCTGATCCTTATATTACAATTACTATTGGTATTTTCTCTTATCGGCATGTCTTTTGCCCAAACAGCATGGCTTATATCCACGATGAGCTTACTGGTGGGTTTATTTGCGGTAGCGGCACAGGTCATCATGCCATTGGCTGCGCTCCTGTCTCCTCAAAATAAAGGAAAGGTCGTAGGTACTATTGTCACCGGCATTCTTACCGGCATTCTTGCGGCCCGTGTTTTTAGCGGCTATATAGCAGAATGGTTTGGCTGGCGTGCTGTGTATAGCATTTCATCGGTGCTTGTTTTATTGTCATCCTTTATCCTATATTTTTCTCTACCCGACGTGCCCGTGCAGTTCAAAGGCAACTACGGACAATTGCTCCGTTCTACTTTGCAGCAGATAGGCAGGTTTGCACTACTGCGGTATTCTGCAATATTAGGGGCGCTGGTGTTTGGTGCTTTCTGCTCTTTCTGGACTACACTCACTTTTCACCTGAGTGGCGCGCCATTTCATTATGGTACTGATGTGATAGGTTTATTTGGCCTGCTGGCTATTGTTGGTGCTTTGATGGCACCGTGGTTTGGCAAACTGGCCGATAAGGGCAATCCTGCCCGTTCGCAGGTAATCAGTATAGCCATGCTCATTACCAGTATTCTGTGTATTCAATTCTTTCCAAATGCGCTCTGGGCTTTGGTTACAGCTGTGCTGTTCCTTGATCTTGGAGTGCAGGCTACGCATGTTACCAATATAGCAGTCATCTATACGCTTGATGAAACCGCGCATAGCCGCATTAATACGGTGTACATGACTTCCTATTTTATCGGTGGCGCTATGGGTACTTTCGTTGGCGTCCAGTGTTGGAAGGCAGGTGGCTACACAGGAGTTACCTGGCAATTGCTGGTTTGGTCTGTTATCGCTTTGTTGCTGGCACTAAACCGCTACCGGCAGATCGCTAAAACTACAGCCACCGCTTAGGAAGCGAAGAATTCCTTCAACGCAGCGGCAACTATTTCCGGCTTGCCATTATTGTCTGCAGCAACATGTCCTAATCCTTCGAAGACAATGCGCTTTGCATGTGGCATAGCGGCAGACATGATATCGATATTCTCTCTAAGAAACTGAATGCTCCGGGTTCCTCCCAATAATAAGGTATCTGCAGCAACATTTTGATAGGTATCAAGTAAACCTTTAGAATCGTTCACGATTGCTATATCGTTATACATAGCAGCGATAAGTGTTTTCAAAGAAACCTGTCCTTCAGCAACTTCTTCTTTCTTGATTGCCATGTTAAACATCGCGGTGAGCATAAACTTGGGTGTCATAGCCAGCATGCTTTCATCGCCGGTGCCTTTTACCACGGTGGCCATAGCTTCACCATAGTCGCCTTCCTTCATTGCTTTATCATAAGCAGGCACCCATGCAGATGGCCCGTCCGTAAAAGGCAATGGTGGTTCGTATATTGCCAGCTTTTTAATGGAAGGCTCCGTTAAAGCTGTTTGTAATGCAATGATTGCCCCTGAACTTAGTCCAAATATTTTTTGTGCACCTGTAGCCTGTGCCAGGGCCTCTATATCTTCGCTCTCTTTTGAGAGTCCGTATTCCTTCGTGTCTTGTTCGCTCATGCCACGCCCGCGGCGGTCGGGTATGTAAACAGTAAATGCATCGGCCAGTAATGCACCCAGTTTTGTAAAATTCTGAGAAGCCATCATGCCTCCGTGTACCAGTATCAATCCCGGTCCGGTGCCTGCTTGTTTGTAGCCAATAATGCTGCCGTCCTTAGATGTTACCTTGCCTGTGCTGTAATCTGTTGTTTGCATCTTAACTAATAATTCCTTTCTCTTGTTTCATCTTAAATATCTCTTCTGCCGCTCTTTTATATCCGCCGGCCTCGGCAAACGATTCATTGATAGCCTGGATATGCTCCAAATATATGGGATCCCGCATTACCGCCTGCGTGGCTTCACGAATTTCTTCTGCCGTTACAGTTGCAGCATCCAGCATTATAGTCGCACCGAGTTCTGCTGCTCTTTTTGCCAGCTCCGGCTGATCCGCGCCCAAAGGTATAGATACAAAAGGAACATTGCGGTATATCAGGTCGCTGATGCTGTTCATACCTGCGTGGGTAATGGCAGCATCGGCATATCTTAGTATCAGTGATTGTGGTACATAATTCCGGACGATGAAATTATCCGGTATCCTCTTGTGCGACAGATCTACATTGTAGGCGGTCATCACTATAACCGCATCCATATTTTCAAACGCTTTGAAAAACAGATCATACAATTCCGGCTTATAATTGCTGAAGACCGTGCCCAATGATATATAGATCACTTTCCTGCCATACAGGCGTTCCAGTGGAAAATCAGTTTGTATATCTCTCCTGCTATATACCGGCGGGCCTACAAAGCAATAACTATCGTCAAAGAACGCCTTATCCTCCGGAGATATAAAATACTCAGAAGTATATACAAAGTTCAGGTCGCCCTTATTCATCAGCAATCCCATCACGGTATCCGGCATGGGTACGCCGTATGTTTGAATGATCCTTTCTGCCGCTTGTTTATAGCTATTGCTCAGTTCCTCCATTCCCGGGAATACTTCTTCTTCTGTATTGTTGCCCTCGTCAAAGAAATCTTTCAGACCGGCAAATATCGCCAGCGAGCCAACTGTTGGTACTTTCAGTATCTGCTTCAGGGCGCATGCAAACGGAAAGGCTGCAGAATGTATCATATAGTCAAACTGCATCCCTTCTGTCTGCTGCAAAATATCGGCAATGATCTTATCTGCCGAATGTATCACTCGGTGTATCGGGTCGGGGCCGTCCTCGCTGCTTCCTTCCATTTTAAAAATGTCCAGGTCTTCTATATAGCGTTTATATGTAGCGCCTGCTTGCTCTATCTTTTCTTTGAATATATCAGAGGAGAAGTAAACGATCTCTTCGCCCTGCTGCACCAGTTCATTTACAAGTCCGAGGGTGGGGTTTACATTGCCATGGCTGGGTACGCTAAGGAATAGAACTTTAGACATCCTGTTTTCAGTTTTTGTGCAGCAAACCTATGTAAGCCGCATTTCGCCGTGAAGTACAGATAGGCGGATAGTGAATAATTATCGGTGAATGGCGGTTTTGCGTAGGGCAAATTATTTCGCTAATACATACTTCGTTACTACCTCGCCATTGCCATATACAGTAGAAGATACCGGCTGATAATTTTTCCTTGTTTTAAAAATGCGCATACCTTCTCCCAACGTCACAGGGTTGATGAACAGGTATAGCTCGTCTATCAGTTCCTGTTCAATAAGGCTGCTTACAAAGCCTGCTCCTCCGTAAACGATCAGGTCTTTACCAGGCTGTGCTTTCAATGCATTAACAGCGGCTGCCAAATCACCGTTTTCTACACGTACATTCCTGCCCGGCATGCTGCTCTGTTTTTTGCTGAATACTACCTTGGGTATATCTACCATTTTCTTTGCAAATTCATATTCCGGACTTTCCGGGTGGTTATCTACGATATTTTCCCAGTAGTTGACAAAGCCTTCCGTCATTTTCCGGCCCATCAGTATGGTATCGCTGCTGTCGGTTAGCTCGTTCATCAATGCCAGTACTTTTTCATCCATAGCACCGGTCATCCAATCCAGTTCGCCGTTAGGGCCACATACAAATCCGTCAATGGTCATTTGTACTTGTAATCTTAGTTTACGCATCTTGCAGTTGTTTTAGTGTGTATGAGTCTGTTGTTTACAACACAAAGATGCGGCGCGTTTGCGGAAAGGTTCGGGTGCAAAGACGGCTGATTAAGGGGTAATTACGACAATTGCAGAAATTTCAATAAATAGAATCCATGCCGCCTTCGGCGGATGTATTAATTAAAGGGAATAAACGGTAAAATGACTAAGCTCTTGCTGCCACTACTTGTGTCAGGTAAGATTCTGACAGGCTAGTGTAGATGATAAAAGTATGCTTCAGCTTCTCGGTCATCGGTTGAGCCTCGGTTTCCGGTTCCAGGTCTTCCAGTTGCTGCGCCACCAGTGCCTCTACTTCTTCTTTATACGCTGCTATGTAATTCCAGTTCGTTTTCATGTTCTCTATATTTAATAGGACGAAGTTCACTCTTGTATATGTCGGTACTGTAAACACATTGTAAAGTTTATGTTAGCTAAAAGTCAGGAAGATGCCCGGCTGTTGCTTCGGCAGTCAGCGAAAAACGTTTCGTTGATTGGGCCGGTAAGAATTTAAAATAAACAATCAGTTCTTACCTTTAATAAAACACACACAATGGACGCAAAATTCTGGGACGAACGCTATAAGACAGATGAATACGCCTATGGAGAAATGCCCAATGGCTATCTCGTAGAAAAGCTCTCCGGCCTTACTCCCGGTAAAATATTATTTCCCGCAGATGGCGAAGGCCGCAATGGTGTATATGCCGCTACATTGGGTTGGGATGTATATAGCTTCGATCAGAGTGCGGAAGGCAAGCGTAAAGCAGAGTTACTGGCTGCAAAGAAAGGTGTCACCATTCATTACGATCTTGCGGAGATGCCGGCCGTAAATTATCAGCCCGGCGAATTCGATGCCATGGCGCTGATCTACGCCTTCTTTTCCGGCGATAACAAAGCAGCCAACCATAAGCAACTGGCTACATTCTTAAAACCCGGTGGTATCGTTATATTCGAGGCCTATAGCAAACGGCACCTGCAATACAATACCGTTAACTCTAAAGCCGGTGGCCCGAGGGACGAGGCTATGCTTTTCTCTGTAGAAGAGATCAAAGAATACTTCAGCGACTTCGAGATACTGGAACTACAGGAACAGGAGCTGGAAATATGGGAAGGAAATTTTCACGGCGGCATGAGCGCTGTGATACGTTTCATGGGCAGGAAGAAAACTAATAGCTAATTTATAAACCCCGGCAGTTCATCAAAATAATTCAGTTGCTCGGGTGTCAGCAACAGGTTCTTTACAGAGAATATCACCGACTTATAATAAGAGAACATTTCCCTGTTGAAGTTGATGATCGTCGATACTTCTACCTCCGATAAGTTGGCAAAGCTCGCCTCTTTATACATGAACTTCATAGACTCTTCATACGCATCCTGTATAGATTTATAGATGGCTACCAGTTGATTAAAACTATTGGCTTTGTTGTCGTTAAGAATGCCTGCTATTTTACTGCAAAAATCCAGGCATTCTTTCCGGTTACTTTGGTAGATGTTGTACTTCTCGTCGTGAGAAGAATTGCGCAACTGCTCAATATCATGTATCGCATCCTTGATGCTCTTGGCTGCATACATGCCATTCCTCACAGATGAGATGATATTATCCAGCTTCTTCGATTCTTCCGGCTGCAGTTGCACATCTCCCAGCGATATATAGTAGGCATATATATCGCCATGCAGATGTTTTATGTATTCGTACTGTTCCTGTATCGCCTGCGTCGCAAATTTTTCTTCCGCCTCGTTATTGGCTTCTTCCCCGCCGTCAAATATCTTTCTACAAAACCCTATAACCAGTTTGATGAACCGCCTTGTTTCTTTTTCCAGCGCAGGTTCCGCAGCATCAAAATCATCCGGCGCAACGGTATGGATATAAGCCGTCATGTAATGGTTGTCTGTAAATCGCCTATCGAGGAATTTGCCAAATACAGGTAGCAGCGGGTAAAACATGAAAATAGATACCAGGTTTACCAATGTCTGGAAACTTGCCAGCGCAATCAGCCGATCTTTAATACCCATCGTATCGGTGATAATATCATCTACCTGCCTGATGAAGAAGAAGAACAGCAGGATAGTGATCACGTTGAACAAAAAATTACCCATAGCAACACGTTTCTTCACAGGCGAATTACCCACCGATGCTATCAGCAATTTTATTGTAGTGCCCGCCTCTGCGCCCAGTACTATTGCAGTGCCGGAGTAGAGGTCGAGTATGCCCGCGTTCAGGGCGCTCAGCACGATTGCAGCCGTCGCGAAGCTCGATTGTATCAGCGCGGTGATCACCAGGCCGGCTAACAGGAACAGGATGAGGGGATAGTTATTCAGTTGTGCCAGGTCAAACGTTTGGATAGCGGCAAGTGTGCTGGCCTTCATATATTCCAGCCCTGTAAAGAGCAGGGACAGGCCCAGTAAAAACATGCTCCAGTTATACGTCTTGCTGTTTTTTTGAAGCAGCGCCATCGCAATGCCGGAGAACCCTAAAACAGGTAATGAATAGACTTCCATATTCACCTTAAATCCCAAAGTAGCTACCGCCCATGTATCAAATGTGCTGCCGAGGTTAGCCCCCAGTATAATGGCCAGCGCATTCTCCATACCAATTACCCCCGCGCCTACAAAGCCCAGCACCATCAGGTTCACGATAGAGCTGCCCTGCAGCAGGCCGGTGATCAATGCCCCCACAACTATAGCCATTATCTTGCGCGACGTATGTTCTTTTAGGAACAGCTTGAACCGCCTGCCCGATAGCGCTTTGATCCCATCTTCCAGGAAATTCATCCCCAGCAGGAAGATGGCCACACCCGCCAGCATTTTCCATAAATTGAATGCTCCCATGCTTCTAAACTAATACAAAGAAACCGGAGCCGACAGAGTGTATCAATGATACCCATCACATCCAATATTGACCATCATCAGGTAATGCGGCAATTCGATAATTCGGTATTGCGGCAATTCGACAATGTGGCAATTCGACAATTCGGTAATGCGATAATTGGGCAATGTGACAATTCGGTAATGCGGTCCTCCACCATGTCATTGCGGGCCTGACCCGCAATCTACCGTTGCGACAGCAAACCCACAACCACAAGAGCATGCCAATTGCCAATTGCAAACTGCCTACTGCAAACT
>MKUO01000027.1:182832-196237 GCA_001897855.1 Bacteroidetes bacterium 43-93
AACCACAAGAGCATGCCAATTGCCAATTGCAAACTGCCTACTGCAAACTGCCCACGCTTCTCTCCTCCTGTTCTTAGGAGGAGTACCCGAGTGAAACGAGGGGGAGGTGGTAAGACGCCACACATGATCTACCGCAAACCGCCCACAGAAACTCACGGATGCAACCTATACTCAGCTATCGTTGTTACCTCCGGCGTGGCGCCATGTGGTTTATATTGTATGCCTACGCTGCGTACCCTTATATCACGGTCAGCCGGACTGTAATACAACATCGAAAAATGAGAATAATACGGTGTAAACTCCAGGGTGTCTTTATTTAGCCTACTATACGTGTACAATTCTTTATCGAAGCCACTATCCGGTATAAACCATAATGCACTGTCACCAACATTTTCTATACGCGCATATTCCTCCGTCTTCCATGCAGTATCGTGTCCCAGCGAATCTTTGGTATAACTCACATACCAATGATACCTGCCGTTCATTCTTTGGGTACCTATGCTAATGGTGATATTTGTATCTACACCCTGTTTGTAATTATCCTTGTATTTAAGGCTCACCGGGAATGTAGCCTTTAATCCAAAAACATGGCTAACATCGCTGCCCTCCAGGTAGGCGCCATCATTCATCAGCCAATACACAGGATGCCCTTCTGTATTACCCGCCACAAAATGAAGCGTATCGTAGATGTACGGATTACCCGTGATGGTTATCTGTGTTGGCGTGACGGTATTAGTTTCCGTTGTTTGTTTCTTCTTGCAAGATAGGAGGCTAATACTAATGATAGTGACTAATATAAGGGGCAGGGCTTTCATATCATAAATATAACGATAATTCGACAATTCGGCAATGTGACAATTCGATATGTGCCAATGCGGTCCCTCCAACCTGCCATTGCGAGGAACGAAGCAATCTCAAGACCACAAGGGAAGTGTTCGAATGCGGTAATTATAATTTAGAAATTAGCATTTAGGATTTCCCCACCATGTCATTGCGGGCCCGACCCGCAATCTACTCTTGCGGCAGCAAACCCACAATCACAAGAGCATGCCAATTGCCCACTGTAAACTGCTCACTGTAAACCGCCTACTGTTAACTCCCTACCTTTCTCCTCCTGTTTATAGGAGGAGTACCCGAGCGAAACGAGGGGGAGGTGGTTGCACGCAACACAGAATTTCCCCACCATGTCATTGCGGGCACGACCCGCAATCCACCATTGCGATAGCAAACCCACAACCGCAAGAGCATGCTAATTCCCAATTGTAACCGCGAACGGACTACTGAAAACTGTAGTTAAATAGTTGATAATTTAACGAAGTGGTAAGGTAATAGCACAGTTGAATATTTCACTGCGGTAATAATGTCGACACGGCCATTAATATCCTGGATTTAAGATTACCTCCTTAGTGTATAATTTACTATTCATACGCAACTTTATGAAGTAATGTCCCTGGTGCAAACCAGATATATCAATTTTTGTTTTTAATGCATCAGGAACATGGTCATATATTTTTTTGCCCTCAATGTCATATACTTGTATCATGCTTCCGATAAAATTTGAATCATTGCTTTCGAGATAAATAGAACCCATGCTTGGATTTGGGTAAGCTGAAAAGTAGATATCACTACTTATACTAGGTGTCGGCCTGTATATTCCCGTTGTATCTTTTAGTGACCATAGTTCATTGCCATGGTTATCATAAGATGCTCCAAAATATAAAGTTGAATCATAGACGATGAACTCCCATGTATTTTCCAGTGGCCTTGATCGCGCAATCGTTGGGTAGGTTATTACCTTAGTGCCAGTTGCGGTTCCATCGGTTTGCACCATTTGAAAATCAAATTGATCGGTTATTGATTGTCTTGCCTTGTAAAACAAAAGATTTTGGTATATAGCAAAGCAGGAAGGGACTGAACCTGTTATTCCCGGCACCAGGTCCGTGACAAGCTGAGTGCCTGTAGCAGTACCATCCGTGACCCATAATTCCTTGCCATACGTGTCGTCAAAGGCACTAAAGAATAATTTGCCTTTATAGACAATGTATTGATTTACAGAATAGGAGTTGCCTGCCCCTGGGTTTATATCTTTCACCATGTAGGTGCCTGTGTCTGTACCATCACTGCACCATAGCTCGTAACCATGTGCAGAATCCAAAGCCGAAAAATAAAGTCTGCTATTTAACACTGCTAATTTGGTTGGTAATGGGTTAACGGAAATAGACTCTAAGCTACTCTTATAGCCGGGGTAAATATCTTTCACAATATGGGTGCCACTAGGGGTGCCGTCGCTAATCCACAACTCAGAACCATATTGCATAGTAGCAGCATAGAAATATATTTTGCCTGAAAGTTCCGTTAATGACGATGGGCTTGAAGATCCAGGTCCGGTAGATATATCTAATAGCATTTTGGTGCCGCTCGCAGTGCCATCTGTGGCCCATAACTCTGCACCGTTTATGCCATCATTTGCCTGGAAGTAAACTTTGCCGTTAAGCGATGTAAAGAATGAGGCAGAGGAACTTTGTGCACCGCTGTAGATATCTTTTAGTAATTGTGTGCCATTTGTAGTCCCATCAGTTACCCAAAGCTCGGTGCCGGTAGAAACAGTCTGGGCTGTAAATATTATTTTGTTACCCAATTTTGTATAGTTATTTGGATTTGAATGACCGATACCCGCATAAATATCCTTGAGCAAATAAGTACCTGCGGTTGTACCGTCAGTTATCCATAATTCCCTCCCTGTCGAGTCTGAATTAGCAGAGAAAATAAGTTTGCCATTTATTTCTGTAAAGCCTGCGGGTAAACTGCCAAAACCGTAAGAACCTGGGCCATTGACATTGATGTCTTTAACCATACAGGTGCCTGCAGTAGTACCATCAGTGGACCATAGTTCGTCCCCATACCTACCTCCATAGGCACAGAAAAAAAGCCGGTTATTATAAACACAAAAATTTTTTGGATCAGAATCCTGTATAACACCCGGATCATTGATAGGGTAATCACTAAATAAATAGGGAGCTTGTGAATAAGATTGATTGGTACACAATAAAATAAGTAGTAAGAGGAAAGTAGTAGTTTTCATAATGTCAATTCTATGTTCAAATATAGTAAAGCATTTTATCTGGTAGTAATTATGGGTTGATAAATAGCAAGTTATTTGCTTGTATTGCCCTAATGCTAATTGCTCACTGCAAACTGCCCACCGCCAACTGAACCTCATCCCCACCTCTCAAACACCAACACCTGCACACCCTGTTTCCATATCTGTTCGCCAAGGGTTTTTAATGCAGGCAGGTCCTCATCCAGCACCTTAGCAAATATATTGCTGCAATCAAGGAAGTGCCCTTCGCCATATACAATGCCCATGCATTTGCACACCTTGTTACGTGCCGGTTTCATTGGGCCTATAGAAACCTCGCCCGCAGCTACAAACACAGAAGCATTCTCCTGTATAATATACAGCTCCGGTGCATCATCTATCCATATTTCCTGTCCTGATACCCTTGCATGCATAAACGTCCGCGTAAAGGGCAGAGTAGCAGCAAATGCCTCGCAGGTCACCGGTGCATCGGCAGTATAGTATGCAAATCGTATGGTTTGTCCGCCCGTAGTTTTAATGCAGAATCCTTTCATGGTTGTAGTGATTTTAGAAAACAAAGAAAATGATAAATACAGGAAATGCCATCAGCGAAAAGGCAAAGATCCCCCACATAAGTTTCGCTCGTTTAGATTTCGTTTCATATTTCGCAAGGATGTTTGCAACCCTCGCTTTGTCATAATATCTAAACATCGATATCGTCAGTACAGCACAACCTGTAAGCCACACAGTTGTAGAAATAAACAAGTCGATACCCCAAATTAATTTACATGCGTATAGAGCATTACCTGTGTTTATCATAAGGCATGCAGACAAGTAAATAACAGAGCTGAAATACGGTGTTTCGTATTTATATCTTCCATAGGTTTTATACGATGCTGCCAGTATATTATCTAAAAACACTTTTTTGATTTTTGACTTTTTATTTTTGAATTTAGAGCAAAGCGTATAGTAAGTTCATCAGCAGTTTTAATGCAGAATCCTTTCATGGTTGTTCCAGATTTTTAAACTGAAGATAATAATTCCTTCACCCTCATCGTTTTAACTGTCTAAATTAGTCCCCGACAATGAGAAAGCTCTGTTTGATGTTAACACTGTTTACCGGCCTAAGCCATTTTGCTGATGCAAAGATCCGCCCCACGCTTTCATTGCTGGGCAGCCGCACGGTTACCGTTAATAATACACAGGTACAGTCGGGCGCATTTGAGGTCATCAATCGCAAGTGCAACCTTGGCTTTGAGCTCACCAATAAGTTCGCACTTAGCGATAAGCTTTTTTTCAAAACAGGTATTCGCTATCAGCAGTCCAAAACCGTGGTCAACGGACTCAACCAAATAACCGCAGTTTTTGATAAGCCCGATCCTATGAGTTGGGAAAAGCATTACGAAGCCATTACCGTCCCCTTGCATATAGGCAGGGAGCTTTCATTAGGCCGGGGGCAAAAGGCCGAGGTATATGGAGGCCTTTCGCTGGGGGTATTTATGGTATCTTCTGCTATGGTATCTGTGAGCAGCGATTTTCCACGTAATGTTAATAACACAGACCTGATCAGCGGCGAGATACGCGATTCTTCCAATCAGACCGAAGCCAGCTTTATGCCCAATATTGATCTTGGGTTCAATTATCATCCCAGCCGTTACCTGCCGCGCCTGGGTATTGGGGTTATGGGTTCCCTGCAGCTCAGTCGCACACCTTCTGCAGTGTACCAGGGCCTTATTAAGAACGAGACTACGGGACAACCCTACCCTTATTATATGAAGCATAGCCAGCGTCTTATCAATGCATCGATAGTGCTCAGCTATTCTTTTGGCAAGCGCAGTAAATTATAATAGATCCATAGCGTTTTCATGATGATCAAAATACCTTCATCGGTAAAAAAAGCAGCATTGTTCTGCATGGTGCTTTTATGCATACAGTATGCTGCTATTGGTAAGCCGGCGCATAAATTTATCATTGGTGTAGCAGGTGGCCCCGGCCTGGTAACCTTGCGTGGCAGCGCTATCTTGCGGCAATTGAAGAGCAACCAGGGTTGGCAGGCAGGGGCTACGATGCAGTATGCGTTTGGTAAACACTGGTCTGTACGAACCGGTTTATCGTACGAGCGCAAAGGAGCTAAGGAGCCTGATGTTATCGTGATACTTGATAGCATGGGCACTAGTTCGGGGCAGGTAACACCACGTCTCCGTTACGATTATCTCTCGCTGCCTTTGCAGTTGCAATACAGCATCGGCAAAAAGGTGAGGTACTATGCCGGTGCCGGTGTGTATGGTGCCTATCTCGTTAGCCGTACGGACATCATCAAAGGTGCCAATATCAAGCCAATGGTAATGTTCGATAGCCGTGCTAATGATTATAATTTCGATTGCGGACTTTCTTTCAGTGCCGGTATTATGTTGCCTGTTTATAAACGTTTCCTGGCCTCGCTGGAGCTGCGCGATAATATCGGCATGTTCAATACTGTTAAGATTCCCACCATAGTGGGTGTAGATAATGCGAAAACGCGCGCGGCTGCCATTGTCTTCGGTGTGCAATACAAGCTTTAATTTTTTTTGTTGGCAGAGCGTATTAGTCGTATTTTTGCAGTACCAATAAACGCTATTATGAAACAGTATTTTCACCATCCTGCATTGCAGGAATTTTCTTTCCGGTTTCTCGTCAGGCGACACAAAAAACGGTCAACTTTCAAAAAAGGTTAGCAAAGGTTAGCAAAAGATAACAAACGTTAGCAAAGGTTAGCATTATGCCCCTGTTTACCCGCAAAATTGTTAACCCCGGTTAGCAAAACAGGTAGCAATCCGTTAGCAATATTGCTAACCTTGGTTAGCAAACACGTCATTTTCGGCTTTTCTCACCCACATCCCACTTTTTGCCTTTTTGAATTTCGACTTCCCCTGGATGCCTCGCGCATCCCCACTTTTGAATTTTGAATTTTGAATTTTGACTTTTAAACTACTTTTGCGCCATGGAATTAACAGCCTTAACCGCCATCAGCCCCGTTGATGGCCGCTACCGCAGCCAGCTGGCTCCGCTTGCTCCTTATTTTTCTGAATTTGGCCTTATCCGCTACCGTGTTCGGGTAGAGGTAGAATATTTCCTCTTCCTGGCCGAGAAAAAGATATTCAAGCTGCCTGCAGGCGTTAAGCCAGCAAAGCTGCGCGCCATCTACCAGGATTTCACCGAGGACGATGCCCAGCAGATAAAGCTCACGGAGCGTACCACCAACCACGATGTAAAGGCTGTAGAATATTTCCTGAAGGATAAGCTCAAGGCTATGGGTGCCGGCGATGCTGTAGAATGGGTACACTTTGGCCTCACCAGCCAGGATGTGAACAACACCGCCACCCCGCTGCTATGGAAAGAAGCGCTGGAAGAGCAATACCTGCCTGCGTTGCAGAACATCATCCTGCACCTGCGCAAAATGACAAAGGACTGGAAGGGCATACCGATGCTGGCACGCACACACGGCCAGCCCGCATCGCCTACCACGCTGGGCAAGGAATGGATGGTATTTGTAGAGCGCCTAGAGGGGCAGGTACAGCAACTAAGCCATGTGCCTTTTGCCGCTAAGTTTGGCGGTGCTACCGGCAACTTCAATGCACACAAGGTTACCTTCCCTAAGACCGACTGGGTGAAATTCGGCAACGACTTTGTAAATAACCGCCTCGGGCTGGAGCGTATGCAATACACTACGCAGATAGAACATTACGATAACCTCGCAGCCCAGTTCGATGCTTTGAAACGCATCAATACGATACTGATAGATTTCGCCCGCGATGTATGGAGCTATATTTCTATGGACTACTTCAAGCAAAAAGTGAAGGAAGGAGAAGTAGGCAGCAGCGCCATGCCGCATAAGGTGAACCCGATAGATTTTGAAAATGCAGAAGGCAACCTGGGTATTGCCAATGCTATATATGAGCACCTCAGCGCCAAGCTACCTGTCAGCCGCCTGCAGCGCGATCTTACGGATAGCACTGTGTTGCGCAATGTAGGTGTGCCTATGGCGCATAGCTTCCTCGCACTCCGCTCGCTTGAAAAAGGTCTGGGCAAGCTGGTGCTGAATAAAGAAAAACTCAATGCCGACCTGGAAAATAACTGGGCGGTAGTTGCCGAGGCTATACAAACCATCCTGCGCCGCGAGAACTACCCGCAGCCTTACGAAGCATTGAAGGCTTTAACACGTGGCAAAGGTGGCATCAATAAACAAACCATGCACGCATTCATAGATGGCCTGAAGGTAAGCGCCGCAGTGAAGAAAGAACTAAAAGCGATCACACCGCAAACATACGTGGGGGTGTATTAGAAAGAACGTGAACATGGATGATGCCTATGCTTGGTTAGAGGATTTTTTTAAGGACAGAATACCCAATCGTTCTTTAACACTATCCTCTATATTGCCACCGGTGTTCGATAAGTATTTTATCATCGAGCAGAATTATGGCATCATTGATGGTTTCCCTTTTGATGAATATCCTGAGGATAGGGAACAGATCGATAGCTTGAATAAAAGGCATGCGATAGAAAGGCAATTTGGTCTGTTTCTTAACTATAATCGCGAAACTCTTTATCGCCCGGTTGGTATCAGGGAGCTGGCGTTGATTTTCAACGTAGAATATTCAAAGGATACAGTAAGGGAGATAAAGACTACACCGGGAGTCGCATCCTTGCCAGCTAAGAGCCGCACTAGTTTTGAAAGACTTGTGAAGTCGCTTGTGGATGATGAATGTAATTTATATATACAAGATGCTTATCGTTATCCCGCATCGGTGAAATATGCTCAGAAGAATACCATCTGTGATAGTGACGATTATATGAGTTTTGTAGATGAAATGGGCTTAGACTATTGTAATTATTTATTCCCCGTCAACAGGCAATGGTGTTTAATGAGCTTTGAAGATGTTGACAATCCTATACTGGCATGCGATAATAGGATTGCTGCGCAACTGCCCGATATAGAGAACCTCGAATATTTTGAAATTAGTAAGAACATCAATTTGAGTTTAGCTTTATAATTATGAACCTTCCGCCGCTGCTATTAAAAGACCTGCAACAGGTAAAGGACTTCAATGAAGAAGCCTTTCTAGCAGCGCATCAGCAGCCTTCTGTAACGTCTGTGCGCATGCATCCTGTTAAGCATTCAGAAGCATTTGCAATCAATGAGCAAGTGCCCTGGTGCAGCGAAGGCCGGTATCTTACTGAGCGTCCCGTCTTTACGCTCGATCCTTTATATCATGCAGGTGCCTACTATGTACAGGAGGCATCATCTATGTTCCTGCAGCAGGTGTTGAAGCAAACAGTTACAGATAATAACAACCTCCGCGTCCTCGATCTTTGCGCGGCACCCGGCGGCAAGAGCACGCTGCTGGCATCGTTCCTCGGCCCGGATAGTTTATTAATATCTAACGAGGTCATCCGCACACGTGCATCCATACTCGAGGAAAATATGACGCGCTGGGGCTATATGAATACATGGGTCACCAGCAACGATCCCCGCGATCTTGCACGCCTTACCGGCTATTTCGATGTAATAGTGGTAGATGCACCGTGCAGTGGTTCAGGTTTGTTTCGCAAAGATGCCCGTGCATTGGATGAATGGAGCGAAGCAAATGTGCAACTCTGCAGCCAGCGGCAGCAACGCATACTCGCAGATGTATGGCCGGCACTTAAAGAAGACGGAATATTGATATACGCCACCTGCTCTTACAGTCCGCAGGAAGATGAGCAGATACTAGATTGGCTGGCTGCCGAACTGCATGCAACAGGTATTAAAGTAGCTACGCAGGCAGAGTGGGGTGTAGTAGAGACAGGCAGCAGTAAAGGATTATATGGATATCGATTCAGCCCTGATAAAGTAAAAGGCGAAGGCTTCTTTATCGCAGCCTTGCGCAAGACATCTGTAGCCGATGCTATGAAACCCGTGCGATACAAGGCCCTGCACGATAAGAAAGCACATCAGCAAAGCAGTTATTTATTATCGCAGGATTTTCTTTGCCTGCAGGCAGATAGAGAAAACTACCACGCTATCAACCCGCTGCATGAGGCCGACTGGCATCAATTACAGGGAAAAGTTTATCTTAGGAAAACAGGAATACAATTAGGCATGCCTACTGCAAAGGAATGGCTGCCTGCGCACGATGTGGCACTGAGTATTGATCGGTCTGCATCGTTACCCTCTATAGCGCTCAGTAAAGAGCAGGCCCTTAAATTTCTCCGCAAGGAAGATTTCGATCTGCCCACGCAAAACAAAGGTTGGTTTTTACTAACGTATAACGGTTTGGGATTAGGATGGATCAAATCGTTGGGAAACAGGTTTAACAATTATTTACCCAAACACTGGCGTATCCGTATGGAGATACCGGATGCCGATTGGGAATAACATTGTAATTTCATAGATAATATGCGCCGACTACTACTTGCTTACCTGCTATGTTTTTACTCGGTTGCTGCATTCGCCCAGGGTAAAGGATTACCGCTGGTGGTGCACAACGATAAATGGATGATAGAACACCATGTACAAAAAGGGGAAACGGTTTTCCTGCTATCCCGCCGCTATCACGTGCCTCCCGCAATACTTACCGGTGCTAATAATCTCGGCTACCAGTCTGCGCTTACAGAAGGCAGTATCGTATTGATCCCGTTGGGCGCTTATAATTATATGAATCATGCTCCCCAATCATCGGGAGAGGCCAGGGCTATCTACTACAAAGCAGGTGACGATGACAACCTTTCGCGCATCAGCCGACGTACCGGCGTATCGCAGAAGGATATTCAAGACCTCAATAATATGGACGATAATAATGTATCGCCCGGGCAGAAGCTGAAGGTAGGATGGGTCATGTACGATGCTACACAGGTGCCTTCATCAAACGATGGCGCTATCACCGCCATGGAAAAGAAACCACTGGTAACAGCGCCTAAGGTTGAAGTTCCCAAAGCCCCTAAGATCACTCAACTGGATAGCAATGCAAAGTACAAGATCGTTCTTGCGCGCAAAGATGTAAAACAGCCCGATGGTACTACGCTCACTTACCTGTTACAAGACACCATTTGGGCAGATACCCTGGGGCCTGTAGGTAAGATGTATATGCAGCAAACCAATAACGAGCAAAATGTTAGTGAGGAAAAGGGTACCGTAGTATTCTACGATATGCCGGGCAAGATCAAATCGACCAAAATGTTTTTTGCATTGAGCAATACGCTGTCAAAGGGTACGATCGTTAAGGTATATAATCCCGGCACCGATAAATATGTGTTCGTAAAAGTCATCGGCCCTATACCCGATACCAAGCAATATTACAATGCAATACTGGCGGTTACCGGTGGGGCAAGGAGGGTATTGGGTGTTATAGAAGAAAAAGCCTGGTGCGAATTAAAATACGTACGGCAGTAACACCGGATACAATTATTTAAAACTATACATTTCATTATACAACTCTTTTTGTAGGTTGCCCTTATGAAGGTGCTTATTGTTCGTTTTTCTTCTATTGGCGATATTGTGCTTACTACCCCGGTGGTCCGTTGTGTTAAGGAACAGATACCGGGCGTAGAATTGCATTATCTCACCAAATCTTCTTTTAAATCAGTACTGGCATCTAATCCTTATATAGATAAGATACATTGCCTGGAAGATGATCTGGATAAAACAATAGAGGAGTTAAAGAAGGAAAAGTTCCATTTTGTAGTAGATCTGCATCACAACCTCCGCACGCTTAAGGTAAAAAAGGCTTTGAAGGCAGAGAGTGCCTCCTTCCCGAAACTAAACATTCAAAAATGGCTGCTGGTAAACCTGAAAATAAATAAAATGCCTGATGCCAGCATTGTAGAGCGATATTTCGAGACAGTAAAATGGCTGGGGGTAAAGAATGATGGCAAAGGCCTGGATCATTTTATCCCTGAATCGGCCAACCTGAAGAATAATGATATTCCCATGAGCCATTGGGCAGGGTACGTAGGCTGTGTTATCGGTGGGTCTATGAATACAAAAAAGCTGCCTATAGAACAGTGGCGGTCATTTATAGAAAAAATGCCTTACCCGGTAATACTATTAGGCGGCCCTGAAGACCGGGATGATGGTAATAAGATCGCGGAAGGGTTCGGGATGCGGGTATATAACTCCTGCGGCAAGTTCAATTTAAATGAATCGGCGTGGCTGGTACGTCACGCCAGGGTAATTGTATCCAATGATACAGGGTTGATGCACATGGCTGCTGCCTACCATAAGCCTATTGTTTCTTTATGGGGTAATACATCGCCCGAAATGGGCATGTTTCCCTATTATGGAACTAACAATATCCGGTCTAGGCCCGAACCCCTATCTGTTTTTATGGAAAACCAGCAGTTAAGATGTCATCCTTGCAGTAAAATCGGGTATAATAGATGTCCAAAAGGGCATTTTAAATGTATGAAAGAACTGGATATGAATTATTTGTCAAATATTGTCACAAAATTTTGGAAAATTCCCCAACCATTAAAATCCAATTAATGTCTTTTATATCTGAGTGAAGATTATTTACAGTGCTTTAATTGATGGTTAAACATATTGTCATTATAAAAGTTTGTTGTAAAAAACCTTGATTCAGAAAAAAATAAATTAGTATTTTACAAACTTGTATTTAGTAACAAACGTTTCAAAATAACGCCGCAATATGAGAAAGTTACACTCATTTCTCCTTTTCTTCATCGCAATAGCCAGTTTTGCGTTGGCCCCTTCCAAAGCGAGGGCATCGCACGCTGCGGGTGGAGAAATTATCTACGAGTGGATCAGTGACTCCACCTATCGTATCTATTGGAAATTTTACCGCGATTGTACCGGTATCCAGGAAGGCACAACGGAAAATCTTTGCGTTAAAGGCACATGTGCCGCGTTTTCCGGTACAAATAACTATACTATGAACAAATGGACCGGCCCGCTTCCCGGAGGTTATACCAACGGGGATCCTGTGTCTGCCGGTTGTTCGCAGTATAAAAATACCTGCGACGACCCTAATTCCTCAATCCCTGGTTACCGGGAATGGTGGTATTACTATTTATGGACGGCCCCGGGTAAATGTGATCACTGGACTTTTTCGGTGTCCATCAGTGCCCGGAATAGTAGTAATAACATATTCGGGGGTAACCTCTATGTAGAAACCACCTTTGACAATTCACGCTTTGAAGGTAACTCCTCTCCGTTTTTCTCGGTAAAGCCGGTGTCCTATGTGTGTGTCAATCAGCCTTTCTCTTATAACAACGGTGCATTAGACCCAGATGGTGACTCATTGTTCAGTGAAATGATACGTCCTTTAGATGGCCCTTGCAGTGGTCCGCCAACACCTACTACATGGCAGACTGCTTCCCCGGCGTTTAATATCACTAATAACCCTCTGCAAACAAATAGCACGTTCAGTCTTGATGGTGTAACTGGTCAAATGACATTTATAGCTTCACAAATTGGCCCAAGTACTGTTACTACTAAAGTGAGTGAATACAGTGTGGATCCTGCAAGTCCTTATAAAGGCCGCCTGAAAGGTTACATCATGCGTGATATACAGGTGCAGGTACTTCAATGTAGTACTAAAGCCCCAGACTTTGTACAGCCTGTTAATTCTGTTAGTGGTGGTAAACTTATAAATGGTGTTGTGAACGGATGTCTTGGACAACCGTTAGACTTTGACTTCTATATTAAAGCAAAAGATACGGATGCGGTGATGACTGCGGAAGATAACCATATTTATAAATTATCTACTGCTACAGTTACATATACCAACTTGAAGACTGATTCTGTGCATGGCCATTTCCATTGGATACCAACACAAGTAGGCAAAACAACTTTCATCGTAACGGCCAAAGACTCTACATGTAAGCCCCCGGGCATCATGCTATACTATCCGCAAAGCTTCCCTATATATATATGGGGCCCGATTTCGGTTTCTCCTGATACTTCAGTTTGCTTTGGTGAAACTGCTTTCCTGAGTGTAACTGGTGGTTCAGATTACGAATGGTCTGTAGTAAGGGGAGGTCCCATTACACAGCTGAACTGTACATTGTGTGCGAATCCTGTATCTACGACCATACAGCCTACAACGTACCTGGTAACATCTCATGGTACTGACTTCTGTCCTAACCATAGCGATTCTGTACACGTAGGTATACTGCCGGGTCTTAATTTCACACCGTTCCCGGACACTGTAACTTGTCCTAACAACTCTGTGGTGATGAACCTGCATGGCATGCCACCGGCCGGTGTTACTTACTATTACAAATGGGATACACAATTATATCTTGATGATAGTACCAAAGGCAACCCGACTGTGACGCCTAAAACAGATC